>NZ_JASHKO010000009.1:0-127030 GCF_030056745.1 Rhodococcus sp. IEGM 1406 | reverse complement strand
GGTGGGGGTGGTGGTCGATGAGGTGGTGGTGTTGGAGGGGGTGCGGAGGTCTCTTCCGGGGTTCATGGTGCCGTCGGTGGTTGTGGTGTTGGGGGAGTTTCCGGTGACGGTGCATGGGAAGTTGGACCGTAAAGCCCTCCCGGACACTACTTTTACAGCCGCGGACTATCGGACGCCGAGCACACGAGCCGAAGTTATGGTCGCTCGAGCCATCGCCGAGGTGCTCGATCTCGACCAGGTGGGCGCCGACGACAATTTCTTCGAATTGGGTGGAGACTCGCTCAGCGCCACTCGCGTCGCAGCGCGCATCAGATCCGAATCGAGCACGAATGTCGGTGTGAAGGCCTTGTTCGACACTCCCGTGGTCGCTGATCTGGCGGAATCGATCGATCAGCTGCAAGCTGTGCTGCGAGGTTCGGGGCCGGAAGGTTCGGGGCGGGAAGGTTCGGGGATTTCAGAAATCGCGGGTAAGACCCGGCCAGAACACATTCCGCTATCGCTCTCACAGGCGCGCATGTGGTTCGTCAACCAGTTCGACACCTCGTCTCCGCTTTACAACATCCCCGTCGCACTACAACTGGACGGCTTCCTGGATTCGGGTGCGCTCCAAGCCGCACTGGGTGATGTGGTGGAACGGCACGAAACCCTTCGAACGATCTTCCCGACGTCCGCGAACGGGCCCCACCAGGTGATCGCCGAACCAGCGCTCGCTGCTCCTCGAATCCACCCCGTCCCGATTTCCGGCGAGCGGCTTTTTACGGATTTGCACGCGTTCTTCGACGTCGGATTCGATGTGGCCGAAGAGTTCCCGCTGCACGTGAGGTTACTCCGAATCGGGCCGGAGCAGCATGTTCTTGCGATCGTCGTCCACCACATCGCCGCGGACGGTTTCTCGATGGCGCCACTGGCACGTGACCTGATGCGCGCCTATACATCCCGTGCTCAGGAGCAGAATCCGGACTGGGAGCCACTGCCCATCCAGTATGCCGACTACAGCCTGTGGCAGCGGGAGATCCTCGACGCAGAAGTTGGTCCGGGAACGTCGACGTCGGATGAATTCGATTACTGGACAGCGAAGCTGTCGGATATTCCAGAAGTCTTGCCGCTCCCTCTCGATCGACCACGAACGCCGAAACGGTCTACCGAGGGCGCGGTGGTTTCGATGGACTTCTCACCCGAGATCCATCGAGTTTTGACCGACCTCGCACACCAGAATGGTGCGTCCCTGTTCATGGCGATGCATGCGGCGCTCGCGGTGTTGCTGGCACGGCTTTCGGCGTCGGACGACGTAGTGATCGGCACTCCGGTCGCAGGGCGCGGTGCTTCGGTGTTCGACGATGTGGTCGGGATGTTCGTCAACACGCTCGTGCTTCGCACACCCGTCCAATCCGGAGCAACCTTTGCCGAGGTGTTGGCCGCGGTGCGGTCAACGGATCTCGGTGCACTCGACCATGCAGACATTGCCTTCGAGAGGTTGGTGGATGACCTCTCGCCCGACCGTTCCACCGCGCATTCACCCCTCTTTCAAGTACTCCTCGAATTCCAGACCGATACGGGACTGCGCTTCGAATTGCCGGAACTGACGGCTCGCTCGCTCGACATCGATCTCGCGGTTGCGAAATTCGATCTACAACTGAGTGTGATGGAACACGTCGACGAGCACGGTGGTCCGGCCGGTATCAGCGCCGGTTTCCGTTATGCAACAGATATTTTCGATCGAGTATCGGTGACGCGCATCGCGGAGCGCTTCGAGAGAGTGATCGGCGCCGTGATCGAGGATCCGTCGGCAGTCGTCGGCGACATCGACATACTTCTGGCCGGCGAATACAGCGAGATGCTGGTTGCGCCATCGGCCTCGGCCTCGGCCTCGGTCTCGGGCGTCGGAACCCACGAGGATTCGCTGTCGGATCTCTTCGATCGTGCGGTGCTGACGTCCGGTGATGCCGTGGCGGTGCGCTGCGACGGATTGTCCGTCACCTACAGCGAACTCGACGAGCGAGCAAACCGCCTCGCTCGACTGTTGGTGGCTCAGGGTGTGGTGCCGGAAACCCTGGTGGCAGTCGCGATGACCCGCTCGATCGACCTGGTGGTGGCATTGCTGGCGGTTGTGAAGGCGGGTGGCGGATACCTACCGGTGGACCTGACGTCTCCGGTCGACCGGGTGGACTTCGTGCTTCGTGACTCCGCGCCGAAGTGTGTGCTGACCACTGGGGCCGACGGCGCCGACATACGAGACAGTGACGCAATCGCAGACAACGAGATTCCAGTGATTGCCGTGGACGACCCGGCGATTCTCGAAGCGCTGCTTAGGAGTTCTCCGTTTCCGGTGACCGACCAAGACCGGCTGCTACCGCTCCGACCCGATTCGGTGGCCTACGTGATCTACACCTCGGGGTCTACTGGGCGTCCGAAGGGGGTGCAGGTTTCCCACCGCAGCGTCGTGACGTTGCTGGCAAACACCGGAGCGCTCTTCGGCTTCGGCAGCGGCGATGTGTGGACGATGTTCCATTCCGAGGCATTCGACTTCTCGGTCTGGGAAATGTGGGGCGCACTCGCACACGGTGGCCGGCTGGTACTGGTCGACTACTTCACGGCCCGTTCACCAGAGGCATTCCTCGAATTGCTACGGCACGAACGTGTCACGGTGCTCAATCAAACTCCCACTGCCTTCTATCAATTGGCGGAAGCCGACCGGCGTATCGGGAGCGCGGCCCTGTCATTGCGCTACGTGATCTTCGGTGGAGAAGCCCTCGACTTCGGACAGTTGACGCGCTGGTACGCCCGCCGCGGGACTTCGTCACCAGATCTGGTCAACATGTACGGCATCACGGAGACCACGGTGCACGTCAGCCACCTACCGCTCGATCGTGAGCTGGCGCGTGACGGATCGGCCTCGGTGATCGGTCGGGCGTTGCCCGGATTGCGTGTGTATGTGTTGGATCAGCGGTTGCACCCGGTGCCGCCCGGTGTGGTGGGTGAACTGTATGTCTGCGGCGATCAGGTGTCACGCGGATACCTCGGCCGGTTCGGTCTGACCTCCGCGCGGTTCATTCCCGACCTCACCGTCAGTGGGGCGCGTATGTATCGATCCGGTGACCTGGGGCGCTGGAACGACAGCGGGCAGCTGGAGTACCTCGGACGAAACGATCTGCAGGTGCAGGTGAAGGGGTACCGAATCGAACTCGGCGAGGTGGAGGCTGCGCTGCTCTCCGAAGTGGGCGTGTCTCAGGCGGCGGTCGTGGCCCGCAGAGACCGGTTGGTGGGCTACGTGGTGCCGGAGGCCGTTGCCACTGTCTCTCCGGCGGCGTTGCTCGAGTATCTCTCACAGAGGTTGGCGGCACACATGGTCCCCGCTGTCGTGACGGTTCTCGAGGCGTTGCCGCTGACGGTGAACGGCAAACTCGACCGGAAAGCGTTGCCTGAACCTGACTTCGGGCTACAGACAACCGTGAGTCGTGGCCCCGCCTCCGAGACGGAAAGCATCCTTGCGGGCCTGTTCGCCGAAGTTCTGGGACTCGACGAGGTGGGGGTCGACGATTCGTTCTTCACTCTCGGTGGTGACTCGATCATGTCCATCCAGTTGGTGACGCGAGCCAAGTCTGCGGGAGTTTTGATCTCACCGCGCGAGGTATTCGAACGCAAAACCGTTGCGGCGCTGTCCGAGACGGCCGGTACGTCTGGCGGTTACGCTGTTCTCGACGAGTTGCCCGGTGGCGGCGTCGGGGAGATCGAGTTGACGCCGATCGCGGCGTGGATGCTCGATCGCGGCGGAGATTTTCGGCGGTACTCACAATCTGTTCTCCTCGCGGTTCCTGCCACGCTCGACGAGGTCACGCTGACACAGGCGATGCAGGCCGTGCTGGACCACCACGACATCCTCCGCGCGGGCATCCGGGCGACGCTGCATCCTGAATCCGCTCGGCGGATGGACGTTGCGCCAGCAGGTACGGTGCGGGCGGAGACCGTCGTACGCCACGTGGGCCTAGAGGGTGCTGCCGCGGAGACGGTCTCGGCAGAACTCGACGCAGCTCTGGGGCGGCTCGACCCGGAGACAGGTGTGATGGTGCAGGCAGTCCTGCTCGACACCGACGGACAGATTCAAAAGGAAGGACAGCGCCAGAAACGGTTGCTACTGGTAGCACACCATCTGGTGACGGACGGTGTTTCCTGGCGAATCCTGATCCCCGATCTTGCACTTGCTTGTGCGCAGGTGCAATCAGGCGTCGACCCGTCACTGGCTCCGGTCGGGACCTCGATGCGTCGATGGGCACGTGGCCTCGTCGACGCCGCGCGCGAGCCGGATCGGGTTGCTGAACTCGACTATTGGCGAGAGGTGCTCGCGGGTCCAGATCCGGCTCTGGGTGTGCGCGCCCTGACGAAGAGGGACACCGCCTCGGCCACCACTTACATCGAAGTACGAGTTCCCACGGCATTGACCGAGGCCGTGTCGACGACAGTGCCGCAGGCGATTCACGGGAGCGTCGAGGACGGATTGTTGACGGCTTTGGCTCTTGCGATGGTCCGCTGGCATAGGGAGCGCGGGATCGACAATCCGGAGACATTGATCAGCCTCGAGGGACACGGACGCGAGGAACAGGTGGTTCCCGGGGCAGATCTTGCTCGCACAGTGGGATGGTTCACGTCGATCTTCCCGGTGCGGATCGATCTGAGCGGAGTGGATCCGAGCGACGCCTTCGCCGGCGGTCCGGCTGCGGGCGTCGCTGCCAAGGCCGTCAAGGAACAACTCCGGGCGGTGCCGGACCGCGGCATCGGCTTCGGGTTGCTGCGCTATCTGAACCGCGAAACGGCACAGACACTTTCGCAACTTCCGGAGCCCCAGATCAGTTTCAACTACCTCGGACGCGTCGGTGGATCCGAGGCCGACGCTTCAGCGGGATGGGTACCGATCCGCGACGAGAACTTGCGGACGGTTACGGCCGTCGATCTCCCACTCGCCGGCGTCCTCGAGGTCAACGTGATGACCGTCGACGACAGCGACACCGACAACAGTGATACCGAGGACGGCCCGCAGCTCGTTGCCAGCTGGACGTTCCCACCGGACATTCTGGGCGCGGACGACGTTCGGCAACTGGCGCAGTGGTGGCTCGACGCATTGGTCGGGCTCGGAGAGTACGCGACGGACAGCGGCGGATTCACACCCTCGGACTTCGATCTGGTCGATCTTCGACAGGACGCGGTCGACGACCTCGAAAGCCGGTGCCCCGACCTGAGCGACGTCTGGTCGCTCTCTCCATTGCAAGCGGGGTTGTTGTTCCATGCCGAACTTGCCGAACGATCGGTCGACGCATACCTCGTACAAGTGGCTCTCGATCTAGCCGGCGCAGTCGATTCGGAGCGCCTGCATCGCGCCGCCGCCGCGCTGCTCGACAGGCATGAGAACCTGCGTACCGCCTTCCTACACGGCGCGGACGGCCGTGCCGTCCAGGTGGTCCGAAGCACCGTGGCAGCGCCGTGGCAGGAAATCGACCTCACTGGTGCAACAGATCAGGATCTTGATCGAGCACTGGCGGAGGACCGAGCGCGCCCGTTCGACATGGCGCAGGCGCCGTTGATCAGATTCACGCTGATTGCTCTCGCCCCCGAAAAGTTCACGCTGGTGCTCACCAACCATCACATCCTTCTGGACGGCTGGTCCATGCCACTGCTGATCCGGGAGTTGGCGACGCTCTATGCCGCTGACGGTGAAGTGGCGGCCTTGCCTCACGCGCGCGCGTATCGCGACTATCTGACCTGGATGAGCCGCCGCGATCAGCAAGCTTCTCGAGCTGTATGGGCGAGGACGCTGAGCGGAGTCGAAGGACCGACGCTGTTGGCTCCGGCGGTTCGATCTCGTCGACTCTCCACCATGGCGGCCGAGTGGGTGTTCGATCTGGACGAGGAGTTCACAACCTCACTTCGCGGGATGGCGCGTGAACTCGGGCTGACGATCAACACAATTGTTCAGGCATCGTGGGGGATCGTCCTCGCTGCACTGACCGGGAGAGATGATGTGGTGTTCGGAGCGACGGTGTCGGGTCGACCTCCCGAGCTGACCGGGATCGAAACCATGATCGGGCTTTTCATCAACACAATTCCGGTCCGAATCACTCTGCGCCCGAGAGAAAGTATCGGCACACTCCTCGCGCGGATCCAGGCCGAGCAAGCAGAGCTGTCGGATCATCACTATCTCGGGCTTTCCGAGATCCAAGTAGCCACGGGGCCGGAGACCGGATTCGATACGTTGACTGTCTTCGAATCGTATCCCGCTGACCGTCAGGGCCTTTCGTCCGATACCGATATCGCGGGGATCCGGATCATCGATGTCGAAGCCAAGGACGCTGCCCACTACCCGCTCAGCCTGGTGGCATCGGTCGACACCAGACTCCGCCTGAAATTCGAGTACCTACCCGAGGTTTTCGGTGCCGCCGACATCGAAGAGATCGCCGGACGACTGCATCGTGTACTCGAAGCGTGTGCCCAGCCGGATCGCCCCTTGGCTGTGGTGTCGGTGCTCGCCCCGTCCGAACGTGCCGAATTGGTGCCGGCCCGTGGCACGGCTGGTGGGTCGTCGCGCGTCTTCCCGGAGATCTTCGATGCGGCAGCCCAGCGTGATCCGAACGCGCTCGCCGTGGAATCGGCGGACGGCAGCCTGACCTACGGCGAGCTGGACATCCTCTCCAATCGCATTGCTCGCGTGCTGGTCTCGCGAGGACTGGGAACCGAGGACTACGTAGCAGTCGGTGTCCCACGTTCTCTCACGTCCGTGGTGTCGATACTTGCCGTCGCCAAGACGGGCGCTGCATTCGTGCCGATCGATCCCGCCTATCCCGACGAGCGGATCAATCACATGCTGATCGATTCGATGGTCAGCTTCGGATTGACCACCACCGCGGGCCGAGATCGATTGCCCGATATCGCGGAGTGGCTGATTCTCGACGATCCGCATTTCACGAAGAAGTGCGAGGAATTCTCGGGGAGCCCGTTGACCGACAACGACCGACTCCGTCCGATCGGGTTGGATTCAGCTGCTTACGTGGTCTACACCTCGGGGTCGACCGGCGTGCCCAAGGGAGTCGTGGTCACACAGCGAGGGCTCGACAACTTCGCCCGAGACCAACGCGAACGCTACGGCGCAACTCCACAATCACGCACGCTGCACTTCTCCACTCCGAGTTTCGACGGGTCGCTCTTCGAATATCTGCAGGCTTTCGGCGCCGGGGCGACGATGGTTATCGCTCCACCCGGGATCTACGGGGGCGAGGACCTGGCGCAGCTTCTGGCCGAGCACTCCGTCACGCACGCGTTCATCACCACGGCGGCATTGGCAACGGTGGACCCGGCTGGGCTGGAACAACTTTCGGAAGTCGTATTCGGGGGCGAGGCGTGCCCACCCGATCTCGTCGCTCGCTGGGGACCTGGCCGCCGCCTGTACAACGCGTACGGACCGACCGAAGCAACGATCATGTCCAACGTCAGTCCGCCCATGACCGCCGGGGAACGCATCACGATCGGTGGACCTGTCAGTGGCGTCAGTGAACTGGTGCTCGACGCTCGACTTCAAGCGGTTCCCGTCGGGGTCCCCGGCGAGCTGTATCTGGCCGGACCAGGCGTGGCGCGGGGATATCACCGAAGGCCGGGGTTGACGGCAGAGCGCTTTGTTGCCAATCCGGCCGACCCAGGAACGCGGATGTACCGCACCGGCGACATCGTGCGATGGACGGCGGACATGTGTGTCGAGTACGTCGGGCGAAGCGACTTCCAGGTCAAGGTTCGAGGCTTCCGTGTCGAACTCGGTGAGATCGACAGTGTGCTGATGTCGGAGCCCAACGTCGGATTTGCCGTTACGGTTGCCGATTCCGCCCCCACCGGAGACACCCGACTCGTGTCGTACGTCGTGCCCACCGCGGGTCGACTGGACACCAGGCTCCTGATTCGCGCCGTGGCCCGGCGCTTGCCTTCGCACATGGTGCCTGCCGTTCTCACGGTGCTGGAGAACATACCATTGACCGCTGTCGGAAAAGTTGACCGTTCGGCATTGCCCAGACCCGAAATCGAGACGACCACAGGGGATTTCCGTCCCCCTGTCGGCCCGGTCGAACAGGCAGTGTCGGACGTGTTCGCCGAGGTGCTCGGCCTCGAACGAGTCGGTACCGACATCAGTTTCTTCGAGCTCGGTGGAAATTCTCTGAGCGCCACTTCGGTCGCGGCGAGGCTACGGGCGGTGCTCGGAGCTACCGTCGGCGTGCGGGACCTGTTCGAGATGCCGACGGTGGCCGAGTTGGCCACGGTGATCGACCAGTCGGTCGCCGAACGGTCGGAGCGACTGGAACCGCGCACCCGACCCGACAACATCCCCTTGTCGTTTGCTCAGCAGCGGATGTGGTTCGTCAATCAACTCGACACCAGTTCTCCTGCTTACAACATTCCGCTCGTGGTGCGGTTGAGCGGTGAACTCGACAAACCGGCCTTGAGATCAGCGATGTCCGATGTCATCGCCCGCCACGAATCGCTGCGAACGATGTTCCCGGTCCACGGCGACGGACCGGTCCAGCACATCGTGCCCACCGAAAGCGCCGCGCTCCCACAACTGGCCGAGACATCGGTGACCGACGAACATCATCTCCGTGACGAGCTTGCCCGAATGGTCTCGGCCGGTTTCGACGTCGCCGCACGAATTCCCCTGCGGGCAGCGTTGTTCACCATCGATGAGCGCGAACACGTACTTGCCGTAGTGGTGCACCACATCTCGGCTGACGGCTTCTCGATGTCTCCACTGACCCGAGACGTGATGATTGCATACGAGGCCCACGCGTACGGCGGGGAACCCCAGTGGACGCCGCTTCCAGTCCAGTACGCCGACTTTGCGCTCTGGCAACGGGAGATTCTCGGCTCCGGCGACGACCCTGGGTCGGTGATCACCGAGCAGTTGGCTTACTGGCGACGCGCACTGTCAGGCGCTCCCGACCTCTTGGAACTTCCCCTCGATCGAGACCGGCCGACACAACAGAGTTTTCACGGCTCGCGGATTCACTTCTCGATCAGCAGTGATCTTCACCGCCGTATCCGAGGCGTGTCGAGGCAGCAAGAGTCCACTGCATTCATGACTGTGCATGCAGCGCTCGCGCTCTTGCTGGCACGTTTGGGCAGCACCGACGACATCGTGATCGGAACGCCGATCGCCGGCCGGGGAGATCGTGCCCTCGATGATCTGGTGGGCATGTTCGTCGGCACGCTCGCACTGCGCACACAGGTCGACCCGGCTCAATCGTTCCGGGAGTTGGTTGCGCATTGCCGCGAAGTCGACGTCGCCGCGTTCGCGCACTCCGACGTTCCCTTCGAGCGGGTAGTGGACGCGGTCGGGCCGAAACGGTCGAGCGCCTATGCACCGATTTCCTCGGTGTCGCTGGAATTCCAGAACAACGATCGGCCGATTCTGAAGCTGGCGGGACTGGAAGTCCGCGGGATCGACCCAGAACTCGAGGTAGTGAAGGTAGACCTGGAATTCCTCCTCGCCGAAGAGTACGACGATCGCGGTGCACCGGGAGGGATGAGCGGAGCCGTCGACTTTGCCACCGATCTCTTCGACCCCGGTACGGTCAGCGGGTTTGCCGACATGTTCGTTCGTGTACTCGAGGCCGTGACCCGGAATCCGCAGGTACCGATCGGTGACATCGATCTACTCGGCGATCTTGAACGTCGCGAGTTGACGCCGGCGCATGGGCTCCCCGAAGTACCTCCGAAATTGTGGCCTGAGTTGTTGGCGGACGCCGTGGCGATCGATCCGGACTCGGTGGCCCTGTCGCTCGAGAACCGGCAGCTCAGTTATCGCGACCTGGACGAGTGGTCGAATCGTGTTGCCCGGGAGTTGTGCGGTCGCGGTGTGGGCCCGGAGACCTTCGTGGCACTGGGAATGCCTCGCTCGATCGAATCGGTGGTGGCGATCTGGTCGGTGACCAAAGCCGGAGCGGCTTTTGTGCCTGTCGATCCGGCCTATCCGCGCGAGCGCGTCGAATACATGCTCGCCGATTGCCGAGCCTCGCTCGGTTTGACCGTTCAGTCCAGCCGAACTCAGCTACCCGACGTTGTTCCCTGGCTGGAACTCGACGACCCACACTTCGCCCGGCGGGTAGCCGCGCTGTCGCCGGAACCGATCACCGATGACGATCGAACCGGTGAACTGAACCTCGATCATCCGGCCTACCTGATCTACACCTCGGGATCTACCGGGAAACCCAAGGGAGTGAACATTACTCATCGAGGTTTGGCGAGCTTCACGGCCGAAACTCGTGAGAGGTTCGAGGTCACTCACGACTCTCATGTCTCACAGTTGGCATCGCCGAGTTTCGACGCTTCCATCTTCGAGTTGACGATGGCATTCAGCGCCTCGGCGCAAGTCGTGATCGTTCCGCCTGCTGTGTACGGTGGCGCCGAATTGGCCGATGTTTTCCGGCGCGAGCAGGTCACTCATGCCACCATTACACCGACCGCGCTGGCGGCGTTGGGGGACAACGGTTTCGAGGCGCTCCGTGTTCTCGATCTGGTGGGCGAGGCCTGCCCGCCGGAGGTCGTCGCGCAATGGGCGCCGGGTCGGAGGCTGCACAACGGCTACGGCCCGACTGAAACCACCGTGCAGGCGAGTGTCAGCGATTCGATGAAACCCGGTGCGGGAGTGAACATCGGCTCGCCGGCAGTGGGCTTCGGCTTCCTGGTGCTGGACGAGCGTTTGCAGCCCGTACCGGTGGGCGTGCCGGGGGAGTTGTACATCATCGGCCCAGGTATGGCACGTGGGTACCATAATCGGGCGTCGCTCACGTCGGAACGATTTGTCGCTTGCTTGTACGGATCGCCGGGGCGCCGGATGTACCGCACCGGAGATGTCGTACGTTGGCGTGAATCCGGCGGTGACAGTGCCAAAATCGTTGGGTCCGGCGATGGAGTGCATCACACACTCGAATACATCGGGCGCAGCGACTTCCAGGTCAAGGTCCGTGGTTTTCGGATCGAACTCGGGGAAATCGATGCAGTTCTCTCACGCCATCCGTCGGTGGACTTCGCCGCGACTATCGGCTACACGGGACCGTCGGGTGAAACGGTCCTCGTGTCGTACGTGCGTGCGTCAGCTGCCGACGCCTCCGACAGCGACGAGATACGGGCGTACGCAGCCGACCGACTTCCCTCGCACATGGTTCCGTCGGCAGTGGTACTTCTCGAGCGGATTCCGATGACACCGGTGGGCAAGCTCGACCGAAAGGCTCTACCGGAACCCGAATTCAGTTCGGCTGCAGCCGAGTTCCGCGAGCCGGTCACCGACACCGAGCGCGCCGTGGTCGACTCGTTTGTCGAGGTTCTGGGTGTCAGCCGGGTGAGCACTACCGACAGCTTCTTCGACCTGGGCGGGTCCTCCCTGGTAGCCACCCGAATCGTCAGCGCACTGCACTCCCGTTTCCAACGCAGAATTCCGCTTCAGTGGATGTTCCTCGACCCGACACCCGCTGGAATCGCTCGACGCCTCGACATGCCGACAGTGGACGCCGGCATGGAAGAGCTTCTCGCCGTGGTTGTTCCGCTGCGGACAGAAGGAAGTGGGCGACCGCTGTTCTGTGTGCACCCTGGTATCGGCCTGTCCTGGGGGTACGCCGGCTTGGTGCGGTATCTGCCCGAGGACCGACCGGTGTACGGACTTCAGCTACCCGCACTCAGCGACGACGGTGACTATCAGTCGATCGAACAGTTGGCGCATCGCTACGTCGAAGAGATGGAAGCCGTTTCGCCGGACGGGCCGTACGACTTGCTCGGTTGGTCCCTCGGCGGAGTCATCGCGCACGCCATGGCCGTCGAACTGCAATCGTCCGGCCGCGAAGTTGCCACACTGACGATGATGGACAGCTACCCCGACAACGGCGATGCCTCTGCGTCAGCCGCACTCGACGTCCGAGACCTACTGCGAGGACTCGGCCTCGAGATCGAGACCGACCGAGATCTGACCTTCGACGAGGCGGCGGTCGTGCTGGCCCGGAGGCTCGGGCCCGAGACGGGAGTCGACGGTCGGGACCTCGAGCGGATTGCCAGAGGGTACGAGACTTCGCAGAGAATCACGCACCAGTTCGTTCCCCAGATATACGAGGGAGACCTGCTGATCTTCCCGGCTGACGGAAAAGACGACACGATTCCGCGGGAAAGGTCGCCACAGGAATGGCGTCCGCTCGTGACGGGCCGGATCGTGGAGGTACCGGTGCGATGCGGACACAACGAGATGATCGAGGCACCGGCCATGGCGGTCATCGGACCGGAGATGGCTCGGGTGCTCTCGATGTTTTCCGGATACTCCGAACGGGCATGACAACTTGAAGCCACCGAGCCGCACGCCCGTGAAGCGAGCGCCACCGAGCTGTTGCCGGGCACCGCAATCGAGCACGAGGAGCGGCAATGAGAAGGATCGGACGTACTCGGGCGATACTGGTCGTCGCCCTCGTCGCATGGACGGGATTGTTCGGTGAAGCGGCGCTTGCCTCGGCTGATCAGGCGCGAACATCCCCTCCAGGTGGTTCAGCTCTCGATCACGTCGAGGAAATCAACGCCCGTCAGCTGACGATGTATGTCTACTCCGCTGCAATGGACAAGGTGATCCCACTCGAGGTGATTCGGCCGGCAGACACGAGTGCGCCCCGGCCGACTCTCTACCTGCTCAACGGCGCGGGCGGAGGCGAGGACACGGCGACGTGGCAGACACGCACAGACGTCGTCGACTTCTTCGGCGACAAGAACGTCAACGTCGTCAACCCGATCGGCGGTGCCTACAGCTACTACACCGACTGGGAGAAGCCCGATCCTGTTCTCGGGCTGAACAAGTGGACCACGTTCCTCACCGAGGAGTTGCCACCGATCGTCGATGCCACGCTCGGGACGACGGGTGTGAATGCCGTTGCCGGATTGTCGATGGCAGGTACCTCGGTTCTGAGCCTGGCCGAGGCGGCGCCATCCGTTTACCGTGCCGTCGGTGCTTTCAGCGGGTGCGCCGAGACGAGTACTCAACCCGGTCAGGACTACGTGAGATTCGTGGTCGGATTCCGCGGCGGCAACGTGGACAACATGTGGGGTCCTCCCGGCGGTCCGGGCTGGGTAGCCAACGATCCTGTGGTCAACGCCGAGAGATTGCGGGGCGTCGACCTCTACATCAGCAATGGATCGGGCCTGCCCGGCCCACACGAGAATCTGGGCGGACCGATGGTCAACGGCGACCTCGGCGTTCTGGCGAACCAGGTGATCGTGGGTGGAGTCATCGAGGCCGGGACGAACCAGTGCACCCAGCGTTTGGCCGAGCGGCTCGACTCCCTGGGCATCCCGGCCACCTATGATTTCCGGGCAACCGGCACTCACTCCTGGGGTTATTGGCAGGACGATCTTCACAACTCGTGGTCGATGATTGCCGAGTCGATCGGTGCGCGTTAGCCGGTGAACCCGAGGATCGGCGGCTGAGTTGTTTCTCACTTCGGGGCCCGCTCGCCCCACCTAGCCGACCGAACTGCAGGTCAGCGGCGTTATAGTCGCCACATGAGTTCAGAAACACTCGCGCCCCTCGACACCGATGTACTTGCGCGCAGGTTTGCGTGCCTTGGTGATCCGACGCGGCTGCGAGTGCTCCGACTCGCTGCCGGCGGTCCGATCGACGTCGACACGATTGCACACGCCGCATCACTCGCGCCGTCGGCGCTGAGTGCTCACCTCGAGGCCTTGATCGAGGTCGGTTTTGTCGAGGCTTCGGTGCGTGAAGGCACTTCGGTTGTCAGTGTTGCCGGAACGGCATACTCCGATCTGATGGCAGCGGCCGCCGTCGTGGCTGCGCGTGGCCCGGTCGAAGACACACTGGGAGTTCTTCCCGACGATGTGGTGCTGCGCCGCATGGAATCCGGCGACTGGGATGCCGTGCGCTCGATCTACCGCGAAGGAATCGACACCGGAACCGCGACGTTCACCACGTCGGTGCCGTCAGCCGAGAAGCTCGACGCGCAATGGTTGCCCGATCATCGATGGGTCGCCGAGATCGACGGCCGAGTCGAAGGCTGGGCGAGCCTGAGCCCGGTGTCCTCGCGTGATTGCTACCGAGGGGTCGCCGAGAACTCCATCTACATCGGTAGCGGTGCTCGCGGGCGCGGCGTAGGCAAGCTGCTGCTTCGCCGACAGGTGCAAGCCGCCGACGCCAGTGAGATCTGGACGGTGCAGTCGTCGATCTTCCCGGAGAACCGGGCGAGTGTCGCCTTGCATCAGGCCGTCGGATTCCGAATCGTCGGCACTCGCTCGCGTATCGCTCAACTCGGTGGCAGGTGGCGTGACACGTTGTTCCTCGAACGTCGCAGCGAGGATGCTGACATTGAGGATGCTGACATTTGATAAGAGACGCTCAGCCCTTGGCAGCGCTGATTCCCGCGCGTCGCCCGTAGAAGCTGCCGTCACCGAGGGACGTTCCGGAGGCGTATCCACCGGCGCAGACGCCGGCGGTGCAGCGTCCAGCGGCAAACAAACCCGGGATCGGTTCGCCGGAGACGTGGATGACCTCCGAGTTGATCGACGTGCGCAGGCCGCCGAGCGTGAATCCGGCGGTGAAATTGCGAAGGTCGAGCGCAGCGACGGGTGAGCCGATCGGCTTGACCCACTCCTTCTTCTTACCGAGTACCGGGTCTTCACCACGGGCGGCGTGCCGGTTGTAGACCTCGACGGTCGACTGAAGGGTGCCTTCCGGCAGGCCCATGTCGGATTCGAGTTCCTCGACGGTCTCGGCCACCCACTTGGGCTGGAATCTGAAGAACGGTGTGGAACTGTCGGCGGCGCAGCCCTCTTCGTAGGAAGCTTCGTCGATGATCAGGTAGGCCTGATTCTCGTTGCGCAGCAGCGTCTCCTGGCCGATTCTTCCCGGATACGTGTCTTCGTTGACGTAGCGCTGGCCGCGTCCGTTGACCAGAATGCCGCGGATCATCAACTGGGGGTCGCCGAAGAATGCGACCTCGGTTGCGTCCATGTGTGCGAGGTCGGCCCCGAGTGCCTGCGCCATCTGGATGGCCTTGCCGTCGTGCTCTTCGATAGCCGCACCGGGGCGCCCGATCAGCCGTGGGGCGTACGACTGGATCATCGCTTCGTTGTAGGCGAAGCTTCCCGTCGCCAGTACGACACCCGTGCGTGCTCGAACTGCCACTTCCTTGCCGTACTGCTTGGCGATGATGCCGACTACTCGATCGCCGTCGACGACCAGACGCTGGACTCGCATGTCGTATTCGGCTCGTACACCGAGGCTTTCGGCCGTCTCGATCAGTGGCTTCATCAACATGAAACCACCGCCCTTCTCCCCGGTGCGCTTGCCGCTCATCTGCGGCACGTGCCCGCGAGGGGCCGGTGTCGCGATCGTGTTGAACGGTGCCGAGTTCTCGCCGCCGGAATACATGAGTCCGTCGTCGAAGGGTGTTTCCCAGCCGGGTTGGCCGTAGAAACTCTCCTTGAACGGCACACCGTTGTCGACGAGCCAGTTGTAGTGCTCGACACTGCCTTCGCAGTAGTCGGTGATCTTCTCCTCGTCGGCGCCGGGACCGAGTGCGGCCATCATGAACGATTTCATGTTGGCGGGGGAGTCCTCGAACCCGAGTGCCTGCTGCAACGGGGTCCCGCCGCCCAGATAGATGAATCCCCCTGCCAGCGCGGCAGCGCCGCCCCAGCCGCTCGTGCGCTCGAGCACCAACACGTCGGCGCCCGCTCGCGCGGCCTCGATCGAAGCACTCACTCCGGCAATGCCGTAGCCGGCGACGACGACGTCAGCCTCGAAGTCCCACTGCTCGATGCTTGCGGCGGACTGCGGACGGATTGAGCTGGCCTCGGCCATGGATTCGGATCCTTCGTTCTTCTGGTTGGTTGGTGGGGGAATCGGTGGGTGTGATTGATGCCCTGATGGCAGTATCTCGACCGAAAGTCAGTCGGTGTCCGTTTTCGCGGAATCGGCCGCGGCCTTCTCCTTGGCGCGCGCGGCTTTACGTCTGTCGGCCTTCACAGCGATCAGCGCATTGTTGAGTCCGGTGGCCAGCGGCCAGCCGACGTAGTGGCACAGGAAAATCGCGGCCTCTTCGAACTGCTGCTCGGTCAACTCCTCGTTGTGGAGAGCAGCGTTGATCTGGATCTTTGCCACATCGTTCTGCCCCTGGGCGGTGATGGCACCGATCAGGAGTAGTCGTCGGTCACGCACCGACAGTCCCGGTCGCGTCCAGATGTCGGCAAAGAGGTGGTCCGCGGTGACCGCGAAGAAGTCGCCGGGAACGTCGGCGGGAAGCTCCCAGCCGTACACCTCGTTCATCTTCGCGACGCCACGAGCGCGGGTCTCGGAGATGCGGCTTTCGTCGGTTCCACCGGCATCGGTCATGTGAGTGGTGTCGGTCATGCGTGCTCCCGAGTAGTAGATGCCGAAGATGCCGTTGAAGGTTCGGCCGGCCTGTCTTCGCTGTCATTCCCGACGCCCAGACCGGCACCGAGTCCGGCGAGCGCAAGGTGCGCGAGCGGCAGGTCGAGATTCAGCCGATCTCCGAGGTCGATGGCCAAGGCCAAGTCCTTCTCCCCGAGATTGCGAACATGCCGCAGTATCGAGAACCACGGGTCGTCCTCCGAGACCGGTGCGGTGGTGTCGCGGAGCATGATCGCGCCCGCGCCACCAGTGATCGCATCGGTGTGCCTGACGACCTTTCCGAGCGTGCGGAGATCGAGTCCTGCTGCTTCGGCGAGTCGCGCGGCCTCGGTCGTGGCGGTGAACGAGACGAAGTGAAGAAGGTTGCGTGCGAGCTTCATTCGCGTTCCCGCGCCGACGTCACCGGCGTGAACCACCAGCTCGGCCCAGGATCCGAAGGGCTCGCGGACGGCTTGGAACGCCTCGTCGGAGCCGCCGATCATCACTGCCAGCCTGCCATGCGCTGCGCCGCCGGCACCGCCACTGATCGGCGCGTCGACCAGCAGAACACCACGCTGTTGACAGATGTCAGCGAGTTCCACCGCCGTGGTGTCCGAGATAGTGGAGTGAATCGCGACGACAGTGCCTGGCTGTGCGGTCGACAGGATCCCGTGCGGCCCGCACACAACCTCGCGTACCTGCGCGTCGTCGAGCACCGTGACGGAGATGATGCTCGCCTGCGCTGCAACGTCGGCGGGCGTCGATGCTGCGCTCGCGCCCGCAGTGGTGAACGGCTCGAGCGCTTCTGCGCGGGCATCACACACCACCAGTCCGCCCGGCCAGTCCAGGAGGCGCTGCGCCATCGGCGCGCCCATGTTGCCTAGGCCGATGTATCCCAGTCTGGTTTTCGAAGCGCTGGCTTTCGGCGCCGATTCCGTCATGACCGGTACACCTGGCCTCCGTCGACGTTGAAGATCTGCCCGGTCACCCAGCCTGCGTCGTCGGAGAGAAGGAACAGGCACATGCCGACGAGATCCTCTGGCGTTCCCATGCGCTGCAACGGGATTCGCTTTACCATGTCCTTGACGATGTTGCCGGGGGTGACGGTTCGAGTCGCCTCCGTGTCGATGGGACCGGGAGCGATGGCGTTGATCCGGATGTTCGACCAGCCGAGTTCGGTCGCGAGTTGTTGTGTCAGGCTGTTGACGCCGGCTTTCGCGAGTCCGTAGTAATTCGAGTACAGCCAGGCTGCTGTGGAGGATTGGTTGACGATCGAACCGCCCTTCGCGCGCATATGAGGTACGACCGCCCGGCACACGTGCAAGGCGCCGTCCATGTTGACGCTCATGAACTTTCGGTAGTAGTCCCAGTCCACCGTCAACAGGGAATCGATCTTCATTCCGCCGTAGATGGCAGCGTTGTTCACCAGATGCTCGATGCTGCCGAACTGCTCGATCGTGAAGTCGGCAAGTGCCGCAGTCGACTCCCCGTCGGCGACGTCGACGTCCTTGAACACGGCACTTCCACCGTCCGCCGTGATCTGCTTGGCGACAGCTTCACCGAGTTCGCGATTGAGATCCGCCACGACCACGTTGGCCCCCTCCGCGGCCAGAGCGCGGGCATACGCCTCTCCGATACCCTGCGCTGCTCCGGTGACTATCGCGGTGCGACCGTCGAAACGTCCCATGTCGACCTACTTTCGTGGTGATGATTCTGTGGTGAGGGTGTGGGGTGAGGGTGTGGAATGTCAGGAAGGTGAAGCGACGAGCTTGGTTTCGAGGTATTCCTCGAAACCGGCGAGGCCCATTTCGCGGCCGATCCCGGATTGTTTGTAGCCGCCGAACGGTGCGTCGGCCGAATACCAGACGCCGCCGTTGACGCTCAGCGTTCCGGTTCTGACACCGGCAACGACGTGCGCGACGCGATCGGGATCGGAGCCCCACACCGACCCGGACAGGCCGTAGGGGGAATCGTTGGCAATCCGGATAGCGTCGTCGTCGTTGTCGTACGGAATGATCACGAGAACGGGCCCGAAAATCTCCTCCTGCGCTACGCGAGACGAGTTGTCCAGCCCGGCAATGAGAGTGGGTTCGACGAAGAAGCCGCTCTGGTGATCGTCGGGTCGGCCTCCACCCGTCACGATCGTGCCGCCCTCTTCGACCGCGAGGGCGAGGTAGCTCTCCACCCTGGCGCGCTGGCGCGCGGAGATGACCGGACCACACACCGTTCCGCGCGCGCTGGGGTCACCGGCTCGGATACCCGCCATCGCGGCGGAGGCCGCTGCCAGAGCATCTTCGTACCGAGCGCGCGGCACGAGAAGCCTGGTACTGAGTGCGCATCCCTGACCGGCATGAACGCACACGGAGAACGCGGCAACCGAGCATGCACCCTTGATGTCCGCGTCGTCGAGGACGATGAATGCGGACTTGCCCCCGAGTTCGAGGAAGACCTTCTTGAGGGTTTGCGCGGCCGTGGCCATCACCGTGCGTCCGGTGGCGGTGGAACCGGTGAAGGACACGAGATCGACGCGCGGATCGCTGCACAGCTGCGCGCCGAGAGAGTGATCTGTCGACGTCACCACGTTGACGACGCCCGCCGGGATCTCGGTTTCTTCTGCAATCACCTTGGCGACCAGCGCGGCGCACCAGGGCGTGTCCGGCGCGGGTTTGAGAACGATGGTGTTGCCGGCCGCGAGGGCGGGGCCGAGTTTGGCGAAATTGATCTGGTGCGGGAAGTTCCACGGTGTGATTGCGCCGACGACGCCGACCGCTTCCTTGAGCAGTCGGCGATGGGTCGGAATCCCCATGGGTGAAGCGTGCCCGAGATCTTGTTCCCACGAATAGGTTTCGATCAGGTCAGCCCAGTAGCGAAGATCTTCGATCGGGCCTTCGAGTTGCGGACCGCTCGTCAGCATGACGGGTGCGCCGACCTCGGCGACGGTGATCTCACGCAACTCCTCGATGTGGGACTGGAGTGCGTCGCACAGTTGGCGCAGGCAGCGAGCGCGAAACCCGTGATCGCGTGCCCATTCGGTCTCGTCGAACGCACGGCGCGCCGCGGCAATGGCCGCGTCCATGTCCGCGGTGGTGCCTTCGGCCGCACGGCCGATCAGTTCCTCGGTGGCCGGGTTGAAAACTTCGAAGGTTCCACCCGATCCGGGAACCAGCTTTCCGTCGACGAGAAGTGCAGAACTGTCTGCGGGTCGAAGCGTCATAACGCGAACCCTCTCTTTCTGGACATGTGTCTGGACTCTAGTTCACACTCGTGGTTGAGGCAATGGTTTCTGGGGCATAAGAGATTTCGAGAGCGTCTCGGGATCTGCTTCGGTGAAAAGCGCCTCGTGTCCGGGGCGGCGCGGCTACGGTTCACCGCACATTCACAACCACGCCTTCACATGCACGCCTTCACATCCACGCTTTCACATGCACGCCTTCACATTCACGGGAGAGAGGTCGAAATGAACAGAGTTGACGGAAAAGTGGTGCTGGTGACCGGTGCTGCTCGAGGTCAGGGGCGCAGTCATGCCGTTCATCTCGCACGGGAGGGCGCGCACATCATCGCCTTCGATCTGTGCGCAGACATCGCCAGCAACGAATACCCGCTCGCCAGTCCTGCCGATCTCGAGGAAACGGCTCGACTGGTGAAAGAGACCGGACAGCAGGTGGTGACGGCCCGTGTCGACGTCCGCGATCGCGCCGGACTCGAAACGGCACTTGCCGAGGCGGTAGGTCAGTTGGGCGGATTGCATGTCGTCGTGGCGAACGCCGGTATCTGTCCGCTCGGCAAGCACGTGTCGACTGCCGGTTTCGTCGACGCGTTCGATGTGAACTTTCTCGGTGTCGTCAATACAGTGCACGCGTCGATGGAATACCTCGGCGAAGGGGGTTCGATCATCGCGATCGGCTCTGTTGCCGGTCTGGTGCCACAGACCGGATTCAACGGGCAGCAGGCGCTCCAGGGTCCGGGTGGCGACGGATACGGACTGGCCAAGAAGCTGATTCAGGCATATACCAGTTCGTTGGCACTGACTCTCGGGCCGAGTTCCATTCGCGTCAACGCGATTCATCCGACCAACGTGAACACCGACATGTTGCAGAGCATGCCGATGTACCGGACGTTCCGTCCCGACCTCGAGAATCCGACCGCCGAGGATGCGGCAGTGACGTTCCCGTTCATGCAGGCGATGCCGACCCCGTGGGTCGAGCCCGCGGACATCTCGCATGCGGTCGTGTACCTGTCCTCGGACGAGTCGCGATTCGTCACCGGCCAGCAACTGCGCGTGGACGCTGGTGCCGGGATGAAGATCGGTCTGTAGTAGAACTTTTCGCTTCGTGGCTGCCTGTGAGTGGTGAATTTTCGAAGTTTCCCCATTTCGTTGCCCTGGACAGGGCGCTGTAGTAACGTCCAGACACGTGTCCAGCAAACGGGGCGATTCAAGTGGCGGGGGATCGATTGTCTATGAATCCACTCGCAGGCGCCTCACGGGCAAACAGGCGGAAACTGTGGCCAGGCTTGCCGAAGCAACAGTGAAAGTTCTACGCAAACAAGAGTTTTCCGGACTGACTGTCCGTTCGGTTGCGGCCGAAGCGGGTGTAGGAACTGCGACCGCCTACACGTATTTCGCGTCCAAGGAGCATCTGGTCGCAGAGGTTTTCTGGCGAAGACTTCAGAACTCGTCGGCGCCTGATGGCTCAGGGTTGGATCGCACCGCGCACGTGCTGTCTGTACTTCGAAACATCGCGCTGCTTCTCGCGGACGAACCGGAGGTATCGGCCGCCGTGACCAATGCACTGCTCGGATCCGATCCTGAAGTGGAACATCTTCGCGGGCGGATCGGACTCGAGATCCATCAACGACTCGCTTCGGCGCTGGATCCGAATGGCGAACCCGAAGTGTTGGAAGCGCTCGAAATGCTTTATGCCGGGGCGCTTCTGCGAGCAGGGATCGGCTACGGAACCTACGCGCAAATCGCTGGACGCCTCGAGGCCTCAGCTCTACTGATCCTGGAGAAATCATGACAGAAGCTTTGATCGATCCGGTGGTCTTCAATCCGTACGACTACCACTTTCACGACGATCCGTATCCGACGTACAAGCGTCTGCGCGAAGAATCACCGTTGTATCACAATCCGGACGTTGGCTTTTGGGCGTTGTCGCGATATGCGGACGTGGTCGACGGATTCAAGGACAACAAGCGTCTCTCGAGCGCCAACGGGGTATCGCTCGACCCCGCAGCCTACGGTCCACACGCACATTATGTGATGTCGTTTCTCGCGATGGACGATCCCCGCCATATGCGGTTGCGCCAGTTGGTTTCTCGCGGATTCACGCCGCGACGGGTTGCGGAGCTCGACGGCCGGATACTCGAACTCACGAAGCAACATCTGGTACCTGCGTTGGGCGCGGGGGAGTTCGACTGGATTACGGAGGTGGCGGGAAAGCTGCCGATGGACGTCATCTCCGAACTCATGGGGGTTCCCGAACCCGACAGAGCCGAACTGCGGCGAAAGGCGGATCTGGTGGTGCATCGAGAGGCGGGTGTTCTCGACGTGCCGCAACCTGCGGTGGAGGCTTCGATCAGTTTGATGGGCTACTACAAGGAGATGATCGCGCAGCGTCGCCGATCGCGGACTGACGATCTGACCTCGGCCTTGCTCGATGCCGAGATCGACGGAGACAAACTCTCGGACCAGGAGATCCTCGGATTCATGTTTCTGATGGTCGTGGCCGGAAACGAGACCACGACCAAGCTTCTCGGAAACGCTCTGTACTGGGGTTCGCACCACCGGGAGCAGATCACACCGGTTCTCGACGATCCCGAACGAGCCTCGGAGTGGGTGGAAGAGACTCTTCGCTACGACACGTCGAGCCAGATCGTGGCTCGGACTTCGGTTGTCGACCTCGAGTATCACGGACGCACCATTCCGGCGGGGGAGAAGGTCCTGCTCCTGATCGGATCGGCCAACCGAGACGCCGACGTCTTCGAGGATGCCGACAGCTTCCAGATCGGCCGGAGTTCGTCGGGAAAACTCGCGAGTTTCGGTGGTGGCGTGCACTTCTGTCTCGGTGCCCACCTTGCCAAGCTCGAAGCCAAGATCGCCCTCGCAGAGTTCGGGCGTCGGGTCAGCGACTACGAAGTCGACGAGTCCGGAATCGAGCGTGTTCATTCGACAAACGTCCGGGGCTTTGCGGCCCTGCCGGTGAAAGTGCAGGTGCGCTGATGCCTCGTTTCGAACCCAATCCACTTC
This sequence comes from Rhodococcus sp. IEGM 1406, assembly GCF_030056745.1. Classification (NCBI taxonomy): domain Bacteria; kingdom Bacillati; phylum Actinomycetota; class Actinomycetes; order Mycobacteriales; family Nocardiaceae; genus Rhodococcus; species Rhodococcus sp. IEGM 1406. Next base: position 104,369 of record NZ_JASHKO010000009.1, on the reverse strand, counting down.
GCCGGCCGGCATTGATCAGTGGTGCATCGTCGGGAATCGGCACCGCTACTGCGTATGCCCTGGCCGAACTCGGCCATCCGGTTGCGCTCGGTGCGCGTCGAGTCACCGAATGCGAAGCCATCGCCGAGAAGATCCGCAGCAATGGTGGCGAAGCGTTTGCCCACTTCCTCGACGTCACGGACGGTGATTCGGTCGACGGATTCGTCTCGGCCGCAGAGGCAGTCCACGGTCCCACCGAAATGGTCGTCTCCGGTGCCGGTGACCTCGAATTCGGGGCTGCGGACGAGATGGATCCAGAGGCGTTTTCACGGCAGATCCAAGTCCACCTCGTTGGTGCGCAGCGATTGGCGCATCGCGTACTCCCCGGCATGAGGCAACGACAGCGCGGTGACTTCGTACTGATCGGCTCGGATTGTGCCGAGCGCCAGCGTCCACTCATGGGTGCTTACGACGCGGCCAAGGCCGGGCTCGAAGCAATGGGGCGCCAGATGCGAATGGAGCTCGAAGGAACAGGCATTCGCGCGTCGATCGTGCGACCCGGGCCGACACTGACCGGCATGGGGATGGACACGACGCCGGAGATCATCGGACCGGTTGGGGAATCGTGGAGTAAGTGGGGGTTCGCCCGCCATGGTTACTTTCTGCGCGCCTCGGACATCGCCAATGCCATTGTCGCCGTTGTGTCGGCGCCGCGAGGAGCACACATCGTGCTCGTCGAAGTTCAGCCCGAGGCACCACTGGACAAACTTCCCACTGCGAACTCACAGGAGACGACATGACGCACGGAGTGCAGGAGACGTCGCGAACACTGCCCGAGCCGCCGCGGGTGTCCGGCGGGGATCTCCCGCACGGGCATCTCGAGGAACTGCGAACCGACCCGATAGCGCTCATGCGCCGGGTGCGTGAGGAATGTGGTGACGTCGGCGCCTTTCAACTTGCCGACCGCACAGTGATCCTGCTGTCCGGAGCTGAGGCAAACGAGTTCTTCTTCCGCTCCACCGACGAGGATCTCGACCAACAAGCGGCTTACCCCTTCATGAAGCCGATATTCGGTGAAGGCGTCGTCTTCGATGCCAGCCCGGAGCGGCGTAAGGAGATGCTGCACAACTCGGCTCTGCGCGGCGAACAGATGCGCGGGCACGCTGCCACGATCGGCCGCGAGGTCGAGGCGATGGTCGCGCAGTGGGGAGACGAAGGCGAGATCGATCTGCTCGACTTCTTCGCCGAGCTGACCATCTACACCTCGTCGGCGTGCCTGATCGGCAAGAAGTTCCGCGACGAACTGGACGATAGCTTCGCCAAGCTGTATCACGAGCTCGAACAGGGAACTGATGCATTGGCTTTCGTGGATCCGTACGCGCCGATCGAGAGTTTCCGCCGCCGCGACGAGGCCCGGTTGGCGTTGGTCGCTCTGGTACAGGACATCATGAACGGGCGCATCGCGAATCCTCCGAAGGGCAAGGAGGACCGCGACATGTTGGACGTGTTGGTCTCGGTCAAGGACGAGAACGGCGACCTCCGGTTCAGTGCCGACGAGATCACCGGCATCTTCATCTCGATGATGTTCGCCGGCCACCACACGACTTCCGGCACGGCAGCGTGGTCGCTGATCGAGATGTTGCGGCATCCCGACACCATGACGGACGTCGTCGACGAACTCGACAATCTGTACTCCGACGGCGCCGACATCAGTTTTCATGCCCTGCGCCAGATTCCGGTTCTCGAGGCTGTGGTCAAGGAAACCCTTCGACTGCATCCGCCGTTGATCATCCTGTTGCGGGTGGCACGTGGAGATTTCGAAGTGGGCGGCTTCGAGATCCGAGAGGGCCATCTTGTCGCCGCGACGCCCGCGATCTCCAATCGAATCGCCGAGGACTTCCCCCGACCGGACACCTTCGATCCCGGGAGGTACATCGACCCGAATCAAGAGGACATCGTCAACCGCTGGACGTGGATTCCGTTCGGAGCCGGCCGGCATCGCTGCGTCGGCGCTGCATTCGCCCAGATGCAGCTCAAAGCGATCTTCTCGATCCTGCTGCGGGACTTCGAGTTCGAGATGGCGCAGCCGTCGGAGTCCTACCGAAACGACCACAGCAAGATGGTCGTCCAATTGCAGCAGCCGTGCGCGGTGAGGTACCGGCGCAGAACACGTCCCGGGCGTGAGGGGTGATCATGCACGTCGAAGTAGACCTCGACCTGTGCCAAGGCCATGCGGCGTGCGAGCTCGAGGCACCGGAGATCTTTGTCGTCCCGAAGCGGGGGAAGGTCAGTCTTCTGGACTCGGACCCACCCGAGTCGCTCCGCGGTGAAGCTGAGATGGCGGTCAGGTACTGCCCGACCGGCGCCCTGAGAATTGTCGACTGATTACAGCGGATTGTCGATTGATTGCAGCGAATTCAAGTACTCGAGGGAGGAAGTTCAGATGACGGGTTTCGACCGCGCAGAGCTCGACGAGATGGTCCAACGCTGGATCGAGGCGAACAAGAAGGCCGAAGCCGCCGGTGATTGGAAACCGTTGGCGGACATGTACACCGAGGACGCAACGTACGGGTGGAACTATGGTCCCAAGCAGGATTTCATGGCAGTGGGGCGCGAGGAGATTCGCGAAGTCGCGCTCGGCCTCGAGATGAAGGGCCTCGAAGGTTGGGAGTACCCGTATCAAGACTTTGTGATCGACGAACGTAGCGGAAACGTGATCGGCTTGTGGAAGCAGATTTCCGATGCCAAGCGTGAGGACGGGAGCAACTACTCCGTCTACGGTATCGGCGGTAGTTGGTTCCGCTACGGCGGGGACTTCCAATGGTCCTGGCAGCGTGACTTCTTCGACTTCGGGAACGTGTCGGCACTGTTCATGGAGATGATCGGCAACAACGCTCTCTCGAAGGGGATGCAGGGCCGGATCCAGCGATCGATCTCGGGCGACCCGCTACCGGGCTGGTATCCGGTGGGCACCGCGCCGGTCCCGCTGTGGTGAGTCCGATGACGGTGCGCGATTCCTTCGAGACACTCTCGCAGCGCGACCTTGCCGTGTTGGTGCCCGAGTTGCTCCTGTGTGGGCAGCTGATCGATCGCTCGGGCATGGCGCATCTGATCGTCGAATTCGGACGCGAGGGTATGGCGCAGGTGGCCGTCGAGGAGTGGGAATCGGCCAGCCCCTGGTACACCCGCCGCATGCAGAAGGCTCTCGGATACGAGGGCGACGACGTCGTGACGATCTTCAAAGGGTTACAACTCGACATCGGCGCTCCGCCACAGTTCATGGACTTTCGATACCGGGTCGACGATCCGCTGCACGGTGAATTCTGGCTCGATCATTGCGGAGCACTCATGGACGTCGAGCCGTTGGGCGATGAGTTCGTGACCTCGATGTGTCACGACATCGAGGATCCGACTTTCGATGCGACGGCCATCGCGACCAACCCGCACGCCCAGATCCGGCCGATTCACCGACCACCGCGCAGGCCCGCGGACCGACATCCGCACTGCGCCTGGACCGTTGCCATCGACCCGTCGCACACGCCTCCCGTGATGACCGCGCACACCGAGCAGATCGGACGCACCGCCGCGGTGACGGTCGAGCTGAGCCCGATCGATCACGGTGGGGACGGTAGGGCGGACTACTCGGGTCCGTTGTTGTCCGACCTGAGGTTTTCCGACTTCTCGCGATCAGCCTTGGTTCGTATCGCAGAGGAGATCTGCGTGCAGCATCATCTGTTGGCGTTGGGCTTTCTGGCAGCGGTTCGCCGCCGTGCCGACGAAGACAAGGCGCGCGAGATCACGCGAAAGCAATTGACCGGAATCGCGGGAGTTGCGGCACAGCGTATTCGAGATGCGCTCGGGCTTCCTTCGACTCTGGAATCGTTGGCATTGGTCCTGTCCGTGCATCCCTTGCTGAATCCGAAGCAGTATGTGGAGAGCGAGATCCGACCGGACGGCGGTGCTCTGGAGCTGTGGATCTCGCGAGACGCTCTTGTCGACCGCGACGGCGGTTGGCCGACCTTGCTCGGCAGCGAGCACCTCGATCCCCTCCAGGCTTTGGTCCGCGGCGTGAATCCGCACTTCACCGTGAGAGTGGTGGCCGAAGATGCCGCGGGGCTCCTTCTGGCCGTCGACATCACCGAAGCTCCCGCTCCGGAATGCGTCGAAGTCGCCATTACGAAGGTCAGTACCGGCGCGGCATTCGTATTCGAAGATCGCGGAATCCCTTTGCCTCTCTTCGTCGTCTGACCGGCCGAACCCGAAGGACTCAACCTATGGCGTACACGTTTGCAGACCTGTTCGAGCATTCCGTCGATGTGATGCCCGATCGCCTCGCGCTGATCGTTTCCGGCGAGGAGGTGACATACCGTGAGCTCGACGAGCGGGCCAACCGATTGGCGCATTACTTCCAGTCCGTCGGGTTGGGTGTCGGTTCGCACATCGGTATTCAACTGCACAACTCGATCGAGGCGATGGTTGCTGTCCTCGCGGCCTTCAAGATCCGCGGCGTCCCCATCACGGTGAACTACCGCTACACGAGCGACGAATTGGTTTACCTGTACGAGAATGCGGATCTCACGGCGTTGGTTTTCCATCGTGGTTTCGCTGAGCGGGTCGCCGAGGCGTTGGTGTCCGCGCCGCGGGTCAAGTACGTGATCGAGGCGGCGGACGAACTCGCTCTCGGGAACGAACCGTCGATTCCGGGGGCAGTGGCGTACGAGGATGCGCTCGGCAACCAATCCCCGCTGCGCGTAGGTGAACATGCTTTTCCCGAGCGTTCCGGCGATGACGTCTACGTTCTCTACACCGGCGGAACAACCGGACGACCGAAAGGCGTCGTCTGGCGGCAGGAAGACATCTGGCGCGTGTTGGCCGGCGGTTACGACTTCTATTCGGGTGAGCCGATCGCCGACGAGTACCAGCAGTCGCGCGGTGGCGCCGCGGCAGCCGAACCGATGCGGTGGTGCATGCTTCCACCGCTGATCCACACCTCGGCACTGATGCCGACGTTCAACGCTCTGTTCTCCGGAAACACCGTCATCTTCGAACCGAAGTTCGATGCGGCAAAGGTCTGGAAAGTCGTCGCCGAGTATCGCCCGCAGGTCATGGTCATCACCGGCGACGCCATGGGCCGTCCACTGGTCGAAGCCCATCACGAATTGCAACCGGATGCGTCGAGCCTGGCTGTGCTCGCCTCCGGCGCTGCGCTCTTCTCCGGATCGGTCAAAGACGCGTTCTTCGACGTCTTTCCGAATCTGATGATTTCTGATTCGGTTGGATCGTCCGAAACAGGCTTCGGCGGAATCGGATTCGCAACCAAAGGGCTCGAGCAGCGTGGCGGACCCAAAGTGGGCGCCAACAGATTCACGGTCGTCGTCGACGACGACAACCGTGTGTTGGAGCCGGGTTCGGGGGCCGAAGGATGGTTGGCGAAACTCGGCAACGTCCCACTGGGCTACTACAACGATCCGGTGAAGTCGGCCGAGATATTCCGAGAGGTGAACGGCGCGCGGGCAGTGGTGACTGGAGACCGAGCGCGGATCGAGGACGACGGCTCGGTCACTCTCCTCGGCCGGGGAAACATGGTGGTCAACACCGGCGGTGAGAAAGTCTTCGTGGAAGAGGTCGAAGCAGTGGTGAAGGCCCATCCCGACATCTACGACGCAACAGTGATCGGCATTGCCGACGAGCGGTGGGGCAATCGGGTGGCGGCGGTGCTCCGCGTCCGCGATGGTGTGGAACCGGATTTCGATTCCATCGAAAAACACACCCGCACTCAGCTTGCCGGCTACAAGATTCCGCGTTCCTTCTGGATCGCCGACGAGGTCGTTCGAGCGCCGAGCGGCAAGCCGGACTACCGCTGGGCCAAGGAGTTCTCACAGAACAGCGACCCGGTCCACCGGATCGACTAGCGCTCACACGCAACACCCGGCACCCGGCGCCCATCCGTAAAGGAGCATCTGCAATGCCTGAGATCGACCTTCCCGACGGGTTCGACGTGACCGACCCGCATCTGTACGGCGAGCGCGTCCCGCTTGCCGAGTTCGCCGAACTACGACGATGCGCTCCGGTCTGGTGGAACGCCCAGGAACCGGGTACCGGCGGATTTCACGACGGTGGTTGTTGGGTTGTCTCCCGCCACGCAGACGTCCGCGACGTCTCGTTGCGCAGCGAGGAGTTCTCGAGCAACGTCAACGGCTGCATTCCGCGGCATGAAGACAACATCTCGGCGGAGGAGTTGGAGGCGACAAAACACGTCCTCATCAACAAGGACGCCCCTGAGCACACACAGCTGCGCAAGTTGGTGGCGCGCTTGTTCACTCCGCGGTCGGTGGAAGCGATGCGGGCCGGGCTGGAAGCGCGGGCAGAAGACATAGCGTCGGCTGCCGTGGCGGAAGGTAGCGGTGATTTTGTCAGCCAGGTCGCCAGCGAGTTACCGATGCAGGCGATCTCGGATCTGATCGGTGTACCGCAGGACGGGCGCCGTCAGCTGTACGAATGGTCGAATCAGATGACGGGATACGACGACGAGTCGCTCGCCGGCGAGTCTCGGATGGCGTCGGCGCAGATCCTGGGCTACGCCTATCAACTGGCCGAGGCGAGACGGGAGGAACCGCTCGACGACATCATCTCGCGCTTGGTGCATGCCGACATCGACGGACAGAAACTCACCCCGGAACAGTTCGGTTTCTTCGTCATCATGTTGGCTGTCGCAGGCAACGAAACGACGCGCAACGCAACGACACTCGGCATGATGGCATTTCTCGAGCATCCGGATCAGTGGGAACTGTACAAGCGTGAGCGTCCGCGCACCGCCGCGGACGAGATCATCCGCTGGGCTTCGCCACTGACGTCGATGCAACGAACAGCAGTGGTGGACACACAGATTGCCGGCACGGCGATTGCGAAGGGGCAGCGTGTCGTACTGCTCTACGGCTCGGCGAACTTCGACGAAACCGTCTTCGAGAACCCCGACGTCTTCGACATCACCCGAGACCCGAACCCGCACCTCGCGTTCGGAGGAACCGGACCGCACTACTGCGTCGGCGCCAACCTGGCCAGAATGGAGGTCGATCTGATCTTCGGCAAGATCGCCGATCACATGCCCGACATCAGCAAGCTCGGCGATCCGAGCAGGCTCTCGTCCGGTTGGCTCAACGGGATCAAGGAATTCAAGGTCGACTACGGCAACTCCACGTCATGTCCTTCGGGGCATTGACGTGTACAGCGGAAGAGTTGCACTTGCGGGCCCGATGCGCGAACTCGGCCAGTTCTACCGGATGGGCGCCGATGTCGCAGTGGGCTTGTTCCGCACTCGCTTTCAGGTGCAGGAGTTTCTCGAGCAGAGTTGGATGATCGCCCGGGTGTCGATCGTGCCGACAGTGTTGGTAGCCGTGCCGTTCACTGTCCTGGTGAGTTTCACCCTCAACATCCTTCTCCGCGAGATCGGTGCCGCCGACCTCAGCGGCGCCGGGGCCGCGCTCGGTGCCGTGACTCAGGTCGGTCCGGTGGTGACGGTGCTGATCGTGGCAGGTGCGGGCGCGACAGCCATCGCCGCCGATCTGGGATCGAGAACGATTCGTGAAGAGATCGACGCCATGGAGGTGCTCGGGATCGATCCGATCAATCGGTTGGTGATTCCGCGGGTGGTCGCGTCGACCGTGGTGGCTTTGCTGCTCAACGGACTCGTCTGCGTCATCGGCATCGCCGGCGGTTACGCCTTCTCGGTGTTTCTCCAGGGCGTGAACCCTGGCGCCTTCGTCGAGGGAATCACGTTGCTGACCGGCCTGCCTGAGGTGGCGTTGTCGATGGTCAAAGCTGCACTGTTCGGGATGCTGGCGGGATTGGTGGCCTGCTATCGCGGACTGTCGGTACGGGGTGGGCCGAAAGGCGTGGGGGAGGCCGTCAACGAAACGGTGGTGTACGCGTTCATGGCGTTGTTCGTCGTCAACACCATCGTCACCGCGGTCGGCATCCGATTGACGGCGGGGTGATCGAGGTGACGCTGTCGGATTCGCTGGCACAAATCGGCAAGTTCGGACGCACGCGGGCGCGGGTGGCTCGAACGTCACGCTCGATCGACGACGTCGGGCGACAAGCTGTCTTCTTCGCGCGCGCCATCGCTCACATCCCGTGGGCAATTCGCAAACACCCGAAAGAAGTGTTGAGGCTGGTAGCCGAGATCAGCATGGGCACCGGAGCTTTGGCAGTGATCGGCGGCACGGTTGCGGTCGTAGGATTTCTGACCCTAGCCTCGGGCGGCACCATTGCGATCCAAGGTTTCAGCTCGCTGGGAAATATCGGAGTCGAAGCGCTCACCGGATTCTTCTCCGCCTTCATCAACGTTCGTATCGCTGCGCCGGTCATCGCGGGAATCGGCCTGTCGGCCACGATCGGAGCAGGTTCGACCGCGCAGATCGGTGCCATGCGCATCAGCGAGGAAATCGACGCCCTCGAATCGATGGCGATCAGTTCGGTCCCGTACGTCGTCAGCACCCGCGTCACCGCAGGGATGATCGCGATCTTGCCGCTGTACTCACTGGCGCTCGTAGGATCATTTCTGGCCGGACGATTCACCACGGTCGTGCTGTTCGGTCAGTCCTCCGGTCTTTACGACCACTACTTCACGACGTTCCTCGATCCGGTCGACGTCGCATGGTCCTTCGTTCAAGTGCTCGTGATGGCACTACTGGTGATGCTGATCCACACGTACTACGGATACAACGCGTCCGGGGGACCGTCGGGCGTGGGAACTGCAGTGGGCCGCGGGGTTCGGCTCTCGCTGATCTGCGTCGTGGCGGTGACCCTGCTCGTCTCACTCGCGCTCTACGGCGGTTCCGGCAACTTCAATCTGTCCGGTTAGGGGGACTGCGTGCACAGATACGGCTACAAGTTGGCTGCTCTGGGCTTGGCTGCGGCGATCGTCGGGGTCATCGCTTTGTCGGTCGCGTCTTTCAACCAGGTGTTTGTCGCTCGCGTCCCGATCACGGTGATCGCGGAGCGCGCGGGGCTCGTGATGGATCCGGGCGCGCGGGTGAAGATGGCCGGGGTGACCGTGGGCTCGGTGGAGTCCATCACGCCGACTGACGACGCCACCGCACAACTGTCGTTGTCGATCGATCCCGAAGCGCTCGAATCGATTCCGTCAAACGTGGATGTGGCGATCACGTCGAACACGGCCTTCGGCGCGAAGTTCGTCAGCCTGTCCTCGCCGGAGCAGCCGAGCAGCGCGCGACTTGCCGCCGGGGCGACGATCGACGCATCCCGGGTGACTGTCGAGCTGAACACGGTGTTCGAGAAACTCACCACCGTGCTCCGGACGGTGGACCCGGGCAAGCTCGATTCGACATTGGGTGCCCTCTCGACTGCTCTGCAAGGACGCGGCGAACGGCTCGGGGTCGCACTCGAACAAGCAGATTCCTCCTTGCTTGAATTCAACACTGCACGTGAGGCTCTCGATCATGTGTTGACTGATTTACCAGCCGTCACACAGACCTACCGCGACGCTGTTCTCGACTTGATGGACACCCTCGACTCGCTCACGACGACGGGAACAACTGTTCTCGACGAGCAGCAGAATCTTGATCTCCTCTTGCTCAACGTGATCGGGGTCGCCCGCACCGGAGAAGATGTACTGGGAGCCAACGCCGACGGTATCGACACCGTTCTGTCGTTACTGCGGCCGACCACCGCACTGCTCGAGGAATACTCCCCGGTGATTCCCTGCATGTTCCACGGACTGCAGGAGAGCAAGAAGATCGGCGACGGCGCCTACAACGGACAACCAGGAATCAAGATGTCGATCGGTCTGATCGCCGGAACCGAACCGTACCGATATCCCGACGACCTTCCGAAGGTCGCGGCAACAGGTGGCCCGCAGTGTATGGGTCTTCCACTGCGCGACCCGAACGTCAATGCTCCGTACCTGGTGACCGATACCGGGGTGAATCCGTTTGCGCCCGAGCGTCAGCCGAATGGTGGGCAACCGATGAACACGGTCCCGGATCTGATGAGCTACCTGTTCGGGACGGAGATCCGATGAAAGTTCGTGGGTACACCGTCAAGTTCGGAATTTTTGTTCTGGTGATGATCCTCGTCAACGCCGGGCTGATCCTCGTGTTCGGCCAGATGCGAGGTGGCGACGCGAGGTCGTACTCGGCGGAGTTCGTCAACGCCTCCGGGCTCAGAGCCGGCGACAAGGTGCGCATCGCGGGTGTGCCGGTCGGTTCTGTCGGCTCCGTCGAATTCGGTGGGAATCACCGTGCCCACGTGAGTTTCAGTGTGGATACGGGTGACACCGTGACTGTATCGACCAGAGCCGCTGTTCGATATCAGGATCTGGTGGGTAATCGATACCTCGAACTGCTCGACGATCCGGGGATCGCGGAACCGCAGCCACAGGACGAGAGCATTCCCGTCGATCGCACCGCACCGGCACTCGACCTCGATGCGCTACTCGGTGGTTTCAAGCCGCTGTTTCAAGCCCTGGACCCGGAGCAGGTCAACGCGTTGTCGATGTCCTTGCTCGAGGTGTTTCAAGGCCAGTCCGGAACTGTGGCATCGGTGCTGGCGCACACCGGATCGATCACGAACACTCTCGCAGACCGCGACCAACTGATCGGTCGAGTGATCGGCAACCTCGACGGTGTGCTCAGTGAATTGCGCAGCCGCGGTGGTCAGTTCAGTGACACTCTCGATCACCTACAACAGCTGGTCAGCGGGCTCGCGGCGGACAGGGAGATGATCGGGACTGCCGTCGAGAGTGTGAACACCGCATCAGGCACCTTCGCCGATCTCCTCGCCGGAGTTCGCCCGGACATCGCGGGAAACCTGTCGAAGCTGGACGCTAGCCTGAATCCGCTGATCGAGCAACAAAGTGAGCTCGATCGGATTCTCGCGTCCATGCCCTCGAACTACAAGCAGCTGATCCGAGTCGGCTCGTACGGGTCGTTCTTCAACTTCTATCTGTGCGGAATCGCACTGAAGGTCGACGGTGCCGACGGTACGCCGCTCACTGTCGACCTGGTGGATCAGACGACCGGAAGGTGCGCACCACGATGAGAGAGATGGCACAGAGCCAGGCCGTACGCGTGGGGGTCGTGGGATTGGTCGTCACGGCCGCCGTCGTATTGGCATCGCTCCAGTATCAGAATCTGCAGTTCCTGAAATCGGGTGTCGGGTACAGCGCGGTGTTCGCCGACGCCAGCGGTCTCGCGCCGGGAGACGAAGTCAACGCCGCTGGAGTGAAGATCGGAACGGTGGACCGGATCGAGGTCGAGCACGGACTCGCCCGCGTGGATTTCACACTGGAAGGCTCGATCGGTTTGGGAGAGAGCACGTCGGCAGCCGTCACCACGATGTCGTTGCTCGGCAAGCGAGCGGTATCGCTCAATCTGGACGGTCCGGGAAGGATCGCGGTCGGCGGCGAGATCCCGGTCGAGCGAACAAGATCGGCGTACTCGCTGCCCGACGTGCTCGGTGACCTCACCACGACGGTCGAGGACATCGATCTCGACCAGCTCTCCGAATCGCTCGACGCAGTGGGGCAGGTGATGTCCGACAGTGCGCCGAACCTGAGGCCGGCGCTGGACGGTGTCGCACGGATCTCCGACAGCGTCAATAGACGCGACGACATGTTGCGCACCTTGCTGTCCGATGCAAACGACGTCGCCGGGACGCTGGCCGAGCGTGGACCACAGGTCAACGCGCTACTCGTCGACGGCAACGCCTTGTTGGGAGAACTGGATCGGCGACAGGCGGCGCTGGGGGAAGTGATCACGAACATCTCGGCGTTGTCGACCCAGCTGAGCGGACTCGTCCACGACAACGAGGCGCAATTGCAACCGGTCCTCGGCAAACTCGACACGGTTGTCGGCATTCTGCAGAACAACAAGGACAACCTTTCTCAGGGAATCGACGGTCTCGGTACGTACGTGGGCACGCTCGGCGACACCGTGGCCAGCGGTCCCTTCTATTACGCCTACGTCCAGAACCTGGTACCGGCGCAATACACCCAACCGTTGATCAACGCGATGTTCGGGCTACCACCTGCGCCGCTACCGATTCCGGAGGTTCGATGATGGGTGCCTTACGAGTTCGCAAACCGGTGAACTGGCGTCGAATCGGCGTAGTCGGTGGAAGCGTCGTCGGCGCGGCGATCGTCGTCGTGTCGGGATACCTTGCGGTGCAACATCTGCGCTACTACAACGTGACGGCCTACTTCACCTCGACGACCGGCCTGTATGTCGGTGACGACGTTCGTGTCGTGGGGGTCGACGTCGGCCGCGTCACCGAGATCGCCCCACAGGGAGATCGAATGCGCGTCGAACTGAAATTGGCGCGCGAGGTTCCCGTCGCCGAGGACGCGAAAGCGGTGATCGTTGCCCAGTCACTGGTCTCGGCCCGCTTCGTGCAGTTGACGCCGGCGGTGACGGACGGCGCCGACGCACTGAATGACGGTGCGGAGATCGGGCTCGACCGAACGGCGGTCCCGGTCGAGTGGGACCAGATCAAGGAACAGCTGGGCCGGGCTGCCGATGCTTTGGGTCCCGACGGGGACGATCGTGGTCCCGCCGCCAACTTCCTCGACGGTGCCGGATCCGCACTGGCCGGCAACGGGGAAGCGCTGGGGCGCTCGGTGACCGAACTCTCGGAGGCTATGAGCACACTCGACGAAGGCGGAGCCGATCTGTTCGGCACCATCCGCGGCCTGCAGACCTTCACGACTGCACTCGCCGCAAGCGACGAACAGATCGTTCAGTTCCAAGGACGGCTGGCAAATGTCTCGAGTGTGCTCGCCGAGAGCCGGACGCAATTGGCTCCGGCTCTCGCCGATCTGGACGCCGCCGTCGTCGACGTACAGCGGTTTGTCGAACAGAACCGAACCGGCTTGACGGAGCAGATCGCGAAGTTGGCCGACGTGTCCCAGGTATTGGTCGACAAGCGCGCAGGTCTCGAGAAGGTACTGCATCTGGCTCCGACAGCGTTGTCGAACTACTACAACGTCTATCGGCCGGCCCAAGGAGCGATGGTGGGTGTGCCCGCATTCCAGAACGTCGGCAACCCGATCGACTTGATCTGCGGCGGAATCGCCGGCCTGGCCAACGACACCTCGAAGAAGGGCGCGGATTTGTGCATCGAATACCTCGGCCCGTTGCTCAACACGATCAAGGCGAACTACCCGGACCTGAGCATCAATCCGACCCGGGCGCTCGGCGCTCTTCCGGACCAACTGGTGTACAGCGAGCCTGATCTGGAACCGACTGGCGCCTTGAGTTTTCCGACGGTACCGGTGGCGTCTGATCTGACCGGCTTGCTCATGCCGTCGACAGGATCACGATGACTGGCCGCCGGTGGGGAACAATGTGTGTGGCGGCGAGCGCCGTGCTCGTTCTGACGGGTTGTCAATGGAGCGGGCTGAATTCGGTGTCGCTGCCGGGCGCGGCCGGCCGCGGTGAGGGAAGTTTCTCGGTCGTGATCGAGATGCCGGACGTCACGTCGATCAGTCCCAACTCTCCGGTCATGGTCAACGATGTGACAGTCGGAAGTATCAGTGCGATCGAGACCGACAACTGGCACGCACGGGTGACGGTTGCGCTCGACGGTTCGGTGTCGCTGCCCGCCAACGCGACTGCCAAGATCGGCCAAACCAGTCTGCTCGGATCCAAACACGTCGCGCTCGCGCCGCCCACCGAGGTGGCGCCGGAAGGGCGGTTGTCGGAGGGATCCGTGATTCCCCTTGCATCGGCCAGTGTCTATCCCACCACCGAGGAAGCGTTGACGGCACTGTCCTTGGTGCTCAACGGCGGTGGGCTGGCCCAGATTCACAGCATCACCACGGAACTGAACACTGCTCTCGGCGGGCGGACCGATGCGGCGCGCGACCTGCTGAGCCAGATGGACACCGTGACCGAGACACTCGACCGTCAACGCGAGGCGATAGTCACGACCATGGAGAATCTAGACGTGTTCGCCGGCGAGATCACGGCTCAGCGAGACGTTCTCGGTGAGGCGTTGGAGACCCTTGATCCGGCCTTGGCGGAACTGAGCGCCCAACGCGTCGACCTGACCACCGCCCTCGATGCGGTCGGCAGGTTCGGGGACGTCGGGACCGATCTGGTCGACCGGACCCGCGACGATTTGAAAGCCAATTTGAGCGCCTTGGAATCGACGCTGCAGAAGGTGGTCGAAACAGGACCGGACCTGATCAACAATTTGGGCAATCTGAGTACCTTCCCCTTCCCCCAGACGACCATCGACGACGGAATGCGCGGTGATTACACCAATTTGTGGGCGCTGATTGACCTCACGAGTAATCGCCTTCAGTCAGGTCTGGGCTTCGGTACTCCGTTCGGGGCGCCGCAAACTCCGGTGGAGAACGGAACACTGGTCGATCCTTTGACCGCGCCTCTGGGTACCGGGCGGGCCGCCCCAAGTGACACCGGGCGGGCCGCCCCAAGTGGTACAGGGCGGACCGACCAGGACGGTGGACGATGATTCTCACGAAGTTGGTGCGAAGGCAATTGACGATCTTCGCGATCCTGGCGGTGATAGGCATGAGCGCAGCGGCTATCTCGTACCTGAGAGTTCCGACCATGCTCGGCATCGGGCGCTATTCGGTGACAGTCGAACTGCCCGACGCCGGCGGCCTGTATCGGAACGCGAACGTGACCTATCGCGGCGACACCATCGGTCAGGTCAGGTCGGTGCGTCTCTCGCCGGGAGTGGTACGCGCCGAATTATCTTTGGAGAGTGCGGTTCCCGTTCCCTCCAGCGGACTCACAGTAGCGGTGCGAAGCGTGTCGGCAATCGGTGAGCAATACGTCGACATGCAACCGAGCACCGCGGACGGACCCTTTCTGGCCGACGGAGACGTGATCGGCCCCGACGCTGTCACGATCCCGACCGAGATCGGACCGGTCCTCGATCAGGCGCAGGCGATGCTCGCATCCGTACCGCAGGACAAGTTGCGATCGGTGATCGACGAGTCCGCGGCAGCTTTCGGAGGCAGGGGAGAGGATCTGGCTCGTCTGCTGGATTCGACCACTTCGTTCGTCGATCAGATGTCCGCTGCCACAACGCCGGCTACGACGCTCGTACAGCAGTTGGATCCGCTCCTGCAGACACAGGTGGTGACGGGCGATCAGATTCGCCAGTGGGCGTCCAGTGTCGCTCAGCTCAGTGGACAGTTGGAGGTCGCCGACGGCTCCGTGCGCAATATCCTCGAGACCGGACCGGGCTTCGCGACTGAAGCCGACCTGCTGTTTCAAGGCCTCAAACCCACTTTGCCTGTGCTGCTTGCCAATTTCACCAGCACCGCTCAGGTGGCTTTGACGTACAACGCCGGGTTGGAGCAGGTGCTCGTCATCTTGCCGCCACTGGTCGCGGCACAGGAAACCGTCGTACAACGCGGGCAGGTGGACGGCGCCGCGAACGTCAACTTCCACCTCCAAGCGCAGGACCCTGCGGCGTGCTCGACCGGTTACCTTCCCGCCGATCAGCGACGGGACCCGACCCAGACGAGTGTGCCGGACACCCCGGCTGATCTGTACTGCAAAGTGCCACAGAACTCGGTCTTCGCCGTTCGTGGATCTCGGAACATTCCCTGCATGGAGGTACCGGGCAAACGAGCACCGAGCCCGGAGATCTGCCGGAGCCCCGAAGCGTACGTGCCGTCGGGGACCAATGCGCCCGGCGAGTTGTACACCGGGCCTGACGGAGTCGACTATCAACACACGGAGTTGGCTCCGGCTGACTCCGGTCCGGGGGAGGGTGAGCCGTGGCAACAGTTGCTGACGCCGACGAATCGCTGAGAGGTGAGGTGCTGGATCCGGTCGGAGGGAAGCGCGGTGTACTCACTGCCCTGGTCTGGATTGCACTCGCGGCTCTGAGCGTCGTTGTCGTCTTCGGTTGTCTGGCAGTTCGATCGGACCGCGCGCGAGAGTCCCAGCGTCAAGGGTTCGTCGACGGTGCTGTCGCAGGAACCCTTGCTCTGATCGACGTTCACTCTGCCACGCTCGACGAGGATCTCGCGGCGCTGAAGTCGCTGACTACGGGAACTTTTGCAGACGAACTGAAGTCCGGTGAACCTGCGTTCGTCGCATCGATTCGTGATTTCGCCGTCGATTCCGACGGTCGTGTCGACACCGCAGCCCTGGCATCGGAATCCGGAACCTCGGGGGTGGTACTGATCGCGGCATCGGCTCAGGTCGGCAATTCGGCGGGAGAATCTTCGGCGCGAACCTACCGTCTTCGCGTCGGTGTCGAGGAGGTCGACGGTCGGGTACTGATGTCGAGTGTGGAGTTCGTCCCGTGAAGCGCGTGGTCTTGGCGTTTGCAGCGCTGATCTTGGTGGGAGCCGGCGGGACTCTGCTCTGGAGTCACCACCGTTCGGCAGCCGCTGAAACCGCACGTGTCGAGGTGATCGGTGTGGCGCCGATGCTCGTCGAGAATCTCTTGAGCTACAACAGCGACACGGTGGACGAGGATCTTGCACATGCTGCCGAGGGCGCAAGTGGAACATTTCAGGACCGCTTCGCTGAATTCGGATCGAAAACCGTTGCACCCCAGTCGAAGGAGCAAGGAATCAGCACGAAGGCGCGAGTAGTCGACGTGGGAGTGCTCTCCGCTGCTGCAGACCGAGCAGAATTGCTCCTGTTCGTCGATCAGATCACGACGAGTATCGCGCGGCCGGCACCAGCGTCGACGTCGAGCCGAGTCGAGGTGACACTCGATCGAGTCGACGGCACATGGCTGGTGAGTGCCATGACCCCCGTCTAGTGAAGGTTGTCGCGGCCCGCCATGATCAGCCTGGCAGTGACTTCGAGCCGGTCTGCGATCTGCGAATAGGACTCGTAACCCATGCCGGCTCGGACAAGCGCTCCGGACCAGGAGATTTCGAGTGCTTCGAGTACGTCGGGATCGTATGACGGCCCCAGCGCCTCGATGAGCCGCTCGCGGATGTTCTTGCCGATACGTCCCCGAAGGTGTTCGACGTCGGGATCGTTGCCCATCATCGCCGTGGTCACGGCCGCGGCCAGCTCCGGTTCGTCGGAAACGAGGAGTGCGACGCTTCGAAGGACCGAGCAGACCTGCGCTTCTCGTTCCGCCTCGGGGGAGGGTTCGTGAGGTACCGCGTCGAGTCGGCGCCAGAACAGTTCTGCCACAAGGTGACTCTTGGACGAAAAATAGGTGTATGCCGTGGCTGCGGCGACACCGGCTTCCGCTGCCACCATTCGCACAGTCAGATCGGCAAACCCTTTGTCGCGCAGGACCGTGATCGCTGCCGCGGTCAATCGATCGACGGTTTCGGCTTGCTGCTGTGTGAGCCGTCGACGAGTGGACTCGAACTTGGTCTTACCAGACATGTGTCCAGACACTACGGGATCAGACCCGTGCGAGCAAAGTGTGCGCTATCACCGCTCGTTCTCGCTCCCCGCTCGGTGTCATGTCTCGCTGCCCGCTCGGTGTCATGTCTCGCTGCCCGCTCGGTGTCATGTCTCGCTCCCGCTCGGCGTCATGTCTCGCTCCCGCTCGGTGGGACAGAATTTCGATACCCCGCGATCTCTAAGTCCATGTGTTAGAACGATTTCTAGAACACGTTCGGAAATGTGCCCAGGATCGGAGAGGCTGATTATGACGAAGTGGGACGAGACATGCGACGTACTCGCTGTGGGATCGGGCGGCGGACTCGCCGGCGCGTACACGGCAGCACGAGAAGGCCTCGACGTCATTGTGATCGAAGCGACCGACAAGTACGGCGGAACAACGGCGTACTCGGGCGGCGGCGGAATGTGGTTCCCGTGCAACGCCGTTCTTCGCCGGGGCGGGGACGACGACACCATCGAAGATGCGCTGGAGTACTACCGTTCGGTGGTGGGTGATCGGACACCTGCCGACGTCCAGGAGGCATACGTTCGAGGCGGCGCCGGGTTGATCGACTATCTCGAAGAGGACTCGAATTTCGAGTTCCAGATACTGCCGTGGCCCGACTACTTCGGGGAAAAACCCAAGGCTCGCGCGAGCGGTCGACACATCGTTCCCAAACCGATGAACGCGAAGAGGCTTGGTGTGCTTCGTGATTCACTTCGATCGCCGCTCGCGACGGAGCGGTTGGGAGAAGAGTTGCCGGCGTACCTCGTCGGCGGGCAGTCGTTGATCGGTCGATTCTTGCTGGCACTTTCGACATTCGCCAACGCCGCCATGCACCTGAACACCACCCTCGAAGAACTGGTCGTCGAGGACGGATCGGTCGTCGGCGCGGTCGTCGAACAAGGTGGTCGGCGTCGAACCATCCGAGCCCGCAGAGGAGTGATTCTGGCCGCGGGCGGATTCGAACAGAACGAGACCCTGCGTGCCGAATTCGGTGTTCCCGGCTCGGCGCTCGACACGATGGGTTGTCCCGGCAATCTCGGCAAGGCGCATCAGGCGGCCATCGCCGTGGGCGCCGATACCGACCTCATGGGGGAGGCCTGGTGGTCGCCGGGGCTCACCCATCCGGATGGCCGCTCCGCGTTTGCGCTGTGGTTCACCGGCGGAATCTTCGTGGACGACAACGGTCGTCGATTCGTCAACGAGTCTGCGCCGTACGACCGCTTGGGTCGCTCCGTCATCGAACACATGCTGGCACGAGAAGTAACCACACCGTATTGGATGATCTACGACAACAGGGAAGGTGCAGTGCCGCCGGTGAAGGCGCCCAACGTGCCCATGGCGCAGACGGAGCAGTATGTGGATGCGGGGTTGTGGAAGAGTGCCCAGACGCTCGAAGACCTCGCCGCCCAGATCGATGTTCCCGCAGCGGAACTGGTGCAGACCGTGAAGCGATTCAACGAGTCTGCGGCGACCGGCGTCGACACGGACTTCGGCCGAGGAGACACTGCGTACGACCGTGCCTTTTCGGAGGGGGCTTCACCGCTCGTACCGATCGACCAAGGACCGTTTCACGCGGCCGCTTTCGGTATCTCCGACCTCGGGACCAAAGGTGGTCTACGTACCGACGCAACCGGGCGGGTGCTCAAAGCCGACGGTACGGCGATTGCCGGGTTGTACGCGGCGGGGAACACGATGGCAGCGGCCAGCGGGACTACGTATCCCGGAGGTGGAAACCCGATCGGAGCGAGCATGCTGTTCAGTCACCTGGCTGCACTCGACCTCACGAAGCCGCCGTCGTAAGGATCGGGCCGCTCGTGTCGGGAAAGGGGTCAGGCCTTGCCGAGTCCGGCGGCGATTCCCTTGTCCAGTTGGCTGAGCATTGCAGTCCCCAAGGACGAAAGCTGGGCGACCTGGCGATCATCGAGGCCCTCGAAGAGGAGACCTTGAACCGAGGCGACGTGTGGCGGCGCGGCCGCGACGACCTTTGTCATTCCTTCGTCGGTGAGTACTGCGTTGGAGCCGCGGCTGCCGCGAATGACTTCCCGTTTCACCCAGCCGGCTTTCTCCATCTTCGTGACGACGTGCGAGAGGCGGGACAGGGAAGCGTTCGCGCGCTGGGCCAGTACCGACAACTGGAGCTTGTGGTCGGGGGCGTCCGAGAGTGCGGCGAGCACGAAGTATTCGAAGTGGGTGAGTGCCGAATCGCGTTGCAGTTGAGTGTCGAGTGCGGCAGGCAACCGTGTCACGAGAGCGATCAGTGTCAGCCAGGCTTCCTGCTGCTCGGCTGTGAGCCACTTCGTCTGAGACTGCGCGTCGGGCTGCGCGGTCGGTTCACTCATCGGTGACTTCTCCTTCGGGTCGAGCATTCTTCGTGCACGGAGCGTGCTGGTGTACAGCGTCTCAGACGCATGTCCAGAAGAATATTGCGGGGAATAGTTGCGGGACGCAAGTGTTGAGTCCTATATTAGGTTGAACCTTCAACTTAACGACGAATGTCTATCCCGAGGAGCCCATATGTCCACCACAACCATGCCTGCGCTGTATCTCAGCCACGGTGCTCCGCCGCTGGTGGACAGCGCGTTGTGGGTCGACCAATTGGGGGCGTGGGCCGGCGATCTTCCGCGGCCGACGGCAATCCTCGTCGTCTCGGCGCACTGGGAATCAGCACCGCTGACGATCGGTTCGACGACCACGGGCACCCCGCTCATCTACGACTTCGGTGGTTTTCCCGAGAGGTTCTACCGCGCGAAGTACAACTCTCCCGGCGCTCCGGAACTCGCAGCTCAGGTCGCCGCGTTGATGCCGGACAACGAACGAGTGGTTCAGCAGCCGAATCGAGGACTCGATCACGGTGCCTACGTGCCGCTCACGGTGATGTACCCGGACGCAGACATCCCGGTACTGCAAATTTCGCTGCCAACCCTCGATCCCGAGCGTTTGCTCCATCTCGGAGAACGCCTACGGCCACTCCGTGAGCAAGGTGTACTGATCGTGGGATCCGGATTCACCACGCACGGGCTGCCGTTCCTGCGCGATCCGTCACCGGAGGCGCAGGCCCCGGGATGGTCGGCGGAATTCGACGCGTGGGCAGGGGAGAGGTTCGCTGCCGGAGACGTCGATTCGTTGATCGACTTCCGCGCCCAAGCTCCCGGGATGCCGTACGCGCATCCGACCATCGAGCACTTCGCCCCGTTGTTCGTCACGCTCGGTGCGTCGTCCGATCCGGAGCAGGTGCCCACCCAGGTGATCGACGGATTCTGGATGGGACTTGCGAAGCGCTCGATTCAGGTCGCCTAGAGAATCAGGTTGCTCAGAGAATCATTTCGCCCAGGTGAGTCAGCTTCGATTGCGAAGGAACTCGAGTGCCTGGTCGCCGTGCGTGTTGGCGCGAAGTTCACTCGAGATGACTTTGAGAACGGTGCGGTCGGTGTCGATCACGAAGGTCGAGCGTTTGACCGGAGCCAGCTTGCCCAGGAGTCCGCGCTTGACGCCGAACTGTTCGGCTACCTTGCCGTCGGTGTCGGCGAGCAGGGGGTAGTCGAAGGATTGTGCGGTGGCAAAGGTGGACTGAGCTTCGACCGTATCGGTGCTGATACCTGCCCGCGAAGCGCCCACCGCGGCGAATTCGCTGCCCAGGTCACGGAAGTGGCACGCCTCGGCGGTGCACACCGGCGTCGAGGCTGCCGGGTAGAAGAAGAGGACCAAGGGGCCGTTCGCGAGCAGGCTCGTCAGCGAGCGCGGAGTTCCGTCCTGGTCGGGCAGCGAGAAATCGGGGGCGAGTTGGCCTGGTTTCATTCGGCCGAGGTTACCCGCGCACGACGACCGTGTGGGGGAGCCTGGGATGATGGAGGCATGCACGGCGAGCCCACCTCCATGTCCGCACGGTCGTCCGACACCGCGATCGTCGGTGACGCGTCCGATTCCACCACCACTCGGGAGCAGTTCCGTGCCCTCGCAGCTGAGCACCGGGTCGTTCCGGTCACTCGGAAAGTGTTGGCGGACTCCGAAACTCCGCTCTCGGCGTACGAGAAGTTGGCCGGCAATCGTCCAGGCACCTTCTTGCTCGAGTCGGCCGAGAACGGTCGTTCGTGGTCGCGGTGGTCGTTCATCGGCGTCGGGAGTCCGGCTGCACTGACCGTCGTGGACGGAGAGGCGGCTTGGTACGGCAATGTTCCGGCCGGTGCTCCGGCCGGCGGTGACCCGATCGATGCACTCGGTGCCACCCTCGAACTACTTCGTTCGGAGCGACTTCCCGACCTACCCCCGCTGACCGGCGGAATGGTCGGGTTCCTCGGTTACGACGCGGTGCGGCGCCTCGAGAGATTGGGTGACTCCGCGGTCGACGACCTGCAGATACCCGAGATGGTCATGCTGCTCGCTGCCGACATCGCCGCTGTCGATCACCACGAAGGGGCGATCACCCTCATCGCCAATGCGGTCAACTGGGACGGCACCGACGAGCGTGTCGACACGGCGTACGACGACGCGGTCGCCAGGTTGGACGCGATGACTCGCGCTCTCGCGGCGCCGGCGAAATCGACGGTGTCGACATTCTCGAAAGCGACTCCGAACTACCGTCGTCAACGCACCACCGAGAGCTTCGGTGTCGACGTCAAAAAGTTGATCGGCGACATCGAAGCGGGCGAGGCATTCCAGGTAGTTCTCTCGCAGCGATTCGAGATCGATTGCACTGCAGCACCGATCGACGTGTACCGGATGCTGCGCGCGTCGAACCCCAGCCCGTACATGTATCTGCTCAACGTGCCGAACGGTGACGGAGAGACGGCGTTTTCGATCGTCGGTTCGAGCCCTGAAGCACTGGTCACCGTCGCCGAGGGCGTCGCGACGACACACCCGATCGCTGGAACCAGATGGCGCGGTGCCACAGAGGAGGACGACATCCTGCTCGAGAAGGACCTCCTCGCCGACGAGAAGGAAAACTCCGAGCACCTCATGCTCGTCGATCTGGGGCGAAACGATCTGGGTCGTGTCTGTCGCCCGGGCACGGTGAAGGTGCACGACTACCGGCACATCGAGCGGTACAGCCACGTGATGCATCTCGTATCGACCGTCACCGGTCATCTGGCCGAGGGAAAGCACGCTCTCGACGCGGTCACCGCATGCTTCCCCGCTGGAACCCTGTCAGGGGCACCCAAGGTGCGTGCGATGCAGCTGATCGAAGAACTCGAGCCCACCAGGCGGGGTATCTACGGCGGCATCGTCGGCTACCTCGACTTCGCCGGCGACGCCGACACCGCGATCGCGATCCGAACGGCATTGATCAAGGACGGGATCGGATATGTCCAGGCGGGCGCCGGCGTCGTCGCCGACTCCGATCCGGTCTACGAGGACACCGAGGCCCGCAACAAGGCGATGGCAGTGCTGAGCGCCATCGCGTCGGCGCACACCCTGCGCACCATCGGAGGTGACGATCAGTGAGTGAGAACGAGTCGATTGCAGCGGAGCAGCCTACAAGGGCTTCTCGTGGCACCGCTGTGCCGAGGACGCTTTTGCTTGCACTGTCGGCAGCAGCTCTGTGGGGCAGCTCACGAATGACGTGGGTTCATCTGACCTCGAGCGACGGCAAAACGCTGGAGCGGACGACGGACCTCGACGGCAGCACCTGGGCGGCGGCGATGACTCCGCTCGCGCTCGCGCTTCTGGCGGCGATCGCGGCGTCGTTCGCGGTGCGAGGTTGGGCGCTTCGTGTGGTCGGACTGTTGGTGGCACTCGTCGCCGTCGCGGTAGCGGTTCCGGCGGTGCAGTTGTTGGTGTCCGGAGCCTCTGCGGACCGAGCGGTGGAGTTGGCCGAGTTGTCCGGTCACCCGGAAGATCTCTCGACGACTGTTTCGGTACTGCCTGCCTTGCTTGCGTTGCTCGGAGCGGTGGCGGCGCTCGGCGCAGCAGTACTTCTGATGCGCAAACCTCCAGTGCGAGGCGGGTTGTCGTCGAAGTACGACAACCCGGCCGCGCGCCGCGAAGCTGCAGCCAAGCTCGGTCAGGGAGACACGCCCGCGTCGGACGAGCCTGTGACACAACGGATGTTGTGGGACGCGCTCGATGCCGGAGAGGACCCGACAGTGGCTGACGGGGACGACGGAGCTGGGGGAGGCAACGGTGCGAAACCGGGGTCGTCGCACTGAGTAAGACTGAACCCTCACCTGCGTGGGTACCCCGGCGGAGTAGCAAAATTTCGTCCCACTAGGCTGAGACCACCCTGATGACGTATCTCACATCGGGCTCTTGCCCAGAAAGGATTCGGGCCACGATGACCGTACTCGACTCGATTCTCGACGGGGTGCGCGCTGATGTCGCCGCCCGCGAAGCCGTACTCGACTTCGCTGCAGTCAAGGCTGCTGCGGCCGCTGCACCGCCTGCACTCGATGCTGCAGCAGCACTTCTGGAATCGAGCATCGGCGTCATCGCCGAGGTCAAGCGAGCGAGCCCCTCAAAGGGTGCGCTGGCCGACATTGCCGATCCCGCAGAGCTTGCCGCGGCTTACCAAGCCGGTGGCGCACGCATCATCAGTGTTCTCACCGAAGAGCGCCGTTTTCACGGCTCGTTGGCCGACCTCGACGCAGTCCGTAAAGCGGTCACCATTCCGGTGCTGCGCAAGGACTTCATCGTGGGGCCGTACCAGATTCACGAAGCTCGCGCTCACGGCGCCGACGTCATCTTGCTGATCGTCGCGGCACTCGAACAGCAGGCGCTCGCCTCGCTGATCGATCGCACCGAATCTCTGGGAATGACTGCCCTCGTCGAGGTGCACACCGAGGAAGAAGCCAACCGCGCGCTCGAAGCCGGCGCCAAGGTGATCGGTGTCAACGCGCGCAATCTCAAAACCCTCGAGGTGGACAAGAACACCTTCGGTCGCATTGCTCCCGGTCTGCCGACCGAGACGATCAAGATCGCCGAATCGGGTGTTCGCGGAACTGCCGATCTGTTGGCGTACGCCGGTGCGGGCGCCGACGCAGTGCTCGTCGGTGAAGGCCTCGTGACCAGCGGCGACCCTCGCAAGGCCGTCGCAGATCTGGTCAATGCCGGTGCACACCCGTCCTGCCCCAAACCGTCTCGATAAAGCGCTTCACCCGCCCGGCGTGCTTTGATGCACCCGGGCGGTGACCAGCGACACCGTTGGGGCAGACTGGTGGGGTGACTTCACGTACTCAGGAACCAGGCTCCGGTGCAGTATTCAAGGGCGGCAATCTGCCGCCGGCCAGCGCGGGACTCACCGAGCGCTCTCACGACCCGGATGCCGGAGGGCATTTCGGCGTCTATGGCGGACGGCATGTGCCGGAAGCCCTCATGGCGGTTATCGAGGAAGTCACTGCGGAGTACGAAAAGGCTCGCGCGGACGACACGTTCTTGAACGAACTCGATCGCTTGCAGCGCGATTACACCGGGCGTCCGTCGCCGATTTTCGAGGCAACACGAATGAGCGAGTTCGCCGGTGGTGCGCGCATCATTCTCAAGCGTGAAGATCTGAACCACACCGGTTCTCACAAGATCAACAACGTTCTCGGTCAGGTTCTGCTGGCGAAGCGTATGGGCAAGACCCGCATCATCGCCGAGACCGGAGCGGGCCAGCACGGTGTGGCATCGGCCACCGCCTGTGCACTGCTCGGTCTCGAGTGCGTCATCTACATGGGTGCTGTCGACACCGAACGTCAAGCACTGAACGTCGCACGCATGCGCCTGCTCGGCGCGGAGGTCGTCTCGGTCGAGACCGGTTCGCGCACGCTCAAGGACGCGATCAACGAAGCCTTGCGCGACTGGGTTTCCCACGCGGACAACACCTATTACTGCTTCGGTACCGCGGCAGGCCCGCACCCGTTCCCCACCATCGTTCGCGACTTCCAGCGAGTGGTCGGCCTCGAAACACGCGTCCAGGTTCAGGCACTGACCGGCCGCCTGCCCGATGCAGTCACAGCCTGCGTCGGAGGCGGCTCCAACGCAATCGGAATCTTCCATCCGTTCATCGACGATCTGTCGGTACGTCTGGTTGGCTACGAAGCAGCCGGCGACGGTGTCGAAACCGGAAGGCATGCAGCAACGTTCGCCGGCGGTACCCCTGGCGCATTCCAGGGTGCCTACTCCTACCTGCTCCAGGACGAAGACGGTCAGACCATCGAATCGCACTCGATCTCTGCTGGTCTGGACTACCCGGGCGTCGGACCCGAGCACGCTTACCTGAGCGATATCGGGCGTGCCACCTACGAACCCGTCACCGACAGCGAAGCGATGGATGCTCTACTGCTGCTCTCGCGCCGCGAAGGCATCATCCCGGCCATCGAATCCGCCCACGCCGTTGCCGGCGCGCTCCGACTGGGCAAGGAACTCGGCGAGGGCGCGATCATCGTCGTCAATCTCTCCGGTCGCGGTGACAAGGACATGGACACCGCCGCAAGCTGGTTCGGTCTCTTCGACGGCGCCTCGAGTCAGGCAACCGCTCCGGCTGATGCAGCAGACCAGAACGACAACACGGAAGGCTCGGACAAGTGAGCGAACGACCATCACGCCTCGCACCCACCTTTGCAGCGTGCAAGGCTGACAAGCGTGCCGCCCTCGTCGGTTACCTGCCTGCCGGTTATCCGACCGTTCCCGAATCGATCGACGTGTTCAAGGCGATGGTCGACGGTGGCTGCGACATCATCGAAGTCGGTGTCGCGTATTCCGATCCGGTCATGGACGGTCCGACCATCCAGCGTGCAGCCGAAACCGCACTCACCAACGGCGTTCGCCTTCGCGACATCTTCACCGTGATCGAGCAGATCAGTTCGGTCGGCGGCAAGGCCGTCGTGATGACCTACTGGAACCCGGTACTGCAGTACGGCGTCGACAAGTTCGCACGAGACCTCGCTTCCGCCGGCGGGCTCGGACTCATCACCCCCAACCTCATTCCGGAAGAAGCAGGCGCCTGGATGGAAGCATCCGAGGAGCACCACCTCGACCGGATCTTCCTTGTCGCCCCGTCCTCGACGGAAGAACGGCTCGCGATGACACTCGACGCGAGTAGTGGATTCATCTACGCGGCCTCGACAATGGGTGTCACCGGCGCTCGAGACGCCGTGTCTTCGATGGCTCCGGAACTGACCGCACGAATCCGCGCGCATTCCGACATTCCCGTCGGCGTCGGATTGGGTGTTCGGTCCGGCGCACAAGCTGCCGAAATCGCGGCGTACGCCGATGCCGTCATCGTCGGCTCGGCTCTGGTCTCCGCGGTCGAGAACGGCTTGGGAGCGGTTCGCTCGCTCACCGAAGAACTCGCCGAGGGCGTCCGCTCGGCTACCGTGGCGTCGTGACCTCAACTGTGGACCTACTGGCCTATATCCCCAGCCCGCCCCAAGGCGTCTGGTACGTCGGACCGGTAGCGCTGCGCGCCTACGCGCTCTTCATCATCCTCGGCATCATCGTCGCGATCGTGTGGGGAGATCGTCGTTGGGTCGCCCGCGGCGGCGAGAAGGGGACCGTTCTCGACATCGCGATCTGGGCTGTTCCGTTCGGTCTGATCGGTGGCAGGCTCTATCACGTATTGACCGACTGGCCCGCCTATTTCGGCGAGAACGGTCAGCCTCTCGATGCACTCAAGGTGTGGCAGGGAGGCCTCGGAATCTGGGGAGCTGTGTTCCTCGGCGGCATCGGTGCGTGGATCGGCTGCCGTCGACGCGGCATTCCGGTTTCCGCGCTCGGTGATGCGATTGCGCCCGGAATCCTGCTCGCGCAGGCCATCGGTCGTATCGGCAACTACTTCAACCAGGAGTTGTACGGTCGCGAGACCACCGTCCCATGGGGCCTCGAGATCTTCGAGCGTGTGAACTCCTCCGGCCAGCTCGATCAACTGGCAGGTGTCTCCAACGGAGAAGTCATTCGGGTCGTTCACCCGACGTTCCTCTACGAAGCTGTGTGGAACGTCCTGATCGTGATCCTGCTGGTCCTCGTCGACCGCCGATTCAAGATCGGTCACGGACGCCTGTTTGCTCTGTACGTCGCGGGTTATTGCCTGGGCCGGTTTGTCGTCGAACTGATGCGCGACGATTTCGCATACGAGATCGCCGGCATTCGAGTCAACACATTCACTTCGGGGATCGTGTTCTTCGCCGCACTGGCCTACTTCTTCCTGGCGAAGAAGGGTCGTGAGGATCCGGCTGATTTGAAGTCGAAGGACTACGTCGCTGCGGTAGCTGCCGGCGA
This sequence comes from Rhodococcus sp. IEGM 1406, assembly GCF_030056745.1. Taxonomy (NCBI): domain Bacteria; kingdom Bacillati; phylum Actinomycetota; class Actinomycetes; order Mycobacteriales; family Nocardiaceae; genus Rhodococcus; species Rhodococcus sp. IEGM 1406. Next base: position 76,826 of record NZ_JASHKO010000009.1, on the reverse strand, counting down.
AGCAGGAGTCGCGGCGCCAGTTACCGAAACTGATTCGGCGAAGGCCGACGCGAAAGGCGCCGACGCTGAAGATTCTGAATCCGATGCTGCCGAATCCGCTTCCAGTGAGGCAAGCGCCTCCACGGCAGCGTCGGATGAGTCGTCGGACGCGGTGAAGCTGTCGAAGAAAGACAAGCCGTGACAGGTCCCTATTCGCAAGGGGGATTCCCCGAGGATCAGGGACCGGTCTACGGCGCGCCCAATCCGTACGGATATCAGCAGCCACTGCCCGCTCAATCGATGTACGGGTTCGGAGATCCCTATGCGCCGTACGGTCGGCACCCGGTAACGGGGGAACCGTATTCCGACAAGTCGAAAGCTACAGCTGGACTGTTGCAGATCTTGCTGGGCTTCTTCGGAATCTGTGGAGTCGGTCGTCTTTACATCGGGAGCGTCGGCATCGGACTGTGCCAACTGCTCGGCATGTTCTTCGCGCTGTTCATGTCCGCGTTCCTCATCGGAATTCCATTTGCCATCGGAATTTGGATCTGGGCGTTCGTCGACGGCATCGTGATACTTTCGGGCAATGCGCGGGACGGTGTTCGCCGGCCGTTACGAGGATGATCCGGGAGCACGAACCGAGGAAAGATCTGTGGGGGACCGGCCACGCGAAGGCCGAACCCTTCTCGTGGCCCGATAACAAAAGCTATTACGTACCGTCGTCGAATCGAAGGAAAGTACGTTGCCTAACTTGAACAAGAATCCGGAACCGTCCGAGTCGGGGGACTCGTCAGGATCGCAGCCGCCGGTTCCACCCCAGTTCGGGTCGCCGTTCGACTACGACGCGACGGCGGATGCGTCGTTGACGGAAACCTCGGCGCCAACGGAAAAGACTCCGTCGACGGAGACCACCGGCACCGGTCCAGGCTGGGACACGTATTCGGGAGTCGGGAACGGCCCGGGCTGGGGAAACCACCCCATCTACCCGCCGCCGACCGGAACCGAATCGACTACAGCGTTCCCCACTGCCGATTCTGATTCCACCCCGAATCAGCCCACGGCGCCGTACACGTCGCAGGAAAGCTACGCCGCCCAGAACTATCCGGCGACCGACTATCCGGCGCCGGACTACTCGAGGCCGACCCAAACCCCGACGGACGGTCCTGTCTACGGCGCGCCGGCAGATCAGACTCCGAATCCCTACGCGGCTCCGCCGCAGGGCTACCCCGCCGCTCCACCGCAGGGAAGCCAGAATTACGGTCAGCAGCAGGGCTACCCCCAGCCTGGATATTCGCAGCCCGGTTACGGTCAGCCTCAGGGGTACCCGCAAGGTCAGGGTTATCCTCAGCCTGGTTTCGGCCTTGTCGATCCGTCCGCACCCTACGGACGTGACCCGATGACCGGCGAACCGTATTCGGACAAGTCGAAGACGACCGCCGGATTGCTGGGCATTCTGCTCGGCGGTTTCGGAGCAGGACGTTTTTACCTCAACCAGCCCGGCATGGCTGTCGCACAGATCGCGGTCACTTGGTTGACGTGTGGAATCGGTGGCATCTGGCCGCTCATCGACGGAATCATGATGTTGACCGGCAGTGTGCGCGATCAGTACAACCGACCTTTGCGTAGCTGATCGAAAACGATGTTCGGAACTGTGGCCCCCTGACGCTCGTCGTCAGGGGGTCACACTTTTCTCTCGCGACCTGCGGTTATGTGCTGATAAACTAACGAACGTCGGCTGCATGACCGTGTGGAGGTCGCCGAGTGCCGTTTTCTCGAATACCTGATCCTCGAGGCCTGTACGACCCCGATCAGGAAACCGATTCATGTGGTGTAGCCGTGGTAGCAGACACCTCTGGACGTCACCTGCATTCCATTGTCGACGAGGCGCTCGCGGTCCTGGCCAATCTCACCCATCGTGGCGCAGTCGGGCGCGAGTGCAACAGTGGTGACGGTGCGGGCATCCTTCTTCAGCTGCCGACGGAATTCTTCGACGCGGTGACCGCGTTCGAGCTTCCACCACCCAACGCGATGGGTGAGAACACCTACGCAGCCGGAAACTGCTTTCTCCCGGTGGATCAGGAAGCACGTCGGCGGGCGGTAGTTCGGATACACCGGTACGCAGCGGCAGAAGGACTGCGGATTATCGGGTGGCGGGAGGTCCCAGTCGACCGTGACTGCGTCGGAACCGTTGCCGCGCAGTGCGCTCCGTACATCAGTCAATGTTTTGTGACGTGCGCCGAGCCAAGAGATCGCAGTGTGGGCGGAATTGCCTTGGACCGACGAGTGTTCGCGCTCAGGAGACAAGTCGAGCGGATTCATTCGGCCGATGATGCGGTGTATTTCCCCTCGTTGTCCGCCCGAACCATCGTGTACAAGGGCATGCTCACGCCGACGCAGTTACCCGGTTACTTCACCGACCTATGCGACGCCCGAATGCGAACTGCCTTGGCGGTCGTGCACAGTCGGTACTCCACGAACACTTTTCCGTCGTGGTCACTTGCTCAGCCGTATCGCTGCATCGCTCACAACGGCGAGATCAATACGATTGTGGGAAACAGGAATTGGATGCGCGCTCGCGAGCCGATGTTGCGGAGCGCACTTTTGGGTGGGGACATCGATCGCATGTTTCCGATCTGTACCCCGGGTGGATCCGACTCTTCGTCGTTCGACGAAGTGATCGAGTTTCTGACGCTCGGGGGCCGCAGTGTGCAGCACGCCATCGCGATGATGATTCCCGGTGCCTGGGAGAACGATTCTTCGATGCCAGACGAGATGAGGGCCTTCTACCAATTTCACGCTTGCCTGATGGAACCATGGGACGGTCCGGCGTCCGTGACGTTCAGCGACGGCACTGTTGTCGGGGCGGTGTTGGATCGCAACGGTCTTCGCCCAGGGCGATGGTGGCGGATGAGGAACGGCCGTATCGTGTTGGCGAGTGAGAGCGGTGTGTTCGACGCTCCGACGTCCGAGGTGTTGGAGAAGGGGCGCCTCGAACCGGGTCGAATGTTCCTCGTCGACACCGCTCGCCGTGGCATCGTTTCCGATGCGGAGATCAAATCCGAACTCGCGAGCACAGCCCCCTACAGGGAATGGGTCGACGGGGGATTGGTCGATCTCGAGGAAATCCCCGAGTCGGCGCCTGCCCGAGGCGATCCGGCTCCGCTGTTGCACAGGCAGCTGCTCTTCGGATACCAGGCAGAGGACTTGCAGGAAGTTCTCCTTCCAATGGCTCGCACAGGATCGGAGCCGTTGGGATCGATGGGAGTCGACACACCTCTCGCCGTTCTCTCGGATCGGCCGAAGCTGTTGTACGACTACTTCGTCCAGCTCTTTGCTCAGGTGACGAACCCGCCTTTGGACGCGATTCGCGAGAAAGTCGTCACGACGCTTGGTGTCACCCTCGGCGCTGAGCAGAACTTGTTCGAAGCGTCGGCGCTGTCGTGCCGAAGGATTGTTCTCGATAAACCGGTGATCGGACCGGGGAAGATGGCGAAGGTCGCCGAACTATGCGGCGCAAGAACTCCGAGAAGCGCTGTCCTACGGGGAGGTTTCGATCCGAGAGGCAGTCTCGGCGAAGGCGTCGAGAGGCTTCGTGAGTCCGCCCGAACGGCCGCCGCAGCCGGAATCGAGATTCTGGTGATCTCCGACCGTGGATCGGGCCCTGAGCAGGCTCCCATTCCGTCATTGCTCGCAGTATCTGCCGTGCACCACGATCTGGTTCGTCATGGCCTGCGAACCAAGGTTTCCCTCGTCGTAGAGTCGGGTGACGCGCGCGAAGTTCATCACATCGCGCTGCTGATCGGCTACGGTGCGGCGGCTGTCCACCCCTATCTTGCTCTCGAATCGGTAGAAGCACTCAGCGAGCAAGACGAACTTCCCGGGATAGATTCGAAAATGGCATCGGACAACTATCTGAGAGCGGCAAATTCCGGCGTGCTCAAAGTGATGTCGAAGATGGGAATCGCTACGGTTCACTCCTACACGGGCGCACAGGTATTCGAGGCAGTGGGCTTGGGCCGAGATTTGGTCGACGAATACTTCTGCAACACACGGAGTCGGATCGGCGGGATCGGTATCACCGAAGTCGCGCGAGAAGTTCTGATACGTCACGCGGCCACGTATCGTACGGTGCAGCATCGTCAGTTGAGCAGCAGTGGAGAGTTCCGGTATCGCCGCGGTGGTGAATTGCATGTGTTCACACCCGAGTCCGTGTTCTTCCTTCAGCATGCGACCCGGACGGGGCGAAGTGAGATGTTTCGTCGCTACAGCGATGAAGTCGATCGACTGAGCGCGCAGGGCGGAACACTTCGGGGATTGTTTCGATTTCGGCGTGAGATTCGTCAGCTGATTCCCCTCGATCAGGTCGAACCCGTCGAGATGATTCTCGCTCGATTCAACACCGGTGCGATGAGCTACGGTTCCCTCTCTGCCGAGGCGCACGAGACGATGGCGGTTGCGATGAATGCTCTCGGCGGACGTTCGAACACCGGTGAGGGCGGAGAGTCACCGGAGCGGTTGCGTGACAACAAGCGTCGAAGCGCAGTCAAGCAGGTCGCGAGTGGTCGCTTCGGGGTGACCAGCGATTACCTGGTCAATGCCACTGACATTCAGATCAAGATGGCCCAGGGCGCCAAGCCCGGTGAAGGAGGGCAGCTTCCGGGGTCCAAGGTGTACCCGTGGATCGCGGAAACCCGGTACTCGACACCTGGAGTCGGCCTCATTTCTCCGCCCCCGCACCACGACATCTATTCGATCGAGGATCTCGCCCAATTGATCTACGACCTCAGATGCGCAAACGATCGTGCGCGGATACACGTGAAGTTGGTCAGCGCAGTCGGAGTCGGGACAGTTGCGGCAGGTGTGGCCAAAGCGCACGCCGACGTGGTGCTGATCTCCGGTCACGACGGCGGGACGGGCGCGGCGGCACTCTCGTCCATCCACCACGCTGGTACGCCCTGGGAGATCGGGCTGGCCGAAACTCAGCAGACCTTGGTGCTCAACGGGTTACGCGATCGGATCGTCGTCCAGTGTGACGGGGGTTTGCGCACGGCGCGGGACGTCGTCGTCGCCGCGTTACTGGGGGCGCAGGAGTACGGGTTTTCCACGGCGCCACTCATCGCGGCCGGCTGCGTCATGATGCGGGTATGTCACCTCGACACCTGCCCCGTCGGAGTAGCAACGCAGAATCCCGAACTGCGCGAGCGATTCACCGGCCGGCCGGAGTACGTCGAGAACTTCTTCCGCTTCATCGCCGACGACGTACGACGTTTGTTGGCAGAACTGGGGTTTCGAAGTATCGACGACGCTCTGGGCCACGCAGACGTATTGGAAATGTCTCCGGCGGTGGCGCATTGGAAGAGTCGCACGTTGGACCTCTCACCACTCTTCGACGTTCCGGCCGCGCCGACCGGCGCGGCCTACCCGCCGTGTGTCCCTGTTTCGAGCGAACTCGAACGCACCCTGATCGAGTGCGCCGCGAACTCACTCGAGGACGCTCGACCCGTGCATATAGAACTGCCAGTACACAATACGGATCGGGCGGTGGGGACGAGGCTGGGCGCAGAGGTGACCAGACGCTACGGCGCCGTCGGGCTACCTCAAGGCACCATCGACGTCGTGCTCAGTGGAACGGCAGGCCAGTCACTCGGTGCGTTCCTGCCGCCCGGCATCTCGCTGGTCGTCGTCGGCGATGCAAACGATTACGTGGGGAAGGGGCTCTCCGGTGGACGAATCGCGCTTCGGCCGAGTGAGGACGCGCCCTTCGTGGCGGAGGATCAGGTGATTGCCGGCAATACGCTGCTGTACGGCGCTACGAGCGGTGCGCTCTATGCCAGGGGGCGTGTCGGGGAACGATTCGCGGTGCGCAACTCGGGCGCGGTCGCTGTGGTGGAAGGCGTCGGAGACCATGCGTGTGAGTACATGACCGGGGGTCGCGTCGTCATCATCGGCCCAACTGGTAGGAACCTTGCTGCGGGAATGTCGGGCGGAATTGCCTTCGTACTCGACGTGAAGGCAGAGAAGGTCAACGGCGACATGGTCGTTCTGGAGCGACCTTCGGCGGAAGACTGCAGTCAGCTGGTCGAAATTCTCGGCGAGCATTTGGCTGCGACCGGCTCGCCCGTAGCGGCAAAACTTCTCGACGACTGGGTTGGCCAGAGTCCGAGATTCACCAAAGTTTTGCCTGTCGACTACCGGAAGGTCGTGGAAGAGAACGAACTGGTGGAGCCGGCTCATGCCTGACGCCCGCGGGTTCCTCAACGTGAAACGATCCGGCTCACCGACCAGATCGACCGATGTGCGTGTCGGCGACTGGGCGTCGGTATACGAGTCGCTGGATCCCGTCGTGCGAAATCGAGACGTATCTGCACAGGCCTCGCGTTGCATGGACTGCGCTGTGCCGTACTGCCATTCGGCCGACGTGGGGTGTCCGCTCGGCAATCTCATTCCGGAATGGAACGACCTGGTTCGGCGTGGACGGTGGTCCGAAGCCTCGGAGAATCTGCATTCCACCAACAATTTCCCCGAGTTCACCGGACATCTGTGCCCCGCACCGTGCGAAACGGCGTGCGTTCTCGCACTCGACGGCGAGCACACGTCGGGGGGTGTCACCATCAAGCGCATCGAACAGGCAATCGTCGACAACGCCTGGGAGTCGGGTTGGTTGGGGCCGCAGGCACCGGTAGTTCACAGCGGAAACCGTGTTGCGGTTGTCGGTTCGGGACCGGCGGGACTGGCCGCGGCTCAACAACTGACACGAGCCGGACACAGTGTCACGGTGTTCGAGCGGAGCGATCGGATCGGGGGACTGCTTCGCTACGGAATTCCGGAATTCAAGTTGCCCAAGGCCCTCATCAACCGGCGGCTGGACCAACTGACCGCCGAGGGGACCAGATTCGTCACCGACTGCGCCGTCGGAGTGAACGTGAGCGCGCACGACCTCTCGACGGAATTCGAGGCGGTAGTCCTGGCGGTCGGGGCCGATCGTGCCAGAGACACCGACGTACCGGGTCGTAGTCTTCGCGGAATCCATCGTGCGATGACGTACCTGCTTGCGGCCAACCGCGAATGCGAGGGTGACGGTGCGTCGAGCATCTCGGCGCGAGGTAAGAACGTCGTGATCATCGGTGGCGGCGACACGGCCGCCGACTGCCTCGGCACGGTGCATCGCCAAGGCGCCCTCTCGGTGACGGAATTGGATTACCACGTCCCACCTCCGGCACGCCGCGATCGAGATCGCGACCCATGGCCGTTGTGGCCGCGGGTCCTACGCAGCTCGCCGGCAGACGAGGAGGGCAGTGACAAACGATTCCGATGGGCGGCGCAGGAATTTCTCGACGACGGTGGGGGTGCGGTCCGCGCAATCCGGATGGTTCCGGTAGCCGTGTCACGAGCGAAGGACGGACAACGGACCCTGGTGGAGACCGGCGACACGACGGATCTGGTGTGCGAGATGGTCTTGCTCGCTCTGGGTTTCGACGGCGTCGAAACCGCCCCACTGCTCACCGACCTTGATGTCGACACCGATCCACTCGGCAGAATCGAGTGTGATGTCGGGTGGCAGACCCGGACACCCGGCGTATTCGTCTGCGGCGACGCGCATCGCGGGGCGTCGCTGGTCGTGTGGGCGATTGCCGAGGGACGGTCGGCCGCACGTGCCGTCGACATGTTTCTCACAGGCGAGTCGGCGCTTCCGGCGCCAGTTCATCCAAAGGCATTTCCGCTGTTCGTGAGCTGACCAACTGAATCGAGTAAGTACAGAAAGTGCAGGTCGCAAATGCCGGATAGAAGTGCGGTGGGGTAGCGACTAGGCTCGAGCCGTGAACCGACGGACAAAAATTGTATGCACACTTGGACCTGCGACAGCTTCTGGCGACCGCATCCGTGAGCTCGTGGAGAGCGGCATGGACGTGGCGCGCCTCAACTTCAGCCACGGCGAGCATGCCGATCACGAAGAAAACTACATTCGCGTCCGCGCCGCGTCGGACGCCACCGGAAAGGCCGTCGGTGTTCTCGCCGACCTTCAGGGGCCCAAGATTCGCCTCGGCCGATTCAAGGACGAGCGGACCACCTGGGCCAACGGTGAAGAGGTTCGTATCACCGTCGACGACGTCGAGGGAACGCACGATCGCGTCGGGACCACGTACAAGGAATTGGCGCGCGACGCCAAGGCCGGCGATCGACTGCTGGTCGACGACGGAAAGGTCGGCCTGGTCGTCACGTCCATCGACGGCAACGACGTCGTCTGTCGGGTCACCGAAGGCGGTCCGGTCAGCAACAACAAGGGCCTCTCACTGCCCGGTATGAACGTCTCCGTTCCAGCCCTGTCGGGCAAGGACATCGCCGACCTCGAGTTCGCTCTCAAGCTGGGTGTCGACTTCATTGCACTCTCCTTCGTTCGCTCACCGGCGGACGTCGAATTGGTTCACGCCATCATGGATCGAGTCGGGCGCCGCGTTCCCGTCATCGCGAAGCTCGAGAAGCCCGAGGCCATCGACAATCTCGAGGCCATCGTGCTCGCGTTCGACGCCGTCATGGTCGCCCGCGGTGACCTCGGTGTCGAGTTGCCGCTCGAGCAGGTCCCGCTCGTTCAGAAGCGCGCAATCCAGATTGCTCGTGAGAACGCGAAGCCGGTCATCGTCGCGACGCAGATGCTCGAGTCGATGATCGAGAACTCACGTCCCACTCGCGCAGAGGCATCCGATGTCGCCAACGCCGTTCTCGACGGCGCCGACGCAGTCATGCTCTCGGGCGAGACTTCGGTGGGCAAGTACGTCATGGAAACCGTTCGCACCATGGCCCGCATCGTCGAGGCCGTCGAGAACGAATCAACCCGTGTCCCACCGTTGACCCACGTCCCGCGCACCAAGCGCGGAGTCATCTCGTACGCAGCACGCGACATCGGCGAACGTCTCGACGCCAAGGCCTTGGTTGCGTTCACTCAGTCCGGTGACACGGTGCGTCGACTGGCTCGTCTGCACACGCCGCTGCCGTTGCTCGCCTTCACACCGCTGCCTGCGGTGCGCAGTCAGCTGACGCTGACGTGGGGAACCGAGACGTTCCTGGTCGATGCGGTGGCCACCACTGACGAGATGGTGCGTCAGGTGGACAGTGCGTTGCTCTCCCTCGGGCGGTACGTCAAGGGTGACCTCGTGGTCATCGTTGCCGGATCCCCTCCGGGAACTGTCGGTTCCACCAACCTCATTCACGTCCACCGTATCGGCGAAGAGGACCACTGAGTGACCCACGCGAACGCGTCCACCGACCTCGGTACGCTTCTCGGTCTGTTGGATCTGGAGCAGATCGGTGACGACGCGTTCCGTGGATACCACCCGAAGCAGGTAGGTTCGCGGACGTTCGGCGGTCAATTGGTGTCTCAGGCACTGATGGCCGCCGGACGGACTGTCGATGGTGATCGCCCCATCCATGCCGTGAACGCCCATTTCATTCGGGGCGGAGATGTGAAGGCGCCTATCGAGTACCGGGTGGAGCGTCATCGTGACGGGAGGGCATTCGCCAACCGTCAGGTGACTGCCTATCAGGGTGAGAACGAATTGTTCGTGATGCTCGCGGCGTTCCAGGACTCCGGCAAGGGGCTCGACCATGCTGTCGAGATCCCGGATGTTCCACTTCCGGAGTCGTTGCCTCCCATCGGCGATCATCTGGTGGGGTACGAGGAAAAACTGCCGCATTTCAGTGCGGCGCTCAAGCCGATCGACATGCGGTACGCCAACGATCCGGCGTGGATCCTCAAGGGCACCGGCGAGAAACTCAACCACAATCGGGTGTGGATGCGCCCCGACGGTGATCTGCCGGACGATTCGCTCATTCACGCTGCGACGCTGGCATATTCGTCCGACACCACCGTGCTCGATTCGATTCTGACCACTCATGGTTTGTCCTGGGGTCATGATCGTATCGTCGCGGCGACGGTCAATCATTCGATCTGGTTCCATCGCCCGTTCCGGTTCACCGACTGGGTTCTGTACGCCACCGAATCGCCGGTCGCCGCAGGTTCGCGCGGTCTGGCAACCGGACGGTACTTCTCGGTGGAAGGACTGCTGTTGGCGACGGTGGTCCAAGAAGGAATGATCAGGCATTTCCCGCGTAAAGGGGAATGAGATGCGGGCCCGAGACTGAACTCGGGCCCAGAATCAAGCAGACTTGCGATATTGCGGTGAGAGTTCGTCGGCGCGGTCCCACGGAGACCAGTCGACTTCGCGTCCATCGAGTTGGGCCGCAACAACTTCCAAGCCCGCGTGCCAGCCGGCGGCGTGGGCGTACGCGGACTCTTCGTCTTCCATCGTGTGGGTGAGGGTCAGCCAGCAACCGCCGGTGCCATCCGGTGCCAGTTCCCAATGCAGAGTATCTGCGTCCCAGAGGAATTCGAGAATTCGGTGCGGGTGGACGCTGATGACCGTCCCGCCCGTCACGTGATCTGCGGGCAGTCCGAATCGCTCGACTTGTTCCGGGGTCACCTTGAACAGCAGATCCGCGCCTGGAGTGAGATTGAAATCGACGTCCGCCGGGAACCAGGCGTCGAGGTACTCGCGTTCCGTTATCACTTTCCAGACCTTGTCCGGTGCGTGCGGAATTGCCAGTTGGAAGCTCAGTGACACCCGACCGTCATAGGTCAGGTTTATCTTGCCGTTGTCCATCGGTGCCTCCAATGCTTGGTGCCCGTGCGGTTGCCCCCATCGTGCCATCTAATTGCTTAGGATGGAATAACTGCAGGTCAGATCGTTACCTATTGATAGGTTATGTCGATTTGTCTCGTTTTGAGAGCGGCGTTCCGGATGCGTTTCGTGGCAGTGAGACAAACGCGCGGTACGCTGACCACGCACGACTGGCGCGGGTGGGAATTACCACCGGGGAGTGCACATCGCGAGGCATCGACCGCCTGGGTGCTTCACACATCTTGTGTGAAGGGGGATTCATGTCTACCGAAAATCTGTCTACCGAAAATCTGGCCAGCCAGAACGTGGCCGCTCGAATAATCGACGGACGCGCAATTGCCGATGCTGCGCTCGCGGACCTGTCAGTGCGCACGAGGCAGTTTCGTGATGAGACGGGGCAACGTTCCTTGCCTGGCCGCCGTCATCGTGGGAGCGGACCCGGCCTCGAAGGCGTATGTACAGATGAAGGCCAAACGGTCTGTCGTCGTCGGAATGACGTCGCGGACGGTCGAACTCCCGGTGAGTACAACCACCGAAGAACTAGTCGACGTGCTGAGAGCGTTGTCGGCGGACCCTTCGATCGACGGCATACTGCTGCAACACCCGGTGCCAGGCCACATCGACGAACGGGCTGCGTTCGATGCCATCTCGGCCGACAAAGACGTTGACGGCGTTACCTCGGCAGCGTTCGCGGCAATGGCGTTGACGGGTGGGGGATTCGAATCATGTACACCGAGTGGCATCCTGCGCCTGCTCGACGCCACAGGCGTCGAACTCTCCGGAAAGCATGCTGTCGTGGTCGGCCGAAGCCCGATACTCGGATTGCCGATGGGAATGCTCCTTCTGCGTCGAGGCGCAACGGTGACATACTGCCATTCGCGAACCGTCGACCTGGCCGCCCACGTCGCCTCGGCAGACATCGTCATCGCGGCCGTCGGTGTTCCGGAACTGATCAAAGGGGCGTGGATCAAGCCTGGGGCAGTGGTGATCGATGCGGGGTACAACGAGGGCAACGTCGGAGACGTGGAGTACGCCGCTGCGCTCCCACATGCCGGTGCGATCACACCAGTGCCGGGTGGCGTCGGCCCCATGACGGTTGCCGTCCTGCTGGAACAAACACTGGCAGCAGCAGTTCGAGCAGCGGAAGTTCGGGCATGCAGTGAGAGTTCGGGCATGCAGTGAGAATCATGACAGTCGTGTTGGACCGGACCCAGCAATCGCCTCGGATCGATTGTGAGACCTCGGTTTCGAGACGGAGTATTCATCCGCCCCTCGATAACCGAACTACCGCGTCGAGCACCGCTGCGCTGGAATGGCTGAGCTGAGCGCGCAATTGGGTATTCGACAGTCAGCTGTCTGCCGTGGGGATGTCGATCATCAACTGGGACGGTGAATCGGATGTCGATACGGTGTATGCCGGACGGATGTCGACCGTGCCGACAAACGACTGCAGGATCGCACTGTTCCTGGCCGCACTGTCTATGCGCGTGATGTTTTCGCCCTCGTGAGATACGGAGTTGAGCGACGAATCCGATTGGACTCCCATCAGGTCGACTTGAAGTATCGATCGACTTCCGACGTCCACGACTGTGCTGTCACCCGCTCGGATTGCTTCGCTGACATATTCGGTTTTCCAGAACACTGATCCATTTCCGTCGAATCGGTAGGTGATTCGGGTGAAACCATCGTGATCGGTCACGTCGATCTCGGTCACGTCGACGCGCGGATTCGGTGAAGGGATCTCCGTGTCGTTCGGGAACGGAGCAAGCGTGGAGATCTCGGTTGGTGGGGCATCGATCGGGGGAGTGCCGACCTGAAGGGTGCCTGTCTGTGTTGCAGCATCGAGGACGGTCTGGGTGGAAGATTCGCCGGCAGTGTCGGATTGGTCGTCAGTCTGACACCCGGGGAGCAGCGCGAAAACAGATATGGCTCCGAGCAGAGCAATCAGGCGACGACCGTTCATGGATCGAATCTAACTGCGGTCGATCTGGGGTACAGCCGAATGCCGAAACCTTGCGGTACGGCCAACTGCGGCAGGTGGTGCCCTCGGTGAGACTCGAACTCACACTGGACGGGTTTTGAATCCGTTTCCTCTGCCAATTGGGATACGAGGGCTTGTTGCGATGACTACATTAGAAGATGCGATTTCAATGTCAAACACCGGTACCCTCTAATCGTTCGCGTCTCGTGTCGGGGCGGTTCGATGGAGGAGGATGGTGGCCATGAATTCGCCGCAGCCGCAAGGCAATCAGCTCGCACCCCGTCGTGTTGTCGTCGCTGAAGACGAGGCGTTGATCCGCATGGATCTGGTCGAGATGCTCCGCGAAGAGGGCTACGACGTCGTCGGTGAGGCCGGTGACGGGCAGGTTGCGGTGGAGTTGGCCGAGTCGCTCAAGCCTGATCTGGTCATCATGGACGTGAAGATGCCCAGGAGAGACGGCATCGACGCCGCTTCGGAGATTGCCGCCAAGCGGATCGCTCCTGTTGTCATTCTCACAGCGTTCAGTCAGCGCGAGTTGGTCGAGCGCGCACGCGATGCCGGCGCCATGGCTTACTTGGTCAAGCCGTTCTCGATCAGTGACCTCGTTCCCGCTGTCGAATTGGCGGTCAGTCGTTTCCGCGAGGTGACGGCGCTCGAGCGTGAGGTCGCTGATCTTTCCGACCGGCTCGAAGCACGCAAGCTGATCGAGCGAGCCAAGAGTGTTCTGATGGTTCGCCAAGCGCTCACCGAACCTGAGGCGTTCAAGTGGATTCAGCGCGCCGCGATGGATCGGCGCTCCACGATGAAGGCGGTCGCACAGGTAGTACTGGAAACTCTGGGCGGTGAACCGGACGCTTGAGCAAAGTGTCCGGGTTATCCGGCTGCACTGAGTGGCTGCGTCGACCGTCGAAACGTCGCGCAGCGCTACAGCCGTGTAAACACTGTGCGCCTTCAGATAACAGTCAGGTCACAGGGCTTTCTTGAAGGATCGCGAAACGGTTCCAAGGTCTAGCGTCTGATCCCACAGCGAGCGCCAGTTCGGGTGGCGCGAGCACCGGCTGATCTTAGGAGCGTGGGATGGCTAGACGAACACTTGTGCGTACTGCTGCAGTTCTCGGCGCGGCATCACTGGCACTTGCAGGCTGTAGCTCGGACAAGTCGGATGACTCGTCTTCGAGTGGCTCTACGTCCGGCGCTTCCGCCGCGACGACATCCGTCACGACTGATTGCACCCCGGAGCAGGCCAAGGCCGGCGCCACCCCGTCCACGGAAGCGCTGCGTATCGGTACGCTTCTTCCCGATACAGGCAGCTTGTCGTTCCTCGGGCCGCCGATGGTCGCGGGCACCCAGCTGGGAGTCAACGACGTCAATGCTGCCGGAGGCGTTCTCGGCCAACCGGTCCAGCTGATTCCCGGCGATTCGGGTGACACCACAACGGACACCGCCAACACCACCGTCGACCGCGAATTGGCTGCAGGCACTCAGGTCATCGTCGGCGCCGCGTCGTCTTCGGTCTCGCTCAAGGTGATCGACAAGATCGCCAGCGCAGGCGTCGTGATGTTCTCGCCTGCCAACACCTCGGACCAATTCGTCTGCTACCCCGACAAGGGCATGTACTTCCGCACCGCTCCGACGGACGTACTGCAGGCTCAGGCCGTCGCACAGCTCATTTCGGACGACGGTGGTCAGCGCGTAGCGATCATGGCCCTCAACGACCCGTACGGGACGGGTCTGGCGGACAACATCGAAAAGAATCTGATCGATTCGGGCGTCCCCTCCGATCAGATCGAGAAGATCATCTACGACCCGAACGCGCAGTCGTTCAACTCCGAAGTCGATCAAGTCAAGAACTTCAATCCGGATGCAGTGGCATTGGTGGGCTTCGAGGAGTCGGCGAAGATCATCACGCGCATGCACGAAGTGGGCATCGGCCCGTCGGACGGAATGGCGATGTACGGCGTCGACGGCAACATGGGTAACGCGCTCGGCGAATCCGTGGCGAAGCCGTTGCTCGACACCATGCAGGGAACCACGCCCCTGACGGACGTCGGAGCTGCCTTCCAGGATCGTCTGAAGGCTGTGAACCCCTCTCTGATCGACTTCAACTACGCCGGAGAGTCGTACGACGCGGTGGTGATCTCAGCGCTCGCTGCCGAGCAGGCGAAGTCGACGGCCGGTACCGACATCGCAGCCAACATCAACAGCGTCACCGAAGGCGGCACCAAGTGCACGTCCTACGTCGAGTGCCTGCCGTTGGTGAAGGCGGGAACCGACATCGACTACGACGGCATCACCGGTGAGTTGGACTTCAACGATTCGGGAGAACCGTCCATCGGTTCGTACGGAAAGCTCAAGTTCGGCCCTGAGAACACGCTGACCACAGAAGGATTCGTGGTCGTGGGCAAGTAAGCAGCCAACGAGAATGGGCCAGGGTCGAGAGACCCTGGCCCATTCTCGTGTCTGTCCTACTTCTCTTTGCTTCCGGCGAGCGTTCCCAAGTACAACTCGATCACCTTGGGGTCGTTCATCAGATTGGCGCCGGTGTCGGTGTACGCGTTCTTACCCTGATCGAGTACGTAGCCGCGGTCGCAGATCTGAAGGCAGCGGCGCGCGTTCTGCTCGACCATGATGACCGAGACACCCGCAGCATTGATCTTCTTGCAGCGGATGAACACCTCGTCCTGGAACATGGGGGACAGGCCCGCGGACGGTTCGTCGAGCAGCAGCACCGACGGATCCATCATCAGGGCCCGGCCCATCGCGACCATCTGGCGTTCGCCGCCGGAGAGTGCGCCGGCCTTCACCTTTCGCCGTTCACTCAGAAGAGGGAACAGTTCACTCACGAAGGCGAATCGTTCCGCGAATGCCTTGGGACGCAGATAAATGCCCATTTCGAGGTTTTCTTCGATGGTCAGAGTCTGAAAGACGTTCTGTGTCTGAGGGACGTACCCGACTCCCTTCTGAACGAGGACGTGAGCGGGCGCAGACGTGATGTTGTCCTCGCGTAGGGTGACCGACCCTTCGCGTACCGGTATCAGTCCGAACAGTGATTTCAGGAGTGTCGATTTGCCTGCGCCGTTCGGTCCGATGATCCCGACGATTTCCCCTTCCTTCAGGAAGAAGTTGCATTCACGCAGGATGTTGACGCCGGGAATGTAGCCCGCGACGAGGCTGTCGGCGCGGAGCAGGGCACCTGCCGACAGTCGCTGATGCTCCTCGGCCGTCGCGGCGAACTCTGCAGGCGTGAGTGAACGTGCGTGGTTCTCGCTCATGGCTTCTCGTGCCTTCCGCGCGGTTCCTCGGGACTCGATTCCAGCGTCGCGGCGAGATCGGCCGGAAGGTTGTCGACGTCGGGTTCCGACAGGTCCCCGCCCGACTCGAGGGTTTCGACCTCGGCTTCAGCCAGGGCGGCGGCCAGAACGGCCGTCTCGCCCACCGGATTTCCGTTGTCGTCGAACTCGAGGGCCTGGTCATGGTGGCTGCCCAGATATGCGTCGACGACGGCTGTGTTGGACGAGAGTTCGTCCGGGGTGGATTCGGCGATGACGCTGCCCTGCGCCATGACCACCACCCAATCGCTGATATCTCGGATCACGTCCATGTCGTGCTCGACGAACACGACCGTCATTCCGTCGTCGCGCAATGATTTGATGTGTCCGAGCAGGCTTTGCGTCAGAGCAGGATTGACCCCCGCCATCGGTTCGTCGAGCATCACCACCGAGGGCGAGGTCATGAGTGCGCGAGCCATTTCGAGCAGTTTGCGCTGCCCACCGGAGAGCGAACCGGCGAGGTCGTCTGCCTTGGTGTCGAGTTTGAATCGTGCGAGGAGTTCGTTGGCGCGTTCGGTGATCTCGCGTTCCTGCCCTTTCCAGATCCACGGAACGAGGGATGCAAAAATGCGTTCACCATGTTGGCCGGTGGCGCCGAGACGTACGTTGTCCAGCACGGTGAGTTTGGAGAGCGCCTTGGTCAACTGGAACGTCCGTACCACTCCTTTCCTGGCTACCTGGTGGGGATACATGCGGCCCAGCGATTGACCGTCCATCGACCACGTACCGGTGTCCGGCCGGTCGAAACCGGTGAGGAGGTTGAAGAGCGTCGTTTTTCCGGCACCGTTCGGACCGATCAGACCTGTGATGCACCCTCGTTGAATCTCGAGGTGATCGACGTCGACGGCCTTGAGACCGCCGAACGTCCGCGAGACGTTGTCAGCGACCAACACCGGGTCGGGTTTCGCCGATCCGGGAAGGTGAGGAACGTCGGCAAAGATCTGTGCTCTGGTATCGGCGTCAAGCATTGAGTTGCACCTCCCGCTTGTTACCCAGTATTCCCTGCGGTCTGAAGACCATCAGGAGAGCAATCATCAATCCGAGTAGGACATACCTGGTGGCGCCGACTTGCTGTTCCGTGAGTGAAAGCAGCGGATTTTCGCCGGAGATCGCCTGACGCAGCAAGGCATCAGGGATGGCGAGGAGGAACCAGAACAACATTGCGCCGACCACCGGGCCGAATACCGTTGCCGCCCCGCCCAGAATCAGTGCGCCGAACGCGAAGAACGTCTGCGCGGTCGAGTAGAAGTCCGGGTTGATGGACTTGGTCTGCAAAGCGTTGAACACACCGGCCAGACCACCGATCACGCCGCCGAGAACCAGCGCCTGCATCTTGTACACGAAGACGTTCTTGCCCAACGATCGCGCTGCGTCCTCGTCTTCGCGTACCGCCTTGAGGACGCGCCCCCACGGACTGTGCGTCAACAGGTAGACAAATCCACACAAGATCAAGACCAGCGTCCACCCCACGACCATCGACCAGAGGTCGTCTCCGTAGAACTTCACGCCGAGAAACGAGTACTGCTTGGCCGAGTCGAAGGGGCTCAGTGCGGTGAACGGGTCTGCGAAACCGAACAGGCCATTGGTGGAACCGGTCACCGAATCCGACGCGGTCGAGCGGAAGATCAGACGCAGGATCTCCGAAGCAGCGATGGTCACGATGGCGAGATAGTCGGCGCGCAGACGCAGCGTCGGGATACCGAGCACGAGCGCGAGGAGCCCGGCTGCGGTAAGTCCGACGAGGATGCCGAGCCACAACGGCTGGTCGTAGGTCACGGTCATGATGCCGACCCCGTAGCCGCCGAGGAGGGCAAAACCGATCTGACCGAAGTTGAGCAGTCCGGCGTAGCCGAAGTGCAGGTTCAGCCCGATTGCCAGCAATGCGTAGAAGATTGCCGACGGCCCGATCAACTGGGCGAAGGAAACCTGGAAAGCTCCCATGATGTCCATGTTCGTCACCCGATCCTTTGTCTGGATCCGAGGATGCCCTGGGGGCGAACCACGAGGATCACGATCAAGACGAGAAGTCCGCCGATGTATTTGAGATCGGGGTTGATGATGAGCGTCGAGAGTTGGACCAGAAGTCCCACGATGACGCAGCCGAGTAGCGCCCCGTACGCGGTTCCCAGACCACCGAGGGTGATTCCGGCGAACATGAGCAGCAGCAGTTTGAAGCCCATTTCCCACTGGACGCGTC
This sequence comes from Rhodococcus sp. IEGM 1406, assembly GCF_030056745.1. NCBI lineage: Bacteria > Bacillati > Actinomycetota > Actinomycetes > Mycobacteriales > Nocardiaceae > Rhodococcus > Rhodococcus sp. IEGM 1406. The sequence continues at coordinate 58,667 of NZ_JASHKO010000009.1, read as the reverse complement.
CGCCGAGTTCGGAGATACCGAACAGCACACCGCCGAGGGCGGCCAGTCCGCCGCCGAGACCCCAGACGAACATGATCACGCGCTCGACGTTGATACCGGACGAAGCGGCGAGGTCACGATTGTCGGAGACGGCACGCATGGCCTTTCCGATGCGAGTCTTCTGCAGAAGCAGTGCGACGCCGACCAGGACGACCAGACTGACGATCATGACTATCGCGTTGGCGTCGGTCAGTGCGATCGGACCCCAGTTCTTCTCGACCTGGCCCTGGTAGTCGTCGAACGGTTCGGCGCGGTCGGAGAAGAAGATCAGGATCAAGTAGCGCAATGAAATCGCGAGACCGATCGAGACCACCAATTGCGCGATCAACCCGGTCTTGCGCTTACGCAGTGGTTTCCAGACGATTCCGTTGGTCAGCAGGCCGATGCCGATGCCGACGAAGATCGCGAGGATGGTGGCGGGAATCAGCGGAACGCCGAAGGACGTGTTGATCACCCAGGCAGCAACGGCGCCCAACGTCACCAACTCGCCGTGAGCGAAGTTGGTCAGGCCAGTGGTGCCGTAGATCAGGCTCAAACCCACACCGGCGATCGCGATCACGAGGCCGAACCGCAGACCGTCGACCGTCGTGCGGATCAGCTTCTCGCCGAAGCTGACATTCGAGGCGGTACGTACCTCGCCGAACGAGAAGATCACGGTGTTCGCGCGGCCGGCCACCACCTCGCGTTCGACAGCGACTTGCACACTGACCCCGTCGGGAAGTGTGTCGGCAACGATCTCGAAGGTGTAGGTGCCCGGTGCCACGGCCAGTTCCCAACGGCCGTTCGATGCCGATTCTCCGGTGGCGACTTCCGTACCGGAAGAATCGAGCGCACGGACGGTGACGCCCTCGAGGCGTGTGCCGCCGTTGTTGAGATTGCCGCTGACGGGGACAGCGTTGTCGGGAACCGGTGCTGTCGGTGTTGCGGATGCTGTCGGGGTCGGCGGTGTAGGGGAAGTGGTCGGTTCCTGAGCCGAAGCAGTTCCGGCCAGGCTGAGTAATGCGAAGAACGTCAGTAATGCAAAGGCCAGTAGTCGGCTGAGTGTCGCGAGGGTCTGCCGTTTCACTACGGGTGGGGCCACGTACGTCCTCCGAGCGGGTCGGGAATAGCGCGTCTGGACAAAGGTGCCGCGCAGCACAGGGATTGTTTCGTTGCTGCGATTTCCGGACTCTAACGGCTCCGTTCGCTTCAGATGGGGTTCTGAGATTTCCGGGATGTTTCGGTTCCGTATCGAAGGCCGAAGGCTGCATCAATTGTCCGATTCTTGTGTCTGTTCCTGCGTAAACAACGGCGAAGGCGTCGATGTCGGTCGCGATCCCTAGACTGATGAACCGTGAGCCCCGCAACCACAACTCGGTCCAGCACGTCCACCGCTTCAGCCGGCACCACCGGCAAGGCGGACGATCGCCCTCTTCTGATGCTTCTCGACGGGCATTCGTTGGCATTTCGCGCCTTCTATGCGCTGCCTGCAGAGAACTTCAAGACACACAGTGGGCAGGCCACCAACGCGGTGTACGGCTTCACGTCGATGTTGATCAACCTTCTTCGTGACGAGCAGCCCACCCACTTGGCCGCGGCTTTCGACGTGTCGCGTCAGACGTTTCGCGCCGACCTGTTCCCCGAATACAAGGCGCAGCGCGCGAAGGCTCCGGACGAATTCAAGGGCCAGATCGACATCACCAAGGACGTTCTCGGCGCGCTGGGCATCCCGGTCATGGCCGAGGAAGGTTTCGAGGCCGACGACGTGATTGCCACGTTGACCACGCAGGCGGAGGCACTCGGATACCGGGTTCTCGTCGTGACCGGCGACCGCGACTCGCTGCAGCTGGTGACCGACAACGTCACTGTGCTCTACCCGAAGAAGGGTGTCTCGGAGCTCACCCGATTCACGCCGACGGCCGTCGAGGAGAAGTACAGCCTCACTCCGTCGCAGTATCCGGATTTTGCTGCCCTGCGCGGCGACCCGAGTGACAACCTCCCCGGTATCCCCGGCGTCGGCGAGAAAACCGCTACCAAGTGGATCCGTGAGTACGGTGACCTGCAGGGACTGGTAGACAACGTGGACAAGGTCCGCGGCAAGGTGGGCGACTCACTACGAGAGAACCTCGCAAACGTCCTGCTCAATCGTCAGCTCACCGAGATGGTTCGCGACGTTCCGTTGCCGTACACGCCCGAGCAGTTGGTGTTGGCCCCGTGGGACCGCGAGAAGATTCATGCGTTGTTCGACGATCTCGAGTTCAAGGTTCTCCGCGATCGACTGTTCGCGACCCTGTCGTCGTCCGAGCCCGAAGCAGAGGAAGGGTTCGAGGTCAGCGGCGACGCACTCGCCCCGGGTGGGGTTGCCGCGTGGCTCGACGCCCACGCGCGAACCGGTGAGCGTCACGGCGTCACGGTGCTTGGAACCAGAACTCCGTTTGCCGGCGACGTCACTGCACTTGCGATCGCGGCCTCCGACGGTGAATGTGCATACATCGCGGCGTCGACGGCAACACCGGAAGACGAAGCAGCTCTCGGTGATTGGCTCGCCGATGCATCGCAGCCGAAGGCGCTGCACGAAGCCAAGTGGGCGATCCATGCTCTGTGTGGGCGTGGTTGGACGCTCGGTGGACTGACCAGCGACACTGCTCTGGCCGCATATCTCGTCCGGCCGGGCCAGCGCAGCTTCAATCTCGACGACCTCTCGCTCCGCTACCTCAAGCGTGAACTGCGCGCCGAAACATCCGGCCAGGAACAGCTTTCACTGCTCGACGACACCGAACAGCTCGATGCCGAAGCAGCCGAGACCGCGATGCTCAGCGCTCAGGCCGTTCTCGACTTGGCAGCTGCACTGGACACCGAGTTGGAGTCGATCGAGTCCAAGTCGCTCCTCTCCGACATGGAACTGCCGTTGACGATCGAGCTCGCTCAGATCGAGGCCACCGGCATCGCCGTCGACAGCGCGCATCTGCACGATCTTCAGAGCCGTTTCGCCTCCCAGGTCGCCGACGCCGCAAACTCCGCGTACGAGGTGATCGACAAGCAGATCAACCTGGGTTCGCCGAAGCAGCTGCAGGTGGTCTTGTTCGAAGAACTCGACATGCCCAAGACGAAGAAGACGAAGACGGGCTACACCACCGACGCCGAGGCGTTGCAGGGTCTGTTCGACAAGACAGGACACCCGTTCCTCGAACACCTTCTCGCGCACCGTGATGCGACGCGTATGAAGGTGACCGTCGACGGTCTTCTCAAGGCCGTGGCCGAAGACGGACGCATTCACACGACGTTCAACCAGACGGTCGCCGCGACCGGACGTCTGTCGTCGACCGATCCGAACTTGCAGAACATCCCGGTGCGAAACGACGCGGGGCGCGAGATTCGCGACGGATTCGTAGTCGGGCAGGGGTTCGACGTTCTGCTCACTGCCGACTACAGCCAGATCGAAATGCGCATCATGGCGCACGTGTCAGGCGACGAGGGGCTGATCGAGGCATTCAACACCGGTGAGGACCTGCACAGCTTTGTCGGCTCGCGCGCATTCGGTGTACCGATCGAAGAGGTAACTCCTGAACTGCGTCGCCGGGTCAAGGCGATGTCCTACGGTCTGGCCTACGGGCTCAGTGCCTACGGATTGGCGTCGCAGTTGAAGATTTCGACCGAAGAAGCGAAGCAGCAGATGGATGCGTACTTCGCTCGTTTCGGCGGCGTGCGGGATTACCTCCACGCGGTGGTCGAGCAGGCACGTAAGGACGGCTACACCTCGACGCTCTACGGTCGTCGTCGCTACCTGCCGGACCTCAACAGCGACAACCGTCAGCGTCGTGAGGTGGCAGAACGGGCTGCCCTGAATGCGCCGATCCAGGGCACCGCAGCCGACATCATCAAGGTCGCGATGATCAATGTTCAGAAGGCTCTCGCCGACGCCGGATTGAAGTCGCGCATGCTGCTGCAGGTGCACGACGAATTGGTGCTCGAAGTGGTCGCCTCCGAGTTGGAGGAAGTCACCGCACTGGTCAAGGACAAGATGGCCACAGCCATCGAGTTGTCGGTACCCCTGGACGTTTCGGTGGGAACCGGTCGAAGCTGGGACAGCGCGGCTCACTGAGTCGGCGCCAAGGCAGCCTGGCTACGAAACGCCAAGGCAGCCTGGCTACGAAAAGAGCGCGCTCCGAATCGAATTCGATTCGGAGCGCGCTCGCTTTCGCTATTCAGCTGAAGCGGTTTGCTCTGCGATCTGCTTGCGGACCTCGTCCATGTCGAGTGCCTTGACCTGAGTGACGAGCTCTTCGAGCTGAGCAGCGGGAAGAGCGCCGGCCTGGTTGAACACGAGTACGCCTTCGCGGAAGGCCATGATCGTGGGGATGGAGCGGATGTTCGCGGCCGCTGCGATTCCCTGCTCGGCCTCGGTGTCGACCTTGGCGTGAACGACGTCGGCGTGCTTCTCCGAAGACGCTTCGAACGTCGGTGCGAACTGGCGGCACGGGCCGCACCAGGAGGCCCAGAAGTCCACGAGGACGACGTCGCTGCCGTTGATCGTTTCGTCGAAGTTCTGCTGGGTGAGTGTCTGGGTGGCCACAGGGGTCCTTTCCATTGTGCGGGCTGTTGGTGTGTGCAACGCCCCGGAACCGCTGATTCTTCCCTGAGCCGATTTCAGCTTGCGTTCTCGGTCGCCCGAAACGTCCGGCGGTAGGCCTGGGGCGTGGTGCAGCGAAGCCGGATGAAGTGCTGGCGAAGCACGGCGCCGCCGCCGAAACCGACGCGTTCCGCGATGACATCGACGGAGAGGTCCGAATTCTCCAGGAGTTGCTGGGCGGCCAGTACTCGCTGATCGCTGAGCCAGCGGGCGGGAGTTGTTCCCGTTTCCGCTTGGAAACGGCGGGCAAATGTGCGAGCGGACATGTTCGCTCGGGCCGCGACCATTCCGACAGTGAGGTCGAGGGCGAGATTCTCCGTCATCCAGTCGAGGAGTGGGGCAAGGGTTGCACTCGGCGTCGAGGTGAGGGGAGTGGCGACGTACTGGGCCTGCCCACCGTCACGGTGGGGTGGCACCACCATCCTTCTCGCGATGCCGTTGGCGACACGAGAACCCTGTTCCTTTCGCACGATGTGCAGGCACAGATCGATTCCTGCCGCGGTGCCTGCGCTGGTGAACACCGGATCTTCGTCCACGTACAACACGTCCGGATCGACCTTGGCTTCCGGATACGTCTGGGCAAGCCTCTCTGCGTGCCGCCAATGCGTCGTGCATCGCCTTCCGTCCAGTAGTCCAGCTGCGCCGAGGACAAACGCTCCGGTGCACAGGCTCGCCACCTTGGCGCCCCGGGCTACGGCCTCGTTGAGTTTGACCAGCAGGGGATCGACACTCGAGTCGGGACTCGGTGAGCACATGTACGCGTCGCCGGCGTCGTAAGTTCCGCCGGCGGAAACGACGATGAGGTCGGCGTCGTCGAGAGAATCGAGGTTGTACGGAACATCGATGTTGTAACCGAACCGCGTTCGGATCGGGCCCGGAACTGCGGCTATCAGAGAGAAGTCGTAGGTGGGGAGGCCGTCGTCGGATCGGTCGAAGCCGAAGACTTCACATGCCACGCCGAGTTCGAACGCCTCGGTCATCGGCATCAGTGGGACCACCACTTTCGCGAGCATCTTTCGAGTGTGACAGAAAAATGGGAAAGTGGCAGAAAATCGTCCAAGTCTGGCTTTTCTGCCACTACTGCCACGTGGGACATTCCGTCAGGCTGAACACATGGCAATCATCGTCGTCAGCCTCCTGGTCCTACTGGTCCTGAACGTACTAGCTCTTGCCGGCCGAACGCCCGACACTCGTCACGACGTCAGTCCGCACGGAGACTTCACCCTTTGAGGGCAAGTCTGGCCTTTCAATACACCGCAGCTGCGGTGGTGTGGGGAGCCAGTTTCCTCTTCATGAAGATCGGGCTCGAAGGTCTGTCCTTCACGCAGGTAGTTCTGTGGCGCTTGGTCTTCGGTGCGCTCGCGCTGGTTCTCGTGTCAGCGGTCAGCCGGATCGGCCTACCGAGGGAATTTCGTGTCTGGAAGCACCTGGCTTTTCTCGCAGCGACGCAATGCATCGTGCCGTGGCTGCTGTTCAGTTGGGCGGAGCAAAACATGTCCTCGGGACTCGCGAGCATCTACAACGCCACCACGCCACTGATGACTATGGCTGTCTCCCTTGCCTTTCTGCCGGGGGAGACGCTGACGCGATACAAGTCGCTGGGGTTGCTTCTCGGATTCGGTGGGGTGCTGATCGTGTTGGCGCCGTGGAATCTCGGCGTTGGCGGAAGTGTGAGTGCTCAGGTCGCTTGCCTAGGAGCGACTGCGTCGTACGGGATTTCGTTTGTCTACCTCAGGCGTTTCGTGCTTCCTCTCGGCGTCGACACTCGTACGGTCGCGCTTGTGCAGATCAGTATCGGTGCTTTCGTGATGGTTCTGGCCTCTCCGGTCGTCGCAAACACGCCGATGCACCTCACGCCGGCAGTCGTCCTGTCGATGATCGCTCTAGGCGCACTGGGGACCGGGCTCGCATTCATCTGGAACACCAACGTCGTTCAGGGGTGGGGGCCGACTGCGGCGTCCACCGTCACTTATCTCAGTCCAGTGGTGGGCGTCGCTCTCGGCGCAGTAGTCTTGGACGAAAGCGTTGGCTGGAATCAGCCGGTTGGTGCGCTGGCGGTGATCGCGGGAATCCTGGTGACCCGACGTGCAACCCGCTCTTTCACACCGGCGGTGTCAGTAACCATTCCGTCTTCTGTTCGCCGTCCCAGCGCCTGATCCCGCCGCTGCGCCCTTGAATCACGTCGGTGCCCAGCAGGGCGATGGCTTCACCCAGACGTGCAGGTTCGACGCGTCGGGCGAGCGTCACATGAGGCGTCCACGCGCCGGGCTCGACGTGGGCGGGAAGTGCCGTCGAGCCAACTGTTGACTCGGCTATTTCTCGGTGCAGGTGAAGGAGTGCACGCGAAGGAACAACCGAGCGCGCCAAGACCATCTGCTTGCCGCCGAACACGACGTAGCCACCCAGCCGGACCTCGAAGTCCGGGGCCGAGAAGCGCCGCACCAACAGTTCGTCGATCTCCGCGGGGATCTCACGGGCGACGAACAGCGTGATGTGCGGACGGTTGGACGGGCTGTGATGAGAGGCCTGACTCGGTAATCCGGCGTCGGCGAGTAGCTGCCATTGTGCTCGCACTGCCGACTCACTCACCGGATCGAGGAGCAATTCCACCGACTGGACCATGGTGAGCAATGATTGCCTGATGACAGGTGCGAGCGCAATCGGTACTCCGGCCATGCGGCTGGGACTCATGCACGGCGACGGAATTGGCCACGAAATCGTCCCGGCGACACGGCAGATCGTGGATGCGGCGCTGTCATCGGTTCATGCTCCGCCCGTCGAGTGGGTAGAGCTTCCGCTCGGGAGTACGGCCATCGACACTCACGGCACGCCAATTCCCGACGAAACCATCGATGGGTTGGGGCAGCTGCAAGGCTGGATCCTCGGACCCCATGACAGCGCGTCGTATCCCGAGAGTTTTCGCGGACAACTCACCCCCGGCGGCGTCATCCGGAAAAAGTTCGAGTTGTTCGCGAACATCCGACCGGCAGCAGCATTCCCCGGCGTCAAGGCGATGGTCCCCGACATGGATCTGGTGATCGTCCGCGAGAACACCGAGGGGTTGTACGCGGATCGGAACATGGCAGTCGGCAGCGGCGAATTCATGCCGACGCCAGACATCGCCCTGGCCGTCGGTGTGTTCACCCGCGCTGCATGCGAACGGATCGCACGCACTGCCTTCGCGTTGGCGTCGCGTCGGCGCAATCACGTCACGATCGTCCACAAGGCCAACGTCCTGACACTGACCACCGGCCTCTTCCGCGACGCCTGCCGAACCGTCGCCGCGGAGTACCCCCACGTAGTCGTCGACGACGAGCACGTCGACGCGATGGCGGCGCACCTCGTTCGACGCGGCGGAGACTTCGACGTCGTGGTGACCGAAAACATGTTCGGCGACATTTTGTCGGATCTGGCGGGCGAGCTGTCCGGTTCACTCGGAACCGCGCCGTCGATCAACGCTGCCGAGACGCAGGTCATGGCTCAGGCTGCGCACGGTGCAGCACCCGACATTGCCGGGAAGAACCGGGCGAACCCGACGGCACTGTTCCTCTCGAGTGCGATGATGCTCGACTGGCTCGGTGATGCGCGCGGAGATCGGTTGTTGTCTGCGGCGGCACGCCGCATTTCAGACGCGGTTCGTACGACCATCGCGTCGGGTATCGCGACCGCCGACCTCGGCGGTTTGGCATCGACCAGCGAATTTTCCGAAGTCGTGTACGCACACACTCTGCGTCGCTGATTCTTGTACGACAGGCCGGAATCTTGCGAAGTCGGCGACGGTGGAACTCCTGCCGTAACCTACCGTTCGACTGAATTTCGGATGGACGTTGCAAGTGCGGCGATCGACGAGTGGAGAGCAGAGTCGTGGTCGATGAAAACGCACGGGCACCAAGGCCACGTGGCGTGGGTTATGGCTCGAGCAGTGGCGGGCGTATCCGCACCAACGTGGTGCGAGTCTTGTTGGTGGGCTTGATCGTCGCACTGTGCGGCGGGTGTGTGACCAACAACGAGGGCCTCGTTCCGGAGGGGCCGCCACTTGACATCCAGAAGGTGCCCGAGATCGCCGCCCTGTTGCCCCCGAACGTCAGGGAGTCGGGCAAGCTGCAGGTAGGGGTCAACATTCCTTACGCACCAAACGAATTCAAAGATGAGAATGGCAAAATCGTCGGCTTCGACGTCGACATCATGAACGCAGTGGCGACTGTGCTCGGGGTCGAAGCTGTCTATAACCAGGCCGACTTCGACAAGATCATCCCCGCTATCCAGTCGGGAAGCTACGACCTCGGCATGTCTTCGTTCACCGACTCCAAGGAGCGGGAGAAGTCGGTCGACTTCGTCACGTACTACAGCGCAGGTATCCAGTGGGCTCAGCGGCCGGACAATCCCGTGGACCCGAACAATGCGTGTGGGTTGCGAGTGGCGGTACAGACCACAACTACCGAGGACATCGACGAAGTACCCGCCAAGAGCGAGGCATGCGTTGCTGCGGGCAAGCCGCCCATCGAGAAGATCAAGTACGACAGTCAGGACGATGCGGCCAATGCTCTCATCCTGGGTCGAGTCGACGCGTTGTCCGCTGATTCGCCAGTGACCGGCTACGCGATCAAACGGAGTAAGGGGCGGATGGAAGCTGCCGGTGAGCCCTTTGATTCGGCGCCGTACGGCTGGCCGATCGTGAAGGGTTCCGCCCTTGGTCCCGCCCTGCAGCAGGCAATGCAGTACCTGATCGACAACGGTGTCTATCAACAGATCGCGCAGACCTGGAGTGTCGAGGCCGGCGTCATCGAAGTATCCAAGATCAACGGCGCGGAAAGCTGATGAACATGACAACAACTGAGACTGGCGATCCGGCGCCGATCAAGGCGATCCCACTGCGCAGACCGGGCCGATGGGTCGCAGCAGTCGTGGTGGTGGTCCTGGTGGGGCTCTTTATCTACGGTTCGGCGACCAATGAACAGTTCGGCTGGGCGACTTACCGCCAGTACCTCTTCGACGCTCGAATTTCGAAGGCCGCCTGGGTCACCATTCAACTGACAATTCTGTCGATGGCAGCCGCGATCGTTCTGGGCATCGTCCTCGCGGTAATGCGGCTGTCGCCGAACCCGGTGCTGAAGTCCGCTGCCTGGGTGTATTTGTGGGTCTTCCGCGGCACGCCCGTTTACGTCCAGCTCGTCTTCTGGGGTCTCTTCCCCTCCATATACAAGAGCATCGATCTCGGCGTTCCGTTCGTCCATCAGTTCGTGCATTTCGACATGCAAGATCTCCAGGCGGCGTTTCTCTTCGCAGTCATCGGACTCGCATTGAACGAGGCGGCGTACATGGCCGAAATCGTCCGTGCAGGTATCGCCTCGGTCAACGAAGGTCAGACCGAAGCGTCAGTGGCTTTGGGAATGACGTGGGGCCAGACGATGCGGCGAACGGTCCTTCCCCAGGCGATGCGGGTGATCATCCCACCGACCGGCAATGAATTGATCAGCTTGCTCAAGACGACTTCGCTGGTGACCGCAGTGCCGTTGAGTACCGAACTCTACGGACGAGCGAGAGACATATCCGGTGCAAATTTCGAGCCGATCCCACTCTTGATGGTCGCGGTTACGTGGTACCTCGCAATGACCAGTGTTCTCATGGTCGGCCAGTACTACGTCGAACGCCACTATTCGAAAGGGTCGACGAGGACGCTTACCACTCGCCAGCTTCAGGCACTCGCCGACGCACAGGGCAAAGAAACGGTAGTGGAGACACTCCCGGATATTCCAGGAGGAGAACGCAGATGACACCGATGGTCAAGGCAGACCGGGTCTGTAAGAACTTCGGCGCGCTCGAGGTTCTCAAAGGGGTCTCACTCGAAATCGATCCCGGCCAAGTTCTGTGCCTCGTCGGGCCGTCCGGGTCGGGCAAGTCGACGTTCTTGCGCTGCATCAATCACCTCGAGCAGGTCAACGCCGGCCGACTGTACGTCGACGGCGACCTGGTGGGCTACTCGGAGAAGAACGGCAAACTGTACGAACTCCACCCGCGAGCAGCGGCCAAACAACGCCGCGACATCGGGATGGTGTTTCAGCACTTCAACCTGTTCCCGCACCGCACCGCTCTCGAGAACATCATCGAAGCGCCGACGCAGGTGAAGCGCGTCAGTAAGAAGAAGGCTGTCGAACGAGCGAAGGACCTCCTCGATCAGGTCGGGTTGAGCGCCAAAGCCAACGCCTACCCGGCCCAGTTGTCGGGTGGTCAGCAGCAAAGAGTTGCCATCGCCCGCGCTCTCGCGATGGACCCGAAGCTCATGCTGTTCGACGAGCCGACATCCGCGCTCGACCCCGAACTCGTCGGTGAAGTTCTCACTGTGATGAAGCAATTGGCCAAAGAAGGCATGACGATGGTGGTCGTCACCCACGAGATGGGTTTCGCCCGCGAGGTCGCAGATCAGTTGGTGTTCATGGACGGGGGAGTTGTGGTCGAGGCAGGCGAGCCCAGGGAACTCCTGGCCAATCCGCAGCACGATCGGACCAAGGCGTTCCTGTCGAAGCTGCTGTAGCCGTCAGGGTTTGACGGCGCTGAAAATTGCAGTGCCCGGAAAGAGTTGGCCGCGCAGGGGACTCCACTGTCCCCATTCGCGGTCCAACCACTCCGGCCATTCGGGCTCGATGATGTCGCGCACCTGAAGTCCGGCCGCGACGATCTCACGAACCCGGTCGCCGATGGTGCGGTGATGCTCGACGTAGGTGGGGACTCCGTTGTCATCGACCTCGACATACGGGGTGCGGTCGAAGTAGGGGAGGGTCGCGGTCAAGCCCTTCGGCCCGGGATCGTCGGGGAAGATCCATCGGATCGGATGGTTGACGGCAAAGACCCACGATCCGCCGGGACGCAGAACCCGGGCGACTTCGTTCATCACTCGCTGCGAATCGGCAACGAACGGGACGGCGCCGAACGCGGAACAGACGATGTCGAAACTCTCGTCGGCAAACGGCAGGAGTTCCGCACTTGCCTGAATCAACGGGACTGCCGGTCCGCCGGCATTCATCGCGTCCTGCCCGCGGGCGAGCATCCCCATCGAGATGTCGAGACCGACGGCCCGAGCACCGTGTCCGGCGAGCCATCGGGCACACGGCGCCGAGCCGCAACCCACTTCCAATATGTCTTTGTCGACTATGTCGCCGAGTAAGTGGTGATCGCCCTCGTGCAGCCCTTCGGGGCACCAGACGAATTCACCTTCCGCGCTGTTCACGCCCAGAAACTCGCCGTGGGTTCGGTGGTAATCGTCGGCGTCGGCGTCCCACCACGCACGGCTGGCACGGTCGCTGGCACTGGAATCGACACGGACCCGGCCGACACCGCTGGTGCCGAGAATGGAATTGGCGGCGGCATGGCGCTCGTCAGACATGTACAACACAGTAGAACGGGTGATGCGGGCGCAGGGTACCCGGGTTTGCCCGGCAAGATAGCCGACGCGTAGTCTTACTCACGCGAGTGTCTGTCATCCGACCGATTGTCTATACGGGATCTTTACCAAGGTCTCGGAATCAGTTGGACCGAGGGAGCTCGCGGTGCGCTTCCGCGGTGTGGAATGTGATCCGGTATTCGGTTGTTCGTTATTGATGCAGCTGGGTACTTCGATCTAGTACTTCACAAAAGTACTTCCAACATTTGTACGCCACAGTTGCGCATCTCGTCCGACAAAATCCATCAACCGACCACAACTCGTCCGGAGCAATTCAACATATGCCCTCCACAACCGTCACCTCGCCGCAGGTTGCCATTAACGACATTGGCTCCGCCGAGGACTTCCTCGCCGCCATCGATGCCACGATCAAGTACTTCAACGATGGTGACATCGTCGAAGGAACCATCGTCAAGGTCGACCGCGACGAGGTTCTGCTCGACATCGGTTACAAGACCGAAGGCGTCATCCCTTCTCGTGAGCTCTCCATCAAGCACGACGTCGACCCCAACGAGGTCGTCTCCGTGGGAGATGCGGTCGAGGCTCTCGTCCTCACCAAGGAGGACAAAGAAGGTCGACTGATCCTGTCGAAGAAGCGCGCTCAGTACGAGCGTGCCTGGGGCACCATCGAGGAGCTCAAGGAGAAGGACGAGGCCGTCAAGGGCACCGTCATCGAGGTCGTCAAGGGCGGCCTCATCCTTGACATCGGTCTTCGTGGCTTCCTCCCCGCTTCGCTCGTCGAAATGCGTCGCGTCCGCGACCTCCAGCCGTACGTCGGCAAGGAGATCGAGGCCAAGATCATCGAGCTCGACAAGAACCGCAACAACGTGGTCCTGTCGCGCCGCGCATGGCTCGAGCAGACTCAGTCCGAGGTTCGCAGCGAATTCCTGCACCAGCTCCAGAAGGGCCAGGTCCGCAAGGGCGTCGTGTCCTCCATCGTCAACTTCGGTGCATTCGTGGACCTGGGCGGCGTAGACGGTCTGGTTCACGTTTCCGAGCTGTCTTGGAAGCACATCGATCACCCGTCCGAGGTTGTCGAGGTCGGCACCGAGGTCACCGTCGAGGTTCTCGACGTCGACCTGGACCGCGAGCGCGTCTCCCTGTCGCTCAAGGCAACGCAGGAAGATCCGTGGCGTCAGTTCGCCCGCACGCACGCCATCGGCCAGATCGTGCCCGGCAAGGTCACGAAGCTGGTTCCGTTCGGTGCATTCGTGCGCGTCGAAGAGGGAATCGAAGGCCTCGTTCACATCTCGGAGCTCGCTGAGCGCCACGTCGAGGTTCCGGACCAGGTTGTCGGCGTCGGCGACGATGCACTCGTCAAGGTCATCGACATCGACCTCGAGCGTCGTCGTATCTCGCTGTCGCTGAAGCAGGCCAACGAGGATTACAACGCCGAGTTCGATCCGTCCAAGTACGGCATGGCCGACTCGTACGACGAGCAGGGCAACTACATCTTCCCCGAGGGCTTCGATCCCGAGACCAACGAATGGCTCGAGGGCTTCGACAAGCAGCGCGAAGAGTGGGAGAACCGCTACGCCGAGGCTGAGCGTCGCCACAAGATGCACACCACTCAGATGGAGAAGACCGCTGCAGACGAGGCCGCTGAGGCTGCCACCGCTGCTGCCGGCTACTCCTCGGAGACGGCTGCTGCAGACGATGCTGAGGCTCCGGCTGCTGCCGGCTCCGCTCCGGCAGAGTCCGCTGGCGGATCGCTTGCCAGCGATGCGCAGCTCGCCGCACTTCGCGAGAAGCTGTCGGGCAACGCATAAGGATTACCGCTTGATCTGATCAAGCGAGATCTTTGAAGAACCCCGCCCCTGCACTTGCAGGGGCGGGGTTCTTTTCTCGGTCAGGTACCACTGGCGCGCGAAGAACTCAGTGAGTGAACACAGAAATGACCGGCACCGTAAAGTTGCCGGTCATTTTGTACTTCGTGAAAAAACTCAGTTTGCGGGAGCAGGCACCCAGTAGGTGGCGGTCGCTTCGGCTGTGCGCTTACGCATCGATGCGAAGCTGTGTCGGCCTTGGCTCACGAGCATCGTGAACCACGTACGACGGTGCTCTGCCAGGGCAAAAGCAACTTCGGGAAACTCTATGCAGTGCACGCCGTTCGGCATTCCGAGGCGGTGCTGACCGTGATGGTCGCGATCTGCTCGCATGGCGTCCACTTTCTCGAGAAGGTGCAGGTACAGGTGCGTTCGCTAGAACATAACCGCACGGTCACCGAAATTGTGGTATTTGAGCCTCGAACGCCTCGGCGTGTTCGATCGGTAGGCGTGTCTCAATCTCTCGGGCGCGGAGATGAGAGACTGTCGAGTGTGTTGAGAGTAGGCCTCACTGGAGGCATCGGAGCCGGTAAGTCGACAGTGTCGAAAATCCTCAGCGAACTGGGAGCCGTCATCGTCGACGCCGACCTGATCGCCCGAGAAGTGGTCGAGCCCGGTACTCCTGGCCTGGCCGCTCTGGTCGATGCATTCGGCGACGGGATTCTGTCCGAGGACGGCAGCCTCAACCGCCCCGCGCTGGCCTCGTTGGCGTTTGCCGACGACACGTCACGCGGAACTCTCAATGGCATCCTCCATCCACTTATCGGTGCGCGGACGATGGAGCAGATCTCGTCTGCGCCGTCGGATGCAGTGCTCGTTCAAGACATTCCGCTGTTGGTCGAGGGTTCGATGGCGCCGGCGTTCAACCTGGTCGTCATCGTCTACGTCGACGAGGAGGAACGAGTTCGACGCTTGGTGGGCTCACGCGGTATGCCGGAATCCGACGCTCGTGCGCGCATCGCAGCGCAGGCACATGACGATCAGCGTCGTGCGGTTGCCGACGTGTGGCTCGACAACAGCGGAGAGCCGGGTTCACTCGACGACGTGGTCCGCGACCTGTGGGCGAATCGCCTTGTACCTTTCGAGAAGAATCTCCGCGAGCGCACGGTAGTACGTGCACTGCCGGAGCTGGCTCCAGCTGACCCGTCGTGGCCGGCACAGGCCGAACGGATCATCGGCCGGTTGTCGCTGGCGTCCGGCGACCGCGCGCGCCGTATCGATCACATCGGATCGACCGCGGTGCCTGGTCTCGATGCCAAGGACGTGATCGACATTCAGATCACTGTCGAGCACCTCGGCGTTGCCGACGACCTCGCGGAAGATCTGGCCGCTGCCGGGTTCCCCCGGATCGAGCACATCGCCGCCGACGACCCGAAACCGTCGTACCTCGGTGGTGAAACCGATCCGGCGGTGTGGGCAAAGCGGATTCACGGCAGTGCCGATCCAGGGCGCCGCGCGAATATTCACATTCGGGTGGACGGTTGGCCCGGTCAGCAGTTCGCGATCCTCTTCCGCGACTGGCTTCGCGCCGATGCGTCGGCGCGTGCCGAGTATGCCGAACTCAAGGTCAAGGCAGCCGAGAGTGCCGCAGGCATCGACGACTACGCCGCTGCGATCGACGCCTACCTGGGAGTCAAGACGCCGTGGTTCGACGCCGCTTTCCACCGGGCGTGGGAGTGGGCCGAGAAATCAGGCTGGTCCCTCTAACCGCTCAGCGCCACGTGACCGGCATGCCCACCGAGGTGAGCCAGGCGTCGAGATCGTGACCGTGGGCGGCGATGCCGTCGATAGCGCGGGCCGCGTTCAGCATCGCGCGCTCTGACGTCTTCGGGTCGAGAATCCCGGCGGTGTTCGCCTCGAGCAATTCGTCGACGTCGAGCAATTCGACGCTGCGTCCGGTCTGCACGATCAGGTCGAGGTAGTGGTCCTCGGATCTCCAGACCTGCTCACCGCGGGTGAAGTCGCCGATGTCGACATAGAAATCCCAGTCTCGGACATGTTCCGGGGTGAAGTGCAGGATCGACGCCCGAATTCCGAGTTCGGGAATGATCCAGGACTCCAGGTAGTGAAACCGGGGATGGTCGGCGTGGCGCGCCATGTACAGCCCCCACGGTTCTTCGCGGTAGTGCTCGACCGGGCGAACGAAACCCTTGGGATCGACGTTGGTGCGAGCTGCGATGTCGAAGGTTTCGACCTTCGGCCGGTGAATGTGGGGACGTTCCTCGCTCATGGTCGAAGAACCTACCGCCGAACTGCATTTTCGGCTGAACGCGGACGAGCAGGCATTGTGTCGGTGGGTGCGCCTACCCTGGTTTCATGGCGTTTGCTTCCGAACATCCCGTGGTCGCGCATTCCGAGTTTCGGCCGGTTGGTGACATCGAGCGCTCAGACGCGCGCTTCGAGGTCGTCAGCCCGTACGAACCGGCAGGCGATCAGCCGGCAGCTATCGCCGAGCTTGAAAAACGGATCAATGAGGGAGAGAAGGACGTTGTCCTCCTCGGTGCGACCGGTACCGGTAAGTCCGCGACAACAGCGTGGTTGATCGAAAAGCTGCAGCGCCCGGCTTTGGTGATGGCTCCGAACAAGACCTTGGCGGCTCAGCTCGCGAACGAGCTTCGGGAAATGCTTCCCAACAACGCGGTCGAGTACTTCGTCTCGTACTACGACTACTACCAACCCGAGGCGTACATCGCCCAGACGGACACTTACATCGAGAAGGATTCGTCGGTCAATGACGACGTCGAGCGGCTTCGCCACTCGGCAACGTCCAGCCTTCTGTCACGACGGGATGTGGTCGTGGTGGCCTCGGTGTCGTGCATCTACGGCCTCGGTACACCGCAGTCGTATCTCGATCGCTCGATTCAGCTCGACGTCGGTGTCGAGGTACCGCGCGACGCGTTCCTCCGTCTGCTCGTCGACGTTCAGTACAACCGCAACGACATGGCGTTCACGCGAGGTTCGTTCCGCGTGCGCGGCGACACGGTCGAGATCATTCCTTCCTACGAAGAGCTGGCGGTCCGCATCGAATTCTTCGGTGACGAGATCGAGGCGCTGTACTACCTACATCCACTGACCGGGGACATCGTTCGCCAGGTCGACACGGTTCGCATCTTCCCGGCGACGCACTACGTCGCCGGCCCTGAACGCATGGAGCGTGCGGCCAAGGACATCGAGGCGGAACTGGAAGAGCGGCTCGCGGAACTCGAGGGCAAGGGCAAGCTTCTCGAAGCTCAGCGTCTGCGCATGCGAACGCAGTACGACCTAGAGATGATCAAGCAGGTCGGATTCTGCTCCGGCATCGAGAACTACTCGCGCCACATCGACGGCCGTGGCCCCGGAACTGCCCCCGCAACTTTGATCGACTATTTCCCCGAAGATTTCCTACTGGTCATCGACGAGTCACATGTGACCGTTCCGCAGATCGGCGCCATGTACGAGGGCGATATGTCGCGCAAGCGCAACCTGGTCGAATTCGGATTCCGGCTACCGTCGGCAACCGATAACCGCCCTCTGACTTGGGAAGAATTCAGTAAGCGGATCGGTCAGACCGTCTACCTGTCGGCGACGCCCGGTAAGTACGAGTTGGGTCAGTCCGGCGGTGAGTTCGTCGAGCAGGTGATTCGCCCGACCGGATTGATCGATCCCGAGGTCATCGTCAAACCCACCAAGGGGCAGATCGACGATCTCGTTCACGAGATCCGTGAGCGTGCCGAACGTGACGAGCGCGTGCTGGTCACGACGTTGACCAAGAAGATGTCGGAAGACCTGACCGACTACCTTCTCGAACTCGGAATTCGCGTCCGGTATCTGCACTCGGATATCGATACGCTCCGGCGAGTCGAGCTGCTCCGGCAGCTCCGCCTGGGCGAGTACGACGTGTTGGTCGGCATCAACCTCCTGCGTGAGGGACTCGACCTCCCCGAGGTGTCGCTGGTCGCGATCCTCGATGCCGACAAGGAAGGCTTCCTCCGTAGCTCCACCAGCCTTATTCAGACGATTGGTCGAGCGGCTCGAAATGTGTCCGGTCAAGTGCACATGTATGCGGACAAGATCACCGCATCCATGGCGCAGGCCATCGAGGAAACCGAGCGGCGACGCGAGAAGCAGGTCGCCTACAACGAGAAGATGGGCGTCGACCCACAACCGCTACGCAAGAAGATCGCGGACATTCTCGATCAGGTGTACGAGGAGGCAGAGGACACTGCGGCGTCCGTGGACGTCGGTGGTTCGGGTCGCAATGCGACGCGTGGTCGGCGTGCGCAGGGTGAGGCCGGTCGTGCGGTCAGTGCGGGTGTGTACGAGGGGCGCGACACCAAATCGATGCCTCGGGCCGAATTGGCAGATCTGGTCAAGGAACTCACCGACCAGATGATGAACGCTGCACGCGATCTTCAGTTCGAGTTGGCTGGGCGATTGCGAGACGAAATCTCGGATTTGAAGAAGGAGCTCCGAGGGATGGACGCCGCGGGTCTCAAGTAGGTCGCCTCGCGTGGGTTCGTGCTATCGACCGCTACGGTTTCAGGTATGGATGCACAGACTGCAGGCAAGACCGCGCGGACTCTCGAACTTCTCCACTCGTTGGCGTACTTCGTCCCGGAGACGGAGAAGGAGCTTGTCGGCGTCGGGTTGGAGCCCGGCCGAATGGTGTACTTCGCGGGGCGATCAGCACCGCTCGGCGCTCCACCCGCGACTGTCGTCACGGCCACCTTCTTCAACTTCAATCCCGAACTGATCGCCAGCGTCATCCCACGTGCCTGGGAATTGGCAAAGCCCACAGAGGTTGTCGCCGCGCGGTATCGGGCAATTGACGCGGCGTACGTCCGCCTGTTCGGTGCGGACGTGACAGGATCGGCGGACATGGCCGAGGCCGCCGAACTCGTGTCGATCGCGGCTCAGAACATCCCCGGAGTGGACGGCCGCCCCCTGTATGCGGGTTGGGCGTCGCTCGACTGGCCGACCGAACCGCACCTGCGTTTCTGGCACGCGCTGACACTGCTGCGTGAGTATCGCGGCGACGGCCACATTGCGGCTCTTCAGACCGCGGGATTGAACGGCCTGGACGCGTTGATCACGCACACCGCGACGGGAATCGGGTTTCAGCGCAAGTTCGCGCAGACTCGCCGCGGATGGTCGCAGGAACAGTGGGACGAGGCCGTCGAGAGTTTGAAGGACCGCGAACTGCTGGATCGTTCGTCGGGTGCACTGACCGAGGACGGGCAGGAACTGCGTGACGTCGTCGAAGACCTGACGGACGACCTCGCTTTGGCTCCGTGGGATGCGCTGGGTGAGGAGGGTGCCAAGCGGTTGCTGGAATTGGCGACGCCGTGGCGTACCGCCCTGGTCGAGCAGGAAGTTTTTCCGGCGGCGCTGTTCGGGCCCCGCTTCGGCAAACTTCGCTGAGTGGTCACCGCCGCACAAATGTGTCTGTGACGAAGAATCACATTCATTGTGGGCTTGTGGCGTGTACTGCAAATAACACTATCCGCGGCACAATCCCGCTAATGTCAGCGCAGCGGTTGTCGAGCGGGCGCAACAGCGTTGCGCCCGGTGCCGGCCGTACCGTCCGTCCCGTAACCATGGAGGAATGAATGAGTGCCTACCGGACCGTTGTCGTAGGAACCGATGGCTCCGAGTCGTCACTGAAGGCAGTCGACAGAGCTGCCGCCATTGCCAGTGGCTCGGACGCTCAGCTCGTCATCGCGTGTGCGTACTACCCGGCTGATCCCAAGGACGTGAGCGCTGCCGCTGATGCGTTGGGTAACGAGGCCTACCAGGTCACCGGTTCCGCTCCGACCTACGAGATCCTTCGCACCGCTCGTGAGCGCGCACATGCCCAGGGTGCCAAGGATGTTGTCGAGCGCGCTATCGTCGGCGCTCCCGTCGAATCGCTTCTCGCTTTGCTCGACGAGGTCAAGGGCGACTTGCTGGTCGTCGGAAATCGCGGATTGAACACACTGACCGGGCGTCTGCTCGGATCGGTGCCTTCCGATGCGGCGCGCAAGGCGACATCCGATGTCCTGATCGTGCACACCGTTCGCTGACCTACCGGCAGTAGTCGGCCTCGGCCGCATCGACGAACACTTCAGCCAGCTGATCGGCGCTGGGGGGCGTTGTCGATGCGGCCGAGTCGTTTCCGGTGGTGACCATCGGTTCGCTCGCGCCGTTCAGCGATACCGTCCGCAGATTCGCGATGATCATCGCTCGATCCGTGCCGGCCGCGAGCTGCTGGCAGACACCGTCACCGAGCGCCTGCAACATGTCGTCGGAAAAGGCTGGCTTGACCCCGGTAGATGCAAGCGCCGCCCGCAGCCGTTCTGCATCGTCTACCGGTTTTTCGGTCGGTGCGGCAGCAACGGCAGCGATGTCGTCGCTGCCTGCAGCAGCCGTTGAACTCGAATCATCCTCTGAACAACCGGCTGTCACCGCCGCAAGCATCCCGACACCGATCACCACGCGAGCGATCTTGCGGAAGGGTGCGGCGGAACTTGCGGGCAGGCCAAGCACGAGGGGTCATTCCTTCAGTCGTCGACACAAATTGGGGTGACACCACGATTCGTGGTGTCACGCACGAACCTACTCCGTGAGGCTCACGAATCGAAGGCCAACTCTGCTGCCGCGACGCCGTCGAGAACCGCGGGGAGCGACTCGACGTGAATGATGCCGAGCCTCTGGGTGGCTCGGGTCAACGCGACGTAGAGGTCGTTCATTCCGCGTGGTGACTCGTCGAGAATGTCGGCAGGTTCGACGATCAACACGGTGTCGAACTCGAGTCCCTTGACGTCCTTGACCGACAGGACACTTACGGTCTCACTCGCAATGCCCGCCAGATCGGCAACGACCTCGGAACCGGCGATCACTGCGGTGATACCGGGATGCGACTCGGACTCGATGCAACGGCGCACGGTCGATTCCAATTCTTCGGCAGTGGTCTTGAGTGCCCACGGCGCGAATCCGCTGTCGCGTACCGACCGGGGCACGGATTGCTCCGGGTCGATCTCTTCGAGCACACGGTGCGCGACATCCATGATCTCCGAGGGAGTTCGGTAGTTGACGGTCAGTTCGGTGAGCTTCCAGCGCTTGGCGACGTAAGGCTCGAGAATCTTCTGCCAGGACGAGGTTCCCGCGGGATCACCGGTCTGAGCTGTATCGCCGACCAACGTCATCCAGCGATTCGGTATGCGCCGCATCAGCATTCGCCACGCCATTTCGGAGAGCTCTTGGGCTTCGTCGACGATCACGTGACCGTAGGTCCAGGTTCGGTCGCCGGCAGCGCGTTCTGCCGTGGTCTGGCGCTGGCCCTGATCGTGGCGCTGGGCGAGTTGGCTGGCGTCGATCAAGTCGTACGCCATCAAGATCTCGGGGTCCATCTCGTCTTCGAGATCCTGTGGTGCAGAGCCGGTGAGGATGTCGAGGGCGCCCTGGGCGTCGGCGATCTGCGCGCGCCATTCACGTTGTGCGCGTTCGCGTTCGGCGGCATCGTCGACTCCGAGGATCTCGGCCAGTTCATCGAGGAGGGGAGCGTCTGCCGCACTGAAACCCGGTCCGACGCTCTGCAGAAGCTCGTCGCGTTGGGCGTCGTCGAGTTGCGGCGCTGCCTTGGCCAACCTCGCCGGAGAGGTCCACAGTTCCGCGAGGATTTGCTGCGGCGACAATTCAGGCCACAGCTTTCCGATGGCGGACATGATGTCCGCGTCCTCACGCATCTCGTCGCGAATGTCGGCGATGTCGTCCCGACTGAGGAGTGAGCCGCCGTCCACGAGGTTGCCGCCGATGAGTTCGGCCATCTGCAGTGCCAACGCCTCGATGACTGCTGCCACGAAGATCGGGCGCGCCAGGTTGTGTGGGCGACGCGACGACCGAGCACGTCCGCGAGCCTTCGTGACAGTCTTGCGATCCAGCTTCAAGTCGTACGTGTCGAATCGAAGGGTGATCGGCTTCGACGGGACTTCCTGCCGATCCCGGACGGCGTTCTTGAGTACGTCGAGGATCGCGAGGGAACCCTTGATCTCACCGGCGGCGAGGGAATCCGTACGAGTCGCACGCACTCCGGGGTACAGGTCCCCGATCGTCGAGAGCAGAACTCCGGTCTCACCGAGTGAAGGAAGGACCTGGCTGATGTAGTCGAGGAACGTCGCGTTCGGCCCGATGATGAGAACACCGGCCTTGGCCAGTTGCTGGCGGTAGGTGTAGAGCAGGAACGCGGCACGGTGAAGGGCGACTGCGGTTTTGCCGGTACCCGGACCGCCCTGGACCACCAGAACGCTTTTGTGCTCGGAGCGGATGATGGCATCCTGCTCACTCTGAATGGTCTCGACGATGTCGTTCATCTGACCCGTACGCGCTGCGTTCAGAGCGTCCAGGAGTGCGCTCTCACCGGCGACGCCGCCGGCTTCGGTCACCACGCCGGCGGCTCGGGCAGCGTCGAGGTCCAGGTATTCGTCGTTGATTCCGGTGACTGTTCGGCTCCGACTGCGGATATGGCGTCGTCGCTTGACGCCCTCAGGTGCCGCGGGCGTCGCCAGATAGAACGGGCGTGCCATCGGAGCTCGCCAGTCGAGCAGTAGCGTTTCGTAGTCGTTGTCGGTGTCCAGAATTCCGAGTCGGCCGACGTAGCGTCGCTCGTCGTCGAAGTCGATGCGTCCGAAACACATTCCGTTCTCGGCTGCGTCGTACTTGGCGAGATCCTCGGTGTACATGGCATTGAAGGATTCGCGTTCACTGCGTGCTTGCGGGGTTCCGCCGGTCTCGAGGAGGACCGTGCTCAAGCGAGTTTGGGCATACTTTCGAAGATCGTCGAGACGGGAGTACAACATCGTCACGTACTGCTGCTCGAGCTCTTGCTCGTTCAGTGACGGGTCCGCGTCGGGCAAAGGATCTCCTAGGCTTGATGAGAAATTCACGCGCTGCAAAAGCGCCAAGACAGTCTAGTTCCCCCAGATGAACTGCCGCATAGATACAGGTCAGGCCACCCGAAGGTGGCCTGACCGTGTTTTTCGGTGCACTCAGTGCGTCAATTCGTCCTTCTTGGCGCGAGCCTTTTCGAGCGCCTTCTCGGCGCGCTTTCGGGCACGCTTACCCAGCACCTCGGTCTGCTCCGACGCCGTTTCGGCCCACTCGTTGCTCTTTTCGAGCGCGAGTTCGGCGAACTCGGAGCTGCGCTTGCTCGCCAGCTCTGCCAGTTCGGCGCTGCGCTCACGTGCGGTCTCGGCCAGTTCGGAGCCGCGCTTCTGCGCGACTTCGAGGATGTCCGGGCCGCGTTCTTTGGCGACCTCTCCGAATTCAGCGGCACGCTTGCTCGCGATCTCCGCGAACTCGGAGCTGCGCTCCTTGGCAAGTTCGAGCCAATCCGTGCCGTGCGCCTTCGCGGTTTCGGCAAGTTCGGAACCGCGTTCGGAAGCCACCGACAGAGCGTGTTCGACGCGATCGCTCGTGTGATCGGTCTGCGATGCGACCAACGGAAGTGCCGCGGCTATAGACGCCTGAGCCTTCTTCGCGGCGCGGCGGCCACGCCAGCCGAGCGACGGCTTGCCCTCGGTGTCGACGGACGCGATCATCAGTCCGCCGAGCAGGCTGACGTTCTTGATGAAGTTGGTTCGCTGCATCGCTCGCAGTGACGGATCGGTTTCGTTCCAGAAGTCGTGACCGGCAAGCGTGGTCGGTACCAGGCTCCCCGCGAGGACCAACGACGCGAGACGCGGCGCCTTGCCGGTGGCCAGCAGGGCGCCGCCACCGATCTGGACGGCTGCGTTGATCTTGACGAGTGTTTCCGGATCAGCAGGCACCTTCTGCGTCACTGCTCCTGGCAGCGTCTCGACGGATTTGTCGATCAGCGGTGACGCTTTGGCTGCTCGCTGAGTGGGGTTGCGCAAAGCATCGATTCCCCCGGCGATGAAGATCGTGGAAAGCAGTGGACGAGCAATTCGACGTACCAGCATGTTTCAAGCCTCCCGATGTAGGTTCGTTTTCCACCCTAGCGATCTCACAAGGAATTGGTCCGGTTCGGCGATCCCGCGACGCCTGACCCGGTTGACGGATTCCTGGTCGCCGAAGCGCGCTGTACTGCGTCGATGACTTCTCCACCGATCCGGACACACCGTTCTGAAGTATCCGTTACCGCGTATCCGCATACGGCGTGTTCGAAGGTGTCACACAATGCGCACCGTTCGAGCACGATGGTGTTGTGACCACCAAGATGACTCAGAACTTCGGCTCGACCCTTCCTGCCGGCTGGGGACAGCTGTCGGATGAGGAGAACGAGAGAAACTGGGCGATCTTTCGTGTGCGCTTTGGGTTCACTCCCGGCATCGACGCACGATCTTGGCCCGCCATCGCCGAGCCCATCCCGTCCGTGGTCTTCGATTTGGGTGCGGTGCCAGCTGCGACTCCAGGGGCGTGGGCCGCTCGCGTGGATGCGATAAACGCCGAAGCGTTGCGCTGTTTTGTCACCGATTGGAACGACGATCCCAACTTCGTCGTTCTGGATTGGCAGCATCCGGGCTACACCTTCGACGCGGAGGCGCATGCTGCCGCGAAAGAGTTGGCGGAGTGGCGTGTCCCGATCTATCCGAACGGCGACTACTACATATTCAGTCGTGACGACTTCACGGAAGGGACCTTCGGCCATCCGTGGGAACGCACGCTGTGTGTGTTCGGGGAACGGATGGTCGAAGGACTCGGCCGGACTCTGTCGACCTGGCTTCCGTGACTTCGCGTCGACGGTGAACAGGTCGACGATGAACAGGTCGATAGTCAGGAAGTCGGCTAGCAGGGTCCAGTACGGAGCAAGCGGAACGTCACCAACCGCGCTCGCGCCATTCCGCCAAGTGTGGGCGCTCGGTACCCAGCGTCGTGTCCTTGCCGTGCCCGGGGTAGACCACAGTCGCGTCGTCGTACCTTCCGAACAGCTTGTTTCCCACGTCGTCGAGCAGGGAAGTGAACTTCTCGGGGTCGGCGGTCTTTCCGACGCCTCCGGGGAAGAGTGAGTCGCCGGTGAAGAGGTGAACCTGCCCATTCGGTTCGGTCAGAGCCAACGCAATGGAACCGGGCGTGTGGCCGGACAGGTGAATGACGTCGAGGCTCAGATTGCCAACTGTCACCTTGTCGCCGTCTTCGAGGAGTACGTCCGGGGTGACGGGAAGGACCTCCGCGTCGAGAGGATGAGCCGCGGTCGGCACCTTGGTGGCAGCGTGGACGTCCTGCAGAGCCAACCAGTGATCACCGTGTTGGTGGGTGGTGACGATGGAATCGAAAACAGGTGCTTCCTGTTCGATGAGCGCAATGATCTTCTCGGCCTCGTTGGCCGCATCGATCAGGAGAGATTTCCCGGTCGCGGAACAGACGACGAGGTAAGTGTTGTTGTCCATGGGGCCGACCGACATCTTCGTGATGACGGCACCGTCGACTGTGCGCCGCTGAGGGGCAGAATCGGGGGAGACCTGACCGGTGTAGGAGTCGTCGATCACGATGGGCTGATTCGTCATGAAACGCAGGCTACCTTCGAATAGGGGCAGGTAGAGCGATGGGCTCGCCTGGTGAGATAAACGTGTCGGTGGCTCGGCCTACGATGACGATCGCTCGAGGACTCGCGTTTGCGAGGCTACTCGAGACTTCTCCGGGGGGACGGCCCCGGACGATTGACGATGAAGGGAATTGGTGTGGCGGATCGCCTGATCGTGCGGGGTGCGCGTGAGCACAATCTGCGAGGAGTCGATCTCGACCTCCCGCGAGACAGCCTGATCGTCTTCACCGGGTTGTCCGGCTCCGGCAAGTCCAGCCTCGCGTTCGACACGATCTTCGCCGAAGGGCAGCGCCGTTACGTCGAGTCACTCTCGGCATACGCGCGTCAGTTCCTCGGTCAGATGGACAAGCCCGATGTCGATTTCATCGAGGGATTGTCGCCGGCGGTGTCCATCGACCAGAAGTCGACCAACCGCAACCCCCGTTCGACGGTGGGCACCATCACCGAGGTGTACGACTACCTCCGACTCCTCTACGCCCGCGCAGGTTCGGCGCACTGCCCGGTGTGTGGTGAGAAGATCGCACGTCAGACGCCTCAGCAGATCGTCGACCAGGTGCTCGAGATGGAGGAGGGCATCAAGTTCCAGGTCCTCGCACCAGTGGTCCGTACTCGTAAGGGCGAGTTCGTCGATCTCTTCGATCAGCTCAACACCCAGGGCTACTCGCGCGTGCGCGTCGACGGAGTCGTCCATTCGCTGGCCGATCCGCCGAAGCTCAAGAAGCAGGAAAAGCACGACATCGAAGTAGTGGTCGACCGATTGCAGGTCAAGGCGAGCTCGAAGCAGCGCCTGACCGACTCGGTCGAGACCGCACTTCGATTGGCCGAAGGCATCGTGGTCCTCGACTTCGTCGACCGTGAAGAAAATGCACCTGATCGTGAGCGTCGTTTCTCCGAGAAGCTGGCCTGCCCGAACGGCCACGCACTCGCGATCGACGATCTCGAACCGCGCTCGTTCTCCTTCAACTCGCCCTACGGCGCCTGCCCGGAATGCACCGGCCTCGGTATCCGCAAGGAGGTCGACCCGGATCTGGTGGTTCCGGACCCTGATCTGAGCCTCGAAGACGGTGCAATCGCACCGTGGTCGATGGGCCAGAGTTCCGAGTACTTCGGACGCCTGCTGTCCGGCCTCGGCGACATTCTCGGATTCGACATGAAGACGCCGTGGAACAAGTTGCCGGCGAAGGCCCGCAAAGCAATCCTCGAAGGCAGTGAGGAGCAGGTTCACGTCCGGTACAAGAATCGGTACGGCCGTACCCGTTCTTACTACGCGGAGTTCGAAGGTGTGATGCCGTTCTTGCACCGCCGGCTCGAACAGACCGAATCCGATCAGATGAAGGAACGCTACGACGGGTACATGCGCGACACCCCGTGCCCGGCGTGTGGTGGTGCTCGCCTGCGCCCCGAAATCCTGTCGGTAACTATCGCGGCGGGAGACTTCGGCAGTAAGTCCATCGCCGAGGTCTGTGAACTGTCGATCTCCGATTGCGCGGATTTCCTGAACAGCCTCACTCTCGGTTCGCGTGAAGAGGCCATCGCGGGTCAGGTCCTCAAGGAAGTTCAGGCGCGCCTCGGCTTCCTGCTCGACGTCGGCCTGGAATACCTTTCCCTCTCGCGAGCCGCGGGCACGTTGTCCGGTGGCGAAGCCCAGCGAATTCGCTTGGCAACGCAGATCGGATCCGGACTCGTCGGTGTGTTGTACGTGCTCGACGAGCCGTCCATCGGCCTGCACCAGCGTGACAACCGGCGACTGATCGAAACCCTGACGCGCCTGCGCGACCTCGGCAACACGCTGATCGTCGTCGAACACGACGAAGACACGATCCGTACATCCGACTGGGTGGTCGACATCGGACCGTACGCCGGCGAGCACGGCGGCAAGGTCGTCCACAGCGGACCGTACGAAGAACTGCTGACGTGTGAAGAGTCTTTGACCGGGGCCTACCTGTCGGGTCGCAGCTTCATCGAGGTTCCGGCCATTCGTCGGCCGGTGGATCGCAAACGCCAGGTCACGGTCGTCGGAGCTCGCGAGCACAATCTCGACGGCATCGACGTGAGTTTCCCGCTGGGTGTTCTCACCGCTGTCACCGGCGTCTCCGGTTCGGGCAAGTCGACGTTGGTCAACGACATTCTCGCGACGGTCATGGCGAACAAGCTCAACGGCGCACGCCAGGTGCCTGGCCGTCATACACGAATCAACGGTCTCGATCAGCTGGACAAGCTCGTGCAGGTCGATCAGTCTCCGATCGGCCGGACTCCGCGATCGAATGCGGCGACGTACACCGGTGTGTTCGACAAGATTCGAACCCTGTTCGCGGCCACCACGGAAGCGAAAGTCCGCGGTTACCAGCCCGGCCGATTCTCGTTCAATGTCAAGGGCGGACGCTGCGAAGCGTGCTCCGGCGACGGAACCTTGAAGATCGAGATGAACTTCCTGCCGGACGTGTACGTGCCCTGCGAGGTATGCCACGGCGCTCGGTACAACCGCGAAACGCTCGAGGTCCACTACAAGGGCAAGTCGATCGCCGAGGTACTCGACATGCCCATCGAGGAAGCAGCCGAGTTCTTCCAGCCGGTGACCTCTATTCACCGGTACCTCAAGACGCTGGTCGACGTCGGACTGGGCTATGTCCGACTGGGTCAGCCGGCTCCGACCCTGTCCGGTGGTGAGGCGCAGCGCGTCAAGCTGGCCGCCGAGTTGCAGAAGCGGTCCACCGGTCGCACGGTGTACATCCTCGACGAGCCCACCACGGGTCTGCATTTCGAGGACATCCGAAAGCTCCTGATCGTGATCAACGGTCTGGTCGACAAGGGCAACAGCGTGATCGTGATCGAGCACAACCTCGACGTGATCAAGACGTCGGACTGGGTCGTCGACATGGGGCCCGAAGGTGGATCCGGCGGCGGAACCGTTGTGGCGCAAGGTACCCCGGAGGACGTTGCCGCGGTCCCCGAGAGCTACACGGGCAAGTTCCTCAGTGAGGTTCTCACCGCACAGCACGCGCCCGTCAAGGCCAAGCCGATCACCAAGAAGCGTGCGACGAAGGCAGTTGCCGCAAAGAAGGCGGCGCCACGGAAGAAAGCTGCTTCCGTGAGCTAGTAGAAGGTGAGCAAGTAGCAGTCGGTCAGTGATGCCGGGTCGGAATCCGATCCGGCATCACTGCTTTGTCGATCAGGAAGCGGCGGCCTCGAGGATCACCTGGGCGACGTCTTCGGGGCGCGACCACATCGGCCAATGGCCGGTCGGGAGGTCGACGTACGTCACGGGGAGTTTCGCCAGTTCGGCGGCCATCGGATGACCTCCGTCGGCCATCTGGGCAATCACCGCGGACGGGAACGTGCTGCAAACGACGGTTGACGGCACCTGGTAGCGCTTTTCGTTCGTCAGGACAATCGGCTCACGCGCCGGCCCGGCCGGTTCGGGGACGGCGTTGGCGCGAAACGCCTCGAGAGCGTTCTCGTCGAGTCCTTCGAGGCTGCTGCCGTCTGCTTCAAGTTCTGCCCACGTCGGCAGCGGTATCTCGACGACGTCAGCGGCCAGATCCGGTCGCAGCGCCGCGCCGTCGGGCATGGGGCCTGAATCGACGTAGACGATCCGCGCGACCCGATCCGGGATGCGATCGGTTACCGCGTATCCCACCGGGCCGGCGCCGCTGTGTACGACCAGGACCGTACGTTCGTCTGAATCCGATACAGCGTCGATGACTGCGCGGACGTGGGCGTCGAAGGTGATCGCTGATCGATCTGCATCGACGGCGTCGAGTCCGGGCAGCGTCAGGCTGGTCACGCGGGTGGTGTCGGAGCGCTCGAGGTGGGGGAGGACTGCGTCCCAAGCCCATGAGCCGAGCCAGAATCCGGGAACAAGAACGATGTGAGTTTTCATGCACTCACTGTGCAATCAGGTTGGTGACAACAGAGTGTCACCAATTATGTCACTGTTTGGTATCGAAATCTGCGACACTGGTGAACGTGAATCGAGCTGCGAGATTGCACGCTCTCGTCGAAGAGCTTCGGCGACAGGGCGATCGAGGGGCTACGTGTTCCCGATTGTCCGAGGAATTCGGTGTCACCACCCGGACGATCAAGCGGGATATCGAGACTCTGATGATGTCGGGCGCGGCGATCGAGGCGCGCTCGGGCCCCGGGGGTGGATACCGACTCGTAGGTCGCGCCACGCTACCGCCGGTCAATTTCACTGTTCCGCAAGCAGTTTCAATCGCGTTGGCCTTGACGGCGGCCGGTGACGCCCCGTTTGCGCCGGACGGACGAGCAGCTCTGGCGAAACTGCTCGACGTGATGGACGAGGAGAGTCGTCGTAAGGTCGCCGAACTCGGTGGCCGTGTGTGGATTCGCGGCGACGGCGGGGTAGTAGCGGATTCGCGCACGAACCGGCGGGCCGTCGAGCAGGGGCTCGAACAGAGTCGCGTCGTGTCGTTGCACTACGTGGACGGGGACGGTGCGGAGACGGTGCGGGCGGTTGAGCCGCACATTCTGGCGCAGGACCGTGGGCAGTGGTTTCTCATCGGCTGGTGTCGCCAGCGCGACGCGGTGCGGTGGTTTCGACTCGATCGAATGCGGCGTGCCACGCTGACGAACGATCACTTCACACCACGGGATTCGACCCTGTTCGGCCAACCGCCCGAAGACGCTCGGCCTGTAGCCCCACGAAGGTGACCTGTTCAGTCGATCATGTTGCGGGCTGCGGCAACGGAATCCGTGATCAGTTCGGTCAGGACTGCCATGTCGACGTCGCTCAGCCGTTTGACGTACAGGCAGCCCTTGCCGATCTTGTGCTTGCCGAGGCGCGCCAGTGTGTCGGTGTAGTCGTCGAAGTTCAGCGACAAGTACAACGTGAGCGCGGTGGCCCTGGGGGAGAACCCGATCAGTGGGGTGTCACCTTCGTGGCCGCTCGCATACCGGTAGTGCCGTGCCCCGAATCCGATGATGCTCGACCCCCACATCACGGCAGGCTCGCCGGTCGCGGCCGACAGCAAGGAGATCAACTCCACGCTGTCGGCACGCTTGCGGTCGTCGACGCGTGAAATGAATGCGTCGACGTCCTCGGGCGTCGGTTGAGTCTTGTTGGCGGTTGCCAACTCAGTAGACCGGACCGGTGAACTTCTCGCCCGGTCCCTTTCCTGGCTCGTCCGGGTGCGAGGAGGCCTCACGGAATGCGCGCTGCAGGGCTTGAAGGCCTTCACGGATGGGTCCGGCGTGGGGGCCGAGGTATTCGACCGACGCAGTCACGAGTCCGGCAAGCGCCGTGATGACTCGACGAGCTTCGTCGAGGTCCAGATATGGACTGGAAGACGGATCGGCGTCGGAGAGGCCGAGTTTTTCGGCAGCCGAACTCATCAGCATCACTGCGGCGCGGCTGATGACCTCGACCGCGGGAACTTCGGAGAGTTCGCGGACGTCGGGGTTCGCGCCGTCGGTGTTCTGATCTGCCTCGAAGTTCTCACTCATGGTTGTAAGGATTCCATCAGGCTGTGGTCGTGTTGAATCGGGCCTCTCCCGGCAGCACTGGGAGCGGCACCGATTTCTTTCATCTGTGGCGACCTGTTACTCTTGTTGCAACGACCGCCTCCGACTTGTTCGGGGGCAGCAAGTGGAGTCCGACTCCCACCTCTGCGCGGCAGGTAAAACTGCGGTTCAGTGGTTCCGGTCACCTGTTATCGGAGATCAATTCTTCGTCAGGTTCCTCGCTCAGTCGAGGAGATAGGTTTCGGCGTGAGCTGGATCTTATGTGATCGGTCGACATCGGGCCCCGCGGATGAGCAATCATCACAGCGGGGCTTTTTTGTTGGGGTGCGGGCGGTACGGGCTGCGTGCGGTCATGAAGACCGCACCGTTCAACCTAGGAGGCCCCATCAGCACTGAGACCCGCATCAACGATCGTATCCGCGTTCCCGAGGTTCGTTTGGTCGGACCTGGCGGGGAACAGGTAGGCATCGTGCGTGTTGAAGATGCACTCCGCTTGGCCCTTGAGGCCGACCTCGACCTGGTCGAGGTAGCTCCTGATGCCCGTCCACCGGTCTGCAAGATCATGGACTACGGCAAGTTCAAGTACGAGGCTGCACAGAAGGCACGTGAGTCACGTAAGAACCAGCAGCTGACGGTCATCAAGGAGCAGAAGCTCCGACCCAAGATCGACGACCACGACTACGAGACCAAGAAGCGCAACGTCGTTCGCTTCCTCGAAGCCGGTTCCAAGGTCAAGGTCACGATCATGTTCCGCGGACGTGAGCAGTCACGCCCCGAACTCGGCTACCGCCTTCTGCAGCGTCTGGGAGCAGACGTCGCAGATCTCGGATTCGTCGAAACCTCGGCAAAGCAGGACGGCCGAAACATGACGATGGTCCTGGCACCGCACAAGGGCGCCAAGACTCGCGTCAAGGCGCAGGAGAGCGCTCAGGCGCCAGTGGCTCAGGCTGCTCCGCGTCCGGCTCCGGCCGCACCGGCTTCCAGTGAAGCAGCTCCGGAAGCACCGGCGACCGGCGATGCCGCTCCCGAGGCTCCGGCCAGCTAGTCGATTTCCCAAGATCCACCACGTAACAAGAACTGAGGACTCCATGCCCAAGATGAAGAGCCACAGCGGCGCCTCGAAGCGATTCAAGGTGTCCGGCAGCGGAAAGCTCATGCGCCAGAAGGCCGGCCGTCGCCACCTTCTCGAGCACAAGTCCAGCAGGGTTACCCGTCGTCTCGACGGTGTCGCTGTTGTCAGCCCTGACGACGCTCCGCGCATCAAGCGCATGCTCGGCATCTGAGTCGCCCCCTTACTGACCACCCGGGGCCGTACTTTCAGCCCCTAGATTGACAGGATTTTTCAAGTGGCACGCGTAAAGAGGGCGGTCAACGCCCAGAAGAAGCGTCGTTCAATTCTTGCTGCATCCAGCGGCTACCGTGGACAGCGTTCGCGTCTGTACACCAAGGCCAAGGAGCAGCAGCTCCACTCGCTCACCTACGCGTACCGCGACCGTCGTGCGCGCAAGGGCGAGTTCCGTAAGCTGTGGATCACGCGTATCAACGCTGCAGCTCGCGCAAACGACATCACGTACAACCGCCTCATCCAGGGCCTGCGTCTGGCAGAGGTCGAGGTCGACCGCAAGATCCTGGCCGAGCTCGCTGTCTCCGATGCCGAGGCCTTTGCCGGCCTGGTCGCACTCGCGAAGGCCGCTCTGCCGGCTGACGTGAACGCTCCTGCCGGAGAAGCAGCCTGATTCACGCATCACAGCAACGGCCCGTGGACCCGCTCACCGAGCGGACTCCGCGGGTCGTTTCTGCTGTCAAGCTCCTGCGCACAGCAGAACGACGCAAAGCAGGACGTTTCCTCGTCGAGGGCGAGAACTCGGTCACCGAACTGTTGAACGGTGCACTCTCGAACGGCGAGGCCCGCCCGGTACACGACCTCTTCTACACCGAGGACGCAGCCGAGCGCTATCAGCACGTCATCGATCGGGCGCTGACCGCTGGAGTTCGTGTTGCTCTTGTGACCGATCGAGCAATCAAAGCTCTGAGCGATACCGTCACGCCGCCCGGTCTCGTTGCCGTCAGCGATCTACTGGATGTACCGCTGAGCGCAGCCGTCCATCAGGAGACCCGCCTGCTCGCAGTGCCGGTCGAGGTCAACGAACCAGGTAACGCGGGCACCGTCATTCGCATCGCCGACGCAGTGGGTGCCGATGCGGCAATCCTCGCCGGTGACAGCGTCGATCCGCACAACGGCAAGGTCGTTCGTTCGTCGGCGGGCAGCCTCTTTCACCTGCCAGTCGTCCGCGATCGAGACACGGTGTCGGTGATCGAGCAGATTCACGCAGCCGGCATTCAGATTCTCGCGACTGCAGCTGACGGCGAGGTCGATCTCGACGAGGCCGACGAGTTGCTGAGCAAGCCGACGGCCTGGCTGTTCGGTAACGAAGCTCACGGTCTCGATCCGGCGATCGCCGCACAGGCTGATCATCGGGTCAGGATTCCGATCCATGGCCGCGCCGAAAGCTTGAACCTCGCGACAGCGGCGGCAATTTGCCTGTACGCAAGCGCGCGGGTGCAAAATCGCGCCACCGATCACGGCTGAAAACGCACGCGAAGACCTCACGGAATCCCATTTGCGGAAGCCTGAGACAATACAAGAGCAGAGACAATGCTCGAGCGAGTTCGAATGCTCGCTCGCAGTACAAGAAGTAAGCAGTACAAGAAGCACGCAGTACGAGAAGTAAACCGAGAAGCGACAGGAGCGTCACAGCCGTGGCCAAAAATGAGGGCGCGACACCGCCGGAGGTCGACGCGAGTGTACTCACCGAAGAGGCGTTGACCGCTGCGGCTGAGAACGCCGAGAAGGCGCTGGCGGACGCCGCTGACCTGGACGCGCTGGCGCACGTCAAGGTGGAGCACCTGGGGGACAAGTCCCCGATCGCCCTCGCGCGCCGGGGACTCGGCAGCCTTCCGGGCAAGGAAAAGGCGGACGCCGGTAAGCGCGTCAACATCTTCCGCACTCGGATCAACAACGCGTACGACGCTCGTCGTGAGGTCCTCCTCGCCGAGCGTGACGCCGCGGTGTTGGTTGCCGAGGCGATCGACGTCACTCTGCCCTCCGATCGCCACCCCGTCGGGGCGCGTCACCCGATCAGCTTGATTTCCGAGCAGGTCGCCGACGTATTCGTCGCGATGGGTTGGGAAGTTGCCGAGGGCCCGGAGGTGGAGACCGAGCACTTCAACTTCGACGCACTCAACTTCTTGCCGGATCACCCTGCGCGCACGATGCAGGACACCTTCCACCTGGCACCCGAGAACTCTCGCCAGGTGCTGCGTACCCACACCTCGCCGGTGCAGGTCCGCACCATGCTCTCGCGTGAGGTGCCGATCTACGTGGTGTGCCCGGGCCGCACGTTCCGCACCGATGAACTCGATGCGACCCACACGCCTGTCTTCTCGCAGGTCGAAGGCCTGGCCGTCGACAAGGGCCTGACCATGGCCAACCTGCGCGGGACTCTCGACGCGTTCGCTCGTGCCCTTTTCGGCCCCGAGACGCGTACCCGTATGCGCCCCAACTACTTCCCGTTCACGGAACCGTCGGCCGAGGTCGACGTCTGGTTCGCGAACAAGAAGGGCGGCGCCGGCTGGGTCGAGTGGGGCGGCTGCGGCATGGTCAACCCGAACGTTCTGCGCGCCAGCGGTATCGATCCCGACGAGTACTCGGGTTTCGCATTCGGCATGGGCCTCGAGCGGACCCTGCAGTTCCGCAACGGTATCCCGGACATGCGCGACATCGTCGAAGGTGACGTGCGTTTCACGCTGCCCTTCGGTGTCGCAGGCTGACCGATCCGGTCCGCGGAACCTTCACAAAGACTTATCGACAAACGAGAGAGCTGAGCAGACGTGCGAGTAGCGCAATCCTGGCTGACCGAGATCCTGCAGCGGGCAACTCCGGACTGGGAGGTGACCCCGGAAGAGCTGGACGCCGGGTTCGTCCGGGTGGGACTCGAAGTCGAGGAACTCGACACACTCGAGGCGATCGACGGCCCGTTGGTCGTCGGCAAGGTCGTCTCCATCACCGAACTGACCGAGTTCAAGAAGCCGATCCGCTTCTGCCAGGTCGAGGTCGGCGAACCCGAGCCTCGCGGCATCGTCTGTGGCGCACGCAATTTCAACGAGGGTGACCTCGTCGTCGTTGCGCTGCCCGGCGCGGTGCTGCCCGGCGGATTCGAAATCGCCACTCGCAAGACGTACGGCCAGGTGTCCGACGGCATGATCTGCTCCGTCTCGGAACTCGGTATCGGCAAAGACCATTCGGGCATCTTGGTGCTCGAGCCTGGTACCGCCGAACCCGGCGCCGACGGCAACGAGTTGCTCGGTCTCGGTGACACGATCATCGAACTGAACATCACCCCGGACCGTGGCTACTGCTTCTCGGTCCGTGGTCTTACGCGAGAGCTCGCGTGCGGCTTCGATCTCGAATACGCCGATCCCGCTTCGGTTCCCGCGCACCCGGCTGAGGGTGAAGCCTGGCCGGTGCGCCTCGAACCGGAGTCCAAGGCTTCGCGTTTCGTGATGCGGAAGATCACGGGTATTGATCCGCAGGCAGTGAGCCCGTGGTGGCTGCAGCGTCGACTTCTGCTCTCGGGTGTTCGCCCGATCTCGCCGGCCGTCGACGTCACCAACTACGTGATGCTCGAACTCGGCCAACCTCTGCACGCGTTCGATGCGACCTCGGTGCAGGGCGACCTGGTGGTCCGTCGCGCCAAGGCGGGGGAGAAGCTGACGACGCTCGACGACGTCGAACGCACGCTCGATCCCGAAGACGTTGTCATCGCCGACGATTCCGGAGTCATCTCGCTGGCTGCCGTCATGGGCGGCGCAACCACCGAGGTGGGAACGGCAACGACGGACATCCTCCTCGAAGGAGCTACCTGGGATCCGCTCGCAGTCTTCAAGACGGCGCGCCGGCACAAGCTGCCGAGTGAGGCGAGCAAGCGTTTCGAGCGCGTCGTCGATCCGGCGATTCCGCTCGCGGCCGTCGACCGCGCAGCCGCTCTGCTGGTCGAGATTGCCGGCGGACGGATCGAACCGGTCCTGACCGACGTGGGCGATGTCGCCCCTCGCGCTGCCATTCGCATGGATATCGACCTGCCCGACCGTGTCGCCGGAGTCACGTACCCCAACGGCACCGCAGCTCGCCGCCTCACCCAGGTTGGCTGCAACGTCGAGGTCGGCGTCAGCGAAGAGGGACACGGCCAGTTGGTCGCGACTCCGCCGTCGTGGCGTCCGGACCTGGTGCAGCCTGCGGACCTCGTCGAGGAAGTTCTTCGCCTCGAAGGTCTCGAGCAGATCCCGTCTGTGCTTCCCGCCGCTCCGGCCGGACGCGGATTGACTCCGTCGCAGCGGCGTAAGCGCACGGTGTCGAAGGCCGTGGCTCACGCCGGTTACGTCGAGGTACTTCCTCCGGTCTTCCTGCCCACCAACGTCTTCGACGTCTGGGGCCTCGACGCGGATGATCCGCGCCGCAACACCAGCAAGGTCCTCAACCCGCTCGAAGCCGATCGTCCGGAGTTGGCGACCACGCTGCTCCCGGGTCTGCTGGAGATCCTGGCTCGCAACGCTTCTCGCGGTCAGCGTGATCTTTCGCTGTACGGCATCGCGCAGGTTGTCCTGCCGGGCCCCGATACCAAGCCGGTGGATGCATTGCCGGTGGATCGTCGCCCGACGGACGAGCAGATCGCGAACCTGATCGCGTCGTTGCCGGCTCAGCCCGTGCACATCGCTGCAGTGTTGAGTGGTTTGCGTGAGCCGAGCGGCCCCTGGGGTCCTGGCCGTCAGGCCGAGGCTTCGGACACTTTTGCAGCAGTGCGGGTCATTGCAGCTGCAGCAGGCGTCGAGGTGGAACTGCGTGCGGCGCAGTACCTGCCGTGGCATCCCGGCCGTTGCGCCGAGGTTGTCGTTGACGGCAACGTAGTCGGTCATGCGGGCGAACTGCATCCGGCTGTTCTCGAGCGTGCGGGATTGCCTGCGCGCACTTGTGCACTGGAGATCGACCTCGACGCTTTGCCGTTGGTCGAGAACCTGCCGGCGCCGCGCATTTCGCCCTTCCCCGCAGTGCTCCAGGACGTGGCGGTTGTTGTCGATCGCGATATTCCTGCGGCGAAGGTCCAGGAAGCTCTCCGTTCCGGCGGCGGCGAACTTCTCGAAGACATTCGCCTCTTCGACGTCTTCGAGGGCGAGCAGGTCGGTGAAGGCCGCAAGTCGCTCGCGTTCGCGTTGCGATTCCGTGGTGTCGACCGGACACTGACCGAGGACGAGGCAAGCGCGGCTCGCGATGCCGCGGTCGAGGCTGCCTCCAAGGCAGTCGGTGCGCAGATGCGCGGCTGATCTACTCAACTGATCACAGAGCCCACGTCCACTCCCGGTGGTCGTGGGCTCTGTTGTGTTATCGGTTTTCCGGTGAATCGGTGCGGCTCGGCAACCACACATCCGGGGCGATAGTCGAGGTTCTGCGCCCGTCCTGATCGAGTACGTGACCGAGCAGTTTGCGCAGGTGCAGCACGATGGATCGTTCGGTGACGTAAAGCCCCGAAATCTCCTTGCGCAGACGAATTTCGAATGCATCGAGTTCTGCAGGAGAATGCAGCCACAACTGAACCACCAGATTGTCGGCGCCCACCACCGCGAAACAGTTTCGGACTTCCGGCGCTCGGCTCAGTAATCGGCCCGCAGTATCGAGAAGTTCGGGTTCGACGCGGCACCACAGTGTGGCGAGCACGGGAAGCCCGGCCAGCGGCCGGGCAAATTCACACCGCAGCGCCACCAACCCCGAAGACGTGAGCCGGTCGATCTGGCGTTTGCACGCAGCCGGACTGACACCGATCGCGTCGGCCAACTCCTTCATGGGAGTGCGCCCGTCGTAGGCGAGGATCGTGAGAACCTTGCGATCCTGTTCGGAAATGCCGGTCGACCGAGCGCGCACGGCAGTACGGCTTTCGCTGGTGGTCAGCACACCCTTCTCGGACGGTGCCAGCGCATTGAGTCTCCATCGCCCACCTTCGGTGAACCAGCGTGTGATGATCGAGGTTCGTGTCGCGAGTACGCCGTCGATCGTTGCGATCTCTTCCGAGATGAAGCGCGACATCGACGCCAAGTCCGCAGTACCGGCTGTGACGAGCAGATCGGCTCTACCTGTTGATACTTCGATGGTCACGGCGTGGGCCAAGATGGTGAGACGTGCCGCGACGGTGTCGAGAAGTTCTGGTGAGCAATCGATTTCGATGATCGCTGTGACGATGGTGCCCAGCACCTGTGGCCCCGGAGTAACCGTGACCCAGGCCAACGACGATTCGGACAGTCGATTCCAACGCCGGGCGAGAGTCGCGGCGTCGAGTTCGAGTGGGCCGGCCAACGAAAGCCACTTCGATCGCGGTGCGAGCTGCAGCGCATTGATTATCCTCAGATCGATTTCATCTATCCCGCGATCGTTGTCGGCATCGAGTGCGCTCATAACGTCATTATCCTGCACATTGCCGCAAGATTTGAACTATCTGCGACGCTCGACCCATGAGCACAGAGGCCAAGTACGCGCTGATCGGAGCGGGTCCGTCTGGATTGGCCGGCGCGCGAAACCTCGATCGAGCCGGAATAGCGTTCGACGGCTTCGAGAGCCACGACGACGTCGGTGGGCTCTGGGACATCGACAACCCGCACAGCACCGTCTACGAGTCGGCGCACCTCATTTCGTCGAAGGGCACCACCGCATTCGCGGAGTTCCCGATGGCGGATTCGGTTGCCGACTACCCGAGCCACATCGAACTTGCCGAGTATTTCCGCGACTACGC
Source organism: Rhodococcus sp. IEGM 1406 (assembly GCF_030056745.1). Lineage (NCBI taxonomy): Bacteria > Bacillati > Actinomycetota > Actinomycetes > Mycobacteriales > Nocardiaceae > Rhodococcus > Rhodococcus sp. IEGM 1406. The sequence goes on along the minus strand of NZ_JASHKO010000009.1, from coordinate 19,921 downwards.
CGATACCCACGATCTTCGCAGGCACTTTGCCTTCGGCACTACCGTCATCGACGTTTCGCCGGTCGATTCGCTGTGGCAGGTCACCACGCGTAGTCGCAGCGGTGAGACGACAGTCGCGCGGTATCGAGGCGTGATCATCGCGAACGGAACGCTGTCGAAGCCGAACGTACCGACGTTCCGGGGCAACTTCACCGGCACGTTGATGCACACGAGCGAGTACCGCAGCGCCGAGATCTTCCGCGAAAGGCGGGTACTGGTCATCGGAGCGGGCAACAGTGGATGCGACATCGCCGTCGATGCCGTCCACCAGGCCGAGTGCGTCGATTTAAGCGTTCGGCGAGGCTACTACTTCGTCCCCAAGTATCTGTTCGGACGACCCTCGGACACCTTGAATCAGGGAAAGCCGTTGCCGCCGTGGATCAAACAACGCGTCGACACCTTGGTACTCAAGCAGTTCACGGGAGATCCGGTGCGGTTCGGATTTCCGGCACCGGACTACAAGATCTACGAATCGCATCCGGTCGTGAACTCATTGATCCTGCACCACATCGGGCACGGTGACGTGCACGTGCGCGCCGACGTCGACCGGTTCGAGGGGAAGACGGTGCGGTTTGTCGACGGATCGTCTGCCGACTACGACCTCGTTCTCTGCGCCACGGGGTATCACCTCGACTATCCCTTCATCGCGCGCGAGGACCTGGACTGGTCGGGCGCTGCCCCGGACCTGTTCCTCAACGTCGCGAGTCGCCGTCACGACAATCTCTTTGTGCTCGGCATGGTCGAAGCATCGGGTCTCGGGTGGCAGGGCCGTTACGAGCAGGCCGAGTTGGTGGCCAAATTGATCACCGCACGCACCGAAGCCCCCGCCGCGGCGCGCGAATTCTCGGCAGCGGCGGCCGGCCCTCCTCCCGATCTGTCCGGGGGATACAAGTACCTGAAGCTGGGACGAATGGCCTACTACGTGAACAAGGACGCCTACCGATCGGCGATCAGACGGCACATCGGACTGCTCGATGCCGCTCTGACGAAGGGAGGACAGTGATGCCGATCGACGACGTGGTGCTCAACTTCAACCCGGGATCGTTGATGATCCTCAACGTGGTGCTGGCCGCGATCATGCTGGGGATCGCCCTCGACACCTCGGTCGACGACTTCCGTCGTGCGCTCACCAAACCCAAGGCGATGGCGGTGGGTATCGCTGCCCAGTTCCTGCTGCTGCCGGCAGTGACTTTTCTGCTGACGCTGATTCTCTCGCCCGCTCCCTCGGTAGCGCTCGGCATGATCCTGGTGGCGTGCTGCCCGCCGGGCAATATCTCGAATGTCCTGACTCACCGGGCGGGCGGCGACGTCGCACTCTCGGTGTCCATGACGGCGGTGTCGAACGTCCTCGCGATCTTCCTCATGCCGCTCAATCTCGCGTTCTGGGGGAGCCGACGCCCGGAGACCGACGCTCTGTTGCAGTCCGTGAACCTGAATGCGCTCGAGATGGTCGCGCAAATCGCCCTGATCATCGGCGTGCCGTTCGTTCTCGGCATCTGGGCGGCACAAAAGTTCCCGGAGATCGCCGCGAAAGCGCAGCCTTGGGTGAAAAACGGTTCGTTGGTGGCGTTGTTGATCTTCATCGTCGCGGGTGTGTCAGGGAATGCGTCGTACTTCGTCGACTACATCGGGGTGGTACTGCTCGCGGTCTTCCTGCACGACACGGTTGCCCTCGCACTGGGATACTTCTGCGGCGCCGTCACCGGGTTGAACGAATACAGCCGTCGCGCCGTCTCTTTCGAGGTCGGCATCCGCAATGCCGGACTGGGGCTTGGCCTGGTGTTCACGTTCTTCGACGGGCTCGGTGGCATGGCCGTCGTGGCCGGCTGGTGGGGAATCTGGGACATCATCGCCGGGTTGGCTCTGGCGACGATCTGGTCCAAGCGACGCGCCCGAAAGGCGGTACCGGCATGACCGTCGCACTCGTCACGGGCGGGAACGGGTTCCTGGGTACCGCTGTCATCGACGCACTGATCGCGCAGGGCATCACCGTCGTCTGTGTCGACCTCACCGTCAAGGACACGCCGGACGATCGCATCCGCCGCGTTAGGGCGGACGTCTGCGACCCCACAGAATTGGGGCGGGTGTTCGGTCAGTACCGACCGAACGTCGTGATCCACCTTGCGTCCATCGTGAATCCCGGCAAGAACACGACAGCAGAGCAGGAGTACCGCGTTGACGTCGACGGGACACGAAACGTGCTCGCGGCCTGCGTCGAACACGGGGTTGGACGGATCGTCGTGTCTTCGTCCGGAGCGGCGTACGGCTACCACTCCGACAACCCACCGTGGATCACCGAGGACGTACCTGTCCGAGGCAACGACGAATTCACTTACAGTCGCCACAAACGCCTGGTCGAAGAGATGCTCGCCGAATATCGCGTCGAACACCCGGAGTTGGAACAAGTTGTCTTCCGGATCGGCACGATCTTGGGTGAGAGCGTCGACAATCAGATCACCGCGTTGTTCGATCGCCGCAAGCTGCTCAAGGTTGCCGGGAGCGAAAGCCCCTTCGTGTTTGTCTGGCACACCGATGTCGCGGGCGCTTTTGCGGAGGCCGTGACCGGAAACCAAGTGGGCATCTTCAACGTTGCGGGCGACGGCGCGTTGACCGTCGACGAGTTGGCTTCCCGGATGGGCAAGAGCACGGTGACGCTTCCTGCATGGCTGTTGCGAGGCGTTCTACGCGTCGGACGGCGATTGGGCGTAACGGAACACGGTCCGGAGCGCGTCGGATTTCTCCAGTACCGACCCGTTCTCGACAATCGGCGGCTCAAGGAACAGTTCGGGTACGTCCCCGAATATTCGAGCGAGGACGCGTTTGCCGCTTACCTCGCCTCACGCTGACCCCTTCGGCAGACAGTCGTGGAAGGATCGGAGTTGTCCGTCGGCATTTCGAGAAGGGACTGACAGTGTCACGAAATGATGGGCCCGAACATGATGGGTCCGAGCACGATGGGTCCGTGCACCAGGTAGTCGAGGCCGCCAGTGCACTCGACGACAAGGACTTCCTCGCGGTCGTTCGCGCAGTGGTCGAGCGTCGTCCGAGCTTGTCGGTCCTTCTTTCCGTGGTTGACACCGCTGCCGCGAGCCTCGAGCCGCACCGTGTAGAGGACGACAACACGATCACCGACGCCGAAGAAGTCGAACTGCCCGACACCGTTGTGGAGGTCGACGAGATCATCGACGTCCCGGTGGTACTTGCGACCGACCCGAGAATTCCCGAACCCGACTACACCGAAGGGGGAGTCCCCACTTTCGACCGTGTTCGGGAGAAGATAGAGGGGCGTTTCGGTACTTCCATAGGTTCGGCCGAATTGGCACACGAGAGTCCTGCCGGAAAATCCGTCGACGAGCAGTGGGACGAGCGCCAGAAGGCCGCAAAAGCCAAGCTCGAGGAGATCCGGCGATCCATGGGTAAGTAATTATGCATTCCGATGCACAATGATGCATACTGTGTGACATGACTGAAGGTGGTACGACCGAGAACGCCCGCAAGCCGATCAGAGTCGCCGTTGCCGGCGCCAGTGGGTACGCCGGTGGTGAGGTTCTGCGTCTGCTCCTCGGGCACCCGTCCTACGCCGACGGCAGTCTGGTGATCGGTTCGCTGACCGCCGGTGGCAACGCCGGTTCGACGCTCGGTGAGCATCATCCGCACTTGCTCCCACTCTCTTCGCGGGTACTCGAAGAGACCACTGTCGAAATCCTCTCGGGTCACGACGTCGTCTTCCTCGGTCTCCCACACGGAAATTCGGCTCAGTACGCCAAGTTGCTGCCCGAGTCGACAGTCATCATCGACTGCGGCGCGGACTTCCGGCTGCAGGATCCCGCAGCCTGGGAGAAGTACTACAAGAGCACTCATGCCGGTACCTGGCCATACGGTCTTCCTGAATTGCCCGGTGCCCGTGAGAAATTGGTAGGCGCAACCCGCATTGCCGTTCCGGGCTGCTACCCGACGGCAGCGAGCCTCGCGCTGGCCCCCGCCGTTGCCGCGGGGATCGTGGACTCACACGTGAACGTGGTTGCGGTCAGTGGCACTTCGGGCGCCGGCCGGGCGCCGAAGGCCGATCTGCTGGGTTCCGAGGTCATGGGCTCCGTCCGCGCATACGGTGTCGGAGGTGTCCATCGCCACACCCCTGAGATCATTCAGAATCTTTCGGCCGCAGGCGGCAAGGACATCAGTGTTTCTTTCACTCCAGTCCTCGCGCCCATGCCGCGCGGCATCCTCGCGACCTGCACGGCAGCCACCACGGCCACCGAAGAGCAAGCGCGCGAAATCTACGAAAAGGCATACAACGACGAGCCGTTCATCCACGTGCTGCCTGCCGGAGTCTTCCCGCAGACCGGTGCCGTGATCGGATCCAATGCCGTGCAGATCGGGGTCACCGTTGACGCCGACGCCGGTCAGCTTGTTGTCATCTCGGCAATCGACAATCTCACCAAGGGCACCGCCGGTGGCGCGGTGCAATCGATGAATCTCGCCCTTGGCCTACCCGAGACCGCAGGTCTCTCTACCGTGGGAGTAGCTCCGTGAGCACCGACAATCCGCAGCCGATCGACAACGCAACCGAGCCTGACGCGACAGTTGCAGACGTGGTTCACGTCGCCGGGGGACGTCTGCTCCGCACACAGGGCGTTACCGCACCTGCCGGATTCCGCGGTGCCGGAATTGCTGCCGGTATCAAGAAGAGTGGCAAGTCGGACCTCGCATTGGTGCTCAACGAGGGACCCGATCTGGCCGCTGCCGGCGTCTTCACCCTGAACAAGGTCAAGGCTGCTCCGGTGCTCTGGTCTCAGCAGGTTTTGACGACGGGCAAGCTGCGCGCGGTCGTGCTCAACTCGGGCGGCGCAAACGCGTGTACCGGCGCGGGTGGATTCCAGGATGCGCACAAGACTGCCGAGGAAGTTGCCTCGGCACTGAGCAACTGGGGAACCGAGACGGGCGCGATCGAGGTCGCCGTCTGTTCGACCGGCCTGATCGGTGACCGCTTGCCCATGGACAAGCTGATCCCCGGTGTCACCGAGGTAGTGCACGAACTGGCCGGCGGAATCTCCGGCGGTACCGACGCGGCGTACGCGATCATGACCACCGATACCGTGCCGAAGCAGGCGTCGCTGCACCACGCGAACAAGTGGAACGTCGGCGGAATGGCCAAGGGTGCAGGCATGCTCGCGCCCGCACTGGCGACGATGCTGTGCGTCGTCACGACCGATGCTGTCGCAACGGCCGAGCAGCTCGATACCGCTCTGCGCGCCGCCACCCACCTGAGCTTCGATCGCCTCGACGTCGACGGCGCCACGTCCACCAACGACACGGTGCTCCTGTTGGCCTCCGGCGCCAGCGGTGTCACACCGACCCAGGACGAACTCAACGCCGCGGTCTTCGCAGTGTGCGACGATCTCGCGGATCAGTTGATGGCAGACGCCGAGGGCGTCACCAAGCGGGTCAAGGTGACGGTTCGCGGCGCAGCGTCCGAGTCCGATGCGTTGATCGGCGCTCGGACCATCGCCCGCGACAGCCTGGTCAAGACGGCACTGTTCGGATCCGATCCGAACTGGGGCCGCGTCCTCGCAGCAGTGGGTATCGCTCCCATCGAGCTCGATCCCGATCGAATCAGTGTGTCCTTCAACGGGAGTCCCGTCTGCATCGACGGCGTCGGCGCTCCGGGAGCGCGTGAGGTGGACCTGAGCGGGATCGACATCGAACTCGACATCGACCTGGGAATCGGCAACGAGTCCGTGAGCATTCGCACCACGGACCTCTCGCACGCGTACGTCGAAGAGAACTCGGCGTACTCGTCATGACCGAGACGTATCCCGTGATCAGCGAGCATCAGAAGGCGCATGTCCTCGCCGACGCGCTGCCGTGGCTGCAGCGATTCCGAGACAAGGTGGTCGTGGTCAAGTACGGCGGAAACGCCATGATCGACGAGACACTCAAGACCGCCTTCGCCGCGGACATGGCGTTCCTGCGGACTGTCGGCATCCACCCCGTCGTCGTGCACGGCGGCGGCCCGCAGATCAACGCGATGCTGGCACGCCTTGGCATGAAGGGTGAGTTCCGCGGTGGTTTCCGGGTCACGACGCCCGAGGTGATGGACGTCGTCCGGATGGTGCTCTTCGGTCAGGTGGGCCGTGAACTCGTCGGCCTGATCAACGCGCACGGTCCGTACGCGGTCGGTATCTCCGGTGAAGATGCGCACCTGTTCACCGCTACTCGACGCACTGTTGCGGTCGAGGGGGAGCAGACCGACATCGGCCTGGTCGGAGACGTCACCACCGTGAACCCAGACGCGGTACTCGATCTCATTGCGGCAGGACGCATTCCGGTGGTCTCGACCATCGCGCCCGACGCCGACGGCGTCGTCCACAACATCAACGCCGATACCGCCGCTGCCGCACTGGCCGAGGCGATCGGTGCCGAGAAGCTCGTTGTCCTCACCGACGTCGAAGGCCTGTACACCGATTGGCCGGACCGATCCTCGCTGGCCACCGAAATCGACACCGACGCCCTTGCCCAGTTGTTGCCGAGTCTCGATGCCGGCATGGTGCCAAAGATGGAGGCCTGCCTTCGCGCGGTGCGCGGAGGTGTGCCGTCGGCGCACGTGATCGACGGCCGGCTCGAACATTCAGTCCTACTCGAACTTTTCACCGGTGAAGGAATCGGCACGATGGTCGTGCCCGGCTCCTCGGTCGCCGGTCCCCAGCAGGGAGCTACTTCATGAGCACGATCGATCTGCAGCAGCGGTGGTCCGCTTCGCTGATGAACAATTACGGCGTACCCCGGGTTGCTCTCGTCCGCGGTGACGGCGCCGTACTCACCGACGCCGACGGCAAGCAGTACGTCGACTTCCTTGCCGGAATCGCCGTCAACATCCTCGGACACGGACATCCGGCCGTCGTCGAAGCCGTCACTACTCAGTTGTCGACACTCGGCCATGTTTCCAACCTGTACGCCAGCGAGCCGGTCGTCGAGTTGGCGGAGCAGTTGCTCGCTCATCTCGGCAACGTCACCGGGCGCGCGTTCTTCTGCAACTCCGGTACCGAGGCGAACGAGGCTGCCTTCAAGCTCGCTCGCGCCACTGGCCGGAAGAAGATCATCGCGGCCGAGGGCTCTTTCCACGGTCGCACGATGGGGGCACTCGCTCTGACGGGTCAGCCGGCCAAGCGGGCGCCGTTCGAACCGATGCCCGCCGGTGTCGAGTTCGTGCCGTACGGCGATGTCGAGGCACTGGAGCGGGCAGTCGATTCCGACACCGCTGCTGTGTTCCTCGAACCGATCATGGGTGAGGGCGGCGTCGTGGTGCCACCCGAGGGATACCTCGTCGAGGCTCGGCGGATCACCGCCGAACGCGGGGCGCTGCTCGTACTCGACGAAGTTCAGACCGGCATCGGCCGGACCGGCTGGTTCTACGCACATCAGGCAGTCGGCATCGTGCCGGACGTCATCACTCTTGCGAAGGGACTCGGCGGCGGAATGCCGATCGGCGCCTGCATCGCGACCGGAGCAACGGCAGAGTTGTTCGGACCAGGCAAGCACGGTACGACGTTCGGTGGCAATCCGGTGTGCGCTGCGGCGGCGCTTGCCGTGCTGAAAACCATTGCAGCGGAAGACCTGATCTCACGCGCCGACAGCTTGGGCAAATCGATCTCGGCGGGCATCGAAGATCTGGGCCATCCGTTGGTCGACTACGTACGGGGATCAGGACTGTTGCTGGGTGTCGTGCTGACCGAGGACGTCGCGCCGGCGGTGGAAAATGCCGCGCGCGAAGCCGGGTACCTTGTGAATGCAGCGCAACCCGGAGTGATCCGGTTGGCGCCGCCGCTCATCCTCACGGATGAGCAGGCCGAAACCTTCGTGGCAGCACTACCTGCCATCTTCGACAGTGCACTATCGGCTGACCAGCCGGGGGAGAAGTGACTACCGTGGTGAAACACTTTCTCAGGGACGACGATCTGACTCCGGCGCAGCAGGCCGAAGTTCTGGAACTCGCTGCGATTCTCAAGAAGGACCCGTTCGCTCGGCGTCCACTCGAGGGTCCTCGCGGAGTCGGCGTCATCTTCGAGAAGAACTCGACGCGTACACGTTTCTCGTTCGAGATGGGCATCGCGCAGATGGGCGGCCACGCCGTCGTCGTCGACGGGCGCAGTACCCAACTCGGTCGTGAAGAGACGTTGGCGGACACCGGACGCGTACTCTCCCGCTATGTCGACGCCGTCGTGTGGCGCACGTTCGGCCAGAAGCGCTTGGAGCAAATGGCAACGGGTGCAACGATTCCCATCGTCAATGCGTTGTCCGACGAATTTCATCCCTGTCAGGTTCTGGCCGATCTGCAAACGCTGATCGAGCAGAAGGGTGAGCTCAAGGGACTGAAGCTGACCTACCTGGGCGACGGCGCCAACAACATGGCTCACTCGCTGATGCTCGGCGGAGTCACCGCAGGCATCGACGTCACCATCGCAAGTCCCGCAGGCTTCGAACCGGCGGACTGGGTAGTAGCAGCAGCGCGCACACGCGCCGCGGAAACCGGCGCGACCATCACGCTGACGCAGGACCCGCAGGCCGGCGTCGTCGGTGCCGACGCGTTGGTCACCGATACCTGGACCTCGATGGGTCAGGAGAACGACGGGCTCGATCGGGTCGGACCTTTCCGTCCGTTCCAGATCAACAAGGAACTCCTCGCCAAAGCAGATCCGAAGGCTGTCGTCCTGCACTGCCTGCCGGCCCATCGCGGCGAAGAGGTCACCGACGAGGTTCTCGACGGACCCCAGAGTGTCGTCTGGGACGAGGCGGAGAACCGTCTGCACGCCCAGAAGGCGTTGCTCGTGTGGCTGCTGGAACAGCGAACCCAGCTGGACCAGGCGTGAGCGTCGCTCCCACTCGGGCCGGTCGCCAGTCGCGCATCATCGCGCTGCTGGCGGCGCACCCCGTCCGAAGTCAGACGGAATTGGCGGCGTTGCTCGGTGCCGAGGGCATCGAAGCGACGCAGGCCACCCTCTCGCGTGACCTCGAAGAGCTGGGAGCGGTGAAACTGCGTGCCGCCGACGGCGGCGCCGGTGTTTACGTGGTGCCGGAGGACGGGAACCCGGTACGCGGTGTGTCCGGCGGTACCGACCGCCTCTCACGGCTGTTGGGTGAGCTGTTGGTCTCCACCGATTTCAGCGGCAACATGGCGGTTCTCCGGACACCGCCGGGAGCCGCGCACTACCTCGCGAGCGCACTGGATCGGTCCTCGATGCCCGACATCGTGGGAACGATCGCCGGAGATGACACCATCTTCGTGGTGGCCCGAGAACCGCTTTCCGGAGCGGAACTCGCGGCCATGATCGAATCGCTCGCCTGACCCCTTATTCTTTGATAGAGATTTTCAACCGAAGGAGCACAAAAACCATGGCCGATCGCGTCGTACTCGCCTACTCGGGCGGGCTGGACACTTCTGTTGCCATCAGTTGGATCGGTAAGGAGACCGGCGCTGAAGTTGTCGCCGTCGCCATCGATCTGGGGCAGGGTGGCGAGGACATGGAGGTCGTGCGTCAGCGCGCGATCGACTGCGGCGCAGTCGAATCCGTTGTCGTCGACGCCCGCGACGAGTTCGCGGACGAGTACTGCCTGCCGACCATTGCGGCCAACGCCCTCTACATGGACCGCTACCCGCTGGTCTCGGCCATCAGCCGTCCGCTGATCGTCAAGCACATCGTCGAAGCTGCACGCTCGCACGGCGGCACCATCGTCTCGCACGGTTGCACCGGTAAGGGCAACGACCAGGTTCGCTTCGAGGTCGGATTCGGCGCCCTCGCGCCCGACCTTCAGGTCATCGCACCGGTCCGCGACTACGCCTGGACCCGCGAGAAGGCCATCGCCTTCGCCGAAGAGAACAACATCCCGATCAACGTCTCCAAGAAGTCGCCGTTCTCGATCGACCAGAACGTCTGGGGCCGCGCCGTCGAAACCGGCTTCCTCGAGGATCTGTGGAACGCACCGACGAAGGACGTCTACGACTACACCCAGGACCCGACGGTCAACTGGAACGCGCCCGACGAGCTCATCATCAGCTTCGACAAGGGTCGCCCGGTTGCCATCGACGGCCGCCCGGTGTCGGTTCTCGAAGCCATCCAGGAACTGAACAAGCGCGCAGGCGCTCAGGGTGTCGGTCGCCTCGACGTCGTCGAGGACCGTCTCGTGGGCATCAAGAGCCGTGAGATCTATGAAGCTCCCGGCGCCATGGTTCTCATCACCGCGCACCAGGAACTCGAACACGTCACCCTCGAACGCGAACTCGGTCGCTACAAGCGTCAGATGGAGCAGCGTTGGTCCGAGCTGGTCTACGACGGCCTCTGGTTCTCGCCCCTCAAGGACGCACTGGACACGTTCGTCAACAAGACGCAGGAACGCGTCACCGGCGACATTCGTCTCTTCCTGCACGGTGGAGCCATCACCGTCAACGGTCGTCGTAGCCCGGAGTCGCTCTACGACTTCAACCTCGCGACGTACGACGAGGGCGACAGCTTCGACCAGTCCGCATCGAAGGGCTTCGTCGAGATCCACGGTCTGTCGTCGAAGGTCGCCGCGAAGCGCGATCTGGGACTCTGAGCCATGACGGCTCACGGTGACGGAGACGCCCAAAAACACGGCACCAACGAAGGTGCGCTGTGGGGCGGGCGGTTCGAATCCGGACCGGCCGCTGCCATGGCGGCGCTGAGCAAGTCGACTCACTTCGACTGGGTCCTCGCTCCGTACGACGTGCGTGCGTCGCAGGCGCATGCACGTGTGCTGAACAAGGCAGGCCTGCTCAGCGAGGCCGATCTCGTGACAATGCTCGACGGTCTCGACCGTCTGGCGGCAGATGTCGCCAGTGGCGCCTTCGGGCCCAGTGAATCGGACGAGGACGTACACGGCGCACTCGAGCGCGGTCTGATCGAGCGTGTCGGGCCTGAGGTCGGTGGGCGCCTGCGTGCTGGACGTTCGCGCAACGACCAGGTGGCCACGCTGTTCCGCATGTGGCTTCGGGATGCGGTCCGCCGCATCTCCACCGGCGTTCTCGACGTGGTCGATGCTTTGGCGACTCAGGCCGGGGCCCATCCGGATGCCGTGATGCCGGGCAAGACGCACCTGCAGGCGGCTCAGCCGGTCCTGTTGGCGCATCACCTGCTCGCTCACGCACATCCGTTGTTGCGCGACGTGCAACGTCTTCGCGACTTCGACGTGCGAGCTGCGGTGTCCCCGTACGGTTCCGGTGCACTCGCCGGTTCCTCGCTCGGTCTCGACCCCGAAGCCATTGCAGCGGAATTGAAGTTCGACAGCTCGGCCGAGAACTCGATCGACGCAACCGCGTCGCGTGATTTTGCGGCCGAGGCAGCGTTCGTGCTTGCGATGATCGGTGTCGACCTCTCCCGCATGGCGGAAGAGATCATCATCTGGAGCACACCGGAATTCGGCTACATCACGCTTGCCGACGCGTGGTCGACGGGATCGTCGATCATGCCGCAGAAGAAAAACCCGGATGTTTCGGAACTCACGCGCGGTAAGTCTGGTCGTCTGATCGGTAACCTCACCGGCCTGCTGGCGACGCTCAAGGCTCAGCCGCTGGCGTACAACCGCGATCTGCAAGAGGACAAGGAACCGGTCTTCGACTCGGTTGCGCAGCTGGAGATGTTGCTCCCGGCCATCACCGGCCTGGTGCAGACTCTCGAGTTCCACACCGCGCGTATGGCGGAACTTGCTCCGGCAGGGTTCACGTTGGCCACCGACATCGCGGAGTGGATGGTGCGCCAGGGCGTGCCGTTCCGGGTTGCACACGAGGCTGCTGGAGCGTGTGTGCGTGTCGCCGAAGCGCGAGGCGTCGGACTCGAAGATCTCACGGACGAGGAACTGGCCGGCGTCGACAGCGCGCTGACACCCGCTGTTCGTGAGGTGCTGACAGTCGAGGGTTCCATCGCTTCGCGTAATGCGCGAGGCGGCACCGCGGGGGTGCGGGTAGCAGAACAGTTGGACGGAGTCCGAGCAGTGGCGCAGTCGCTGCGGGAATGGACCCTCTGACCTTGCGGTCACGAGTGTTTCCCCTCTCTTTTCGGCAGTAGTCCTTCGGTCGTACGCGGTCAGGGAGCAGAATTTGCTCCCTGACCGCGTACGCGTATTCGTCGTCAGTAGGCTTGTTACGCGCGGGAAAAATGAGACGGACGTCACATGGTGAGTAACTTGGGAGTGAAATGGTGGGATTGAATTCCAAGTCTGTGCTGGGCCCGATTCGTCGGGTGGTTGCGACAGCACAAAACGGCCTCGAGGTCGTCCGGTTGGGTGGGCTGGAAACGGATGCGACCACGTCGCCGTTCGAGATCGTCGAGCGCGCAGCGATGTACCGGCTTCGCCGCTACTTCCCGGACAGCGATCCGGAAACCGTCGGTGCACCGATCGTGCTGATCCCGCCGATGATGATGTCGGCGAACGTGTACGACGTGACCCGCGACCAGGGTGCTGTGGGAATTCTGCACGAGATGGGCCTGGACCCCTGGGTAGTCGATTTTGGTTCGCCCGACTCCGAAGAGGGCGGTTGGGATCGCAATCTCGCCGATCACATCATCGCTCTCAGCGACATCATCGACCACATCCACCGTCACACCGGTAAAGATGTTCACATCTCCGGCTATTCGCAGGGCGGCATGTTCGCCTATCAAGCTGCCGCGTATCGGCGTAGTCGAAACATCGCCAGCATCATCACCTTCGGCAGTCCGGTCGACACACTCGCCGCGTTGCCCTTCGGTATCCCGGCCGGATTGGCCACCAAGGGTGCGGATTTCCTCGCCGATCACGTCTTCAATCGCCTGGCGGTCACCGGGTGGATGGCTCGCACCGGGTTCCAGTTGCTCGATCCCGTGAAGACGTTGAAGATGCGCGTCGACTTCCTGCTTCAACTGCACGACCGTGAGGCTTTGCTGCCGAGGGAGCAGCAGCGACGTTTCCTCGCGACCGAGGGTTGGGTCGCGTGGTCCGGGCCCGCGGTTGCCGAACTGCTCAAGCAGTTCATCGTGCACAACCGAATGATGACCGGTGGTTTTGTCATCAAGGATCAATTGGTCTCGCTCGCCGAGATCACCTGCCCCATCCTGGCATTCGTCGGCGAGGTCGACGACATCGGTCAACCTCAGGCGGTTCGTGGGATCAGCCAGGCAGCGCCGCGGGCCAAGGTCTACGAATCTACCTTGCGCGCAGGTCATTTCGGATTGGTTGTCGGTTCCACCGCGGCCAATCACACCTGGCCGACCACCGGTGAATTCGTGCAGTGGACCGAGACGGGTGGACCCCTCCCGGACCGTATCGCGAACATGGTCTACGGCGCCGACCTCGAAGACCAGACCGGTGTGTCGATCAGCAATCGGATCATCCACACTGTCGCCTCGGTCGCTGAAGTAGGTGCAGGAGTCACCAAGGGAATCAGTGACCTTGCAGCCGGTGCGTTGCGCGGGACTTTCGAATTGTCCGGCGAAGCGGCACGCGCGTTGCCACGTCTTGCGCGACTCAACCAAATTCAGCCACACACCAAGATCTCGCTGAGCCAATTGCTCGCGGAGCAGCGTCGAAAAGCACCGAACGGCGAGTGCTTCCTCTTCGACAATCGTGTGCACACCTACGAAGCGGTCAACGCCCGCATCGACAATGTCGTGCGTGGATTGATTTCCGTGGGAGTGCGTCCGGCAGCGCACGTCGGTGTCCTGATGGAGACCCGCCCCAGCGCGCTCGCGGCCATCGCGGCCCTGTCGCGCCTTGGTGCCGTTGCCGTCATGCTTCCGCCGGGGTCCGACATCTCGGCGGCGGTCAAGCTGGGATCGGTTGATCGGATCATCACCGATCCGGAGAACGTCGACGCTGCGGTGGTTACCGGTAGGCCGGTCTTGGTACTCGGCGGCGGCGATGCCCGCGGACTCGAGGTGGATCCGTCACACGACGTGATCGATCTCGAACAAATCGATCCGACGAAGGTCAATCTGCCCGGTTGGTACCGGCCGGATCCCGGCGTCGCCCGTGAACTCGCATTCATCATCTTTGCGGAATCGGGCGGTGTGCTCGAAGCCAAGCAGATCACCAACTACCGGTGGGCACTGTCTGCCTTCGGAACGGCCACGGCGGCAGATCTCGATCGCGGTGACACCGTGTACTGCCTTGCACCACTCCATCATTCGTCGAGTCTGCTCGCGACCATCGGTGGCGCTATGGCCGGTGGCTCACGGATTGCGCTCTCACGCGGACTGAATCCGGCTCGATTTGTCGAGGAAATCCACCGCTACGGTGTGACCGTGGTGAGTTACACGTGGTCGATGATGCGCGAGATCCTCGACGAGGATCTTCTTCTCATCGACGGTAGCCATCCGGTCCGACTGTTCATCGGTTCGGGAATGCCTCACGGGCTGTGGAAGCGGACCACGGAGGCGTTCGACCCCGCGCAGGTGCTCGAGTTCTATGCGTCGACCGAAGGTGACGTGATTCTTGCCAATGTCGCGGGCTCCAAAGTTGGTTCCAAGGGCCGCCCGTTGCCGGGTAGCGCGCAGGTGCGGTTGGCGGCATACGACCCGCTGAGTGGTCGGCTCCTCGAAAATGGAAACGGATTTGTCCGTGAGTGCGCCGAAGACGAAGTCGGGTTGCTACTCGGGCGCGCGGGATTCACTGCCGATCTCTCGGGCGGAGCCATGCGGGGACTCTTCCAAGCGGGTGATTCGTGGATTCCCACGGAGAATCTCTTCCGCCGGGACGCCGACGGCGACTACTGGCTGATCGATCACAAGAACACGGTCATTTCGACGCTCCGCGGTCCCGTGTTCACCCAGCCGATCGTCGACGCGTTGTCGAGTGTGGCGCGGGTAGATCTTGCCGTCGCATACGGCGTCGGTGACGCGCCGCATCAGCTGGCGGTCGCTGCCGTGACATGGCGTCCAGGGCGGCAGTTCCGTTCCGCCGAGCTTGCAGAGGCTCTCTCGCGCATCGCTTTTGATGCGCGCCCGGATATCGTGCACGTGGTAGACGAGATCCCGGTGGGTTCGTCGTACCGTCCGAGCTCCACTGCGTTAGCTGCCGCCGGATTGCCGGCGCCAGGACCACGGACCTGGTTCCTCGATTCCGAGACGCAGTCGTACAAGCGGCTGACCAAGGCAATTGCCGCGCAGTTGATGCCGACGAGGGTGGGCACCGGAGCACGGTAGCCTGAGGACATTCTGTTTGATCGGTTCGAGAGGACTCACGTGGCTATTGATTCGACGTTGCTCAGCATTTTGGCCTGCCCCCAGGACAAAGGCCCGCTGTTGCTGGTCGGGGACGAGTTGCTCTACAACCCGCGCCTGCGGCGTGCATACCCGATCGAGAACGGCATTCCCGTTCTGTTGATCGACGAGGCACGCGATGTGGCGGACGACGAGCACGAGAAGTTGCTCGCGTGGGCTGAAGGCTAGATCGGTAATTCACCGGTCAGGTACCGCTGGAGGTTCGGAGCCACCAGCGGTACCAAAGCGTCAACGCTCAATGATGCGAGTGGTTCGAGTCCGAGCACATATCGTGTGACCAGCAGTCCGGCCATCTGAGATGCCACCAATTCCGCTCTGGTCAAGCCGGTACCAGGTGGTGTGTCCACCCGCGGAATGATGTCGCGCAATACGACATCGAGCAGAAAGCTCTGGATCAGCTGCGATCCGTCGCCGGAAACCGCCGATCGAAAAGCCGCCAGAATCGCCGGCTGGTGTTCCGATTCCCACAGCCCGATCACTGCTCTGAGTAGATTTTCGCCGAGATTTTCGGTCGGAGAGGCGTGAACCGGTCCCAATACCTGGACTGGATCGATCGGTAGCGCGATCGCAGCGGTGAACAACTGCTCCTTGCTTCCGAAATGATGATGAATCATGGCCGGATCGACGTCAGCGGCCGCAGCTATCGATCGAATGGTTGTTCGTCGAAAACCGTTCTGGGAGAACGCCCGTCGCGCCGAATCGAGGATCTGCGCGCGAGTCTCCGACTTGCCCGGTCGTCGCCCCGAACGAATCGGTGCAGGTGCGGGCGCCGTGTCGTTGTCGTTCATGAAGTGCGGCGATCGAGTGTTGCCGCGGCCAGCGAGAGTGCTGCGGCGGCGAAGCCCGCCATGACGGCGAGATCACGCCACATCTGACCCGTCGCGTCGGCATGCATCGACACTTGCTGAAGTGCGTCGACGGCGTAGCTCAAGGGGAGGACGTTGCTGATCCATTCGAGCCAGGTCGGCAATTGGTCGCGGGGCACGAGGAGTCCGCAGAGGAACAGTTGGGGGACCACAACTACCGGCATGAACTGCACCGCTTGGAACTCGGTCTTCGCGAATGCGCTGGCCAACAGGCCGAGCGCAACGCCGAGTATTGCGCCGAGAACTGCAATGACGATGACCCAGGCAAGACTGCCGGCGATGGTGAGTCCGAGAAATCCGAAAGCAACCGCGCACGCGAGAGCCGCCTGAGCGGCGGCCGAGAGCGAAAATGCCGCGCCGTATCCCGCCAGAAGATCGAGTTTGCCCATCGGGGTGGTGAGCAGGCGTTCGAGTGTTCCTGAACTGCGTTCGCGCTGCATGGCGATGGACGTGACCAGGAACATGACCACAAACGGCAAGATTCCCAGCATGGTGATCGCCACCCGTTGGAACAGTGAAACCTGGCCGGGCGGCGTGGGTACGTCTTGGTAGAGGAAATACAGCAAAATCATCAACAACGACGGGACCAACAAGATCATGGCCACCGTGCGATGGTCCTGGCGGAGCTGAAGCAGAATGCGTACGGTCGTAGCACCGAAGATCCTGATGCTCATGATATTTCGCCTCCGACGGGTGAAGTCCGAATCAGCTCGAGAAAGGCGTCCTCGAGCCGTTCACATCTGGTTTTGGCGCGCAATTCATCGGGTGTGAGTTGAGCGAGGAGATGCCCATCTCGCATCAGGATCAGTTCAGCGCAGTGGTCGGCCTCATCCATGACGTGGCTGGAGACCAACAGGGTGGTTCCGCTGCGAGCAAGGTCGGCAAATCGTTCCCACAATTCGACACGAAGCACCGGATCCAGACCAACGGTCGGTTCGTCGAGGATCAACACATCAGGTGATGCCACCAACGCGCATGCCAGCGAGACTCGACCGCGTTGACCTCCGGACAGATCGGCGGCGGTCTGGTCGGCGTATCGGCTCAATCCGACTGCGTCGACCGCTGCTGCGACGTCTACGCCGGACTTGCCGTACAGAGCGCCGAAGTACTGGACGTTTCGAGTGACCGTCAGGTCGCCATACACGCTGGGGGATTGGGTGACGTATCCGACCCGGCGGCGAAGAGCAACGGACCCCGCGAGGTCGCCCAGGACTCTGACCTCACCACTTTCGACGACCTGGGTTCCGACTATCGCGCGCATCAGGGTTGTCTTGCCGCAGCCGGACGGGCCGAGCAGTCCGGTGATCGATCCTGCCGAAACCTGCAGGTCGAGTGAGTGAAGAACTTCGTGCTTGCCGCGAATGACTCGTAGTCCGCGGATGTCTATTGCCGGCGTGGTGGTCACGGTTCGCCTCATTTCGATAATTCATCACTTGTTGAATTATGCGACTCGGCCGACCGATGAGTCAACGGCGTGGGCACAATCGAAGGGTGAGTATCGAGACCTTGGAAAATGTGAAGAACCCGTTGGAAGCGGGCCTGACAATTCTCGGCTCGACCCTGATCGTCGACGACATCTCGCTGAGGATTGTCGAGGTCGAGGCGTACGGAGGGGAGAAGGACGGGCCCTGGCCAGATCCGGCAGCACATTCGTATCGGGGGCAAACGCCGCGGAACAGCGTGATGTTCGGGCGGGCGGGCCGTCTCTACGTCTACCGCAGCTACGGAATGCACTTTTGTATGAACATCTCGTACGGCCCGGATGGTGTCGCGGGTGGTGTTCTGCTCCGAGCGGCCGAAATCGAGGCCGGTCACGATGTGGTGTCTGCTCGGAGATCGCCGGATCGACCATCTCACCAATGGGCCAGAGGGCCAGGTAATCTCGGCGCTTCCGTTGCAATCACGTTGGCGGACAACGGAACAGACGTGTTCAACCCTGCCTCGCGGGTTCGGCTCGAATTGGGGGAGTCGAAGGAATGGGTCAGTGGACCGCGGGTGGGGGTCAGTACTGCGGCCGAGGTCCCGTGGCGCCTCTGGATTCCGGACTCGCGAGCTGTGTCCGCGTACCGCCGAAGCCCGCGAGCGCCGGTCATTTCGTGAAGATGGGATGATCGAGTCCGTGACTGAGAATATTCTCGACGAACTGACCTGGCGTGGGCTGATCGCCCAATCAACTGATCTCGACGCTTTGCGTAAAGATCTCGAGGCCGGACCGGTCACGTTGTATGCGGGCTTCGACCCGACCGGCCCGAGCCTGCACGCAGGTCACCTGGTTCCGCTCCTCGCGCTCAAGCGGTTTCAGCGTGCCGGTAACCGTCCGATCGTTCTTGCCGGCGGTGCAACAGGCCTGATCGGTGATCCCCGTGACGTCGGGGAACGGACGATGAACTCCGCCGATACCGTCGCGGACTGGGCAGGTCGCATCCGTGGTCAGCTCGAACGATTCGTGGATTTCGACGATTCACCGACGAGTGCGGTCATCGAGAACAATATGAACTGGACCGGCAAGATGTCGGCCATCGACTTCCTGCGTGATGTCGGCAAACACTTCTCTGTGAACGTCATGCTTGCGCGTGACACCGTGAAGCGTCGTCTCGAGTCGGACGGGATGTCGTACACCGAGTTCAGCTACATGCTGCTCCAAGCCAACGACTACCTGCACTTGCGACGCGATCTCGGCTGCACTCTGCAGGTCGGTGGGTCCGATCAGTGGGGCAACATCATCGCGGGCGTCGAACTCAACCGTCGTGTCGACGGCGAGAGTGTTCACGCAATGACCGTTCCGCTGGTGACCTCGGCTGATGGGAAGAAGTTCGGAAAGTCGACCGGTGGCGGCAGTCTGTGGCTCGACCCCGAGATGACCAGCCCGTACGCGTGGTACCAGTACTTCGTGAACACCGGCGACGCCGACGTGATCAAGTACTTGCGCTGGTTCACGTTCCTGACCGCAGACGAACTCGCGGAACTCGAGACGGCAACGGCGGAGCGTCCGCATGCGCGCGAAGCGCAGAAGCGATTGGCTGCGGAGATGACGACCTTGGTTCACGGAGAACACAACACTCGCGCCGTCGAGCTCGCCAGCCAGGCGTTGTTCGGCAAGGCGGAATTGGCGGAACTCGACGAGTCGACGCTCGCCGCGGCGCTGAAGGAAGCATCTGTCAGCGAATTGGCGCCGGGGGAGCCGCGCACGATCATCGATCTGCTTGTGACGAGCGGTTTGTGTGAGAGCAAAGGAGCTGCTCGACGCGCAGTGAAGGAAGGCGGCGCTTCGGTGAACAACCAGAAGGTGTCGGCCGACGACTGGGAGCCCGCCGCATCCGATCTGCTTCACGGCAGCTGGTTGGTCGTCCGGCGCGGAAAGCGCAATTTCGCCGGCGTGAAAATACTTTCGAACTGACGTGTGTGGGGTCACAGTTGTCTCGCGGGGCTCCTGTGGCCGTTGGTGGCCCGTCTGCGGGCGGGCTACCAGCGGATTTAACCTGGCGAACACCTGCGACCTGCACGTTTGACGCTCAGTTTTCATTCGCGTAACTTTGTCCAAGTCAGAGCGACACGGACACCAACCCCGACCGAGAGGCCGGGGACACGCGGTTGGACGAAGTCGGAGACATTCACGCTCAACGGGAACTTGCTTCCTGGGAGCGAACAAGCTAAGATTGTAACCCTTGCCCCGGAGCTTTCAACCAGTTTGAAGCGATGGTGTGTGCGTGTTCTTTGAGAACTCAACAGTGTGTCGATGAATGTCAGTGC
>NZ_JASHKO010000008.1:0-182593 GCF_030056745.1 Rhodococcus sp. IEGM 1406 | reverse complement strand
CAACTTGAGAAGCCCCCCAACCAGTGATGGTTGGGGGGCTTTCTCGTACCCAAAAACACCCCACCCTCACTGCGAGCGAACGGCACGTCCGTCGCCTCAGACCGACCCAACGTACCGTTCACACCATCAAAGGGCGGGCACGCCGCCGGCACCCCCGACTTCGAGCGAACGGTACTTTCGTCGCCTCAGATCGACCGAACGTACCGTTCGCACGATCAGGGCACGATCAGGGCACCATCAGGGCAGGAATTGGGTGAGGAAGATGCCAGCGCCGACGCACGTAGCGACTGGTTAGCCAAGGTACAGATTGTGAACCCTCTCATAGGTGCGAAGTACTCTCCGATTTTGTGCCTTTGTCCCTAGCACTTTGGCCTAGGCTGAGTGTCATGGTGGGGTTGAGCAGCTCGCGGGTGTCGCATTTGCGACTCGTTCCGACGGAACCTGAAGAACTGCAAAGGTTTGTACAAGAAGCTGGCGGAGTGCGTGGGGGCATTCAGATTGCGCGATCGTTACGTTCGAAGAGGCGCGCGGTACCGGCGCAATACGCGATACGTATCAGCGTCGACAATGTATCCACTCAGATCTGGCGACGAATTCTCGTCGCGTCGGATTTGAATCTGGGTGACCTGCATTTGGTGGTTCAACGGGCAATGGGGTGGAGTGACCGTCATTCGCACGCGTGGTCCAAGTCAGGAACCCGATTTCCCGGCGAGGTCGAAGAGTATGTAGCTTCCGGAAGCAACGCCGAGCAGCGCCTCGCCGGACGAGTGGCGATCGTAGAGTCTGCGGTACGTCTGGACGAGGTCATGGTCTCGCCCGGCGATGAACTTAGATATCGCTACGGACGCTTCGGAAACTGGAGTCACACGCTGACACTTGAATCTTCGGAGGTACTGCCCGACGGATTCCAAATTGTGTGTGCCGCGGGTCGCGGTGCGTGTCCGCCGGAGGAATGCGTCGGGCCTGACGAGTACGAGCAGCTCCTCGGTGTCCTCGGTTCGGAGAAGTTGCGCTCCCACGAATGGACCCTCGAATGGCCGCAAACCGAATTCGAGCCGACACGATTCGAGATCGCTGAGGTCAACAATCGGCTTCATATACCTCGACCGGACGAGATCGTTGCGCCGTACGACACCGCAATGCTCGTCGAATGCCTGGAACCCTCGCGAGTCCCGGAACTGCGCGCGGTCCTCGCCCGAGCCGGCATTGACGATGAGTCGGCAATCGGAGAGTTGGTCCACGTCGAGGCGGGCCAACGCCTTCAAGCGGTCTTGACGCTGATCGGTGTCGAAGGGGTCGACGCTGATGACTTCTTCACGACGGTCGACGCGATGCTCGACGAACCCGAACTAGGACCTGTCAACCTTCCCAAGGGGCGATCGCTCTTCGCAGTACTCAAGAGGTTTGGCCTGGTGCGAAAGCACAAAGGGCAGATTGTGCTGACGAAGCGGGGACAGTCAGCGCAGCGGGACGCATCAATCATGTGGTCGGTGATCGTCGACAGCGTTCCGGTTGCGCCGGGCGGCTCGCAGAGAGCAGTGGAACTTCTTGTCCTCCTCGCCGTAGCCGCTGGTTTGTCGCCGGCAGATCGTCATCGCTTCGTCGCGGGAGCACTGGAGTCGATTCGGTCGTCAAGCATCCTCATGTCCGGCGCTCAGACTTCCAAACGTGACACGTCCGGGAGCACCGTAGAGGTGCTCGGCTTGATCGGCGCTACGGGGTACGAGCTGGGGAAGTTCGGCACCAAAGAGGACTCTCCCTGGGCTGTTCACCTCGCGAGGGCGATCCTGCAGCGTTAACTCGCGCATTCGATGCAGACAACCGAAATGGGGTTCGATCCGGCAATGCCGAATCGAACCCCATTTCGTGTCCTGGTAGAGATCAGATGTTGACGCCGTAGTCGCGGGCGATGCCGGCGAGTCCGGATGCGTAGCCCTGTCCGACTGCGCGGAACTTCCACTCGCCGTTGTGGCGGTAGAGCTCACCGAAAAGCATGGCGGTCTCGGTGGAAGCGTCTTCCGAGAGGTCGTATCGTGCCAGCTCGGATCCATTCGACAGATCTACGACGCGGATGTAGGCGTTGGTGACCTGCCCGAAGGACTGGAGTCGGGCATCGGCGTCGTGAATCGAGACGGGGAAGAAGATGTTGGTGACGTTGGGCGGTACAGCCGGGAGGTCGACGTTGATGACTTCGTCGTCGCCGTCACCTTCACCGGTGAGGTTGTCGCCGGTGTGCTCGATGGATCCGTCGGGCGAGCGAAGGTTGTTGTAGAAGACGAAGTGCAGGTCGGAAAGAACCTTGCGTTCCGGGCCGGTGACCAACGCGCTGGCGTCGAGGTCGAAGTCGGCACCACTGGTGCTGCGTGCATCCCAGCCGAGACCGACTGCGACCTTGGTGAGGTTGGGTGCGGCTTTCGACAGAGATACGTTGCCGCCCTTGGCAAGTGTGACGCCCATTCAGGTTCCTCTCGTTCGAACGAAGTGGATTTCTTCGTTCGGGAGTTCTGTGTTGTCCGTTCTCGACTCACATTACCGTGAGCGGGTAGGTGCGGTTCGACCGAATAGCTACCTCACTCGAACAGCGCGCGAAGATCCTCGGCGTCGAGTCCGGTGCCGAGTGTCCCTTCGGCGTCCATGACATTCGAGAACAATGCCGACTTCTTGGCTTTGAGCGCCATGACCTTCTCTTCGATCGTGTCTTTGGCAATGAGACGGTAGACCATGACGTTTCGTGTCTGCCCGATGCGGTGAGTGCGATCGACTGCTTGTGCCTCGGCGGCCGGGTTCCACCACGGGTCGAGAATGAAGCAGTAGTCGGCCTCGGTGAGGTTGAGGCCGAAGCCACCAGCCTTGAGGCTGATCAGGAATACGGGGGCTGCGCCAGACTTGAACTCCTCCAACACTTCACCGCGATTGCGCGTCGAACCGTCGAGATAGCTGTACGGAATTTTTTCCGTGTCGAGTCGTTTGCGGACAGAACCGAGGAACCCGGTGAATTGGCTGAAGATCAACGCACGGTGTCCGCCCGCAATGACGTCGTCCAATTGCTCGACGAGAGCGTCGACCTTGGCTGAGGGGACAGGTCCGCTTTCCTCGTCGACCAGCGAGACGTCGAGACTGAGTTGGCGTAGCACCGTCAGCGATTGCAGGATCGTGAATCGGTTCTTGTCGACGTCGTCGAGCAGTCCGAGAATCTTCTGCCGTTCGCGTTGCAGGTGGGTGTCGTAGATCGCGCGATGGCTCGGATGCAACTCGATCTCGAGTATCTGTTCCTGCTTCGGCGGCAAGTCTGCAGCCACCTGTTCCTTGGTGCGCCGAACCATCAGCGGTTTGACGCGCCGCCGAAGTTGCGCCAATCGCTCTGTGTCGCCTTCCTTTTCGATGGGGTTGCGGTAGACGTCGGTGAAGGTGGTGGGACTGGGGAACAGTCCTGGTGCAGTGATCGCGAGGAGCGACCACAACTCCATGAGATTGTTTTCCATGGGAGTGCCGGTGATCGCGAGTTTGAAGGGTGCGTTCACTGCCGTCGCACACTTGTGGACCTTGGACTTGTGGTTCTTGGCGAATTGGGCTTCGTCGAGTACCAGTCCGGACCAGACGCCCGCCGAATACGCATCGGTGTCGAGGCGAAAGAGAGCGTACGACGTCACGACGATGTCCGCCCCGTCGACGAGTGTTGCCAGGTCGGTTCTTCTGCGCCGCAGAGTATCCGTGATGACAGCGGTGTGGAGGGTTGGTGCAAACTTGGCCACCTCGGATTTCCAATTGGAGACCACGCTGGTGGGAGCAACGATCAGAAAGGGCGGCGCCGCTGGATTCGATTGCCGTGCAGTGCAGATCATTGCGAGAGTTTGCAGGGTCTTGCCCAGGCCCATGTCGTCGGCGAGTATGCCGCCCAGGCTGTGCTGCCGGAGGAAGTTGAGCCAGCGGAATCCGTCGACCTGATAGGGGCGCAGTGTTGCCGTCAACGTGGCGGGGACGTCGACGGGATCGATCCCGGAACCGCCGAGCAATCCTGCGATCTGCTTCTTCCAAGCTGCTGCCTGATGTTCGACTCTTCCCAGTGCCGTCAATTCTTCCCACAGCCCGGCTTGAAACTTGCTGATCGCGAGTTTGCCGGTTGGTCGATCGAGCAGCGACCGCGCTTCGGTGATGAGTCGGTGTAGACCGAGAAGGTCAGGTGCGTCGAGTCGGAAGAAGGCGCCGTCCGGCAGCAGTATGTGTGTCTCACCCTTGCTCAGGGCGGAGAACAGCGTGGTGAACGGAACGCCTTGTCCCGCAACGTCGACGGTGACGTCGAGGTCGAACCAGTCGGATCCGCTGCTCCCGTCGGGGGCTGACGTGCTGAGGCCGATCACGACAGCGTCGTCTGCGGGCCGATAGTCGGCGGGAGTGCCCACGACGGTGAGGTCGACGTCGTCGTTCGCGTCGAGTTGGGGGAGGAGGTCGAGTGTGAACTGCATGGAATCGAGGCCGGCCAACGTTCCCGCGAGAGTGGCCTTCGCCGCGGCCGCACCGAGGCTCTTGGCAATGGCATCTTCGGCAACGTGGTTGCGGATCTCGGACTCGTCGGTGGTTGTGTCTGCGGTAGAAATGATCAGTTCGTCGGCATCGACTGTGTACTTCCATGCCGATTCGATGTCGATGCGGTGGTTGTCCGCGTACGTGGCGACCAGTTGTAGCCGAGGACCGGACACAGTCGGTGGGTTGTAGGCGCCGTCGGAAGATATGACGGGAGCGAGGTTTCCGAGTTTGAACACGAACCGCGAAGTGAATGCATCCCGATGCTCGGCGGGTATGTCGACCGATTTTCCGGAGTCGATCAACTGCCTCAATTGGTGAGTTATCGGCGTGTGCAGTTGTGTCAGAGTGATCGCGTTGGCGTCGTCGAGCGCGAAGACGCCATGTGCCGGCGTCCCGACCAGTCCCCAGTCGGAATGAGTCACGATGCGCCCACCGGCCTGAATTCGGGGCGTCAGGCGGAGGTTGTTGTCTTCCGCTCCGTGGACGTCGAGGCAGATGCTGGCATCGTCGAGCAGGGAGATGTTGCCGAGGCAGGCCTTCGAGTGAACGAGTGAAACGCCGACGCTGATGGCCTCACGAAGAAGTGACCAGAGTTGCGGGCTCGCGAACCCGGCAAGATCGATTTCCGCGGCATTTTGATTTCGGTAGTAGTTGCCGGCGCTGTGGAGGAGATGTATGTCGCGTAGAACCCGGAGGTGATCTGCGGGGAACTGAAAAGTGCTTCCGAGTTTGTTCCAGGCGAGCCCGCCGGAGATCCACCCTCTCGCTCCTGGTTGTACGGGTTTGACGATGAGCCTTGTCGATGCGCCCTTGGTTCGGGTGGTGAATTGAATGCCAAGTCCACGTGTAGTGCGGCCGGCCGGGTCTGGTCGGAGCAACTCCTCGAGCGCGCTGTCCCATCCGAGGTGTTGTGGAGTCTTGTTCGCCTCGGCAACCGCTGCGAGCACCAACGCGACTACGTGCTTGCAGTTCATCCGCACGGGACACGTGCAGAGGCCACGCGTGAACGTTGCTGTACCGGCCGCGCTGCGACTTACCGAAATCGTGCAGGTGTACGGCTCCCGCGCAGTTCCCGATACAGCGCCGGTCAAGGTGTCAGCGGTGTCGTTCCATCCGATGGATTCGACTGCATTCTGCCGCAGGTAGACAAGTCCGCGTTCGTAGGTGGTTGTGCCCACGACAGCGCGAATTCGGTCGAGGTCGAGGGCCCTGACTGAATCCAGTTGCACGGGGCCAGCCTAGTAGCGGTGACCGACAGATCTTGTCGTGGTCGTTTGTCCAAGAAAGTCCGAACTGCACGGTATGTTCACGGAAACATCTTTGACTGGTTTGGGAGTTTCATGAGGACTGAGCGGCGTGCGTGGATCCGATCTGCGCGCACAGGTGCGGTGTGTTTGGCCGTTTGTGCACTTTCTTTGCAGTTGGGCGGACTGTCGACGGCAGCGCCGAGTTCCGGGAGCTCGGGAAGCTCGGGAAGTCTGGGCAGCGTCGAGGGCAGCGTGAGTTCGGGGTCGACGATCCCAGGACCGCTTCAGGAGGATCCGGGCCCCAAGCCGGAGCTGCGCGACGACATCGTCGTCCCGGCCATCGTCGGCGAGAAGGTGACCGCACCGCAGGCAGTCAGGCTGACGGTGGCGTCGCCTGCACTTCGACGCGAGGTCGGCGTCGAGATCTTGCTACCCGCGGACAATTCGGTTCCGCGCCCAGCGCTGTACATGCTCGAGGGCGTCGACGCCGGAGAGAAGAGCAGCGGATGGATGACGATCGGCGGCGCCCCGGCGTTCTTCGCCGACAAGAACGTCAACGTCGTGATGCTTAATGGCGGAATCGCGAGCCTGTACTCGGACTGGGAGAATCCGGATCCGCGGCTGGGACTGCACAAGTGGGAAACCTTCATCACCGAGGAGTTGCCACCGCTGATCGACGCGCGACTCAAGACCAACGGAATCAACGCGATTGCCGGCAATTCGATGGGCGCAATGGGTGCAATGATGCTCGCCCAACGCTTTCCGGACATGTACCGCGGCGTTGCCGTGTTCAGCGGCTGTTATTCCACGATGGATCCGCTCGGCCGAACCGCCGTGCAGGCCACGATTTCTTCTCGAAGCGGAGATCCAGCCAACATCTGGGGTGTGCCAGGGGGCCCGGAGTGGGAGGCACACGATTCGTTGATCAACGCAGAGAAGTTGCGTGGCAAGGAAATCTACGTGTCGACGGCAAATGGTCGTCCCGGATCTGACGAGACGCTGCAGACTCCTGAACTGCTCGAGCGCCTGGTGATCGGCGGCGGCATCGAGGTTGCTGCGCACGCCTGCACCAAGATGTTCGACGCGCGGTTGCAGGAGCTGAAGATTCCGGCGCAGGTGGATTACGAGCCGAACGGCACACACGCGTGGGCGTATTGGCGTGAACGATTGCCGAAGGCGTGGCCGACTCTGTCCCGGGCATTGGGCGTCTGACGGTTCGACAACAGTGCTCGGGTTGTGGGTGCACCACAACCCGAGCGTTGGATCACTCGCAGGCGATGCCGTCGTTGTCCCGGTCGAGATGCGGGGCATATCCGTTCTGGCCCCGGTACAACGGAGCTGCGCCGGCGTTACGCACGGCAGTGCAGTTCTGGTAATACCGCGCCGGTGCGGGAGTGTTCTGCGGCGCCGGCGGGTTCTGGGGCGCTTGCGGAGCGGGCGGTGCAGGCGGTGCGAAGACCGGGGGGAGGAACGGCTGGACTGCGTCTGCAGAGCCAGTCGGAATCATGCGTGCGATCTCGATGGGTAGGAAATCGAAAACCGTGGATGCCTGAGCGGCGGGTGCGGCAACCAGAGTGATTGCGGCGCAACCTGCGATGCTGAATGCCAGACGGCGGAGCTTCATGTGACCTCGTGTTCAACTGGGCAGCCCTTCCACTTCGGAGGGCTGTGCCGGCTGAGCATACTGGTCATAACGACCAAATGGTTTATTTCAGTAAGGGTGAAACCTGGGGTGAAAAGCAGCGTCCCCGCACCGTATTGCTCGGGTGCGGGGACGCTGCTGCTGTCAGCGAGGGTTACGCGTCGACAAGTTCCTCGGCGAAGGGATCACCGTTGCGGGGAGCGTCGAAGCGCTCCTTGTCGAGGATTCCCTCACGCTTTGCGACGATGACCGGGACCAGTGCCTGGCCGGTGACGTTGACTGCGGTACGGCCCATGTCGACGATCGGTTCGACTGCGAGGAGCAGTCCGACGCCGGCCAAGGGAAGACCCAGGGTGGAGAGTGTGAGTGTGAGCATGACTGTCGCACCCGTAGTTCCGGCCGTTGCTGCCGAGCCGATGACCGAAACGACGACGATCAGCAGGTAATCGGTGAAGGTCAGCGGGACGTCGTAGAAGCCGGCGACGAAGATTGCCGCGATCGCGGGATAGATTGCGGCGCAACCGTCCATCTTCGTGGTGGCACCGAGCGGAACTGCGAACGAGGCGTACTCACGAGGAACGCCGAGGTTGCGTTCGGTGACGCGTTCGGTCAGCGGCAGGGTGCCGATCGACGAGCGCGAGACGAATCCGAGCTGAGTTGCGGGCCAGACACCGGAGAAGAAGCTTCGAACCGAGAGGCCGTGTGCGGCAATCAGGATGGGGTAGACCACGAAGAAGACAATGGCCAGACCGATGTAGATGGCGGCGGTGAAGACGCCCAGCGACCCGATCGCATCCCAGCCGTAGGTGGCGACAGCGTTGGCGATCAGTGCGGCCGTACCGATCGGGGCGAGGCGGATGATCCACCACAGGACCTTCTGGACGATCGCGAGCAGCGAAGCGTTGAACTCGAGGAACGGCGCAGCCTTGGGACCGATCTTGAGCGCAGCAATGCCGATTGCGCCGGCGATGACGAGCAACTGCAGGACGTTGAAGCTCAGCGATGTAGTCGCCACGCCTTCGGCGACGGAAGTCTTTGCGCCCAGCCCCAGGAAGTTGTTCGGAACCAGTCCGGTGATGAACGCCCACCACGAGCCGGAGCTCTTGGGTTCCTTCGCGGCTTCGGCGGCGACGTCGGTCCGTGAACCGGGATCGGTGATCAGGCCGACGATGATGCCGATGATCACAGCGATGAAAGCGGTGATCGCGAACCAGAGCAAGGTCTGCACGGCCAGGCGAGCTGCATTGGCGACCTGGCGCAGGTTGGCGATGGAGCTGACAATGGCGGTGAACACCAGCGGGATCACCGCAACGGTGAGCAGCTTGACGTAACTCGAACCGATGGTCTGTACGGTGCCGACCAACCAGTTGACGTTGCCGTCGGCTGCGTCAGGCATGGCCCGGGCGACGAGACCGATGATGACACCGAGTACGAGACCGGCGACGATCTGCGGTCCGAATGCCGTCGCCCAGGACGGAAAACGGGACGTGGACTTTTCCGGCACGCCGGTGGAGGTGGAGCTGGGCATGACTATGCCTTTCGAAAATCAAGGGAGCGAAACGCAGCGCGGCACCAGAGGCCGGGCAGATTCGAAGAAATGTTTCCTGGTACGCGTCAGGTCAGAGCGAGCGCGTACACATTGCGCTCGCCTGCAGGCGAAGGTCGACGTATCGCCGACTGGTCAGGAACAACACTGTCCACACACTACTCGCAGCTTCAACTACTCGATCCCGAGGGTCGCCGCGGGAGTTCGCTTCGTGTTCGTCGGGCGTGCCCCGATCAGTCACTGTTGGTCGGTTGACTAGTCTCGACGATCAGTAGGTGCCGCACCGGCGCCTAAGCGTCGGCAAGCGGAAGCGAGAGACCGATGAGCGTTCGGAATGCCGAGTACCCGCGTCCGAAGCATTTCCTGGTGCACCTCAGTGACACGCATCTGGTGGCTCAGGGGGAGTTGTACGACGCCGTGGATGCGTCGACGAGATTGCGGGAAGTGCTCAGCGGGATCGTGGCCTCGGGCGCACGCCCGGATGCACTGATATTCACCGGCGACCTGACCGACCAGGGACACCCCGACGCATACGCGGAATTGAAAGCCATCGTGGAACCCGTGGCGGCCGAGATCGATGCGCAGGTCATCTGGGCGATGGGCAACCACGACGACCGCTCTACTTTCAGGTCTCTGCTGTTGGGCGAGGACGCCACCGATCATCCCGTCGACAACGTCTACGACCTTGACGGACTGCGGGTGATCACCCTGGATTCGTCGGTTCCCGGTCACCACTACGGTGAGATCTCGGATCGTCAATTGGATTGGCTACGCTCAGAATTGGCGGTGCCCGCGCCCGACGGAACAATTCTGGCGCTGCATCATCCGCCGGTTCCGTGCATTCAGGATCTCGCGGTTCTGGTGGAGTTGCGCGATCAGTCCCGGTTGGCAGACGTCTTGCGTGACAGCGACGTCCGGGCGATTCTTGCCGGGCATCTGCACTATTCGACGACGGCGACGTTCGCCGGCATTCCGGTGTCCGTGGCGTCGTCGACGTGTTACACCCAGGACTTGAACGTGGAAGTCGGTGGTCAGCGTGGTCGTGACGGGGCTCAGGGGTGCAACCTGGTGCACGTCTACGACGAGACAATTGTTCATTCGGTCGTTCCACTCGGCGCGCACGTGACGGTCGGTGAGCCTGTCGACGCGGCCGAGGGAGCCCGGAGGCTCAGCGCTGCCGGTATTCGAATCCTCGAGAGCGAAAAGGCTGCACGCTCGATCATCTGAGGTGGCAGGCGGTTTCCGGCACCCCGGCGCAGTTCTGGGCGATTGCCGGGCTGTCGCGTACTCATTACCGTCGAGGTAGGTGCAGAGCTCCAGCAACAAGGACCGGCTAGCTGGACGGCAACCCTTCATGCCGATGGGGTGCCCCGGAATCACACCTGGCGATACGCGCGGTGCGTGTCGCAAGCGGCAGTCGCCACGAGAACCGTCAGTCGGGTGCTGACGGTTTCTGCGGTCGGCACTGTGCGCTCCCGAGTAGTTCTCGAACAGGAGTATGCGCCGATGACCTCCACCCCCTCTTCTCATCTTGCTCCGTTGCATCTCGCCGTAGCGCTGGACGGTGCCGGTTGGCACCCTGCAGCCTGGCGAGAGCCACACTCGCGCCCGAGTGAGCTGTTCAGCGCGTCGTATTGGACTGACGTGGTGACGACCGCCGAGCGTGGTCTGCTCGATTTCGTCACCATCGAGGACAGTCTCTCGGTGCCGGCCAACCCACTCGAGCCCGTCGACGACGCGGTTGATCGGGTGCGCGCTCGGCTCGACGCACATCTCGTGGCCGCCCGACTGGCACCGATCACGAGCAACATCGGCTTGATCCCGACCATCACCACCATTCACACCGAGCCGTTTCACGTGTCCAAAGCCGTTGCCACGCTGGATTACACCTCGCGCGGTCGCGCCGGATGGCAGGTGAAGGTTTCGGCGTCGGAATCCGAGGCAGCACAGTTCGGGCGTCGCGACATCCCCGCGCTCACCGATGCCGACCGTCAGTCGATCGTTTCAGGCGTCCTCCCGGACTTCGTGCGCGACCTGTTCGACGAAGCTGCGGAGGCGGCTGACGTAATCCGGCGACTCTGGGACAGCTGGGAGGACGGCGCCGAGATCCGCGACGTGGAGCAGCGCCGGTTCATCGACCGAGACAAGTTGCACTACATCGACTTCGAGGGAAAGTACCTCTCGGTCCGTGGACCGTCGGTGACTCCGCGCCCGCCGCAGGGGCATCCCGTCGTTACCGCGTTGGCACATCAGCGGGTCGCGTACGAGCTGGCGGCGCGGACGGCCGATCTGGTGTTCGTGACGCCGTTCGACGACGAGCAGGTCACGGCAATCCTGGGTGAAGTGCGAGCAGCCGAAGAACACGTGCAGCGCACCGGCGAATCTCTTCGGGTCTTCACCGACATCGTCGTCTTCTTCGATACGCCGGAAGAAACCGGAAAGGAACGGCTCGCTCGCCTCGACGCGCAGGCCGGCGCCGAATACCGTTCGGACGCGCTGACCTTCACCGGCTCTGCTGCGGAGTTGGCGGATCTCCTGCTCCGGTGGCAGCAGTTGGGAATCGACGGCTTCCGGTTGCGGCCGGGCGTCCTCGTGGACGACCTCGACGCCATCGCAGGTGAGCTGGTGCCTGAACTGCAGCGACGCAGCGTATTCCGCACCGAATATCCGCAGACGAATCTTCGCGGACTCCTTGGTCTACCCATCGACGTTCCCAACCGCTACGCCGCCGGTACTCCGGCCGCCTGACAGACGAGGAATAGATTTTCATGAGTTCTCAGAAGCGTAATCAGGTCATCCTGGGTGCCTACCTCGGCGGCGTCAACCATCACACTGCATGGTGGGATCCGCAGGCGGGCAGCCAGATAGAGTTCGATTCTTTCGAGCACACCGCTCGAACCGCCGAGCGTGGGAAGTTCGACTTCTTCTTCCTCGCCGAAGGCCTCGCCCTTCGTGAGCGTGCGGGACAGATTTTCGACCAAGACATCATCGGTAGGCCGGACACCTTCACGGTCCTTGCGTCGTTGGCGGCAGTAACCGAACACCTCGGATTGGCCGGCACCATCAACGCCACGTTCAACGAGCCGTACGAACTGGCCCGCCAATTCGCGACGCTCGATCAGTTGTCCGGAGGGCGTGCCGCCTGGAACGTCGTCACCTCGTTCGACGCATTCACCGGCCAGAACTTTCGCCGCGGCGGATACCTCGACCGCGCGCAACGATACGAGCGTGCGGAGGAGACCGTAGCGCTGGTGCGTGAACTGTGGGATTCGTGGCGAAGCGACGACATCGTGGCCGACAAGGCATCAGGGCGCTTTCTCGCGAGACCGGATGCCGGTGAATTCGCTTTTCATGGATCGCATTTCGACGTGAACGGCCGATTCACAGTGCCGCGTAGCCCGCAAGGGCGCCCGGTTATTCTGCAGGCCGGGGTGTCGCCGCAGGGGCGCGATTTTGCTGCCGGCAATGCCGACGCGATCTTCTCACCGTACGGTCAGTTGCCCGAGGCGGCCGATTTCTATCGCGATATCAAAGCACGTGCCGTCGCGGCCGGACGTGACCCGAGTGACATCAAGATCCTGCCGTCGGCGAGCTTTGTTCTCGGCACCTCGGAGGCAGATGCGATCGAGAAGTACCGAGAGATTCGCGACCAGCAGGTCACCGGCCAGACCGCTTTGGTTCTGCTCGAACAGATCTGGAATCTCGATCTGTCGAAGTACGACCCCGAAGGACCACTACCCGACATCGCTCCGGATCCCGAGGCTCCGCCGATCATCCAGGGCCGCGCCTTCATTCACCAAGATCGTTTCGCGACCGTCGCAAAACTGCGCGCGGTAGCCGAGAGCAAGAAGCTGAATCTGCGCGAAGTGGTGATCGATCAGTTCGAGCGTGGACCGATCGTCGGTACACCGCAGCAGGTTGCCGAGAAAATAGATTCGTTTGTCAGCAACGACGGTTCGGACGGATTCATCCTCGGGTCGCACCTCGTGCCAACCGGCCTCGACGAGTTCGTCGACCACGTGGTGCCGCTGCTGCAGGATCGAGGTGTTCTCCGCAGTGACTACGAAGGAACGACGTTGCGTGACAATCTCGGACTGCCCATCCCGGTGCAGCGGGAGCACGTGACAGCACGCTGATCGACCGAAGTGGCGGGGGCCCAGCCGAAATCGGCTGGGCCCCCGCTTCGTCTAGGCTTCCCAGGGAGCAGGGATGGGGTAGTAGCTCTCCAGGAACTCCGTGATCTTGCGTGTGCGAAGTTCCAGATCGATCTCCGGAGCGCTGCCGTCGTTGAGGCAGAAGAAGTCCATGGAGCGCTTGGCGAGCAGTGAGTCCATGTCGCGCAAACCGGCTTTGACCGTCGTATCGACGTACTTGACGGCTGCGGACTTCTGTACCACCGACCGTCCACTCATCAGTGTGTAGTAGTGATACAGCGAATTGGTCACCGAGATATTGGAACTCGCGCGGAAGGTGCTTGCTGCAGTTGCGGCGAAGTCTTCGGCGAACTCGCGTTCCATCTCGGCCATCACGCTTTTGCGTAGTGGCGTCGCTGCGTGCTCCAGATGCCTGGTGGTCATCAGACCGAAGCGGTCCTGGAGTAGCCGGCGGTTGACGCGAGCCGCATTCTCGAACCCGCTGCGGTCGTTGTCGTTGTGTCCCAATCCGATTCTGGTGTCGGCCTCGATGAACATGCTGATCCCACCGGGGGAGAAGAACATGTCCGGGCCAACGGGGCGACCGAAGAACATGTCGTCATTGGAGTAGAGGAAATGCTCTGCCAGACCCGGAATATGGTGCAGCTGGCACTCGACAGCTTGAGAATTATGGGTAGGCAACACACTTGGATCGGCGAAGAATTTTTCGCTGGGCATGAACGTGACTCGCGGATCGTCGGCAAGCCAGTCCGGACGATCGGAATCGGTTGCGACGAAGATCCGCCGGATCCACGGCGCGTACATGTGGATGGATCGAAGCGCGTATTTGAGCTCGTCGATCTGACGGAAGCGCGCTTCTGATTCGTCGCCCTCTCCGACGATGTAGTTCTGCATGCGCTTGGCGCGCTGAGCCTGAAACTCCTTGGAAGAGCCGTCGACCCAGGAAAAGACCAGATCGATATCGAAGCTGATATCGGAGGCATGATCGGCGAACATGTTCTCGATAGTCGGCCAGATCCGGCCGAATCGCTCGACGGTTCCTCGGACAGCTTCTTCGGGGAGGACGGTTCGTCGTGTCAGTGAGTTCTCGACGGGTAGGACGATTTCTTCGTCGGAAATCGACCACAATTCGATTTGAACGCCGATGTTCGCGCCGTAGTTCATGCCGCTTGCGACGTGAACCCGCGGACGGAACAAGCGGAAGATCCGTGACTTGTTGGTTTTCGACAGGGCACCGTCCGCGACAAGGAGCGCGGGGCTCTTCTTCGCGTCGACGGTTTTGGAATAGAAGGGTGCGTTGGCGCATCCCTCGACAAGTGCCTGCCGCAGGTTTTTGCGCTCGGTCCAGCTCACCGCGATCACGGGGCGCTCGTCGTTTCCGCGGACGAGTAGATACTCGATTCCTGCGGCGTCGAGGATGTCGCGGATGAAGAGGAGATCTTCGACCATCGCTTCGAGCGGCGTGGTGGTCGTGATCGCGAGGGCAAAACGATTCTTGAATCGGACGGTCTCGGGTAGCTCGCCCATCCGTGCGCGTGACGCGGCCGACGCCGGTTCCACGGGATTGGGGCTGTCCTGCTCCGGGGGTACGAAGTAGATGTCGTGCGGAGCGGGAGATTCTGTAATGGGATGCCTTCCGATTCTGATCCAGCTGTGTATCTGTCGCCCCCGACGCTGCGAGAGCGTGGTGGCGACGAGCTCAGTCTATGCCGTCGGCGCCGAAAGTCGGACATGAGTGACGGCGATGGGTAGGGCGGGGCGAGTCGGGTACCCCGAGGACCGAAGCGAGAGTGAAGGAGGAGAACCGATGCGTGTGAAATCGATGGTCGGAACAGGCGCGATGGCGGTTGCGCTGGCCGCCGGCCCAGTTGCGACAGCGTCTGCGGAGCGAACCGAGGCAGCGGGGTCGGAGGGTTCACCGGATATGCTGACCTGCGAGGTTGTCTTCGATGCACTCGAAGATATGAGCCCGGAATGGACGGAAGAGGGGATCGATCAGGTCGAAGACTGGTGTGAGGCGATCACCGGCGAAGAAGACTGAGCGTCAGCCGCGCGAGATCACCCGTCGCGAGAGTCGCCACCGCCCATCTTCGAGTTCGAACTCGTCCGCGTAGCTCCCGACGCCGCTGAGTTCGGGCGACGTGGCTGTGTCGACGTAGAACGTCCACACCGCATCCGCGCGGGCTGTCGTTTCCGAGGTCACGTCCACGGCGATCGCCGTGGTGACGTGGCGTGTGAATGTGCCCGGGCCTTGTATGCCGGCGGCTCGACGCTCGACTACTCCAGCAGCAATTTCTTCGCGGCCACGTCGTACCTGTGCGGGGATACCGCGATCGGGATTGGCCGGCATGTTCCATTCGGCCTCGCGGGTGAACTGCTCCACGTAATCCTCGACCGAGCCGGTATCGGCAAGATGCGCGATGCGAGCGAGCGTTGAACGAATCTGTTCGGCAGGGCCCTCGGGTTGCATGCTGTCCTCCGTAGACGTGGGTGCGGCAGATCGCACGCTACAGCTCATGACGACAACGACGACGGCCTCGTCCCAGTGAGCGGCAGTATTCTCCGACGAGGGAGCGCTGAACTTTGAGATCACCTCGAGTTCAACCGTATTCGAGCCCGCAGCGTAAATGATTGAGTGTTCACAGTAGGCGGCGCCATGACGACTGCCGCGCCCGTAGGCTTGACCGACTCACAGGAGATCGCCATGTCCGTCACCGAACTCGAACGTGTCACCCAGACCCCGGAGCAGATCTACGCTGCCGGCGGAATCACCGTCCACAAAGTAGGCGAGCTGATCGGCGCCCGCATCGACGGCGTCCATCTCTCCGGGGACTTGTCCGAAGAGACCGCTTACGCGATCAACTATGCGCTGGCAGCGCACAAGGTTGTGTTCTTCCGTGGGCAGCATCATCTCGACGACACGTCGCAGTACGAATTCGCCGGAACCCTCGGCACCCAGACCACCCCGCATCCGACGGTGAAGTCCAGGGGCGACAAGCTGTTGGTGCTCGACCGAGCCGCCAACAGTTGGCATACGGACGTGACGTTCGTCGACCGCATCCCGAAAGCCTCGATTCTGCGAGCGACGACCATTCCCGAGTACGGCGGAGCGACCACGTGGGCGTCGACCACCGCCGCGTACGACCAACTGCCGCCTTCGCTCAAGGTCTTGGTCGAGAATTTGCGGGCCGTTCACACCAATGCCTACGACTATGCCGAGGTTGTCGATCAGGCGAACCCGGTAGACGCGCAGCGCCAGGCCTACTACGCCGAATTCACCCGTGAGATCTACGAGACCGAACACCCGGTGGTGCGTATCCATCCGGCGACGGGGGAGAAGACCCTCCTGCTCGGTCACTTCTTCAAGGAGTTCGTCGGGCTCAAGCCGTCGGAGTCGGTCGCTCTTTACCAGATCCTGCAGGCACGAATCATCAAGTTGGAAAACACTGTTCGATGGAACTGGTCGGCCGGCGACCTGGCGATCTGGGACAACCAGGCGACTCAGCATTACGGTATCGCCGACTACGGGACTCAGGCGCGCAGTGTGCACCGAGTGACATTGGCCGGCGACGTCCCCGTCGACGTCCACGGCGAGGAGAGTCGAATCCTCCAGGGTGACGCCGCGGAGTATTCGATCATCGCGGACATCGATCGGCTTCCCGGCTTCGCCGCGAACTGATCAGTCGTGCTGCGGGTGATCCGGCGGGAACATCTGTCCCCATGAGTGACTGCACGCTCGGCACGTCCATTCCGGGGTGTCCGGTCCCACGACGCAGCCAGTTACGGCGAGCCACGGTAGGTGATCGAACGGATGGACCGGCATCCCCGGGGCACACTGAGCGGTTCTGTGTGCACCGCAGTGTGGGCACGGTGGATTTTTCGCCAGCATGTAGTCGATGAAGTTGGTGTGCCCAGACGTGGCCATCCTTCCGGTGCACTTGCGGCACAGGACGGCGGGGTAGTCGTCACCAGGTTCAGCCTGCCTGAAGATCCGTGATGCGGAATGAAAGTGAAGGCGATCGCCGCTGTTGAACTTTCGCAACGGCATCGGTGAGCTGCAACCTGTGCAGTTTCCCCGCTCGTTCATCAACGTTCGGGCGTGGGCAGCTGTGGACGTCGGATCCAGCGTGTCGATGTCGCCGAAGTAGTGCGCATAGTGCGACTGGCCGGCCGTGAGAATCCGGTCGGCCAGTGCGTCGTCGACCGGCCCTGGATCCGTGGGAAACGTGATGGGCCATCGTTGTTCGAGTTCGGGAACGGTGGGCAAACCGTGGAGTTCGTACGGGCGTTCATCGACTTCCATCCGCGACGTGCCGTCGAACGGCGCAGCCACGGTCTCGATGCAGAGCAGCGTGCGAGGAGTGGTGTCGAGAACAGTGATCAACAGGTCGCCGATGGCCATCTTTCCGCGCATGATCCAGGGATCGACACGGGCACGGGGTTCGAGAAACGCGACCACGGCATCGAGCCACGGCGTGCCGAGTGCGATGAATACGTGCTGACCGGAGCTCCGCGTGATCATCGAACGATTCTCGCAAGGGCTGCCGACAACGTCAGGCTTTGACCACCTTGCGCCCGAGCAGCGATGCAACCAGTCCGTCGACGAAGGTCGCCTGACGGCCGAGAGGATCGGAATCCGCTGCCGCGACGCTGCCGATCGAAATCGATCTCGTCAGGCCGGTCTCGCTGATGAATTCGGCGGCGAGGTGCGCTTCTCGGAATGTGAGGCCGCCCAGATGCGTCGTGTCGTCGACGCCGAGAACACGCCCGTCGATGATGTCCATGTCGAAATGGACGTGGACGCCGTTCACACCCTGGCCCGCCGCGGCGAGGACGCGAGGCATCAAGGCCGCCATGCCATGGCGATCGATCTCGTCGATCGTCACCAGCAATACCCCGTACTCGTCGAGTGCGCGCTTGTGATCGACCGTGGCGTTCTTGACGCCCACCAAGACGGTGTTCTCCAAACTGGGGCCGTGCAGATCCGCTGCCGACGACAGCAGTTGTTCGATATCGCCGTGGGAGGCGAAAATGATTGCACCCAAATCGGTTCCGGGTTCGGTGGCGATCGGAATTCTGGTGTTCTGCCAGGCCTCGGCAGTGAGCCACAGCGGCAGCGTTGTGAGATCCGCGGCGGCGTTCTCGGCTTGAATGCAGCTGAAACCGATTCCGGACATGTCTTCGCGTAGACCGTGATCGAGGAGATGGCTTGCCAGCCCGGTAGTTTCGAGGTC
The DNA here is from genome assembly GCF_030056745.1 of Rhodococcus sp. IEGM 1406. NCBI lineage: Bacteria > Bacillati > Actinomycetota > Actinomycetes > Mycobacteriales > Nocardiaceae > Rhodococcus > Rhodococcus sp. IEGM 1406. Next base: position 164,246 of record NZ_JASHKO010000008.1, on the reverse strand, counting down.
GATCAATTCGACGCTCGCATTGGCATCGATCGGTTCGGTGCCCAGGACGTAGCGCTTTTCGACGTAGGGCGATGTCATCGCCATCAAGAGCGCGCCGTAATCGATCGTGAAGGCGACGGTGCCACCCAGTCGGTATTCGTCGCTTGTTTCTCCGGCGTCGACGAGGAGGTGATCGCTACTGGCGCTGATCACCTTCAGGCGCGGATCGATCGGGGTCAAGCCTTCCGGCGAGATGTCTTCGCGGCCGATGGACAAGATCAGGCGTCGGCTCGGCTTGTCCTCGTTGTCGAAGACGGGGCGTCGGCCGAATGCGTCTTCGCCTGAGACTCCATACGGCCGCGACGGCTTGACCTTGGCCTCGATGATGTCCGCGGTGAGAGTGAAGGCATCGTTGTTCAGCAGTTCGTACAGTCCGGGGGGAGTAGGTGATTCGGCCAGTACGATGCTGGCGCCCAAACGCAGATGGTTGATCCCCTCGGGCATCGTGCCCGTCTCGAGTAGTGGCAGCGAGAACGTATTGCCGCCGGAAACGATCGGCAGTTCGATCGAGAACCGCTTCGTGATTTCGTCGGCTAGGTAGACCAGATTCGACAGGTTGTCGACGGTCGGTTGGATGCCGCCGACGCAGGCGAGGTTCGCGCCGATTCCGATCAGTCTGATGCCCTCGATGGGAAGGATTTCAGCGACTACGTCCAATGCCTCCGCCGGCAGGATCCCTTCGCGGAGATCTCCGAGGTCGATCATCAGCACGATGTCGTGGACGACTCCTCGCGTTTGTGCTGCTCTGCCCAGAGCAGCAATCGTCGTCAACTCGGAGTTGAGGCTGATGTCCGCGTAGCGGATCGTGTCGTCGATCTCGTTCAGCGACGGTGCGCGGATCAGCATCAGGGGAACGGTGATGCCGTCGCGGCGAATGCGGGCCAGGTTGTCCAGGCGGGAGTCGGCGATCTGCGTGACGCCGCCGCGGACCATTGCTCGTGCCACTTTGGGGGATCCGCACGTAGATTTGCTGACACCGGCCACCGATATACCGTGAGCGCTGGACGCCTCGACGAGGACGCGCGCATTCTGTTCGATACGACGCAGGTCGACGGTGATGGTCGGTCCGGTCATGATCTCCCCGTTTTCTCCGAAGGCGGTTCACGATCCGGGCATTCCAGACCGGACGGTTGGCGTGAGCTGGGCAACTTTGCTCCAACTGTTGTGTCGCAGGACACTTACGTGCAGTATGAGGATACAACAGTTTCCTACCAGGCACTCTAGAGGAGCGTCGATGGCTACTCTCGTCAAACACGTACTTCGGCGCAAGCCGGCTTTGCAGATAGACCAGGAGCCCGGCGCAGATACCAACGGCGGTGAGCTGACCCGCAGTATCGGTTTGGCGCAGTTGTCCATGTTCGGCATCGGCGCCACGATCGGCACCGGTATTTTCTTCGTCCTCTCGCAGGCGGTCCCGGTCGCCGGTCCGGCAGTGATCATCTCCTTCGTTGTTGCCGGTATCGTCGCGGGACTCACGGCGATCTGTTACGCGGAGTTGGCCGGAGCTGTCCCAGCGTCGGGCTCGTCGTATTCCTACGCTTACGCGACGCTCGGAGAGCTTCCGGCCATGGCCGTCGGCGCGTGTCTGCTTCTCGAGTACGGAGTCTCGGCCGCGGCGGTGTCCGTCGGATGGTCGCAATACTTGAACCAGCTGCTTGGCAACCTCTTCGGGTTCCAGATCCCCGATGCGTTGTCACAAGCGCCGGAGCAGGGCGGCATCATCAATCTGCCCGCAGTGATCCTGGTGTGCCTGTGCGGTGTTCTGCTCATCCGCGGCGCCAGTGAATCGGCCAAGGCCAACGCCATCATGGTCTCGATCAAGCTCGCAATTCTGCTGCTCTTCATCGTGGTCGGCATCGCCGGATGGAACAGCAATCACTTCGCCGACTTCGCACCGTTCGGATTCAGTGGCGTCATGTCCGCCGCCGGAATCATCTTCTTCTCGTACATCGGCCTCGACGCTGTGTCCACTGCCGGCGAAGAAGTGAAGAACCCTCGTCGCAATCTCCCTCTCGCGATCCTCATTGCACTCGTGTCCGTCACCGCGATCTACATCGCCGTTGTCGCCGTGGCGATCGGTGCACAGGATTCCGCATCGTTCGAAGGTCAGGAAGCCGGGCTGTCCGCCATCCTCGAACAGGTGACCGGATCTACCTGGCCGGGAACACTTCTGGCCGCCGGTGCGGTGATCTCGATCTGCAGCGTCACGCTCGTGGTCATCTACGGTCAGACCCGCATTCTGTTCGCGATGTCACGCGACGGCATGATTCCGTCGATCTTCCACAAGGTGAACCCACGGACTCTGACGCCGGTGCCCAACACCATCATCGTCTGCGTCGTCATCAGCATTCTGGCCGGTTTCATTCCCATCAACTTCCTCGCTGAAATGACCAGTATCGGAACCCTGGTGGCCTTCCTCGTGGTCTCGATCGGGGTCATCATCCTGCGGCGCAGTGACCCGGACCTGCCGCGCAGCTTCAAAGTTCCCGGCTATCCGGTGACGCCGATCCTCTCGATCCTGGGTTGCCTGTGGATCATCAAGGACCTCCGAACCGTCACGATCTACGTGTTCCTCATCTGGGTGACCGTCGCGATCATCTGGTACTTCGCCTACGGTATGAAGCACTCGCGCCTCGGGGCGAAGAACCGCGCCGAATTGGGATCGGAGTCCGAGTCATGACGCTGCTCGCGGGATACGCACCCGACGGTGACAGTTCCGGAACCGTCCATCTGGCAACGCTGTTGGCGCGCTCGTCCGGTGAACCGCTGGTGATCTGCGCGGTGATTCCCTCGCCGCCACCGCCCGGGATGGCGCGTGTCGACGCCGAATACCACCAGCAGTTGCGAGCCGAAGCCGAAGCGGCACTGGCGAAAGCGCGGTCAGACATGCCCTCCGACGTCTACGTGACCTATGTCGTGCATGAGGCTCAGTCGACGTCGAGTGGCTTGCTTGATCTCGTTCACGAGCACGAAGCCAAGATGATCGTCCTAGATTCGTCTACGGCCGGGGTGTTCGGTCACGTGGCTCTCGGCAGTGTCACCTCACGCTTGCTGCACAGCTCCGACGTTCCGGTCGCCCTGGCGCCGAGGGGATTTCGAACCAAGTCCGGTGAGGTGGTTCGCCGCGTCACCGCCGCATACTCGGGCACACCCGATCAAGACGATCTGGTGCTCGCCGCCGCGACCGTGGCTGCGCGTGTCGATGCCGGACTCAGACTGGCGGCGTTTGCAGTTCGCGCAAACGCGCAGTACACGACCACACTCGGGACCGAGGGGGATTCACCGATCATCTCCGAGTGGGCCGAGGTGGTCGAGCGCGAGACCAACGCTGCCTTCGAGCGCGTGCGTGCACTGCCCGAAATACCCGACGTCATGGAATCGGTTATCAGCCATGGTCGTAACTGGGCCGAGGCGCTCGAGGGCGTCGAGTGGGACCGAGGTGACGTTCTGACTGTCGGCTCGAGCAAGGCAGGTCCACTGGCGCGGGTGTTCCTCGGCAGTCGGGCGGCGAAGATCGTGCGGTACTCACCGGTTCCGGTGGTGGTGGTCCCGCGATCGGCGTCGACCCGAATAGTCGATCAGGCCGAAGCGGAATAGAGATCAGGGCCGACGAGCGGAGTGCTTGTCGGCCCTGATCTTTCAGATGGAGCGAGCGAAGAGCGCGGGCTCGGAGCCGGGAACCTGAGAGACCTGCTCTCGGGCAACCAGATGGCGAAGGTGAGCTGCACCTTCGGACAGCGCCATCGTCTTGCCCATCGGGGAGATCTCGGCCCACGGCTTGTACCACTTCATCTTTGCCGCGACGTCCCACACGGTGAGCTTGTCGTCGGCGAACTCTTGCAGCAGGTGATCGAGTCGCTCCTGGTGATGCTCGATCAGCTCGCCGGCGCGGCCACCGACGTCGTCGATCGGAATGCCGTGAGCGCCGAGACCGCGGGTGATGTTCATGTTTTGCACTCGTGCGAGCGAGTCGAGGAAATCGGCGAGGGCGTCGCGTTCGTCGAGGGGGTACACGAAGTTCCCGACGTGCGGTGTTGTCTTCTGCAGGACGTGGTCGCCGGTGAACATGATGTCGGCGTCGTCGAGGTAGAAGCAGACGTGACCAGGCGTGTGGCCGGGGGTGTAGACAACGCGGAGGCCGCGGCCGGTGAGTGCGATGATCTCGTCGTCGACGAGAAGGCGGTCGGGAGCGGACTCGGGGCCCACCGGAGACTCACCCGCGGCAGCCAGTCGGAAGGCATCACGGTCAGCTGCGGGCGCTCCGGCACGTTCCATGTTGTCGAGCTGGTACGCCATCCACTCCTCGTTACGCGCAGTGGCCATCTGATCGAACAGGTAGTGGTCGTCCTCGTGCATGGCGATCCAAGCGCCGGATGCCTCGCGGACCCGTCCGCACAGTCCGGTGTGGTCCGGATGGAAGTGCGTGACCACGACGCCCTCGATGTCGGTCACCGAATGCCCGATCTCGGCGAGCCCCGCGTTGAGGCCCTGCCAGCCGTTGTCGTCACCCCAGCCAGCGTCGACCAAGATCAGTCCGCCGGGGGATTCCATGGCGTAGACGAGCGTGTGCCCGAGCGGGTTGTCCGTGATCGGGACAGGAATCTGGAATATGCCATCACCGATGGCTGCCGCACCATTCATAACAAGTACCTCTTAACGAGTAAGGGAACGCACTCTTAGTACTTCATGTTTACCGTGCGCTTGATTGGTCGGTGACACAGGTCCTGCCTGGCGGGAGTTCGGCATGTTTTGGGTCGACTTCGGATCGGTGAGAGTTTTATCGACTGAATGGTCTCGTTGAGTCGAAAGATCCTTCTGAATAGCGTGTTTCGCGAATTCGTTGCGTTGGGCGCGTCCTCGGATCGCGGATCCGTCGAGCAGTCGCGCACTAGCCTCCGAGGGACAGGCGTGCTGTGTGGTTATCGAGAAAGACGGGTCATGCGTTTTCAGGTTCTGGACATCATTTTCAACCCACCCCATCCAGTGACCGGCGAGGAAGTTGCCCCGTCCGATCGGCTCAACCGCGTCGTCGAACTGGCGGTTCTCGCCGAAGAACTGGGTATCGATTCGTTCTCGGTGGGTGAGCGCCACGCCGGGCCGGTTCTTTCGTCGGCGCCAACCGTCGTTTTGGGGGCAATTGCGCAGGCCACAGACAGAATCCTGCTCTCGACTGGTGTCACCGTTCTGTCGCTACTCGACCCGATTCGAGTCGCCGAAGATTTCGGAACCATCGATCAGCTGAGCCGGGGACGCCTCGAGATTGTGATCGGCAAGGGCAACGAGGTCCTTCAGTACCCGCTCCTCGGCCTGGATATCGCCAAGCAGTACGAATACCTCACCGAGAACTACGAACTCCTCAAACTGCTGATCAGCGAGGAGAACGTCAAGTGGGTGGGAACTCACCGACCATCGCTCGAGGACGCGACGACTCTACCGCGTCCCTACGACGGCCCGTTCCGTATCTGGCATGGATCGGCTACCTCGTTCGAGGCCGTCGAACTCGCGGCGAAGTGGGGCGACCCCATCGTCACCGCCAACGCCTTCCAGCCTCGTGAGAACTACAAAGTGCTGATCGACCACTACCGCGAGCAGTACCTGGCGTACGGGCACGACCCGTCCAAGGCGTACGTCGGCTCGGGTTCGGGCGGATTGTTCCTCGCCGATACCACCGAGCAGGCCATCGAAGAGTTCCGTCCGATCTACGAAGGCGCCGTTGCGCAGGCCGACAAACGCAAGCACGATCCCAAAGCCGTCGGAAAGTCGACGAGTTTCCGGACCATCGAGGAAGCCGTCGACCGCGGGCCGGCGTTGGTCGGGTCTTCGGAGCGGGTCGCCGAGAAGATAATCGATTACCACCAGAGCTACGGCCACGATTTCCAATCGGTGTCGGTCAATCACGTGCTCGACTTCGAGCAGCAGAAGGACACTCTGCGCCGCTTTGCCGAGGAGGTCATCCCGCTGGTGAAGGCAGAACTGTCGACGACGCTGTGGACCTCGGCCGACAAAGATCGGGCGAAGGGTTTCACCGCCGTCGACTGAGCGGAGAAGCCTGACTGTCGGGTAAGCAGGTCCGGCGCTGCGACCGCTCACGAGCTGCAGTAACTTGTTACCGACATCGCGGTCGGTTTTGACTGCAATGAAGGTATCCGTGAGTGGGATCGACTCGCCGACCCAACCAGGTCGGAGCAGTATCAGTCCAAAGGGTTGGCGGTCGGCCATGTCCGGAGCGGGACGACGGCGAATTTCAGTGGCGTAGTGGCCAAGGCGATCCACGCGGGTTGTCGCTTGGTCATCGTCTTGACCGGCGCGATCGAGATTGTCCGGAGCCAGACTCAACGACGCCTCGACATTAAGTTGGTCGGTCGTCAAAACATCAGTGCAGGCGTCGGTGGCGACTACGCCAACGCCGAGGACTGGCGGCACGGGACCTTCTCGAACACGAAATCGATCCAACAAGACGAATGAAATCCTGGCAATCCGTCGGCTCACCACCTCGACCTTGACTACAGAGTCTGCTCGCGGGCTTGAGCGCACTGCACTTCGTAACCGTGGATCACTCACTTCCGCTCAATGATCCGAAGAATCTGTACCCGAGCAATATTCGTATCGCGGTCGTGAAGAAGAACGTCTCGAGCCTCAAGAAGCTGGTGGCCAACCTGAAGAAGGCGCTGACCGAGCTCGAATAGATCCGGGCCTTGATCATCGACGCCGAGGCAAATCAGGCGTCGGCGAATACGATTGATCAGCGAACACGAATAACCAGACAGTTTGAGCGGATTGCGATCAACGGGCAGATTGCCGAGATCCTCGGGCTTCTAAAGCGTGCGCAACACATCGGTTACACCGCAACACCGTTCGCAAACGTTCCATTGACCCCGAGGACGGCGGCAGTGTGTTTCCTTCGGATTTCATCGTCGGCCTAGAACGGCCGGGCCCGTACATGGGAGGGTCGGACTTCCACGATTTCGACGATCTCGAAGACGACGAGGAGACACCCGGTCAACTCGAACGGGAAGGCATACGTCCGAGATCTCCGAGCGGACTCCGATGAGGATCGACGCGTCGAATAGCTGCGAGCATTCGATTTTTTCTATGTGCAGTAGCCACCATGGTATGTGCAGTAGCCACCATAGTATCCTGCTGTCATGCGTGCGGAGTGTTCCTGCTCTCATAATAGGGAGAGGATTTTCTCGAGTTCTTGTGCGGTGTCAGCGATTCGGATGGTGAAGCGTGGATCGCCTGTCCACTGGTAGGGTTTCTCGTGGCCGAGATGCAGGAGGCGTTTGACCCGCTGCACGTATTCCACACTGCCGCCGCAGCGAAGCTGTTCTTCCGGATGGCCTTGCTGCGTCTCAAATCCCAAAGTCTTGGCATGGCGCGCAATGGTTCAAGGGAGTCCACCTATCCTGGCCGGACTACTTGATGTTCGTCGACAAGGAACACGGGAACTCCTGCGGCAGATATCAGTTCATCGATCTGAGGGCGGTTGGATCTCAGTTCGGCATCTGTGCACGGGGAGTGCGGGCGCCGGCGACTTTTTGCAGGGTCTGGTTGAGCGACCGCGAGCCGGTCGCGTGGAGCACAGGGCCGCCACTCCAGGCGAGCTCGTCAAGGAGGAACAGGGCGATGGCGCTCTTGCCGTTGCCATGGCCGCCGGTGACGACAAGGATCCGACTAGTGACGTGGCCACGGGCATGTTCGGCGGCATGAAATACCAGGTCCACTGCCAGTTGTTGCTCTCCGAAGAGATGGAATTGCGATCGCTCGCGCAGTTCGGCAGCGGCAATTTGGAGGAGTTGCTGCGGCGGTGCGGGCGGGGAGTTCAGAAGTGCATCGCCTGGATCGGTTCCGCTGTTCGGGTTCAGACGTGATCGCAGGAAGGTGAGCATCTAATCGCGGTCTGCGGCGGTGAAGAGGTGGGCGGCGTGCCCGGCAGGTGAAGGATTCAGCTCAGTGATCGTGTGGGGGTCGGTCACGTTGTGCAGGTAGGCGACACCGGCCACCGGGGCGGGTTGATCAGCGAGGACAGTCGCGAAATCGGTGAGGTAGTGGTATACCCTGCACTTGAGTTTGAGGGTGCAATCTGGGGCGACCGGGAAGCTCAGGAGTCACCATGAGATCAGTGCGGTCTTCGTAGGGATGCGCCGGCGACCACCCTTTTGAGCTCGACGACGAGATACGGCTTTGTTCCGGTATCAGGATGTGTCCCGGCAAGCGCGACGTCAGCACGCTACGACGTCAAGGGAGTGGATACTCGACGAGCGTGTCGACCCCACCGAGACCGGCATCGGTCAGATCGCGTGCGAAGCGGGGGAGACTGTGACGCCAGGCCTTCTGTTCCGTTTCGCTCACACACAGTGACCGGTACGACAACACATCGCGTCCTGCAATTGCTCAGCCGTATGGACCCCGATTCTCCTGAGAACGAAGGGGATACGGCCGTTGTGGCCGCGCAGAAGTATGAATCTCGCAGGTATGAAATTACATTGTGCCGCACGTTGGTTTCCGTCACGCTGACGACAACATTCAGAGCCCCCGTGCTCCCGGACTGATTACCCCATGAAGTGGCCCAACCGACGTGCGACGATCGTCGAAGTCTTGTCCGTCCTTCACCGACGCCCGCGCGATGCGTTCCGCTCACACCACGACACAACCCTCACCACCAGTACTCGCGAAGTCTCTGGCCACGTGGGGTGAATGTTTCCAGCCCCCGGGCCGTCACCACCGCCGGACAGAATTCCGGTGGCGGGCACCGCTGGTGCACTCTAGCGCCGTCTAGTCGTTTTGAGCATGTCGGCGCCGGGATGGCGGTGCGTCCTCGGCGAGGACGGCCACCGTTTCGGCCGCTGCTTCGGCGACTTGCCTCCGTAGCTCGTCTTCGTCCAGGGCTTCGAACTCGACAATCACGCTCGTCCGGAGGAGTCGCTTGAGTACGTCGCGGAGAAGCTGTCGGTCGTTGACGCCCCCTCGTTCGATGTTCGGCCAGGTCTCGGCGAGTGCCCGAACGAGTGCGCGGCTGCCGCCGAGTGACCTCCGGCGGGCGAAGATCTGGTCGAACGCGGCTTCGCCGAATGCGTCGAGGAGTCGATAGGGCTCGACTTGCCCAGGCAGAGCGAGGAGGTGGGCGCGCCACCACAGGCGTCCCCAGACGTGGCGCGTGATGTCAGTGCCGATGACTCGGTCCAACGGAGGGCTGGGGTAGCGCCAGTAGGAGACGTCGGGAAGTAGCACGAGGGCGAGGAAGGCCCAGATCGAGCGGACGGACGCCTCGGCTGCCACCAACCCAGATCGCTCGTGGAGGAGCTGGGCCACCTCCAGGTCGAAGTTCGCACGATCCGCACGCCGACCTTCGCCCGGGAATCCGGCGTTCTCGGCCGCCTTGACGATTCGATTTCGGAGATCTTGCAGCTCGTCCTCGGTTACCCGACGTCCGCCCGTCGCTGCGAACACCGCGGATCTGTGAGCGAACGCGGCACGCTCTTGCAGCTGTTCAATGGTCGCGTGCGTGTGCAGCTGGTGCAGTTCGCGGGCGGCTCGGTCGAGGAGACGTGGGTAGAGCACACTGGTCATGGCGCGGCCAACAGATTCGTCGCGTCCTGGATGCGGCTCGTGAACAGCGCGGGCTCAGATAGTCGTTCTCGTCGCAGCGCCTCAAAGGTGAACGCGGGGAAGGTCGTGCGGAGCACGGCCGCGAGTAGGGCGCCCAGCGACCCCGTTGGGTACTCGACATCGTCGGCGAAGTCTTCGTGCGTTAGAGCTTTCTCGATGAGGGTTCGCTGAACATCGGTGCGCAGTGCGGAGAGGACCCGGCGGTCGGCGTCTGTGGGCGAGCCCGCGAGCGCGAGGGCGTTGACTACGACCTCCCGCCGCTCGTTGGCGAGAAGGAGGATGGACCCGAGTGCGGCAGCCTCAAGATCCTCGCCGACCTCGAGGTACCAGCTGGCCTTGGTCGGATAGGGCAGGTCGTGGAAATCGGCGATCGCGAGCGGGAACAGGACTGCGTCGCCTTGCAACCTGATCGAGAACGTGTCGTTCCACAGCACACTGCCTGGGCGGCGTGCCGATGCCTTCGAGGCACTTCCGGTGGACCGCCGTAACGTGAGGACGGTGTTGAGTTCGAGGATGCCGCCGAGCTCATCGCCGTCGAGGTCGAATTCGACGTTCAACTCGACCCCGTCGCGCGGCGGCACTCCAGCACGCCACGCCCTCCCGCGCAGTGCGGAGCTCGACGCCGCCCAGCGGACGGTGAGGTCGATCTCCGCGTCGTCCGCGAGTCCACTGAGTCGACGCGCGCGCAGGCCGTCGACCTGCATCGGCCGGCGGATCGAGAGGACTGTGTCGTAGTCCCAATCCGGCAGTTCCCGCGGAAGTTCTTCGGTACCGTCGGCGATCGCGCGTGACCACGGTCCTGCTAAAACGATGTCCGCCGGTGGGCGGATGAATGGAAATGCCCGACTCACGCGGCATCCTCCCCGATGGTGGAGCCGACGACAGCGATGTCGGTCACCGTGTCCAGCACCGGATCGACAACGAGGTCGACCTCGGACGGGCTATCGACGATGCATGCCTCGGCTCGCTCCACACCCGCGGAGGTCACCCAGCAGCGTACCGCGGGTTGTGCTGCTCCGGCCGGTGCGTCGTCCTCGCGGCCCTCCCAAGTGGCCACGGCGAGACGAGCGCTGAGGCGAACGGGCCCCGGCCCGGTCACCGCAAACTTCTGGACAACGACGACATCACCGTCCCGTTCCTCGACGCGGGGATCACCGACGGCGCCGACGCGAACTCGATCACGGGGATTCGACGAGGAACGACCCCCTCGACCGGTTCCGGAGGAGTCTCCGCCACCCCGGTCGCCGCCGGTGGAGTCACCGTCATCGCCGGCGGCAAGTCCGTCAGCCTCGGCGAACGCTGCGGCGACGAGACCGCCGAGGAAGTTGCTCGCGGCGCCCAACGCGACTCCACTCGAGGTTGCGGTTGTGGTCGGCGCCGGAGTCCGAAACGCCGAAAGCTGTTCTCGGATCCTGGTGAAGGTGACCTTCACGAAGGTTTTGGCGTGGCCTGTCAGCTGCTCGTGTACCCATTGGTCGTGGGTCGGTGGCTCGGCAGCGGCATAAACTTCATCGAGCTCATCATCGGCCCGGAAGACGCCCGCGTATGCCTTGTTCACCGACCCAGGTTCGGGGCCTTTGTAGTACTGGACGACCAGCTCGGGCGAGCGCATCAAGCACACATGGTGCGGGTCCCCGTCCACGCCCGCGTAACTGGCGGCCAAAGGAACCGAATCTGGCGAGAGGGGAACAACGACGGCCTTTTCGAGCGCGAAGCGACCCAATGGTTTACGAGGGCTCTTGCATTCCAATGTCATCGCCCGATCTGATGGCAGCCGGCGGTAAGCGGAGACGAACATCCGCAGCGGATATGACTTTGCCGGATCGGGAACGTCGTACGTCCGACCGCCCGCGACGACCTCCGGGATCAGGCGCCGGTCTCCCCGCTCCGGAAGCATGGTCGGCCACATCTGCCAGGCGATGGTGTCGGCGAGGTGCTGCGCCGCCGACTCGGTGTCGTCGAAATCCTCGAGATCAGGATCGAGGACGACCAAGGTTGTGCCCGACTCATGATCGGCGAAGGGACGCAGTCCGAGCATCCGCGCGATGCTGTCCGCGTGGTTGCCGACCAGAGGCTCGACGTGCTCACCCTGGACGTCGCCCCACCAGTGCCGCCCGGTGTACGGCCGGGCTTGAGCGTCGGCACGCTCGCGGCTGTCGTAGGAGTCGCCGAGAGCGATGCCGATCAGTCGCGAGGTCAAGCCGACACCGGGAACCTCGGTGCGTGTGTAGACCAAAATCGTCCCGACCTGGGACAACCGATAGAGAACGGCCTTGCCGTAGCCGTACGTGCCACCGCCCTGGTAGGTGTCCCGCTTCTCGCCGACATTGAGCACGAATGAGACCCAATCCCGGCGGTCTCGCGCGAGCTCGTCCGCGCGGGTCGGCCCGCCGAGGCCTTTTGTGCCCCGGTCGACTACCGACAGCAGTCTGAGGTTCGGCGTCCGCAGGGCCTGACGGACCTGAAGGAACGGCTGGGTTTGCGGGGGCGGGGTCAGCAGACGCTCCCATGCGGGCCGGTGAGTCGGCGAGACGGTCGTCAACTCGATCCGGTAGGTAGTCGGCAGTCCGGGAAGCCGTGCGTCCCATGAGTTTTGCGCGGTCTCTCGAACGAACACGGTCAACGGGTCCACCGGTGGCCTGCCGAGCTGGTTACGGATGCCCTCCGACGCGATCGCGCCAGTCGGAGGGAAGGGCTGGGACCACCACCGCGGTGTGGTCACGACTGCCTCATGAACTGCGCGAGCGCCTCGTCGTCGATGCGGGCCGCCGCGGCAGGTGCGCAGTCCAGATCAATGACATAGCCGATGTCCTCGACGCCGGCGGGCACCGCATGTCCGACGAAGCTGGCCGCGACGACCCGTGGGAAGGCTGGTCCGACCTCGAAGGCGCGGTGCTCAAGGACCTCGAAAGACCGGCGCGCGTAGATCTCGCGCTCTGGTTCGCGGTAGCCGTATGCCAGGAGAAGCTTTCGGAAGCCGGGCGGGTCGTCCGAGAGTTCCACGATCTCATCGACGAGTTCTGGAACCGAAATCCCCTGTCCCGTACCGAGTCTGAACCATCTGAGGACCAGTCGTCCCGGTGCCGCAAGATCGAGTTGTTGGGCGCCGTTTATCTGCGCTCGACGCCCCTCCACCGCTACCGTAGTCTTGACCTCCACGGCGTCGATACCGAGGTGAAAGTCCTGTGCAGCCCGCTCCGGGCCGGTCCAGAAGGTCACTGCGCCCGGGTCCTGCCTGAGCATTTCGCGCAGCACATACAGCTCACCGAACAGCCCGGCCAACGTTGACGGCGAGAGCTTCTCGCGTGCACCGGCGAGGAGAGCACTCCAGTCGGAGAGAACTTTCCTGAGCGCGGCCACGGCCTTGTCCGGGTGCGCGGCGATCCGCTCAATTATCTTGACACACAGCGCGGTGAACAGGTCGTCCTGACTTGCGTCGACCAGCTCCAGGCACGCATACGTGCGATAGCTCTGCTCGTCCTCCAATGCTCGCCTGCGGAGGACGACCGCCTGACCGTCGAGGTCCTCTTCGAGTGTTTGCTTCGCGAGGATCGGGACGAGCAGAGTGCGTCGGCCTGAGCGGTCCACCGCGGCGAGCAATGATCCTCGGAAGGAGTCGACGCCGACCTCGGCGGTCCGAAACGCCTTCGTCGCCGGCTGTGCGGCCACCGCGGTCCAGAGGTGCTGGAGCTGAGCACCGTTGACCGTCACGAGGATTCGTCGTCCTGTTCGAGAACGGAATCATCCTCGACCTCAACCGCGACATTGGACAAGTCAGCGCTCCAGTACTCGACGTCGGAATCCCGGCTCCCAGGACGGGGCTCAGGAAACAGGATGGTGACACCCACAACGACGTCGTCGGTCGGCGCGGCGAGCGGTCGACGGCCAACTTTGTCACCGGTGTTGGACTCGGGCTCGATCGGATAGATCAGCAGGAGACCCTGATCGGGTCGTTGCTTCTGGCGCAGCGCGAGGATCTCGTTGTGCTTCCCTGGTACTGGGCCGCCGAGGGTGAGATCGATGGTCTCATCGCGCCGGCTGCTCAGGGTCTTGATGTCTGCGACATCGCTGAGGATCTGGCCCTTCTGCCCCAGTCGGGCGCGCTTGACCATCCGTACGGAGACTCCGCCACCCATGTCGCGGGGTTCGGTCTCGTCCCGGCCGTTCCCGATGACGGCGATGCTCCAGCGGAGCAGTGCCCCGGCCCGGACCCGCTTCGTGATGTAGCTGACTAGACGGTCTCTGTCGCCGTCCGACGACTCCTTGTGAAATTCATAGGATCGTAGGAAGTCTTGGACGTGGTCATAGGGAACGTCGGCGAAGACTGCCGTCTGTTTCCGGACCTCCTCGTAGCGGACGCCGTCCTTGGCGGCGGCCGTCACGAGTGCCCGGGCGGCCGCCGCGTTACGGGCCATCCACTCACGGCCCGCGTCGGAGACGTCGAAGTACCGCGATTCCACGAGCTGCCCGCCATACGCGGCGTGCGCGAGAACCGCGCTCGTCATCTTCGCCTTGGACGTGATGCTCAACTTCGGGTGCGAGCGAAGACGGACGGCGAAGGTCAGCGGGGTCTCGTTGGACGTCATGTACCGGTTGATGTCCTGCCGCATGTCCGCCTCGACCGTAGCGAGGTGCTTGAACCACCCGGCGAGCTCGTCGGTCATCCAAATACGGGGTAGATCTGCGTAGTGGTTCCGGTACCCGAACCACCGGCCCATCTGCAGCAACGTGTCGTAGGCAGACACCGCCCGGACGAACAAACTTGTGACCAGGCCCTCAAGGGTGAGACCGCGGGAGAGGGTGCTGCCGCCGACGGCGATCGCCGTCACCGGACCGGCTTCATAGTTCAGTCGGTCCTTGCTGCGGTAATTGTCGATGATGACGCGGGTATCGCGGATAACGCTTCGGAGCTCGTCGAGCACCTCCTCGAAAGGCACCTTCTCCTCGCCGAAGTCGCTCGCGGGAACACGAGCGGTCTCCTGGTCCCACGTCGAACGTAGGTGCTCCACGAACGCCGTGTCGCCGGCATCCAGTCGACCCAGTGTCCGAGCACGAAGATTCAGAAGCGGCTCCTTGAACCCCTCGTGCACGCGCGTCTCGGTCGTCGTGTGCACGAGCATGGTGGAATGCGGGTTGCCGCCACCGCGAACCCTGCGAGCCGCCGTCGCCAGCCAGAACCACTCCACCGCAGCACGGACAGAGTGGGTGATCGCCGGCTCGAAGTAAGCCGCTTCCTTCTTGTTCTTCGGCTTGAGATCGTCGACTTCATCATCTGGGACCTCCCGGATCATGTCCCAGCCACCGGGGAGATCCTCGGGATCCTCACCGGCGAGAAGATCACGACCGAAGAGCACCTCGGTCCCGTGGTAACCCTCGGGCTGGGGCAGGTTGACGATGAAGTCCCGGGGGTAAAAATCTTCCTCGACCGACGGATCGATGAGGAGATTCGCGAACGGCGTCGCCGTGTACCCGACATAGCCGACTTGCGGAAACTTGTTCAACACGTCGTAGAGCAGCGGGTTGATCTTCGGCGTGGCGACCGTCGACTGGTCGGCCTCGTCGTCGATGATCAGCGTCGGACACTTGTCGAGATACTCCCCGGCCGCGCCGAGCCACTCGCTGAGCTTTCGGAGGACAACGGGGTGCTTCTTGACCACAAGCAGCAGACACTGCCCCTGCGCTGCGAAGAAGGCTTTCGGATTCGGCGGCGGGACGAAGTCTCGGGTCTCGCTGGTTACCTGGTGCCACTGTCCTGGGTTCGAGGCGACAAGGTCATTGACGAGTCGAATCTGGGTTTGCCGGCGCAGCGAGTTGTGGATACCCGACAACACGATGAACAGTTTGTAGCCCCGGTCGGCGGCCTTCGCCATCACTGCGGTGAAGTTGGTGGTTTTGCCGGACTGCACGAAACCGACAACGAGCCCACGGGTCCGAAATTCGTCCTGCTTGGGGTGGTCGAGCAGAGCGACGACCTTCGTCGAGGACTCGTCGACCGACTGGATGTTCTCCTCGCCGAAGTCCTTCTTCCGCATCGACCCCAGGAGGGCGGGCCAGTTCTTGTCCTTGTCCATGTCCGGTCCCGTGTACCAAGTGGGGCGCCCGTTGAGGAACACTGATGGCGGCTCGTCGAGTTCGCGGATCCGTAGGCTCTCGGCGTCGTGTTTCGCGCGCACCAGTTTGACAACCGATTCGTCCGCGCCGAACATCCGCAGATTTTTCACGGCGTCGTGCGGTGTCATCGATTCGGTGAACTGGAGGAACACCTCGTAGAGCTGCTCTACCTGCTCGTCGGAGATCTCGTCAGTTGCCATTCGCCCTCCAAGGACATGCGTGTCTTCAGGATCGACACTGACCTTGGTGGCAGCATCGAAGGAAAGAATATAGGTCCCGTTCTCGGCCATTGCCGAGTTGTCCATAGAACGGCGCCGAGCCGCCTAAATTGAGATCGTCCTTCCCCGGCAATACGCAGGGAGTTCTTCGAGCCGGAAAAGGGGCGATACCTGCACCTGACGAAAGAACCGCGCAATTACGCACTACGAGGCTTTGCGAATTCAAGGATTCCCAGTGGACCACCATTGGGTAGGCTCCAAAACGGCAATCGCGAGACAGATCGGGAGTGCAGTGCCGATTCTGTTCGGAATCGCCATCGGTAGGACCATCGCGCGAGCGCTAGGTACGCGATAGCAGCGGCCAGCTGGCAGGGGTTCTCCAGCGTACGGCCCTACCTGGATGATGAAAAAAGCTATGAGACAGTGTTATTTCGATTTGTCATCGGGCGGTTGCCAGGGGCTGGCGCGCAAAACATTGTAGTGGTGTCAGGCTGGCCAGGGCAGATGTCACCGCCCTTTGTCAGATCTCGCGGGTGTCGGTGTACCGGTGAGAGCACACGTTGCCCGGCCAACTCTTCGACGACAACCGCAAGGTCGTAGGAGAATGCCGTTCGGCCGCCGCGCTTCTTCGAGACACCCATCCGCAGGATCGTGCCCACGCCCTCAGAGGCCATCGGCGATCTTTCGTCGGCGCAGTGCAGTTAGCGCGCGGTGGGGACCGCATGAATCTTGCCTTCGCGATGCTCATCCGTGCGCAACTCGTCGGCCGCATTCTGCACGAGTTCGAAGAGTTGACGGTCACCAAAGCCACCTTGACGAATCCGCCTTTCGCCGTTGGCGTCCTCGTCGGTTCGGTCAGGATTGAATGCATAAGTGCCAAGCGCAAGTTCAGTAAGCTCCGAAATTTTCGCCAGCATGGCGTTTCATCAGACGTGCTCATTGGCGTTCATCCATTGGCACTCTAGCTGGCCCCCACGCGGTGCCAATCTAGTGCAATACTTGAATTGAAAATTGATAGCTATGCAGTTAGGAGCTACATGCAGTGAACCGCATGTAAGTGTTTGTAGTGGCCGGCCTGGGGCTGGCTGACAGGACAGGTGTCGTCGCTGCAATGCCGTGTGACGCGTGAATCGCTTTGCTCCTTTTTCGAATGCACTTGCTGGGGTTTGCCCAAAGTGTTGTGGCGGCGACGGGCGCTCCGCTCTTGCTTCGGTGGCTTGATTTTCAAGCCTGCCCGACCCCGTTGCCGCGAGGTCGTGGTCAATTACAGGCCTGCCTCGAAGTGCTCTTTCCGGGCCGATGGGCGACAACGACGTCGCCTATCGGAAAGGACACCCGTCGGGAAATGCCTATCGCCCTAAGATCACTGCGAGATCGTCATCGGGGTCGATACCCACGCCGCAAACCACGCATTGTATGTCTTGACCTCCGCAACCGGTGCGGCGCAGGACAAGACAAGCAAGATAGGCCAAGTTTGCCGGCAAGCCCGGCAGGACTCGAGCGGGCCCGCACGTGGATTGCATGCCGAGTGGGGCAGCAACCCTCTCTCGTGGTCGTCGAAGGCATTGGCTCCTACGGAGCTGGGCTCTCCGACCGTGTGCTTTTGGCGGGATTCCCGGTTGCTGAACTCTCCACGATGGGTTCAGCGGATCGCCGAGGAGTCGGTAAGACCGACGATCTCGACGCCGCTCGCATCGCCCGGTCGGTTCCGTCCGTCGACGTCGATCGGCTGCACCGACCACGCGCGGACGGATCGCGAGCGGCGATGCGTGCTCTCGTGGTTGCTCGCGAACAGATGACGTGTGAGCGGACGCGCGCGGTCAATTCGTTGACCGCTTTGGTTCGCACCGTTGAACTTGGTGTGGATTTACGAAAATCATTGCCATGCAGTCAGATTACGGCGATTGCGACCTGGCGCACTCGGTCCGAGGACGCCACCGCTGCGACATGCCGAGCGGAGGCCGTGCGGCTGGCCAAGAGAATTCGGGGCGCTCGATGCGGAGTTGGTTGACAATCGAAGTCTCTCGACGCATTGGTCAAGACCAACGCGCCCGCCGGAACTGACTGGCGCGGCGGTAGTCGGTTGTAGATGGTCTGTTCGGTGACATCGAGACCCGAGGCGATCTCGGCGACCGTGCGTCCTGTCTTCAACAGGTCGAGGACTTTTCGGCGGAACTCGGGTGGATAACATCGGGGCATCGTGAACCTCTCTCGGGTGCATCAATGCCTGAAGTAAAACAAACGAACTCCGGAAAATTCGGGGTACATCAATGTCTCCGGACTCGCCGGTGCGATTCACATTGAGGTTTGTGAAGAGCTTCTTTCTCGCTGACATCAACGAGTGGCGTACTTATATTCCTTGATTCTTTCTCGGTGAGACGGGGGAAGATTCGAGCGAGTCCGAGGCCACCCTCGGCGGCGAAGACCAGACAGCCGTCGTCGAGGGCGTGCTAACCGCAACACCGCGGCCCAGTTCCGCCCAAGGTCAGAGTTGTCGACGACGGTGGCGGCGTAGTCCGCGATCACAACGCCGAGCCGCGGCTTGGTATCGCCGGACCGTGATCTGGAGGTCTGGAGGTCTGGAGGTCTGGACCACCTTAACCCGAGAACCGGCCGCGATGGGATTAGCGGGATGAGCGTCAAAATCGGACATAAGCCTGATTCAGGCAGAGAATCCTGCCCACCCGTCGATCGAGCAATTGGCGTTCAGCTGATTCGAATTCGTTACCAGTAATTGCGCGCAGACGAGGCTTGAAACTACCAACTCTTCGCGTCAACGGACTGTCCAATTATCTCGGCCGCTGCCGACGGAGTGACAGCGGTGCGGCGGTTACGACAGGTACGGCACTAGCGGCAGGTTGAAGTCTCAGTTGGCTAGACAGATGAAGGTTGGCTCGCTCCACGACCGGATCTGCGGGCGCATCCACCAGAGTCCGGTCCACCCGACGATGCGGCCGCGATCCCGCTGCCGAAGATCAGTGCCAGGCCTACCATGGATGCGAGTGTCTGGACCCGCGCTGCCATACCGTGGTATCGGCGGTACCTTGCCTGTTACCTATATACGAGATTTTGCCCTAAGTGTGCGGGAGTGCGGGGATTAGTGTTGCGCTTCGAGTTTCCACCGACCATGAACGGCGCATATATCCACCTGAATTCCAGTAAGGGTTATTTTGGAATCCGAACGATCGACTCGTATCTTCAGATGAGGTGGCTTAATGTTCATGGGAATCGGGATCGTTGAAAGCTGTGCTGTTGCTGTGTCTAGATGGTCCACGGCATCGAATAATGACGTTGGTATCTCTATTAGCTCGTAGTCTACGGCGTGATCAGACTTGAAGCCTCGCAACATGATTATACAATCAGTTATTTCTCGGTATTCCTTGAATAGTTCAACGATTTTGTCCCGTCGCTTCGTTTTTATTCGTGTGTCCTGGATCCATGCCGCTTCAGTCAGTTTCGAGATATGAATCCAGTTTTTATTCATCCCAGTAGCCGACGAGGCCTTTAGTGAGATTCTCTTGGGTTGCTCGTCGGACAGAGTGATTGTGGTATCGAAGAATCTCTGAGTGGCGGAGGCCGATGACCCAACAGACCAACCCGCTGATTCGCATGCGGACTCGAACGCTGCCTCAAACTGGGTGGTGGACAACGGTTCCCGACTAAGTGCGTGATGCGCACGCAATCGCGCAAGGAACCCTTCTGCCCATGACGGAGTCGTTAGCCATGAGTCGTGCAGGAGTTGGGTGTGCGCAGGCGAAAGGATTGCATCGACAACGCCTGTGACAACGTCCACGCCTTGCTGGCTGAGCGAGTCGATTTTCGTGTGCAGCTCACGTCGACTCGTAGGCGTCTTCACGCCGCCATTTCATTGGCGTTAACAGGCAGAATGTCAGCTGCGCGGAGTGAAGTACCAGGCAGAATAATTTCCGTGATCGCAGGTCGATCACCTGTGAGGCTCCATGCGACCGCTGATGCAATTTGGTAGCTAATCAGGGGCGGAACTGCATCCCCCACATGGCGGTACTTGTTGGCGAGACTCGAACCGCCGAACTTGTAGTCAGCTGGGAAGCCGTTGAGGATTGCTAACTCACGAAGACTGCATAACCGGTCATCAACCGGATGGGCATATCGGCCGTTGCCCACGTGTCCGGACTCGCGTTTGATGGTTGGGGCCGGCTTGTCCCACGCCATACGGCCGTAGACGTCGGGGAAGCTACCAAGCTTCCCTCTCTCGACCAGCTTCATCATCGCGGGGGTGAGAAACTTTGCAGTCTTTCTACCTCCATCGAGTAGGTCACGCCACGACCCACCGTCATGGGGGATAGCCGCGATACGAGCACGATTCAGTTGTGTTGCGAAACGCGGTGCCACATGTGATGGGTCGTTCCGGTCGACTTCGCCAGGTTCCAGACTTGACAGATGGCTAATCGCTCGTCGGACGGTTAATGCATCGGGAGAGACCCGGTATCCGTCCCAGAGATCTTCCAACGTCTTTGATTCCACGTCCGAACGGGTGGCGACGATCAACGCCCGTTCGCGGATCTGAGGTAAACCAAAAGTTGTCAACGTATGGACACCATTGGACAGTGTGTAACCGAGATTAACGAGGTCACGCTCAAGTGATTTGAAGTGGCTGAGGAAGTTTCCCGTGAGCAACTCTCGAGCGTTTTCCATAACTATGACTGACGGTTTAAGTGCTTTTGCATACAAGGCCACTCTCGGCACGAGGCTATTTCGAGCGTCGTCAACCAAGTGATTATTTGAGTTCGTTCGAGTAAACCCCGTGCAGGGTGGGCAAGCGGATAGCACGTCCACAGTCTCAACTCGTAGGGCCCTCTTGAGATCGCGTGGACTCACCGACGAAAGATCAACAGCCACGGGTTCGATGCCCATATTTAGTTGGTACGTCGAATTGCAGGCGAGCGAACCGCGAGCACTGCTGGGTTTTCCGAGTTGGGCATCGGCTGCGCCAACGACCTCGAAGGCTGGGTGCGAGTGAAAGCCGAAGCTCATTCCGCCGCCGCCGGAGAACAGATCTACTACGGAGAACCTGTCATCATTCCCTCGCCTCACATGAACCCCTCGACCTTGGTACGGCAACAAACGAACGATAGAACTGTATCCCTCGGTGCGTTGTGGTTTCGGCACCGCGTTGGTGTGTCAACGTGCGGACTCAGCCTCATCGAGTCACTCATCGTGACTCGCCATGTGGACGGGAGTTTACGGTTCGGGTGGAACACCTGATGGCGATCCGCGTCGTGTCGCCGCCGCGTAGGCGAGGTCGGGTTTTGTCTGAACTGGCCGGCGCGGCGCTGCGCTCTGCGAAATGTCCTGAACCAGTTGTATCGGAGCAGATATCGACACCGCGACTATCACAGGTACTGGGCTGCAGATTCTCCACAACTGCGAACCGTACATGTCGGCCCCGACACCGGTTCTGTTCCGCGGAAAACGCGGTTAGAGGCGAGTGCGAGGACTTCCTGTGTCGGTTTCGAGTGAGAGCGACACAAGTATCTGCTCAAAAAGTGCTCGGCGAGCGAATCGGGACGGTCGAGGCCGACGATCCGGCGCGCGGACGTACGGAGCCGGGTCACAGGCCAGATCCGACGCAACGCTTTCCGCGCCGTTGAGCCTTGGGAACTCCTAATGGCCAGCGAGTACAGTCGCTGGAGCTGTCATAGCGACCTTATAGAATCGGGCCTCATGACATCTGCCGCCTGCTCGCCTGAGATTGCGAACCCCCACATCGTGGATCTTTTTGCAGGACCGGGCGGGCTGGACGTGGCAGCCCACTGGCTTAATGTGCCGACTGTGGGGATCGAGTGGGACTCGGAAGCATGTAAGACTCGAAAAGCAGCAGGTCTCGTAACCCGTGAAGGCGATGTGCGAGCATTCAGTTCTCGAGATTTTCCCGAGGCGAGCGTCCTCGCCGGTGGGCCACCGTGCCAGACATATACGGTGGCGGGAGCAGGTGCGGGTCGTCTGGCTCTGGATAGAGTCCTCCGACTGGTCAAGTCGCTGGGGGCCGGGGAGGACATCGACAAGGACCTTGCCGGTTTCGACGACGAACGCACGGGACTGGTACTCGAGCCCCTCCGGTGGGCGCTCCAAGCCCACGCTGACGGGCGACCGTATGAAGCAGTCATTCTGGAACAAGTGCAGGCCGTGCTCCCCGTATGGGCAGCAATGGGCGAGGTACTGGAGGGACTCGGCTACGGTGTGGCAACCAGCGTGCTGCAAACAGAGGAGTACGGAGTTCCACAGACGCGTCGTCGTGCAATCCTCGTTGCCCGGCTCCGACAAGAAACCAGTCTCCCGAGCCCCTCGCACCACCCATACCGAAAAGGTTTAAAGCGGGGAGTGGGGCCAACCGGCCGTAGACCGTGGAACACGATGGGCAATGCTCTGGAGACGACGAGGGACTATCCGTTCTCCGTGGTGTCCAACTACGGGACTGGCGGCAATCCTCGCGCCCGTGGTCGCCGACGTTCGGATGAGCCGGCCTTTACTGTTACCGGGAAAGTTTCAAGGAATCGTCTCGTCGACGAGCGTGGATTCGATGTCAATCGGTTCACCAACGCCGAAGCCGGTCGCCTTCAGACATTTCCGCTTGACTATCCGTGGCGCGGAAACGACGTGTCTCAGCAGGTCGGAAATGCGATTCCACCTCGTCTCGGGGTCCATATTCTGGCGGCTGCTTTGGGGATGACGGAGTCCATAGACGAATCATTCTTCAACCGCGTCGACAAAAGCGGTTGGCTTGGGCCCTCCCCGTCCGAACCGCGACCCCCTGCAAACCGATCCACTGGCGGCGCCCGCAAGGGCTCTACGCAAGGGTGACATATTTTCAAGAATGTAACGAATGAGACCTTTCTGGCGTATAACAATTGCAAGGGTGTCGGATTCCGGCGGTATGGTTCGGCAACCAACTAATAAACGGTTGGCGACTCAGGACGGGTAAGACAGACGACCCGAAGGTGGAGGACTTCAACTTCGGTGGTAAGTGCTGGTCAGTGGATATCCGGTCTAAGGAAGCGCACAGTACTCAAAGGTGCGATCCGAAACCATAAGCTTAATTACAACGGAGGGCAGAACCATTCCGGAACAGCGCACTGCGGTGCAGACGGATGAGGCGGCGCAATCGTGGCGTTGAATGTCTCCGATTGGGTGCCCAACACAGAGTTGAGCCATGACGTTGGAGAGCTGTTCTCACGGGCGATCCATTCATATCGGGCGAACTCGAACTTGGTTACCGAGCATGCGAATCATGAGGAGTCCATCAGGGTAGGAGGCTACTCCAACCGCACCCTTCTCGAGCTGGTGCAGAACGCTGCCGACGCAATGTCGGGCGCTGACGAGCTCGAAGAGGGAGCAGGACAGGTAGAGATTGTCCTCGATCTCAAAAGTAAGACTCTGTACTGCGCAAACGCCGGCCGTCCCTTCTCTCGGAATGGCCTGATCTCGATCGCTCACGCTCACCTCAGCGGGAAACGTGGCGACGAGATTGGACGATTTGGCCTCGGTTTCAAATCGGTTCTGTCAGTTACCGGTTCACCGCAAGTTTTCAGCCGGTCTATCTCGTTCGAGTTCAATTCTCTTCAGGCAAAGACAGCAATCGCGATGGAAGCGTCGGGTGCGAAAAGGCTCCCAATCCTCAGGACTCCGACGCCTGTTGATGCCGAGGCGGAGTTCGCTGAAGACTCAGTTCTTGCCGAGTTGGCAGAGTGGGCGACGACGATCGTCAAGCTCCCACACGTATCCAACTCCCAGAATTTGAAGAAGGAGATCGAGGAGTTTCGATCCGAGTTTCTCCTATTCGTCACCGCGGTGCGAGAAATTCGGCTCAGGGTCATCGGAACCGATGAAGATTTTGCTACAAGTCATGTATCGCGTGAAATCGGCAATGGTGCCTTCCGTATCGAACGGCCCAGCGGTGACCACGATGATTGGTATGTCGAAAATCGAATGCATGAACCCACCACAGGGGCTCGTGTCGAGGTCGGCGAAGCGGTGTCGCGTGATCGCGTGAAAGTCACGGTTGCCATGCCTGCGCGTTTCGCCCACATGAGGACAGGCGAGTTCTGGTCGTACTTCCCACTCCAGGACACTACATCTGCATCCGCCCTCTTCAACGCTCCGTGGAGTGTCAACGACGACCGCACCACATTGCTTCAAAATTTATACAACCGTGAGATTCTTGCGACCCTCGCGAGCATGTTCGTCGACATGCTGCCGAAGGTCTCGTCCGCCGACGACCGCGCTGCGCATTTGGAATACATGCCCGCTCGTGGTCGTGGTCGAGAAATTCAATCGTTCGGTGACGAAGTCCTTTGTGCACATGTCCCATACCTCGGATGTGAAGCGGCGCTGGTTCCTGACTCCACGGGTGTCTTACGTTTGCCGGAGGACCTCCGCCCCTTAGATTTCTCAGTCGATGGTGTGTCCGAAGCTAACCACGCGGAGTGGATCAAGTCGCCCAACACCGGCGACGATGTCCCGCACTGGCGGTGCTACGCCAACAATCAGCGTGCCGCGCGACTACGTCAGCTCTTCATTTACAGGTTCTCATCCACCATCGACCCTCGTCTGAAGGATGAGAAAAAGGCGCTTGAGAATGTTCCCAAGAGGGGAATCTCGTCATGGTTGCGTGAATGGGCAGAGGGCCCGGACCTGAACTCTGCTGCGAAGACTCTCGATTTCGTACTGCTGAATCCCAAACTAGAGGGGATCAGATCTGCCAAAGTCATACCGACCAGCAGCGGAATGCGTTCATTGAGCGAGAACGTCAGTGTCTTCCTCAAACGATTGGACGACGTCGACGTTGAAGGGGCAAGTTTCATCGACCCGGATTTCTTGGCTATCCCCGGCGTCGAAAAGAAGCTCCGAGAGAGGGCTGGGTTCAGTGACCTGGACCCGCTCGCGATTCTGAAAGCCAGGCTGGACAAGCTGTCCATCGGGTCGGCCGAGGACGAGCATTCCAAGTTCTGGGATGCGGTGTTGGATGTGCCTGTTGCTCAAGCCCGAGTTGTGGTGGACCGTGATACGTCCGGCGGCATTAAGGCTCCGACGTGCGATGGTGGTTGGTCGGCACCCATGCAAGTGTTCGACATCGAAGGACTTGACGACAGCATGCGCGACCGACGATTGGACCGCAGTCGGTGTGTTCCAGAAGTCGCGTATGCCGCAGGAGTTATTCATGCACCACTGGCGGCCTATTCAATCGAGGACGAAGTCAGTTTCGACGACTACAGCTTGTATGTAAAGGAGGAGCTCAACCGAAATCTAGGGCCCGGAGAGCGTCCAATCGAGCGAATCGAATTCGACAAAAACGAGGGACCGGGTCCGTTTTCGGTCTTGCTTATGCTTCACAACTCATCGGCCTCCGACCACACTCGGGAGACGTGGACGCTGCAGTTACTTGCATTCAATGACGCGGCGAAATGGACATGCGAGGACATCGACACCGGTCGGACCTATCAGGTTACTTCGCCAGTTCGATGGGCAGTTCAGAGTGCAGGGTTGCTAAAGTCGACGCGTGGATATCGGTCTCCGGCAGATATCGTGTCTGCCACGCTCGTCGAATACGAGGCCTTGCTACCACTCTTCCGAGGACCGCGCCAAGTTGAGGACGTTCTCGCCCTGCCAAAAGATCTCGCCGCAATTCCTATCGACATTGTTAAAGACGCACTGGAGTCCGAACCCGGATCCTCGCCGATGAAGGACAGCGCGCTTACTGCGTTCGTCCTGGAAGCAAGCCCGTTAGCCTACCCAGATGATCATCCGCCCCTCGTTCCCGCGCGGGTGGGGCGCAACATCGAAGTCAGGCGGCCTGACTCGGTCTTCGTGGCCACAACAGACGAGGAGCGTGCATTTCTTGGTTTGAGGCACCGGCCGTATCTTCAGGCCGATCAAGGACAGATCGAGCTCCTCGTCCAGATTGTCGGATGCCGTCGGTTCGAGGAGAGTTTCTCCTTCTCGATGCTCATTGAAGGGCAGCAGGATACTGAGCCAGTTATTGACCTATATACCGGAATTCGTTCGACCTTTGCGTACAGCGAGGTGATGCATGGGACTGTGTCGAAAGCCGTGAAGATCGTGAAACGCGTGACCACGGAGGACGGCGTCGAAGATCAGTCGCTTACGTGGCACATGGATGGGGTGGCACTAGTAGTTCGGGCCGATCTCGATGAGCGACGCATTCTGGAGATCGTAAATGAGGCGTTCGACCTGAGACTCTCCAACGCCGATCTCAGCGGAGTGCTTCAGACCGGCCTCGACCAACGGTTAGAGGAGCAGCGGCAGGCTGCCCGTGCCGCATCTACCGACGCGAAGCGACTTGAGGTTTTCTTCGGTGACGACACGTTGAGAGAGAGTTTGCCGACCGGCCTGTGGCAGGCTTTAGAGGAACAGGAGTTGGTAAACGACTCGACGTCCGTCGCCGAGCTCTTTCTAACCGTGTACGGCACCGATTCGATTAGCCTCCTCGCGGCCCAGTTTCGCCACGAAGGATACTCCGATGTTCCGATTAAATGGGCTGGCGGAGCGCCGGCGATCCAATGGCTTCGAACGATGGGCTTCGCCGCCGACTACGCCGGGCTTCGGAACCAGCGTCAGGATGACGAATTCGTCGTCCCCGGGGCGGTGAAACTGAACCCCTTGCACGATTTCCAAGCGGGGCTCAGTCTGCAGCTACGCGATGTTTTGACGCTCCAGGATCCGGAGGGTCGCGCGCAAAAGGGCATGGTTGAGCTCCCAACGGGTGCCGGAAAGACACGCGTTGCAACCGAGACGGTGCTGAGGCTTTTCATGCAGGGACACCTGGCCGGAACTGTTCTGTGGATCGCGCAGTCGGAAGAGCTCTGCGAACAAGCTGTGCAGACCTTCAGCACCGTCTGGCGAGGGCTCGGCGACGAGCGCCCGATGACGATCGGTCGGCTCTGGGATAGTAACTCTGTTCATGAGCCCGATACCGAATTTAGCGTGGTGGTAGCTACCGATGCCAAGTTGGATGAATCGGTGGTAGGTAGGCCGAATTACGAGTGGCTCAGTCGCCCTTCCGCAGTCTTTATCGACGAGGCACATCGTGCGGGCGGATCGGCGAGGTATGCGCGAATCCTCAAGTGGCTTAGAGTGGACGGCCGTAGTTGGGAGCGGCCTTTGGTAGGGCTTTCTGCGACGCCATTCAAGGGCAAGGCAGAAGACAGTCAACCGACCAAGGACTTAGCTACCCGATTTGGCCATCAAAAACTCAAGGCATTCGAGGACAACGCCTACGAAGAATTGTCGGGGATTGGTGTTCTTTCTCGGGTCAAACATGAGGTCCTGACGGGCATCGACGTCGATTTGAAGCCGAGTGAGCTCGCGCAGGTACGTTCGATGCGGAAGCTCGAGCCGCAGGTGCTGGACCGCATCGGGCGGGACCAGGCCCGCATGCGGGTGCTCGTCAGTCACATTATGAGCCAGGACCCTGAATGGCCGATCCTTGTGTTCACACCGAGCGTCCTTTCTGCGCAGGTTCTTGCTGCTACGCTTCGTTATCAAAATATCGAAGCCGCAGCGGTCAGCGGTCAGACCGGACGACAGCAACGTCGCGACGTAATCGAGAGCTTCAAACGGAAGAAAATTCAAGTCCTTGCGAACTGTGACCTCCTTATTCAGGGCTTCGACGCACCGGGAGTCCGAGCGCTATATATCGCAAGGCCGACTTTCAGTCCGAGCGCGTACATTCAGATGGCTGGCCGAGGTCTGCGCGGTCCTGAGAACGGCGGCAGCGATGAATGCCTCATCGTGGATGTCGCGGATAACTTCGGTGCGGTCAATGATTTTCTCGGTTATCGCGAATACGAAAAGCTTTGGGGGGAGCAGCGAACGTGATTCTCATACCGGACCTGGCGGACATCGAAGCCGCTGCGCCAAGCAACGCTGAACGTAAGCTTGCGCGCCTGTTGCAGTCGGTCGATGGGCCTCCCGGCGCAGTCGCCTTTCACTCGGTCAGGTTGCGAAGCCATGCTGTCAAGCAGCAGGGCGAAGCTGACTTCGTCGTGCTGTGGAACGGTGTTGTAATCCTCATCGAGGTCAAAGGCGGTGGCATCAGGAAACATGATGGTGTTTGGTTCAGCATCAACCGCCACGGTGACTGGAACAAGCTGCGTGAATCGCCGATGGCCCAGGCACAGTCGGCAATGTATGCATTGCGGAGCATCTTGGAGGAGGAAGGCGTTGGATGGTTTGCCGCTGAGGCAGTTGTAGTCACTCCTGATATCGACGGGCCTCCTCCTGCCGTGGACTGGAAGGGCAGCCACTGGTGGGCAAAGGATCTGATGAACATCGCGTCGATGACCGACGCGCTCGGGAAGGTCACGAGCTATGCCAGGACACCACCCTTCGGGGTCAAGGTTGCCCGGTCCGAAACACTGCGAGCCCGCTTGTTCGGTGAGTTCACACGGATGCCAGTAATCGACGCGCAGCGAGGCGCGGTCATCGAGGAACAGAACCGCGCGACCGAAGGCCAGGCTCGAGTGCTTGCTGCGCTCGCGCGTAACGCCCGGATGCTCATCTTCGGCGGTGCCGGCACGGGGAAGTCCTTGGTCCTCGCTGAAGCGGCAAAGCATGAAGCAGGTGAGGGGAAGGCGGTTCTTATCACGTTTCACTCGCCTTCTCTGATTGACTTCTTTGGCCCATTGATCGCGGGGAGAAACATCGATCTCCGTCCATTCGCGGACCTGTCGGATGACAAGCAGTACGACGCTGTCCTCGTCGACGAAGCGCAAGATCTCATGAATGCCACGGGGATGGACGCACTGGACTCCGTAATACGCGGCGGCCTCGCCGGAGGACGCTGGCGGATGTTTCTCGATCCCAATAACCAAGCGCACGTGGACGGCGAGTTCGATCCGGATGTCTGCGAGTTGATGCGGCAGGAGGCGCTTCAGTTCGACCTTGACCGGAACGTACGTAACACCCGCGCGATCGTTCACGTAGTCCAGGAGTATCTCGGTGCTGACGTCGGAGATCCAGGCATTGTCCACGGGGACCGCGTGGGGTGGCGGTGGTCGTCAGGGAACACGGCAGGGGTTGCTGAGGCAGGGACTGTGGCTCGCGAGTTAAATACGAATGGAGCCCGCCGAGACAGCATCTGGATCATCGACGTAGCCGGGGACGCCAAGCCGCAACTAAGCAAGAGCGGATTCCTCGTAACTACTCCACGGTTCGCGAAAGGCCTCGAAGCGGAGCATGTCATCGTGTGCAACCTGCCGCAGGAATACGACGATCGCGGACTTGCCGCGTTCTATGTATCGGTTACGCGGCCCCGCGTTTCGCTTCACATTGTCGCTTCCAAGGAGGACAAGAAGCGACTTCAAGACCTTTTTCGAAAGCAGGTTGGAAAATGAATCTCACACAGGCTCAGCGGGCGGTGCTGAAACATCTACGCGCGTCTTATGTAGGACCGGAGGCTGGGGACGACGAGATCACGTTCAATTTTCCTCACCGGCAATACGCGGTCGGCATGCTGTTTCCGAGTGAAGTCACAGCGCATGGCACACGTCGCAGCGACGAAGATGACGAGGTCATGGCCGACGTTCCTGAGGGAGACGTCGAGGAGGATGGCGCAGGGATTCCCTTGGCGGAGGACTGGCGCCCGTCGTCGGTAGCCGTCTCCTTCGTCACTGACGGAGACACTGTGGGAGTCGAATTTTCGTGTGGAACATATTCTTCTGTTGATACCGATGGGCCTCCGCATTGGCGTCGCAGTCCATTCGACGTGACCGACCTCGTTCTCAGGCGTGGAGAGGGGCCGATTCCACTCACTGTGGGAGAAGTGCAGGTAGAGATCGGTTCGCGCTGGCGCGAAGTTAAGGGCGCTTACCTGGTAACGGTTCATGCCCGAGAGCTGGCCGAATCAACCGGGGACGACCGACTCGATATAGTTCGGATGTTGTTCCAAGTCGAGCTGACTGTCACGCCGGCCGCAAACGCGCAAATCTTGGAGTACGACACGACCCGTTCATTCGATACAGACCAAGAGGCAGCGGAGCTGCGTCTGAGGTACCGCGGAAGGAAGGTCTACGCGGTCGGACATGGAATGGCTGCGAACTGGGAATTCACGGAAGGCCGTTGCGAGAGGGTCTTCCTGGATCCGGTGCCAGCTTTCGTTGTGCCGGACGTTGAGACCACTGGGTTTGACGAGGGGACACCCGAGTTCACTTCCCTGGAGTTGAAACACCTTCAGAAGATCGACGAGAATCCGGATGCTGTGCTTTCTTCGCTCGATGCCTTTGTTGACTCCTTCGACGACTGGTCTTCGAAACAGAGGGAACGGGCCGAGCATTTCGGTAAAGACGCCGCTATCGCACTCAGAATTGCCGAGCGTTCCCGCGTTTCGGTTGGCAGGATGAGGGAAGGGGTAAAGCTTCTCCGCGCACCCAAGAGCTCAGATTTACGAACCGCATTTTCCCTCGGTATGACGGCAATGCGCCTACAGATGCAACAGCCTTCGGTCAACCGTGGGATACCGCCCAAGCAGATCGAGGAGCCACGCTGGCGCCCATTCCAGCTCGGCTTCCTACTCGTTTCGTTGGCATCCACCGTAGACGAGACGCACAAAGACAGGGAACTCGTTGATCTGATTTGGTTTCCGACCGGCGGTGGCAAAACTGAAGCATACCTGGGATTGGCAGCAATCGACATCTTCCGTCGGCGACTTGTCCACGGTCTGTCAGGTGGAGGCACTGCCGTGATCACCCGATATACGTTGAGACTCCTGACATCTCAGCAGTTCCAACGAGCAGCGGCACTGATATGCGCGATGACGCTTCTTCGGAATTCAGACGACCGTGTGAAGGGCATGGCGCCGTTCACGATAGGCCTTTGGGTGGGAAACGACGTCACCCCAGGTACCCGTACAGGGGCGAAGGGCGCGGAGGGTGCTCTCGAACGACTTCATAAGGCTGCACGTCCGGAGGAAGCTAACCAGTTCCAGGTCGAGAGCTGCCCATGGTGTAGGACTCCAATCGTCCCGAAGGTCAAGAGCAGCAAGCACCAGGATTACGGAATGCGTCTTGCAGGAAAGGACGTCCTCCTCCACTGTGTTGACGAGTCGTGCCCGTTCAACGACGAACTTCCTCTTGCCGTCGTCGACGACGTTTTATATGACAACCCGCCCACCGTCTTGCTGGCCACAGTCGACAAGTTTGCGCAATTGCAGTTCAAGCCGGACGCCGGAAAGTTGCTCGGAATCGGGACGACTTTCAAGCAGCCTTCAATGATCATTCAGGATGAACTTCACTTGCTATCGGGGCCACTCGGAACCACAGTGGCCGTATTCGATGCGGCGATCCAGGTGTTGCTGAGTAGTACCGATACTCCGCCGAAGATCGTCGCGTCGACAGCGACCATCCGTTCGTCCCCGGAGCAAGTACAGGGACTATATGGACGCAAGGTTGCGCTGTACCCGCCATCCGGGCTCGACGACGATCGCACCTTCTTTTCTCGACCGGTGGAAAGTGGAGAAGGGCGCCTCTATGTTGGCCTGATGCCACAGTCGGTCTCCCAACCGTCGGCCGTCATCGCGGCGGCTACTCCGATGTTGGAGATTCCGGAGGTACTCTCCAGCAAGACCCCAGCTGCAGTGTTGCGCGACGCGTACTGGACGCTGGTCATGTACCACAACAGCCTCCGTGAGCTTGGTCGTACGGGAACGCTTGTCGTTGACGACGTAAACGGCAGGCTTGAAGCTCGCGCTGATCGGCTCGGTTTGCAACCAAGACGAGTCAGAGCGGAGAAGGTTCTGGAACTGACGAGCCGCCGGGGCCCGGACGAGCTCCCGAATGATCTGCGGGCGCTCCAAGTCAGTGCGGATGAGTCGCAAGACGTTGTCGATGTGGTTCTTTCATCGAACATGCTCTCCGTGGGTATCGATATTCCCCGGCTGGCTTTGATGCTCATGGTAGGACAGCCGAAGACCACAGCCGAGTACATCCAGGCAACTAGTCGCGTCGGGCGTGGGGGTACGAGGGGAGTCGTCGTGACACTCTTCAGATCAAGCCGGGCGCGCGATCGATCGCATTTCGAGACTTTCCGTGGTTACCACGAGGCCCTCTACCGCAGTGTAGAGCCCACAAGCGTGACGCCCTGGTCGCTGGCCTCGCGCGACCGTTCACTAGCCGGTGCGCTCACCGCACTGTTGCGCCATTCGTTCGTCCCTCTTGCGGATAACGGAGCGGCAGGTCGACTTAGCCTCGAGGACGACAAGATAGGGTCCGCGATCAGACGAGTCGTCGAACAGTTCCTCGGGTACGTGTCTCGTGAGGAACCCCTCGAAGCTGAGGAGACGCAGGGCGCCGTGTGGAGCCTGCTGAACGACTGGGATCGCCGGGCAGCACAGACTCGTGAGTCGAGAGAATCTCTGTATTACGAGCGCACGAAGCAAGGCCAGGCAGCTTTGTTGAAACGATTCGGTCAGCCCGGTGAGGGATGGCTCGTCGGTGACTCGATGAGATCAGTTGAGCCCAATGTTGCTGTCGAGGTTCAAGAACCCCAGCTGCTGGAGGAGGTGCGCCGTGGAGAAAATTAAGCATGACCTACGTCTCTCCGAGACAATCTCGCCATTCGGTGTCGGATCGATTGTCGATATTCGGAACGAATCCCTCTTGGTGCCCGATACATCGTGGTGGGACAAGAAGTTCGCGCAAGAGGTCAGCTGTGATCGGTTGATGGCCCGCCTTGGCTCTGGTGTCCTGAAGCAGCCACCCACCCACGCAGGCCGGGCTGGCAAAGATACCCCCGCGTTGCTGTACTGGCGCTTTCCCGCTTGGAGGTTCTGCGAGCGCTGCGACAAGCTCTCGAAGCTCACAGGGAAGAAGAAGGGTAAGTGGAGTAACGCGTGCGAGTGCGGTGGCTTGCTGGTGCCGATGCGCTATGTGACTATATGCGAGAAGGGCAGCCATCTCCAGGACATCAACTGGTTCCAGTGGGCGCACAGGGGGCGTGATGCGAGCTTGGACGAAGGTGTCCGCTTTTGCCGTGACTACAAGGCGCTCAGATTCTTAAAGCTGTCGAATCTCGGTGAAGGCCTCGCGGCGTTAGTGGTGACGTGCAACGGCTGCGGGAACTCCCGATCTTTGGCGGAGCTTGTTACGAAGGGCGCCTTGCATCGAGACGGTATCCGGTGCGCCGGGCGCCAGCCATGGGAACCGGAAGGCTCGGTGAAGAAACCCTGCCAACACCAGCTCGTCGCCGTCCAGCGGGGGGCGACAGGCAATTACATCGCAGAGAGAATCTCGGCTCTCGACATCCCCGAAGAACGTCCGCAGTCAGTAGAAGCGGCGGACAAGATTCGAGGTCACGTGTACTTCGAGAAGGTTGTGGCTGACAACGGTGGACCGCAGACCGAGATAGTAGCCGGGTGGATCGCCGATGAACTCGGAGTGACGACAGAGCAAGTCCTGACAGTCGCGGCAGGTAACGAGACCAGTGCGGACGAAATGCTGCTCGATCTGAAAGACGGTGAGTGGGCGGCATTCGCAAAGAAACTTGACGGTGGACGCGACCGCACAGGAAGCGACTTTGTCGTTGACGGACGAAGCCTCCGAGGTGTCGCAGGCCCTCAAAGCCTCCTAAGCAAGATAGATGGCATCGGACAGGTACGTCGCGTTCGCGAAGTCCGAGCGCTTCGAGGGTTTCGCCGCCACAATGCAGATGCAGCTCTAGTAAATGTGGACCTGGGGCCAGATCAGTGGCGTCATCCCACCTTTCCAGCAATCGAACTCTTCGGAGAAGGAATATTCCTGCGGTTCGACGAGAGCCAACTAGCCAAATGGGAGGCGCAACCTGAAGTGCAGGCCCGCGCAGGCATCTTGAAAATGCGGAGGAACAACACTGAGTGGGGCAACCGGCTGGACGTGCCTGAACCGAGATATGTTGCTCTGCACACCCTGTCGCATCTAATAATTCGGCGACTGGCGTTTGCGAGTGGCTACGCGTCTGCCTCCCTGCAGGAGCGCATCTACGCGAACACCGATCGTGCCGACAAGACAGCTGGAATCCTGATCTATACCGCAGCGGGAGACGCGCAGGGAACACTCGGCGGACTTGTCAGACTGGGAGACCCTGAAAAATTGGTCCCGCTACTTGTGTCTGCACTCGAGGACGCAGACTTCTGCTCCAACGATCCAGTCTGTATTGAGAGTGATCGGCAGGGGGCTTCTCAACTAAATCTCTCGGCGTGCCACGGTTGTTCTCTGATAAGTGAAACCTCATGCGAAAGCGGAAATCGGCTCCTGGACCGGCAGCTTGTACTTGGTGGAAGTGACGTGAAAGGACTGATGGACGGCGTTCTTCCAGAGATCCGGCAGTTCACGTCCGGGCGAATGGACTTGGGTACCGACTCTTCTTAATCGCAGACTGTACGCGTCAGACATCCCATGCCAATTGTCGTCAAGGGGAGACCGTGACGGTACTGGCTCGGTGTCGTCGATCCCTTTAATACATCACGCACCTCACAGCGCGCGCATCGCACCGAGGTGCACTCGCCGCCTGAATCGTGGGCCGTTCCGATTTCCATCTTCGATCAGAACTAGGTCTTCGCTACTTGGTGGGCGTCGAGGTGACCGCCCTGATGCTGAGTTCGCCGTCTGCTTCATCGCCGCACGCGCAGTCACAGTCACCACCACAATCGCCGGGATTGCAGTCGCCGGCGTAGCTGTCGTCATCCGCGTCGCAGTCGAGGGCTCCGCCGAAGGATTCAGCAAAATCGTCGTCGAGTTCGTGAGTGAAATCGTGAACCTCGTCGATCAAGTTCAGCAGATGTTGTGGAGCGAAGGGGTCCGCGTCGAGCATCGTGGAGACCAGCAGGTGGTCGCCGCTGAAAGCGAAGCGCAGGCGCGGCCATTCCTGCGCGAGTTCGATCAACCGGGTTGCAGCGTGCGAGGGATTGCCGAGGCCGGTCAGAACCGAAGACCAGACGTTGATCTGAGGGCCGTCATCCGCAACTGTCACGTAGACGACAAACCCGTGAACCGGCACGACGATGTCGCCGTCGTCATCGGTGGCAGGCTCACTGCCCAGTAGTTCGGCGAGGGTCTGGACGCACAGGCGAACCAACTCGTCGCGCTCGTCCGTCACCAAGGCAATTGCGCCGTTGATATGGAGGGGCTGGTCGGCGGTCGTGTCTTGGTCGCTCATGGATCCTCATGTTCTGTGCCAGTCCGAGCAGGCGCTGGGCACTGTTTCGTGCGGTAGCTGTCAGGTCTACGGTAATCGGCGCACACTATTGTCCGCGCAGTGGATGATTGAAGATGCCTGGCTAGGTCCGCACTGATCAGGACTTAACAGCCGACCAGCGACGTCATGCGAGCCCCGACAAATCGGGCAACCTTGTGGCAGTGAGTATCTCGGCTGTCGGTAGGTAGATCTAGCCTCCATACATGACGGGTCAGCGAGTTCGGCGAGCTTCACATCTGCGTTTGGTACCTGCATATCAAGCGGCGCAAAGCCAGATGAAGGTCCTTACGCCGAGGCAGATGCGGAATCAGCGTCGACGGCCGGCGGCGGCGAACTTTGTCATGCGGATCGAAATCGATTGCATCACGCCGCCTATTTGGAGACGGTTTTCGGTTCCGTCGAATATCGAACTGGACCAGCTTCATTCGATTGTGCAGGCGGTGATGGGATGGGGAGATCAACACGCTCATCAGTGGGTGAGTGTCCATCATTCAACGGACAATGGCCCAGATCGGTATATCGCGCCAGAGGTGATCGAGCGCGACGGATACCAGGAAGACGAGTTTGGTGAGGACGAAGTCCGGATCGACGAGGCAGTTACCGCGGTCGGGGAGTACGTCCGTTATGAGTACAACGCCCGCGCAAGGTGGAGTCACACGTTGGTTCTCGAGCAGATTGTCGAAGACCAGCCGATTTCTGAGCCATCTTGTCTTGACGGTGCGAGGGCGTGCCCGCCGGAGGATTCTGGCGGTCCGATCGGGTATCGCGAGTTCCTGAACGGGCAGGCGAGTAATGGACTGTTCGATCCCGAACGTTTTGTTCCCGCAGAGTCCAATGCAGCGGTCACCATTGCAGTGGCATTGCATAAGTCACCGCCTGTGGGAAGCTCGCTGTTCGAGAAGTTCTTGCGCCGCTTGTCTGTTCATTCCGCGCCGAAACTGTTTGCCGCAGTTGCCGAAGCGGAGCTTCGTGGCGGATACGACAACTACTTCGAGGTGATGCGTGAAGGAGCAACCCGTCAACTGCTGTGGCTGCTGAACTCCGCGCGAGGTGGTGGGATTGTCTTGACGGCATCCGGGTCACTGCCTCCGGCCCTTGTTGCGTATGCCCGAGACGAACTCGATTGGGGCAGTGACTGGATCGATGTCACGGCAGGGAGTGACTCGCAATTAGCAGTACTCGTTGAAGTCGCAAAGACACTGAGATTTGTCCGGAGACTCCGAGGCACATTGATTCTGACTCGACTCGGCGCGTCAGTGCTTGCATATGAAGGCGAGCTGTGGCGTCACATCGTGACGGCCATGCCGTTGGGAAAGGGCGAGTTGGGGCAGGAAGCCGGCCGAATTCTGTTCCTTACGTTGGCTGCCGGCTTGTCGGAGTCCGAACGTAGTGAAGTGATGATCGAAGGCCTCACGGCATTGGGTTGGTCGACAACAGACGGAACACGACTCGGAGACGACGATTGGACGTGGATGGTGCGAGATACTCTCGTGTACCTGCGAATGATCGGGGCGATTGTCTCCAATCCGCTGGACGAGCATGTTTCCGCCGATCCCGAGTGGGGCCGACGGTTTGCCAGGATGGTCCTGTCGAAGTAGCTGAGCGCTCGAATCGAGCATCGATTTCAATCGATGCGGAGTTGTTATATGTGCTGGAAGCGCATGATTTTCCTGCGGCGGAAACATGAATATTTTCAGGTGGAAAAATGTTGGAGTTTTTGTTCGAAATTGCCATCATGCTATGGTCCATTCTCAGTTGTTGAATTGCGTGGTCGAGCCAAAAGCTTGCGCAGAAGATTTATTTTGTGGAGGTTGGGTTTCCGAAAAGACGAAGTGCGTGTTGCTAGTCAATTGAATATGTGACCGGTGTTGGTATGACGGTCGCTCCTAGGGCGTGCAGAAGCGAAGCGCAAAGATCCTGAACAGGGGTTTTTGCGCGTTGTTCTGCCGATTATGTGCGAAGGATGTGGCATGTGACGGGGTCCGACATGGTCCAGTTCAGTACATTGGTAATTGTTTCACTGCTTGTTGCTTTTTATGGTGGAACTTTTCTGATTTCTCTTCGTATTGGTAAGAAGCAGGAAAATGCCGACGGTTTTATGACCGCCGGAAACAAGTTAGGATTTGGTGTTTCGGCCGCGAGTATGACGGCCACCTGGATTTGGGCGTCGTCGATGTATGCATCCGCCACTTCTGGCTACACCTACGGAATCTCCGGCCCCATTCACTACGGTTTATGGGGCGCGTTGATGATTCTCTTCATTTATCCGTTTGGCCAGCGAATTCGCAAAGTAGCGCCGAAAGCCCACACACTGGCTGAGGTCATGTACGCGCGGCACGGACGCTCGAGTCAGCTGATGCTCGCGGGCTCCAATATCGTCGGTAGTCTCATCAGTTTGATGTCGAACTTCCTCGCTGGTGGTCTGCTGATCGCGTTGCTTTCGCCGTTCAACTTCATCCAGGGTGTGTTCATCGTTGCGCTGGGCGTTTTGCTGTACACGCTGTGGTCGGGCTTCCGTGCTTCGGTGTTGACCGACTTCGTTCAGCTGATCGGAATGCTCGGTGCGGTAGCGGTTTTGGTGCCGTTCATCTTCTTTGCGTCGGGGTTCCCGGCAGCCTTCGAATCCGGGGCAGGCAACCTTACTGCTGAGCAGGGCAACTTCTTCTCGAGCGTTGCCTTCTTCGAACAGGGGGCGCCGTACATCGCGGCAGTTCTTGCCTACGCAATCGGCAACCAGACCATTGCCCAACGTCTGTTCGCGGTCCGCGAAGACCTGA
This sequence comes from Rhodococcus sp. IEGM 1406, assembly GCF_030056745.1. Taxonomy (NCBI): domain Bacteria; kingdom Bacillati; phylum Actinomycetota; class Actinomycetes; order Mycobacteriales; family Nocardiaceae; genus Rhodococcus; species Rhodococcus sp. IEGM 1406. The sequence goes on along the minus strand of NZ_JASHKO010000008.1, from coordinate 126,271 downwards.
TCAAGCCCACCTTCATCACCGCAACCGTGGGATATGGCGCCACGGTCATCGGCGTCGGAATGCTGGGTGTTCTCGCTCTTTACCTCGGAATCGAGCCGATGGATGGTGACGTCAACAACCTGATTCCGCAGATGGCCGCGTCGTACCTGCCCGGAATTTTGCTGGCTGTCTTCTTTGTCATGATCATCGGCGCGCTGTCATCGACGGCAGACTCGGACCTTGCTGCGCTCTCGTCCATCGTGATGACCGACGTTTACGGCCAAGCCGTCGCAGGCAAGGCTAATGCGAACCCTCGACGGATGCTGCTCATCGGCCGAGTAACGATGATTGTTGCCACGGCGGCCGCTATCTCCTTGGCAAGTCTGCAACTGAGCATTCTGGATCTGTTGGTGTTCGTCGGCGCGCTGTGGGGCGCGCTGGTGTTCCCGGTTATCGCGAGCTTCTATTGGGGAAAGGTCACCAACAAGGCCTTCACTGTGTCGGTGCTGGTGGCTCTTGCTGCCTTCTTGCCCGTCCGATTCAGTTGGGTGCCGATGGATGGGATGTTCGGGATTCTCTCCGACATCGTTGCCGTTGTCGGCATCGGAGTGGTGCTGGGGCTCATGGTATTTGGATTCTTCGGTCTGAAGGTTGCGCAGATCGTCGGTGGCCTGGCGATCGTGCTGTCCGCGCCGTTCGCGATCGGCTTCCTGCACGACTATCCAACGCTCAGCGGATCTTTGGTGGCCTATGCCGTCAGTACCGTCGTGTGCTTTGCGATGTCCGTCAATCAGCGTGAGACGTTCGATTTCGAACTCATCAAGCAGCGGACCGGAGACTTCGACGATGACGAGTTTCCTGCTGTCGGAGCGCCCGGAAAGTAACCGTCGAGACAAGTGGAAGGAATACGGATGAGTACAGCCCTACTGACCATTTATGTTCTGATCTGGCCGGCGTTGGTCTTGGTCGTGCTGGGAGTCATCAGCAAGGGATTCTTCAAGGATTGGGCAACTGCTCGCCGCAACGGTGAGGATCTGGTCTAACTCTTCACGCCGCCACCGACGGACTTCTTGTCGGTGGCGGCGGTCATATTGCGTCGGACACAGGGGTCGGCGTTATAGTTGCTCAGTGCAACACGACGGAGCAATGGCGCTCACCGGTCCACCAGCTGTTCATGACGAGCTGGTGCACCTCACGCGGCAGCTGATGACGGGGGATCGGCATTCCGATGATCACCCGTCGATCGCGCAGCATTCCTTCCTCTCCTTCATCGGCCGCAACGACGGCTGCAAGGCCACGGAGATCTCCGAAGTCTTCGGCGTCAACCGCTCGACCATCTCGCGCCAAGTTCGCGGCTGCATCGAGGCAGGCTGGGTGTATGCCGATCCGGGATCCGTTCGTCAGGGCAATCCGCTGCACCTCACAGAGGCTGGCCGCAAATACCTCGACGCCGCCGACGCGCGTCGGCTCGACCAAGTCGCCGGCAGGCTGCACGATTGGACCGAGTCCGAGGTCGCAGACTTCGCCCGCGCACTCCACCGCTTCAGAATCAGCATCGAATCGCAGACCAACGGAGATGACACCCTGTGAGTGAGTACAGCGCCAAAGCCCAGTTCACCATCTCCGACAACGAGTCTGTGGTGCACACCGTCTTCACTCACGCCGAGCGCACGCCAGATCTGACGGTGTTCTCCCGCCCCAAGGGCGAGGGTTGGGTAGATGTAACGGCTAAAGAGTTCGCCGAGCAGGTCACCGGCGTCGCAAACGGGCTCATTGCCGCTGGCGTGCAGGCAGGCGACCGCGTCGCACTCCTCTCTGCGACCCGATATGAGTGGACGCTCTTCGACTTCGCCATCTGGGCCGCCGGCGCCGCCACCGTCCCGATCTACGATTCGTCGTCTCAGGGCCAGGTCAGCTGGATCCTCGAAGACTCCGAGGCCGTCATCGCGATCGTCGAAACCGGTGCGCACGAGCAGCTGTTCCAGGACGCGCCAAGCTCTCTCAAGGCCGTCATGCAGATCAACGACGGAGCAGTCGAAAAGCTGACCGCACAGGGCGCCGACGTTGACGACACCGAGTTGAAGAAGCGACTCGCGGGCATCAAAGCCGACGATCTGGCGTCACTCGTCTACACCTCCGGCACCACAGGCCGTCCCAAGGGATGCATCCTCACACACCGCAACTTCCTGTCCGAGGTGCGCGGGATTCTCACTGCATCGATCGGCAAGGTTGCGGTTCCGGGAAACCGAGTCCTGACCTTCCTGCCGCTCGCTCACGTACTGGCCCGCGCGGTGTCCCTCGCGACGTTCGAAGCTGGTGCGTCGCAGGCCCACTGGTCCGACTTTGCCACCATCACAACCCAATTCGAGCGCTACAAGCCCAACACCATCCTCGGTGTTCCGCGTGTCTTCGAAAAAGTTCGTGACGGCGCAGCACGCAAGGCGGAGTCCGGTGGAAAGATTCCCGGCGCGATCTTCGCCTTCGCCGAAGCCACTGCAAAGGAATACAGCCAAGCGCTCGACAAGGGCGGTCCCTCGCTGATCTTGAAGGCGAAGCACGCAGTCGCAGACAAGCTCGTGTATTCGAAGCTTCGTGCGGCTCTCGGCGGCGAGTGCTGGTTCGCGATCTCCGGCGGCGGCGCCCTCACTCCTGAGTTGGGGCACTTCTTCCGTGGGCTCGGAGTTCCGATTTACGAGGGCTATGGCCTCACGGAAACCACAGCGGCGCACTGCGTCAACGTCCCGGGTGCTCAGAAGATCGGAACCGTCGGACAGCCGATGGGCGGCAACGGGGTACGCATCGCCGAGGATGGCGAGATCGAACTCAACGGCGGGGTTGTCTTCAAGGGCTACTGGAAGAACGACAAGGCCACCGAAGAGACATTCGTCAACGGCTGGATGCGAACCGGTGATCTCGGTGAACTCGACAGCGACGGTTACCTTTCCATCACCGGACGCAAGAAGGATCTTCTGGTGACGGCGGGCGGCAAGAACGTCTCGCCCGGCCCGATGGAAGACCGTATCCGTTCGCATTCCATCGTCTCGCAGGCAGTTGTCGTCGGCGACGGGAAGACCTACATCACGGCGCTGTTGACCGTCGACCCTGAGGTGTTCGAGAAGTGGAAGTCGGAGAACGGCAAGCCTTCCGGTGCCACCGTCGCCGAACTACGTGATGACAAGGACCTTCGAGCGGAGCTGCAGAAGGCTGTCGACGACGCCAATGCTGCTGTCTCGCATGCGGAGTCGATCAAGAAGTTCGTCATTCTCGATCGCGATCTGACCGAGGAGGACGGTGAGATGACAGCGACGCTCAAAATCAAGCGCAATGTCGTCGTCGATCGGTTCTCGAAGGAGATCGAAGGAATGTACGCGAAGAGCTAGGCGCGTTTGGGGAACTGCTCGCGGTACGCCATCACGTCATCGAGGCGGAACCTGCGGTGGGTGCCGCGTAGTTCGATCGGGAGTTTCCCGGCGTCGGCGAGTTTGCGCACATACGTGTCCGAAACGCCGAGGATCTCTGCTGCCTGCGAGGTGGTGAGGAGTTCTGCAACTGGCCCGAGGGCGACGCTGTCCCCGGCAGCGAGGTAGGTCAGGAGCTGCACGACGGCGTCGCCGACCGACGGTGGAATCTCGATGCTCACGCCGTCGAACACCAGCGTGGTCGTGTCCGTCGAGGTTGCGGCTCTCTCGGCCAGGGCCGTTTTGATTCGCTCGGCAGCATCGCCGTCGACTGCGGAAACGATGTGGTCGATGCTCACGCGGTATATCTCCGATCGAAGGCAGTGTTTCGCAAGCATAGACAGCGACAGTGTCCGTCGGCACGCTGGATGGCACTGTGTGCGTTGCATTACATGAGTGCCGTGAGTGGAAAACGATTTACCCACGTAGATCGGAATTCGAAGGTTTTGGCGCCCAAAGATATTCGACTCGACGCATATGTAACTCACCAATCTTGGTGTACCCGCAAGTAACATCCTCAGTGTGGCTAGACGATCGGTAACGGTGAGATTCGACGTAGAGGAACTGAGGGCCCTAGAGACCCTCCAAGAGCTCACGGGCGCGGACATTTCCAGCGTCATACGTGAAGCTGTGATCGAACATGCGCTTCGATGTGTTGCACAGGGAAAGCCCCGCGACATCGCCGAGCGACGCAAATCGCTGACCTTGCAGGAAGCCTTCGCCAAGTATTCCGCGTTGTGCACCGACGAGGAGCGGGAAGCGTCGTAGCGCTCTGCCGATGCGGCGGTGACTGGTTGAGTTCACAGTGATTCTGACTGTGGCGCTGGGTAGTTCGTTCGAGGAATATTGCGGCAACAGAAGTGTTGCGTAGACCTCTGACAGGAGCTGGCCAGTGACGGACGTCCTCGAACTCTCCACCGATGTATTGGTGATCGGTGGTGGCCCCGCCGGCGCGTGGGCGGCGTTGCGTGCGGCCAAGGCCGGTGCAGACGTCGTCCTGGTCGACAAGGGATACTGCGGAACGAGTGGCGCGACGGCCCCATCCGGAACGGGTGTTTGGTACGTCGAGCCGGATACGACTGCCCGTGAGCGGGCAAAGGCCGGTCGTGAGGCGCTCGGCGGATATCTGGCCGACCACCATTGGATGGACCGCGTCCTCGAGCAGACCTACTCCAACATGGATCTCCTCGCGGTGGAGGGTAGATATCCGTTCCCCGTCGACCCCAGCACGGGCAAGCAGATACGTACCGGCTTGCAGGGACCTGAATACATGCGACGGATGCGCACCTGGATTCGTCGAGCCGGGGTGCGGATCCTCGACCATTCGCCGGCACTGGAGTTGTTGGTGGACGGCGAGGGCCGAGTTCGCGGAGTCGCCGGATACCAGCGTCACGAACATCAGGACTACCGCGTCTCGGCAGGCGCGGTAGTGGTCGCCAGCGGAGGTTGTGCGTTTCTGTCCGGTGCGCTGGGCACCAATGTCGATACCGGTGACGGTGCATTGATGGCAGCCGAAGTCGGAGCGGAGTTCTCCGGCATGGAGTTCTCGAACGCGTACGGGATCGCGGCGGCCGGATCGACGATCACCAAGACGGCTTACTACGCGTACGCGACGTTCTTTCACGCAGACGGAAGCGTGCTCGAAGGTGCCGGTTCGGCGAAGGGGAGGTCCGTCATCGCCAGCACGTTGCGGAACGAGCCGGTCTTCGCGCAGATCGATCGGGCCGACGCTGAGGTGCAGCGTCGAATGAGGCTGGGGCAACCCAACTTCTTCCTGCAATTCGATCGCCGCGGAATCGATCCCTTCACCGACAAATTCGAGGTCGGCATGCTCGCTGAAGGCACGGTGCGCGGCACTGGGGGAATCAACGTCGTCGACGACGATTGCGCGTCATCCGTTCCAGGACTGTTTGCCGCCGGGGACGCTGCGACCCGAGAGCGAATCTGCGGAGGGTTTACCGGCGGGGGAAGTCACAACGCCGCGTGGGCGATGTCTTCTGGTTCATGGGCAGGAACCGGTGCTGCGCGCTACGCGCTGTCGCTCGGACGCGGATCTGCTGGTGGTCTTCGCGGAGCCGGAACCGTCGGATTGCGTAATCCGGCACGAACCGGGTTTACTGCCGACGATGTGGTGAAAGCTGCTCAAGCGCAGCTGATTCCCTTCGACAAGAACTACCTCCGCAGCGGTGATCGAGTATCCGCAGCGCTCGGTGAGCTCGAATCGCTCTGGGGTGCAGTGAGTGCGGATCTGGGCGCCGATCCTGCAGGTCGGATGGCGGCGCGGCAGGCTGCCGCGATCACGGCCGTCGGTCGCTGGATGTACCACTCGACGTTGGCGCGGACCGAGACTCGGGGAATGAGCAAGCGGGACGATTATCCCGAACTCGATGTGACGCAGCACCATCACGTCCTCACCGGCGGTTTGGATTCGGTGTGGACCCGGACTTCTGAATCTGTCGGGTCTGCACTGGTGGCGTCATGATCGAGCTGGTGTCCGCGCCTGACTGCATCGGCTGCGACAAGTGCGTAGATGTGTGTCCTACAGATGTTTTCGATCGGACGCCGTCGGGCGTCCCGGTGATTGCGCGCCAATCGGATTGCCAGACCTGCTTCATGTGTGAGGCATATTGCCCGACGGATGCGCTGTATGTGCATCCGCAATCCACGCCGTTGGAAACGGCCGATGTGATCGAGGACGATCACATCGGCCGCTACCGAGAGAAGATCGGATGGGGCAAAGGGCGGGCACCTGGGTCCCTGACTGCGGTGGGCCCGGAGGTGCCCCGTCCGGTTACGACCTGACGAGAATCTTGACTGCAGTGTCGTTGTGCTCGATCAGAGTGGTGAACCCTTCGGAGATCAATTCTTCGAGCTGAATACGACCGGTGATGAATGGCGCCAGATCGACGACACCGTCCTGGACCATCTTGATGACCGCTTCATGGTCACGTACGTACGCGATGGTTCCGCGTAGATCGATTTCCTTGAGGACCAGCTTCTGCATGTCGATGGTCGCGGGCTTGCCCCAAATCGACACGTTGACAACAACTCCAGCAGGCCGGACCGTGTCGAGCATGGTGTCGAGGACCGCGTTGACGCCTGCACACTCGAAACCGATGTCTGCGCCGATGCCTCCGCTGAGTTCGAGGACACGCGCCTTGACGTCTTCGGTGGTGGGATCGATGACGTAGTCGGCGACTCCACTGGAGAGGGCCTTGGCCTTGCGGGCTTCGCTGAGTTCGGTGACGATCGTCGTGACACCCAGCCCTTTGAGAACTGCCGCGACGAGGAGTCCGATCGGCCCGGCGCCGCCCACAATTGCAACGTTGCCGCTTTCGGCTCCACTGCGTACGACCGCGTGATGGGCGACGCTCAACGGTTCGATGAGGGCTGCCTCGTCGAGCGGGATGTTGCCGATCTTGTGGATCCAGCGACGGTCGACGACGACCTTCTCGCTGAGCCCTCCACCGCCGCCGGCCAAGCCGATGAACCCCATCGTCGTACACAGGTGGTAGTTGCCCGCCTTGCACGGGGCGCACTCGTTGCAGACGAAGTACGGCTCGACGACGACATTTTCGCCCACCTCGACGTCCGTGACGCCTTCGCCGACCTCTTCGACGGTGCCGGAGAACTCGTGGCCCATCGTGACCGGCGCATTCTCGTGTGAGAGTGGATGCGGGTGTCCGGGTGCGGAGATGAAGATCGGTCCCTCGAGGTACTCGTGGAGATCGGTGCCGCAGATTCCGCACCATGCGACCTTCAGCTTGACTGTTCCTGGCCGCAATTCGGGCTCAGGGATCTCTTCGATCCGGATGTCTTTCTGCCCGTGGAACCGTGCTGCCTTCATTGATCCGCACCTCACTTCGTTGTGAATCCCCTGGTAGATCGACGTTAGGCCGATTGTTGGCGTGGGTGAAGGGTTGCAACGGAATGCAATGGGGTGGAACCGATCGGTCCTAGGGAGCGTCCAATACTGTGAGCGGGCCGCGAATGAGGGGGAGTGCTGTGGGAGTGAGGGGTGCAGTGGTCTTGGTCGCGGCCGCGCTGTTGGTTGGGGGTTGTTCCTCGACGGTCGAGGGGCATGCAGTACGAGCCGACGAGGCTGTTGGGCTATTTGACCCTTGTGGCGGCATTAGCGACAGCGCCTTGCGGTATGTCGGCGTTGATCCGGCGACTGAGGAACGCGGGATTCTTGGAGTTCAGATTCCACGATTTGAAATCTGCTCTTGGGATGGGACGGGAATTTCGCTGAGCGTCTGGTCAACTGACCACACTCTCGACGAAGTCGAAGCGAACACCAACAATGCCGATGTAAGGGCTGCGAATGTTCATGGCGGCCCTGCTATCAAATTCGGGCAGCGTGACGATGCGACCGGACAGATTTGCTCTGTAGCTTGGACGACCAATCAGGGGGTGCTGATCGTTCGGATCGCCCCAGACTTCGGTGAGACGCCAATCGACCCGTGTGGCCTCGCCTCGACGATTACCGACAAACTCTTCCCGGAGCTCCCCAGATGAATCGCTCGCTTGATGAAGGTGGTGCTACGCATGAGTTCAAATGAGGACTCCGGGGCCGAGGTTTCGTTCTCGCTGGATCCGGACACGGCGCGATTGCTAGTTACGGCATGCGGCGAATACCAAATGACGTTGGAGCATTTGTCTGTTGCTGCTGCGAAACTGAGTTGGGTTGGTGGTTTAGGGACGCTCGCATCAGGTCGAGCGCTTCAGACGAAGTTCGAGGAGAAGGCCGTCGGTGGCCACGATGCGCTCGTCGATGTGTTGGCGAGTCATATCGCGGTCGTGGAGGCAATGCAGGCTCAGTTTCAAGCCTGCATCGACAACGCATTGGATCAGGAGTCGTCGAACGTGTCGACTTTGAGGTCGGTCGACCTGCCAAATTGAGGCAGCGAAGTGTCGCTGGAGTGTCCGGGCAGCGAATGAGGGGGAGTGCTGTGGGAGTGAGGGGTGCCGTGGTCTTGGTCGCGGCCGCGCTGTTGGTTGGGGGTTGTTCCTCGACGGTCGAGGGCGAGGCTTTCCCTGTCGATGTGATTGGGATGTTTGATCCGTGTGAGGTTCTCAGCAATGAGGAATTGGAGAAAGTCGGAGTTGACCCGGCAACAAAAGAGGTTGACATCGTTGACACGCATATCGATGGTTTCAACATTTGCTCGTGGAACGGTGAGTGGTACTTCTTGTCTCTGACATCGACCGATCATTCACTCGTAGAGGTCGAACAGAATCCAGTCATGCGCGACCTTCATCGAGCCCAAATCGCCGGGCGCGAAGTTCTGAAATACCAGGAACGCAATGACAAAACAGATTCTGCTTGCAACGTCGCCTTCGCGACCTCTCAATCCACTGCGATGATCCGCGTCGGCGCCAAGGTCGGTGTGGCGCGCCCCGAGACGCCGTGCACGCTGGTGGAACGAATCGCCGAGACAGTGATTCCATTGCTCCCGTGACAGCGGTCCTGATTGCAGCTACACCCTCGAATACAGGAGTCACATGTCGAATTTGTATCTCGATGCCAAAGTCGCCGGCGAGCTGATCGCGGCTTGCACTGAACTCCGCGCGCAGTTCGAGGCAGCATTGAACTCCGCCGCACTACTCGGTCAATTGACAGGGTTTGGAACCCTAGGATCCGCACAGGCCCTACAGGCTAAGTTCGAGGAGAAGGCCGTCGGTGGCCACGACGCGCTCGTCGATGTGTTGGCGAGTCATATCGCGGTCGTGGAGGCAATGCAGGCTCAGTTTCAAGCCTGCATCGACAACGCATTGGATCAGGAGTCGTCGAACGTCTCGACTTTGAGGTCGATCGACCAACCGAACTGAGTCAGTGGATGTGTTGCTGCCAATCGGCTGGGACACGACCCTTAGGTCCCGGCGTCGGCTGATCTACGGGATGTGAAGTGGGCGCCGCCAATTCAGGTCCGTCGTACGCCTCGTTGGTTTCGAAGCTCCAGAACCAATCCTCACCGGGTTCGTAGCTCTGCATGAACGGATGCTTTGTCGAGGCCGCATGCTTGCTCGCGTGCTGTGACGGTGAGGAGTCGCAACACCCCACGTGACCGCATTGCGCGCATCGACGCAGGTGCACCCACCAACCGCCGCTCGCATCGCATTCGACGCATCCCGCGCCACTGGGCGGCACACTCGGATCGATCCCCGCTGGAAGTCCGTCGGTCATGGTCCACCCTCTCGCTGACTGAAGTCGGTCATTTCATCGTGCGCTTTGCCTACCGGCCGTGCAAGGGCGACTAGTCGTCGCGCGTATCCTGCGGTGGGCCCGCGATGGGCAGCAAAACTCTGAACCGGGTGTTACCGGGCTCCGACGTGACCCGAAGCTCACCACGATGCTTGCCGACCACAATTCGCCACGAAATATCAAGGCCGAGACCGGTTCCCTCACCAACAGGCTTAGTCGTGAAGAAGGGTTCGAAGATCCTGTCGATGACGTCATCGGGAATCCCGGCGCCGGTGTCGCAGATCTCGATGCACACGCGGTCACCGTCGCGGCTTGTCCGAACGGTGAGTGTTCCCGATCCGTCCATGGCAGACACCGCATTGTCGATGAGGTTGGTCCACACTTGGTTGAGTTCGGCGGCGTAGGCGTCGATCGGTGGCAGCGCGAGGTCGTATTCCTTGACGACTTCGATTCCGCTTCCGATCTTTTGCCCCAACATGATCAACGTGCTGTCGAGCAATTCGTGGACATCGATGGTCTGGAAGGGAGCGCGGTCCATCTGTGAATACTGTTTCGCCGCACCGACGAGCGTCGAGATTCTCGTTGTGGAGTCGGCGATCTCGTTCATCAGTAGTTCGGATTCGATGGTGTAATTCAGCCAGCGAATTGCGCCTTCTAGCACCGACTCGTCTACGGCTGCAGCAACATTCTCGAGCCAAGCGGTATCGAGACCAGCCTGCACGAAGGTCGGAGCCAGATCCCAACCCTCTCGAATCGAATGATCCTCGAACCATTCACCCAACGAATCCTCTCGATCCGAGGCTTCGAGGGGAGTGAGCGTCGGCGCCTTGGCGACAACCTCTGCAACTTCCTCTTGAAGTCGCATGAGAGTGACGAGGGCATCGCGGTCGTAGGTGCCCGATGCAACCATCCCCAGTTTGTGGCGCATGCCTGCGACACGCTCGCGCAAAGAGGCTGTCGCTCGAACCGCTGCGGCTGCAGGGTTATTGAGCTCGTGAGTCAACCCGGCCGACAGTGATCCGAGTGCAAGGAGTCGCTCTCGCTGATCGATGATCTGCTGAGTGTTCTTCTTGCCGAAGAAAACACCTTCGAGTAGATGAACCGCCATTGGAAACCACTCGCGCATCGCGTTGCCGAACTTGTCGGCGTCCAGGACGAAAAACGTCGAAGGAGTCGTCACTCGCATCGACCCCGCGTAGACCTGCGGTACACGATCGCCGAGATACGCCGTCCAGCCTCCCGAGTAGACGCCGCGCTGGGTGGTCCTGTTGATCTCGATGTCTTCGCCGCCCGACAGCTTGGACAGCACCACCTCGCCCTCGATGAGGACGTAGAAGCAGGTGGCAGGCTCACCTTCGAGGTAGACCTGACCTCGATCGATCTCGGTGATATGGCCTGCCTGGCACAGTGATTCGAGTTGATCGTCGGTGAGCTTCTCGAACAGGAACAGGGTGCGGAGCAGGTCGGGGCTGCATTCAGGAATGGACATCGAATCTCCCTATTGTTGAGCGAGATAGCGGTGGACGAACATCACGGCCATCGCGCCCTCTCCGACGGCCGACGCGACGCGCTTGGCCGATTCGGCGTGTACGTCCCCGGCAACAAACACTCCGGGGACACTGGTTTCGAGATGATGTGGTGCGCGGTCGAGCGGCCACCCGTCCGGGGTGACGCCTTCGGACGGAAGGTCCGGGCCGGCAAGAACGAAGCCATTTCCGTCGCGGACCACCACGTCGCCGAGCCAGTCGGTCAGGGGAGCGGCACCGATGAAGATGAACAACCACTGAGCATCGACAGTGTCTTCTTCTCCGGTGGCTCTGTTACGCAGTGTGATTCGTTCGAGGTGATCGTCACCCTCAGCGCCGACTACCTCCGTGCACGTGCGCACGGTGATCTTCGGATTCTTCTCGATCTGCTGAATCAGGTAGTACGACATCGAGGCTTCGAGCGAGTTGCCGCGAATGAGAATGGTGACTGACCGAGCTCCGCGGGAGAGGTAGACCGCAGCTTGGCCTGCCGAATTGGCGCCGCCGACTATGTACACATCCTGCTCGCTGCACCGAGCGGCTTCGGTGACAGCTGACCCGTAGTAGACCCCTCGCCCGGTGTATGTATCGAGCCCCGGCGCCGAAAGTTGGCGATAGGAAACACCTGTCGCCAAGATGACCGAATGAGCGTCGACCGACGAACCGTCGTCGAAACGCACTGTGCGGGCCGAGCCGTTGATTTCCAAACCGGTGACGTCTCGCGCGGTGATGACCTCGGCGCCGAACTTGGTTGCCTGGCGTCTTGCGCGATCGGCCAACTGTGCGCCGGAAACTCCGTCGGGGAAGCCGAGGTAGTTCTCGATTCGAGAGCTCTGGCCGGCCTGACCGCCAGTCGCCCGCCGTTCGATGAGAACCGTCCGAAGTCCCTCCGAAGCGCCGTACAGAGCAGCGCCCAGACCCGCAGGGCCGCCGCCGATGACAACGAGATCGTAAAAGTCTTCGGAGAGAGTGGTACTCAACCCGAGTTTGTCGGCGAGTTCGGCGTCAGTGGGCTCGACGAGGACATCCCCATTGGATGCGATGACGACGGGAAGCCGCAGTTCGTCGGTACCGGCAGCCGAGAGCAGTCGTTGGCCTTCCGGCTCGTCCGACATGTACCAGCGATAGGCAAGTTGGTTGCGTGCCAAGAATTCTCGGACGTCGGATGATCGCTCGGACCAACGATGGCCGATCACCTTGGTTTCCTCGGCGGGGTGATGACTCGAGCTTGCCCAGGCATCAAGCAGCGCATCGATGACGGGGTACAGCTTCTCTTCCGGCGGATCCCAAGGCTTGAGGAGGTAGTGGTCGAGGTCGACTACGTTGATGGCGTCGATCGCAGCATCAGTATCGGCGTAGGCGGTCAGTAGAACGCGCCGAGCTACGGGATACAGGTCCATTGCCTGTTCGAGGAACTCGATTCCACTCAAACCGGGCATGCGGTAATCGGCGACGATCACTGCGACTGCATCGCCGCGAAGTTTCATTTCGCGCAAGGTTTCGAGAGCCTGGTCGCCGGACTCCGCACGAATGATTCGGTACTTCTCGCCGTACCGCTTGCGGAGGTCTCGAACGACGGCACGCGAAACACCAGGATCGTCGTCGACGCTGAGGATCGCTGGTTTGGCCGGGGCTTTCGGTGCGCTCACTCGGTGCCTTCCCGAAGTTGTAGTCAACCTCTCCAGTATGCGACTGCTGAGCTGAGCGTCAATCGCTGGAGATGCGCTCTGAGTGAACCAGCGATCGTGACCTGGGAATTTCAAGATTGCGGGAACCGATCCGGCCTCCGATGCATCCAATACAGTGGGTCCACATCAACAGGGGGTGCCATGCGGGGGTCGGTGGGGGTTGGGCGACTGCTCATGGCTGGGATGTTGGTGTGGGCTGCGGCAGGATGCAGCTCAGTCGTGGAGGGGGCGGCTGAGCCTGCATCCGGCCAAGAGGGTTTGTTCGATCCGTGCAAGGACATCCCGGACTCGGTTCTGGAAGAAGTGGGGCTTGATCCGTCGACTGAGGAAGTTGACATCGAGGGCGTCGAACAACCCGGCTGGAAGATCTGTTCGTGGACCGAATCTTGGTACTACGTAGTCCTTTTCTCGAATCGGTTCACGATCGACGAGGTTGAGGAGAATCCCGACTACATCGGTTTCCAGGAGATATCGTTGGATGGACGTCCGGGCGTTCGGTACCACCGGGTATCCGACGATGAAATCGGCAAGTGCTACGTCGCATTAGAAGCGAAGCAAGGTTCGATTTGGATCGTGGTCGAGAAAAAGGGAAGCGCCGAAATGCAAGGCGCGACGTGCGATCTTGCAACTAGTTACGCGACGGCACTCGAAGGTTACGTGCCTAGGTAGCGGTGATGGAGAGCGCGTGAATAGGACGTTGGGTCGAAGAGTGCGTTGTTAGCACCGAAGTGGATCGGATGGATTTGATGGCTGGATTGGGGTTCGATCAGCTGGCGATAGATTTCGACTCGGCAAAGAGAGTCGTGGCGGCTTTCACTACCCTGAGGGAAGAGTTGGATGCTGCGCTGCGATCTGTTTCGGACCTCAGAGAGGTCAAAGGGATGGGAACTTTGAAGTCAGGACAGGACTTGGCCGCGAAATTCTCCAAGAAGGCCGTCGGCGGTGAAGATTCGTTGGAGAAGTCGTTGACCAGCCACATCCAGGTGGTCACCGAGATGCGGGACTTCTTCCAGCAATGCGTCGACCGCTACGGCGAAGTCGACGACTCGAATGCCTCTGCACTGGCAAGCGTCGACACCCCTCGATAGACACAAAAAATCTCGCTGAGCCGATGGCATTCGACTCAGCGAGACTTGGGTAACGACTAGCTGGTTGGCAGGGCCTTCAACGACTTGACGGTGGCGTCGACCGCGCGCGCAGCCTCGGCGCCCTTCTTCACGAAATGCGTGCTGAAGTAGTCGACGTGCTCGGCGTGCTCGTGGAAGTGATGCGGCGTCAAGACCACCGAGAAGACCGGAACGTCGGTGTCGAGCTGCACGCGCATCAGACCGTCGATGACAGCCGTCGCCACGAAGTCATGCCGGTAGATACCGCCGTCGACGACCAGACCTGCGGCAACGATCGCCTGGTAGCGGCCGGTCTTGGCCAACCGCCGGGCGTGCAGCGGGATCTCGAAAGCTCCCGGTACCTCGAAGAAATCAACCGTGTCCTTGGGGTAGCCGAGCTCGACGATCGCGTCGGTGAATCCGTCACGTGCACGGTCGACGATGTTGCGATGCCACGTCGCCTGAATGAACGCGATGCGCTGTCCCTGGATCTCACTCATAACCATGAAACTAGCGCACTGGGAAGCATCGACGCGACCACCCGTCCTAGTCCTGCTGACGGGGGAAGGCGGTCGAACGACCCCATCCGGCGTCATTGGTGAGGTGCTCGAGGAGAGGCTGAATTCGATACGGAAGGGGATTGGTCAGAGCGATGGTCGTGGTCGAATGCGTGACGCCTGGAAGTGACACGATCTGCTCGGCCAACTTCTGCAGCGCCGCGTGCGTCGAGGTGGCGACGCGAACGAGCAAATCCTCGCGACCGGTTGTGGCGTGAATTTCGATCACCTCGGGCAACTCGGTCAGACTCCGAGCGACTGCGCTGATCTTGCCCTGCTCGAGTTCCAGACCGACAAATGCCTGAATCGGGATACCGACCTCGGGGAGATTGAGATTCGGCCGAAACCCGGTGAGAAGTCCGTTGGATTCCATGCGCTTCATTCGCGACTGGACGGTGTTGCGGGCGACGCCCAACGAGTTGGCCAACTCGGCCACACTCATCCTCGAGTCCTTGCTGAGCAGTCCGAGCAACTGGACGTCGAGCTTGTCGATGCTGAGCACTTTGTGAACCTCTCCTCAGTGATATGGGTCACTGGATGATCGAATTGACTAGTTCAAGAGATTTGCATTGACCAAATCGTAGCTCAGGCAGAGCATTGGTTCCACGAATTGCTCAGCGGGATTCTCTTTGGGTTATTTGTCCCCAATAGTACCCAACGCCCATTTCGTCCCAATGTTTCGACTGCACCCCGTTTATCCTTCGGAAAGGTCTATCCCACAATGACTCTCACCGCCGAGCCCGTGAACTCTGTTGTTTCCCATGACGACACTGCGGGCGTGTTCGATCGCGCCGACTACCTGCGCGATTACCCCCACGAGCAGGTGAGCTTCTTCCAGGATCCCGCGAGCGGCCTCAAGGCCATCGTCGCCATCCACTCCACGACGCTCGGCCCCGCGCTCGGCGGAACGCGCTTCTACCCGTACTCCGACGAATCCGCCGCAGTCACAGACGTTTTGCGTCTCTCTCGCGGAATGACCTACAAGGCTGCGGTTGCCGGCGTGGACCTCGGCGGCGGCAAGGCCGTCATCATCGGCGACCCCGCAACGGCCAAGACCGACGAATTGCTCGGCGCCTACGCAAAATTCGTCCAGACCCTCGGCGGCCGCTACATCACCGCTGGTGACGTCGGAACCAACTCCAACGATCTTGACATCATCGGTCGTAACACCGACTTCGTCGTCGGCCGCAACGCTACGGTCGGCGGTTCCGGCGACAGCGCTCCGATGACGGCCCTCGGCGTATTCCAGTCGATGCGCGCCGCGGCACAGTCGCATTGGGGCACTCCGTCGCTCGCAGGCAAGACTGTTGGTGTCGAAGGCACAGGCAAGGTCGGCTACGAGCTGATCAAGCTCCTCCTCGCAGACGGCGCGACCGTTCTCGCGACCGACGTCAACGCCGCAGCGCTCGACCGCGTCAAGGCTGACTTCCCGCAGGTGAGCATCGTCGACAGCATCATCGACGCCGATCTCGACGTTTACGCACCCTGCGCGATGGGCGCAACCCTCACCGACACGACCGCACGCTCGATCAAGGCCGAGGTTGTCTGCGGCGCTGCCAACAACCAGCTCACCGTGCCCGAGGTCGAGAACATTCTCCGCGACCGCGGCATCACCTGGACCCCCGATTACGTCGCCAACGGCGGCGGCCTCATCCAGGTTGCCGGCGAGCTGAAGGGCAACTCGGCCGAAGAGGTCAAGCTCAAGGTCGAGAAGATCTTCGACACGGTCACCGAGATCTTCGCGAAGTCGAAAAACGACGGAATCCTCGCCGGCGAGGCTGCTGACGCGGTCGCCGAGGCTCGGATCGCAGAGGCAGCTCGCGTCGCCAAGGGCTGACATCCCTCTCGCAGTCATGTAGCGCGGCCGGTCCCGACTAGTGTGGACACCAGACGAGCAGATTTTGCAGATCTGGACCACATCAGCCGGTAGACCGGCCGCTATGCGTCGGACGCCGGAAGGGCTTACATGACTGAACAATTCGCAGTGTGGACCGAGAACGACGCCGAGCAATCGGCCCGTTGGGGTTCGACGAGCAACGCCCCGGTGCCCAAGCGCATTGTTGTCGCCGACGACACGATGAAGGCCGACGACGCCTATCGCTTGGCATGCGAAGGCACGGCGTTGTTGTGGCGCGGAGATTTTCAGAACGCTCGCCAACTGTCGAAGGCCGTCGCGTCGCGCATCGACCGCAAGCCGCGCCGAGCGTCCGACGACCCAGCCAAAGCCTTCCATCTCCACCGGCAGACCCAAGGACGCCGCGCGCAGATCCTCGGCATGCTGCTCATTCCCTTGGATGCAGATCTGTCGATTCCACTCCGGCGAGCCCCGGACGCGCAAGTAGCGTTGACTGAAGCCTTCGGGATTACCGGTGAGCCTTCGGTTCGCTCGTTGCGTGACATCCTCGGCGCGATCGGCGCTCACGAGTGGCACCGCAAAGGTGTTTTCATCGAGGCTCTCGACGCACGAGTGCATCCCGCCTTCGGAGTGTTCTCACCCGTCCGCGGGGAGTATGTCGATCTTGTCGCGTCTGCGCCACTACCGTCGACGGAATCTGCTTTCGATATCGGAACAGGTACCGGCGTTCTTGCTGCCGTCCTGGCGCGGCGTGGAGTTCAGACAGTGACGGCCACCGACCAGGACCCTCGGGCATTGCAATGCGCGCGCACCAACCTGTCGCGGCTTGGCTACGGCGATCAGGTGAACGTGGTGGAAGCAGACCTCTTTCCCGAAGGCACCGCTCCGTTGGTGGTCTGCAATCCTCCCTGGATTCCGGCCAAGGCCACCTCGCCCATCGAATACGCCGTCTACGACCCCGCTGGAGCGATGCTGAAGGGCTTCCTGACTGGTGTCGCAGCGCATTTGGACGACGGGGGAGAAGCGTGGCTGATCCTCTCGGACATTGCCGAACACCTCGGTCTCCGAACGCGATCCGAACTGCACGATCTGATTGCAGCCGGTGGGCTCACTGTTGTCGATCGCATGGACGTCAAGCCGACGCACGCAAAGGTCAGTGACCGAACCGATGCGCTTCACGCTGCCCGGGCACGAGAGACGACCTCGCTCTGGCGGCTTCGCCGTCGCTGAATTCATTCTCAGTCAACGGTATTTCCCTGCCATGAAATGGTAATGAACGAGTAACAAATCGGGTCTAGCTTTCTTCGCAGTCGCACATCGTCACGCACTCCGGAGGAATCTCGATGGAAAACACTCTTGCCCGCAACGCAGCCGAAGATCTGACGAAAGGTCTTGGCCGACGCGGATTCATGAGGGCAGTCGCGGCTCTCGGTGCGGGAGTAGGCGTTGCGGGTGTGGCTTCGGGATGCGCGCACTCGAACGCATCGCCGGCTGGATCATCCTCCTCTGCGCTGCCGTTCGCCGATGGTGTGCCGATTCTGCAACCGGGCAGCGGAAACGTCAGTGGCGATCACTATCTGAGTTCGGATCCGTCGGACGTCATGTGGGGTTATGTGCCCAACATCCACACCCGCGAGGTGATGCGGATGAAGTCGGGTCAGACCGTCACGATCGACGCCCTCTCGCACGAGGGAATTCTCGAGGATCAAGGGCGCAATCCTCTCGAATACTTCGGTAGCAAAGGCGTTTCCGAGAAGGACGTGCTCGAAGATGCGATTGCCGTTGCGGCCGAATACAACCGAACCGAACGAAACTTCGACAAGGACGGACCGCACGTCGTCACCGGCCCGGTCTTCGTCGAAGGCGCCCAGCCTGGAGACGTACTCAAGATCGAGACTCTCGAAGCCATTCCCCGCGTGCCGTACGGCGTTGTGTCGAGCAGACACGGCAAGGGCGCTCTCGCCGTCACAGCAGACGGAACCGCTCCAGCGGGAATCACTCTGGACGAAGTCATGCCGCCGGTCGCCACAGACGGGCGCGCAACAAAGGACCCGTTGAAGTACGGCGGTGTTTCCACCTTCACGGCGATCGAAGACGGCAAGGGCGTGATGCCTTTCGGACAGTCGAAGGTGCGGTTTCCCTTGCGACCCTTCATGGGAATGATGGGAGTTGCCTATTCCTCGGATGCCGACCCGACGTCCCCGTCGTCGAACTCGATTCCTCCGACGCTGGGCGGCGGAAACATCGACATCAGGCATCTCGGCGTCGGATCAACCTTTTACCTGCCGGTCTTTGCCGAAGGCGCCCTCTTCTACGTCGGTGACCCACACATGGCCATGGGCGACGGCGAGGCCGCGTTGACCGCGATGGAAGGTTCGCTGCGCGGCACGTTCCGACTCAGTGTGTGCAAGAAGGATTCCGGCGACGCCCCATCGGTGGCATTTGGATACCCGTTCGCCGAGACCGAGGAGGCCTGGATTCCGATCGGCCTGTCCGACCCCAACGGTTCGATCGATGGCCAGAACAGTGACCTCAACGGTGCCATGCGACGTGCGGTGGTCAACGCACTCGACTTCCTCGAGCATGATCGTGGTATGGATCGAGCGACGGCCTACGCTTATCTTTCTGCCGCAGCCGATTTCACGGTCTCACAGGTAGTCGATCGAACCGTGGGCGTCCACGGACAGATCTTCAAATCCCACTTCGAATAGCGAGAAGGCGATCCGTCGTGTCAGGACGGATCGTCGAAGAGACTCTGTTGCAAGGGATCGGCAAACAGGCCCATCTGCTCAGGTTGCGGCTTTGCCGGCGTCTCGGTTCGAGAATTGGGCAGGACCACCAGTCGCAAAGCCCCGCGAAGACGGTCGACCATGAGTTCCCACCCACCGACCTGATCCTCGTATCCTGCAGCCTCTTCGGCGTCCCCGCGACTGTGGGCGTCCACCGCCTGACTACGGAGCTGAATCTGCCATTCGTTACTGATGTGGAGGAGCTGAAGAATCAGATCGCGATCGCGCCCGCAGACATCGGCTACCGCGTCGAGATCCTCGGCCACGTCCAGATCGAGATGCAGCAGGGTCTCGAGTTCGGGAGGCAGGTCCTCGGCCGTCAGATCGGGCTGCAGCGAGGAGGAGTCACCGCTCTTGTTCGCGAAGAAGAGGTCTCCGCCGACGCGTGCGGCGAACTCGTCGTCCACGGTACGCAGGAACGACGTCAAGGCTGCGCATGTATCGGTGAGTTGTTTGGGAACGAATGGTGAGCCCGCCACCTCGAGGAACACCGACAGACGGTCGTCGATCAAGACGAACTTGATGCGCGACCACTTGCGGTTGAGATCGGCGATGACCTCGGCTGCACGAGTGCGGTTGCTGATGTCCTGAACGAGCGGGGAGAACAACTGCACGTCCATGGACTCGGAAAGCGGACCGACGAACATGACCGTCGAACCGACCCGAATTGGTATGTCGCCGTCGCTGTCCCGCTCGGGAAGCGTGCCGAGCATGGGAAGCAAAGCGAGAGTGACCAACTCCTTGAGGTGGTCGACGTCGTTGGGCATGTAGGCCGCGGTGGGGTCGAGTGTCGGAAGTTCTGTCGACTCGACAACCGACGGATCGAAATCCGGAGTCTGCTCGTTGCCGGTGAGATCGCTGGATAGAAAAGCCGGGTGCTGCACACCGAACACATCACGGAACGCAGCGACAGTCATCGCTGCGAGCTGATCGGCCCAGTTCTGCGCCTTGTCGACGCAGAAGGCGGGGGAGTTGTTCGGATCGTCGAGATTCTCGGAAGGCGGATTCCAGCCGAGTGCGATCAACTTTTGTTCGTCGGCATCTTCGAGTCGATAGCGCGGATGAAGGAAGTCGTTGGAAGGAACCTCGCAGCGGACTGTGTTCTCGTCCCACACGAGGAACTGAACACATGGCGCTGCGCCGTCAGCTGGATCGAAGTCGCCGGTGGACGATTCCACGGCAAGCACGTCGCCGTCGACCATGATGGAAATGTGATCGCCGAGGCGACGTTGAAATTCTGCCCATGCCCGGTCGACACTGACATCGAGATCGAAGCCCATTGCGCTCATCAGCCACCTCCTTCCGCAAAAGCTCAGACCTATACGGTATCGCGAGCTCCCGACAATGCTGCTGTCCTTTTCCGGTCGACCGGATTGCAGCGGGCCACGAACCGTGACGACTAGGAAGGTTGTCGCAGGTAGATCGGGTATTTGAGAGCGGCGACTGAAGTGTGCCTGTAACCGCCGTCACGCCAGGCGGTATGCAGGCGAAAGAGCGAGGACTATCCGGCGAGAACGGGCGAGACCTCGACGACGGGCGGCGTGGACCCGGTCGTGACAACTGGGGTGGTGCTGGTCTTGGTGGTCGTGGCTGTCGCGGTCGGTGACGAGGTCGCGGTAGCCGACGCGGTGGTCGTGGACGAGACCGGTGTTGTCGTACTCGTTGCAGTCGTAGTGGACGTAGCGGAGCTCGTGCTTGTCGCGGTCACCACCAGCGGCTGATTACGAGGAGCAGTCGTCTCGTCGGCGATTCGCCAGGTCGGCGTCGGCGGGATGACAACCGTGGGAACTGCAACCGAGCTGTAGAACGCGGCCGGTTCGATCCCGGCGACGGACTCCACGGAAACCGACGAGACCAGAGCGGGAGGCTTCACCACAGGGCCGCCGGAACCGAATGCGCCGGCTGCTCCGCCGAAAACGAGGCCTGATGTCAGAGAGAGAGCGGCCACTGCGACAGCGCCGATCATGACTGTTCTGTCTTTCATGCACACCTGTCCTTCGGGAGCAGTACGGAAGTACTGTAGGCGAAAAGATGCCGCAATGGAGTATCAGGGCCTGCTGGGCGGGACGCGAATCTGTGTGGCGTAGAACACAAAAGGCCCCGGGCGTCGACGCGGACGTCGGCACCCAGGGCCAGGTCAAGCAGTGAATCAGGCGGGGATCGTCAGTACCTGACCGGCGTTGATGAGATCCGGGTTCGGGATGCCGTTTGCATCCGCGATGCGCTGGTACTGGTTGCCGTCACCGTAGAAACGCTCGGCGATTGCCCACAGGGTGTCGCCGCTTTCGACGGTGTAGCTCTGCGCTGCCGGAGCGGCGGGTGCAGGCTCGGGCTCCGGTGCCGGAGCGGGCTCCGGGGCAGCCTCGGCGGCCGGAGCCTCGATTGCAGTGTCCGAAGACCACAGGGCATTTCCACCGGCGGACAGAACGACGTTGCGATCGTCCTGAACCGAGAGGGAGGCACCGTCGTTGCCTGCGGTCTGCGATGCCCACACGGCGTCGGAGTCCTTGTAGATGACGAAGTTTCCGTCAGCCTGCACCTCGGCGCGGTTGGCGCCGGATCCGTTGGTGCCTGCGGCCCAAACAGCCTGTCCGCCCTCGGACAGAACCAGGTTGCCGTCGTCCTGCAAGGTGAGGGTGTATGCGCCGTTGTCGGACTTGAGTTCCTGGCCGACTCCGAGGCTCTGACCTGACTGCAGTGTGCTCACGCTGTCCCTTTCCAAATCTGTTGCGATGACTGTGCCTCCACGATTCCGCTTTACCGTCCAGTTACCTTCTGGCCGTTGGTCTCGTAGGCGACCGAGTGTACGTTACCGAAGAGTACGGAGAATTGTGCAGCGTTGACGGACTGCGTGTCGAGCGTTCGGATCTTGCTGATATTAAGGCGTTTTGGGTGAAAGTGCCGGATAATGGTACGTGACCTCATCAGGTTTCGGTGCGCATTCTCCTGAACTCCAGATGAACTTGAAACTCTCTCAGCGCATTATCAGTAACTACTGCATTATCAGTAACCGCTAGGGGCGTAGCGACTTGCGCGTCTCGTCGTGGAGAACGGCAAGCAGTTCACGCTCGACGTCGGCGAACTCGGGCGTGGTGATCATGTCCAGCTCGCGTGGTCTCGGCAAGGGGACGTCGACTACGCACCTGACCGTTGCCGGACGCGCAGACAGAACGACCACGCGGTCGGACAGATAGATCGCTTCACGAATATCGTGGGTGATCATCAGCACGGTCCACCGGTACTGCTGCCACACGTCTTGCAGCCAAGCCTGCATCTCGGTGCGGGTCAACGAGTCCAGTGCGCCGAACGGCTCGTCGAGCAGCAGGACAGGTTTGCCCTGAACAACGGTGCGCAGCATCGCCGCTCGCTGGCGCATACCGCCCGACAGCTGTGACGGCCGGGCGTCCTCGAATCCGGACAGGCCGAACGCGGGGAACAACTCACGAGCGCGCTCGCGTGCTTCCTTCTTGCCGACTCCCTGCACTTCCAAACCGAGGGCCGTGTTGTCCAGTACCGAGCGCCAAGGGAACAGAAGATCCTTCTGCGGCATGTATGCGGTGTGCACCTCGGCGGCTGCTTCGGATTCAGTTGCGCGCGTGCCCACACGGACTGAACCCGAGGTCGGGGATTCGAGCCCGGCCAGGACGTTGAAGATCGTGCTCTTGCCGCAGCCGCTCGGCCCGATCACCGACACGAATTCGCCCGCATCGGCGCGGAAGGACACCGAATCGAGCACGAGACGCGATTCTCCGGCCGTGTCGAACCTCTTGGTCAGGTCCTGGATTTCGACCATGGGGTCAGTCATGTCCGTGACCTTTCGTTCATCGCCCATGGTGCAACGATGCGCTCGATGGCGAACGTCAGCAAGTACAGCGTGACACTGATCAACGCGGTCACCAGTACGGCCGCCAACACCAGGTCGGTGCGGAAGGAGTTCTTCTGGGTGCTCATGTAGATACCCAAACCGGAAGTAGCGCCGACGTATTCGGAGAACACCGCACCCACGACCGCATACGTGATGCCGATGCGCAGGGCAGTGAAGAATCGCGGAATTGCCGAAGGAAGGCGAACGTATCGGAACTCCTGCCAGCGAGTGCTGCCCATACTGCGCAGGAGAGCGCCCGCTTCCCGATCGGCCGCGGCAAATCCCTCGATGAGTCCGATGGTCATGGGGAAGAACGTCGCAAGTGCGATCACCAACACCTTCGGCAACAACCCGAAGCCGAACCAGATGATCATCAGCGGCGCGATGGCGATGATCGGCAGCGTCTGCGAGACGACAAAAAGTGGTACCAGCGCGCGTGACAACCACGGCGAAAAGTCCACGACCACAGCAAGAATCCAGGCCAACACCAATGAAACAGTGAAGCCGACCAACGTGACCTGCAATGTCGACCAGGCGTGGCCGGAGATGATCTCGCGATTGTCCCACCCTTGGGACAGAACGCGACCAGGAGACGGAAGTACCTGCGGCCGAATCCCACTGATCTCGACGTAGATCTGCCACGCCGCTACGAGGAGCACCACCACGGCGAGCGCGGGAAGCGCCCGCCGCATGGCCGAGACCAGCCGCCCGCTCGCGTCAGGACGCGTCGAGATACTCATTGGTGAAGTACTCCGACCAGTCCGGCTTCTGGGTCAGCGGCTTCCCGTCGGGTCCGGCGAGCAATCCGTTGTCGAAGAGGAATCCCGAATAACCCGACCAGGTTTCGAGATTCTGCGTACCGACGACGCCGTTGGCGTCTTTCATGTAGTCGGCGGCGAGCATCCGCTGACTGTCACGGACGAGGTCTTCGTCGGTGAAAGCTCCGGGGTTCGCGTCGATGAGATCCTGCGCGGCCTGGTCCGGGTTGTCGGCAGCAGTCTGATATCCGCGTTGAACGGCTTTGACGAACTTGCGTGCCTCGTCGGGATGGTCCTTCAACCACTGCTGGTTGCCGTTGATCACGATCGAATATGCATCGGGGAAGCCGTAATCGGTGTACTGGAAGTACCGCATCGGAGTTCCGTTTCGCTCCGCCTCGAGGCCTTCCCACGCAAAGTAGGAGACCGTGAAATCGGCCTGGCCCGAGTACACGGCTTCGTACGCGGACGTACCGAGCGTGACCGTCGTGAAGTTCCCGGTCCCGCCGTCGTTGCGGATGATCTGCTGCAGCGTTTCGACTTCGCCGGGATCGCCGAACCCGGCGTACGTCTTTCCGTCGAGATCACGCGGGCGCGTGATGTCCGCACGATCCGCCTTCACACCGATGCCGGTGGCGCGGTGCTGAAGTGGCGCGATGACGGACGTCGTGGCGGCGCCGGCCGCTCGGGCGAACGTGGCCTGACTCTGTGTGCTGATGCCGAACTCCGCGTTGCCGGCGTCGACCAGGGTGTCGGGCGAGGTGTTGTTGTACGGCAGGATCGAGACGTCCAGACCGGCGTCCTCGAAGTAGCCCTCTTGGAGTGCAACGTACAAACCGGTGTGGTTCGTGTTCGGGGTCCAGTCGAGTGCGAACCGAATGGTCCCGTCGGAAGAGCCGGTGTCAGCGGCGCATCCGGTCAGAACTGTGAATGCGGCTGCGATCGCGGCAGACGTGGCAAGTGTGCGGCGCAGCGCCGCAAACGACATCACGACGCCGGCCAAGGCTGCTGGTGGAGTGCGGAATCCCAGAACATCAACTCGTAGCGACTGGCGATGCGGAATGCTTCACTCATCGCCTCACGCTCTGTCTCGGTGGCTGCTTCGGCCGCAGCATCGACCAGTACGCGGGCCTGCGCCACCGACTCGTGGAATTCGGGTGCGTCGTACGTCGTGACCCACTGTGCGTACGGATGCGACGGATCGGCGTCGAGTACCTCGCGCGCTGAAGCGGCAAGATCGCGGCCGACCTCGGCGTAGATCCAGAAGCAGGGGAGTACTGCCGCTGCGGAGACCGGGTAAGGCGCAGTTGCCGCAGTCGCCGTCAGATACGAGACGTATCCCAGGCAGGCCTGCGAATGCGCGAGCCTTCCCGATCCCGCTGGAAGAATTCCACCGGTGAGAAGTCCGTCGTGAAGCGCAGATTCCACTGTCGCTGCCGTGGACGCGGAATTCGACCAGAAGCCCGCGGACTGCGGATCCGGGGCGTGGGCCGCGACCAGGGACAACGCTTTCGAATACCCCTCGAGATAAAGCTTGTCCTGCTCGATGTACGTGCGGAACGCGTCGAGAGGCAAGGTTCCGTCGCCGAGGCGTTCGAGGAACTCCAGTGAGTCGATCGACTCGCGGAGGACCTTCGTCTCGGCCCAGAGCCGATCGGTGAACCGATCCGTCGACGGCGCTGTGGCCACCGAGTTTTCGGCAGAATTGTATGCAGGCTGCGTAGTAGCCATGACATCCCTTCGTCAGCATTACCTGATCAGGTTCCCGGGTGTGTTCTCAGCCCCGCCCATGCGGAGCACCCCGTGTCAGAACTAGGCGACCTTAACACCGAGGGGTTGTGTACTCGGCGCACACCCGTCCGAGATTGGTAGGTTTGGTCTTGATTGCCACACGCGCGGGTCGGGAGGGGATTCAGACATGGAGACCGACGTTCGACCAAATCTCGGCGAGGACGGAACTCTGGTGATCCGGGCGCGAGGCGGAGAAGCCCGCGGGTATCCGGATGGCGGTGTATTCGCGTGGAAGGGCATGCCCTACGCAGCGGCGCCGGTGGGTGAGCGGAGGTTCCGAGCGCCGCAACCCGCACAGCCGTGGGACGGGGTGCGCGACTGTCGTGAGTTCGGGCCGATCGCGCCGCAAGGCCAGAGTCCGGCGGTTCCGATCGATCGGGCCTTCAAAATCGACGAGGACTGCCTGTCGATCAACGTCTGGGCCCCGCGACCCGACGCCACGCCGCGACCGGTGATGGTGTGGATTCACGGCGGCGCCTACTGCCTCGGGTCTGCCGCCCAAACGATCTACGACGGCCGTCATCTGGCTGAAACCGGTGACGTCGTTCTCGTCTCCTTCAACTATCGCGTCGGCGCACTCGGGTTCCTGGACCTGTCTGCATTTTCCACCGCGGATACCGTTTTCGAGTCGAACTGTGGTCTGCGAGACCAGATTGCGGCACTCGAATGGGTTCGAGACAACATCGACGCCTTCGGTGGTGACCCGAGTGCGGTGACCGTGTTCGGGGAGTCCTCCGGCGCAGGATCCATCACGACGCTCATGACCTGTCCGAGCGCCGAAGGTCTGTTCCATCGTGCGATTGCCCAGAGTCCGCCCGCGACCTCCGTCTACGGGGCCGAGCGCGCCAAGACCGTTGCAGAGCGGTTTCTCGAACTGCTCTCGATCGACCCCGAAGACGCAGGCGATCTGCTGACCACGGATCTGGAACTGCTCGTCAAGGCAAGCGATGATTTGGTCAACGAAATTCCGACCCGGATTCCGGGAACTTTGGCAATGGCACCCGTTGTCGATCGCGATCTGGTGCCGCACTACCCGGTTGCGGCTTTCCAGAAGGGTTACGCGCACCGAATCCCACTGATCATCGGTTCCAACAAGGACGAGGCGTCGATCTTCAAGTTCATGAAGTCTCCGCTGATGCCGGTGAGTGCGCAGTCCGTCGAGGCAATGCTCCAATTACTGGCTGACGATCACCCCGACATCTCGGCGACCAAACTTGCCGAGATCATGTCGGCTTACCCTGACCATGCGAAACCGAGTGGTGCGCTGGCGCTTTCACGGGACGCGGCGTTTCGCATGCCGACCCTGTGGATCGCCGACGCGCACTGCAGGCATTCCCCTACGTGGGTCTACCGCTTCGATCACGCGACGCCGATGCTCAAGGCGGCGCGGATCGGCGCGGGCCACGCGACCGAATTACCTTATGTATTCGGCAATTTCGGAACCCTGAACGTCGACCCCACGTTCTGGCTCGGCGGACGGAAGGCTGCGATGGAGGTGGCCGGCCGTATCCAACGGCGATGGTTGGCCTTCGCCAGGCATGCCGTGCCGGCGGCCCTCGACGGCTCGAAGCACTGGGCGCCGTACGAGGAAGAGAAGCGGTCGACGCTGTTGATCGACTCCGCCGACACCCTCGTCAGCGACCCCGATCACGGACTGCGCGTCGCCTGGGGCAACGACGTGATGGGGTTCAACTGACGTCGGTCGAGTGCCGCGGACGATCGAGTTCGCGAAGCACCGGTAGGGAGGCACTTACTGCGGCGATCAGGATGATCGGAATCGACAGGGCCACAAAGGTCGACGCGATTCCGAGTTGATCGAGCAGCGGGCCGACCGCGAGGTAGCCGAGCGGGCCGGCGGCGTAGGCCGTCGACGTCATGACACCGACGACGCGTCCGCGCATGTGCTCCGGGCTGTGCGTCTGCATGGCGTAGTTGGCGATCGGGCCGACTGGTCCGTAGACGAGACCCTGCAGTCCGGCAAGTACGAGGATCACCCACAGCGGAGGTAGAAGCGCCATGGCCAGCATCGCTACGCCGAGAACGGCGACGGCAAAAATCATGATCAGCCGCCGGGACATGATCGGCGCCAGTGGGGCGTAGGCGAGAGAGCCGATGATGCCGCCGATCGCCAAGGCCATCAACACCGATCCGAGTTGGGCCGGTTGATCCAACTCTGTGAAGTACACCGGGAACACGACACTCTCCACCGGCATGTAGAGCGCGACGACTGCCATGTCGATCAGCGCCAGGGTGCGCAGCAGTTTGTTGTTCCAGACGAACCGAAGACCGTCGAGTGTGCCGTGCCAGATCGATTTCGGACGGTGTTCGTGTTCGGGCACTCCGGCGCCGGGAAGCCGGATGAAGGCGACCACGACTATCGAGAACACAAAACCTGCCGCCGTGACCCAGAGCGTGTTCACCGCTCCGATCGTTGCGATGAGGACACCGCCGATGCCAGGGCCGATCAGATACGCGACGTTGAAGTTGGCCTCGTACACACTGTTGGTTCGATCGAGCTTCCACTTGGCGGTCCGAGTCGCTGCAGGCAGCATGGACTCCCTCGCCGCCATTCCGGCGGGGTCGAACACGGCGCCGAGTGCGGCCAACGCCGCGATCACCGGGATCGTCAAGCCCGCGGTGGCCGCGATGATCGGAATCGCTGCAACGGACATCGCGGAGAGAGCGTCGGAAATCATCGACGTTCGACGGCGTCCGAACTTGTCGACGAATGTCCCCGAGAACAGGCTCGACACGAGTAGCGGAATGGCTGCTGCGCCGGCAACTATCGCCGCGTCGGTAGCCTTACCGGTTCGTTCGAGCACCAGCCAGGGGAGCACGACGATGGCAATACCGTTGCCGATCGCCGAGAACAGCGTCGCGAGATTGACCAGTACGAGAGGGAGATAGCTGGGGATAGCTACGTCCGTGGACGCAGGTGGACGCCGATCTGCTGAGGCGACCACGTTCTTTCCTTCCCCGAGATGGTGCCGCCCAGGATTTCGACGACGGCACCATCGACGCTAGCAGCGGGGTCTGCAGGTTCGCGACTGGTTTTTCGCTGACCGTTCTCGTTCGGTTATGCCTGGTAGACGGGGTTCTCCGCAACAAACTTCTCGACGTACGAGCACGTCGGAAGGATCTTCAATCCCTCGTTCCGGGTCTGATCGAGCGCTTCACGCACCACGATGGCGGCAAGCCCGCGCCCACGAAACTGCGGATAGGTCACCGTGTGGTGGAAATCACGGACGCCGGAATGGTCCGAGTACTCGGCAAAACCGGCGAGTTCGCCGTCGACTCGGATCTCGAAACGCGTTTCCGCGGGATTGTGCGCCACTGTCTCGGTCATCTTCGGGCTCCGTTTCGAAAGGGCGGCCGGTTGCGCCGCGCCGCGTCTGCGTTCTCTGGAGCACGCTACCTGGCAGGCCGTCCGCAATATCGGTTGCCGACGTGGGATCCGTTACTTAGCGCAACTACAACTGGACGACCGTTCAAGGGACCTTCGTCGCCATGGAGAACGAACAAAACTGGTCTGTACGTGCCGATTTGCCCGTACTTTTGTGCCCACAATGGGTGATACATATGCATCACGATCGTAAACATCCCAATATGTGGGACTGGTCACAAAGTTTTTTGTCGTCTGTTCGGATGGATTAAGTGGAGGGCCTGAAACGGGCAAATTGCAGGTCAGCGGCGCGCTGGTTGCGTGTCGATGATGGGTGCGAGCGGCCGGAAACCCCAGGGGTATTGCGTTGGTCATCAGATCGTTTCTCGGACGTGATCCCAAAGACCCGCTCGGGGGGTTAGCGTTTGAATCGTCGGGGATAGAAGAAGCGTTACAACTTCGCCAAAAAACTTTGGCGTCGCTGCGCAACGGTTCGATTTCGAGTCTTCGTCGGACAACTTCGAGGAAGGAACGCACATGATTTTCGGGCAGCGTGAGTCGAACAGTTACTTTGCCGCAATTTTTTCGTACGACTTCCTTGACGAAGGTCTGGGATACGAGACCATCGCACGGATTCACCGTGGCGAGATCTGCGAATGGATTCGTGATCTCGAAGCTTCCGGGTTGTTCTCGGCTGCGGAAGTCCATGCCGCTGAACTGGCATGGCGCGAAAATCCACGCCTGCTCCTCGACGCCCTTCTCGAGGACGCTGACGAGGTCTCTGTCAAGCGCTGGGAGATCGCGTGGACGAGGCTCGAGCGTCAGTCGCCGGCAGCCGGAACCGCGGTGGCAGAGCACGGCTGATCCGGTCGGGCCGAGTCGACTGCTCAGTCTGCGTCAAGATCAACCGTCTGCGTTACATCAACGGTCGACGAGTATCACCTCGTAATCGGTGAGCACGGTGAATTGCACGCCCGCCGTGGTCAGGGCCGCAACCGTCCGCGCAGTCACCTGTGGATCTTCGAGTAGCGAATCGCCGCCGTGCGGCACTATCGCGAAGTCGATCAGCGCGAGCCCGGACCAGATCGGGTCGATACCGCACGTAGGCGTGACTTCAGCGGGGTCGTCCGACGCGTCGAGCCCGATCAGAGTCGGAGTCGCCAGGCACGCTCCGGCGCTGTATCCCGCATAGGCCACGAGGCCCGAACGAACCAGCATCTCGATGACCCGATCTGCGCCGCTTCGGGCTAGCTGAGCTCGCAGGACGAACGTGTTTCCGCCGCGAACCCACAGGCAGTCGAATTCGCGAAGCCGGACTTCGAGTGCTTCCGGTGCCCCCAGGAAGTCTCGGACGTCAACTTCCTCTGCCGTGAAGCCCGCAGCCCGCAATGGGGTCAATTCGCTTGTCACTGCCGAACTGCGGGCATTGACGGGCCACGAATCTGCAGCCGCGGCGATCACCGCTATGCGCGCGCCGCGGCCTACAAGATCGACAAAAGCCTCGCGGTGGTCGCCGAAACGGTAGGACGAGAGAAACAGTTTCACTTCTCAGTACCTTCGCGACCTACCCACCCAGCTCTCAAATCGTGAACGCCAGATTGTCGACGACGCGTGCGCCCACCGTGGTGTCGCCGCGAAGTGAGATGTCGGTTCGATGATCGGACGCGTGGACGCGGCCACCGGCAATCCGGGTGAAGAGCGGTGAGCTCATCGAGATGGTCGTGGTCGCCGGACCGTCGAGCTCCGGGACGAGCGTTGCACGCGCATCGACCGAGATGTGAAGTGAACGGGCAAGTGGCCCTTCGAGTTCGAAAGTGATCCGTGCTCCCTCTGGCGCCTTTCCTCGTTTTCCGACGACGAATCCGAGCGCGCTGGTGATTTCGCCGAATGCAGTCTCCGCGCGCAATCCGCCTTCCTCACCCGGAATGCCGACTGCATCTCTGATGTCGAGTTCGTGCATCCAACAGTCGAAGGTCCGAATGCGCATGAACCGGCCATAGGGTGCAAGACCGACCGGTGTTTGTGTCTCGGCGTCCCAGTCGGCGCCCGTCATCGAGCGAAGTGCCTCGGTTCGTTCGGCGGTGATCTCGCGATATCGGGTCAGCAGGTCCGAGTGCGGTGTCCGCCGCAGGCCTTCGACCCAGCGCTCGTTGAATGCAGCAATCTCGTTGTGGACGTGGGGCAATGCGTGCACGTCGAGGTCGATCGACGGTGGTTCGATACCGGAGAGCAGTGATTCCGTACCGATCAGATGGGACACGATGTCGTGAACCGTCCACCCCGGAAGGTTCGACGGTGCCAACCACTGGTCGCCGTCGAGTTCGGCCAGCAGTGCGTCGATGACTCTCCATTCCTCGGTCAATGCGTCGACTACTGAGTCCTGGGGCCAACCACTCATGTGGACATCTCCTGTTTCGGACGGTGCGGTTCTCCTCACTGTATGTCCCGGCGGATAAGTGAGCGGGCATTCCCATGCTTCGAGTCGGTGTCACCAAACCTCCGAGGGTGGCAGAGTTCCTGTGGTAGACCAGGATTGTCGACGCCGAAGCAGGCTCACGCGGCGTTGTCGTCACCGACAGAGGAGTCTTCGTGTTTCCAGGAAATTTTGTCCAGTCCACGCCGGACAAGCCCGCCGTCATTCGCCCTGCGACGGGTGAGTCCATCACCTATCGGGAACTCGACGAACGGTCGACGCAGTTGGCGCGATACTTCCGAAGTGTCGGTGCCAAGCCTGGGGACCACGTCGCTCTCATCTCGAACAACGATCTCCGGGCGTTCGAGGTGTACTGGGCAGCGTTGAGATCCGGCCTCTACATCACCGCGGTGAACTGGCATCTCACGGCTTCGGAGGCTGCCTACATCGTCGACGACTGCGAGGCGACAATTCTGGTGGCGTCGGGGCAGGCGTCCGCAGCAGTTCCGTTGGACGAGAAGCTGATTCCACGCGTGCGGCACCGATTGGTGTACGGCGGCGCCCTCGAGGGCTTCGACGACTACGAAGACGCGGTCGATGCGCAGTCCACTGCTCCACTCGACTCGCAGCCGCGTGGGGCTGACATGCTGTATTCGTCGGGAACCACCGGCAGGCCGAAGGGGATCAAAGGAGATCTCCCGGAGGGTGAGGTGAACACCACCATGGATCCGTACACCGCGGTGTTCGCACCGATGTACGGGTTCGATTCCGACACAGTCTATTTGTGCCCGGCTCCGGTCTATCACGCGGCGCCCCTGCGTTTTTGCGGCGTGATCAATTCGGTCGGCGGAACCGTGATCTTGATGGATGCATTCGAAGCCGAAACCGCGCTGGAGTTGATCGGTAAATACGCTGTGACGCACAGTCAGTGGGTACCGACGATGTTCGTTCGAATGTTGAAACTTCCGAAGGAGACCCGTGATCGTTACGACGTCTCGACGGTGAAGGTCGCCATTCACGCTGCTGCTCCCTGCCCGCCCGAAGTGAAGACGGCAATGATCGACTGGTGGGGGCCGGTGATCTACGAGTACTACGCCTCGACCGAGGGTTCGGGCGCTACCTTCATCAACAGTGAGCAGGCCTTGTCGCATCCGGGTTCCGTCGGGCGTGACGGAGTGATGGGGATCGTGCACATCTGTGACGACGCCGGGCGCGATCTTCCGGTCGGCGAGATCGGTACCGTGTTCTGGGAGCGGGAGACTTTGCCGTTCCGGTACCACAATGATCCCGAGAAAACGGCTGCCGCGCAGCATCCGGATCATCCGACGTGGACGACGAGTGGAGATATCGGCTATATCGACTCCGAGCGTTTCCTTTATCTGACCGACCGCGCCGCGTTCACGATTATCTCCGGTGGTGTGAATATCTACCCACAGGAGTCCGAGAACATCCTTACTTTGCACCCGAAGGTGTTCGACGTGGCGGTCATCGGTGTTCCCGACGAAGAAATGGGTGAGCAGGTCAAGGCGGTTGTCCAACTAGCGGAGGGAATCGAGCCCGGTGCCCATGTCGCCGAGGAATTGCTGGAATACGTTCGCAGTCAGGTCGCACATTTCAAAGCTCCGAGAAGCATTGACTTTGCCGACGAATTGCCTAGGACCGCTACAGGAAAGCTCGTAAAGCACAAGTTGCGGTCTCAATATGTGAGCAATTGATGGTCTAGTGAAATACTAGGACATCAGAGTAATTCTGCGAGATAGTCGGCAAGGACCTGCGCGTGACTGTATGGCAGGTCCTTGCTTGCTGTCAGTAGAACAACGGGTCGAGCATCCGAGGCCGGTGCGAGGCGTACTGCAGGTTTTCGCGTTTGAGGCCGCGTGGCCGGAGTCGGTCTACGCGGAGTCGGACGGCGTTACATTCGGAAGCCGGTTCGTGAACTCGCTCGACGGTGATTATTCGGCGCGTCATTCTGATGTCTTTACGTCTTTCGGCCGTTTCAAATAGTGGAATAGTCCGCCATTCCGGTGTGATCGGCCTCACAGTAGGCTTCTTCAGGTATGTCCAAACATACTGTTCGGACTCGATTCAGATGGAGAAAGTGCGTCGTCGGTTTCCCTACGCCGCGTTAACTCTGGCTACTATCAGTCACCATTCACCCAAAAGCGGGTCATCTTCCGCTCATCACATGCTGGTTGCCGCTCGTCGCAGCAGGCGAACCACCAACCGCAGAAGGTAATGGAAAATGGAAACATCGAAGAGCGCACAAGTGCGTCCGTCGGTCGGCGTCCCTCGAGAATCGAGTGATGGTGAGCGTCGGGTCGCATTGGTGCCGAAAATTGTGTCCGCTTTGATCGGCAAGGGTGTCGACGTGGTCGTCGAGTCCGGGGCCGGTCTCGGGGCGTTGATTCCCGACGAGTTGTACACCGCTGCCGGCGCGAAGATCGGCGATCCGTGGACTGCTGACGTGGTGGTCAAGGTTGCGCCTCCGTCGACAGAAGAGATCGCCCGGATCAGTACCGGCGCGAAGCTCATCGGTTTCCTGAATCCGCGTAATGCGGACAACCGCATCGCCGAGTTGAAGGCCGCCGGCATCGAGGGATACGCCGTGGAGGCGATTCCTCGTATCTCTCGCGCGCAGGTGATGGACGCGTTGTCCTCGCAGGCGAACGTGTCCGGGTACAAGGCTGTTCTGTTGGCAGCATCGGAGTCGACGCGGTTCTTCCCGATGCTCACCACCGCTGCGGGCACGGTGAAGCCTGCGACGGTTCTGGTCCTCGGAGTGGGTGTGGCAGGTCTGCAGGCGCTGGCGACAGCCAAGCGTCTCGGTGGCCGCGCTACCGGGTACGACGTGCGTCCTGAGGTCGCCGACCAGGTGCGTTCGGTGGGTGCACAGTGGCTCGACTTGGGAATCGATGCGGCGGGCGAGGGTGGATACGCCCGCGAGTTGACCGACGACGAGCGAGCGAAGCAGCAGCAGGCACTCGAAGATGCGATCAAGGGCTTCGACGTTGTGATCACCACAGCTCTGGTTCCGGGTCGTCCCGCGCCGCGCCTGGTGACCGCTGCCGCGGTCGAAGGCATGAAGCCGGGCAGTGTCGTGGTCGACCTCGCGGGTGAAACCGGTGGTAACTGCGAGCTGACCGAGCCGGGTCAAACCGTCGTCAAGCACGGCGTGACCATTTGCTCTCCGCTGAATTTGCCGGCGTCCATGCCGGAGCATGCGTCCGAGTTGTACTCGAAGAACATTTCCGCGCTGATCGAACTCATGTTGGTGGAAGGTGCCTTGGCGCCTGATTTCTCCGACGAGGTTCTGGCCGGTGCGTGCGTCACCCGTGAAGAGAAGGGCGCCTGATGTACACATCACTTCTGGCGAACATCGCGATCCTGGTGTTGTCCGGGTTCGTCGGTTTCGCTGTGATCTCCAAAGTTCCGAACACCCTGCACACCCCGTTGATGTCCGGTACGAACGCCATCCACGGCATCGTCGTCCTGGGTGCGTTGGTCGTCCTGGGCAAGGTGCACGATCCCTCGATCGGGTTGCAGATCATCTTGTTCGTCGCGCTCGTCTTCGGAACCGTGAACGTTGTCGGTGGTTTTGTGGTCACGGACCGCATGTTGGCGATGTTCAAGGCCAAGCCGGCCGCCAAGTCTGTGTCGAAGGATGGTGACCAGTAATGGAATACCTGGTCAATGCGCTCTACATTGTCGCGTTCTCGATGTTCATCTACGGCCTCATGGGCCTTACCGGCCCGAAGACCGCAGTCCGCGGCAACCAGATCGCCGCGGTCGGCATGCTCATCGCCGTCGTTGCAACTCTGATCTCCATTCGTGATGCGGAGATGGGGAACTGGATCCTCATCGCTGCCGGCCTTGTCATCGGTGTCGTGCTCGGCGTCCCGCCGGCGCTCCGGACGAAGATGACGGCCATGCCGCAGTTGGTGGCACTGTTCAACGGTGTCGGCGGCGGCACGGTCGCGTTGATCGCGTACGCGGAATTCCTGGACTCGGACGGTTTCACCGCATTCCAGCACGGCGAGTCGCCGACGGTACACATCGTCATCGCTTCGCTCTTTGCCGCGGTGATCGGATCGATCTCCTTCTGGGGCAGCGTGATCGCGTTCCTGAAGCTGCAGGAAACTCTGCCTGGTCGTCCGATCGGAATCGGCAAGCTCCAGCAGCCGCTCAATGCTCTGCTGCTCATTGCCGCCGTCGCGTTCTCGGTGATCATCGGTATCAAGGCGATCTCACCGGAAGGCCCGACCAGCTCACTGTGGATCGTCGGCGTGCTCGTACTCTCGGGCATCCTCGGACTGATGGTCGTGCTGCCCATCGGCGGCGCGGACATGCCCGTCGTCATCTCGCTGCTCAACGCTCTGACCGGTTTGTCAGCTGCTGCTGCAGGTTTGGCGCTCAACAACCAGGCGATGATCGTCGCCGGCATGATCGTCGGTGCTTCGGGCACCATCTTGACCAACCTCATGGCCAAGGCCATGAACCGGTCCATCCCGGCAATCGTGGCCGGCGGCTTCGGTGGCGGCGGCGAAGCGCCGTCCTCCGACGGCGTCGTGCGCACGGCAAAGGCGACCTCGGCCGCCGACGCGGCTATCCAGATGGCCTACGCCAACCAGGTCATCGTCGTACCCGGATACGGACTTGCCGTCGCGCAGGCTCAGCATGCGGTCAAGGACATGGCGAAATTGCTCGAGTCGAAGGGCGTCGAGGTCAAGTACGCCATTCACCCGGTCGCCGGCCGTATGCCCGGTCACATGAACGTTCTTCTCGCAGAGGCGGATGTCTCGTACGACGCGATGAAGGAAATGGACGACATCAACGACGAGTTCTCTCGTACCGATGTCACCTTGGTGATCGGCGCGAACGACGTCACCAACCCGGCGGCGCGCAACGATCCGAGCTCACCGATTCACGGAATGCCGATCCTCAACGTCGACCAGTCGAAGTCGGTCATCGTGCTCAAGCGTTCGATGAACTCCGGTTTCGCCGGTATCGAGAACCCGCTCTTCTTCGCCGAGGGCACCTCGATGCTCTTCGGTGATGCCAAGAAGTCGGTCTCCGAAGTAACCGAGGAACTCAAGGCGCTGTAGCGCTCGAGCTCGGAAGGGGCGTCCACTCGTAACCACGAGTGGGCGCCTTTTTCGTGTCCCTGTGCTGAAACGGCTTCTTGTGCTGAAACGACTTCTTGAAACGACAAAGGCGCCTGGTCCGAGACGAAACTCGGAACAGGCGCCTCTGGCGACGTTTTACGGGACCTCGGGGGTTTCGGGGTCGGAAGAGAAGCCGGAAAGTAGTTCGATCAACTTCTGGATCAGTTCGAGCGGGTTCAGATCTTCGAGGCTCACGGTAAAGACTCCTTCGCTGTGGAACTACTTGATTCGGACATTTCAGAACATACGTCATGCCCCGCCGTCGCGGGAGGGCTTAGCGGCGAGAATCTCTGAATCACAAAGATTTAGGACTAAAGTCGGATGCTCCGGTGCCGGGAGAACGCGATTGCAGCCGTATCCGGGCGTAGCGCTTCACGTTTCGCGGCGATGGGCGATCGTGCCATCAAAATGGCTGCAGCACAGGCCCATACCAGAGCGATCAGAACGCCAGCTATCACTCCGAAAAGGCCGCTCAACTCGGCGGCCAGTGCGCTGGCACCGATCGCAGCAACCCCCACGAATCCGAGACCGGCGAGCACCGGACGCCACTGCGGGGCGGAGATCAAGATCGCCGAGCAGTACAGCGCGGTCGCCGCTGCCACGTGACCGCTGGGCAACAGGTCCTGGGGCACATCGGGGAGCCAGGAGCCGAACGCCGCGTTGGTGAGATTGGCGCCCATTCCGAGGAGCAGGATCGCGCCGATGCCGTATGGCAGTCCGCGGACCATCGAGACGACGGCCAGAGCAGTAGTGGCTGCGAGTACAGCGGTGACGTCGAATCGGCCTACCGTCCACTCGGCAAGTGCGCGCACCTGTTCGGGGACGCTCACCCCAGGCGAGGTGGGTCGCACGAAATACAAGACGCCCAGCGCTACGACGGCGATCGCAGCAAGGACGAGGAAGCGAGTAGTTGTGGAGGGAGCGGGGTGCTGGGTGGAGGTCGAGACGGTCACGAGTACCAGCATCCCTGTTGAGTCTGTGCCGATCGTGAGGATCAGCTGTGAGGTCTGTAGGCGGTCGGAGAATCGCGCCGAACGACACCCGCACAAGCCGCTGCGACCAGGACGCATGCAAACGGGATCAACATTGCTGTGGTGAGAGGCACAAGCGTGGTGACCCAGCCGATGGTTGCCGGACCGGCGAGGAATCCGATGTATCCCATGCCGACGACGCGAGACATGTTGGTGCCGGCCGAACCTGAGCCCAGATTTCCCGCCGTGGTGAAGATCTGCGGAATGCATCCCGACAGGCCGGCGCCGAACAGCGCCCAACCGAGCAACGTCAGTGGTAGCCAGCCCGACACCACGACGGTCAGCATTCCGATGGACGAGAGCAACGCACCGTAGCGAACCACTGCCACCGGGCCGACTGCCGCGCTGATCCGATCCGCGGTGAATCGGCCGACGGTCATCATGGCAGAGAATGCACCGAACGACAGTGCAGCAACGGCATTCGAGACACCCAGATCTTCCTTGACCTGCAGTGCGCTCCAGTCGTTTGCCACTCCCTCGGCCAGCATCAGAACAAAGGCGAGGGTTCCGAGGGCAAGTACGCGAGCCGAGAATCTGCCGTGTGTCTTTCCGGTAGTCGACGCGGTTTCGGCATGCACGTCGACGTGAGGGAGCAGGGGTCGCGAGCACAACCAGACCGCGAGCAAGCCGATTGCCGACGCGATGCTGAGCGTGACGTACGGCGGAAGATCCAGTGCGAGAGTGCCGAATCCGATGACGGACCCTAATACGCCGCCGACCGAGAACATGCCGTGAAAGGCCGCCATGATCGGGCGCCGGTACAACTGTTCGGCCTCGACAGCCTGCGAGTTCATCGACACGTCCAACGCGCCGTTCGCGAAGCCGAATACAACAAGTGCAGCGCCCAGTTGCCAGGTGTTCGTGGCAAATCCCGGGCCGAGAGTGGCGAATGCCAGCCCGCTACCCGCCAGGATGACCATGCGCCTGCTGCCGTATCGATCGGCGAGCGGACCGCTCAATTGCATACCGGCAATGGCTCCGACAGCAAGAAGGAGAAGCAGTGAGCCGAGCGTCGAGTGACTGATTCCCACACGGTGTTCGATGGACGGAATGTGGACGACCCACATCGCGAGCAGAAATCCGTTGATGCCGAAGATGCCGAAGATGCCGGCCCGGGCGCGTACCAGGGCGGAGGTGGGGACTACTCGGTCGGTGGGGTTGACGCTCACTCGTTCCTTTTTACAGGTGAGACAGCAACAGGTCCGGGTCCGCGAGCATCTGTGCGACAAATGAGAGGAATCTCGCGGCCTGCTCACCATCGAGTATCCGGTGGTCGAACGTCAACGTCAGTGTCGCGACGCTCCGCGCTTCGATCTTGCGCTCGATTACCCAGGGACGCTCGCTCACTGTGCCCAGGCAAAGGATGACGGCTTCTCCCGGATTGAGGAGCGGAATGCCCCCGTCGACGCCGAAGACTCCGACATTGGTGATCGTGACGGTTCCGCCGGTCAGGTGATGGACGTCGGTCACTCCCGCGCGGGCAGCGACGGTCAGTTCGGTCACCGCGCGTGCAAGTTGGACCAGGCTCAGCGTCTCGGCGCTTTTGATGTTGGGCACGGACAGTCCACGTTCGGAGGCGACGGCGATGCCGAGATTCACGTGATCGTCGATGACGGCGTCGCCGCGGGCCTCGTCCCAATGCGCGTTCACCATCGGGTGCGACGAGATCGCCGTAACCAAGGCCTTGGCCGCGAGAGTCAGCGGAGTGAGAGAAAGCCCGGTGAATGCGTCCGAGGGACGGAGCCTGCCGAGTAGTTCCATCGAAGGCGTGACATCGGCGGTGAGGAAGACGCTGGCCTGAGGGGCACGGGTACTGGCGACCATCGCCGACGCCATCTGTTTCCGCATGCCGGACGAGACCTGCTGTTTCTGCATACCGGATCCGGCCGGCCGCGGAGCTTCATTCGACGCGGCCTTCACGCGAAGCGCGTCTGCGACGTCCGCTGCCGTGACGGCACCGTCGAATCCGCTTCCGGTGATTTCGCTCAGGTCGATGCCGGCTTCGCGGGCCGCGCGCCGCGCCGAGGGTGTTGCGGGCCGACGCTCGGTACTCGCCGCGGTTTGCGAGTGTGGCGTAACCCTGTTCCGTCGTCGGCTCGGTCTTTCGGCCGCGGGTCCGTATCCGACAAGCACACTCGGAGACTGTGAATCACTTGGAGACGGTGAATCTGCAGGCTCCTCGATTCGGATGATCGGAGTGCCGACCGGGACGGTAGAGCCAGGTTCGACGAGGAGTTCTCTGACAACGCCCACGTAGGGCGACGGCAGTTCGACAAGAGCTTTGGCTGTCTCTACCTGGGCGAGAACTTGATTGAGTTTCACCTTGTCGCCGATGCCGACCGTCCATTCGACCAGATCGGCGGACGTCAGGCCCTCGCCGAGATCCGGCAACCGGAATTCGTGCCCTGTACTCATGCTGCCAGCGTCCGGTCGAGTGCTGCGAGGATCCGGTCGGCGTCCGGAAGGTGAAATCGCTCGAGCTTGGCGGGCGGGTAGGGGATGTCGAATCCGGTGATCCGCAGGATCGGTGACTCGAGCTGATAGAAGCAGTGTTCCGCGACGTGTGCTGCGATTTCGGCGCCGACGCCGAGAAACTTCGGCGCCTCGTGGACGACGACCAGCCGTCCTGTCTTGTTCACCGACGCCTCGATCGTGTCGAAGTCGATGGGGGAGAGTGAACGCAGATCCACGACCTCCAGATCGTGGCCTTCTTCTTCGGCGATCCGCGCGGCGTCGAGCGCGGTGGCGACCATGGATCCGTACGCAACTACTGTCGCGTCGTCTCCAGGGCGAGCGACGCGGGCACGGTGGAGCGGAAGCTCGGGCGCGGCATCGGTATTCACGTCGGCGGTATCCCAGTAGCGCCGTTTGGGTTCGAGGAATATCACCGGGTCGTCGGCCGCAATGGATTGGCGGATCATGTGAAAACCGTCGATCGGATTGCTCGGGTACACCACCCGCAGTCCCGCGGTGTGAGCGAAGTACGCTTCCGGCGACTCCGAATGATGTTCCACCGCACCGATTCCGCCGCCACTGGGAATCCGAATCGTCAGTGGCGCAGACGCAGCGCCTCGGGTGCGGTACTGGATCTTGGCCACCTGCGAGACGATCTGATCGAAAGCCGGGTAGACAAACCCGTCGAACTGAATTTCGCAGACAGGCCGATATCCGCGCAAGGCAAGACCGAAAGCTGTTCCCACGATCCCTGATTCGGCGAGGGGCATGTCGATCACCCGAGTATCGCCGAAGTCCTTCTGCAGGGCGTCGGTAACCCGGAATACACCGCCGAGACGGCCCACGTCCTCTCCCATGATGACAACGCGACGATCGTCTTCGAGTGCGCGTCGCAGGCCGGTGTTGAGCGCTGTCACCAGATTCATGACGGTCATGACGAAGCCCCTTCCATGCTGCGGAGATACGCGCGATGCTCTTCGCGTTCAACGTCGATCAGTGGGTGTGCCTCGGCGTAGACGTGATCGAAGAGCGCTGACGGGGGTGGATCGGCAAGCGCGATGGTTGCGCGTCGCAGTCCAGTTGCGACGTCGTCGGCCGCCGCCGCGATGGTGCTGAGTTCGTTTTCTCCGAGAAGATCGCGACGGCCGAGGAACAGACGCATTCGCTCGAGCGGATCGCGGCTTCTCCACTCCGACATGTCAGTATCGGCGCGGTACCTGCTCGGATCGTCGGACGTCGTATGCGGGCCCATTCGGCAGGTGATCGCCTCGATGAACGTCGGGCCGCTGCCTTCGCGTGCGCGATTGAGCGCCGAGCGCGTGACTGCGAGAACTGCGAGGACGTCGTTGCCGTCGACGCGGATCGCGGGGATGCCGTAACCGATCGCCCGATGTGAGATGGGCGTGCGTGACTGGAGGGATACCGGTTCACTGATGGCCCACTGGTTGTTCTGGCAGAAGAAGACAACGCCGACACGGAAACTGGCGGCAAATCCCATCGCCTCGGCGATGTCGCCCTGACTTGTGGCGCCGTCGCCGAAGTACGCGATCGTTGCGATCTCGGCGCCGTCCAGGTGTGCGCCGAGTGCGTACCCGGTGGCGTGCAGCCCTTGGGAGCCGACGACGATCGCCGGATTGGTGACGTTGAATTGTTCTGGATCCCAACCGGAATGGGAGATTCCTCGCCACATGGTGGTCAGCAATTCGGGGGGAACACCCCGGCAGTACGCGACGGCATGTTCGCGGTAGCTGGTGAACGCGAAGTCGTCTGGGGCGAGCGCTCTCGCGGAAC
Organism: Rhodococcus sp. IEGM 1406; assembly: GCF_030056745.1. Taxonomy (NCBI): domain Bacteria; kingdom Bacillati; phylum Actinomycetota; class Actinomycetes; order Mycobacteriales; family Nocardiaceae; genus Rhodococcus; species Rhodococcus sp. IEGM 1406. The sequence goes on along the minus strand of NZ_JASHKO010000008.1, from coordinate 84,461 downwards.
CGACCTGGGCGGCTTCTTGGCCCAGCATCGGAGCCCACAAACCTATTTCGCCTTGACGCTGCAGGGCAACAGCTTCGGTGTCGATTCGGCGACTCACGACGAGATCGCGATACAACGACAGCAGTTCGTCAGACCCGATGTCTGTTATCAGACGGTCGAATTCGGGACGGCACACTCGTGCGCCGTTCGGTTGGATGAGTTGGACCGGATAATCGAGGTTGTCGATCATCTTCGCTCACCTCGGTTTCTGCTCATGCCCGGCGCGCCTCGTGAGTACGCCGCACAATCCCGATGTGTTGTATGCAGTTGTCGCTCTACCATCAGGATCCCCCTGATTGGGAAATCCGCAAGTATTTTCACTGCCGTATCAAGACCTGAACTGCGAACTGGCGAGTAACAAACGTGTCGGTACGGCCAACCGATCGGAATTCAACCGCTAGCATCGGTGCGGTGACTGCAGTCGGTTTGAACGAAGAAGCTGTTTCCGCGTGGATCGCCGAACTGGGGGTCGGCGCCACGACACCACTGACTTTCGAGAGGATCGGTAACGGGCAATCGAACCTGACCTACTCCGTGACGGATGCGGGCGGAGGACGGTGGGTACTGCGCAGACCTCCACTCGGCACGTTGTTGGCGTCCGCGCACGATGTCGTTCGCGAGCACCGCATCCTGTCCTCGCTCCAGGGAACCAAAGTGCCGGTTCCGAAGATCCTCGGCATCACGGAAGATCCGGAGATCACGGACGCTCCGCTGGTCCTCATGAGCTACATCGACGGCGTTGTGATCGACGGCGTTCCAGTGGCTCAGAAGTTGACCGAGGACGAGCGTCGCGCGGTTGGATTGGCGATGCCGAAAACCCTCGCAAGCATTCACGGGGTTGACCTGGAAGAGACCGGCCTCGACGATCTGGCCAGCCGCAAGCCCTTTGCCGAGCGTCAGCTCAAACGGTGGTCGGCGCAGTGGGAGAAGTCGAAGACCCGCGATGTTCCTGACGTCGACAGGTTGGCCGAGATTCTGCACCGAAACATTCCGGAACAGAACGAAGTGACCTTGGTCCACGGCGACTTCCACCTCAACAACGTCATCACCGACCCGGTCGAGGGGCGCATCGTTGCCGTCGTCGACTGGGAGCTGTGCACGTTGGGGGAGCCGCTCGCGGATCTCGGTGCGCTACTCGCGTACTGGCCGGAAGCCGGTGACAAAGTTGCCGGTCCGTTCATGGCGTCCACGCTGGAAGGCTTCCCGAACCGCGACGAGCTGGTCGCTGCCTACGTCGAGGCGACCGGCCGCGACGTGTCAGCGGTCGGATATTGGCACGTACTCGCTCTGTGGAAGCTCTCGATCATCGCCGAGGGCGTGCTGCGACGCATTCTCGACGATCCGCGGAACAAAGCCGAGCACGGCGGCCCGACGGTCGCGCTGATCGACGGAATCGTTGCACGCGCCGTCTTGACGGCAGATCAGCTCGGTCTGAGCTAGTTTTCGGTCAAGGTCCCGGCTGCTGATCTGATCGCAGCCGGGATCTCCACCGGCTTACGGGTGTCGGCATCGACGTAGACGTGCACGAAGCGCCCAGTCGCGGCAGGCTCCCAATGGCCGCTTTCGACCTCGTGGAATATCGCCAGCGCGTAGACGATGCTCTTGGTGCCCAGCTTCTCGACGGAGATACCCACCTGCAACTGCTCGGGGAACGACAGTTCGCTCAGGTACCGGCACGACGTCTCGGCGACGACGCCGATGGCAGGCAGATTGCGGATGTCGGTTCCAGTGGAAGACATCAGCCAGGCGTTGACCGCGGTGTCGAAGTACGAGTAGTAGGTCACGTTGTTGACGTGGCCGTAGTGATCGTTGTCGTCCCACCGCGTCGGGACGGGCCAGAGAACGGGAAACTCGCTGATCGACGGGGGCGTCTGCGCTGTGCTCACGGCTTCGACTGTAGTGAGGACTTTCGCGAGAGTGAGGGCAGGGTAGTGCCCTGTAGGACTGCACGCACAATCAGCCCCACTAACAGCGCCCAGAATGCCGAACCGATTCCCAGGATACTGACCCCGGATGCGGCGATCAGAAACGTGACCACGGCGCCTTCACGTTCACTCGCCTCGCTCAGCGCCGACGTGAGGGCGCCGGCAAGCGTTGCCAGGAGCGCCAGTCCGGCAACAGTTTCCACGACTCCGGCCGGTGCGGCGGCTACCAGAGCGGCCACCGCGGCCGCGCCGGCAGCGAGAACGAGATACGCCCAGCCTGCGGTGAAGGCAGCGATCCATCGACGTTTGGGATCCGGGTGTGCGGTGGGGGCGGCGGCCAGGGCCGCGCTGATCGCCGCGAGGTTGATCGCATGTCCACCGGCCGGTGCGCCGACGATGGTGCCGATACCCGTCACGATCATCGACGGCCGCCAGGGAACGGTGTAGCCGAACGAATTCATCACGGCCACACCGGGAATGTTCTGCGAAGCCATCGTGACGATGTAGAGGGGAATCGCAATGCCGATCATTGCCTGCCAGGTCCACGACGGCGCGGTGAGATCGATGCGGGGAATCATGGCGCCGGCGTCGAGCACTCGATCCGACGTGACGAGGCTGATCCCGATCACGACCGCTGCTGTGAGAAACGCGAGCGGAACCGCCCATCGCTTGGAGAAGCGCTGCGCGGCAAGCCAAACCAGGATGACGGGCGCGACCGCTGCCGGTGCGTCCCGGACGGCGATGATCGGCGCCAGGCACAACGGCATCAGAACCCCGGCGAGCATCGCTTGCGCGAGGGGCGTCGGGATTGCCGAGATGATCCTTCCGAGCGTCGGCCACAGTCCGGTCAGCACGATCGCGATTCCGACGACGATGAATGCTCCGACCGCGGCCGGCCACCCACCCTCGACCGCTCCGGCGCCGGCGAGGAGGGCGGCACCGGGCGTCGACCAGGCCAGGGTGATCGGCATCCGATACCGGCGTGAGAGCCAGAGCATTCCGAACGCTTGGGTCACACACAGAACCAGCAGTCCGGACGCCGCCTCGGTCGCGTCCGCACCGACAGCCGCGAGGCCGGTGAGCACCACCGCGAACGAACTGGTGAAGCCGACGAGGGCCGTGACGATGCCTGCGCTCATCGGTTGCGAGTTGCTGCGAACGGCTTCCGGTTCGGTGGTATCTGTGGAGTCCGACATGGTCAGTGATTCTGCCCGACCCGCCCCAGACCCGATTTACCTGTCCGGTCGGATGGGTGAGGTGACCGCTTTGCCGTAGATGAGGTGCGTTTGGGCATGCCAGACTTCGGGATGTGCGGCGAGGTGGTCGATCAATACTCGCTGTAGATGCGCACTGTCACGGACCGCGACGTGGAGGAAGAAATCCTCGGGCCCCGAGACGTTGAAGAGCGCAAGCGTTTCCGGCAGCGCTAGCGCGTCGGCGGTGAACCGGTCGACGAGGTCGCGGCGGTGTGGTCGCAATTGAACGGCGATGATCGCCTGCATCGACCGGCCAACGGCTGCCGGATCGACAACCGCATGGATACCGCTAATTGTTCCGTTGGCACGTAGGCGTCGTACGCGCTCGTGGCACGAGGAAGTCGCCAAGCCGACTCGATCGGCCAACACCTTGTTGGTGATCGACGCGTCGTTCTGCAATTCGGCCAAAATCTTCCAGTCCACCGGATCCAGAGGCTCATTCTTCGTCATCTGCCGAACTATATCCGGAGTCGTTTTGAACTTCCCGGATCCAGTTGCACACTCCTGGCATGAACATGTGTCTCGAATCAGCTCGGGTGTGAGGTATTTCGGATGAGTGTCGGTCAATGGCTCGCTTTCGGCTCCCTGCTATCCATCGTCCTGTTCACGCCGGGACCGGATTTTGTCCTGATCCTGCGTCATTCTCTGGCAGATCGTCGGACCGGCGCGGTGGTGGCCGCCGGTGTGATTTCCGGGCTCTTCGTTCACACCGCTGCCGCGTCACTGGGTCTCTCCGCACTTGTGGCGACACGGCCACAGTTGCTCTCTGCGCTCACATACGCCGGGGCGGCATATCTGACCTGGCTCGGCATCTCCGCGATTCGAAGTGCTTTCAAAGCCCGAGCCTCGGACGAGGGAATTCCGGCAGCGAAAGAGCCGATCGCGGTCACCACGGCATTTCGCTACGGCTTCCTCTCGAACCTGCTGAACCCGAAGGCGCTGTTGTTCTTTCTCGGGCTACTCCCGCAATTCATCGAGCCGGGTGAAGGCGCAGGGCTGCGCACGTTGATGTTGGCGGGCGCGACGGTGGTCGCCGCGGCACTGTGGTGGGCGATCGTGGTGGTGCTGGCGGCCGGAGCCGGCAAGAAGCTGCGTCGTCCCGGCGTCGGCAAGCGAATCGACGTGGTGACGGGAGTGTTGTTGGTGGGTCTCGGTGCCTTCTTCGGGGTTGCATGAGTGGTCGTGTCAGGATGGGTTCATGACACTTCCCGTGCTGATCGACGTCGAAGAACTGTCCGCTCTCATCGAGGCCGGCGCTGCGCCGCGATTGCTCGATGTCCGATGGGCGCTGGGTGATTCGAACGGCGAGCAGCATTTTCGCGACGGCCATATTCCCGGCGCGGTATTCGTGAACCTCGACGAGGAACTTGCCTCGCCGCCGTCGCCGGGCACGGGAAGGCATCCGCTGCCGAGTCTCGAAGACCTGCAGGACGCTGCGCGTCGTTGGGGAATCGACGACGGTGATTCGGTGGTGCTTTACGACGCCACCGGCAACACGGCCGCTGCCCGTGGTTGGTGGCTGCTGCGGTGGGCCGGGCTCTCGGATGTCCGACTGCTCGACGGCGGGCTACAGGCCTGGGAGTCCGCGGGACTGCCGTTGGCGGCCGGTATCGGTGAGTCGGTCACTCCGGGCAGCGTGACTTTCACCGGCGGCAACATGCCGACGGTCGACATCGACGGCGTCGGCGACTGGACGCGTGCGGGCGGTGTGCTTCTCGACGCCCGAGCAGGGGAGCGGTACCGCGGCGAGGTCGAGCCGATGGATCCCGTCGCAGGGCACATCCCCGGTGCGGTGAGCGCGCCGACCGCGGAGAACATCACCGGCGACGGGCGGTTCCTGGATGCGACCCGCCTGCGTGAGCGGTTCGCCGGACTGGGCGCCGGAGACAGTGTCGCGGTGTACTGCGGATCCGGAGTAACTGCAGCGCATGAGATTGCGGCACTCGCGATCGCCGGTTACGACGCGACGCTGTTCCCGGGCTCGTGGTCACAGTGGTCGAACGACAGCACTCGCGCCGTCGACACCGGAGCCTGAGTCAGCTCTTGGTGCGATCGATGAATGACGGCACGAGAAACCACAGTGCCGTGAACATGATCGCGGCGCACGCTGCCAAAACCTTTGCGGCAACTCCGCCGACGGCGACCTCGGCGATCAACAGGACCGTGCCGGTCATGGAGGCGGCCAGAAAGGCTATGCCGCACAGGGCGAATCGGTTGGCCACGGGCAATATGTTCTCGCGGTGCCCACGGCGGAAGAGCATGCGATGCCAGACCGCGGGTGCCATCAGGAACCCGAACGAGATGGCAACAAGTATCACCGTCACCAAGTGGATGCCGCGGATGTACGCCGACGCTTCCTCGTAGCGTTCGGTGAATGCCACGGCCAGCAGGAAGGCAAACAGGATCTGAACACCAGAGAGCGCGACGCGCAGTTCTTGCAACAACTCGTTGAAGTTCCGCGCGAGTTGTTGAGGTGGAGTCTCCCCGGTCTCGTTCACGGCGACGTGGTTCCTACGCCCGTGAGTATTCCGACGCTCGCTGGATCTGCTCCGCGCTCGGACGCACGCCGGTGTAGAGCACGAACTGCTCGGCGGCCTGAAGGGCAATGACCGACGCTCCCGTGATCGCCGTCTTGCCGAGTTCGGTCGCCAACGCGATCAGTGGCGTGTTCGCAGGCATCGCGACGACGTCGAAGACGACATCGGCGGCGCGCACTGCTTGTTCGGGGAACGACAGTGCATCTGCTTCTGCGCCGCCGGACATACCGATCGGAGTGGCGTTGATCAGCACACCGGGACGAAGCTCGCCGAGTTCGGCCTGCCAGTCGAAGCCGTACTGCTTCGCGAGCGACGACCCCACTTGCTGGTTGCGGGCGATCACGGTGACGTCGGTGAATCCGGTGTCGCGCACCGCAGCGACGACTGCTTTTGCCATGCCACCGCTGCCGGCGACAGCGACGGACAGGCTCGTGTCGACCTCGTTGTCACGCAGCAGATCGGCCACCGCCTGATAGTCGGTGTTGTAGGCGTGCAGCACTCCGGACTCGTTGACGATCGTGTTGACGGAGTCGATGGCGCTGGCCGAATCATGCATGACGTCGATGTGCTCGATGACCTGTTCCTTGAACGGCATCGACACCCCGCAGCCTCGAATCCCGAGTGCTCGGATGCCGCCGATCGCGGCTGGCACGTCTTCGGTGGTGAAGGCTTTGTAGACGAAGTTCAGGCCCAATTCCTCGTAGAGGTAATTGTGAAACCTCGTGCCGATATTGCTCGGTCGCCCGGAGAGCGACATGCACAGGAGCGTGTCCTTGTTGAGGTCGACGGTCATTGTCCCCACTCTAATCGCGAGTTCGGCGTAGTTCTTGATAGAGGAGTGCACCCATCCGGATGTCCCGCAGCGCCGAATGTCGGGTATCCGATCGAAGCACCACTCGCACCGACAGAGCCGAGACGACATGGTCACACAGAACATCGACGAGCACCCGAGCACCGAATCTCGTCCACCGCGTCGTAGATGGGCTGCTCACGCGATCTCCGGGGTCTTGGCCGCGGCTGTCGTCCTGGGCGTCGGTGAACTGGTTGCGCTGCCGATCAACCCGGACGCGTCGCCCTTCTACGCCGTTGGGGCAACGACCGTCGACCGAACCCCGGCGTGGGCTCGCGAGTTCGCGATCGACACCTTCGGCACCAACGACAAGCCGGCGCTGTTCATCGGAATGTCGATATTGATCGTTCTGCTCGGTGCGGTGGCCGGGCTGTTGGAACGGCGACGCCGCCCGATCGGCAGTGTCATCCTTGTTCTTCTGGGCGCGGTTGGTGTGTATGCGGCGATGCAGCGCCCGACTGCCGATGCGATGTACGTGTTCCCGACACTGGTCGGTGTGGTGGCGGGCGTCGCAACCTTGCGGCTGCTGATCACACAGTTGGAGGTGCCGCTCTCGCCTGGCGTCGCCGACTCGTGGTTGCCTCGTCGTCAGTTTCTTCTGCTGGCAGGTGCGGCGTTGGCAGTGGCTGCGGCAGCGGGTGCCGCCGGGAAGTTCGTGGGGCAGAGGATCGCCGGAGCAGTAGCGAATCGTGAAGATTTTGTCGTGCCCACTGCCGCTGACCCGGCGCCGCCGATTCCGGCGGGTGCGGACATCGCGATTGCGGGTGCGTCGACGTACATCACGCCCAACGACGACTTCTATCGAATCGACACTGCACTCCTCGTTCCGCAATTGACGACGGATTCGTGGGAACTGCGGATTCACGGAATGGTGGACCGCGAGATGACGTTGTCGTTCGACGATCTGGTGGCGAGAACGCCCATCGAGCGAGTCATCACGCTGACGTGTGTTTCCAACGAGGTGGGCGGCGTTCTGGCCGGGAACGCGAAGTGGATCGGTTATCCCATGAAGGACCTGCTCGACGAAGTCGGTGTCCATCCCGACGCCGACATGCTCCTGTCGACCAGCGTCGACGGCTTCACAGTCGGCACCCCGGTCGAGATAGTCACCGACGGCCGTGACGCGATTCTCGCCGTGGCGATGAACGGTGAGCCGTTGCCGTTCGAGCACGGTTATCCCGTTCGGCAGGTAGTTCCCGGCTTGTACGGTTTCGTCTCCGCCACCAAGTGGGTGACGGAGTGGGAACTCACGCGTTTCGACAAGGTCGAGGCCTATTGGACCCAGCGCGGTTGGGGTGCGCAGGCACCGATCAAGACGTCGTCGCGTATCGAGGTGCCGGCAGCTTTGGCGCCGATCGAGCCGGGCCAGGTGCTGGTGGCGGGAACGGCCTGGGCGCAGCATCGCGGGATCGAGAAGGTCGAGATTCGCGTCGACAACGGCGAATGGCAACCGGCGACACTGGCGCAGGAGTACTCGATCGACACCTGGCGTCAATGGTCGTGGATGTGGGATGCAGGCTCAGGTTTGCACACCGTGCAGGTCAGAGCGACGGATTTGGACGGGAACGTTCAGGTGGAAGAGCGCACTCCGCCGATTCCCGGTGGAGCCACTGGATGGCATACGAGGTCGTTCACCGTGAAGTGACAGGTAGATCCGAATGGGATTCGGTATACAGGCGGACGACGCACTGGGCCATCCATCCAGCGATCAGCGTTCGCAGGCCGAAGTCGAAGGTGTCGTCGGTTCGCAGTGGGTTCGCGGCCTCACGCGTGACCTCGCTCGGGTTGGAGGATTGAGTCCACGCGACATCCGGCGTCGAGAGTTTCACGACGGATCCGAGAACCAGACTGTCCAGCGTGGAAATTGCGTGACGCGTATCGGTCGAATCGAAACCCCCGTCCGAAAATGCTTGAACGAGTGCAGTATCAATATCAAAAGTCACCTCGGTGCGGACGCTGCGTGTCATGAGCAGCGGGATGAGGCGCCAATGTTCGACAGCAGTTCGGCGATATGCCCACCCCCACGCGCTGACCCGTTCGCTCCACCCTGCGGGTGGGTGGGGGACAGAGATCGACGACATCACGCGGATGCGCATGAGTTCGACGATCTCGGATCGACCCGAAATATGTGTGTAGAGCGAAGACGGAGTCACGTTCAGTTGCTTGGCGATCCCGGGCATGGTGAAGTCGCCGGTTGCGTCGACAGCATCCAGAGCCGCGTCGGTGATGTTTCGCGTGGACAGTATCGGCTGAGTGGGACGCGGCATCGATTCTCCTGGTGAGGGATTCGTCGGCAATCTCGGACTTGATCGATTGATGACAACTCCTTGATTTCGGGAGCCGGTATGCATCATACTAACCGAACCCTATTCGGTATGTCGGCGGAATCTTCCGGCGATCGGTACACGTCGGAGGAACATTCAATATGTCTGTCGTATGGCTGACCGGTGCAACGATCATCGACGGCACGGGCGCCGACCCGATCGAGAACTGCGCTGTTGCCGTGGAAGATGGCCGCATCAGTGCACTCGGTGGAACGCCGCCCGCGGGGGCGGAGGTGCTGGACTGCACCGGGCTGACAATCACTCCCGGCCTCATCGACGCACACGTTCATCTCGGTGGATCGAGCGATCTCGCACCTAGCCTGCGGCGTCAGATCTCGGTAGCCGAACTCGCTGCAGACATGTTCGCGACCTGCGCATCGACCCTCGACGGGGGATTCACCACTGTTCGTGACTGCGGCGGAATCGACGGTGGACTCGCCGGAGTTGTCGCCTCGGGCAAGATTCCGGGTCCGCGGATCATTCAGTGCGGCCCGATCCAGTGCCAGACCGGTGGACACGGACACCTGGCGGCCGAGTGGGAGCCGACTTCGGACTGGTCCGATCATGACATCCCCGGATTACGTTGTATGTCTCTGCTTTCCGACGGTCCGCACGAAATGCGAAAGAACGTTCGCGAGACGTTCCGCAGGGGTGCGGACTTCCTCAAACTGTGTGTTACCGGGGGAGTGGTATCGACTCATGACAAGCTCACCGATACCCAGTTCACGGTCGACGAGATCGAAGTTGCCGTCGAGGAAGCCAATGCGCGCGGTACCTATGTCACGGTGCATGCCCACAACAACGAGGGAATCCGAAACGCTGTCACTGCCGGCGCGAAATGCGTCGAGCACGGCTCAGGTATCGACGACGAGACTGCCAAGTTGATGGCCGAGCACGACGTCGCGTTGGTGCCGACGTTGGCTGTGGTGCAGGCACTCTCGGACAGCGCGGCGTCAGCAGGTCTACCCGAATCGATTTCGGCTCGGATCGGTCAGATGATGCAGGGTCAGATCGACGGGCTTCTTGCTGCTCGAAATGCCGGCGTCAGAGTGGGACTGGGATCGGACCTCATCGGTACCGATCAAACGGGCCGGGGAATGGAGCTAGTCCTGCGCGCCAAGGTCGAAACCCCGATGGACGCATTGGTTTCCGCTACCCGGATCAACGCCGACATTCTCGGTATCGCCGACGAGGTCGGCACCATCGAAGTCGGCAAGTTCGCCGACCTCGTTGCATTCCGCGGCAATCCGTTGACGGATCCGTCCATCTTCGCCGATCGTGAGCGCATCGCACTCGTCATTCAGAGCGGTCGAGTGGTGAAGGACGGCCGGTAGCTCAACAGCGAGTGGCGAGTTCTGTCAACGCCGAGTGATCCGCCCGGCTGACCGGTAAGCCGTAGGAAATCGCGACGGTCAAGTACTTGCCGGCGTAAAAGCATCGGTATGCAGGATTGGGCGGCAACCACTCACCGGGCGTGCTGTCGCCTTTCGACTGGTTGTCGGGGCCGTTGACGGCCAACAGGTTCAGTGACGTGTCGTTCGCGAACCTCATCCGAAGCGCGGGCGTCCAGGAGTTCGCGCCGAAGTCCCAAGCCGCGGCGAGTGGGAAGACGTGGTCGATCTGAACGGACTTGGCCTGGCTGCGTTCGAATTCGATGCGATCACCGGAGTACGGGTCGGTCATCGCGCCCGACAGTACGACGCAGTCACGTGTTCCCGGTTTGAACACCACGTCCGAGAGATCTTGGGCCAGAACGTTGTTGCGGGTATCGCACCCGTCGTGGCCACCAGGTGCGTCCTGGTCGTCGGACCAAGCGGGGCCGAAGACGCAAGCCTCGCCGTTACCGCAGCCGCGCTCGTATCCACCCGGATGTGGTCGGTTGTCGACAATCGCGGTCCGGGACAGCAGCTCTTCCAGTTCCGATCGTGTCGGGCTGCCCGGGGCCGAATCGAGACGCTCGTCCCCGAACCATCCGCAGGACGCGACGAGACATACGAGCGCGAGCGTCGACAGGATCGCAGATAACCGTGCAACCACCTGTGCCCCCGTCCGTCGTAGACGGTGATTCAACGCCGCCCGTCGTAGACCGTGATTGAACCATCGGGGGCCGACAGAAATCAGCCGAACTCGATCACCACTTTGCCGGCTGAATGGCCGTCTTCGACTGCAGCGAGCGCTTCCCCAGCGCGGGAGAATGGGTAACGGCCGGACACGGACGGGTCGAGGGTCCCGTCGGCCACGAGCGCCGCGACCTCCGTGAATACTGCTGTAGTTCTTCGGCGTTCGACACCGCCGCCGCCGAGTCGGCTCGCCGCCAGAGGATCGGCGATGCTCAGGATCGGCGCGTCCGGTCGGGCGAGCGCAGCGCCGCGAGTGAGAGTGTCCCCGCCGACCAGGTCGAAAACCGCGTCCACTCCGTCTGGGTACAACGCGGACACTTCGCCTGCGAAGGCGTCTCCCGACGCAACCCACCGTGCTCCCGCGCCCTCGATCGAGGTTCGCTTGGACTCACTCGCGACGCCGATGACGTCGATGCCTCGAGACATCGCAATCGCGGTCGTGCTTCGACCAACGCCGCCGCCGGCACCGAGGAGCAGGAGTGTTGCCCCGGATTTCAGACCCAGACCGTGGAGAGCGTCGTAAGCCGTTCCCGCCGCAACTGTCAGCACCGCGGCATCGGCCCAGGACACGGTCGGCGGCTTGTGTGCTGTCGAGGAGACGTTGAGCAATGTCGACGCGGCGTAGGCGCCGAAGCCGGTAGCGGTAGCGCCGAACACTTCGTCGCCGACCTCGAACTCGGTGACCCGCGGACCTACTCCGATGACAACACCGGACACTTCGCGGCCCAGAACCGCAGGCAGCGTCACCGGGACAGTATCTTTTCGAGTACCTGCGCGAACTTTCCAGTCAGCTGGGTTGACGCCCGCCGCTCGGACCGACACCAGCAGTTGGCCGGCACCCGGTGGGGGCAGGGTGACGTCGAAGTAGGACTGTGTGTCGGGTCCGCCGTACTCGGTGAAGCCGTATGCCGTCGTCATGACTGCCAGCCTATTGCCCAGCCAGATCGGAAGGACGGTCCGGAAGGGTGGTGACGAAGAGCGGTGTCGGTGGCACCTGATTGGATGGTCGGATGCTGCATGGACTCTGGTCACCGGGATCGGGGCTCAAACTGTGGGTCGACGGGCACGACGGTGCCGGAACCGACGATCCGCGAGATCCGGTCAGTGCTGTCCTGCATCGTAAGTTCCGTCATCGTGTGAATGTCGCTATGCCGCCCGTGCCTGGCGGGCCTTTGCAGAGTGAGTACGCAGCGGTTGCGTTGGCGCCGCCGGACGCAGTCGATCTCCTGCTACGGTTCAAGGCCGACGACCAGCGAATCGCGGGAGACCTGCACTTTCTCGTGCACGTGGCGCGAGGAATCGACCGTTGGGTGCGCGCCGGGCGGGTGGTGCCGGCGCTGACGCGAGCCGAGGGTAGTTGGTGGCCGCGGTGGCAGTTGTCGGTGGGGGAACGCCAGCGCGCCTGGATCGGCGAATTGGTAGTGGCCATGCCGCCGGTGCAGCGGGCGGTCGGCTCGCCGAGGGCGACGATCGAAGACATCACGAACGAACTCACGGACCCGATCGTCCGTCGTGTTCTCGGTGACTCGCATCCGGTGGTGCAGACCCCGCTGTGGCAGGCCGTGTTGTCCGGGGACGCTTTCGACGACGTGTCGGTACGAGCGGCCGAGGGACTCGCCGAATGGGGGTCGACGTTCACCGCCGGAGAGCCGGACTTGGTTCTGCGGCTGATCGAGCCTGAACTCGACGACAATTCCGATCCGGACGACGATGCGCTGTGGCGTCTGCACGTGTGTTTGCGTCCCGAAGGTGAAGCGCCCGAACGTGTTCGACTGCACCGGGCGGATCCCAAACGTATCCAGCTCGGCAGCCGCAAACTCGAAGAGGCGATCAAGGCTTACCCACGATTTCGCGACGTGCCGCGCGACGAGGACAGTCTCGACCTGTTGCTGCCCACTCCTGTCGTGATGGACCTGGTCGGACACGGCGCGACAGTCCTGCGAGAGCGAGGGATCACGCTGCTGCTTCCGCGTGCCTGGAACGTGGTGTCTCCATCCCTGCGTGTGCGGGTGACCTCGGCGGCGTCTCCGATCGTTGCGGAGAATCGTACGGTCGGTATGGACCAATTGCTGGAATACGATTGGGAATTGGCGCTCGGAGACAAGGTACTGACCGCCGAGGAAATGACCCGACTGGTCGATGCGAAGTCCGATCTGGTCCAGTTGCGCGGCGAGTGGGTTCAGGCGGACAAAGACGTCCTGGCCCGCGCGGCTCGTTTTGTCAGTCAGCGGCACTCGAGCGGGGACCGGGCGATTGTCGATCTGATCAAGGATTTGATCGCCGACGACCTCAAAGACCTGCCGGTCGAGGAAGTGAAGGCAACCGGATGGGCTTCTGCACTGCTCGACCAGTCGGTAGCTCCGCGGCAGGTCGCGGTACCGTCGACGGTCAACGCGACTTTGCGTCCGTATCAACGACGCGGTCTCGACTGGTTGGCGTACATGAGTGCTCTCGGGCTCGGCGCGGTACTGGCCGACGACATGGGTCTGGGTAAGACGCTGCAACTGTTGGCGTTACTTGCGCACGAGAAGTCCAAGACAGCAACACTTTTGGTGTGTCCGATGTCGGTCGTGGGAAACTGGCAGCGTGAAGCGGCGCGATTTGTGCCGAGCCTGCGCGTCTACATTCATCACGGTTCGGATCGCGCTACCGGGGCGGAGTTGGAACAGGCAGTTCGTGAGAGTGATCTGGTGATCACCACCTACGCGCTCATGACCCGCGACGTCGCGGCGCTCAAGGATCTCGACTGGCGGCGCGTGGTGCTTGACGAAGCTCAACACATCAAGAACGCCAAGACATCTCAGGCCCGCGCTGCTCGCAGCATTCCTGCGGACCATCGCGTTGCTCTGACCGGAACACCGGTGGAGAACCGGCTGGACGAGTTGCGGTCCATCCTCGATTTTGCCAATCGCGGGGTACTCGGCTCTGAGCAGATGTTCCGCAAACGGTTTGTCGTGCCGATCGAGCGGGAAAAAGATCAACTTGCCGTCTCGAGACTGCGAGCCGTCACGTCCCCCTTTGTGCTGCGACGGGTCAAGACCGATCCCTCCGTGATCGCGGATCTCCCGGAGAAGTTGGAGATGACGGTTCGAGCGAATCTCAGTGAGGAACAGGCGGCGTTGTACCGCGCCGTGGTGGACGAGATGATGGCGCAGATCAAGGGAACGGAAGGGATGAAGCGCAAAGGCGCCGTCCTGTCTGCGCTGACCAAACTCAAACAGGTGTGCAATCATCCGGCGCATTTCCTGCGCGACGGTTCGCCGGTGATGCGCCGCGGGCAACACCGTTCGGGAAAACTTGGCCTGGTCGAAGATATCGTCGAGTCGGTCACGGCCGATGACGAGAAGGTTCTGTTGTTCACACAGTTTCGTGAGTTCGGGGAATTAGTGGTGCCGTACCTGGCCGACCGGTTCACCACCGAGGTTCCGTTTCTCCACGGTGGTGTGTCCAAGGCTGGACGCGACGCGATGGTCGAGGCATTCCAAGGCGCAGACGGTCCGCCCATCATGGTGCTCTCGCTCAAGGCCGGCGGCACGGGTCTGAATCTCACAGCGGCCAACCATGTGGTTCACCTCGACAGATGGTGGAACCCGGCGGTTGAGAACCAGGCGACGGACCGTGTCTTCCGCATCGGTCAGAGAAAGAACGTGCAGGTCCGCAAGATGGTGTGTGTCGGAACTTTGGAAGAGCGAATCGACACGATGATCGCGAGTAAAAGTGAACTCGCCGAACTTGCAGTCGGGACCGGTGAGAACTGGGTGACGGAGATGAGCGTCGAGCAATTGGACGAGTTGTTGCGACTCGGCGACGACGCGGTGGGCGAATGAGTCCGCGCGGTAAAGGCCCCGATTTCAGCGAGTACACCGGGCCCCGGCGGCGAGCACCTGCGCCGGTCAAGCCTCGTCCAGCGTTCGGGAGAACGTTCTGGGGCAAGGCTTTTGTCCGCGTCGTCGAAGAGATCGGCGACAAACCTCGTGTCACGCGTGGGCGAACGTATGCGCGTTCGGGTCAGGTTTTGGCGCTCGACATCGAACCGGGAGTGGTGACGGCCGAGGTTCAGGGCAGCCAACTTCAACCTTTCGTTTCCACGCTGTCGATCGACACTCTTGATCAATCGGATATCGACGACATCATCACCAAGATCCGCCGAGTGCCGGGAAGCCTTGCCGCGCTGGTGTCCGGCACTGTCCCGGACATGCTTGCTGCCCAACTGATACCGGACGGCCCGTCGGCTTTCCGTTTCGACTGCACCTGCCCCGATGTCGGCTGGCCGTGCAAACACGCTGCGGCCGTGGCGTTCTTGACTGCCGAGCAGATCGACACCGATCCGCTGAGGTTGCTGAGACTTCGCGGGGTCGACCTGGAGCAGTTGATCGGGGGAGTGGAGGACGAGTCGACTGTTCCGGTAGACGTCGAGAATTGGTTCGGAATCGCGGCTGCCCTCCCCGCGCTACCGAAGGTGCAATTTCGACCGGCGATAGACGATCTGGATATCCGCCGTCTGCGTGAGGCGGTTGCGGCACTGGGATTGGACATGGCTCAGCAGAACGTCGCCTTGGACGAAATACGGTCCATCTACCGACGGTTGGACGGTTGAAATCGGACAACTCCGGACTGATGCTAGTTTCCTACCGTGAATTCCAGTATCGTTAATTGGACCGGTCCGGTCGGGACCTGCCCGCGATTTCAGATCGTTATCGTCGGCGAATAGACGACTATTCATTTGTCGGAGGGACAGTCGCTGTGATGCCCGTTCATTTGCGCGACAGCGCAATACCCAAACATGAGCAGTTGCGCACCATTCTCCTGCGCAAGTGCACCCAAGAACTCCAGCCTGGCGACTTGATGACCAGCGAGCGAAACCTGATGCAGGACTACGGCGTCAGTCGGATCACTGTTCGCGAGGCCATCGGCCAGTTGGTCAATGACGGACACCTCGTGCGTGTGCGTGGCAAGGGCACCTTTGTCGCGCACCGCGCTGTCCAGTCCAAGCTGCACCTTGCGTCGTTCACCGAGGAGATGAGGGCCCAGGGGCATCACCCCACTACAGTGGTCCTGGTCAGTGAGCAGGGGCCGGTCCCCGAAAGCACTGCTGCCGCACTGAATATGAGACCGGGTTCCGAGGGTTATCACGTCAAGCGCTTGCGCCTCGCCGACGGCGAGCCGGTGAGTGTGGACGACGGCTGGTTCAATCCGGAACTGTTGCCTGGTCTACTCGACATGGACTTGACGGGTTCGATCTACCGGGCGACCGCTGACAAGTACGACAAGCCGATCGACCGGGCAGAGCAGACTGTCAGTGCAGATGGTGCCAGTACGGAGATCGCGACTCTCCTTGGCACTCGTAAAGGCGCTCCGGTCCTGTACTTCGATCGAGTGTCGTTCAGTGAGATAGCACCGGTCGAACACACTCGCAGTTGGTACCGATCCGACCGCTACCAGTTGCAGATGGAAGTGCAGGGCCAGGCGCGGCCCAAAACGCGCGGCGACCAATAGCCATCGTTCGAAACGAAAGGGCGAGCACACCTTCCGGTGTGCTCGCCCTTTGCGTTACGCCGACCAGTCGAACAGAGTGTCGCCTGTGGCGACGTCCCCACCGACGGAAGGGGATTCGACGGTGTCCGGTTTGGAATCCATCACGACAACCGGGCAGATCGCCGAGTAGCCGGTCGTGTCGATGTGCGCTGGATCGAAGCTGACAATGGGATCACCCGCATCGACGGTGTCACCCTCGGCGGCGATGAGCGTGAATCCGTCGCCTTCCAGCTTGACCGTGTCGATGCCGATATGGACCAGCACGCCGGTGGCCTTCTCGCCGAAGATCACAAACGCGTGGGGGTGCAGTTTCAGGATCTTTCCGCTGATCGGCGCCACGACCGTGAGCGGGCCTTGACCGCGGGCGGGTTCGATCGCGACGCCCGAGCCGACCATCTGCTGAGCGAACACCGGGTCCGGGACGTCCGCGAGTGCGACGACCCGGCCGGGCAGCGGGGCGAGGACGACCGTCACAGGATGTCCTCGATGTCCTCGGCAAGGGTGTCGGCCTCGGGCCCGACGATGACCTGGACAACCGTTCCGGCTTTGAGCACGCCGTGTGCACCGGCAGCCTTGAGAGCGGACTCGTTCACCTTCGCTCCGTCCTTGACCTCGGTACGCAGGCGGGTGATGCAAGCCTCGATCTCGACGATGTTCTCTGCGCCGCCGAGGCCTTTGATGATTGCTTCCGCTTTCGACATTTGCTGCTCCTGATTGTCGGGTTGGTCGTGATCGTTGAACGGTCGTACAGGTGGGCTGACTAGTTGCTGGTCAAGGCTATCCCGGTTACGTATGTCACATTTGGGTGTTGACAACTCGCCTCCACCAGGTAAAACTACAACTGGTTATGACCGGACAGTACCCGTTGGAAGTCCGGCTCCACAACAGTTTCGACAAAACGGTTTTGCCCTCACTTCCGAGCATGAACCGTGACCTGCATTTTCACGAAACCTGCACGTGCACGACACCCGAATTTCCAGAACCAGCGGCCGATCGCGACGCGGCCCGGCGAACGAAGAAGGTCCTTGATGACTCTCGAAGACACCCCGAAGAAGGAATCGAAAGTGTTCGCCGGGGTTCAACGCCTCGGCCGAAGCTTGATGCTTCCGATCGCCGTTCTGCCGGCTGCGGGAATCTTGCTCCGCCTCGGCCAGGACGACCTGCTCGGGCGATTCAGTTCGATGCACAGTGCTGCTGCAGTGATCTCTGCGGCAGGACAAGCAGTCTTCACGTGGCTGCCGCTGATCTTCGCCGTCGGTATCGCGATCGGCTGGGCCAAGAAGGCCGACGGCTCGACTGCCTTGGCAGCCGTCGTCGGCTACATGGTGATCGACGGAGTGTTCAAGGCGATGTCGCCCATCGTCCTCGAAGGGAAGACCGACCCGAACGGGGATCAATCACTGATCAACTACGGTGTGCTCGCCGGCATCGTGATGGGCTTGCTGTCGGCGATCTTGTGGCAGCGGTTCTATCGAACGAAGCTTCCCGATTATCTCGGATTCTTCAACGGGCGCAGGCTCGTTCCCATTCTGACAGCGATCACAGGTCTCGTCGTCGGTGTCCTGATGGCATTCGTGTACCCGTTGTTCAACTCCGGATTGAACTGGGTCGGTGAAGCAGTTGCTTCCAATACCGTTGTGGGCGGCGGCATTTACGGCGCAGCGAACCGCCTCCTGATCCCCACCGGCTTGCATCACATCTTGAACTCCGCCGTGTGGTTCCTGATCGGCGACTACCAGGACGCGAGCGGACAGATCGTTCGCGGCGACCTCAACCGGTTCTTCGCCGGCGACCCATCTGCCGGCACGTTCATGACCGGCTTCTTCCCGATCATGATGTTCGCCCTCCCCGCTGCAGCCTTCGCAATCTGGCGCAACGCCAAGCCTTCTCAGAAGAAGCTCGTCGGCGGCATCATGCTCTCCACCGGCCTGACTGCTTTCCTCACCGGTATCACCGAGCCGCTCGAATTCTCCTTCATGTTCGTCGCGTGGCCGCTGTACGTCATCCACTCGCTCCTGACCGGAACGTCGATGGCCTTGGTCAATGCGCTGGGGATTCACGACGGATTCACGTTCTCCGCAGGCTTCTTCGACTACGTGTTGAACTTCGGCAAGGCAACCAACGCATGGATGTTGATCCCGATCGGACTCGGCTACGCCGTGATCTACTACTTCCTTTTCAGCTTCGTCATCAAGAAGTGGAATCTGCGCACGCCGGGACGAGAAGAAGAGGTCGAGGTGGCCGCAGGTGAGCCCGACGCCGCGCTGCTCGAGGCCGAACTGGCACTGGCTGCCGAAGGTGACAGCCGCACCGACGCCCCGCTCGTCGCCGAACTGGAAAACAAGCTCGACAAGGAACTGGGAGGACGCTGACCATGGCGATCGCAACCACGACAATCGGATCCCGAGTCGGGCTCCACGCACGACCCGCAGCGCTCTTCGCGCGCGCCGCGGCCGACCTGCCGGTCGACGTCACCATCTCGCTGGGCGACGGCGAACCCGTCGACGCCTCCAGCATGTTGTCTGTCATGACTCTCGGAGCCGCATTTGGGGATTCGGTGACGTTGCGTGCTGACGGTGACGGCGCCGATGCTGCGGTCGGTTCGCTCGCAGAGTTTCTCGCCTCCGAACTGGACGAAGCCTGATGACGGCGAGTGTGGACAACCGCATCGCGGGTATCGGAGTGAGCGCGGGTTCGGTCTGTGCGCCGTGGTTGCGATTCTCCACGCCTGAGCCGACTTCGGCGTCGGACCCGATCACCGGCAGTCCCGAGGCGGAGCTGATCAGGATCCGTGAGGCACTGGACGCCGTCGCGGAGGAACTGCTCTCGCGTGCAGAGACAGTCGAGGGCGTGTCGGCGGAGATCCTGACGACGTCGGCTGCGATGGCGCGCGATGCGGGCATCGTGAAGGCGGCCAAGGCGAACCTGGAATCGGGGTTGCCGACCGCACACGCCGTCGCAGTTGCCTTCGACGCATTCTGTGAAAAGCTCACGGCGCTCGGTGGGTACATGGCCGAGCGGGCAACGGATTTGCGCGATCTCGGGCAGCGAGCCGTGGCCGTTCTTCGCGGGGAACCGATGCCCGGAATCCCCGCTCCCGGTCATCCGTACATCCTGGTGGCGCGCGACCTCGCTCCGGCAGATACAGCGACGTTGGGCAACAGTGACGTGGTCGGATTGTTGACTGCCGAAGGAGGTCCGACCAGCCACACCGCAATCTTGGCGAAGTCGCTCGGAATCCCGGCCGTGGTCAACTGCTCGGGAACCGATCTGCTGGCGGAGGGAAAACTCCTCATCCTCGACGGCACCACCGGGACGGTCACCATCGATCCCTCGGCAGAAATGCGCGAGCGCGCTGTCCTCGAAGCATCGTTCGTGGCAGAGCAGTCAGCTTCGGCACATGGTCCAGGACGCACGCGTGACGGGTTCGCGGTGAGGTTGTCGGCCAACATCGGAACCCTCGAGGACGCCGCGCGGGCCGGGGCGGCGGATTGTGAGGGCGTCGGACTGTTCCGTACCGAATTCTCGTATCTCGGGCGCCACGACGCACCTTCGGTGGAGGAGCAAGCGCAGACGTATGCGTCGGTGCTCGGGCACTTCGCCGGACAGAAGGTGGTGGTCCGCACTCTCGATTCGGGTTCGGACAAGCCGTTGCCGTTTCTCGATCTCGGGGTCGAGGAGAATCCGGCCCTTGGTATCCGCGGACTTCGTGTCGGCACGGTCTATCCCGACACCCTCATCAGTCAGCTCGACGCCCTCGCGGCGGCAGGCACCGCGACGGGCGCCGATCTGTGGGTGATGGCGCCGATGGTAGCCACTGCCGACGAGGCGAAAGACTTTGCAGAACTTGCGCGTTCGCGGGGGATCGGCAAGGTCGGAGCAATGATCGAGATTCCGGCTGCAGCGTTGCGAGCGAAGGATATCCTCGAGCACCTCGATTTTGTCAGTATCGGCACCAACGATCTGAGCCAGTACACCTGCGCCGTGGATCGTATGGCCGGAGGCCTGGCGCAACTGCTCGATCCGTGGCAGCCGGCGGTCCTCGATCTGATCGCGATGGTCGGTCAGGCGGGCGCCGACGCCGGGAAACCTGTTGGTGTGTGCGGAGAATCCGCGTCGGACCCGCTGTTGGCTCCGGTTCTGGTCGGTTTGGGCGTGACGAGTCTGTCGATGTCGGTCCCGGCATTGGGCGCAGTTCGCGCGCAACTGGCCTCTCTCGATCTGGCGGTGTGCAAGGACATGGCCGCTGCGGCGCGGGGCGCGCGAAACCCGCTCGAGGGTAGAGCAGCTGTCGCGCGGATTCGCGAGTCAGCATGAGTACATCAGGCTCGGCTGCTGTCGGCGATCCGCTCGTACTGCGGGGAACGGTGATCGGGTCTCCGATCGGCAAGATTCACGACGGAGTTGTGGTCGCGGACGGTGAGAAGATCAGCTGGGTCGGCTCGGCTGCGGACTACATGGCGTCCGCACCGGTCGTCGTCATTCCGGAACGCACCGACACGGTGATCATGCCCGGCCTGATCGATGTCCACAGCCACGGCGCAGCTGGTGCTGGTTTCCCGAACACCGACGCCGATGGTGCGAGCCGCGCTGCGGCGCACCATGGTGAGCACGGCACGACCGGAATGCTGGCCAGCCTGGTCTCTGCACCGCGCGCAGATCTGGTCCGACAAGCAACGATGCTCGCCGATCTGGTCGAACGCGGAGAACTTCTGGGTATCCACCTCGAGGGGCCGTTCATCAACGGCGTTCGCTGCGGTGCCCAGGATCCGGCGGCGATCGTGCCCGGCGATCCGGACCTTCTCGAAGCCGTCTGTGACGCTGCGCGGGGGACCGTGCGGTCCATGACCTTGGCGCCCGAGACCGAGAACTTCGAAGAGTTGCTCGCGATCATGCGTCATCGCAATATCGTGCCGAGTTTCGGTCACACCGATGCGGACGCGGCAACGACATCGGCGCGCATCGATGCTGCGGTGCAAGGGGATTGGGCCGGTCAGATCAGCGCAACCCACCTCTTCAACGGGATGCCGCCCCTGCACCATCGATCTCCGGGTCCCGTCGCGGCGTGCCTGGCGGCTGCCGCGAGAGGCGAGATGGTGGTGGAACTGATCGCAGACGGTGTGCATCTTGCGCCCGAGACCGTGTCGATGGTCTTCGACGCTGTCGGACCGGACCAGATCGCCTTGGTCAGTGATTCGATGGCCGCGGCCGGAATGGACGACGGCGACTACCAACTCGGTGCGCTCGACGTCACGGTTGCCGACGGAGTGGCAAGACTCGCGACCACCGACGGCAGTTCCGGTGCCATCGCCGGAGGGACTGCAAGATTGCTCGACGTGCTTCGCAGCACTGTCTTCGACGGCGGCGTCGCGCTGGAAGACGCTGTCGCAGCGGCAACTCGGAGCCCAGCGCGTCTGCTGGGACTTGGCGACCTGATCGGATCGCTGGCCGTGGGCTGCCGAGCCGACATCGTGGTCACCGATCGTCACTTGCGCCTGGGGCGTGTACTACTCGGCGGAAAAGCCGCCGGAAAGGAACAATCATGGAAATCGTAATTCAGCCGACACCCGCGGAGGTCGACTCGACCGTCGCGGACATCGTCGAAGGCTACGTCAGAGCCGGGGCGACGACGCTTGGGCTTGCAACGGGGTCGTCGCCGATCGGAACCTATCGTGAACTGGCAGCGAGGCATCGCGATGCCGAACTCGACTTCTCGCTGGCTCGGGCGTTTCTGCTCGACGAGTACCTGGGCTTGCCGAAACGCCATCCGCAGTCGTACTACTCGGTGATTCGGTCGGAGTTCGTCGATCACGTCAATCTGGATCCGGCGATGGTGTCGAGTCCCAACGGTGAAGCGCCGTGCCCGGAGAAAGAGATCGCGCGATACGACCAGAGCATCGCGGCGGCCGGGGGAGTGGACGTGCAGTTGCTCGGCATCGGCACCGACGGTCACATCGGCTTCAACGAGCCAGGATCGTCGTTGACTTCGAGAACTCGCGTGAAGACGCTGACCGAGCAGACCCGGATCGACAACGCACGGTTCTTCGACGGGGTGGACGACGTCCCACACCATGTGCTCACCCAGGGTCTCGGAACCATCAGCGATGCAAGGCATCTGGTGATGATCGCGACCGGAGAGGGTAAGGCCGATGCGATCGCCGCTGCCGTCGAAGGTCCGTTGTCTGCGTTCTGCCCGGCTTCGGTGATGCAATTGCATCGCCATGTCACCGTCGTGATCGACGAAGCTGCGGCCAGTTCGCTCAAACTTGCCGACTACTACCGGTATGCGCTCGAGCACAAGCCGTCGTGGCAGTCCTTCTGACATGACGGTTCTGGAGCTGGCGGTGCAGGACGTGCGGGGGGCGAGGATCGCACGTTCGGTAGGAGCGACTCGAGTCGAGTTGTGTGCGGCGCTCGGTCCGACGGGGGGATTGACGCCAAGCATTGGAGTGATCGAGGCAGCGTCGGAAGTGGGGATCGCGGTTCACCCGCTGATCCGTCCGCGCGCCGGAGGTTTTGTGTTCTCACCCGACGAAGTGTGGGTGATGGAGCACGACGTACGTGCGGCCGTGGCCGGTGGAGCTTCCGGCATCGTGGTCGGCGCGCTGACAGAAGACAATACGATCGACACCGTCGTGCTGCGTCGCATCATCGGATGCGTGGACCGTGCGAGGGTCGAGGTGACGGTACATCGTGCGATGGACGTGGTGGCCGACCGACTGACCGCGCTGGACGAACTGATCGACCTGGGCGTGACCCGCGTGCTGACGTCCGGGGGTGCGGACACCTGCAGCGAGGGCCTCGACGAGATCGGTCGAATGGTCGAACATGCCGCAGGCCGGATCCAGATCATGGCCGGTGGCGGAATAACCGTCGACGACATCCCGGCAATCGCCGCAGTCGGCGTCGATGCGGTGCATCTCTCGGCACGCAAGGTTGTCGCGGTGTCCGGTGGCCCGGGCGGGGGATCGGACGGATACGACGTCACCGATGCAGTAGTCGCGCAGGAAGCGGCAGCCGCGCTCCGCGCTGTGCGCCTTTATTAACCCCCCGCGGTTAATAAAGGCGCACGGCCCTTGGGCTCTAGACATACATGGACATCCAACTATAGGATGGTAGACATATTCACTGCTGCCTCCTGGGCGGTCCATACGAGCAAGGAACGGGTTAGCACAATGGTTGAAAATGCGACGGTTCACGAGTTGACGCACTTCGTCGGTGGCAAGCGTGTTCCCGGGACATCTGATCGATTTGCGGACGTGTTCGATCCCAACACCGGCAAGGTGCAGGCCCGCGTCCCCCTCGCGAGCAAGGCCGAGACCGAAGCCATCATCGCCAATGCCGAAGAGGCGCAGCAGGTGTGGGCAGCATTCAACCCGCAGAAGCGCGCCCGCGTGCTGATGAAGTTCCTGCAGCTCGCTCAGGCCGAGATGGATTCTCTGGCCCGCCTCCTCTCGTCCGAGCACGGCAAGACCGTCGCCGACGCCAAGGGTGACATCCAGCGTGGCCTCGAGGTCATCGAGTTCGCCGTCGGCGCTCCGCACCTGCTCAAGGGTGAATTCACCGAGAGTGCCGGCACCGGCATCGACGTGTACTCCATGCGTCAGCCGCTCGGCGTCGTCGCAGGCATCACGCCCTTCAACTTCCCCGCGATGATCCCGCTGTGGAAGGCCGGCCCCGCCCTCGCCGCCGGTAACGCCTTCATCCTCAAGCCCTCCGAGCGTGACCCCTCTGTCCCGCTGCGACTGGCTGAGCTGTTCCTCGAAGCCGGACTGCCTGCGGGTGTGTTCAACGTGGTCAACGGTGACAAGGAAGTTGTCGACGTCCTGCTCACCGACGACCGCATCAAGGCTGTTGGCTTCGTCGGCTCCACGCCGATCGCTCAGTACATCTACGAGACGGCCGCAGCTCACGGCAAGCGCGCACAGTGCTTCGGTGGCGCCAAGAACCACGCCATCGTCATGCCGGACGCCGACCTCGACGAGGTTGCCGACGCCCTGATCGGTGCAGGCTACGGCAGTGCCGGTGAGCGTTGCATGGCCATCTCGGTTGCCGTTCCCGTCGGCGAGGAGACCGCGGACGCTCTTGTCGCGAAGCTGAAGGAGCGCGTCGCGAAGCTCAAGATCGGTCGCAGTGACGACGAAGGCGTCGATTTTGGACCGCTCGTTTGCCAGGATGCCCTCGACCGCGTCAACAACTACGTGCAGATCGGCATCGACGAAGGCGCAACGGCAGTCGTCGACGGCCGCGGCTTCACCCTCGAAGGCCACGAAGGTGGATTCTTCGCCGGCGCAACCCTGTTCGACAACGTCACCTCGGACATGCGCATCTACAAGGAAGAGATCTTCGGACCTGTCCTTCAGGTGGTTCGCGCTGCCGATTACGAAGAGGCACTGCGTCTTCCGACCGAACATGAGTACGGCAACGGCGTCTCCATCTTCACCCGCGACGGCGACACCGCGCGTGACTTCACCGCTCGCGTCAACGTCGGCATGGTCGGCGTCAACGTGCCGATCCCGGTCCCGATCGCGTACCACACCTTCGGTGGCTGGAAGCGCTCCGGCTTCGGTGACCTGAACCAGCACGGTCCCGACTCCTTCCGCTTCTACACCAAGACCAAGACGGTGACGCAGCGTTGGCCTTCCGGCAAGAAGGAAGAGACCAATCACTTCGTCATCCCCACGATGAACTGATCGGACTACCTTCCATGTTTACTCTGACCGATGACGAGCGGGCGATTCGTGACACTGCCCGCGACTTCGCGGCCGAGCATCTGGCGCCCAACGCAGTGGAGTGGGATCAAACCAAGCATTTCCCGGTGGGCGTCCTCCGTAAGGCGGCGTCCCTGGGAATGGGCGGTATCTACATTCGTGAAGACGTGGGCGGCAGTGAGCTGAGCCGCGTCGACGCTGCCCGGATCTTCGAAGAGCTGGCCAAGGGCGATCCGTCGATCGCCGCGTACATCTCCATCCACAACATGGTCACGTGGATGATCGACCAGTTCGGCAACGACGAACAGCGCCACAAGTGGGTCCCCGGACTCTGCTCGATGGATCAACTGGGCAGCTACTGCCTCACCGAACCCGGCGCTGGCTCCGATGCTGCGGGCTTGAGCACCAAGGCCGTTCGTGACGGCGACGACTACATCCTCAACGGCGTCAAGCAGTTCATCTCCGGCGCAGGCACTTCCGACGTGTACGTCGTGATGGCACGCACCGGATCTGCCGGTGCCAAAGGGATCTCGGCGTTCATCGTGCCCAAGGATTCGCCCGGACTGTCGTTCGGTGCCAACGAGGTCAAGATGGGCTGGAACGCGCAGCCCACCCGTCAGGTGATCTTCGAAGACGTGCGAGTTCCTGCCGCCAACATGCTCGGTGAAGAGGGCAGCGGCTTCCGCATCGCTATGAAGGGTCTCAACGGCGGCCGGCTGAACATCGCCGCCTGCTCGGTCGGTGGGGCCCAGGCGGCGCTGGAGAAGGCAGTCGCATATCTGGTGGACCGCAAAGCTTTCGGTTCGGCACTGATCGAGTCGCAGGCCCTGCAGTTCCAGCTCGCCGACATGCGTACCGAACTCGAAGCGGCCAGGACGTTGCTGTGGCGCGCCGCTGCCGCACTCGAAGACGGAGCGTCCGACGTCGTGGAGTTGTGTGCGATGGCCAAGCGCTTTGCCACCGACACCGGGTTCGACGTAGCCAACAAGGCTCTCCAGCTTCACGGCGGGTACGGCTATCTTGCTGAGTACGGGATCGAGAAGATCGTCCGCGATCTTCGGGTTCATCAGATCCTCGAAGGCAGCAACGAGATCATGAGGGTGGTCATCGCGCGAAGCGTGGTCGCATCAGGTCAGGGAAAGCAAGGAGCAGCATGAGCGACGAGCTCGAGGTATTGATCGAAAAGCGTGACGGACTGGGGCTCATCACCCTCAACCGGCCCAAGGCGATCAACGCCCTCAACCACTCGATGGTCAAGGCGATGGCCAAGGCACTCAAGGAATGGAAGTCCGACGACGACGTCAAGGCGGTCGTACTCACGGGCGCCGGCGAGCGTGGTCTGTGCGCCGGCGGCGACATCGTCTCGATCTACCACGACGCCAAGGACGGCAAGACCGGTTCGCTCGATTTCTGGCGTGAGGAGTACATCCTCAATTCCGAGATCGCGAACTACCCGAAGCCGTACGTCGCAATCATGGACGGGATCGTCATGGGCGGCGGCGTCGGAGTGTCCGCACACGGCGACATTCGCATCGTGACCGAGCGCTCGATGATCGGAATGCCCGAGACCGGAATCGGTTTCATCCCTGACGTGGGCGGAACTTACCTGCTCTCGCGTGCTCCCGGTGAACTCGGAACGCACATCGCGCTCACCACGGCGCGGCTGAGCGCCGGCGATGCCATCGCAGCAGGCTTCGCGGATCACTTCATCCCGTCGGAGAACATCGAGACGTTCATCGCCGCACTCGCGTCGTCTTCGGTTGCCGACGCCGTGGCGCAGTACGCGGAGCCGGCTCCGGTGTCGGAACTGTTGGCCCAGCAGAGCTGGATCGACGCCGCGTACTCTGCCGACGACGTCTCCACCATCGTCGAGCGTCTTCGAGCGAGTGGAATCCCCGAGGCGGAGAAGGCAGCGGAGCAGATTCTCGGCAAGTCCCCGATTGCACTGTCGGTGACCCTGCGATCCCTGCGACATGCCAAGGAAGCAGCAAGCTTGGAAGAAGTCCTCAACGAGGAGTTCCGGGTCTCGACGGCAGCGCTCGCCTCACACGACCTGGTCGAGGGTATTCGCGCCCAGGTAGTCGAGAAGGACCGAAACCCGAAGTGGTTGCCGGCAACCCTCGAAGATGTCACTGCTGAATCCGTCGATGCCTACTTCGCCCCGCTGGGCGACAACGAGCTCGGACTCACCCCTCAACCGCAAGGCAACTGATCACCGCCGAAGGAGCATCACTAATGAGCACCATTGGATTTATCGGACTCGGTCACATGGGTGGCCCGATGGCGGCCAATCTCGTCAAGGCCGGACACAAGGTCGTCGGTTTCGATCTGGCACCCGCGGCGCTGGAGCAGGCAGTCAAAGACGGTGCATCGGTAGCGGATTCGGCGGTCGACGCCGTTCGCGGTGCCGACGTCGTGATCACGATGCTGCCGAGCGGTAAGCATGTTCTGGGTCTGTACGAAGAGCTGCTGCCGGTGGCAACACCGGGCACGCTGTTCATCGACTGTTCCACCATCGACGTCGCAGACGCCCGCGAGGCACACGACGAGGCCGAAGCGGCCGGTCACCGCAGCGTCGACGCACCGGTCTCCGGTGGAGTCGTCGGGGCTACCGCAGGCACGCTGGCATTCATGGTCGGCGGATCCGAAGCTGACTTCCAGGCCGCGTCACCGTTGCTGGACGTGATGGGCCGCAAGGTCGTTCACTGCGGCGACGCCGGTGTCGGCCAGGCTGCCAAGATCTGCAACAACATGATCCTCGGCATTTCGATGATCGCGATCAGCGAGGCATTCGTGCTGGGCGAGAAGCTCGGCCTGAGCAACCAGGCGCTCTTCGACGTGGCGTCCAACGCCTCGGGGCAGTGCTGGGCACTGACCACCAACTGCCCGGTACCGGGACCGGTGCCCACCAGCCCGGCCAACAACGACTACCAGCCCGGCTTTGCTGTCGCGCTGATGGACAAGGACCTCGGTCTGGCTGCAAATGCGCTGCGCAACAACGGCGTCGATGCGGAGATCGGGCTCAAGGCCGCGGAACTCTACAGTCGCTTCCACGCCGCGGGCGGTGGCGGTCAGGACTTCTCTGCCATCATCAACGACATCCGTGACCGTTCGACCGAAGGACAGTAGTGACCGACTTCAACACCATCATCCTCGAGCGTAAGGGTCGCGTCGGCGTCATCACGCTCAACCGCCCGAAGGCTCTCAACGCCCTGAACTCCGAGCTGATGAACGAGGTCGTCGCCGCGGTTGCCGACCTCGAAGCGGACAACGGCATCGGAGCCATCCTGATCACCGGTTCCGAGCGCGCCTTCGCCGCCGGCGCCGACATCAAGGAAATGCAGTCCAAGACGTACATGGACGCATACGTCGAAGATTTCTTCACCCCGTGGGACCGCGTCGCAGCCGCTCGTAAGCCGCTGATCGCCGCCGTCTCCGGGTACGCGCTCGGTGGTGGCTGCGAACTGGCGATGCTCTGCGATTTCATCATCGCTTCGGATACCGCGAAGTTCGGCCAGCCCGAGATCAAGCTCGGTGTCATTCCGGGTATCGGTGGCTCACAGCGCCTTACGCGCGCCGTGGGTAAGGCCAAGGCCATGGAGCTGTGCCTGACCGGCCGCAACATGGACGCAGAAGAGGCCGAGCGCGCAGGCCTGGTTGCCCGGATCGTTCCGGCCGCCGATCTGCTCGACGACGCATTGAAGACCGCAACCACCATCGCCGAGATGTCGCTGCCCATCGCGATGATGGCCAAGGAAGCGGTCAACCGTTCCTTCGAGACCACACTCGCCGAGGGCGTCCGCTTCGAGCGTCGGGTGTTCCACTCGACCTTCGCGACGGAGGATCAGAAGGAAGGCATGACCGCGTTCGTGGAGAAGCGGTCCGCCGAGTTCAAGCACCGCTGAAATTCGTTAGCGCTGAACTTTCGAACAGCTGAAACTGCCCTCACACTCGTCGAGAGTGTGAGGGCAGTTTCTTTGTGTGTACGGGTCGTCGGTTCACCACTTGGTGGGCGCGCCGCCGGTGTCGAAGTCACCCGCAGTCTTGCGAAGTTCAGTGAGGATCGTCACCAATTGCTCGAGCTTGTCCTGCTGGAGTCCGGGGTGTGCGAACACTTTGCTGTTGAGCATTTCAGTGGCTTCGAGGGCCAGCGCGCGACCCGCGTCGGAGATCTCGATGAGCGTCGCACGTCGATCGCTGGGATGCGGGACCCGTCTGACCAGCTCCGCTTTCTCCAAACGGTCGACGGCATTGGTGACGCTGGTGGGGTGAACCTGGAGTCGGGCGCTTGCCTTGGCCATCGGGAGGGCGCCCGACCTGGTGAAGGTGAGAAGCGTCAGCAGTTCGTAGCGGGCGAAGGTCAGCCCGAGAGGCTTGAGTACCTCTTCGACCCGCGCCATCATGATCTGTTGCGCACGCATCACCGACGTGACCGCAGCCATACCGTCGGCGACATCGCTCCAACCGTGCTTCGTCCACTGACGATGCGCCTCTTCGATGGGGTCGAGGGGGAGCGGCGCGGGGGGAGACATAAGTTCGATCATCCCATGCTGGCAAGCGGTCGGGTGCCTTGTCTGATTGTGTGTCGCAGCCGCTTACGTCTGTAGAGTCCCACGGGTGATTTCAATCCTCGTAGCGGGTGGCGTCTCGTTGTTCGTCGCGCTCTTCCTGACTCCGTTTCTCATTCGTGTGCTTTCGCGGCAGGGGCTCGGGCACGAGATTCGGATCGAGGGTCCACAGAGTCATCAGGGCAAGCGTGGCACCCCGTCGATGGGCGGCATCGCGATCATCGCCGGCATGTGGGCGGGCTACCTGGCGGCACACATCATCGGTTTCGGCTCGCGGCTACCGCGGTTGTCTGCATCCGGTTGGCTGGTTCTCGCGCTCGCCACGTCACTGGGAATCGTCGGCTTTCTCGACGACTTCATCAAGATCCGCAAGAAGCGCAATCTCGGGCTGAACAAGACGGCAAAGACCGTCGGTCAGCTGGCGAGCGCCATCATCTTCGGCATTCTGTTCCTGCAGTTCTCCAACAACAACGGAGTCACCCCCGGAAGCCAGTACCTGTCCCATGTGCGAGATATCTCGGTGTTCTCCATGGGTGCCATCGGCTTTGTGGTCTTCTTCTGCATTCTGGTGTTCGCCTGGTCCAACGCCGTCAATTTCACCGACGGTCTCGATGGTCTCGCGGCCGGTTCGATGGGCATGATCCTGGGGACCTACGTCGTCATCGCCGGTTGGCAGTACCGGAACTCGTGTGTCCTCGAGCCTGCCGCCGGTTGCTACGACGTTCGTGACCCCCTGGATCTCGCTATCGTCGCTGCCGCGGCAGGCGGGGCGTGCCTCGGCTTCCTCTGGTGGAATGCCGCCCCGGCTCAGATCTTCATGGGTGACACCGGCTCCTTGGCGCTGGGCGGCCTGGTGGTCGGCCTGTCCGTCACGACGCACACCGAGCTGCTGATGGTCATCATCGGCGCCCTGTTCGTGGCTGAGATCCTGTCGGTGATCATCCAGGTTCTGGTCTTCCGATCGTCCGGCCGACGCGTATTCAAGATGGCCCCGATCCATCATCACTTCGAGTTACTCGGCTGGCCGGAAACCGTCGTGATCGCAAGATTCTGGATCTTCGTCGCGATCTCGTGCGTCCTGGGACTTGCCACCTTCTACAGCGAGTGGTTCTCCGCTGCCGGTTAGACCGATTCACTCTTTCGGGTCGTATCACTCTTTCGGGTCGTAGCCAGAAGAGCGACCAGACCGAGCGACACACACGCCGTCATCGTGACGGCCAGGGCTGTGCTCGTGTTTCCCAGCAGGCCGACGGCCGGCGCGATGGCCGCACCGACACCGAACTGGAATGCACCGAGCATTGCCGCGGCAGTACCGGCCGCTTCGCCGTGACGAGCGAGCGCCAGTGCCGGGGCGTTGGGAAGAACGAACCCGATGGCACCGGCCATGACCCACAGTGCGATCACGAATCCGGCGAGCCCGCCCAGTTCCAGGACCGCGACGGCAATGACGACGGCCCCGGAGACAACTGCAGCCACGAGGGCCCACTTGGTGATCTGCTGAGGAGTCCAGCGATCGAGCAGTCGGACGTTGACCTGCGAAGCACCGATCAACGCAATCGCGCCCGCACTGAAGAGCAGTGCGAACTCCTGCTGATTGAGGCCGTACTGATCTTGATAGACAAACGACGCGCCTGAGACATACGCGAACAACGACGCCATACCGACGCTGGAGACGAGCGTCAGGACCATGAACGTGCGGTCGCCGAGCAGCGAACCGTAGGTGCGGAGAACCGACTTCAATCCGCTCGGGCGACGCTTTTCCTTCGGCAGTGTTTCGGACAGTCCGAAAGCACCGATCATCGCCGTGCCGACGCCGATCAGTGCCAGGACGACGAAGATCCCGCGCCAGTCGAGGGCGACGAGGAGGGCGCCACCGATGCTGGGCGCCAGGATCGGCGCAACGCCGAGCACGAGCATCAGCCGGCTCATCACGACGGCAACGGTGTTACCGCTGTAGAGGTCGCGGACGATCGCCATGGTGACCACTGCCGCGGCCGCCGCGCCCATGCCCTGGAAAACCCGCAGGATGCCGAGGACCGCGATGCTCGGTGCGAAGACCGCCAGCAGCGAAGCCAGGATGTGCACACCGATCCCGGCGAGCAGCGGCTTCTTGCGGCCGAGAGTGTCCGAGAGCGGCCCGACCAACAGCTGTCCGAGTGCGAGGCCGATGAGAGTTCCGGTGATCGTCAGCTGAACCGTTGACGACGAGACCCCGAGATCGGCGCCGATATCCGGCAGCGCGGGCAGGTACATGTCGATGGTGAAGGGCCCGAGCGCAGTCATGGAACCGAGGGCAAGAATCTTCCCGACGCTGGGCTTACGGTCGACACTGCTCATTTCCAGCGGGGCTGCCTCTATGGGCGGGGCTGCCTTCACGGGCGGGGCAACGGCGGTGTTCTCGGCACTCATGAAACCTTCTGGGTTGTCTGGGTCTGGCGAACTGCTCGGTCGTTCGGGCGAAATTCGTATGATCTGCGCCCGCCGAGGGAGTCAGCATCGAGACTGACCGATTTGTTCCCGAAGGGCTCGCAGTTTTCCCAGAGACTGGAACGGCGGGTGGGATCGCACTCGAATCATGCTGAGCGGAACTGTGGTTCGACGCCGTGACTCAGGGCAGAGTTACTCACTGACGCGGGTGTGGCTGAGTGGCTAGGCACCGGCCTGCAAAGCCGTTCACACGGGTTCGAGTCCCGTCATCCGCTCGTGTCGGAGACCGGAAGGCATACCGCCTGCCGGTCTTCCTTGTGAGGTCCCGGTTCACGGGGTCGGCTGCGATAGTCTGGGCTGCCGGAGCGAGCGGACCATATGAGTGAGGCACTGAATTGATTTCGGGACAGGACCTGCGATCACGGCGCTTGGACGTGGGGATCAGTCAGTTCCAGTTCGCCCGTCAAGCGGGAGTCTCGTCAGCCGTCGTCTCCGCGTGGGAACTCGACAAGGCGTATCCGAAGCCACCGGCGGAACGAGCAGTTCTCACGGCCCTCTCCGCGCTGGAAGCGGCCAAGCGTGAGGGTACGTACGCGGCACCCCGGAAGCGATCGAGCGGCAGTACCCGTGCGCGTCGAGTGACACCGGTCAACGACCCCGCCTCGGTGGCCAGGCGTGCCGTCGCGGGGGCAGGAAGCGGCGGCCCCACCGTATTGACAGCGTTCTCGGGTTGTGGCGGTATGGCCGAAGGCTTTCGGATGGCGGGGTTTTCGGTGGAGGGATACATCGAAGTCGTGCCGGAGGCGCGTGCGACCTTCGATCGGAACTTCCCCGGCGCGAGGTGCCTCGGCGAGGACCTTCGGGCGATCGACGAAGCCCGGGTGAAAGATCTTCTGGCACAAGTGGACATCGATGTGTTGGCTGGGGGACCGCCGTGTCAGGGGTTCAGCCTCGCCGGCCGGCGAGACCGCGACGATCCGCGCAACCATCTCTTCCGGAACCTGCTGCAGCTCGCCGAATTGGTGAAGCCGAAGGTCTTGGTGATGGAAAACGTGCGACTGCTGCTCAGCATGAAGGACCCGGACGGTGGGATGGTCGTCGACCGGATTCTCGGCGAGATGGCTGCATGCGGTTACGACGCGTCGGTCAACACGGTCAATGCGCAGGATTACGGCGTCCCGCAGTTCCGGGAACGAGTGTTCATCGTGGCGACCCGCCGCGACAGTAGTATCGGGCCGCTGCGTTTTCCGCCGAAGACTCACGGCGTGAATGGTGTTGCGCCGCTGAGGACTTTTCGCGATGCCACCGTCGACCTGGCCCCGCTGGAATCCGGGCAGGCTTGCGAGACGGACCCGCTGCACTGGGCCGTCGAGCATCCCGAGCACGTCTTGCGGTGGCTGCGTGATGTACCAGAAGGAATGTCGGCGCACGACAACGAAGATCCGGCCATGCGACCGTCGTCCGGGTACAACACGACGTACAAGCGCCTCCGGTGGGACGAGCCGGCGTCCACGGTCGGAACCACTTTCGGGATGATCTCGGCTTCACGCAACGTGCATCCGAAACACACGCGATCGTTGACCGTTCGAGAAGCTGCTCGCCTCCAGACCTTTCCCGACGACTACGTCTTCGAGGGTAAGTGGGGAGCGGTGCGCACGATGATCGGCAATGCGGTGCCGCCGCAGCTGGCGTCGGTACTGGCAGGAGAGATCAAGAAGGCACTCGGCTGAGATAGAGCACCTACGGAAAATGGGGCCGACAATGTCGGCCCCATTTCGAGTTACGCCCTGGCAGGGGTGTGGTGCAAGCGAATCAGCTGAGGTTGAGCTTGGCGATCAACGGCTGGACGACCTTGATGATGTCGATGACGGCGCTGAGGGTGTTGATGGAACCCATGTTTCGGTCCTCCGTGTCGTATGTACAGGTTTGTATGTACAAGGTTGTGTCTGCGTGGTGTTTCTGTACGACCTTGTGTCGCAGACACAAGTTAGCAAACTGGACGCTTGTTTTGGTCGAAATGACCACTTTGCGCTGAAGTTGCTGAAAAGTTCACGGATTGTTCAGGAGCGGAAACAAAAAACAGGCCGGACTCCCCGAAGTCCGGCCTGTCGATGACGCTTTGCGATCAGCTGAATGCCGAAAGTGCGCTGATGAGGCCGATGCCCGCAACTGCGACCTTGAGGACACTCAAGACGTCTTCGAGCTTGACACCCTCGGGCAATACGTTTTCGACAGACTCCATGTTGGATCCTTCATGTGTTGGGGTCGTGGTCCAGCGCCACTGCAAGCAAGATACCCAATCGTGACCACCTGTGAAACCCCGGCGCGAAGATCACAGTTTTGTTGCGCCGGACTCACTGGCCGTCGCAGCCATGGTGGCCGCCACTATTTGTTCCACGCTGATGCCCGCCGCCGGTAGGCAGTGGTAGAAAATTCGTTCGCAGAGGTCGACCATCTCGCCTCGTTCGAGGGTCGGCTCGTCGATCCAGTTGACGACTATTTCCTCCATGAATGCCTGCCACCCGGCGATGGTCGCCTCGACGGTCGCATTCGATTCGATGCCCAGATTTGTGAGCGCGGCGACGATCCATGTGGTGAACGTTCGGCGCATCCCGCGATAGATCGTGCGCATCCGGACGTCGCCACTGCCGGCCATCCGCATCACGGCGAGGTAAATGGTGGGGTGCTCGATAACGGCATCGACGAAAGTTTCGATACCTGAACGCAGCTGGGACGTGATCGGTAGTTCGGGATCCGGTCGCATTCGATCTTCGAGATCGGCCGAGGCAGCCTCGAGGATGGCGTTCTGGAAACCCTTCTTGTTCTTGAAGTAGTGAAACAGCAGTGGCGGCGAGACACCGGCCTCGGCTGCGACGCGATCCATCGACAGTTGGTCGAAAGGCTCGGTCCGCAACATATGTACTGCTACCTCGAGGATTTGCCTCTGACGGTCTTCGGGGGAGCGGGGGACTGCGGCCATTCCGACATCTTATGTATTGGTTCGGAAGGTTCATTGACTTTTACTCAACGCTGTCTATAACGTGAGGTAACACATACGTGAGGCGAGGAGTCCGACAGTGTCTGCTTTCGACATCGTGGTCAACGACGGGTTGTGGTTCGACGGGACGGGGGCTCCTGGTCTGCGTCGAAATCTCGGAATTCGAGACGGCGTGGTCGCGGAGGTGTCCACGACGCGCCTGGAGATCGGGCCGGACACCGAGGTGATCGACGCGGCCGGCAAGTGGGTTCTCCCGGGCTTTGTCGACGTCCACACGCACTACGACGCCGAAGCCTTGGTCAGTCCAGGCCTTCCGGAATCGGTTCGCCACGGCGTCACTACGGTCGTGCTCGGCAATTGCTCGCTGTCGACGGTGTATTCGACCCCGCGTGAGATAGCTGACCTGTTCAGCCGGGTCGAAGCAGTTCCCCACGACGCGGTGCTGCGCATCCTCGAAGCGAACAAGACCTGGACCGGTCCCGCGGCCTACACCGCCGCACTCGAAGCCCTTCCCCTCGGACCCAATGTCGCGGCATTCATCGGCCACTCCGACATCCGCACGCACGTACTCGGATTGGGGCGCGGCACCGACAAGAAGGTCAAGCCGACCCGCTCGGAACTCGGCCGGATGGGCTCGATGCTCGAGGACGCCATCGATGCGGGGATGCTAGGCCTGTCGTCGATGACCAATGCCCTCGACAAGATCGACGGCGACGAATACCGTTCTCGCTCTTTGCCGTCGACGTATGCACGGTGGAAAGAGTTCCGATTCCTCAACCGCATCCTTCGTGATCGCGGAAAGATCTTGCAGAGCGCTCCGACCATCAACCTGCATCCGAACGTCGCGGCGTTCTTCGCCGAAAGCTCCGCCATCGGACGCAAGAAGCCGCTCAAGACGTCGCTGCTCTCCGGTGCGGATTCGAAGGCCTACCCGGTGATCGTGTACTTCATGCTCGCTGCGGCCCCACTGCTCAATCGCTTCGCGAAGACCGATTTCAAGTGGCAGCACCTTCCGGTTCCCTTCACCGTCTACGCGGATGGAATTGACCTCGTCGTGTTCGAGGAGTTCGGTGCCGGCGCCGCCGCTTTGCATCTCAAGGACCAGGTGGAGCGCAACGAACTGCTCCAGGACGAGTCGTACCGTCGCGCATTCCGTAAGGACTACGACAACAAGTTCTCACCCCGCATCTGGCATCGCAATTTCTACGATGCGGTCATCGTGGGATGCCCGGACGAGACGTTGATCGGCAAGAACTTCGGTCAGGTCGGTGACATCCGCGGAGTGCACCCGGTGGACGCGTACCTCGACCTGGTGGTGAAGTACGGGCGAGATCTTCGCTGGCGCACCACCATTGCCAATCACCGGCCCAAGTTCGCGAAGAAACTCGCCGCGAGTTCCGGTGTGCAGATGGGCTTCGGCGATGCCGGCGCACATCTGCGCAACATGGCGTTCTACAACTACCCGGTGCGACTCCTCAAGCGCGTCAAGGACGCTCAGAGTGACCGCAAGCCGTTCCTCACCATCGAGCGCGCAATCCACCGCCTGACCGGTGAACTGGCGGACTGGTACGGCATCGACGCCGGACATCTACGCCAGGGCGACCGCGCGGACTTCGTTGTCATCGATCCAGCCGGGCTCGACGAGTCGGTCGACGGCTTGTTCGAGGCAACCGTTCCCGAGTACGGCGGGATCAGTCGAATGGTCAACCGCAGCGACGATGCGGCCGTCGCGACAGTGATCAACGGCCGACTCGTCTACCGCGAAGGTGAATTCGCCCCGGGATTCGGCATCGAAAAGACAGGCCAGTTCCTGCGCGCAGGTGAAAAGGCTCCGATTACACGGGCCGCGAAGACTAGCGTGGCGCTATGACTACGCCGGCGGATCGCCTCACCTCGTACTCCCGGTCCGGGCTGACCTTCGACGTACGCGACGAAGGACCGGCAGA
The DNA here is from genome assembly GCF_030056745.1 of Rhodococcus sp. IEGM 1406. Lineage (NCBI taxonomy): Bacteria > Bacillati > Actinomycetota > Actinomycetes > Mycobacteriales > Nocardiaceae > Rhodococcus > Rhodococcus sp. IEGM 1406. The sequence continues at coordinate 47,225 of NZ_JASHKO010000008.1, read as the reverse complement.
CGGTCCGGTCGTGGTCCTCCTGCACGGATTTCCGCAGGATTCCCGCTCATGGGATCATCTTGCGCCGTTACTGCACGCCCGCGGCTTCCGCACCGTGGCGCCGGACCAGCGAGGGTACTCACCCGGTGCCCGGCCGAAAGCGCGCTGGGCCTACCGCGGGTCCGAACTCGCCGCCGACACTGTCGCGCTGATCGACACACTCGGTGTGGGGAAGGTGCACCTGGTCGGCCACGACTGGGGTGCCGCGGTCGCGTGGCAGGTGGCTGCCGAACGGCCGGATTTGCTCGATACCGTTACCACGGTGTCGGTTCCGCACCCGCTGGCCTTCATCAAGGCGATGGTGACCAGCACTCAGGGACTGAAATCGTGGTACATGGGGGCGTTCCAATTACCCTTCGTTCCTGAGAAGATTCTGGCCTCGTCATCGCTGGGCGAGAAGTTCCTGGTTTCGAGTGGGCAGACGCCGGAGAATGCGCGGCGCGATCTGAACGCCATGCTCGCTCCCGGCAGACTGCGCGGCGGTCTGAACTGGTACCGCGCGATGTGGATGACCAAGCCGAACCCGGCAGCTGCCCGGGTCACCGTGCCGACCCTGCACGTCTGGAGTGACGGCGACGCCGCTATCGGGCCCAAGGGTTCTGCCCTCACTCCCGCGTTTGTCGACGGTCCGTATCGGTTCGAAGTTCTCCGGGGTGTGAGCCACTGGATTCCCGACGAGGCGCCGACGGAGTTGGACCGGTTGCTCGGCGAGCATTTCAGCAGCTGACCGAGTTGCGTACTGAAGCCCCCGCCGTCCGGCGGGGGCTTCAGTCGTCAGCAAGGTCGTCAGCAAGGTCGTCGACCAACGGTGGTCAGCGAGTTCCGAATCGCTCCTCCACCTGTTCCTTCGTCAGGCCGAACTCCTCGAGCGTGTACTTGTGCGACGGTTTGCGAGCACCCGAGCGGCTTTCCTCGTGCATGGCCTCCATCGACTGTTGGGCGGTAGATGTCAACGGGATGTCGAAGTGCGTGTAGATGTTCTCGACGGTTCCCAGTGGATCTGTGACGAAGTCCTGATAGTCGACGTCGATGAACTGCGCGGGATTGTGGTGTGCGCGTGCACTGTCGAACTGCTCGAGCCCCCTGGCCCACAATTCGAGCTGACTTTCGCCGATCACCTTGTCGGTGAACGTGTTCGACCAACCCTCTGTCGCCTGGGCGGCCAGGCTGCATACCGACGGAATGATCGTCGTAGGGGAGCGGTGAGTCTGGATGACGAGAGCGTCGGGGTACGCCTCCATCAATTCGTCGAGCGCAAACAGGTGGCTCGGGTTCTTGAGGACCCACCGTCGATCCTGATCGGGCAGACCGATCAGCTGCAGGTTCTTCTTGTGTCGTGCATAGGCGTTCGACCACTCCTGGTCCTTCAGCCATGCGGAGTACGTGGGTAGATTCGCCAGGCACTCGTACGACACGGACTTGAACGTCTGACGCAAGAGTTGCCAACATTCTTCGACTTCACTGGCCGACATGTAGTGCACGCCCATGAATTCGGGATGCTCGACGTGGTGTTGACCGAATGTCTCCTCGATCTTGGCGAAGACCGGGTTCGATTCCCACGTATCGCGAGGCGGGCGAGGCTGAGGGAACTCGGTCAGCCACATCTCGAGGCCCTGGTGAGCCGGGTCGACCGTGAGGAGGCGGTGCAAGGCAGTGGTGCCCGTGCGTGGCAATCCGGTGACGAAGATCGGCCGCTCGATCTTGACGTCGGCGTGTTCCGGATGCTCCTTCCACGCCGATTCGCTGAGGAGACGGGCCACCAGGGCGCCGCGAAGGAATACCCGAGAGATCTTGCTGCCGAAGGGCGTCAGATCCTCGTCGCGGTCGTAAGACTCGAGGAGGACCGACAGAGCCTCGGTGTAATCGTCGACGCCGAAGTCCGTCAGGCCGGTCATCCGCGTCGCCGAGGCATGGAGATCCTCGACGGTGCCGACGTGAGTGCGTTCAGTCATGGTGCTCCTAGTGATGGAATTCGCCGCAGTTGACGTCGATGCATTGGCCGGTGATCGCGCTGGCCATCGGGGACGCCAGGAAGATCGCCGCATCGGATACTTCATCCGTCGTCGGCAGGCGCTTGAGGTCGGTGTTCGACGCAGTGTGCTCGTAGATCTGCTCGACAGTCATGCCGAACTTCTCCGCCTGGTGCGCGAAGTATCCCTTGAGGGTGTCGCCCCAGATATAGCCGGGTGCAATCGAATTGACACGAATTCCCTGCGGGCCGAGTTCGGTGGCCAGGGACTGCGACATGGCGAGCAGGGCCGACTTCGCCATCTTGTAGCTGCCGTAACGCTCTTGCGAATGCCGCAACACCATCGAATTGATGTTCACCACGGAGCCGTCCGACTCGGCAAGTGCCGGCGTGAACAGCTGAGTCAGGCGCAACGCACCCAGTACGGTCAGTTCGATGCTGTCGCGGATGTGCTGGTAATCGGTGCGAGCCAACGGTTTCATCGACGGAATCGAGAATGCGTTGTTGATCAGAGTGTCGACTTTGCCGTAGGCGGCAATGGACTCGGCCACCAGATTCTCGGCGGAAGCCTGGTCGGTGATGTCGGTGGCAACGGTGACGGCGCGCCCACCGGCATCGACTATTTCTTTCGCAACGTCGTCGAGTCGCGATTGCGTACGTGCTGCGAGAACAAGACTCGCGCCGGCCGACGCACATCGAAGGGCCAGAGCGCGGCCGAGTGCCGGGCCGACTCCGGAGATGACTACTACACGGTCTTCGAGCAAGGCGGTCATGATTACCCCAGCATTCGGTTGTCGATGGCGGCCTGGCGCTGGGCAATGCGCGCTGCCCAGTCCTCGGCGGTGATGGTGTTGGTGTCGAAATGCGGCAGGTGCTTCGCAATATCTGCGACGGCGACGATTTCGACGGTGGGACCGTCCTGCGGCGTCAGCTCGCGGGACACGCGCTGCCAACGGAACTGCAGAATGCCGCGCGGATGTCCGACGGTTTCGATCCAGTTGGTGACACCGGGGTTCTTCTCGCTGACCACCATTCGGACCATCCCGTCCGGATCGACCTGTGCCTGGCCGTTGTTGAGGGAGGTCTGATGATTGACGTAGTCCAGTGAGATGTACCAGAGGCTCCCCAGTTGGAAGCCGAGATACGGTGCGTCGGAGGCGGGAACGGTGATGATCATCGCCTGCTCGTCGGTGAGTTCGTAATGTCCCACCGACGAGTACTGCGTTGCCAGCCCGCCCGGTGTCAGGCGTGGTTCGGTCATGGTGTTGACCGTGAGCTTGAGGTAGAACCACTCCGGGAACTGGAGCCACGTCTTGACCCGCGTGACCAGTGCCTTCCCAGCCCGGGCGTAACGCTTCTCGGTCTCTTCGGCGGTGAGAGGTGGCGGCGCGATCCCGATCGAATCGGTGCGCTCGATGCGGATCACGCCGCGCTGCTGACTCCAGTCGCTGTAGACCTCGCGAACGACCAGCTGCGAGGATCCGGGGGCCAGGGTGTAGTAGTTGGCTCGGCCGTCGGCGGGGCCAGGGCCGAACCAAGCGACGAAGTTGCCGTCGTCGTCTATCTCCAGCTCGCGGTCGTCGAAGGCGATTTCGCTTCCGGGAACGTTGGAGTTGGTGTAGTTCCCACTCAACACCTGGAAGCTGAGATCGGCTGTGGTGCCGCGCTTTCCGGTGACCTTGTATTCCTTGTCGTCGTTGATACGGGCGCCGAAGTAGAGGGTGTCCGGGTTGTCGAGACCCATCTTGGTGAATGGTCCGGTGCCCTGGATGAAACTCGGATGGGTCTTTTCGCTGGCCCAGGCGGCATGCGTCGTCGCGATGATTCCGCCGGCCAGGTATTGGTATCCCTCCAGTAGATCCTGTTCGGATCTGATGTGCGGCGCAGTCTCGATCAATTTCTCGGCTTCGGCGATCGCCTCGGCAAACGGGTCCGTCAGCACGCTGGCTCCTCACAGTTCCGACTATGTCGCCGGTCCAGAGCGTCGTGGTACAAATATGTACCTATTTGGTAGATGTTGGGTATTTCGACAATAGAACGCGTTCTAGGGAGTGGTCAATGGGTGGACCGGAGAAGGCGCCTGAAGAGGGACGCCCGAGGGGGAGACAATCGCCTCCCACCGAACGGGTGGTTCAGGTGCTCGACTACCTCGTCGGCCGCCCTGATCAGCGGTTCGGGCTGTCGGAACTGGCCCGCGCGCTCGAGATCAGCAAGCCCACCTGCCTGGGAATCCTCACGGCGCTGGCTGATCGTGGATACCTGACTCGGGACGAGGTGTCGAAGACCTATGGGCTCGGTCCGGCCTTGATCGCGGCCGGACGTGCAGCTCAGCGAGGATTTGCCGTCGGACCCATTGCCCGCACCCATCTGGAGAAAGTGAGCACGGAGTTCGGAACGACGTGCACGGCGTCCGGTGTGATCGGTGATCAGATCAGCGTTCTCGAAGTGACCGGACCGATCGGAGCGCGTCGCGCTGCCAAGGTCGGTCAGGTGTACCCGTTCGCACCACCGGTCGGACTGATGTACGTCCTCTGGGGTTCGGATCACGACATGGACAGTTGGCTGGGCAAAGAGCCGAGCCTGCCGGTGCGCTTGGATCGCGAGCGTCTGTGGAACGTGGTCCGCGAGTGTCGCGCTGCGGGGTATCTGGTCGAGAGTCTGGATCCAGTCGGGCAGCGACTGCACACGTTGATGGCGGGCGTTGCGACGCACGATCTTCCGCCGGAGGTGCGTGAACTGCTCGGGGAGATGGTGTCGAGCCTGGGCGAGAGGGTGTACCTCGGGCGCGACATCAGCTCTGACGACGAGCATCCCGTCAGTCTCATCGCGGCCCCGACCTACGACGCCGAAGGGCATCAGGCCCTTGTGCTGACACTTTATGTGGGCGGGGCGATTACGGGCGCCGAGATCGAGCGAAGGGCTGCGGCGCTGGTTGCGGCGGCGGATGCGGTGACGGCGGAAGTTGGTGGCCGGAGTCCGGTTCGCGGTTTGTGACGTCTGATTGCCGGTCATTGACCTTTGGGTAGAACGAGTTCTATTCTGTGATTGCGTTCAATTTAGAACCAGTCCGGTACATAAATGTACCGATGCGGAAATGGTGTTCCGCACGGAGTACGTGATGCTCAGGAGCGAAAGACATGGCAACACTCCAGACCCCGCCCGCCTACGAGTTGTCGCATTTGCGGGCACTCGAAGCGGAGGCGGTCCATATTTTCCGCGAAGTCGCAGCGACTTTCGAAAAGCCGGTCCTCCTGTTCTCCGGAGGTAAGGATTCCGTCGTGATGCTGCACGTAGCGGCCAAGGCATTCTGGCCTGCTCCATTGCCGTTCGCCGTGATGCACGTCGACACCGGTCACAATTTCGACGAGGTGATCGAGTTCCGCGACCGCACGGTCGATCGCTTCAACCTGCGTCTTGTCGTCTCCAGCGTGCAGGACGACATCGACGCCGGACGCGTCATCGAGGACACCGGAGTCGGTTCGAGTCGCAATCGCCTGCAGACGCACGCGTTGCTGCGCGGAATTCGCGACAACAAGTTCGACGCCGTGTTCGGTGGTGCTCGCCGAGACGAGGAGAAGGCGCGCGCCAAAGAAAGGGTGTTCAGCTTCCGGGACGAGTTCGGGCAGTGGGATCCCAAGGTGCAGCGACCTGAACTGTGGAACCTGTACAACGGCAAACACCGTAAGGGTGAACACATTCGGATCTTCCCGCTTTCCAACTGGACAGAGCTCGATATCTGGCAGTACATCGAGAAGGAACGGATCGACCTTCCCGGCATCTACTACGCCCATCGTCGCGAAGTCGTTCCGCGCGACGGAATGTTGTTGGCACGCACCCGCTTCCTCGAGCTTCGCGCCGGCGAGGAGTCCTACGAGGCGTTGGTGCGCTTCCGTACGGTCGGCGACGCAACGTGTACCGGATGCGTCGAATCGTCGGCCGAAACACCGGCCGCTGTCGTGGAAGAAGTTGCGGCGAGCCGTATCACGGAGCGTGGCGCAACCAGAGCTGATGACCGGATTTCCGAAGCTGGCATGGAAGATCGTAAGAAAGAGGGGTACTTCTGATGCCGCAACTGCTGAGAGTCGCTACAGCGGGCAGTGTCGACGACGGGAAATCAACACTCATCGGCCGGTTGCTCTACGACTCCAAGTCGATCTTCGAGGACCAACTCGAGGCCGTGGAGCGGAGCAGTCGAGAACGCGGCGACGAGTACGCCAACCTCGCGCTACTGACCGACGGATTGCGCGCCGAGCGTGAACAGGGCATTACGATCGACGTCGCCCACCGGTACTTCGCGACGCCTCACCGGAAGTTCATCATCGCGGACACACCCGGGCACGAGCAGTACACCCGCAACATGGTGACCGGCGCTTCCACGGCCGACCTTGCCCTGATCCTGGTGGACGCACGCAAGGGTGTGCTCGAACAGACGCGGCGGCACGCTTTCTTGTCGACTCTCCTGGGGATACCCCACCTCGTGCTGTGTGTGAACAAAATGGACCTCGTGGGCTGGTCTCAGGAACGGTTCGAGGAGATCAAGGAAGAATTCCGGCAATTCGCGATCAAACTGGACGTCCACGATCTGACGTTCATTCCGGTGTCGGCGCTGTTGGGGGACAACATCGTTGCCCGGACCGAGAACATGTCCTGGTACGACGGGCCTTCTCTGCTGCACCATCTCGAGCAGGTGCACATCGCTTCGGATCGCAACTTGATCGACGCGCGTTTCCCGGTGCAGTACGTGATCCGTCCGCAGAAGCAAACGGATGCCGACCTCCACGATTTCCGGGGATACGCCGGAACGGTTGCCAGTGGCGTCTTCAAGCCCGGCGATGAAATTGTGGCATTACCTTCAGGATTCACCTCGACGGTGAAGGCAGTCCACGGGCCGGGCGGTGACGTGATCGACGAGGCGTTTGCGCCCTCGGCCGTCTGCATCGAGCTGGCCGACGATCTCGACGTCAGCCGAGGGGACCAATTGTGTCGGCTCAACAACCGGCCGCAGGTCGGGCAGGAAATCGATGCGATGGTCTGTTGGTTGACTGAACAGACCACCCTGTCGGAGAACAACCGCTACTCGTTGCTGCACACCACGCGCTCCACGAAAGCGCAGATCGTCAAGCTCGACTATCGCCTGGACGTGAATTCTCTGCACCGCGACGAGAAGGCAGAATCTCTGTCCCTCAACGAGATCGGTCGCATCTCGATCAAGACGCAGCAGCCGTTGATGTTCGATCCCTACCGCCGCAATCGGGTGACAGGCAGCTTCATTCTCGTGGACGAGACCACGGGTAATACCGTCGCGGCCGGAATGATCAACGGTCCGACACTCAAGGAATCGCGCGTCGTCTGGCACAGTGCGGAGGTTTCTCGCGAGGAACGTGCGACTGCCGGCGCCACCGTCTGGCTCACCGGTCTCTCGGCCTCGGGCAAGTCGACGATCGCCGTGGAACTCGAACGCCGCTTGGTGGCCGCGGGTATCCCCGCGTACCGCCTCGACGGCGACAACCTCCGGCACGGATTGAACGCGGATCTGGGATTCAGTGCCGAGGACCGAGCCGAGAACGTCCGCCGAGTCGGCTCGGTGGCGCAGCTGTTCGCTGATTCAGGTGCAGTGGCAGTGGCCTGCCTGATCAGCCCGTACCGCGAAGATCGTGATCGAGTGCGGGCGGCGCACGAGGCCGCCGGGCTGAAGTTCGTCGAGGTTTACGTCGACACCCCGATCGAGCAATGTGAAGCCCGAGACCCCAAGGGGATGTACGCCAAGGCCAGGGCCGGGGAAATCAAGGGTTTCACCGGAGTCGACGATCCGTACGAGGCTCCAGCCAGTGCCGAGCTGGTGATCAGACCCGAAGACGGAACGCCTACCGAACTTGCGCTGCGAATTATGGAAGTGTTGGACCGGTGAGCGAATCCACACACAGCAGAATCGCCGACGAGGCACTCGCGGCGGAATTGGCGCAGGCCGCTGGTGCGATCCTCCTGGGGATCCGAGCCGAGGGCCTGGGTGTCGACGACGGTCGTGAGCTAGGTCGCCGGGGCGACAAGGCCGCCGATTCCTACATCCTCGACCGGTTGGCCGCCGAGCGGCCGGAGGATTCCGTGCTCTCGGAGGAGTCTGCCGATGATCGCAATCGTCTGGACGCATCCCGGGTTTGGATCATCGATCCGCTGGACGGCTCCAAGGAATACGGCTTGCCGGATCACGCGGATTGGGCAGTGCACGTGGCGCTTTGGGAGCGCGGTAGCGGAATTACCGCAGCCGCGGTTGCTCAGCCGGCGCTCGGAGCGGTGTACTCCAGTGGCGACGAGGCCGATTCGGTTCCCGCGAATTCGCCGCTCCGCGTAGTAGTCAGCGGATCGCGACCACCCGCATTCACCGAAGCGGTGGCAGCCGAACTCGGCGCCGACGTGGTGCACATGGGATCGGCCGGCGCCAAGGCGATGGCGGTGGTGCGAGGCGAGGTCGACGCCTACCTGCACGCCGGTGGGCAGTGGGAATGGGATTCGGCTGCACCCGTCGGCGTCGCACAGGCGGCCGGGCTGCATTGCAGCCGCATCGACGGTTCACCGCTGCTCTACAACGAATCTCATCCCTACCTTCCGGATCTCGTGATCTGCCGACCGGAGTTGGCTGAGTCGATCCTGGGTGCAATTGCCAAGCACTCCACGGAGTCTGCGGTCAGTGGGCGCGTCGCTATGGCGCGTGAATACGTGAACGCATTGCTCACTCACGACGCAACGAAGGTCCGATTCGCCGCTGACGCCTGGCGAGTCGAGAACGGTCAGCGAACCGGTGACACCGGCGCTTTCATCAGCAACGAGCTCGAACAGGGGCAGCAATATCGCGGAATCGTGGCGATACGTGAACTCGCGCTGCGTGAGTGGGGCGAGAGCGTCGTCGCGCGGTATCTGCTCGACCTCGGAACACCTGGCCAGGCACCGGCCGTCACAGTTTTCGTCACCGAGTACTTCGGGATACCGGCAGGCGAGATCGAAAGCATCCTGGCAATCATCGAACCCTACGAAAACGATTCGAAAGAGGCTGGAACACAATGACATCGGATAAGCTGATCACCGATTTCTGTGCGCTGTGGGCGGACGCCGATGTTGCAAAGATCGTCGACTACTTCACCGATGACGTCGTTTATCACAACATTCCGATGGAGCCCGTGGTCGGTCGCGAGGCCGTCCGGGCGTTCATCGAGCAGTTTGTCGGTGCCTTCGGCAACATCGACTTTCAGATCAAGCGTCAGGTCGCGGACGGCAACACCGTCATGAACGAGCGCGTCGACGTCTTCACCATCAACGGCGCCGAGGTAGCGCTCCCGGTCATGGGGGTATTCGAAGTCGAGGACGGAAAGATCAAAGCCTGGCGCGACTATTTCGACATGGCACCGATCAACGCGGCAGCCGGCCAGGCCTGATCGGGGCGCCTATTCCGCGATGACAGCGTGCGGGTAGTCCGCCGAACGGTGCTGGAAACGCGTAATGGCGGGATTCACGATGACGCCGTCACGGATTTCGATGGCGCGGTCGACGGTCTCGTCTGCCTTCCAGGCCGTCTCTCCTGCCATCACAGTGGGCAGGTAGGGAAGAAGTGATTCGCTGATCTCCCACGACGCGGAGTTCCACAGGTACGACGGGCTGTGATCGACGCCGTAGTAAGTGATGTTGTCGCCGACGATGAAGGTCGGATCCGCGAACGAGGTGGGACGAGCCCAGCTGAACCCCATGCCTTCGTCGCACGAGACGTCGACGATGAGGCTTCCCGGTTGGAAGTCCATGAGATCTTCCTCGGTCAGGAACGTCAGCGGGGCATCCGTGTTCTGCAGTACGCAGTTGACGACGATGTCGTGCTCGGCCAGGAAGCCCGGTACCGGCACGCTGTGGTTGTCGAGCATGACGTGGCTGCCGCGGACATCGCCGTTGTTGTTGTCGAACGAGACCATTCGCGCCGAGTGGATAGGGGAGCTGACGGCGGTGACGCCGCGCTGAGTCAGTACGTCCACTTCGTGGATACCGTGCGCCTTGAGTGCAGTGACGGCGCCGCGTGCAGTGGCACCGAAACCGATCACGGCGGCAGTGAGACGGCGGCCGTAGTCTCCGGTGGAACCGATCAACTGCAGGGCGTGTAGTACCGAGCAATAGCCGGCCAACTCGTTGTTCTTGTGGAACACGTGCAGATTGAACGATCCGTCGCTGTGCCAGAAGTTCATCGCTTCGAAGGCGATGAGAGTCAGTTTCTTGTCGATCGCGATCTGTGTCAGCTCGGTGTCCTGGACACAGTGCGGCCAGCCCCAGAGAACCTGACCCGACCGAAGTTCGGCGAGGTCACGCACCAACGGCTTCGGTAGCAGAACCACATCGGTTTCCGCCAAAATCTGCTTGCGCGTGCGGATTCCGGCCACCAGACGTGAGAGGTAGTCGTCGGAGTAGCCGAAGGGGTGGCCGTAACCCTCTTCGAGGTAGATCCGAGAACGTAGTTCGGCATCGATGCGATCGAAATGCGCAGGATGGATCGGCAACCGGCGTTCTGCCGGTTTGCTCGACTGTCCGATGACTCCAAGGGTGCGTGCGTTGTTCAATTGTGTATCTCTCGATAGGAGCAGGTAGAGATGTCAGGCAGGCGCCTGAGGGACTAGCAGAAGCCGCAGGAACGCTGGCAGATTGCCTCGGCCAGGATCGCGTGAAGGCGTGCCGGCTGCGCTGCTGTCGATCGCCGACGGCAACAGAAAGGCGCGCCGGTATGTGCTCAGTCTAGTCCTGAACGGTCCTCGCCCGGCGGCCGGGCGAGGTGCGGTGCTGCTCCGACGTAGGGCTACTGCTCGCGCAGGCGTGAATCCAGCACGGCCAGTTGAATTTTGCTGGCATCCGTGTGTACTTGACGACCTTTGTCGGTGACGTCGATGAAGACTCCGCGCCGGTCAGCCTCGCACAGTGCTCGCTGAACCAGTCCGGCCTTCTCGAGGCGGGCGACGCTGCGGGAGAGCGCACTGGGACTCAGGTACATCTCCGAAGCCAGATCCTGCATCCGTGGACGCTCACACGAGGTGTCCATGAGTCGGTCGAGGGCCTCGAAGTCGCTCATACTCAGGCCGTGCGCCGACTGCATCTGGCGATCGAGTTCGCACGCGATGTCGTTGTAGCTGGTCGACAACGAGCGCCAGGTGTTGCGCAATTCCGATTCCGACGTCACGACCGCATTCTAGTTGAAGACTCGATTACGTGCAATTGCATTAAATGCTTGTGCATTAAGTGCATGTGCATCTATTCTCGCTGACGTGACTTGCACAGACTCGACACTCAAACCATTCGATTCGCCGGAATCCCCGGGTTCTACGGAATCCACGGATCCGGCCACAGGAGAGGGCTGGTCCCTCAAGCTGTGGGGCATCCTCGCGGTGCTCTGCCTCGTGTTGTTCCTCGACGGTCTCGATGTGTCGATGGTGGGCGTCGCTCTACCGTCCATCGGCAACGAACTGGGCCTGTCCACTACTTCGCTGCAGTGGATCATCAACGGCTATGTCCTCGGATTCGGCGGCTTGTTGCTACTCGGTGGACGTACCGCCGATCTTCTCGGGCGCAGGAAGGTCTTCCTGATCGCGCTGACCGTGTTCGCAATCGCTTCGCTGGTCGGTGGCCTCGTCGACAACGGAACACTGCTGATTGCATCACGATTCGTGAAGGGACTGGCTGCCGCCTTCACCGCTCCGACCGCAATGTCCATTCTCACCACGACGTTCAAGGAGGGCCCGGCCCGTAACCGTGCGCTGTCCGTGTTCTCCGTGTTCGGCGCCAGTGGTTACTCGTCGGGCCTGATCCTGGGTGGGCTGTTGACCAGTGCCGGTTGGCGGTTCACGTTCCTGATGCCGGTCCCGTTTGCCGTCATCGCGCTGATCGGTGGGTACTTCCTCATTCCGCGGGACCGTCCCGCAGATACCGGGGGACACGACCTCGTCGGCGCCGTCACCCTGGTGACGGGAATGCTTCTCACGGTCTACACGATGGTCTCGGCTCCGACCCGTGGGTGGGCACACCCGATGACGCTGGGTTCGTTCGCCGTCGCAGCCGTGCTTCTGGCGACGTTCTTTTTCGTCGAGAAGAAGGTGGCTCATCCACTTGTGCGACTTGGGCTTCTGCGCGTCGGCACCATCGTTCGTGCGAATCTGGCCATCATCGCGCTCTTCGGTTCCTACCTGAGCTTCCAGTTCATGATGACGATCTTCCTGCAGTCGGCCCTCGGCTGGTCGCCCCTGAAGATGGCGATGGCACTGCTCCCCGCGGGCATCATCGTCGCCTTCGGATCGCCGTTCGTCGGACGGCTGGTCGACTTGTACGGCAGTGCCAAGCTCATCATCGCGGCACTGACCTCGCTCAGCGTCGGGTACCTCTGGTTCCTCTTCGCGGGCAGCGATTCACCGTCGTACGTCGTGGCGATTCTGCCGAGCGTCATCCTGCTCGGACTCGGATTCGCGTTGGGGTACACCTCGATCATGGCCCAGGCCACCTCCGGCGTCGACGATTCGGAGCAGGGTTTGGCGTCCGGGCTGGTGAACACGTCCGCTCAGGTCGGTGCGGCGCTCGTACTCGCTCTGACTACCGCCCTCGTGACCGCCGGATCGCACACCGCATCCGGTGCCGGTACCGCCGGATTCGAACAGTTCCATCCCGGACTGATCCTGGTTACCGGAGTCGCGCTGGTGGGCTTGGCGATCACCGTCTCGCCGCTGGTACGTGGAAGGTCGCTGAGGGGAAACTCGGCGAGTGACAGGCGCGCTGAGGAAGAAAAGGAATTGGCCGAGGTCAACTGAATACTTGCTTCATCCGCGAATGCGCTCGGCCGCGTAGGAGACAATCCTGCGCGGCCGAGTTGCTGTGTCTGAACTATCGGGTGGCAGATTTCGGGGCTGCGTCTTTCGGGGCTGCGTCTTTCAGGGCTGCGTCGAAACTCGTCGACGTAGCTTGCGAACCGAGAATCAAGGCAAGGCGCACCAACATGGCTTCGCGGTCGGACGGATCAGCCTGATCCAGTGCATTCGACAGTGTCAACCAGATGTGCTCGCGGTGGCCCTCGTCGTCGATCACCGCAGTTGTCGCCGACTGTGCCGTATCGAAGTGTGTCGGCGCAGTGCCGGCGGTGAGGTGCTTGGCCACGTCGTTCAATTGCGTGGGATCGCTGATGCGGCATAGCGCCAATCCGTCGGGCCGAATCACGAAGATCTCGCCGACACGAGCACCGAGGGCAGATGCGAGATTGCCTTCGGCATCGGGAATCGTGGAGTCGGTAGTTCCCGCGGTGATCACCCGTACGGTTTCCGGTGCAAGGGCCTGAGCAAGGATTTCGGCTTGCGTGTCGAGTTCGGATACCAGCTCAGCTGACAGTCCGAAAGCCAGCAGGCCGAATCCAGTACCGCGCAGACTGTTCAAGGAGGTTTTCGAACCGTCCGCCGAGACCTGGACGACTCTGTCCTCCAGCGGATCCCCGGGTAGTACGCCCTCGGTGCCCGCAGCTGTGGGCCACGTCAGCGGCGAGAGACGGGCGTGCGTTGCACTCGACTGGCGCGGGTTGATGAGGTGCGCGAATTCGCTTCGCTTGGTGGCGAGTTCGAGTACGGCGTCGCGGGTGGTTCGGTAGCCGTGACTGCCGGGCGACATGATGAGCGTCGACTTGCCTGCATTGTCGACGTTCTGCTGCCACGCGCTACGACGTTCCTTCGAATACGCGTCGAGGATGGCGGTATCGGCAGCTCCGTTGATGACGGCCGCCAGTTGCCACACCAGGGTCTCGGCATCTTCCATGCCAGAGTTGAGGCCACGAACACCGAAGATCGGAACGAGATGCGCGGCGTCGCCGGCAAAGAGCACACGGCCGTGAGTGAAATCTTCCAGGGCGAGTGCATGGGCGCGGTAGAAGCCGAACCATTCCAGGGTCCAGGGGATATCGCTCTCGAGCCATTCGAGGTGACGCGTGATGCGGTCACGGATGCGATCTTCTTGCGTCTCCGCCTCCGGATCGTCCGACGCGTCGAGCTGGTAGTCGATGCGCCAGATGTCCCGTGGTTGGCGGTGCATGATGATCGTGGAGCCCGGGTTGCTGGGTGCGTCGAACCACACCAGACGCTCGGCCGGGAGTTCCGATTCCCAATGAATGTCGGCAATGACGTAGTTGCCCTCGTAGCTGTTGCCCTGCAAGCGGATTCCGCTGAGTTCGCGCATCTTGCTGCGTCCACCGTCGGCAGCCACGACCCACGCCGCACGCAGTTCGCGGGTTCCGAACGCGGTGTCGACGGTCAGAGTTACCTCGTCGTCACCGCCGGAGATGCCGGCGATCGACGACGACCAGTGGAAGTTCACCAGTGGGTGGGCGAGCAATTTGTCGGTCATGATCTGTTCGAACTCGGATTGCGAGACGTTGACCATGGGTCCGCGCGCGTCGTGCTCGGCGGATGCCATCCGGAACTGCAGTACTTCCTGATCGCGGTAGTAACTCCGACCACCCACCCACGGCAGAACGATGTCTTCGAGCTCGGCACCGAAACCAAGGCGTTCGGCAACTTCGAGGCTGTGCCGTGACACGCAGATCGCGCGACTGCCGAACGAGACCTGATCGGCCGCTTCGAGAATCGTGACGGCAATGCCGCGCTGCGCCAAGCCCATGGCTACGCCCATGCCGACTGGGCCGGCTCCGACGATCACGACGGGAAGTGCGTCGGCCGAAGGCGCCAGGGAAGCGAAGTCCTCGGGTGCGTACTTCTTCGGATGAAAGTAGGTCGACATGGTCACGAGGCTTTCTGTGCGGCAGTGTTTTTCGGGATCAGTTGAGGTTCCGGGAGTAGCAGGATGGAAACCAAGCTGATCACGGCAATGATCACGAAGTAGACGGTGATGGCGAACGAGGTGTCGAAGGCGGCGTAGAGCGCGGTGGCGATCATCGGGGCCAGACCGCCGCCGAGGATTGCGCCGATCTGGTAGCCGAGTGACGCTCCGCTGTAGCGGATGTGTGCGGGGAACAATTCGGCGAACAGCGCCGCTTGTGGGCCGGCGCAGCAGCCGAGCGTGAAGCCGAGGGCGATCATCGATACGAGCATCACCGGGACGATCGCTGTGTCGATCAGCGGAAAGAACACCGCTGCCGCCACTACCAGGGCGATCGAACTGCGGATGTAGACGGTCCGGCGTCCGAGAGTGTCCGACTTGTGAGCGCTGAAAGCCATTCCCGCCATCCAGAACGGGCAGGATGCGATGAGGAGGAAGAGCATCGTGGTTTTGCTGAAGCCGAGTTCGGACTCGCCGTATTTGAGCACGTAAACCATGTACGCGTACGCAATTCCGTTGGTGGCGATGAAGGTTCCACCGGCGAGGAGCACTGTCTTCCAGTGTCTGGTGAGAACCTCGAGAATCGGCATGGACTCCGCCGGTGCTTCGGACTTCGAAGCGGTGAACTCGTCACTTTCCTCGAGGCCGAGACGGATCCACATCGCAACGCCCACAAGAACTGCGCTGAGCAGGAACGGGATTCGCCATCCCCAGGAGTTGAATGCATCGTCGTCCATGAAGGCGGCGAGGGGGAGATAGACGAGATTGGCCACCAGTACGCCTGCGGGAACACCGATTTGTGGTGCGCTGCCGTACAGCCCCTTCTTGCCCTCCGGTGCGTTTTCGGTGGCGACCAGAACTGCGCCGCCCCACTCGCCGCCGACACCGAGTCCCTGAACGAATCGCAAGGTCACCAGGAGTATGGGGGCGAAGACGCCGATGGCGGCGTAGTTGGGTAGCAGGCCGATGGCAACGGTTGCGCAGCCCATCAGCATCAACGAGGTGACCAACATGGATTTGCGTCCGATGCGGTCGCCGAAGTGGCCCATCACGATTCCGCCGATGGGACGCGCGACGAATCCGACGGCGAGGGTGGCGAAGGCGGCCAGGGTGCCGGCCAGATCGGACGTGCCGGGGAAGAACTGCTTGCCGAGCACGAGCGCGGCGGCGGTGCCGTAGATGAAGAAGTCGTACCACTCGATGGCGGTGCCGACAAAGCTGCCGAGTGCGGCCTTGCGCGCCTTGACCGTCGCGGCGGTGCGCGTAGCGGTCGGTGAGGCGATGGAGGTCATGAAGTGCCTTTCGAGATGAATGTGGCTTGAAGAAACAATGACGTGCGCCACAACAATTGAAAAGCGAAAGAATTGGAGGTTCTTGCACGGAAAATCCGTGGAATCAGCTCCGCTGCCTGGTAGTGGGACTATTGGGCAGGTTCCGAGGGTGAAACGAATTCTATGAAAGCGCGTGCGACGCGGCTGAGGCGAGTGTTCTGGTGCCACGCGAGAACTACGTGCACCGACGGCACGACAGGGGAAGCGATGGTCTTGACGACTACCTCGAGCCCCTCGTACGTGACGTCCATCTTGGGGCGCTGGAGCAACAGCGTCCAGCCGAGTCCGCGTCCGACAAATGCCCGCGCCGTCTCGAAGTTCGCGGTTCTGTATGCAACCTTCGGGATGAATCCGCCTGCGCGGCAGACGTCGAGCGCGTGTTTGGTGCTCGGCGGCGCGTCGAGGAGAACCATCGGGTGTTCCGCGAGATCCGGAAGATGGATCGGTCGCTCGGACCGCGCGAGTGGGTGTTCTGCACCCAGGACGATCAAGGGTTCGCGGATGGCCAACGGAACTGTGCGCAATTGTGGAGACAGGTCCAGGTCGTAAGCGATCGCGAGGTCCAACTCGCCGTTCTCGAGATGTGTCTGGAGCCGATTCTGAGTGTCCTCGCGGAACTCCACCTGCGCGTCGGGATTCTCACGGGTGAACCCGGCGATCATCGACGGCAATACCGTCGGCCCCAGAGCAGGATAGCAACCGATCGCGATGGGCCCCGACACGCTTCCGCCGGTTCCGAGCGCATCGGATTCGAGCTCCCCGGCTTGCTGAAGTAGCGCCCGGGCGCGCACCAGAACGGATTCACCGGTGCGGGTCAGTTGAATGCCGAATGAGCGACGGCGAACGCACAGTTGAACTTTGAGCGCGCGTTCGAGTTCGGTGAGCGACGCGGACAGGGCGGAGGGGGAGAGGTGCAAGCGCTCGGCCGCGGCGCTGATCGTCCCGGTCTCGGCTACCGCGACAAACGCAGCCAGCTGACGCATCGTGTACGTGGGAGCAGGATCGATGCGAGGCATGAGATCGACAGTAGTCGGATAGATTGCCCTGAATATTTTGGTGCGGCACCGTGGAGAAGTCGACGATCAATCGCTGACCTGCGTCTTCGTGGTGCCCCCGGCAGGATTCGAACCTGCGACCTTTCGCTCCGGAGGCGAACGCTCTATCCCCTGAGCTACGGGGGCGCACCGAACTTTCGGTGTGCCGATTGGGCTGCGTTAGCGTAGCGCATCACGGGGGGCCAAGACCAAACCGGCACCCGTCTCGGCATGGCGTCGTCGCGGGAGGCAGTCGAGGATGCGGCCGGGGACCATGGTCGTCGAATCATCTGTACCGACTGACTCGGATGCTTTTTACGCCTAGGCTCGGCTCTGAGCACAGGCTCGGGCGGACTGCTCGGGCACCCTCGTGAGGTACGGGAGTCGTTGATGACCGATCACCACTATTCCGAAGACCAGCTCGCGCTCGACCTGAAGTGGTGGGCAGCGGCCAACTACCTGACCGTTGCGCAGATCTATCTGAAAGACAACACGCTTCTGCGGGAACCGTTGCGAGCCGAGCACATCAAGCCTCGACTGCTCGGACACTGGGGGACCAGCCCTGGCCTGTCGATGATCTACACGCTCCTCAATCGGCACATCGTCGCCACTGATGCTGACTGGCTGTACGTCACGGGCCCGGGGCACGGCGGCCCGGCGCTGGTCGCGTCGACGTATCTCGAGGGAACGTATTCGGAGATCTATCCGGAAGTCTCGGACGACGCCGAGGGTATCCACCGGATGTGTCGGCGATTCTCGGCTCCCGGCGGAGTGCCCAGCCATGTGAGTGTGCAGACACCCGGAAGCATCCACGAAGGCGGCGAGCTCGGCTACGCCCTTGCACATGCGGCCGGCGCTGCCTTCGATCATCCGAACCTCGTGGTGGCCTGTGTGATCGGCGACGGCGAAGCGGAGACCGGGCCGTTGTCCGGCTCGTGGAAGCTCCCGGCGTTCCTCAATCCACGACGCGACGGCGCGGTGTTGCCGATCCTGCACGTGAACGGCGCCAAGATCGCGGGCCCGACCGTGTACGGGCGCAGCAGCGACGAGGACATTCAGGCCTACCTCGGCGGCCAGGGGTGGGCGCCGATCGTCGTCTCCGGTGACGACCCCGACGTCGTGTTTCCTCAGTTGTATCAAGCGATCTCGCAGGCACACGAGAAGATCCGCGAGATGCAGGGTGCCGCACGCCGCGGCGACGAGTGGACGGGTTCGTGGCCGGCAATAGTCTTGCGGACGCCGAAAGGATGGACCGGTCCGCACACCGTCGACGGAATCTTGGTCGAGGGCACACATCGTGCGCACCAGGTGCCGTTGTCCGGCGTGCGAACCAACGAATCGCATCTGCGGCAACTCGAAGAGTGGATGCGGTCGTACCGTCCGGACGAGTTGTTCGACGCCAACGGATCACTGGCCGCGGAACTGGCGGCGCTCTCGCCGGCGGGGGACAAACGCATGGGGAGCACTCCCTACGCGAACGGTGGGCGACTTCGCGTCGATCTCCCGATGCCGCCGCTCGAAAAGTACGCGCTTCCCATTCAATCCCCGGGTTCGACCTTCCACGAGACGACACGAGTTCTCGGCGAGCTTCTGCGCGACATCTACGCCGCCACGGAAACCGAGGACAGCGGCGGGATCTTCCGACTCTTCTGTCCGGACGAGACGTCGAGCAATCGCCTCGGCGCCGTGTTCGAGACAACCGACCGCTGCTGGCAACTGCCGATCACCGACTACGACGACGGACTGTCCTCGGACGGTCGTGTCATGGAGGTCCTCAGCGAGCACCTCTGCGAGGGTTGGCTCGAGGGCTATCTGTTGTCCGGTCGACACGGGATGTTCGCGAGCTACGAAGCGTTTGCGATGGTGAGTGTCTCGATGCTCATCCAGCACGCCAAGTGGCTCCAACATGCCGTCGACCTGCCGTGGCGGGCGTCCGTCGCTTCGCTCAACGTGCTGCTGACCAGTACATGCTGGCGCAACGACCACAACGGATTCAGTCATCAGGGCCCCGGCATGATCGACGCCGTTATTCCATTGGCACCCAGTGTGATCCGCGTGTGGCTACCGCCGGACTCCAACACCTTGCTCTCGATCTCGGACCACTGCCTGCGTAGTACCGACCACGTCAACCTGATAGTCGTGGACAAGCAACCGCACCTGCAATACCTCACGCTCGAGCAAGCGCACGAGCACTGCGCGGCGGGCGCTTCGGTGTGGGAATGGGCCGGAACCGAAGCACGCGGACAGGAACCGGACGTGGTCCTGGCCGCTGCGGGAGATGTGCCGACGCAGGAGATCCTGGCTGCTGCACAGTTGCTGCGCGATCACACGCCAGAACTGATCACCCGCGTCGTCAACGTCGTCGATCTGATGGCCTTGCTGACGCCAACCGAGCATCCCCACGGATTTGGGGAGCGTGTCTTCCTCGATTTGTTCACCGCGCAGACCGACGTCGTGTTCGCATTCCACGGATACTCGCGTGCGGTGCACGAACTGATTCACGGGCGTCCGAGTCCCGAACGCTTCCACGTTCGCGGATTCAGTGAACAGGGAACAACCACAACACCGTTCGACATGGTTGTCCTCAACAAGATGAGCCGCTACCACCTGGTGATCGAGGCGCTACGACGCTCCAAGCGTCGGCCGGCCGGGGCGTCCGAGTTGGCGGAGTTCTGCCGCACACAGCTCGAAAAGCACTCGCGTTACATCGTCGAGCACCTCGAAGACATGCCGGAGGTAGAAAACTGGGCCTGGTCCTGAAATTCAGGACCAGGCCCAGTTGGGTCTGAACATTCTCGGTTCAGCTCAGTGCAGTGCAGTGCAGTGCAGTGCAGTGCAGTGCAGTGCAGTTCAGTTCATGGGCAGCGGCACTGCGCCGCGAGCTGCCAACATGTCGGTCATCAGCTTGGACTCGCTCTGCTGCGTGTTGACCATGGTCTGCGCCAGGCTGCGCACCGGACCCTCGGTGGCGTCGGCAGCTGCGTACTCCATCATCGGAAGCCCACCTTCGTGGTGACGAAGCATCAACTGCAGGAACAAGGTGTCGAGTTGCAGGCCTTCCGCCGCGCGGAGAGCCGCGAGGTCCTCGGGGGACGCCATGCCGGGCATCGTGTCGACCGGGCCGGAATGAGCCATGTCCATCGTGGCCGAAGTCCCGTGCGATCCGTGGCCGGAGCCCGAATCCGACGACATCCACTCCATGTACGGACCCACCTTGGACAGCGGCTGATCCCACATGGTCAGCCACGCCTGCATCTGACCGAGCTGGTTCTGCTGCGTGGTCAAGATGTCGAACGCCAGCGTGCGTACGTCGTTGTCCGTGGACTTCGTCAGGGCGATGGACGCCATGTCCACGGCCTGGCTGTGATGCACGCTCATGTCCTGCGCGAAGCCCACGTCCACCGAATCCGATGCCGGAACGGTCAGTGACGACTTCGCATCGGGTCCGAGGAGGTTGGTCAGTGCGCCGAGGGCAAAACCGACGGCGATCGCGCCGATCAGACCGATGATCAGCAGTGCGGTGCGCTGACTCGGCTTCGAAGGCTGATCGGTGGTCTCTGAACTATTCACCGGACTATCCACCGGCGGGAATCTGCTCGTCGGTGGCCGGGGTAGCGCCCGTGCCGTCCATCTGGATGGCGTCGGCGCCCGGAGGCGTCGGATCGAACGGCGACGTCGACGGGGTGAACAGCGGGTTGGTGCAGCTCGCTCCGACCTCGGGGTAGACGTTCGGGTTCTGGTTCAGGGCGGTGATGAACTGATCGATGCGATCGTCGTCGGCCTTGTCGATCTCGAGGCGATGGCCCCACGACTGCAGAGAAATGGGGCTGCTCTGGCCGGGGTACGGCGACATCAGCATGTAGGACTTGCCGTTGACGCGTCCGGCGAGGCTGTCGATCTGGTCCTGGTCGACGAGATCGGGGTTGTACGTGATCCAGATGGCGCCGTGCTCGAGCGAGTGGACGGCGTTCTCGGTGCGAATCGGGTCGGCGTACACGGTTCCGGTGCAGTTCGCCCAGGTGGCGTCGTGCGGGCCACCGAACGGCGGGGTCTGGTCGTACGCCACGCGCTGAGTGGAATCGACGTGCTGGCCGGCCGGGTACTCGATCTTGAGGACGCCGTCGATCTTGTCGGACGGATCCTTGTTCTCGGAGCTGTACTTGTACGGCTCGAGGGCCTGCCGCTCCTCGACCTTGGGCCACAGATTGATACCGAGCACGGCGATGAGTGCGAGCACAGCCACACCGGCGCCGATCGACAGCCAGGGGATCTGGCGGGGAGCGGGGACGCCGCCCTTGCCCTTCTTGGCCGGCCGACTGTTCTTGTTGGCGGCCTTGATGGCCTTGGCTGATTTGGCCCCGGAGTTCTTGTTGGGACCGCGACTATCGGAACCGCTTGGCATCGATTGGGCTCTTTCGGTGTGTGGGCTTGAGGTGTGGCGCGCCCGCGCATGAAGGTACGCGGTGGTAGCTCGGGCATTACCACTGTACTTTCCGAGTCTGAGGGCAAACTTTGAGAGTGGCGTGCGACACGCCACAGCGGCCCCGCGCACGTTCACGGAGAGCGAGGCGTGAGGCGAGTCTCCACTTCCGGTGTGCAGGCAATAGGATGAATACCTGTGACTCCAGCTGACCTTGCCGAACTGCTCCGCGGAACCGCAGCGAGCGTCCTTGCCGATCGCGGCCTCGACGTATCCGTGCTGCCCGAAACCCTTACCGTCGAGCGACCACGCAACCCCGAGCACGGCGATTACGCCACCAACATTGCCATGCAGGTAGCCAAGAAGGTCGGCACCAATCCCCGCGAGCTGGCGGGCTGGATCGCCGAAGCCCTCACCGCTGCCGACGGAATCGAATCCGCCGAGATCGCCGGACCCGGCTTCCTCAACATCCGGCTGGACAAGGACGCCCAGGGCGCGATCGTCGTGTCGGTTCTCGAAGCCGGTGCGTCGTACGGCTCGGGTGACTCCCTCGCCGGCAAGAAGATCAACCTCGAGTTCGTCTCGGCCAACCCCACCGGACCGATTCACCTCGGTGGAACCCGTTGGGCTGCAGTCGGAGACGCGCTCGGACGCATTCTGTCCGCGCAGGGTGGATTGGTCACACGTGAGTACTACTTCAACGATCACGGTGCCCAGATCGACCGCTTCTCGCGTTCACTGATCGCTGCAGCGAAGGGTGAACCTGCTCCGGAAGACGGTTACGCCGGTGCATACATCGCCGACATCGCCGCCTCGGTTCTGAAGCAGCGTCCCGACGTCATGGAGCTGCCCGCCGACGAGCAGCAGGAAACCTTCCGCGCCATCGGCGTCGAATTGATGTTCACGCACATCAAGCAGACGCTCCACGACTTCGGCGTCGACTTCGACGTCTACTTCCACGAGAACTCGCTCTTCGAATCCGGTGCGGTCGAGAAGGCCGTCGAATCCCTCAAGGGTTCGGGCAACCTCTTCCACGAAGACGGTGCGTGGTGGCTCAAGAGCACCGACTACGGCGACGACAAGGACCGCGTCGTCATCAAGAGCGACGGCAACGCCGCCTACATCGCCGGTGACATCGCCTACTTCCAGAACAAGCGCGCCCGCGGGTTCGACCTCTGCATCTACATGCTCGGCGCCGACCATCACGGATACATCGGCCGTCTCAAGGCTGCCGCGGCCGCATTCGGCGACGATCCGGACACCGTCGAGGTGCTGATCGGCCAGATGGTCAACCTCGTCAAGGACGGCACTGCCGTCAAGATGAGCAAGCGCGCAGGCACCGTCATCACCCTCGACGACCTGGTCGAGGCAATCGGCGTCGACGCCTCGCGTTACGTCATGATCCGCTCGTCGGTCGACTCGAGCATCGACATCGATCTCGACCTGTGGACCAAGACCAGCAGCGAGAACCCCGTCTACTACGTCCAGTACGCGCATGCACGCCTCTCGGCGATCGCTCGCAACGCCGCGGACCTCGGTCTGTCCGCCGACGCGAGCAACCTCGCCCTGCTCACCGTCGAGCAGGAGGGTGACCTCATCCGCACGATCGGCGAGTACCCACGCGTCGTGTCGAGCGCGGCGAATCTGCGTGAGCCGCACCGTATTGCCCGCTACCTCGAAGAACTCGCGGGTGCGTACCACCGCTTCTACGGCGCGTGCCGCATCCTTCCGCAAGGCGACGAAGACGCCACCGACGTGCACCGCGCGCGTCTGGCTCTCTGCGCCGCCACCCGACAGGTCCTGGCCAACGGCCTCGAACTGCTCGGCGTCACCGCACCGGAGCAAATGTGAACGCGCACCCCGCCGGCCCCAAGCATGCCGAGCAGTTGCAGGCCCCCGGCTTGCCCGACCGTCCTGCCAGCCCCGAAGCCTTCGGTGAACTCTCACCGCAGGTGTGGCCGCGCAACGCTTCTCGCGGCGACGACGGTGAAGTGACCCTCGCGGGTGTCAAGGTCGGTGAACTTGCCGAGAAGTACGGCACCCCGCTGTTCGTCATCGACGAGGACGACTTCCGCTCGCGTTGCCGCGACATGGCCCGCGCCTTCGGCCCGGATGCCAAGGTGCACTACGCATCCAAGGCATTCCTCTGTGGCGAGATCGCACGCTGGGTCGCCGACGAAGGCCTCTCGCTCGACGTCTGCTCCGGCGGCGAACTGGCGATCGCGTTGCACGCGGACTTCCCGGCCGAGCGAATTGCCATGCACGGCAACAACAAGTCAGTCGCCGAACTGGCCGCTGGTGTCGCCGCGGGCGTCGGACACGTCGTGCTCGACTCGGCGATCGAGATCGACCGACTCGATCGTGTCGCCGGTGAGGCCGGTGTCGTTCAGGACGTGTTGATCCGACTGACCGTCGGCGTCGAAGCGCATACCCACGAATTCATCTCCACCGCACACGAGGACCAGAAGTTCGGTTTCTCGCTGGCCGGGGGAGCGGCGATCGACGCGGTCCGTCGCGTCTTCGCTGCCGACAACTTGCGACTGGTCGGCCTGCACAGCCACATCGGTTCGCAGATCTTCGACGTCGACGGTTTCGAGGTGGCAGCGCACCGCGTGATCGGTTTGCTCCGCGACGTCGTCACCGAGTTCGGAGTCGAGAAGACCAAGCAGATTTCGATCATCGACCTCGGCGGCGGCATGGGGATCTCGTACATCCCCTCCGACGACCCGCCGCCCGTCGACGAACTGGCAGCAAAGCTCGGCCACATCGTGCGCAACGAGTCCGCACTGGCCGGATTGCCGGAGCCGACGCTTGCCGTCGAACCCGGCCGCGCCATCGCCGGACCTGGCACGGTGACGCTCTACGAGGTCGGCACCATCAAGGACGTCACGGTGGGTAGCTCGCTGACACGCCGCTACATCAGCGTCGACGGCGGGATGAGCGACAACATCCGCACGTCCCTCTACGGTGCGGAGTACGAAGCCAAGTTGGTTTCGCGAACTTCCGAGGCTGATCCCGTCGTTGCACGTATCGTCGGTAAGCACTGCGAGTCCGGTGACGTGGTCATTCGGGACACCTGGATGCCCGAGGACGTCGGGCCCGGTGATTTACTAGCGGTAGCAGCGACCGGTGCATACTGCTATTCGATGTCGAGCAGGTACAACCTGCTCACCCGCCCAGCCGTGGTGGCGGTGCGTGACGGAGTCTCACGCGTGATTCTGCGGAGGGAAACAGTGGAAGATCTGCTCAGCTTGGAGGTATCGCAGTGACGAGCGAATCGGCGCATCGCGCTATCGGTGTGGCCGTTCTCGGCCTCGGCAACGTCGGGAGCGAGGTCGTCCGGATCATTCGTGAGCAGGCCGAGGAACTCGAAGCTCGCGTCGGCGCCCCGTTGGAACTGCGGGGAGTTGCCGTCCGCCGTATCGGCTCGGACCGCGGAATTCCCGAGGAACTGCAGACGACGGACGCCGAGTCCCTGGTCGGTCGTGACGACGTCGACATCGTGGTCGAGGTGATCGGCGGAATCGAGCTCCCTCGCAAGCTGATTCTCTCTTCCCTCAACTCCGGTAAGTCGGTCGTGACCGCCAACAAGGCGCTGCTCGCGGACCACACCGGTGAATTGGCGGAGGCTGCAGAGGCCAACTCTGTTGACCTGTACTTCGAGGCCGCTGTTGCCGGTGCGATCCCCGTGATCCGCCCGCTCACACAGTCGTTGGCCGGAGACCGTGTCAACAAGGTCGCCGGAATCGTGAACGGCACCACCAACTTCATCCTCTCCGCGATGGACGAGACCGGCGCCGACTACGAGGAGACCCTCGCCGAAGCCGGACGCCTCGGATACGCGGAAGCCGACCCGACCGCGGACGTCGAAGGCTACGACGCCGCGGCGAAGGCTGCGATCCTCGCGTCGATCGCGTTCCACACCCGCGTCACTGCCGCGGACGTGTACCGCGAAGGAATCTCCACGATCACCTCCGCCGACCTGGCGTCGGCGAAGGCACTCGACTGCACGATCAAGTTGCTCTCGATCTGCGAGCGCATCGTCACGCCCAAGGGCAAGGAGCGGATTTCCGCTCGCGTGTACCCGGCGCTGGTTCCGCTCAGCCATCCGCTGGCCTCGGTCAACGGCGCGTTCAACGCCGTTGTCGTGGAAGCAGAGAACGCCGGCCGGCTCATGTTCTACGGCCAGGGCGCAGGCGGCGCCCCCACCGCTTCCGCGGTGATGGGTGACCTGGTGATGGCGGCGCGCAACAAGGTTCACGGCGGCCGCGGCCCCCGCGAGTCCAAGTACGCCAAGCTCAAGGTCGCCCCGATGGGCGACATCCTCACGCGCTACTACGTGAACATGGAGGTCGCGGACAAGGAAGGTGTGCTGTCCGCAGTCGCCGCCGAGTTCGCCAAGCACGGCGTGAGCATCTCCGTCGTCCGCCAGGAGGGCGCCGGCGCCGGCGCGCGTCTGGTGGTCGTCACTCATGTAGCAACCGACGCGGCTCTCTCCGAGACCGTGGCGGCCCTCAACGAACTCGAATTCGTCACCGCTGTGACCAGCGTGCTGCGACTGGAAGGCACTGAACAATGACCGGCATCGTCAACCCCGTCCACAAGGCATGGCCGGGTCTCATCGAGGCATACCGGGACCGTCTCGCGATCGGTGACAACTGGAAGACCGTCACCCTGCGCGAAGGCGGCACCCCGCTCCTGCCGGCCGGCCACCTCTCCGAGATCACCGGCTGCGACGTCTACCTCAAGGTCGAGGGTCTCAACCCCACCGGTTCCTTCAAGGACCGCGGCATGACGATGGCCGTCACCGACGCCTTGGCCCGCGGCCAGCGCGCAGTTCTGTGCGCGTCCACCGGCAACACCTCCGCCTCGGCCGCTGCGTATGCAGCCAAGGCAGGCATGACCTGCGCCGTGCTCATCCCGCAGGGCAAGATCGCCATGGGCAAGCTTGCGCAGGCAGTCATGCACGGCGCCAAGATCATTCAGGTCCAGGGCAACTTCGACGACTGCCTCGAGCTGGCACGCAAGACCACGGCGGAATTCCCCACCATCGGTCTCGTCAACTCCGTCAACCCGGTGCGCATCGAGGGTCAGAAGACCGCGGCATTCGAGATCATGGACGTGCTCGGCAAGGCTCCCGACGTGCACGCTCTCCCGGTCGGAAACGCAGGAAACATCACCGCGTACTGGCGCGGATACTCCGAGTACTACGCGGATGGTCTGACCACGGTCAAGCCCCGCATGCTCGGCGTCCAGGCAGCCGGTGCGGCTCCGCTGGTCAACGGCGCACCCGTCAAGGACCCCGAAACCATCGCTACCGCAATCCGAATCGGTTCCCCCGCTTCCTGGAACGGCGCTGTCGCCGCGAAGGAAGAGTCGAACGGTGCATTCCGTGCCGCCACCGACGAGAAGATCCTCGAGGCTTACCGTCTGATAGCCGCCACCGAGGGCGTCTTCGTCGAACCGGCGTCGGCAGCCAGTGTCGCCGGCCTGCTCGCCGCACGTGCAGAGGGCTGGCTCGAGCCGGGCCTGACCGTCGTGTGCACGGTGACCGGTAACGGTCTCAAGGATCCTGACACGGCTTTGAAGGGTATGCCGAACGTCGAGCCGATCGGTGTCGATCCCGTTGCCGTCGCGGCTGCCCTCGAGCTTGCATAGTGTCCGTGGATTCATCGACCACTCCGCGGAATCCGGTGTCTGACATGACTATAACCCTGCCTATCGGCCTTTCGGTGACTGCTCGCGTCCCGGCCTCGAGTGCAAACTTGGGGCCGGGGTTCGACACCCTCGGTCTGGCGTTGGGGTTGTACGACGAAATCGTGGTCACCACAACGGATTCGGGCCTTCAGATTCGCGTCGAAGGTGAAGGCGCTGCCGACGTACCTTGGGGTCCTTCGCATCTCGTAGTTCGCGCTATCGAGCGCGGTCTCGAAGCGGCCGGGGTGTGGGCCAGTGGCCTGGACGTGTTGTGCCGCAACGCGATCCCGCACTCGCGCGGGTTGGGATCCTCGGCTTCTGCGGCTGTCGGCGGACTGGCAGCAGCCAACGGTCTGGCGCGCGCACTCGATGCCGAGATCGGCTTGACGGAAGAGCAGTTGGTTCAACTCTCGTCCGAGTTCGAAGGTCACCCGGACAATGCGTCTGCCAGTGTTCTCGGTGGCGCAGTCGTCTCGTGGAGTTGCCCACCGGCCGTCGAAGGCGACGAGCCGATCTACTCCGCGGCGAAACTCGATGTCCATCCCGACATCCGTGCTGTGGCACTGGTTCCCGAGGAGCGGTCGTCCACCGCACACACTCGCGGCCTCCTGCCCGAATTGGTTCCGCACCAGGATGCCTCGTTCAACGCGAGCCGCAGCGCGCTGGCCGTCGTTGCGCTCACTGCTCGGCCCGATCTGTTGATGGCAGCCACCGAGGATCGCCTGCATCAGGCACAGCGCGCACCCGCACTTCCGCTCACGACGCGATGGATCGGGATCTTGCGCGAGGCGGGCATTGCTGCGACCGTTTCGGGAGCAGGCCCCACCGTGTTGGCGCTCAGCACAGAACCTTTCCCCGTCGAGCTCGCCGAAGCGGCGCGGGCAGACGGACTACGTGTGCTCGAATTGGACATCGCCGACGGCGTCGAAGTATCCACGTCGACGGTCTGATCCCTGCCTTGGTCCTGGTGATCGCCCACTACCGATCGGTAGTGAACTGACACACCCAGTCGTCCAAATTCTTGCCGGACTCAGGTTTGGACGCTATCCTGGGCTATGTCCGTACATCGTGCGCGTCAGTCGCCGGTGCATCACCAGGGGGCAAAACTCCTTCCCAATCGGGGTCCACAGTCCTTGGCATGATTCTCGCAGGCATGATTCTCACGCTTGTACCTTCTCCGAAGGTTTGAATCCTCCGCGGATCGAACACTCAGAGGTTCCATATCTCTGGGGTTCAACACACGGGGGAGTGAATCGTCGACGAAGGCGCGTTGGGCAGGTTTGCGAGCGCATGAAAAGTTTGAGGCGAGAGTTTCCGACAATCATGTGACGGCGGACAAGCCGGCAGTTCTGGACAGCAACCACGTACGGCACCACCGAGTTCGGTATTCAATCGAACTGCGGGACGAACCCTCGACTTTGCGCAGTGCGAGTGAGGGAAGGAAAGGACCTCCGTGACCGATACGGACCTCATCGCCACTTCTGCACCCGCCGGGTCGGAATCAGGCGACAATTCTCAGGCGTCATCTTCAGCATCGAACGGTGCGGTGGCGACCTCCACGAAGCGTGCCGAGACGCGCCGTGGTGCCGGACTCTCCGGCATGGTGCTCACCGAACTCCGCACTCTTGCGGGTGAACTGGGCATCAAAGGCACTTCCGGCATGCGCAAGGGCGACCTGATCGCAGCCATCAAGGAGCGCCAGGGCGGCAGCGCAAAGGCTGCACCCGCACAGAGCGAACTCACTCTCGACGACGCACCCGTTGCGCGCACTCGTGCCAAGAGCACCCGCGCCGCACGCACCGAAACCCCCGCAGCCGAAACGGCTCCCGCGGCAGAATCCGCTCCTGCCGAGGCAGCGCCTGCGCGTACCGAATCCGCCGAGGATTCCGATCAGAGCGCACCCCGTCGTGGACGTCAGCGTCGCGGCGCCGCTCGTCGTGCAGGTTCACCCGACCAGGGTGAACTGAGCATCGAGCAGGACACTCCTTCGGCAAAGTCCGACGCGGACACCTCGAAGGCCGCCGATACCTCGAAGGTCGCCGAGACCGCCAAGGCTGAGGCCCCGGCCGAGCGTCCTGCGCGCACCGAGGGCAAGTCCGACGCTGATCAGGCTCCCGCCGAGCAGGGCAACGAGCGTCCCCGCCGCGAGCGCAACCGGGACAATCAGGGCCAGCGCGACAACCAGGGCCAGCGCGAGAACCAGGGCAACCGGGGCAACCAGGATCGCCAGGACCGTCAGGATCGCGGCAATCAGAACAACGCCGGCCAGAACAACGCCGGTCCGCGTACGGACAACCGCAACAACGGACCGGACGACGACGAAGAGGGTGGACGCGGACGCCGCGGACGCCGTTTCCGCGAGCGCCGTGGCCGTGGTCGCGACCGCGGTGAGGGTGGCGCACCCAACGATTCGCGTGAGACCGAAATCCGCGAGGACGACGTCCTTCAGCCGGTCGCCGGCATCCTCGACGTGCTCGACAATTACGCATTCGTGCGTACTTCCGGGTACCTCGCCGGTCCCAACGACGTCTACGTCTCCATGAATCTGATCCGCAAGAACGGCCTTCGCCGTGGTGACGCCATCACCGGTGCCGTCCGCGTCTCGCGTGACGGTGAGCAGGGCAGCCAGCGTCAGAAGTTCAACCCGCTGGTCCGCATCGACACGGTCAACGGCGGCGACGTCGAGGCCGCGAAGAAGCGCCCCGAGTTCAACAAGCTCACGCCGCTGTACCCGAACCAGCGACTGCGCCTCGAGACCGAGCAGCACATTCTCACCACGCGTGTCATCGACCTGGTGATGCCCATCGGTAAGGGCCAGCGCGCCCTCATCGTGAGCCCGCCCAAGGCCGGTAAGACCAGCGTGTTGCAGGCGATCGCGAATGCCGTCGCCACCAACAATCCTGAGTGCTACCTGATGGTCATCCTCGTGGACGAGCGTCCCGAGGAAGTGACCGACATGCAGCGCAGCGTGAAGGGTGAGGTCATTTCCTCCACCTTCGACCGTCCGCCGGGAGATCACACCGCAGTTGCCGAGCTGGCAATCGAGCGTGCGAAGCGCCTGGTCGAGATGGGTAAGGACGTCGTCGTACTGCTCGACTCCATCACGCGTCTGGGTCGTGCGTACAACAACTCCTCGCCTGCGTCCGGACGCATCCTCTCCGGTGGTGTCGACTCGACGGCGCTCTACCCGCCGAAGCGTTTCCTCGGCGCTGCCCGCAACATCGAGAACGGCGGATCGCTCACCATCATCGCCACCGCGATGGTCGAGACCGGATCCACCGGCGACACCGTGATCTTCGAAGAGTTCAAGGGCACCGGCAACGCCGAGCTCAAGCTCGATCGCAAGATCGCCGAACGCCGCGTGTTCCCGGCCGTGGACGTCAACCCGTCCAGCACGCGTAAGGACGAGCTGCTTCTGAGCCCGGACGAAGCTGCGGTGCTGCACAAGCTCCGCCGCGTCCTGTCCGGTCTGGACTCGCATCAGGCCATCGATCTGCTGATCGATCGACTGAAGAAGAGCAAGAACAACCTCGAGTTCCTGATGCAGGTCTCCAAGACCGCGCCGGGTGCGATCGACGACTGATCGACTCGACGTCAAAGGCCCACAACCAGCTGGTTGTGGGCCTTTTGCGTGGGCGGAACAAAACCGAGGGGCAGTGCGTTGACAACTTCGTACAGCCACCCCGAGGCGTGCGAGACGCGGATTATCTGGTGAGGTACCGCATCTGGCATACTGAACGGCCGAGTCCGGTTCCGGTTCACGATGTCGATTGGCGACGTCGACCCGGCGACCATTGAAAGGGACACCATGAAGGCAGGAATCCACCCAACCTACGTAGCGACCACCGTCGTCTGTGGTTGCGGTAACACGTTCGAGACCCACAGCACCAAGGAGTCCGGACGCATCAACGTCGAGGTTTGCTCGCAGTGCCACCCGTTCTACACGGGCAAGCAGAAGATTCTCGACACCGGTGGACGCGTCGCTCGCTTCGAGGCTCGCTACGGCAAGCGCGCAGACAGCAAGGTCCCGGCCACCGAGTCCTAGCTGTTCCGCCGACGCCCGATCTGCCATGCGCAGATCGGGCGTCGGCTTTTTTTGTGCCTGCACTCGGTTTGCGCGTTTCCCGGGTCCCGGCGTCGAAATACCTTCAAGCGCGCACCGTAGGAATCGAAACTCAGAGCGGAGCGAACCATGGCAGGCGCAACCCAGCCCTCGGCCATCGACGACATCTTGGCGGAGCACGCCGGTCTCGAAGCACAGATGTCCGATCCGGCGCTGCACAACGACCCTGCCGCTGCCAGGCGCGTCGGTAAGCGGTTCTCCGAGCTCTCGCCGATCATGTCGACGTACAACAAGCTCACGGCTGCGCAGGACGATCTGGAAGCTGCGCGCGAACTCGCCGCCGACGATTCCAGCTTCGCCGCCGAGATCCCCGATCTCGAAGCCGAGGTCGCGCAGCTCGAGCAGACGCTGACCGATCAGTTGGCGCCGCGTGATCCGCATGACGGCGACGACATCGTCCTCGAAGTGAAGTCCGGTGAGGGCGGCGAAGAATCCGCGCTCTTCGCCTCGGACCTGGCCCGCATGTACGTCCGCTACGCGGAACGGCACGGCTGGCGCGTCGAGATCCTCGACGCGACGGTCTCCGATCTCGGCGGATACAAGGAAGCCACGCTGTCGATCAAGAGCAAGTCAGACACCCCGGACGGAGTGTGGGCGAGGCTGAAGTTCGAGGGCGGGGTTCACCGCGTCCAGCGAGTGCCCGTCACCGAATCCCAGGGACGCGTACACACTTCGGCCGCCGGCGTTCTGGTCTATCCGGAGCCCGAAGAGGTCGAGCAGGTCCAGATCGACGAGAGTGACCTGCGTATCGACGTCTACCGTTCGTCCGGCAAGGGCGGTCAGGGCGTCAACACCACCGACTCCGCGGTTCGAATCACGCATCTTCCGACCGGCATCGTCGTCACCTGCCAGAACGAGCGCTCGCAGCTCCAGAACAAGGCGCGTGCCATGCAGGTGCTTGCAGCCCGTTTGCAGGTAGTCGCCGAGGAAGCCGCGGACGCAGAAGCGTCGGCAGGTCGCCAGAGTCAGGTTCGGACGGTGGACCGTTCGGAGCGCATCCGCACCTACAACTTCCCCGAGAACCGCATCACCGATCACCGCATCGGATTCAAGTCGCACAACCTCGACGCAGTGCTCGACGGTGAGCTCGACGCACTTCTCGACGCATTGGGCAAGGCGGACCGAGAGGCGCGTCTCGCGGCCGAGTAGATGCAGACCATGACTGACCTCCATCCCGCCGGGAACTCGGTGAACCGCGTGTCGGTCGAGCGTGGCAGGCTGTACCCGTGAGTCGACTTCCACTTCGTTTGGCGCTGATCGAAGCTGCAAAACAGCTCGACGCCGCAGGTGTGCCCAGCCCACGCACCGACGCCGAGTTGTTGGCATCCCACCTGCTCGGCGTCGAACGCACGCGTCTCGGTCTGATTCCGTTGGTCGATCCCGAGGTCATCGCCGCGTTCGACGAGTTGGTTGCGCAACGCGTGAAGCGGATTCCGTTGCAGCACATCATCGGAGTCGCATCGATGGGCAACATCGACGTCGCTGTCGGTCCGGGTGTCTTCATTCCGCGGCCCGAAACCGAATTGCTCATGGGTTGGGCGCTCTCGTTCCTCGAAGGTTGCGGAAGCAAGCCGCCGGTAGTTCTGGACCTGTGCACGGGATCGGGTGTACTCGCGCTGTCCATCGCCGAGGCCCGTCCAGACGCCGTCGTTCACGCCGTGGAGAAGGAGCCCGCCGCGTTGGCGTGGGCGCGTCGTAACGCTGCCGACCGCGAGGCCGCCGGTGATACACCGATCCATCTGCATCAGGGTGATGTCACCGATCGGAACCTGTTGCCAGGGCTCGAGGGCGGCGTCGATCTGGTCGTGTCCAATCCGCCGTACATCCCCGAAGGCGCGCTATTGCAGCCTGAGGTCATGGATTACGACCCGCACACCGCGTTGTTCGGTGGCGCCGACGGTCTGTCCGTCATCAAACCCATGATCAGCAACATCGCGCGATGGCTTCGAATCGGCGGCGCGGCAGGCATCGAGCACGACGACACCAACGGCGACGGCGTCGCTGCGCTGTTCTCGGCGCGCCGGGTATTCGGCGACGTTGCACAGCATCCCGATCTCGCCGGTCGTCCGCGTTTCGTCGTCGCCAGACGTGTCGCCACCGACGTCGAAGCGCAGCGGAATCGAACGCCCGAAGTGCAGAGTGAAAGGATGGCTGAGTGAGCACCGTGTACGACTGCAGTCAGACAGATTCCCGAACCGCAGGCTTGGCCGCCGCGAAGAACGCGCTCAAGGCCGGCCGACTCGTAGTTCTCCCTACCGACACCCTTTACGGACTCGCCGCGGACGCGTTCGACAGCGAAGCTGTCACGAGTCTGTTGCGTGCCAAGGGACGCGGGCGAGACATGCCCGTCCCGGTACTGGTCGGATCGTGGAACACCATCGACGGGCTCGTCTACAGCGTGCGCCCCCAGGCCCGGGATCTGATCCGCGCGTTTTGGCCCGGCGGACTGAGCTTGGTCGTCGAGCAGGCGCCTTCACTTGCCTGGGACCTCGGTGATACCCGCGGAACCGTCATGCTCCGCATGCCGCTGCACCCGGTTGCCCTCGAACTGTTGCGCGATGTCGGACCGCTTGCCGTCTCGAGCGCCAACATTTCGGGGCGTCCGCCGGCAACTACCGTCGAGGAAGCCCGAGATCAGCTCGGCGGATCTGCCAGCGTGTACCTCGACGGGGGCAAGGCCGAACACGCCGTTGCTTCCACGATCGTCGACCTGACCGGCAATTCACCGCGTATCTTGCGAGTGGGTGCCGTCTCGGCAGAATCCATCGCCGAGGTATTGGGCACCAGTCCGGAAAGCCTCGTAGAGGGAGTTTCGTAACGATGGTCGGCGCCGGCGGCGAGCGCGCGGGGGAATCCACGTATTGGGGACCGGATTTCGGTGAGCTTGCCACGGCGGACCCCGAGATCGCGGCTGTCGCGCTGGCCGAACTCGAGCGTCAGCGCGGCGGGCTTCAACTCATCGCGAGCGAGAACTTCACCAGCCCCTCGGTACTGGCTGCCTTGGGTTCGACCCTGAGCAACAAGTACGCCGAGGGCTATCCGGGTCGGCGTTACTACGGCGGGTGCGAGTACGTCGACGTAGCCGAGAATCTGGCGATCGACCGGGCAAAGGCACTGTTCGGCGCCGAGCACGTCAACGTCCAGCCGCATTCGGGGGCCACCGCGAATCTCGCGGTGTACGCCGCATTCGCCAAGCCAGGCGACACCGTATTGGCGATGAGTTTGCCGCACGGTGGGCATCTGACTCACGGGTCTCGGGTCAGCTTTTCGGGGCAGTGGTTCACCACCGTTCCCTATCACGTCGATTCGGCCACCGAATTGATCGACTACGACGAGGTTCGCACCCTGGCTCTGGCGCACAAGCCGAAAATCATCGTCGCCGGCGCGACCGCGTACTCCCGAACCATCGACTTCGCAGCCTTCCGGTCGATCGCGGACGAGGTCGGTGCGATCCTGTGGGTCGATGCCGCCCACTTCATCGGACTCGTGGCAGGCCGGGCGATACCGTCGTGTGTTCCGTATGCCGACGTGGTCTCCGCGACGACGCACAAGGTCCTCAGAGGCCCGCGCGGCGGAATGATCTTGTGCCGCAGCGAGCATGCCTCGGCTGTCGATCGCGCGGTGTTCCCCTTCATTCAAGGCGGCCCGATGATGCATGCGATCGCTGCGAAGGCGGTTGCCTTCAAAGAAGCGTCGACGCCGGAATATCGTTGGTATGCACAGGAAGTGGTTGCCAATGCGTCGGCGCTCGCGCAGTCGTTGGAAGCTCGCGGCCTGCGCACCGTGTCCGGTGGAACCGACACGCATCTGGCGCTTCTCGATCTGCGCGCAAGCGGTGTCACCGGCGTCGACGCCGAGCGTAGGTGCGGACTGGCTTCGATCACGCTCAACAAGAACGCGATTCCGTTCGATCCGCAGTCGCCGGCCGTCACGTCCGGAATCCGCGTCGGATCCGCGGCCGTGACGACACAGGGATTCAACACGTCCGACATGAGCGTCGTGGGGGAGTTGATCGCGCGTGCAGTCGTAGCGGATCCAGCCACCACGTCAGGGGAGGTCGAGTTGGCATCCGTTGCCGACGGCGTTCGCGAACTGGTACGGGCAAAACCTGCCTATCCCCGCCGGACGGGTGACCTCGCGCAGTGATCACTTCGTACGAGGCGACCACATATCTGGCACAGGGTGGCGGGGGAGCGGGTGTGCCCATCCGTGAACTTTTGCTCGTGCTGTGTACGGCGGCGGTAGTGACATACCTGGCGACTGGCGCAGTCCGGTTGTTGGCGCTGCGGTTCGGCGCCGTCGCCATACCGCGTGATCGGGACGTTCACGTCGAGCCGATTCCGCGCCTCGGTGGCGTCGGAATGTATATCGGCATGGTTGTCGGTCTGCTGTTCGCGCAGCAATTACCGGCGCTCACAAGAGGTTTCGGCTTCGGTAGTCCGGATGTGCACGCTGCGCTCGTCGCGGGCGCCGTCATCGTCCTCGTGGGCGTGATCGACGACAGGTGGGGTCTCGACGCTCTCACCAAGTTCGTGGGTCAGGTGACTGCTGCCGGAGTTCTTGTGGTGATGGGCGTCAGTTGGTTCATCATCTACAACCCGTTCGGTGGTGACGGTGGGTCCACGATCATCCTCGATCAGATTCAATCGGGACTGTTCACGGTGGCTATCGCCGTGGCGACCATCAACGCGATGAACTTCGTCGACGGTCTCGACGGATTGGCCGCCGGTTTGGGCCTCATCGCGGCCTTGGCGATCCTCATCTTCTCGATCGGTCTGCTCCACGATCAGGGCGGCGACGCGAGTGTCTACCCGCCGGCGATGATCGCGGCGGCCTTGGCAGGCGCTTGTCTCGGTTTTCTTCCGCACAACTTCAATCCAGCGCGCATTTTCATGGGCGATTCCGGGTCGATGTTGATCGGTCTCATGCTTGCCGCGATCTCCACCAGTGCATCCGGTCGTATTCCGCTCACTGCTTACGGAACCCGCGACCTGGTCGGCCTCCTCGCGCCGTTGTTGCTGGTCGGTGCTGTGATGTTCATCCCGATGCTGGACATGCTCCTGGCCGTGATCCGCCGGACGAAAGCGGGCGTCAGTCCGTTCAGTCCGGACAAGATGCACCTGCATCATCGCCTCCTGCAAATCGGACACACGCACCGACGGGTTGTGCTGGTCATCTACCTGTGGGTCAGCGTTCTGGCTTTCGGTGCCGTCGGATCCTCGCTGCTTAATCGACAGCTGGTTGTCGTTCTGGTTGCGGCCGGGTTGGTCATCGCCTTGTTCTTCACCGCGGTGCCGTCCCTGATCGATCGCAAGCAACAGCGTCGCTAGCCAAGTTTCCCGATCCATTACCCTTGGGCATCGTGACGAACACGCCGCAGCCTGTACCTGCCTCGCAACCCATCCCTGATTCGACCGCCGCCATGAAGTCGGCCGTGAAGTGGGGTGTGATGGGGCTGATCGCGCTGGCCGTGGTCGGCGCGCTCCTGGGCGGGCTCTTCGCCGGCAAGGAAGGCGTCTACGGCGCTTTGATCGGCGCAGCCGTCGGCGGCGGGTTCATCCTGTTCACGGCGCTGGGCGTGCTGCTCACAGCGAAGTTGCCTGCGCTCACGGCCGGTGCAGTTCTTCTCGGCACGTGGCTGCTGAAGATGATTCTCGCGATGGTTGTTCTCTTTGTCCTCTCGGACATGGATTTCTACAACAAGACCGCTCTCGTCCTGGTCATCATCATGTCGCTGGTCGTCGTGCTCGGTGCGGAGACATACGGCGTTCTCGGAACCAAAACTCCGTACGTCGATCCCACTCCCAGCAGCAACGTCGACGACGACG
Source organism: Rhodococcus sp. IEGM 1406 (assembly GCF_030056745.1). Taxonomy (NCBI): domain Bacteria; kingdom Bacillati; phylum Actinomycetota; class Actinomycetes; order Mycobacteriales; family Nocardiaceae; genus Rhodococcus; species Rhodococcus sp. IEGM 1406. Next base: position 9,965 of record NZ_JASHKO010000008.1, on the reverse strand, counting down.
AGTAGTACTACAAGAGGTAACTAATCGGACTTCCAGGTACCCCATCTACACAATGTCGTAGATGACTTGATAAGGTTCGGTTCAAGCGAGAGCAATGGTGGGCCGAGTAACACTCAGCCGACGATGCCATGTGCTCGCAGGTGGTCGAAATTCTGACCACTGAGTCGACGAGAGTCGCCGACACCGACAGACGCCAGGCCCCTCTAGGGTTCTCCAGCTGCTGACGAATGCGCGAGTCGAACTTGTCGACTTGTAGATCGTCAATGTCCGATCGAACCGCAGTCAATGATGGCTGCGGACCGACTACGGGAGAGAACGCTGAGCGTCACCACCCTGGCCGCGGATGAATTCCATGCGCCGTCACTAGACGATTTTTTCCCGCCCTCCGTGTTGATTCACGCGGGCCCCTTCGAGCTCGACCGTCTGATGCTGATTCGTCTGCTGATGTCGGTGCTGGTCGCAGCCTTCTTCGTGATCGCGATGCGCAGCCCTCGATTGGTTCCCCGTGGGATGCAGAACGCCGCTGAGCTTGCGCTCGACTTCGTTCGTATCAACATCGCCGAGGAGATCCTGGGCAAGGAACAGGGCAAGCGCTTCCTGCCGGTCATCACGACGATCTTCTTCATCGTGGTCGCCAGCAACATGGCCAGCATCATTCCTTTCCTGAACATCTCGCCGAACGCACGAATCGGTATGCCCCTGGTACTCGCGGCGCTCGCCTACATCGTGTTCAACTACGTCGGAATCAAGAAGTACGGCTTCTTCAAGTACGTCAAGAGCAGCATCGTCGTTCCCGGCGTTCCGCTGCCCCTGCACTTCTTGTTGGTGCCCATCGAGTTCATCTCGACCTTCATCCTGCGCCCGTTCACGCTGATGGTTCGTCTCATGGCCAACATGTTGGCCGGCCACATCCTGCTGGTGCTGTTCTTCAGCGCGACGAACTACTTCTTCTTCGTGTCCGGCGGATTCCAGGCGATCTTCGGCGTTCCGTCGATCATCGCCGGTATCGCATTCACGTTCTTCGAGCTGCTGGTCATCTTCCTGCAGGCTTACGTGTTCGCGTTGCTGACCGCGGTGTACATCGAATTGGCGCTCCACGCCGACGAGCACTGACCTTTTACCTCCTCACCAGCTACACCAAGAACTGAGCCTCTTGCCGAATCCGGCAGAGGTCAACAGAAAGGGAATGGAACACCATGAGCATCGCTTACCTCGCTCAGGAAGTTGTCGAGACCAAGTCGCGCGGCTACGGAGCCATCGGCTACGGCCTCGCAGCAATCGGCCCCGGCATCGGCGTGGGCATCGTTGTGGGCAAGGCAATCGAAGGCATGGTCCGCCAGCCCGAGATGGCCGGCCAGGTTCGTACCACCATGTTCCTCGGTATTGCATTCACCGAGGCCCTCGCATTGATCGGCCTTGTCGCCGGTTTCATTTTCTAAGACAGACATGGGAGCCACCTTCGCAGTGCTCGCGGCAACAGAGGAGACACACAATCCTCTCTTGCCCGAGACATACGACATCGTGTGGTCCGCGGTTGCGCTCGTCGTAGTCGGTTTTGTCTTCTGGAAGCTCGTTCTTCCGAAGTTCCAGAAGGTCTTGGCCGAACGCACCGAGCAGATCGAGGGCGGCATTAAGAAGGCCGAAGACGCACAGGCAGAGGCAGCGGCCGCGCTCAAGCAGTACCGCGCGCAGCTCGCCGAAGCTCGTACCGAGGCAGCGCAGATCCGTGAGGAAGCGCGTACCCAGGGTCAGCAGATCATCGCTGACATGAAGGTTCAGGCGCAGGACGAGAGCGACCGCATCGTGGCCGCAGGCCACAGCCAGCTCGTCGCCCAGCGTCAGCAGATCGTCGCTGAGCTCCGCTCGGATCTCGGCAAGACCGCTGTAGACCTGGCCGAGAAGGTCATCGGGGAGTCCCTCGCCGACGACGTGAAGCGCGCCGGAACGGTTGATCGTTTCCTCAACGAGCTCGACACCGTCAGCGCTGATTCAGCCAGGAAGTGAGCAACATGTACGCAGCGAGCCGTGAAGCCTTGGCGCAGACTCGTTCTGCGCTGAGCAGTGCCCTGGGCGCCGTCTCTGCAGGAGCGGCAACTGCTGCTTCTGCTCAGGCTGGGTCCGAGCTCTTCTCGGTGGTCGAGGTACTCGACGGCCAGCGCGCTCTTCGCAGCGCGCTGGCTGACGCTTCGGCACCGGCCGCTGGTCGCCAGGCTTTGGCAGAGCAGTTGTTCTCCGGAAAGGTCGGCGCCGAGGCGCTCGCCACCGTGAAGGCAGCTGCAGGCCAGGACTGGTCTGCGGCCCGCGACTTGGTCAACTCGCTCGAACTGCTCGGACGCGAAGCTCTGCTCCGCGCCGCAGCCGATCAGAGCCAGTTGGACACCGTTGAGGACGAGCTCTTCCGTCTCGGTCGCATCGTGGCAGGGGATCCCAGCCTGGAGCAGACGCTCTCGGATCTGTCGGTTCCCGCAGCCCGCAAGCGTGAGTTCCTCTCCCGCTTGCTCTACGGCAAGGTCACCGCGGTCACCGAGGCACTCGCCGGACAGGCCGTCGGCCGGTTGAAGTCTGCACCCGCAGACACTTTCGATCAGCTGTCGAATCTTGCCGCAGCGCAGCGCGATACCACCGTTGCTCACGTTCGCAGCGCCTCGGCGTTGAGCTCGGAGCAGTCGGATCGCTTGGCCAGCACTCTTACCCGCACCTACGGGAAGCCGGTAGCAGTACACGTCGAGGTTGATCCAGAACTCCTCAGCGGCTTGGTCGTCCGGGTGGGCGACGAGGTTATCGACGGCAGCGCAGCGGGTCGACTCGCAGCACTGCGGAAGAACCTCAAGTAGTCCTTCAGCCGAACACATACTCCAGATCTTTTCGAAGACCAGACACCGAGAGCAGGAAAAACATGGCGGAGCTGACGATCTCCTCCGACGAGATCCGTAGCGCGATCGACAACTACACCGCGAGCTACTCCCCGGAGGCCTCCCGTGAGGAGGTCGGCACAGTGACCGACACCAGTGACGGCATTGCGCACGTCTCTGGCCTGCCTTCGGCTATGTCCAACGAGCTGTTGGAGTTCCCCGGTGGAATCGTCGGCGTCGCGCTCAACCTGGATGCCACCGAAATCGGTGCCGTCATCCTTGGCGATTACCAGAACATTCAAGAAGGCCAGGAAGTAAAGCGCACGGGCGACGTTCTGTCGGTTCCCGTCGGCGATGCTTTCCTCGGCCGCGTCATCGACCCGCTGGGTGCGCCCATCGACGGCCTCGGCGAGATCGAGAGCACCGAGAACCGTGCACTCGAGCTCCAGGCCGCTTCGGTGCTCGAGCGCCAGCCGGTCGAAGAGCCGCTCCAGACCGGTATCAAGGCTATCGACGCCATGACCCCGATCGGCCGCGGCCAGCGCCAGCTCATCATCGGCGACCGCAAGACCGGCAAGACCGCGGTCTGCATCGACGCCATCCTGAACCAGAAGGCCAACTGGGATTCCGGCGATGTCAACAAGCAGGTGCGCTGCATCTACGTTGCCATCGGTCAGAAGGGTTCCACCATCGCGGGCGTCAAGGCTGCCCTCGAGGAGAAGGGCGCGATGGAGTACACCACCATCGTTGCTGCTCCGGCCTCTGATTCCGCAGGCTTCAAGTGGCTCGCACCGTACACCGGCTCGGCCATCGGCCAGCACTGGATGTACCAGGGCAAGCACGTTCTGGTCGTGTTCGACGACCTGACCAAGCAGGCAGAGGCGTACCGCGCCATCTCGCTGCTGCTGCGTCGCCCGCCGGGACGCGAGGCATACCCCGGTGACGTCTTCTACTTGCACTCCCGTCTGCTGGAGCGTTCGGCGAAGCTGTCCGACGCACTCGGCGGCGGCTCGCTGACGGCTCTGCCGATCATCGAGACCAAGGCGAATGACGTCTCGGCGTACATCCCGACCAACGTCATCTCCATCACCGACGGTCAGGTGTTCCTCGAGTCCGACCTGTTCAACAAGGGCGTTCGCCCCGCGATCAACGTCGGTATCTCGGTCTCCCGCGTCGGTGGCGCTGCACAGACCAAGGGCATGAAGAAGGTTTCCGGTTCGCTGCGTCTGGAACTGGCTCAGTTCCGTGAGCTCGAAGCGTTCTCCGCTTTCGCATCCGACCTCGACGCTGCCTCCAAGGCTCAGCTCGAGCGCGGTGCCCGTCTGGTCGAGCTGCTCAAGCAGGATCAGTACAGCCCGATCCCTGTCGAGGACCAGATCGTCTCGATCTACCTCGCCGGCGAAGGCATCTTCGACAGCGTTCCGATCGGTGACGTCCGTCGCTTCGAGAAGGAACTGCTCGAAGACCTCAAGCACTCGGCTGCTGGCGTCTACTCCAGCATCAACGGCGGTAAGGCACTCGATGCCGACAACGCTGCTGCGCTGATCGCTGCAACGAACAAGTTCAAGGAAGGCTTCATCGCATCCGACGGAAGCCGGGTCGTGAACGAGGCCGAGGCTGACGCTTTGGGCGCCGACGAGGTCGAGAACGAGCAGATCAACGTCAAGCGCAAGACCGTCAGCAAGTGACGTACGCGCCCATGACACTGCGAATTCCGAAGGGAGAGTGATTGATCGATGGCGAGCATTCTCGAATTGCGGTCTCGTATCAAGTCGGTCAACTCGACCAAGAAGATCACCAAGGCACAGGAACTGATCGCGACTTCGCGAATCACCAAGGCTCAGATTCGCGTCGCCGCGTCCAAGCCGTATGCCGAGGAGATCACGAAGGTACTCACCGAATTGGCGAGTGCGTCTGCTTCGCTCGATCACCCGTTGCTCAACGAGCGCCCGGAGCCCAAGCGGGCTGCGGTCCTCGTTGTCACCAGTGACCGGGGCATGTGTGGTGGCTACAACTCCAATGTCCTCAAGCAGGCAGAAGAGCTCATGGCTCTCCTCCGCAGCGAGGGCAAGGAGCCGGTCGTGTACGTGCTCGGTTCCAAGGGACTCGGCTACTACACGTTCCGCGGCCGCGACATCGGTGCTGCGTGGACGGGCTTCTCGCAGGATCCGGGTTACTCGGATGCAGCGAAGGCCAGCCGCCACCTGGTGGAGCTGTTCATGGCTGGTTCGGGTAACCAGGTTGCCGCACCGAACGGTGAAGGCACGATCGAGGGCGTCGACGAACTCCATATCGTCTACACCCGCTTCGTGTCGATGCTGACGCAGACTCCCGAGGTTCGCCGTATGGCTCCTCTCGAGGTCTTCGTGTCGGAAGAGCGCATCGAACTCGGTGACGACATGCTGACCAACGGCCACGACGACGACCATGACAATGGCCCCGTCGCGGACTTCAGCTTCGAGCCCGAGCCCGAGAAGCTTCTCGGTGCTCTTCTCCCGAAGTACGTCAGCACTCGTATCTTCTCGTCGCTTCTCGATGCTGCGGCATCGGAGTCGGCAGCCCGTCGTACCGCCATGAAGGCCGCGACGGACAACGCAAACGAACTGGTGAACACGTTGAGCCGTCAGGCCAACCAGGCTCGCCAGGCCCAGATCACCCAGGAAATCAGCGAGATCGTCGGCGGCGCCAACGCGCTCGCCTCGAGCGCAGGAAGTGACTAGCACATGACCGCAGCAGTAACCGAAAACAACGGGGCAGGTTCGGCTTCGGCCGTAGCCGGCCGCGTCGTGCGGGTCATCGGTCCCGTCGTGGACGTTGAATTCCCGCGTGGCGCTGTTCCTGAACTGTTCAACGCCCTGAACGCCGAGATCACGCTTCCCTCGGTCGCCAAGACGCTGACGCTCGAGGTTGCACAGCACCTCGGTGACAACCTGGTCCGCACCGTCTCCATGCAGCCCACCGACGGCCTCGTCCGCGGCACTGCAGTGACCGACTCGGGCAAGCCGATCTCGGTTCCCGTCGGTGACGTCGTCAAGGGCCACGTGTTCAACGCCCTGGGCGATTGCCTCGACACCCCCGGCCTCGGCCGCGACGGCGAGCAGTGGGGCATCCACCGCAAGCCACCAGCCTTCGATCAGCTCGAAGGTAAGACCGAGATCCTCGAGACCGGCATCAAGGTCATCGACCTTCTCACCCCGTACGTCAAGGGTGGAAAGATCGGCCTGTTCGGTGGCGCCGGCGTCGGCAAGACCGTTCTGATCCAGGAAATGATCACGCGTATCGCTCGCGAGTTCTCGGGCACCTCGGTGTTCGCAGGCGTCGGTGAGCGTACCCGTGAGGGCACCGACCTCCACCTGGAAATGGAAGAGATGGGCGTCCTCCAGGACACCGCCCTTGTCTTCGGCCAGATGGACGAGCCGCCCGGAACGCGTATGCGCGTCGCCCTGTCCGCACTGACGATGGCGGAGTACTTCCGCGACGTTCAGGGCCAGGACGTTCTGCTGTTCATCGACAACATCTTCCGCTTCACGCAGGCAGGTTCCGAGGTTTCCACCCTCCTCGGCCGTATGCCTTCGGCAGTGGGCTACCAGCCCACGCTGGCGGACGAGATGGGTGAGCTCCAGGAGCGCATCACCTCGACCCGCGGTCGCTCGATCACCTCGCTGCAGGCTATTTACGTGCCCGCCGACGACTACACCGACCCCGCGCCGGCTACGACGTTCGCGCACCTCGATGCCACCACCGAGCTCTCGCGCCCGATTTCGCAGATGGGTATCTACCCCGCTGTGGATCCGCTGAGCTCGACCTCCCGCATCCTGGAGCCCGGCATCGTCGGTGCCGAGCACTTCCGCGTTGCCAACGAGGTCAAGCGCATCCTGCAGAAGTACAAGGAACTGCAGGACATCATCGCCATCCTCGGTATGGACGAGCTTCAGGAAGAGGACAAGGTCCTCGTCGGCCGCGCCCGTCGTATCCAGAAGTTCCTCGGCCAGAACTTCATCGTTGCCGAGAAGTTCACCGGTGAGCCCGGCTCCGTCGTGCCGCTCCGCGACACGATCGAAGCCTTCGACCGCGTCTGCAAGGGCGAGTTCGATCACCTGCCCGAGCAGGCATTCAACAGCTGCGGTGGACTCGACGACGTCGAAGCTGCAGCCAAGAAGATGGCCGGGAAGTAGTCCACGATGGCTGAGATGACCGTAGAACTCGTTGCCGTCGAGCAGCGCTTGTGGTCTGGTTCGGCGACGCTGGTCAGCGCTCAGACCACTGAGGGCGAAATCGGCATCATGCCCGGGCATGAGCCGGTCCTCGGCCAGCTGATCGAGGGCGGAACCGTGTCGATCACCCCGGTCGACGGCGAGCGTATCGTTGCTGCAGTACACGGAGGGTTCCTCTCCGTCACTGCGACGACGGTGACGATTCTTGCCGAGTCCGCGGACATGGCACAGGACATCGACGTCGAGGCAGCCAAGGCTGTCTTGGCCGAGAACTCGGGCGACCTCGAAGCGATTGCGGTCGCCAAGGGTCAGCTCCGGGCCGTCGAGCGCGCGTAAGTTACTCGAGTAAAGCCGCGACGGGAGCCGACGAACAGTGACATTCGGAATGACTGTGTTGATCATTCTGGTTGTGCTGCTCGCGGTTCTCGTCGCGGCTTTTCTGTATCGTCTGCTGGTTCTACGTCGCGGCGGTACCGCTGCACTGCTTCGTGTTCTGCCATCCCCGGGGGACAGCGGGTGGCGTCACGGAATCATTCGCTACGGCGAAAGCACCTTCGTCTTTTTCAAACTGTCGAGTCTGCGGCCGGGCCCGGACTCCAGGATTGATCGTCAAGGAATCGAGGTCGAGAGCCGTCGCTCTCCCTCGGGTACCGAATTCGACATCATGAGCGACGACATCGTCGTGGTCAAGGTCAACGACGGATCGTCGGCCTACGAAATCGCCTTGGACAGTGGAGCATTGACAGCTTTCCTGTCCTGGGTCGAATCACGGCCGGACGGGCGCGCCCGTAGGCGACGCACCGCCTGACCGGTCCCGCTCAAGCCCCGGCGCCGGGCTTCCAGAGCACATCGCCTTCAGGATTTGCCACTCTTCCCATGATGAAGAGCAGATCCGACAATCTGTTGAGATATTTCGCGGGGAGGACGCTGGTGTCTTCCGGGTTCGCATCGATGGCGGACCAGGCCGCACGCTCCGCACGCCGCGAGACGGTTCTTGCTACGTGAAGCAGGGCGCCCAGGGCAGTTCCGCCGGGCAGAATGAACGAATTCAACGGTGCCAGTTGCTCATTGAGCTCATCGCACCATCCTTCGAGTCGATCGATATAGGCCTGAGTCACTCGCAGCGGTGGGTACTTCGGGTTCTCGACGACAGGGGTGGACAGGTCGGCCCCCGCGTCGAAGAGGTCGTTCTGGATCTGGCGCAGCATCGCGAGCAGATTCTCCGGGGGTGTGCCGAGGGCAACGGCCACACCGATCGCCGCGTTGGTCTCGTCGCAATCCGCGTAGGCGACCAGACGCGGATCGTTCTTGGAGACTCGCGAAAAATCACTGAGGCCGGTGGTCCCGTCGTCGCCGGTCCGGGTGTAGATCTTCGTCAGGTGAACAGACATAGGGCTACGGTACCGGCGCGGTGCCGACGAGGTTGTGGCTCTAGGCTGTGAACCGTGAGTGAGCACTTTCTTGTGACCGGGGGTAACCGCCTCGAAGGTGAAGTACTGGTGGGAGGGGCCAAGAACAGTGTGTTGAAGCTGATGGCCGCTGCGCTGTTGGCCGAAGGCACCACTGTGGTGACCAACTGCCCGGACATTCTCGACGTGCCGCTGATGGCGGACGTCTTGCGAGGGCTGGGCTGCGAGGTCGAACTCGAAGACTCCGAAGTGCGGATCACGACGCCGGCCGAGCCGAAATATCACGCTGATTTTGACGCGGTCAAGCAGTTTCGGGCGTCGGTGTGTGTGCTTGGTCCGCTGGTCGCGCGTTGTCGACGCGCTGTTGTCGCACTTCCTGGCGGCGATGCGATCGGTTCGAGGCCACTCGACATGCACCAATCCGGGCTCCGCCTGTTGGGCGCGCGTAGCGAAATCGAACACGGATGTGTCGTTGCCGAGGCAGACGACCTTCACGGCGCGAACATTCGCCTGGTCTTCCCGTCTGTGGGTGCAACCGAGAACATCTTGATGGCAGCAGTGCTCGCCCGAGGTGAAACGGTGATCGACAACGCTGCACGTGAGCCCGAGATCGTGGATCTCTGCAACATGCTCAACGAAATGGGCGCCAAGGTATCGGGCGGCGGAAGTTCGACGCTCACCATTCAAGGCGTCCGCAAGTTGGAACCGACTACGCACCGCGTCATCGGTGACCGGATCGTTGCCGCAACATGGGGTGTCGCTGCCTCCATGACCAGGGGTGACGTCCGAGTTCGCGGGGTGAACCACAAGCATCTCGGGTTGGTCCTCGACAAGCTTCGGACAGCCGGCGCGGAGGTGACTCCCGAGGTAGACGGTTTCCGTGTCATCCAGCGTGAACGGCCCAAAGCAGTCAATTTCGCGACATTGCCTTACCCCGGATTCCCGACCGACCTGCAGCCGATGGCAATCGGTTTGGCGGCGGTTGCCGAGGGCACGTCGATGATCACCGAGAACGTATTCGAATCGCGTTTCCGATTTGTCGAGGAAATGATCCGACTCGGCGCCGACGCTCGTACCGACGGTCACCATGCTGTGATCCGCGGAGTTCCAGTGCTGTCGAGTGCGCCGGTGTGGTCTTCGGACATTCGGGCAGGCGCCGGACTCGTGCTTGCCGGGTTGGTCGCGGACGGAACCACCGAAGTCCACGACATCTTCCACATCGACCGTGGGTACCCGCGATTCGTCGAGAATCTCCGTGGACTCGGGGGAGTGATCGAGAGGGTGAGCTCCGAATAGGTTCGGTGCTCGGCGTCACACTCGGGCCTATTCGCGATTGGCGGAAAGGCTCAACTGTCTGACCTGGCCTTGGTTAGTGAATCGGTGTTGTGACCAGGCGATTTGTGAATTGATTGAAGGTTCGCGTAAATTATTCCAAGTCAGAGCGACACGGACACCGACTCCCACCTGCGAGGGTGAGTGACACGAGGTTG
>NZ_JASHKO010000007.1:0-302002 GCF_030056745.1 Rhodococcus sp. IEGM 1406 | reverse complement strand
CTGATAGGTCAGAACAACCGACTTACCGGCTTCGAGTGCACCAGTCCACGAGAGCATGGTGCCCGACAGAGTCGGAACAGTCGCAGGAGCACCATCGACCGTCGCCTTCAGCGAACCGTCCACCAACGCCGCGTTGTCGAGAACCTTCGACAGATCATCGGTCAACACCACCGGATCAAGAGTCGTCTTACCCGTATTGGCACCCGTCACCGTGTACGTGATCGTCTGACCAGCAGCAACATTGGTACCCGACACCGGATCCGCAGTCTTCGCGACCGTGAAACCCGGAACCAAGTGATTCGTCTCCACAGAAGGAGGAGTGATCTCCGGACCGGTCGGCGGCTTCGCAGTACCGGTGACCTTGTTGTTCAAGACTGTGCCCGCGGCAACGCCGTCGTTGACCTTCACCTCATAGGTGAGAACGACGGACTTACCGGCTTCGAGAAAACCAGTCCACGAAAGGGTGGTGCCCGACAGAGTCGGATCAGCGGCAGGAGCACCGTCGACGGTCGCCTTCAGCGAACCGGGAACGACAGCGGCGTTATTGAGAACCGCACCCAGATCATCGTTGATCTTTACCGGATCGAGCTTCGTCTTACCGGTGTTGGTTCCGGTGACGGTGTACTTGATCGACTCGCCGGCCTGAACCGTCGAACCGGAAATCGGATCAGCAGTCTTCTCCAGTTTGAAGCCGGGAACCGAGTGATTCGTCTCCACCGTAGGAGGAGTGATGTCCGGACCGGTGGGTGGCTTCGCAGTACCGGTGACCTTGTTGTTCAGAACCGTGCCCGCGGCAACGCCGGCATTGACCTTCACCTGGTAGGTCAGAACAACAGACTTACCAGCCTGGAGATTGGCGGACCACGACAAAATGCTGCCCGACAGGGTCGGAGCAGCGACAGCAGCACCGTCGACGGTCGCCTTCAGCGAGCCCGGAACGACAGCAGCATTGTTGAGAACCGCACTCAGATCGTCTTTGATCGTCGCGGGAGTTAGGGCCGTCTTGCCGGTGTTAGCACCGGTGACCGTGTACGTAATGGTATCGCCGGCCTGAACCGTCGAACCTGTCGCGGGCACAGCGGTCTTCGCGACCGTGAACCCGGGCATGGGATGCGTCGTGCAGAGATTGGTTGCAGGATCGCATGTTGTGGGAGGAGTTGTTGTCCCCGGAACGAGGTAGTTGTTCAGGACTTTGTTGCCACCGTCTTTGACCGTGACGGTGTAGGTGACTGTCCCTTTGCCGCCGGCTGGCAATGTGCCGCCGACTTTGATTTTGTCGGCGCTGTCCAATGCAGCGGTGAGTCCGCCTGTAGCAGCACCGACCGCAACCGTTCCGTCATCAATGACGTCGGCAAGGAAGTCCGTGTAGTCGATCGTTGCCGGCGCAGTGCCGGGATTCTCGAAATTCAGAGTGTAGGTGATTGTTTGGCCGATATTGACCGTCTCACCGGTAGGTGGTGACGACGACTTCTTCACGAGAACCGGAGTGTTCTTGACCTTGCAGTACACGTTGTCGCCCGGTGTGAGTGCTGCCTGCGCAACGTCCCCGACCCTGAGCGCCTGGGTCACACCGTTTACCTGGCAATCCCATGACGTCGCATAGTTCGCGGTCTTGGTCGCCGAGGTAGTTGGCTTCTCCCAGAACGTGACAGGAGTAGGTGTCGTATCTGCGAGGAGCGTACGCCAGCCAGTCGATGCCGTCGTATCTGAAGCGCCGGTCGTGGTGCTCTTGATCTCGGTCGCTGCAGCAGCACCCGCGTTTGCGTGGTGGCCGGTGCTCATGCCGATAGTGAAATCGTCACCGGGGGTGACGCGCGTGAGGTCCTTGTCGATCTTGACCTTCGAGAGCAGGACACCGAAAGCCAGACCCTGACGAGAGGTCGCCAGAACGGTATTACCGAACGTCGCCGCGAAGTTGGTTGGAGCGGTCGATGCAACAACCAAAGTGCCCGGCGAATACTCCTGGTTGTTGACCAGGTTCCAAGAATCGCATCGGACGGTGGTGGCGGGCATAGCCGTCAGCCCACCGTCACAAGCGCGAATTCCGGGATAGCCAGGTTCGTCAACACCAACTGTGCGCGCGATTTGTCGCAGCGGCTTGTCCGAATTGAAGGTGAGGAACTCTTTGTCGGTTGATGTGTTTGCGTCAGTCGACTCGGCATCGGCTGCTACGAGACCGTAGTTGTACACCGTGCCATTGGGCCCGGTCATCACGATGTTCTTGAGCGACACCGTCCCGCCGGATTGTCCATTCACGGAGGACTTCTGGTAGATCGCGGGCTTGATCGTCGACGGCACACCCGTGTAGGCGGACGTTCCCAGCGCTGAGTAACTCAACGTGGGGAGTGCCTTCGCTTCGACCCCCTGATGCGTCTTTCCTGCTACCGAGTCGGTGAGGAAAGCCTTGAAGTTGATCTTGTAGCCCTCGGTGAGCTGGATTTCCATCGACTGCCCGGCCGCGGATGTGGCCGCGGCTTCGTTGAGCGCCGACATGTCGATCCAACAGATGTTCTGCGAGAAAGGGCCAGTGTTAGGGGCGCTGAAGGCACAGCCCTTTGCGGGCTGTTCGTCCGGCAGGACAGCAGCACGAGCCGGCGTCTGAGCCTGAACGGGACCGCCGAGCGTCGCGGCCGGCTGCGCTGATGCAGCTACTGCCGTCGCGCCGGAGAGGCCGAGAATCATCGCGATGGCGGTCCACACCACCGTCCACGCTCGCACCCAGGGCGGGAGCCCTGCGGTGAATAAGGCCGACCTTGTCGGCGGTATGTCGTTAGGCATTTCTTACTCCCCAGGATGTGCCTGATCGATGTTCGGTGGACGGAGATGCGAGAGCGCTGGCGCGAACTCCCGATTGATCGGTTGGTTCGGGTCGATCCGCCTGTTTTCGGCTGATCGACCTCACACCGGACGCTGTTGCCGGTCCTGTCATTCGAGCTCCTCTTCGGAAACACCTGCGTGTTGGAAGAGCCGCCCTGAACAGGACCTTGGCCCTCGAAATCCGTGCAAATCGAGAGCAACCTTCCAGTTATCTGGTTCAAGATAACAGATAACCGGGAGCTTGCCCATCGAAAGTCAGACAAAGCAGACCGATCGACGTTTTTGTTCGTAGATCGGACAAGCTTCGAGGAGCAGCGTTGTTCAAGCGGACAATTCAGCCCTCGGCGCACGGCACTGCGCCGGACGCGATGGCATTCAGCGTTTCCGCTGACCAGATCGGGTGACGACCAACTTCGAGGCGACCAGGAATCTGGACAAATGCCCAATATGGATAAGGCCTGTTGGATGCGCCACAGCCCCTCGAACCATGAACGGAAACTCCGTACTGAATGGAGTCCAATCGCCCGGGCAAGCACGTAGAAATTTGTCGAATTGATCCAGACCACACCCGGCGACGGCTGCCGGTAACGAAGCACTCCGGCGCTCCGATAATTGGATTGCGAGGCGCCATCTTCGACCGAAACCGGGTCGGCGCCTTCGATCCAGACCCAACTTCAAGTCCGTTTTGTAGCTTTTCGGTTGGAGCAGTCCTGCTCATTTTCTGCCATAGCTATTTTCTGATCCTGCTCAGCTAGTCGAAAGTTCAGCGACCGTGGCTACCACTCGGCAGAATTCTCGTAACTGACGAGCAACAACCGGACTAACCAGCCAAGCGTCACAAGAGTGCCTAAAAGGGCCCTTCCGCATGCCTCGAGGCAAATGCATCGAGGGCGAAAGGGCCCGAACCGGGCACCACGGAGCCAAGGGCCCCGCCGCAAGCTAGCTGCTGCCGAACCCCACACTGTTGGCGTAGCGATCGAAATCGCCCTGCGCTCCGCTGTAGACGTTGATATCAGTGTTTCCGGTGATCCCGGGGATGCGTCCCGTGCTGGTGTACTGCCAGAAGGTCCAGTTGGACCAACCGCCGGGCAGCGGGCCCGGAGCGTTCTGCCCGTTGTAATCGGCGATCCACAGCGGGTAGTGGTTGAACTCGGTGGTGTTGGCCATCTGAGTGCGCCAGAAGTTGGGATACGTGTAAATGATGGGCTGCCGCCCGGTGAGTGCCTGGACTGTATTCAGGTAGCGATGAGTCCAGTCGATGACCTGACCGGCGGGAAGTCCCTTCGCATCCTCTAGATCCAGAACGGGCGGGAGGTCACCAGGTCCGTTGATACCCAGGACGATCGCCGAATAGAAGGCAGCCTGGGCTTCGGGGGACTGGCGAACATCTGCGTAGTGGTAGGCCCCGCGCGAGACGCCGGCAGCCCGCATGACCAGGCAATCCTGGATGAAGTACGGATTGACGTAGTTGAGCGACTCAGTGGCCTTGACCATCGCGAACTCGTGCCCTGACGCCTTGACCTGGAACCAGTCGATTCCGGTTCCGTCCACGTGCTGCCACGACGAGACGTCCGGGCCGCGGGGAGCGTCGGCAGCGGCGAGGCCAGGTGCCGTGATCGCGATGGCAGCTGCCATCGCGATCGGGGTGAGCTTGCCCAGTGTCCTGACGATCCGTCGCTCGACCATTTCCCGAGAGTAAGGTCGACTAGTCCGTTTTGTCCGCTAATTCAGGGAATGTTCACTCAACCGAGCCAATCGAGAACAGCCGCCGCGGTCCACGACTGTTGCATGCTGCCTAGCGGCTCACCGGTGAAAGGCTCGTAGTACTCGGCAAAACTGCCATCACTGGCCTGCCGCAACCCCTCCGAACGCAAGACGTGCGATCGCTCGGCCCACCCCCGACGCGCGAACGCCCACGAGAACAACCACGTGATCACCGGCCACACTGGGCCACGCCAATACTCCCGAGGACGGAAATCGCCGGAAACCGGAGACGTCGACGGTGGGACGGCAAATCGCATGTCCGGGTGACCACAGAATTTGGGCCCCTCGAAAGTACGCAACAGAGCGCGCTCGGCATCGCGGCTCAGGCCGCCGCACAGCAACGGCGCAAACATCGCGATGGTCTCGGTATGAACCCATCGTCCGGTGCGAAGATCGAAATCCTTTGCTGCACCCGATCGTTCATCGGTGGTGGCAATTACGCCCTGCCGGAATCGATCTGCCCAACCGCGCAGATCACGGACGTCGGAGTTTGGTCGCGAATGCTCCTCACCGATAGTTGCCAAAACGTCACATGCCATCGAGAAAACCGCACTGACAAACACGTCCTCCACGGCAAAACTCATGGCAGTGGCGAGTTGAGAATCCTCGTACCTCACGGCCTTCATCTCTTCGAGAAGCCAAAGGTAGCGGTCGTATTCGTGATCCGTGGGTCGCTGAGACAAGTCGGTCACCACAGCGAGATCAGCGCGCTGATACGCAGGCACTTGTCCCGCAACAACATTCGCGTACGCCAGATCCCATCGCGGAGAATTGTCCATCCCCGATTCCCACCCGTGATAGAGCGCGATGCGGCCGTTGCCGTCGAGATCGCGGGCCTCCGCCAACCAGCGGTGCCACCGAACCAGATCGCTCCAGCGCCGGTCGAGGAACTCTTCCGCGACCGCACGCGTCGTACGTCCGTGCCGACGCGAATGATCGAGAATCCGCTGCACCGCAATCGCGTGAACGGGGGGTTGGGTGATTCCCGACGTAGCGGTACCCAAAGGAGCATGCGCTGCCAACGCATTGACATCCCAACGCGTCGGGCCGGGGAAGTAGCCGTCGACACCGTTCGCGAACACGATGTGCGGAATCATTCCGTTCTTCCACTGAGCCGAAAGCAAGGTATCGAGCTCTACTACCGCCCGTTCGACGCTGAGCGGCGCCAAACCTACCGCGACGAACGCGGCGTCCCAGCTCCACATGTGGGGATACAGCTTCGGGGCAGCGCTGGTCATCGTGCCCAGGTCGTTTCCGCGCAGCAGGTAGGCAGCTCGGGCGGCGAGCTGAGTCGGGGTAAATCCGCGGTCGGCCATAGATGTCTATTTTGCGACGCGCGGCGCCTTTGCGCTCATCGAGCACGAATCGGGCGCCGCAACCGCGATAATGTGGCAACACCGTCAGGCGATCTCGAAGTGGAGGGCTTGTGCGCGAGAAGATCAAAGCACTGCTGTTCGACGTCCAGGGCACAGCGACCGATTTTCACAGCACCCTGTGCCGAGAGGCCCGTCGGATCACCGACGCCGACGTCGACTGGCCAAGATTCGTCAATCTCTGGCGCGCTGAGTACTTCGCGAACACCTCCGAGGCCGACGACTCCACAGGCGAATGGGTGACAGTACATTCGGTGTACCGCGAGGCTCTGCGCAAGCTGTTGGCCCGCGAGAGCATCGAACTTTCCGATGCCGAACAGGAAGAACTCACCACCGCCTGGAAATTCCTGGACCCGTGGCCGGACACCGTCGCAGGCCTGACAACCCTGCGCCAGCAGTACACAATCGCTGCCTTGTCCAACGCCGATGTGAATGCCGCAGTCAGCATCTCCCGGCACGGAAATCTGCCATGGCATGCCGTCTTCACCGCCGAAATGGCCGGTGTCTTCAAACCAGATCCGAAGATCTACCACCTGGCTGCTCGATACCTCGGGTTCGACACGGCCGAGATCATGATGGTTGCCAGCCACAAATATGACATCCGGGCGGCCAAAGCTCTCGGGTTCCGCACAGCCTTCATAGCCCGACCACTCGAATTCGGAGCCAGGGGCAATCCCGATGTGTCATTCTCCGACGAGTTCGACATCAACGCCGAGGACTTTCTCGATCTGGCAGCGCAATTGGTCCACTGATGCCGTGCCCGCGCGTCGTTGCTGGTATTCCTACGTGAAGGAATATCGAAACGGACAGGCGGTTTGGATTTCATGGGCACCAAGGAAGACAGCGCTACCCGCGAACGCAAGGCCCTGCGGTACTCCCTCGTGGTCGCAACGGCGTTGGCTGTGCTCGCCGCATTCTGGGGCTGGATCTCGCAGTCCCAGGTGATCCTGCTCGACGGTGTGTACGCCCTCATCGGAATGGTGTTGACGGCGCTGTCGCTGCGGGTCTCGCGGATAGCCGACTCGGGCCCCACCGCACGCTTCCCGTTCGGTAAGGAGGCATTGGTCCCGGTAGTCATCGCTGTCCAGGGCATGGCGCTACTGGCGACGCTCGCCTACGCCGCAGTCGAGGCAGTTCGTGTCATTCTCGCGGGCGGGGCCGACGTCACCGCGGGGTCACTGGTGGCATACGGCGGTGTCAGCGCAGTGGTGTCGATCATCATCTGGCGCTACGTCGGACAAGTCGACCGCACATCTGATCTGCTCGTCGCCGAAGCCAGGCAATGGGGAGCGTCGGCTGCCTTCAGCGCGCTGGTCGCAGTCGGTGCTGTCGTCGCAATGATCCTGGGCCGCACCGATTTCTCCGACGCCGACCGATATGTCGACTCCGTCTTGGTCCTCCTCGGCTGCGCGATGTTGGTCCCACAACCGTACGCACTTCTGCGAACCGCACTGATCGAACTCCTCGAAGGTGCTCCCGGCCAAAACGTTCAGGCCCGCGTGCACGAAGCCATCACCGTCGTCCGCGACGAATTCGGTTTGGACGAACCGACTCTCACCATGAGCAAGGTGGGTCGCAAGCTGTATATCGAAGCGACGTTCATGGTCGCGCCACACAGCTGGGACATCGACGGTGAAGACGCGGTACGACGCTCGTTCGCCACCAGCCTCGCCGATCTCCCCTACGAACCGTGGCTGAACATCGAACTGACTACAGATCCGGCGCTGATGCTCTAGCGACGGAATCTGCTCTCGAACAACAGAATCGCGACGGCAGGCTCAGCCTCACCTTCCCCCAAAAAACCCTTGACTCGAAAGTATGTTCGAGTATAGTGGAAGGTGGAACGGGGGGTTCTCATGACGATCGACATCACCGACGACGCTGTCACTGCCGTGGTCAACAGCTCCGCTGTGGGTGTGCGCGGACGATTGTGGCGGCTGCACCCCAGCGACGTCCGCGAGATCGCCATCACCGCGTCAGCGGAAATCCTTCGCCTGGAAGCCATTCGAGTGGCCGCCGTCGACACCCTGACGTTGAACCCGGACGAACAAGTACTCTGCTACCGCGGCACCGGACAATGGCTCGCGAACCACACCATGCTGCAAATCTCCACCGGCAGAAGAATCGCAACCCTGGGAAAAGCCCTACGGTCATTCCCCGAGATCGAAGACCAATTCGACTCCGGCGACCTCACTTTCGAGCACGCAGCACTGATCGTGGCGTTCTGCGAATCCCCACCCAAAACAATGCCCGACGCCGCGCTACCGTACTGCCGCGACACACTCCTCGCCGCAGCATCCGGCGTCGAAGCGACCACCGTCAAACTGCGCTACGCCATCAGCGTCCTCGAGCACATGTTCGAATCCGACGACGTACCACCAAGCGAAGACACCGATCGCAACGAACTGCGCATCTCCCCGACCCTCAACGGAAGAGTGGCCGTGCGAGGCGATTTCGACGGAGTGACCGGCGAGATGCTTCTCTCCGCCCTCTCCAGCCTCTCCACGCCCACCCCCACCAAGGACGGCACGCCCGACAAACGACCCGCCGCCACACGCAACGCAGACGCCATGGCAGAGCTGATCCGGCGCTACCTCGACAACGCTGCCACCGGTATCGACGGCGGCCAACGCCCACACCTGAACGTGCACATCAACGCCAAAGACCTGGCCTACCACCGTGAATGCGCCTCCACCGCAGGCGACTCAACAGGCCGCACCACGACTACCGACCCGTCCGACCGTGACGACCTCGACACCCTGGACCCTGGCATGCCGGATCTCGACAAACAAGATCTCGATGTCGGCCACATGCCCTGGATGGGACCACTGAGCGTAGGCCGCACCCGCATGATCGCCTGCGACTGCATGCTCGGCGCCGTCCTCCTCGACGAAAACGGTGCCCCACTCGACGTCACCCCACTCAAAAGGCTTGTCACCGCGGCACAACGCACCGCACTGATCGCCCGCGACAAAGGATGCGCCTTCCCCGGCTGCGACTGCGTCCCTGCCTGGACCGACGCCCACCACATCAAACACTGGGCAAAAGGAGGACCAACCATCATGGACAACCTGGTCCTGCTCTGCCGAACCCACCACACCCTGATGCACCGAAAACCCGGATTCACCGGACAATGGGAAATCCGGATAGGCGCTGATCACCTGCCCTGGTTCATCCCACCGCCAGGCATCGACCCCGACCAGAAACCCCGCCGCTCCACCACACGGATCTGAACCCGGAGGTCACCGAGCAAACGCCTCGGTGACCCATTCCGGCATGCTCTCAATTGCCCGCCCACTCCAAAAGATCTTCGGCGGTCCACGTATTGATCACCCGATCCGCTTCGACGCCGCACTTTTCGGCCCGGTCACAGCCGTAGCCCTGCCAAGCCAGCTGACCGGGGGCATGGGCGTCGGTATCGATGGAGAAAAGACAATCGAGATCGCGGGCCAACTCGATCAAACGCGAAGGCGGGTCACGACGCTCCGGTCGGGAGTTGATCTCGACGGCGGTCCCTGATTCTCGGCAGGCCTCGAACACTTTCTCCGCGTCGAACTGCGACTCGGGCCGGGTTCCGCGAGCACCCTCGACAAGACGCCCGGTGCAATGCCCGAGAATATCGACACGCGGATTTCGCACTGCAGCAAGCATTCTGCGGGTCATCGCCTCGCGTTCGGACCGCAGCTTCGAGTGCACGCTCGCTACCACGATGTCGAGTTCGTCGAGTAGATCGGGATCTTGGTCGAGTGAACCGTCCTCGAGGATGTCCACCTCGATTCCCGTGAGGATGCGGAAGGGAGCCAGTTCGGCATTCAACCCGGCTATCACGTCGAGTTGCGAACGTAGACGCTCCGCGGACAGCCCGTTGGCAACAGTGAGGCGAGGCGAATGATCGGTGAGGGCGCAGTAGTCGTGGCCGAGTGCTGCTGCGCGTCGCATCATCTCTTCGATGGGGCTTCCGCCGTCGGACCAGTCGGAGTGTGTGTGGAGATCGCCGCGCAGCGCTTGGCGCAATGGGCCGTCGCCGATGGGCTCGGCCTGCCCCCGCAGTTCCTCGAGATACTCGGGGACGCCGTCGTACGACTGGGCGATGATCATTGCCGTCTTGGGCCCGATGCCGGTGAGAGCCTTCCAACTGTCGGCCTTCCGGCGAGACTCCTTCTGCTCGTCGGACAATCCAGCAAAGACCTCCGCAGCTCGGCGATAGGCCTTGACGCGGTGCGTTTCAGCGCGTGATCGTTCGAGCCAGTAGGCGATCTCCCGAAGCGCTTCATCCGGTTCCATGAGACCACTGTTCCGTCAGCAGCGGCTCGCGGCAAGCCTTGATCCCCTTACGCTGTGAATATGGACGACCCGAGAGCACGATTCGAAGCCGCGCGGGTGGCTCACCTGGCAACGGCAGATGCGGCCGGCGTTCCGCACATCGTGCCGCTGGTATTCGTTTTGGTCGGCGACACCGTCTATTCCTGCGTCGACCACAAACCGAAGACCACCACCGCACTTCGCAGGCTCCGGAACATCACCGAGACGGGGCGTGCGAGCCTGCTCGTCGATCATTACGACGACAACTGGTCCGCACTCTGGTGGGTCCGCGTCGACGGACGCGCGGAGGTCCTCGGCCCCGGTACCAAGGAGTCCGAGAGCGCAATCGACGCTTTGGCCGCAAAGTATCCGCAGTACGTAGATCACCGACCGCACGGACAGGTGATAGCCGTCCGCGATGTGGAGTGGTCGTCATGGTCGGCAGCAGCCTAAGGTTCTGTCCTAGTGTTCAAGGAGCGAAAGTGATTGCAACACTCTCAATTCGGGCAAATTGGCGGGGGATCGATGAAACGACGACAGTTACTTCAGCGCGCAGCCACAGGCCTGGCGCTGGTAGCGGGACCTCAGGTGATCGACATGGGTAGCAGTTCCGGAAGCAGCCAAGACGCAACAACCCCGTTGGATGAGCTGTTGCAAGTCGTTTCGCTCTCCCACGTGAACGACCCCGCGACGACGCCGATTTTTCCCGGCGATCCCGCGTTCACTCTCGACACAGCGGCAACCATCGCAGACGACGGCTACTACCTCCAGTACGTCAAGGAGGGTGAACACACGGGCACACATTGGGGCGCACCCGCGCACTTTCAGGAAGGTGGACTCACAGCCGACCAACTCGATCCGGCCGACCTCTTCCTTCCCGCAGTGAAGATCGACATCCGGGACAAGGCTGCCGCCGATTCGGACTATGCGCTCACGGTCGCGGACATTCAGGAGTGGGAGACGCGCAACGGCAAGATCCCCGATGGAGCGGCCGTGGTTCTCTGGACCGGTTGGGAATCGCGCTGGGGTAGCGAAGAATATGCCAATGCCGATGCCGAGGGTGTCACCCACCAACCCGGATTCTCGGTGGACGCGGCGCAGTGGCTGATAGACACCGGACGCTTGGGCACCCGCGGAGCATTGGGAACCGACACCTTCGGTCCCGACCTCGGAAACGACGAGACCTACCCCGTCTCGACACTCCTGTACGACAAGCATCGAATCAGCCTGGAGAACTTGAACAATCTTGCCGCCCTGCCAACCACCGGGGCGAGCATCCTTGTCGGTGGCGCGATCAACAAGGCCGGATCGGGTTCACCGGCAACGATCTTCGCACTCTTACGGCGCTAGTCTCCGCGGCGATCGCAGTAGACGACAACGGCGCCCTTCCCGCTTCTCTTCGCCTCGTACATCGCCGCATCGGCTCGGCGGAGAAGAGCGTGTGCACTCAGCGGCTCGTCGGCTAACTCGAACTGCGCGACACCAACGCTCGCACCCACCGACACCGATGTGTCTGCAGTCTGATCAGAACTGAGCGCGTCGACGATCCGGCGGGCTACGACGACGGCGTCGTCGATCGGGCCCTGCAGAAGCACCGTGAATTCGTCGCCGCCGAATCGAGCGACAAATGCACTCTCGGGAACCGCTTCGCGCAGACGCGCCGTGAGGGCAACCAGTAACCGGTCACCGGCCGGGTGCCCGTAACGATCGTTGACCTGTTTGAAGTCGTCCAGATCGACAAGCATCAGCACCCAATCGGAGTTCGTGAGGCGGTAGTTCTCGATGGCGCTCGCGAAGTGTTCGTCGAATGCGGCCCGGTTGGCGAGCTCGGTGAGTGGGTCGTGATGCGCTCGGTACCGGAGCTCGTCCTGCGCAGCGGAGATCTGTTGGAGGAGCGCGTCGTTCTCGAGGAGCGTGAGTATTTGGCGCACCAGCGCGAGAACCAGCACGCCGACGCCGAGTATCACGACCACGGCATCGAGGTTGCCGACGATCAGTGCCTGAACAGTCACGATCGTCGCGATCACCGCGATCAACAGATACGGCAGCAGCAACTGAGTCCGATCACTTCGCCACTGCTGTGGCGCGTCGCGGTTTCGAGGCTCGGTTCGCTTCGTCAGCGCCGCCAGGGCGATCAAAGGCGGCCCCGCGATGAACCCGGCATCGGCGATGGTCGGCATACTCTCGGCGCCGATCGCCACCAAGTACGCGTACAGACTGTCCGAAAGGGAGAGCATCACCAACCCGCACCCGAGGAACGTCAGCGGTTCGCGGATCTCGGCAACGGCCTTCGGTCCGATGACCATCAGCAAGACCATCGCGATCAGAACGAAGTCGGTGATCGGATACATCACCGCGACAAGAAACCCGAGAGACCCCGTCGGACCGGTATGAACGACGGCGCCCAGGGCGGTCGTCCACGTGAGGATGAACAATCCACCGACAACGACAAGACCGTCAAGCGTCAGCACGAGCCAGAGATGGATCGGGCCGATCGCCTCACGCCGGGGAGACTCACGTACCAGCGACAGAAGCGCCGGTACGGCAAACACCGGGAACATGAAGAAACCGATGTCCGCGATCGACGGCGACGGAAGTGGAACGTGGAGAACTGAGCGGTAGAACGCCCAGAAGAACATTCCGAGGGTCCAGCCGGCCATACCGAGAGCCATCAGAGTTCGCCAACGACGCTCGACTCCGTGATGGCGCCGCGACGTCCACCAACAGACCGCAGTCGCAGTGGCGCCGCCGACGAGCTGGGCGACATCGTCCACCAGAACCGAGGTTCGTGGGCTGAGCAGCCCGGATCCGGCGAGGACGATGACCGCAACAACGACGCCGAGAACCAGCCACGTGCGTCGTGCTCGGAACTGCGTCATCGAAGGGCCCATCGGTGTTCAAGGCGTCACCACCGATTGTCTTGCAGCCGGCATCGTTGCGGCCGGAATGTTTGTGGTGACGAATGCCCGTACGAACCTACCCGATTTGGTAGCGGATTGTTAACTGGACGAACGATCAAGACCGCCCGTCAAGCCACGGCGCTGTATTCCGCTCGGGTCCTACGCCGCTGCGAAGTCCATTTCGCGATGACCCCCTGCGACGGGCTGAACAGGTACACCAGGGCGAATACGATGCCCTGCGTCATCACAACCATGCCCCCGGAAGCTGTGTCGAGGTAGTAGCTGACGTAGATACCCGTAATCGCGCAGATTGCGGAAACCACCGGAGCTATCACCAGCATCCGCGAGAACTTGTCAGTGAGAAGGTAGGCCGTCGCGCCGGGGATGATCAGCATCGCCACCACCAGCACGACTCCGACAGCTTGCAGCGCCACAACGGACGTGAGTGCGAGGACGCCGAGTAGCAGCGCTCCGAGACGCTTAGGCGAAAGACCTATCGCGTTGGCATGGATCGGGTCGAAGGCAAACAACGTCAGATCGCGACGCTTGATCAACAGAATGCTCAACGCCAACGCGCCGAGTATCGCGACCTGCAGAAGATCGGACGAGCTCACCCCCAGCAGGTTGCCGAAAATGATGTGGTTGAGATCGGTCTGGCTGGGGGTCACCGAGATGAGAACCAAACCGAACGCAAAGAGAGTCGTGAAGACGATACCGATCGCGGCGTCTTCCTTGACGCGGCTGGTGTTACGGATCAGTCCGATCAGTGCGACGGCGATCAGCCCGAAGATCAAGGCCCCGATGGCAAATGGAGCGCCGACGACGTAGGCGAGGACAACACCGGGCAGGACAGCGTGCGAGACGGCATCGCCCATCAGTGACCACCCGATGAGCACCAACCAACAACTGAGCACCGCGCAGACAACCGCCGCCACAACCGCAACGGCCAACGCGCGCACCATGAATCCGTACTCGAGAGGATCAAGTAGCAGTTCAACGAGGTTCATCGATCAGGTCCTGTCCATCACGTCGAGACCGAAAGCCAGGGCGAGGTTTTCCGGTTGAAGCACGGTGTCCGGGTCGGCGTGCACCAGAACCTTGCGCATGAGCAGTACCGCCTCGTCGCACAGTTTCGGCACGGCGTGGAGGTCGTGAGTCGAGACCAAGATCGATCGTCCGTCGGAAGCCAACTCTCGTAGCAGCGTCGAAATCGTTGCCTCGGAACGCTTGTCGACGCCGGCAAAAGGCTCGTCCAGCAACAGTATCGACGCGTCCTGTGCGATACCGCGTGCGACGAAGGCGCGCTTCTTCTGACCACCCGAGAGCTGACCGATCTGACGATCCGCAAATTCGGTGAGTTCTACTCGCTCGAGGGCCTCTGCCACCGCCTCGCGATCTGCACGCCGCGGACGTCGCAAGAACCCGAGGTGGCCGTACCTGCCCATCATCACGACGTCACGGACACTGATCGGGAAGGTCCAGTCGACGTCTTCACTCTGCGGCACGTATCCGACGCGCCCGCTCTTGCGCGCAGCGGCTGCGTCGAGACCGGCGATTCTCACAGAGCCGTTGTCCGGCTTGATCATTCCCATGATCACCTTGAACAGGGTCGACTTTCCTGAACCGTTCATACCGATCAGTCCGCAGACGCTTCCGGAATTCAACGTCAGATCGACATGGTCCAGTGCGTGGACCTCGCCGTAGTGAACACTGACGTTTTCGACGCGAATGGCTTCGTTCATGATTTACCACCGGTCAGACCGCCGAGGATGACGTCGGTGTCGTGGCGAATCATGTCCAGGTAGGTGGGCACGGGACCGTCGGCTTCGGACAGCGAGTCGACGTACAGCGTCCCACCGAATTTCGCACCGGTCGCCCCGACAACCTGCTGCATGGGGGCATCCGAGACCGTCGACTCGCAGAAGACGGCGGGAACGGAATTGGCCCGGACGAAGTCGATCGCGGCGATGATCTGCTGCGGCGTCGCCTGCTGCTCGGCATTGACCGGCCAGATGTAGGCCTCGCTGAGTCCCGCGTCCCTGGCCAGATAGGAGAACGCACCCTCGCAACTGACGAGTGCACGCTGACCTGAGGGCAATGCCGCCAGGCCACTGACCAGGCCGTCCTGAACTGCTTGCAGTTCCGCCTTGTACTTCGCGCCGTTCTCCGCAAATGCCGAGGCGTTGTCCGGGTCGAGGTCGCTGAAAGCAGTCACCATGTTGTCGACGTAAATCTGCGTATTCAACGGAGACATCCATGCATGCGGATTGGGCTTGCCCGCATACGCGTCACCGGCGATCGGAATGCCTTCGACACCGTCGCTGACCACGACGTGTGGCACGTCCAGACCGTTGACGAATTTCGCGAACCACGCCTCGAGGTTCATGCCGTTGTCGAGGATCAGATCGGCTTCGCTCGCCCGCCGAATGTCCCCGGGCGTCGGCTCGTAGCCGTGAATTTCCGCCCCCGCCTTGGTGATCGACTCGACGCGAAGGTGATCGCCGGCAACGTTCTGGGCGATGTTCGACAGCACGGTGAACGTGGTGAGCACCACCGGGCGGTCGTCATCGGAGCCGGAATTCACCGCAGAACAGCTGGAGAGAAGCAGGGCGGCGAGGGCGGCAATTCCCAGGCGGCGGAAGTTCTTCGCGTCGCGAGTCGTCATGGTCGAACTCTAATATGTGGGTAAACAAATACACAAGTTCGTATAACCAAACAATTCACACTCGATAGGCTCGGCCCATGCGTCCTACTGCCTTGATCACCGGTTCCAGTCGCGGCCTCGGAGCTGCCATCGCACGCGAACTGGCGCCGACACACGACCTGCTGCTCGGTGCACGATCCGCGCAGGCCCTCGAACCGATCTGCGCGGAACTACCCGGATCGACGCCCCTACCCCTCGACCTCACGGACTACGACGCCGTCGCGGTCGCTGCCTCGTCCATCACGACGCTCGACGTGCTGGTACACAACGCCGGCGTGGCCGACATCGGAACCATCGAGGAATCCTCGGTCGATCAGTGGCGACGCACCCTCGAGGCAAACGTCATCGCCGTCGCCGAACTCACTCGTGTCCTCCTTCCTGCCCTCAGGGCAGCCGGTGGCCACGTCGTACTGATCAATTCGGGTGCCGGACTGCGCGCCAACGCCGGCTGGGGCTCGTACGCGGCCAGCAAGTTCGCCCTGCGCGCTTTCGGAGACGCACTGCGCCTGGAAGAGCCGTCCTTGCGGGTCACCTCCATTCACCCCGGACGGATCGACACCGATATGCAGCGCAACATCGTCGCCGGCGAGGGCGACGAGTACGACCCGGAGCGCTACCTGAAGGCCTCCACTGTGGCGCGTGCCGTACTCACTGCCGTCGAAACACCGTCCGACGCACACCCCACGGAGATCGTGCTTCGACCTACCGGCCGGTAAATCCCCAGTTCGCCGGTAACGGAATGATGACGATGGCCACCCGGATATCGCTTTTCCCGGTACTGGCCCGATACTGACATCAGTTGTCGGACAAAGAGACTGGACTGGTTCTCAGGAGTTCATCGAGAGGTGGTGTGCGATGCATGATCATACGAATACGTGGGGAATTTCCACCGAGGCTTTCCTCGGGTGGTACGTCGCCGCTGCCACCGGAGCGGTGGTGATCGCACTTGTGATCAGAGGCGTCGCCATGCGCAAGCCCACACCTGCATTGCGCACACTCACACCACCGGAGATGGGTGTACTGACCAGCGACGAGCGTGCGGTACGCGCTGCCGTGGCAGAACTCGAGAGTGTTGCATATTCTGCCGGCCAGGGTCAGCATGACCGCTTCACCCGCATCGTCCGCCAGCGGATCGACGACGCCGGTGGAACTGCCGTGCCCTCCCGGCTCGTGCCGACACTTCCGCTGCCCCTGTTGGAGCTTCGTAGCGACCTGGTGCAGGCCGGCTACCTGAACGGCAATCGTGAACACACTTTGACGCGATTGTCTGTGGTACCGGTCGTTATCGTCGCCGTGGTCGGCACGATCAGGACCGGATTCACTGTCGTGAACGAGAACCCGGAGGGATACCTTCCGCTCGTTGTCGTCTGCCTCGCCCTGATTGTCGTAACCCTTCTCCGCCTGAGCCGACGCACTCGTTTCGGCCAGGTCGAATTGAGTCGCTTGAAGGACGAGTACTCCTACCTCACACCGAATTTCCAACCGTCGTTTGCCACCTACGGGGCGACGTCTGCGGGTATTGCCGCGGCACTCTTCGGTCCGGGTCGCGACGGCGGTTGGGCACCCGGATGCGGCGGCGGATCTTCACCGTCCAGTTGCTCGACCTTCTCGAGCACCGTGAGCTGTGGGGGGTGAGTGCGGTGAACAACTACTACTCAGCCGACACGTGGGGGATCCCCAGCCAGACTTTCCTTCAGTGGTACCTGGTGGCGGCTGCCGTCGCGATCGGACTCTCGCTGTACAGCCGAATGACTGCGCGCCGGTCGCCCGTGGTCGTCGACTCGGTCCGTCGGCCGCTCACTCCTCCCGAGATCGGCGCCTTGACCAGTGACTACCAGGCGGTTCTGGCGTCGATGGCTATTCTGCGCAGCGCCGAACTGATCAGCACCGAAGGAAAGACCAAGCTGGCACTCACTGCGGAGGACAAGAGTCGTCTCGACTGGTTCACCCGTACGGTGCACAAGCGGCTCGGAAACGGAAAGGTCCCGCTGCGGCAGGTGCGTCTGATGGGACGGCTGAACGTCGCACTCGCACAACTACGTACGACGCTGATCGACGAGGGATACTTGCAACGCCCGCAGGACGGGCTGACTGCTGCCTTTCGGACCGTTCCGATCCTGGCGGTAATTGGTCTCGGCGTAGTCCGTCTCGTCGCCGGCATCGCCGGCGGTAAGCCGGTCGGGTTTCTGCTCCTCACCATCATCGTTCTCGCGCTGATGATTCCACTTCTCCGCATCAAGCGTCGTCGGACAGCTTTGGGCGACAGCGAGCTTCGACGCCTCAAGCACGAAAACTCGTACCTCTCACCGAAACTGCGGCCCGCGTACACGAGCTACGGTCCCTCGCTCGCCGGGCTCTCGGCGGCGCTCTTCGGTTCGGGAGCTCTGGTTCTGATCGATCCCGCGCTGGCGGGAGCAGTGGCTGCGGGCGCCGCGTACAGCCCGGGTGGCGGGGGTTCGAGCTACTACAGTTGTGGCTCCTCATCCGGATCGTCCGGCTCGGACGGCGGTGGCGGCAGCGGTAGCAGTTGCGGCGGCGGGGGGTGTGGGGGATGAGCACGCATGCAGCCGACACGTGGGGGATCCCCAGCGAGGATTTCCTCTACGGCTACATAGCCGTATCGGCCACGCTCATGGTTCTCACTCTGGTGTGGCGTCTGATGATCCGGGCACGCCGGCACGGGTACTCAACCGAGCACGGGTATTCCGCCGAGCAACTGACGCCTCCGGAAGTCGGAATGCTCACCGGCGAGTCACGCGCCATCGCAGCATCGTTGGCAATCCTGCGTAGCGCTGATCTGATCACCACCGACGGCGCTGTCCTGCGCCCGTTGGGCCCTGGCGACGAAACCCTGGACTGGTACACCCTCACCGTGTACCAGCGCCTGGCCCAGCAGGCTCTACCCCATCGTCGGCGGCAACTCGCCGAGCGCATGACGGTGGAAACAGCTCGCCTACGAAACTCTTTGGCGGACCGGGGATACCTGACCTCCGACAGCACCAGGCGTTCAATCTTTCTCTCCACAGTACCGCTGAAGATCCTGGTGGCCGTGGGTATCGTCCGCATTGCTTTCGGACTGCACAACGACAAGCCCGTCGAGTTTCTGATTCTCGCCGTACTCGCCACCGGGTTCAGCATCCCGCTGCTCGGGCTCAACTTCGATCGCACCACCTCGGGCAATGCGGCACGTTCGGAACTGACCACGGCACACGCCTACCTGTCCCCGCGCAACAAGCCTGCCTTCTCCGCCTACGGCCCACGCTTGGCGGGGATGGCCGCCGCTCTCTTCGCCGGTTCGGCGATGCTGATGATCAATCCCGCCTTGGCCTCCGCCGCCGGAATCGGTGCCGACGGCAGCGGAAGTAGCGGGGGTTCGGACGGTGGCGGTTCAGACGGGGGAGGAGGCAGCTGCAGCGGGGGTGGCGGATGTGGCGGCGGCGGTGGTGGATGCGGGGGATAGCCGCGTCCGGGCGAGCAGAAGCGCTGCGGCCTCGGTAGTGATGCCACGTTCCTCGCTCAACGAATACACCTCGTCCAGAGTGCGACCGATCCCTCGGGTCCGTTCGACGACGTCGTCTTCGTTCCACCCCAGGACTTCTCGCCCCACGAGGTGAAAGGCTCCGCCTGCGTTCGCCACGAAATCAGGGGCACAGAGAACCCCGCGGCTTCGCAGAACCTCGCCCGCAGCGGCATCGGTCAAGATGTTGTTTGCTGCGCCCGCCACGGCCAGAGTCGGAATCGACGCAGCAGCAGCGGAATCGATGATGCCTCCCATCGCACAGGGAGCAAAGAGGTCACACGACGTTCGAAGTACCTCGTCCGCAGGAACGATCGTGTGCCCCGCAAGAGAAGCCGCCTCGAGGCGCTGCGGGTCCGTATCGGCAACAAGCAGGCGTGCCCCAGCCTGCGCCGCGAGACGCACAACATCTCCGCCGACGGCGCCGAGCCCCTGAACCAGCACCTTTCGGCCGTCGAGTGTTCCGAGTCCACGACGACGCGCCGTGGCCTTCATCGCTTCGAACACGCCCAGAGCCGTGGCGTGCGCGCTGGAACCGGCGCCACCGTTGTCGACCGAACGCCCGAAGACGTACTTGGTGGTGCGACTGAGCTGATCCATGTCGGAAGAGTTGGTGTTGACGTCAGGACCGGTCCAGTAGTTTCCCTCGAGCTTGTCGATGTTCTCCGCGTGAATGTCGAGGATACGAGACCAAGTCGCCGAGTCGATCCGATTGCGCGGTGCGGGCAGTGCTATCACCGACTTCCCGCCACCCATCGGCAGGTCGGAGACCGCCATCTTCAAAGTCATTGCGCCGGACAACTTCCCGGCGTCCGCCAGCGCGTGACCGATCGAGGGGTAATGCGCCGCCCGCGTGCCACCCGACGCCGGTCCCAAACGGGTGGAGTCGATTCGGATCACAAAGGTCGTGCCGGTCTCCCGATCATGTCGGGTGACGGTCAGTTCACCGTCCCAGCGCAGTTCGTCGTCGATGCTCATTGCAGATCCTCTTCTGGTCATGGTTCAGCTGTGCGCGTGCAGTGGTGTTCCCGCGAGTGCGAGCATGGCCTCGCCCAACGCCTCGTTCTGGCTGGGGTGTGCGTGGATGAAACGCCCCACCTCATCGGGAAGTGCTTCCCAGGCGACGGCCAACTGCGCCTCACCGATCAGTTCACCAACCCGGTCGCCTACCAGGTGGACGCCGACGACGGGACCTCTGGTTCCGCTGCGAATCACTTTGATTCCCCCGGTGGTTCGCAGGATCTGACTCTTGCCATTACCCGCCAGGTCGTAGACGACGGTGGAGATGTCGCCGTACTGCGTGCGCGCCGCCTCTTCGCCGAGTCCGACTGATGCAACTTCGGGATGTGAGTACGTCACGCGAGGAATCAAGTGTTCGGCGACCGGTATCGGATCCTTCCCGGCGATCTGTTCAGCCACAAAGTTTCCTTGTTGGAAACCTCGGTGCGCCAACGCAAGACCGGGCACGATGTCGCCGACCGCGTACACACCGTCCACGGACGTACGGAGGCGTTCGTCGGTAACGACAAAACCCTTGTCGAGGCTGATTCCGTTTTCTTCGAAACCGTTACCGTCCGTGCGGGGTCCGCGGCCGACGGCGACCAACAGTAGTTCGGTATCGGATATCGTTCCGTCGCCTAGTTCGACGCGGACCGAATCGGCTGCTTCTTTCGCGGAAACGATCTTTGTGTCTGTCTTACAGACGATTCCGCGTTTCCGGTAAGCCCGCTCCAGCTGCTTCGACGACCACGGGTCCTCCGCGGCGATCAGTCGCGGGAGTGCCTCGACGATCGTGACTTCGGCGCCGAACGAGCGCCAGAGGCTCGCGAACTCGACGCCGATGACACCGCCACCGAGCACTGTCGCGCTGGTGGGCACCCGGTCGAGTTCGAGCGCCTGGTCACTGGTGAGGATCCGGCGGCCGAGTTCTATGCCGGGCAGTTCCCGCGGATACGAACCGGTGGCCAGAACGAGTGATGTTCCGGTATAGCGGGTTCCGTCGACGTCGATGCTTCGCCCACCGACGTACGTTCCGTAACCGTTGACAATAGTGATCTTGTGTTGCGCCAACAAACCTTGCAGACCGCTGTACAGCCGCTCGACTGTTCCGTTCTTGTAGTCGTGCACCTGCGCGATGTCGATGCCGTCAAAAGATGCCCGGACTCCGAATTGCTCACTGGTGCGTGCCGAGTCGGCGACCTCGGCGGAATGCAGCAGCGCCTTGGTCGGGATGCATCCGCGGTGCAGACACGTTCCGCCGACCTTGTCCGCCTCGATCAGCGTGACCGACAATCCGAGTTGGGCGGCGCGGATGGCGCAGGCATAGCCGCCCGATCCTCCACCGAGGATCACGACGTCGCTGTGGGGTTCTGCAGTTGTCATCGGAGCCTTGGTCATCAGAGCCTTGGTCATCAGAGCCTTCCCAGGACGCGGATCGGGTTCTCGATGTAGTCACCGAACAGCCTCAGGAATCCGCCGGCTTCGCCTCCGTCACAGACGCGGTGGTCGAAGCTCAACGAGATCTGAGTGACCTTACGGACGGTCAACTCGCCGTTCACCACCCACGGCTTGTCGATGATGCGCCCGATCCCCAGAATTGCCGCCTCGGGGTGATTGATGATCGGAGTCGATCCGTCAACCCCGAATACCCCGTAGTTGTTGAGCGTGAACGTGCCGCCGGTCAGGCGGGCGGGTTCGAGTTTGCCGTCGCGGGCAAGGTCGGTGGTTACCCGAAGTGCTTGTGCGAGTTCGACAGTGCTCAGGGTGTCGGCATTGCGAATGACCGGCACCATCAATCCCTTCGGTGTCTGTGCGGCGATTCCCAGGTGCGTGCGGGCGTGTCGAACGATCTCGCCTCGAGCAGTATCGACCGACGAGTTCAGTTCGGGGTACTGCGCCAACGCCGCGGTGGTCAGCCGAGCCAGCAGCGCCATCAGGCTTATCTTGTCGGAATCGGGCAGTGACTTGTTGATCTCGGCTCGCGCCGCCAACAGTTCGGTGGCGTCGACGTCGACCCAGGTTGTCGCGTCAGGGATCTCACGGCGGCTGGTGGACAGCTTGTCGGCCACCACCTTGCGAAGCCCCTTGATCGGGATGCGTTGGTCGCTCACGTGCGACGTTTCCGTCTCCGGGCCGGTGTTCGACCCGGCCTCGACGTCAGCGCGCGTTATCACCCCGCCGGCACCGGATCGGGAGAGCAAGGAGAGGTCGATATCGTTGTCGACAGCCAGCTTACGAACGATTGGTGAGATCACGCGTACCGACGGAGCAGCTTTGCGACGGCGTCTCGGTGCATCCTCACTGGTGCCGTAGCCGATCAGGACGTTGCCCGAACCCGCGCGTTCCTCTTCACGGTAACGCTCGTGGTTGGCCGAAACGACCGCGTCGACACTGCCGCCACCACTCACAGTGATCAACGGCGTGCCCACCTTCAAGGTGTCGCCGTCCTTGCCATGTAATTCGACGACGGTCCCGGCGAACGGGATAGGCACGTCCACAGCAGCTTTCGCGGTCTCGACCTCGACGACGATCTGATCGATGGTGACCACGTCGCCGACCTTGACGTGCCACTCCGCAATATCGGCCTCGGCCAGACCTTCACCCAGGTCGGGGAGCATGAATACCTGATTGCTCATGCCGTCACCGCCCAACGGGTGTCCGGGGCGTCGTTCCACTGCAGACGGTCGACGGCGTCCAGGACACGGTCGACGCTGGGCAGGTGGTGACGCTCGAGCTTCGGCGCGGGGTAGGGGATGTCGAATCCGCTGACCCTGAGCACCGGAGCGTGGAGATGGTGGAAGCATCGCTCCTGCACGCGAGCAGCAATTTCCGCACTAACACCGGCAAAGCCCTGCGCTTCCTGGATGACGATGCAGCGTCCGGTCTTTCGCACCGACGCGGTGACCGTCTCGTCGTCGAACGGCACTATCGACCGGATGTCGATCACCTCGATGTCGCGGCCCTCGGCCGCAGCAGCCTCGGCGGACTTCAGTGCAACCTCCACGGACGGACCGTAGGCAATGAGCGTCGCGTCACGACCGGGGCGCCGGACGACGGCGCGCCCGATCGGCTCCCGTGCGGTCAGTTCGACATCGGCTCGCGAGAAGTACAGCTTCTTGGGTTCGAGGAAGATCACCGGGTCGGGGTCCTCGATCGCCGAACGTAGCAGTGAGTACGCATCTTCCACCGTGGATGGCGCCACGACCTTCAGGCCGGGCGTGTGTGCGTAGTAGCCCTCGCTGGAATCACAGTGATGCTCCACCCCGCCGATACCGCCGGCAAAAGGAACACGGATGACTATCGGAATCGACAGTGCACCCTTGGTGCGGTTGCGGATCTTTGCGACGTGCGAGGCGATCTGCTCGAATGCCGGATAGGCAAACGCGTCGAACTGCATTTCCACGACCGGACGAAAACCGGCCATGGCCATGCCGATTGCGAATCCGATGATGCCGGACTCGGCGAGGGGAGTGTCGAAGCATCGGTCGTCGCCGAAGTCGCGGGTGAGGCCGTCGGTGACGCGGAAAACGCCGCCCAGGGTGCCGACGTCCTCACCGAAGACGACAACGTTGTCGTCCGCAGCCAGAGAGTCACGTAGCGCGGTGTTGAGGGCCTGAGCCATCGTGAGCATGGGCATGGTCAGTGTCCCCCTGTGTCAGCGGCTTCGGCAGCAAGTTCGGTTTCGAGTTGGGCTTGTTGCTCACGCAATTGCGGTGTCTGCTCGGCGAAGACGTACCGGAACAGATCGAGCGGATCGTGCGGGCGGTCGACGTTCATGCCGGCGCGCAGTGTGGCGGCCTCGGCTTCTGCCTCTGCGGTCAGTGATTCCACGAACGCGTCGTCGATCAGATCGTGTGCGCGCAGATACTTTTCGAGACGCGGCAACGGATCTCGCCCGAGCCAGCTTTCCACCTCGGCGCTGTCGCGGTAGCGGGTGGCGTCGTCGGCGTTGGTGTGTGCGTCGATGCGATAGGTGTGTGCCTCGACGATCACCGGTCCGTTTCCGCTGCGGACGAAGCGCGCCGCCTCGTCCATGACGGCCATCATCGCAACAGGATCGTTGCCGTCGACCTGCTCGCTGCCGATCCCGTAGCCGACGCCCTTGTGCGCCAACGTCGGTGCTGCGCTTTGACGTGACAACGGCACGCTGATCGCAAATCCGTTGTTCTGCACCAGAAAGACGACCGGTGCCTTGAAGACGGCGGCGAAGTTCAGCGCTTCGTGGAAATCACCCTCACTGGTGGCCCCGTCACCGCAGAGCGCCAGCGCGACGGTGTTCAGGCCCCGTCGGGACTCCCCGTAGGCCACCCCCGCTGCATGCAGCAATTGCGTTGCCAGCGGGGTGCACTGCGGCGCACTGCGC
Source organism: Rhodococcus sp. IEGM 1406 (assembly GCF_030056745.1). Taxonomy (NCBI): domain Bacteria; kingdom Bacillati; phylum Actinomycetota; class Actinomycetes; order Mycobacteriales; family Nocardiaceae; genus Rhodococcus; species Rhodococcus sp. IEGM 1406. The sequence continues at coordinate 277,263 of NZ_JASHKO010000007.1, read as the reverse complement.
AGCGCTACCGGGTCGTACCCGCAGTGCCAGTCGCCGGCAAGCATGCTCAGAATCTGCACCGGATCGACACCCCGAGCAGCCAACGCCATCGAATCCCGATAGGTGGGGAAGAGCCAGTCACTCGGCTCCAGACTCATCGCTGCCGCGATCTGGCATGCCTCCTGCCCTCGCGAGGACGGATACACGGCCAGGCGCCCCTGTTTGGTCAGCGCCGTCGCCTGCTGGTCGAAGCGTCTGCCCAGGAACATCTTTCGATACATCTCGATCAGGCGATCGTCGCTCGGTTTTGCGTAGCGCGCTTCGCTGCGCGTCAGTTCTCCCGCAGGGTCGAGGTACTGCACTGCGGAATCGGCCGGCAGGAACTTTTGATACCGCAGTTCCCCCAAGGGCTCGACAAGGGTCACTTCTACCTCCAGAAGACGTTGTGTCCATCAGTATTCGCACTTTGGCGACGTAATGGCAGAAGGCGTCGAAGATTCAAGACAAACGGCCTATCATGAGGATTCGGGCAGCAATATGTCCATCAACCGACTCGACTACCGAAGCAGGAATGGACAGATGGCCACCGAACCGCACGCTCTCGATGCGATCGACCGCCGCATCATCGCCGAACTGGTCGCAGACAGTCGCATCTCCATGCGTGCACTGGCCGAGAAGGCGCACATATCTCGCGCTCACGCCTACGTCCGCATCGAAAGGCTCGAGGACGCCGGAATCATCACCGGATTCACGACGCGGATCGCCCATGAGAAGGCCGGACTCGGCTCCTCGGCGTACGTGGCGCTCTCGATCAGGCAGCACTCGTGGCGAGGTCTGGCTGCGTCGTTGAAGGCCCTGCCGTTTGTCGAGCACTTCTCCCTCCTCGGCGGCGACTTCGACGTTCTGGTGCTGGTTCGAGCCCCGGACAACCAGGAACTACGCCACACCGTTCTCGAAGAACTCCAGGGACTCGACGGGGTTCTCTCGACCAGAACGTGGCTGATCTTCGAAGAAGGCAACGGTCCGGGACCCAACTGGTTGCCCGGCTGATCCGTCTATAGTCGCCGTTAGCAGTTGCACACGGGAGGTGACTCGAATGACCCTGTACGGCCTGGGAATCGGTTGGCGTCCCGAGGTATCCGGAATCATCGCGCAGCTAGACAGCCTGGCATTCTGCGAAGTCATTGCCGAATCCATCGGAAACGAGATACCGCCGCACCTCGGTTCGCTGGGAGTTCCGGTGGTCCCGCACGGAATCTCGCTCTCCCTTGGCGGGGCCGAGGCGGTAGATCAGGCACGGATCGATCACCTTGCGCATGCAGCCCAGCTACTGGACGCCCCCTTGGCGAGTGAGCACATTGCATTCGTGCGGGCGGGCGGCATAGAGGCCGGGCACCTGCTCCCACTGCCACGCACCTACGAAGCGATCGATGTCTTGGTACGCAACATCACCCGCACTCAGGACGGTCTACCGGTGCCGTTTGCCGTCGAAAACGTTGCCGCCCTTTTCGACTGGCCCGACGACGAGTTGACCGAAGGGGAGTTTCTCTCGGAGATCGTCGAACGCACCGGGGCTCTGCTGGTTCTCGACATCGCGAACGTCTATGCCAATGCCCTCAACCGAGGGCGTGATCCCTGGGCCGAGCTGATCCGGCTACCACTCGAGCGAATCGCATACTGCCACATCGCCGGTGGCAGCATCAGCGACGGCAAATACCACGACACGCATACCGATCCTGTGCCCGAAGCCGTGCTGGAACTCCTTGCGCAGTTCACCGCCGCCGGTCACCATCCCGCAATAATGCTCGAGCGTGACGGAAACTATCCGCCGGCACTGGAATTGCTCGACGAGCTCGATGCCATCGCCGACGCAGCGGGGCTTGATCGCATCACCGCGGGCACCGATTGGTCACGCACATGAGCGCGCTCGGTGAGCGTCAAGAGGCACTGATTCGCGCACTGGTGGCAGGCGGCGAACTACCCGAAGGCTTCGACAAAGACGATGCTGCCGTTGTCTCGACGGCACTGCTCCGAAAGCGCGCCGGAGAAGTGGCGCACCACCTTCCGGTCGTGCGCCACACTCTCGGCGATCGCTATCTTCGGTTGTTCACAGCGTGGGCGGACGGACGGCCGAAGACGTCTTCGCACGCGGACGCCCAGGCTTTTGTCGCCCACCTCCAGGACATCGGCGAACTGCCTCGCTCGCCCTGGCATCAGAGGTTTCGAAGGCTCTTACGCAAGTGAGACAACGGCTTCGCTGGTGTACATGAGGAACGTCATCGATTCCTGGAAGTACAGCTCGACGGAGTTCGCATCGTGCGAGAGGTAACCGATGGACAGGTCCTGGCCCAGATGCAGTTCGTAGTCACCACCACGCGTCGACAGCAGGAAAGCGCCGTCGATGGCCGGGGCCCAGATGATCTCGCCGTCGAGAACGCGTCGCAGGTGCTCGCGGATGGGGTAGCCGTGATCGGAGGTCTCGTTGATCGCGGTGAACGCGTCGGCGTTCAGGAGCAATGAGTACGGTCCGTTGACACCGGCCAGGCGCAGTGACGTGATCGCCTGGCTGATGGCTTCCGGGTAGTCCTTGGCGTCGATGGGGAGCTTCAATTCCGGGTTGGAACCGCTCGCCCGCACGCCGGTAATGCTGGCTGCGGGGTATCCCTCGAAGATGGCGCGGTCCTCGGCGAACGCGATCTGCTTGGCGGCATCCTTGACCGGCTGCCAGTCGGAGTCCTTGGCGCCGCGTTCGACGTCGTCGATGGCCTGACGGCTGACGGTGAACGGGACCCGCAGTTCGATGACCGGCTGCGACTGACGAGCGTGTGCGATGACGCCGTCGGCCAAGGGATTGATCGGCACCTGATGTCCGAGCGGGATGGCCGCAAGATCGTCACCTGACGGGCCCTCCACGTCCACGACACGACGACCGGCGACGTGGCGCTTGAAGGTACGGCTCGCCTCTTCTTCGATCTCGGCCCAGGCTGCTGCCGAAATGGGTGCTAGGTCGCGGTGCAGGTTTGTCATTGCTGGGCACTCCTTTTGAGGCTGCCGATTCCGAGAGAACCGTCAGAGATGGGCGCTGTGAACGTCGCTTCGGGAACGAGCCTGGTCGGCGCGTCCGGGGGATCGTCGAGAAAGTCCGCCGTCGGAACGAAGAAATTGATTCCGGTGACGGCGGTGGAGAAATCGAGAATGCGGTCGTAATTGCCGACGGGATTCCCGATGAACATGTTGGTCAGCATCTGCTCGGTGACCGTCGGCGACGCCGAGTAACCGATGAAATAGGTACCCATCTCAGCGGAGCCGACGTGGCCGAACGGCATGTTGTCGCGCAGAATCTGGATCTGCTCACCGGATTCGTCTTCGATGACGGTGAGTGCGGTGTGCGAGTTGGCCGGTTTCGTGTCGTCGTCCATCTCGAGATCTTCGAGCTTGGAGCGTCCGATGACGTTCTCCTGCTCCTCGACGGGCAGTGAGTTCCACTCCGACATGTCGTGGAGGTACTTCTGGACGATGACGTAACTGCTGCCTGCGAAGTCCGGATCCTCGTCACCGACGGTGACCGCGACGTATGCGGCCTGCCCGGACGGGTTCTCGGTGCCGTCGACAAAACCCATGAGGTCGCGTTGTTCGAAGTACTTGAACCCGTGGACCTCGTCGATCACCGACGCGGCGCCGGCCAACCTGTTGGTCACAACCGTGGCGAACTCGAAGCACAGGTCCATCTGACGGGCCCGGATGTGGAACAACAGATCGCCCGGTGTGCGGGGAGCGTGGTGTTTGTCACCGGTCAACTCGACAAAAGGATGCAATTCTGCCGGCCGTGGACCCTCGAACAGACGGTCCCACGCATCCGAACCGATGCCGACGACGGCGGCCAAGCCACCGGCGGGAACCCGGAATCCGATCGAGCGTTGCAGCCCGGAAATATCCGCCAGAACGTCGTGAACTGCCTGCTCACCACCCTCGTCGATGGTGAAAACCAGGAAGATCGCAGCTTCGGTGAGCGGGGTCAGCAACGGCTGCGGTATCGCGGGAAGGGCCACTTCGGCCTCGTCGATCTCACTCGTTTCCGCCATGCAGACCAGTATGGACGATTCCGGCAGTCCCGGCATCAGTAGTGGGTAAGACGAGTGAAGGTGTCGCGTTACGGTGTCGCGGCCTGGGCGCCCGCGTCGAAGCCAGTCGGAATCTCGAAGATCTTTCCGTCGAACCCAGCGCGGTAGAGATGCCCGGCCGCGAATCCGGAAGTGCCACGCCCGTAGGTCAGCACACTCGACGCCTGCAGTCCGCTGGTGAGCGAGCAGTACTGGCCGGGTCCGTCGATCCGCCACACCTCACCACTGATGTCCGTGGGAACGATTGCGCGATCTCGCGAGTCCAGGGTCAAACCATCTGGAGCAGAGAAGGTTTCGAGACCGCCGAGATCGACCAACGATTCCGAATACCCTGGATTGTCGACGGAGATGCGGCTGACACCCGGGTTTGCGAACGTGCGCGAGACGTAGAGCCAGCGATTATCGGCGCTCAGGGCTGCGCCGTTTGCACTCGGGAAGGTCGCCCACGCCGGGTCGACGGCACCGCCTGGACTGACCTTACCGATCAACGAACCGAAATCGTTGGTGGCATAGATCGTTCCGTCGTGCGCGACGGCGAGGCCGTTTGCAGCGCTCAGACCACCGGCGATCGGCGTCACGGCACCCGAGTTCACGTCCACCCGCGCGACCGACGCAGCACGCGTCAGATCGCCGATCAGCACGCCGGCGTTTGCTCCGGTTCCCACCAGCAGTGAACCGTCCGGGCTCCACGCGAGTGCGCCCGCACCGCCGGGAACCGTCGCGATCGGAACTGCGGCCTGACCAGGCGCGTCGACGCGGAAGATTCGACCACTCACCAGGTCTGTCGTGTACAGGCGACCCTGCCCGTCCACGGTGACACCCTCGAGGGCTGCGCCCGGAATCTGGGCGCTGAGGATTGCGGGGGACGATCCAGGGCAGGGCGGCGCGGCCGCGGCACCGGCACCGGACACACCCAGAGCCAGAAGCGAACCGGCAACAAGAGCACCGGTGATACCTACCCGAATACCGCGATCGAAGATCCTGGTGCGCATCTGCGCAACGCTAGACCTTCGGCCCGATTTCGCCTAGAGCGACCGAAGGAAAGAGATCAAAAGTTCATTGACCTCGGAAGCACGTTCCTGCTGTACGAAGTGCCCCGCGCCGCCGAGAAGGTGCACACCCCGCAGGTCGGGGACGGTGTCCTTCATGCGGTCCAATGCCTTGGGGCCGCTCATCGCTATGACCGGATCTTCGGCTCCCGCGACGAAGAGCGTCGGGACGTCGATGTGCGCGCCGTCCAAATCCGCACTGCGTTCCCAATTGGCGTCGTACGCTCGGTACCAGTTCAAGCCGCCGGTGAAACCCGTTGCAGTAAAGGCCTTTACATAAACATCCAGATCGTCCTCGGTGAGCCACGACCACGGCAATGCAGGCGCCTCAGGCAGTACGTCGAGGTAGCCGTTTCCTTCGGCCGGGTTCTTCCAGACGTCGAGGTACCGGTAAGCCCCGGAGAGGGCATGGAAAAGCCGCTGAAGAAACTCACGTGGACGGGCGTCGAGTTCGCGCTCCGCGACACCCGGTTCCTGGAAATAGTGAATGTGCAGAAAATGCTTGCGCGCCATCGCGGCGTAGATGGTCGAGGGTTTTGCGGGGAACCTGTCGGGCGCATAGGGGACCGCCAACGAGACAAGCCCCGCAACACGATCGGGATGGCGCAGAGCGGTGGTCCACGCGACGGGCGCGCCGAAATCGTGGCCGACGAACACCGCTTTGTCGATTCCGAGAGCGTCGAGTAGATCGATCAGCCGGTTCGCGACGGCATCGTTGGTGTAGTCCTCGACCGCTTCGGGGCGGGTAGTGCCGCCGTAACCGGGCATGTCGAGTGCGATCGCCCGAAAACCCGCTTCCGTCAACGCTGCCGACTGATGCCGATAGCTGTACCCGAGGCCGGGAAAGCCGTGACACATAACCACAGCTGTCCCAGAACCGGAATCGTCAATCTGCCAACGGAATCCGTCGACATCGATCGTCTTGACCGTCATGTCAGGCGGTGATCATGTCTTCCTGGTTCCAGAATGCACGCATCGACAGGATCTTTCCCTCGTCGTCGAAGGTCATGACGTCGATGGGTGCGATGGTCAGGGTCTGCTCGCCGAGCTTGGTGATCAGCGAGAAGTGGAATGCCGCTTCGTTTCCGGCGATGCGGAGGGTCTGAAGGTGAGCTTCCTGGTCGAAATTCTCGATCACGGAGTAGAACTCGAGAATGGACTCGCGGGTGGTGCGCACGTCGGTACCAACCGGGTCTTCAACGGTTGCACCCTCGGCATACAGGGCCACAACCTGGGCGGCAGTGCCCGTGGCAACTGTCTCGATGTAGGCGTCGACGGTCTTGCGGATTACCTCTGCGGACGGTGCCATGGTCTACCCCTCGTAGTTAGAACAGGTTCTAATTCTGAGGATAACCTACGTCTCTGGTCCACGGGTCAGGTTTCGAGCACCTTGCGCAGGCGAGCCTTCTTCCGGTTCTCCCGGACGATCCCGACGACATCGGCGTCATCCGACGCCTCCAGGGAGACGAATGCCGGCAGGGCATTCTCCGGATCAGCCGCGACCGCGACGCTCCAGCAGTATCCGAGCGCCTGCCGGAGAGTACGTGTGTCGGCGTCACGACGGGCATCAGCTGGTTGCGAGACGATCCACTCGGTAGCGTCTCGGCACACCTGGACGGCCAGCGCAGCGTTGGTCCTGTCCTTCAGCAACCGTGGCTCGCAGATCCCGGCAGCCGCTGCGCGCAGCGTCAAAGGATGGGCCGAGCGTGCCCACTGCTCGATGATCGCCCGGAACAATTCCGGATCCGTGTCGCCTATCGCTTGAACGGCCATCGCGGCAGCTTCACGTGCACGCCACGACGCACTGGTGGTTGCCTCCGTCAGGCTGTCCAGAACAGCCTCGTCGCGCGAACGAACGAGAATGAATCCGAGCCCGACGATCCCACAACAGCGGATGTATTCGTCTTCGGACTCCACCGCCTGCAGGATGTCGTCGTCATCGGCGCCGCGCGCGAACTCGAGCATGAGCGCGAGGTTCGCGCGCGGGCCGGGCAATCCTGAACGCTCCTGCAGATAACTCCACAGTTCATCGCCGTCCAGATCCGCGAATGTCATGGGAGTCCTGCTTTCTCGAGTGCGGGTGCACCCATCATTTCACCGAAGGCCCTCTCATGACGGGAGTTCGAAGCTCACTTGCTTGCGTCGACGCGCATAGAGGAATCCACCGACAAACGCGAGCACCAGCACTCCGGTCATCACCACGGCCAGAACGTTGCCGCCCAGAAGAAGCGGGAGGTTTCCGGCAATGGCGATCGCGAATCCGATGAGGCCGACGAGCCCCAGGCTCGGGGCAAGTTTGGTGTGCCAGAGGCGCTGATCGACCTTCGTACGATGAAAGAATACGAGAACGGCGAGGCACGTGAGCAACATGAGAGCCACGATCCCCACCGTCGCGACGCCGGCGAACCACGCGAAGATCTGTGTCACCGGATCCAGACCGATGACGATGCAAGCTCCGAGAAGCACTAGAGCACAGCAGGATTGCACCACCGACGCGATGTGCGGCGAACCATGCACGCGGTGCGTCCGCCCACCTGCACCCGGCAGAACGCCGGTGTTCGACAGAACAAAGATGTATCTGGCCAAGACATTGTGGAGAGACAGAACTGCGGCAAAGAGACTGGACACCAACAGAATTTGAATCAGATGGGCTGTCACCGTTCCGGCAAAGCCAGTGGCAGTGGTGATCAACATGCCGTCGGGATCGGTGCTCGCAATGTCCACTGCACCCTTGTCGCCCCACGCCGTCACGACCGCCCAACTGGAGAGAGCATAGAAGCCGCCGATGAGGATCAAGGCGGCGTATGTCGCTCGCGGGATAGTCCGCGCGGGATCCTTCGCCTCATCGCGGAAGATCGCCGTCGACTCGAACCCGATGTAGCCGGCAAGCGCGAATACCAATGCGACACCGGGGGATCCGGAGAAAATTTCCGACGGAGAGAACATTGCCGTCGACGGACCTTCCGGACCACCGTCGGCGATGATGAAAGCGTCGAGTACGACAACGATCCCGACCTCTGCGATCAACAGGATGCCGAGCACCTTGCCCGACAATTCGATATGACGAAATCCCAGGACGGCTACCAGAGCCAACGAGGCGAGCGAGAAGATCCACCACGGCACATCCGGACCACCGTAGGAGGTGATCAACGAACTCATTGCCGGGCCGAGGTAGCCGTACACCGCCAATTGCACTGTGCTGTAACTGACAAGCGCCAACATCGCACTGCCGACACCGGCACCACGGCCGAGACCATGTCCGACGTAGAGATAGAACGCGCCGGTTCCCGGGATGTAACGCGACATCGCGGTGAATCCGACGGCGAAGAGCAGAAGTACACCGGTGGTCACGGCGAAGGTCATGGGGAAGCCCGCACCGTTGCCACCGGAAATGCCCAGCGGCACAAGCCCACTGATCACAGTCAGCGGAGCGGCCGCGGCAACGACCATGAGGACTATCGAACCGGTACCCAGCGAGCCTCGTAGAGTTCGGTCATCGCCGGATGCATCATGTGAAGCATTGACGGAAGTATGGGTCATACCGGCGATGTTAGAACCATTGAAGTCGATTCGGGACCCAATTCACAAAACTTTTACTTGCGAAAAACGGGACGAACCGTCCGTTCGTCGCGCTCCCGTCAGCCTTCTTCCTGCAGCGCCAAGCGTTTGAGCTCGTCTTTTGCGTGCAGAATGTGACGTTCCATTGCCTCCGCCGCGCGAGCGCTGTCGCCCCGCTTGATCGCCTCGAAGATTTCCTTGTGCTCCACCCTCGAAGCCTCGACCTGGTCTTCGAACACGAGATGATCGACGGGGACGAACATTTCGCCGCGAGCCTCGACCACAGCGGCCTCCAACCTGCTGTTTCCCGCCGCTCTGGCGATACCGCCGTGGAACCTGGCGTCACAAGCCCGGAACGATCCCCGACTTCCGGAAACCCCCAATTGCTCAATGGATTCGAGCAACTCGAGAAGATGACGATCGGTTCGCCGGACCGCCGCGAGGCTTGCCGTGCGCATTTCCAACCCGATACGGAGGTCGACGATCTCGTCGATGTCTGCTTCTCGCGCTTTCAACTGGCCAACCCAGTCTTCATAAGGCCTGGTCAACTCCGAAACGAACGATCCGCCCGTGGCTCCTCGCCGCACCTCTATGTATCCCATCGCCTGAAGGATTCGGACCGCTTCTCGCACACTGACTCGACCGACTTCGAGTTGCTGAGACAGTTCACGCTCGGACGGCAAGCGATCACCGGGGCTGAGCGCGCCGCTGTGAATGAGCAGTCGCAAGCGTCGAGCGATATCCTCCCCCAACGTCGGTGCACTGACCATGAATTCGATGGCCGGCAGCTTGTCGATCTGCACGTCTCGTACCCCCTACTCGGTGCCTGGACCGACACTTACGCTTCGTCTTGACCTACGAAATCGAACGCTCCCATTCGCAACTGTCCTTGAATAGATACAGCAGCGCGCGGCACTTCGAACCCGTTACCTCAACTTTACAAGCCAAACTCTAGCGAAAAGCCATTCAATGGTTCTATGCTCGCTCCTATGACCCAATTCACGATGACGGCGGAGGTACTCCCCGCCATGCCCCTGATCGGAGTCACCGGCCGCGTCGACCGCGGCGGGCCGTCACTACCCAACGTCGTCGGCGACGCGTTGATGGAAATGTTCTTCACCGATTTTCCCTCGAAAATCCGCGCTGCCGGTGGTCAACCGATCCTGCTGAGCATCCACAGTGATCCGCGCCGAATCGTCGAGCATCTAGACGCCCTCGTCCTCAGCGGTGGTTCCGACGTGGACCCCAGGCGATACGGCCGCACCCCCGGACCAAACTCCTCGATGATCGACCCCGCTCGGGACGAATTCGAGTTCGCCCTGGTCGATGCAGCCTGGGAAATCGGACTGCCGATCCTGGGTGTATGTCGAGGACACCAGGTCGTCAACGTCGCCCGCGGGGGCACTCTGATTGCCGACCTTCCGACCGACGCCGGTGAGGCACACAGCTTCTTCGGTTATCCGCGGTCGTACCGACCGCAACAGGTCGCTCTGGAATCCGGTTCCGTCCCACACAGTCTGTTCGGCAACAGCATTCACGTGAACAGCCTTCACCACCAAGCCGTGGACACCCCGGGGAGCGGGCTTCGGATCGTCGGACGCGCGCTCGACGGCGTCGCCGAAGCCATCCAGGCCGCCGATCGCCCCGTGGTGGGCGTGCAGTGGCACCCCGAATTCTTCGTCGAAATCGACCCGCTCTTCTCGTGGCTCGTCGACGCTGCAACCTCCCGTCGGACCGATTCTTCTCACCAGACCGATCATCACAGAATGGAAGACAACAATGTCACGTACGCATGAGAACAAGGTCGCCCTCATCACCGGTGCAGGTTCCGGAATCGGCCGCGGCATCGCGCTGCGTCTCGCCTCCGACGGTGCCCGCGTTGCGGTCGTGGACCTTCACATCGAAAGTGCAAAGGAGACCGTCGCACTGATCGAATCACAGTACGGCACACCTGCGCTCGCCCTCGAAGCCGATGTGCGCGACCGCGCCGCAGTGAGCGCCGCCTTCGAAGCGACCGTCGCCGAATGGGGACGCTTCGACTACCTCGTCAACAACGCCGGTCTGATCACGATGAGTTCTCTCGAGAACCTCACCGACGAAGAGTGGGACCTCGTCCTCGACGTCAATCTCAAGGGCATGTTCATCGTCACGCAGATCGCCACCCCGTACTTCCGCGACGGCAACAGCGGCGCTGTGGTGAACTTGTCGACGGTGGAAGCGGACGTGGTTGTGTCCTCCCAGGGCTTCGCCCAGGTCCACTACAACGCGTCGAAGGGTGGAGTGAAGATGCTGACGAAGGCTCTGGCCGTCGAACTCTCGCGGTACAACGTACGAGTCAACGCAATCGCCCCCGGGCCGGTACCGACCGCATTCCTGCCTGGCATCGACGTCTCCTCCGGCGAAGTTCTCGACTTCATGAAGTCCAGGCTCCTGGTGCCGCGCGTCGGACGCCCCGAAGACATGGGTGCTGCAGTCTCCTTCCTGCTGTCCGACGACGCCTCCTACATCAGTGGGGTCCAGCTGCCCGTCGACGGCGGATGGCTCGCCCGATGAAAGGCCGGCTCACCACGGCCGAGCTCGCCGAGTCCGACATCGACACCGTCCTCATCGCCGGTATCGACCTCTACGGGCGATTAATCGGCAAACGGGTCCCGACGCGAATTTTCCTCGGCAACATCGACGAGGGCCTGCACGTGTGCACCTGTGTGTACGCCTGGGATGCCAACCAGCGTATGGACAAACTGGTAGTCGACTACGCCGGCGGGCACACCGGCTGGCACGACTTCCGTCTGCGACCCGATCTGGGGACACTTCGACGTGCGTCGTGGCTCGAGTCCACTGCCATCGTCATCGCAGACTCGGTCGACGAACATACCGGCGAGCTCGTCCCGATCGCACCGCGCACGATCCTGCGCAAGCAGATCGACAAGCTCGAATCAGACGGCCACACCGTCTACGCGGCAACGGAACTCGAGTTCCACCTCTACCGGGGTACCCCCGACGCGTTGAGGCGCAGCGGATACCGAGATCTCGAACCCACCACCCTGGTGCCCTCTGATTACACCATCACCGCCGGCAACGCGATGGAACCCTTCTTCCGCAAGGTACGAACCGCGTTGGAGGAGAGCGCAATTCCCGTCGAGGTTTCACAGGTCGAATACGGCCTGGGCCAGTGGGAGATCAACCTCGAATACGGAACCGCTCTCGAGATGGCCGACCGCCATGTGCTCTTCAAGCAGGTGGTTCACGACGTCGCCGCGGCAGAAGGGCTCACGGCGACCTTCATGGCACGTCCGAGCACCGACGGCATGGGCTCGTCGTGTCATATTCACGCGTCCATGCGTAGCGACGACACTTTCCCGTTCCACGATGCGAGCGCTGAAAACACGGCGAGCGCCGAACTACTGCACGCCGTCGGCGGAGTTCTCGAGCACTGCCCGGAACTCATGCTGTTCTACACGCCGACCATCAACTCGATGCGCCGGACCCGAGCCAGTCACGATTTCTCGGGGAACGGCTTGACCTGGGGTTTCGATAACAGGACGACCACCTGCCGACTCATCACCGGAGCGCCGTCCGCCAACCGTCTCGAAATGAGACTGCCAGGGGCGGACGCAAATCCATATCTCGCACTGGCCGCAGTCTTGGCATCGATGAACGACGGTCTGACACGAAAGCTCGATCCCGGCGCACCGGTACGACGCGACGGGTACAGCGACACAGACACACTCGAGAAGGTGAAGCAACAACCGCTGCCCGGCACACTCGACGAGGCGGCGCGTGCGCTCGAGGCCAGTGAGTTCGCACTCGCGGCGTTCGGCGCCGAGGTCGTGTCGCACTATGCGGCAGTCGCCAAGGACGAATGGGATTCCTTCATGTCCGCGGTCACCGACTGGGAACGCGAACGCTACCTCGACAACATCTGACCTACAAACGATTTCGCCACGAAGGACAGTCATGACCACTTCATGCTCACTCGTGCCCCAGAACAACACGATCGACGGAAACGTCGAAACACCGGCTATCGAACTCGGCGAATTTCTCACCGATCCCGACACCGGAGAGAAACTGCAAGCCCAACTCTCGTCCTCCACCGAACAGGTAGAGAGGGCAATCACCGCCGCGACAGAACTCCATCGATCGGGTGTCTGGACCCGTCGATCGGTAGCCGACCGGGTGCGCCTACTCGAGAGAACGGCTGAACTTGTCGAGGAACGAACTGCGGCGATCGCCCGTGAGGACTCCAAGAACAACGGTCTTCCGCTTTTGATCAGCACACTTTTCGCCGGCGGGCTTCCCGATCTATTCCGCAGTGCTGCAAGGCATCTGGAGAACTCCTCCGGGTTCGAGCAGCTGGCGTCAGGTGCACAATTACATCGGCTGGCTTGGGGCCCGACCGCTGTGATCGCACCGTGGAACGCACCGAGCTTCATCACCGCCAAGAAGACCGCATTCGCTTTGGCCGCAGGTGCTCCGGTCATCGCCAAGCCCTCCAACTGGGCACCGTCGGGTCCCAACGTGCTTGCCGAGGCGATCTCACGTGCCATCGCCGAAGTCGACGCGCCGAAAGCTCTGTTTCAGCTCATTCACGGAGACGGGGACGTCGGGGACCTACTGGCCACCGATCGACGAATCCGAGCACTGGCCTTCACCGGCGGTCGAGCAGCCGGCAGTTCAATCGCCGCTGCGGCTTCAACCGATTTCAAGGCGCTTCAACTCGAGCTCGGCAGCAACAACCCCGTGATCGTCCGCGCCGACGCCGACATCGATCTGACTGCCACCGCGCTCGTCGACGGGTTCACCAAACTCAACGGGCAATGGTGTGAGAGTCCGGGAAGCGTCTTCGTGCCGCCGCACCTTCACGACCGTCTTGTCGACGCAATACTCGACCGCACGGCTGAAATCGCGCTCGGCCGAACCGATGACGACAACATCACGATGGGTCCGCAGGCGAACGAGCCTCAACTCCAAAGGATGCGGGCGACCGTCGAGTTTCTCCGCGGCGTCGGCGGCACGGCCGTCTCGAGCACCCCTGTGCCGGACCTTTCCGGATGGTTCTTCCCTCCGACTGTGGTGCACGGGATCTCGTCGGAACACACCAAGACGGAGACCTTCGGGCCGATCCTGACCGTGCACCGAGCATCTACCGACGAGCAGGCGCTGCTCGAGGCCAACGCTCTCGATACCGGCCTGGCCGGATACGTGTTCGGCGCCGACGTCGACGCCGCTCGTGAACTTGCGACCCGAATCGAGTGCGGTGAGAACAAGATCAACAGCACCAGCCTCCTGGACCTCGACGACCACTCGACCCAGAGTTTCTGGGGCGGAAGCGGTATCGGCGCACACGGCGACAAAGAGCTTCTCGACTTCTTCCGGGGATCGCGAATCGTCGGTGTCGATGCGCCCGGACTGCCTCTCTAAGCCGAAAGAGGTCGTGGGAATGGGTGAAACGACACGGGTTGGCACCATGGTCGTCGAATGCCATGACACCGCAGCAGTTCTCGCCCGCATTTCTTCGCTGGGGTGGAAGCTTGGCGTAGAGGTCGTCAGTCTGTCCACGTGGATGTCCGTGACATCGCCGGGAGTCAGCGGTATGTCAATTGCGTACCGTTGCCCGACAACGATTTCGGACGCCATGCTGATCAAGCGTCTCAACAGGATCGTCGGGATAGTCCGCATCAAGACGGACCACGGCCCGTTTGTTCCGGTGACCCCACAGGTCGGCCTACACGTCACCGCGACTTTCCAACGCGTCGATCCAGTCGCGCTGGTCGCCTACCGGCACGGCGCAACCGTGTGCAGTCAGGCGAACAACGTTCTGTCGGTTCAACTCACCACTACCCGATCGAACGCGGACACATTCGTCTCTGATCTGGCGCAGGTTGCAGAGCGTCCACTGCGGGGTGAGATCTCGCTGCAGAAGATTCATCTTGCATGACGTCGACGTGCCACCACGGAGATGTGCGGCTACGGGCGTTGGCCCGTAGCCGCACATCATCGCGTGATCAGTGAGCCGGTAGGAGGGACGTCTCCTGCGCCGCGCCGTCTTCTGCGCCGATCTGGATGATGTTTCGCGGCAGGAACACGGCTGCGATCGCACCGAGAACTGCTGCAGCAGCACCGATCAGGAACGCGATACGCATGCCCTCGTCGGTGTAGAACACAGCGCCCTCCATCGCCATCGCGATGTGCGAGTTCAACACCGTGAAGGCGATGACGGGAAGCACTGCGGGGAAGATGCTCTGGAAGACCGCGACCATGCTCGCCGTGGTTGCCTGCAACTGCGGCGGCACTGCCTCGATGAGCAGGTTCGGAATGGAGGCGTAACCCATACCCATACCGACACCGAAGATTCCGGCAAAGATGATGAGCAGCGGCTTGTTGTCGTGAATGGTGGCCGTCAAGGTGAATCCGACTGCCATGAGGATCATTCCGATGATCATCAGCAGGCGGGGTCGAATGTTGCGGCCGACCAGGAAGCCCACGATCAAGCCGCCGACCACCACCATGCCGCCAAGGGGCGCCTGGAAGATCGCGAATCCCTCTGCTGTCACGCCGAATCCGTATCCCAGGCCGAGAACCGCTGGCGTCATCACCATCATCGGCAGCAAAATCGTGAAGACTCCCGACGCGCCGTAGCAGAACCCGGCACCGACGGCGGTGAGCATCACCGAACGCTTACCGAAGTAGCGCAGGTCGATCAAGGGCTCACGGATGGCTCGGGCAGAGGCAACCCAAGCCGCCAGCAGTGCGACGCCACCGATCAGATAGGCCAGTGTCGAGCCGTTCTTCCAGCCCCAGGTCGGTCCGAAGCTGACGCCGATCAGAATTCCGGCGATGCCCGATCCGAGCAGTACTGCACCGATCAGATCCAGCGAAGAGCGCAGTCGCACAGCTGATTCCGACGTCGAAGCGAAGATCATGACGCCGAGCAGAACCAAACCGATGACAAAGAACCAGAAGATGCTCCGGAACCCGTGGTTGTCGATCAACCAACCGGTGAGGAACGGCGCCGGAATAGCGATCAGGCCCATGCCGGAGGTTGCAATACTGACAGCCAGCGCAACGGTTTTCGGCGGAAAGACATCTCGAATGAGGGAGTAGCTCAGGAAGAGGCAGGGAACGAGCAGACCAGTCAGGGACCGGCCCAGAATCAAGACGGCATAGCTCGGCGCAATCGCCGAAATGAAGGATCCGACCGCTGCGCCGGCGACCGCAAAGAGCAGGACTTTTCGCTTGCCGTACATGTCCGCGAGCTTGCCGAGCAGCGGAGACGCGACCGCCCCGAGCAGCAGGAACGACGTGAGCAGCCAAGCTCCCTGCGTCGTTTGATAATGCACCGAGATGGCGGGCAGCGCCGTGGAAATCATCATGTAGCTCACCGCGAGCATTTCGAGAAGAAGAACGATCGACGCCAGCGAGAACACCAGTCGCGGAGTCCACCGCTCCGGTATCGATGTTGATTCGGGCAGACTGGGAGACGAACCGTCGCTGTGGACATGAGACGCCATGGCTGAAGAATCCTTTCGGGACACCTGCGAATTCGATTGACCCCCTGCCGAATACCGTCGGCCGGGGCCTTGCAGGGAAGTGCAGTGGAACGACAGCTACCGTTCTCGGCAACGTGTTACCTGCATCACAGCCCTCGCGTCGAACGCGCGCTACAGAATGTTCCGCGGAGCGGGACAATCAGGACAACGACTGATTGGCCACACGAAGCCGAAGTCCCTGGATTATGAGCCGAGGCAACGATTTCCAATCGGTAGGTCGGCAGTCTCGTGCAAGATATCGCTATGACGATGCAACTGGCCACAGGCGATCTGACCCGACTGACGACTGCCATCAAGGAGCTCGATCCACAACCTCGTGAGCGCCGATGGACCAGCTTGACGTTCTGCATCCTCGACGCAGTCTGGAGCATTCAAGCGAACTACAAGACGACGGTAGTACCACTCGTCGAACGAGTCGCTGCGACCCTTGACATCTCAAACCCGTCTGTCGCTGCTTCAACCGTCTGCATCGATCCGCTCCCGATCAACAGATTCCTCGAAGAGTTCGACATCATCAGGCTGCTCGAGACTACAAACAAGCAGCGAACCTCCACAAGAGGGGGAATCACGAAGGCTCAAGCGGTTCTCGAGCACGGGCAGGCTCTTCAAAAACACGGTGTGGAGACGATCGATCAGGCGCAACTGATGTTCGAAAATCCGGGGCACTTTCGAGCTGTCAATGCAGACCTACGACACATTAAAGGCGAGGGCGCCCATGGCATCAGACGAAGCTACTTTTGGATGCTCGTAGGTGATCACGATCGTGTGAAACCTGACCGGATGGTTCTGCGCTGGTTCAAGCACCACGGTCATACGTTCAACCCCGCCGAAGCCGCTGAAACGATCGCGGTAGTCGTCGATCGAATCAACAGCGAAGTTCCTGCACGGAAACTGACTGCTTGGGAGGTCGACCATGCACTTTGGAAGTCAGGCCGGGACCTTTGACATACGACTGTGCGCCGTTTCGGTAGCGGTAACTACCAAAACGGCGCACGTGCGCGAAGCGCCTACAGAACTATGTTCACCATCTTGCCCGGCACAACGATCACCTTGCGCGGTGCGTTGCCCTCGAGCAGAGCGACGATCTTCTCGTCGGCCAGGGCGATCTCCTCGACAGCCTTGCGATCGGCATCCGCCGGCACGCTGATGCGGCTACGAACCTTGCCGTTGACTTGGATCGGGTACTCGACGGTGTCCTCGACAAGCCACTTCTCCTCGACAGCGGGGAAGGGGCCGTGCGCAAGAGATTCCGTGTGGCCAAGACGCGACCACAGCTCTTCCGCGAGGTGCGGCGCCAGGGGAGCGAGCATCAGCACCAACGGCTCGACGGCAGCACGAGGCGCGCCACCCGGGAACGCCTTGGTGAGGTGGTTGTTGTACTCGATCAGCTTCGCAGCGGCCGTGTTGTCGCGCAGCGCGGTGTAATCCTCGATGACACCGGAAATCGCCTTGTTGAGCGCACGCAGCGTCTCCTCACCGGGCGCTTCGTCGGTGACACGGGGCTTGCCGGTCTCCTCGTCGATGACGACGCGCCACACTCGCTGCAGGAATCGAGCAGCACCGACGACGTCCTTGGTCGCCCACGGACGCGAGGTGTCCAGCGGGCCCATCGACATCTCGTACACACGCAAGGTGTCTGCACCGAACTCGGCGCAGATCTCGTCCGGCGCAACGGCATTCTTGAGGCTCTTGCCCATCTTGCCGTACTCGCGGTTGACCTCGGCGCCCTCGAAGAAGAACTTGCCGTCATGCTCGACGACCTCTTCCGCGGGCACGTAGACGCCGCGGGCATCGGTGTACGCGAATGCCTGGATGTAGCCCTGGTTGTAGAGGCGACGGTACGGCTCGCTCGAGGACACGTAGCCCAGGTCGAACAGAACCTTGTGCCAGAAGCGCGAGTACAGCAGGTGCAGCACCGCATGCTCGACGCCGCCGACGTACAGGTCGACTCCACCGGGATCGTTGGGGCCGTGCAGTTCCGGACGCGGACCCGTCCAGTACGCCTCGTTCTGCGGGTCGCAGAAGGCGTCCTGGTTGGTGGGGTCGATGTAGCGTAGCTGGTACCACGAGCTACCTGCCCACTGCGGCATGACGTTGGTGTCGCGGTGGTAGGTCTGCAGACCGTCGCCGAGATCGAGCTCGACGTTGACCCAGTCGGTCGCCTTGTTCAGGGGGGGAGAGGGCTCGGAGTTGGCGTCGTCCGGATCGAAGGACACGGGTGCGTAGTCCTCGACCTCCGGAAGCACAACGGGCAGAGCCGAATCCGGCAGGGCGTGTGCGTTGCCGTCCGCGTCGTAGACGATCGGGAAAGGCTCGCCCCAGTAACGCTGACGCGCGAAGAGCCAGTCGCGCAGCTTGTACTGGATAGTGCCCTTGCCCTGGCCGCTCTCCTCGAGGCGGCTGATGACGGTCGCCTTGGCCTCGGCCACGTCCAGACCGTCGAGGTAGTCGGAGTTCACCAGCGGGCCGTCACCGGAGTACGCAGCCTCCGAAACATCGCCACCGGCAATAACTTCGAGAATTTCCAGTCCGAACGCGTTCGCGAACTCCCAGTCACGGTGATCGTGTCCCGGAACTGCCATGATCGCGCCGGTGCCGTAGCCCGTCAGAACGTAATCGGCGATGAAGATCGGGACCTTGTGGCCGTTGACCGGATTGACGGCGTAGGAACCGAGGAAGACGCCCGTCTTCTCCTTGTTTTCCTGACGCTCCAAGTCGGTCTTGGCGGCAATCGACTTACGGTATGCAGCAACAGCTTCCGCCGGCGTCGTGGCACCGCCAGTCCAGCGTGCGTCGACACCGTCGGGCCACTCGTCCGCGACGAGCTTGTCCACCAAGTCGTGCTCAGGAGCCAGCGTCACATAGGTGGCGCCGAACAGCGTGTCGGGGCGCGTCGTGAACACATCGACGCCGTACTGGCCTGCGGCAAAGGTAACTTCGGCGCCATAGGAGCGTCCGATCCAGTTGCGCTGCATGGCCTTGACCTTGTCCGGCCAATCCAGGTACTCGAGATCGTCGACCAGGCGATCGGAGTACGCGGTGATGCGCATCATCCACTGCTGGAGGTGCTTACGGAACACGGGGAAGTTTCCGCGGTCACTACGACCGTCGGCGGTGACTTCCTCGTTGGCCAGCACGGTGCCCAAACCGGGGCACCAGTTGACCATCGAATCCGACTGGTAGACAAGGCGGTACGAGTCGACGACCTTTGCCTTCTCGGTGACTGTCAGCGACGCCCACTCGCGTCCGTCTTCCAGAGCGCGCTCACCGGAATCGAACTCGGCTTCCAGCTCGGAGATACGACGGGCCTTGCCGGCAGCCTTGTCGTACCAGGCGCCGTGGATCTGCAGGAAGATCCACTGCGTCCAGTGGTAGAAGTCGACGTCCGTCGTGGCGAGGCTACGACGCTCGTCGTGACCCAGACCCAGACGTCGCAGCTGGCGCTTCATGTTGGCGATGTTGGACTCGGTGGTCGTCCGCGGGTGGGTACCCGTCTGCACGGCGTACTGCTCGGCCGGGAGACCGAAGGCGTCGTAGCCGAGGGTGTGCAGGACATTGCGCCCCTGCATGCGATGGAAGCGCGCGAAGACGTCCGTAGCGATGTATCCGAGCGGGTGACCGACGTGCAGGCCCGAACCCGAGGGGTACGGGAACATGTCCTGAACGAAGAGCTTGTCGGCGGGAACACCGTCGGGCGAGGAGAGCGGACCGACCGGATTGGGCGCGTTGAACGTGCCGTCCTCACTCCAGCGGTCCTGCCAGTGCTGCTCGATCTGGCCGGCGAGCTCCGCGGTGTAGCGGTGCTGCGGAGTTGCGTCGGCTGGTGAATCGGGGGACTGCGGAGACTCGGTCACTGTGGTCGCTATCTACTTGGCTGACGGAAATACCGATAACCAGGGTAGAGCCTGTGCGACCCGGGCATACCATCAACTCCACTCGCGCCTATCCTGTATGGGTGATCGTTGTCGCTGTGGTGCTATTCGTGCTCGCTGTCGCCGTCGGTGGAGTTGGTGTCGCCGGTCTGATCGGCAAACTCCCGCGCAACCGCTGGGCCGGTGTCCGCACCGAGGATTCCCTGCGGAGCGAGGAGTCGTTCGCCCTCGCCAACAAGGTGGCCGGTCCGACCATGCTCGCGGCCGCTGGAATGTTGGTCATCGGCGGAGTCGCAGCACTGACCATCGGCGGAGTCTTCGGCGTCGCGGTCGCGATCATCGCCGTCGTCGTCGCCGTCCTCACTGCCGGTTTCGGTGGAGGCATCGGCACCCGCGCGGCCGCCGCGCTCCCACAGCAGAGCGGATGCGGTAACGACTGCAACTGCGGCGGCCACTCCGAGCCTGCCGCAGACGAGCCGGCGGCGGAGACCCCCGAGGCCAAGGCGAACGCTGCCGCTTGCGGTACCGCTTCCTGCGGTGCCTGCGCGCTCAAGGATGCTTGCCAGCCGGCTCATTGATTCACGTGAAACATCGCGTGGTCGACCCGGCCGGGGTCGTATTCGGACTAGTGGTTCCGCTGTTGTGTGCGGTCTTCGGCTTCGTCCTGACAAAAATTTGGGAGCCTCGCCTCCCGGAACAGATCGCGACTCACTGGACCACCACCTCGCCGGACGGCTTCTCCACCCCGTCGGCCAACGCATGGACCATTGCACTTTTGACACTGCTCTTCGGTGGCGGTCTCAGCGCGATTGCTGCTCTTGCTCCCGCGATGTTGATGATGCGTCGCTTCATGTTGGTTGTCGGGCTGAGCGTGGTCGGGCTCATCACGACAGTGAACTTCGCTTTGCTCTACACCCAACTCGATGTCGCCGATCCGTCCACGACGTCACTCCCGCTGTGGTCTATCGGTGTCGGCTTTGCAGTCGGCGGGGTGCTGGGGTGGATCGGCGCCTCGTTCCTGCGTGACTACCGCGTCCGCACTCTTGCCACGATCGAACCCTCGGCCGGGTTGCCGCGAAGCAGCTGCCCTCTACCTATCTCCGACGACGTCGGATTCAGCACCAAAGGCTCGGTGATCCTCACTGCGATCACTCTGGCGCCCGGAGTCATCATGGCGTTGGCGATGCGGTCACTCTGGCCGCTGTTCATCTTCGGTGCACTCGGACTGCTCGTCGTCAGCCTGGTTCGCTTCCGGGTGATCGTCGACGAACCGGAAATCCGGGTGATCAACATGGGGATGGCTGCGATGACCTACGGCATCGACGAAGTTGTCGGAGCCGACGTCGCGGAGATCAAACCGTTCGCGGACTTCGGCGGCTGGGGACTCAAGACCAAGGGTCGTCGTAACTACGGCGTCGTCACCCGCACCGGGCCAGCGGTGGTCATCACGTTCGCCGGTGGCGACCGCCTCACGATCACGACACCGAAGGCCGAAGACATCGCCGGGTCCCTCAACCGATTGGCCGACGCCCGGACTCGGTAACCGCCGAACCTGAACCGATCGCTTCCTGAGTCTTCTCGAGATACCCGCATGCCGCCGCCCTGGCTTTGGTGACATCGCGTTCGGCAATGGCTTCGGCAACTCCCTGATGATGCGAAGACGTCAGCGACGGCGGATGAACGCCTTCGGTCACCTCGTAGGTGGCGCGGACCGTTTCGAGGATTCCGGCAAACAGATCGGTCAGAACCGGATTGTGAGCGGCATCGACGACGGCAATGTGAAACGCCAGATCGACGTCGACGAAGTTCTCGGCCGGCACGTCACGCTTGGCGGCCAGCTCACGAAGTATCCGAACGTCGTCGTCGCTACGACGCTCACACGCCAACCGGACCGCTTCCATCTCGAGCGCACGACGCACTTCGAAGACGTATTTCATCTCGTCCACGGACGCGTGTTTGCCGAGCAGTCCGCCGATGTCGGTCCGAGCGCGCACGAAGGTCCCTGATCCGCGACGGATCTCCAGGACTCCCGTCGACGTCAGTGTCTTGATCGCTTCGCGCACGGTGTTCCGGCCGACGCCGAGAACACTCATCAGTTCCGGCTCGGTGGGAACACGGTTCCCGACGGTCCAGGCGCCGTCGGAGATCTGCGCGCGCATCCAATCGAGGGATTGCTCGTACGCGGACTCCTTGCGAACAACGGTCATCTACTCATCCTCACAGCATTCGCGACGATCATTCCACTCACCTACGATACGTAGGACGACCCATGTATTTTCGAACTCTGTCATCAGGAGGGGCTTCCCACGTCCGCCACAGCTGTCGCCACCGAAGAACGCACACGCCGCACCAATCGACACTTCTACGGCGTGGGCTACGTCCTCACCGTGATCCTCTTGGGCGCGAACATGCCCACCTCCGTCTACGGGCTGTACCGGACCGAGTTCGGATTCACGCCAACCATCCAGACGCTCATCTACGGCGTCTACGTCGCCGGCCTCGTTCCGGCGTTGCTGTTCTTCGGACCGCTGTCCGACGCCCTCGGCCGACGCACCGTGCTTCTGACTGCACTCGCGCTGAGCGTCGTCGGCACACTCGTTCTGGCATTCGCCGACGCGACGGTGTGGTTGTTCGTCGGACGCGTTGCTCAGGGAATCGCGGTGGGCGCGGCCAGTGCGGCGGGCAGCGCCGCGTTGGTGGAGCAGGAACCGAAGTTCGATCATCGACGGGCAGCGCTCGTATCGACGGTGACGGGCGCGTTGGGCGGTGCACTCGGACCACTCGTGTCCGGTGCGATCGCCCAGTACCTTCCGCAACCGCTGCGGTTGCCGTATCTGATCTTCCTCGTCGCGTTCATCCCGGCACTGATCGTGTTGCTACTACTGCCGCGGATCGGGGACATCACACGCCCGAAGCGGTTCTTCCAGATGCCACATGTTCCCGCCACCATTCGAGAGACGTTCTGGCTCAGCTCGCTCGCCGTCGCGCTGTCGTGGGGCGCAGTCGGACTCTTCCAGTCGGTGGTCCCGTCGTGGATGACCAGCCTGCTGAACATCGACAACCTCCTACTCGGCGGCGGAGCAGCTGCACTGGTCATGATCTGCTCGGTGATCGCGCAGCTCGGCGGGAGTCGTATGGACCCGCGGACGTCCGTCACCGCCGGCCTGGGAATCCTCGCTCTAGGAATGATCGGCCTACTCGTGGTCGACCTCGTCCCCAGCCTTGCGCTGCTGGGCGTCATCACCGTGGTGGTCGGCGCCGGGCACGGTCTGGCGTTTGCCGGCGGCATGAAACGCGTCAACGCCGCCGCCCGAATCCACGCCCGCGAGAGCCACGGCGGAGTCCTGGCGGCATTCTTCACCGTCAGCTACGCGGGACTGGCGATCCCGTCGATCATCGCGGGTATCGCCATCACCATCCAGGGAATGCAGACGGCCATCATCGAACTGTCGATCGTCGGGACGCTGCTGTGCCTGGCCGTGATGGGCTTCAACCTTCGTGGGGCTCGAGAGCCCGTCGACGCACGCCGTTATCCTTAGCCAGGTGAAGTTTCTCAGTAGGTTCTACATCGACGGGTTCATCCTCGGCATCATCATCGCCGGCGTGCTCGGAAGTGTGTTCCCGGTATCGGGTACCGCGGAGAGCATTCTGAACTGGGCCACCAAGATCGCCATCGGCTTCCTGTTCCTGCTCTACGGCGCACGGCTCTCGCCGCAGGAAGCGTGGAAGGGCGTCAAGCACTGGCGACTGCACACTGTCGTCCTTGCCGCGACGTTTGTGCTCTTCCCGCTCATCGGCCTTGCGCTGCGATTCCTGTCGCCGACCCTGATCAGCGACGAGCTCTACACCGGCATCCTCTACATGTGCCTCGTTCCGTCGACGGTTCAGTCGTCGATCGCATTCACTTCGATCGCAAAGGGAAACGTCGCCGGCGCGATTGTCAGTGCGTCGTTCTCCAACCTGATCGGCGTCTTCGTCACCCCGTTGCTGGTGGTTCTGCTGATGAATACAACGGGCCAGGCGACGGTCGACTTCTCGTCGATCCTCGACATCGTCGTGCAGCTGCTGATCCCGTTCATCGTGGGCCAGCTGATCCGCCCGCTGGTGATCGGATGGCTGCAGAAGTATGCCGAGCCCACCAAGTACGTCGATCGCGGATCGATCCTCCTCGTTGTCTTCGCCGCCTTCAGCGAGAGCATGAAAGAGGGGATCTGGAGCACCATCACGATCTGGCAGATCGTGATCCTCACAATCGTGTGCTGCCTGATCCTCGCGCTGGTTCTCGGCGTGACCACTCTCGCGGGGCGCAAGCTCGGGTTCGACCTTCCCGATCAGATCGTCATCATCTTCTGCGGGTCGAAGAAGTCCTTGGCGACAGGCCTACCGATGGCGGCTGTACTGTTCGCGGGCCAGCCCGTCGGCCTGATCGTGTTGCCGCTGATGATCTTCCATCAGATCCAACTGATCGTCTGTGCTGCGATGGCGCAACGCTTCGCGAATCGGGATCCGGTGAGCGTCAGCTAGCGAGCAACTCGTCTCGGGTCCCGTCGACGCAGCCACAACCGCCCTGCAGTTCAGCACAATCGATGGACAACGCATGGCGACTCGATGCCAGGTCGACGCAGTTCACGCCGGTGCATTCGAGTGATCCGTCCGCATGTCGCAGCACAGAATCGTGGCAGTGATCGACATCCGAAACACAATCCGCGCACTGGATCTGACGCTCAGCGATCATTGCTGCCACCTCTCTCGAAAACGATGACACAGGAATATCATCGACCTCCGACAGATCAGTTTCGTTCCACTTCGATGGGATGGCTGGCCAGCATTGCCACGGGGAGCGGTTGGCGTCGTAGCACCCGTGCCCAGACATCGACTCGGGGCGGCGTCAGCACATCGGACGGCAGTGAGCTGATCACCATCCAGTCTTCACGCTCGAGTTCCGAATCCAGCTGCCCCAGAGTCCAACCCGAGTAACCGGCAAAAATGCGGATCCCTTCGACCAGAGGAGCGATGACCTCCGGGTCCGAGTCCAGATCCACCATGACAACTTTGCCGTCCACCCGCCGCAGGCCGGCGACGCCGTCGATTCGTGCACCGTTGCGAGCGATACCCAGGCAGAGCGCCGAGTCACGCTTGACGGGTCCACCGATGTACAGGGCCGAAGGATGCGCGGTCAGCGGCGACCACTGCGGCAACACGTTCTGCACGGCCGTCTCACTCGGCCGATTGACGATGACGCCCAGGCTCCCGGCGTCGTTGTGCTCGATCATGTAGATGACGGTGCGGCGAAATGCAGGTTCCGTGAGGTCGGTCGACGACACCAACAAACTGCCCGGACGAACCTCCGGTTCTATCCAGGCCATTCGATCCTCGGGTTCTTCTGCGTGCGCCACAAAGACATCATCTCACCGACAACTGCGTGCGGGGGAACGAGACACAGGCGTGTTCAGGTCAGACCCGCCACATCGGCAAGTAGTGCCAGATGCCGCTCGAAAATCTCACTCGCATCGGTGAAGGTATCGCTTCCGTACTGCCCGAACACCTCGAAGTTCACCGAACCGAACAGCGATACCCAGACGAGAGTTGCGCGTACCGCGGCATCCGGCGGCAGGTCGGTACCCAGTTCTTTCCGCACTCCCTCGAGGTCCGTTGCCAGCGTGTCACTCAGGTCCGGGCCCTCTCGCACCGTGAGTGCACCCGCGCGATGGGCGGCGTCGATGATCCCGATCAGCCGGGTCACGACGAGGGTGCCAGGGCCGGTGGTCTGCTCGCCTGGAGCGTCGTAACCGGGGACGGGGCTGCCGAACAGCAGACCGTATCGAGCCGGCTCCCGGATCGCCCAACTCCGGACGGCACGTCCGAGAGCAATGAACTGTCCGCGAAAATCTTCTGCTGCAACGGCATTCACGGCGGAGTCCACTTCCGCGCCCAGTTCCGTGTACCCGTCCACCACCAGCAAGGTCAGCAGTTCGTCGCGACTGGCGACGTAGCGGTACACCGCTGAGGACACGACTCCCAGATCACGCGCGACGGCCCTCAAGGACAACGCGGCGGCGCCGACGGCAGCAAGATGCTCGCGCCCGATCCGGGTGATGTCCTGCAGCGTCTGTTCGCGCGCCCGCTCTCGGGGAGTCCCAACCATGAGTCCATCTTGCCCCATGACCGAGAGCAGTATCAACAAAAGAGAGCACTGCTCTTGACAGCGCTGAGGCGCGGGTGCATTCTTGAAAACGAGAGCAGTGCTCTCAGTTCACCCGAAACGAGAAGGAGCACACCATGTCGAACCTCGAAATCGTCACCGGAGCAGGACCCGTCGGATCCGCCGTCGCGCTACAGCTCGCCGAGCAGGGAATCAACGTCCGGCTCCTGACCAGGTCCGGCAGCGGGCCCGAGCACCCGCTGATCGACCGCCGACGCGTCGACGTCTCGGATTCCGAGGCCCTGCGCTCGGTCAGCGAGGGCGCCACGGCCATCTACCACTGCATCCACGCCGCCTACAACGCAGCCGATTGGGAGCGGGAACTCCCGGCGGCCGAGAAGGTTGTGCTCGACGCAGCCGCATCCATCGGAGCCGTCGTGGTCTTCCCCGAAAGCCTCTACGCCTACAACTCCGACACCCTGATGACCGAATCCGATCCACGCAACGCCACCGGCGGCAAGCGCGGAGTGCGCACCGCGCTGCTGCGTGCCCGCGAGGCCTCCGCAACACCCACCGTCAGCGTCGTGGCCTCGGACTTCTTCGGCCCCCGCGTCCGCACCGCCCACGCCGGCGAGCGCATGGTTCCGAAGGTCATGGCAGGTAAGAAGATTCGTGTCATCGGTTCCACAGACCAGCCGCACTCCTTCACCTACATCCCCGATCTCGCGGCGGCGATGATCGCAGCAGCACACAACCCCGAACTCTGGAACTCCGTCATCCACGCACCCACCGGCCCCGCGCTCACTCAGCGCAAGATCGCCGAGGCCTTCGCTCGAGCCGCCGGGGCGACCCCCGCCAAGGTGGGTGTCCTGCCCGCCTGGGTGCTCGACGCCGTCGGCAAGATCAACACCGACAGCCGCGAACTCGCGGAGATGAACTACCAGTTCACCAAGCCGTTTGTCATGGACTCGAGCGCCAGCGAAGTGCTGCTCGGACTCTCGCCGACGCCGCTCGATCAGGCCGCCGAAGAGACCGTAGCGTGGTGGCGCGCGGAACAGGCTCGCACCGCTGCTGCCTGAAGTGGCCGCACACGCTACGCGGGTGCGTACCGCCAGGAAAGTCCGCCATCACCGAGTCCCGCTACCCAGCCACCACCGAAAGGCCGACCCGTTTCCAGGGAATCTACGAGATCGGCGAGCAACGCGCTGATCGAAGTCCACTGAGGTTCGGCGGCGTCCGCGTTCTCACGGGCATACTCGGTCACACAGCCTGTCAGCTCCCCTTGCCTTGTGTCGCAGAATAATTCGTATCCGTCGCGGCAGGCGAAGGTTATGTAGTCCGGAAGAAACTTTCCGATCGAGGTTCCTGCCGGCTGAGTACGGTCCGACAATGAGGGAACACTCTCCGGGACATCTGGCAGCTCGTACACCGCCGGGGCTCTGCGGTGATTGGCCAACAGCTCGTCCAGATTGAGCATGTCGTGTTGGGGAAGGAACTGCATCCAGGCGCCGGGGGCGAAGCCGTTCTGGACCGAGTAGAGGTCTTTCAATTCGGTTGGCCACGCGATTCCGCTCAGTGCCTCGACCCGGTCGATTTCCGATTGCGCGGCGCCGGGCGCGAACGCATCCAGTGCTTGCGGAAATCCGTTCTCGGAAAACCAGGCGGCGATCCGTTCCCATTGCCGGCGCACTGATGTTGGTTCGGTCACGCTGTGAGCGTGGATACCCTCAGTCGCTTTCTGTTGCACGCCTCCTGGTCGTGGGGGGATCGTGAGGTGCCTGTCATCGCTGTAGACGTCCCGTACTTCGACCTTGTCGCCTGACTTGAAGAGATGAATCGGCTCGAATTCCGCGACGGGCCAGATCTGGATGAAAGCTTCAGGGTCGGCTTGATCAAAGTCCCGGCCGCGCACCGAGGCTCGGATGCGGTAGAGGCCAATCGGTAGGCGCTCGAGGAATCCGAACTCGTGGACCCGTTCGCCTGTCAATCGAAGTGGTGGCAGACCAGCAACAACGCTCTCGAGCGTGCCTTCTTCGATCGTCTCCCAATCATCGAGAGCGGGAATTCCCGGGTCCACATCCAGCGTGTCGACGGTGATCCGGACCGGGCCTTCGGTCGAACTCAACGCCAAGCGAGCGACAACGGGACTCAAACCGATGACCTTGCCGTAAGTGTGGACATACGGCTCACGAGGTCGCGGACCGAGAACCAGAACCGGAACTTCGAAATCGACTTTCGCCGTGGTAGCCATGTCGTCATTCTCCAGCAGTCAACTCTTGACCCAAGAACGGAACGGGTGTTCACTTCTTCACATGGCCTATCGCCGCACTCCGGCAGTACAAGAAAGACTGGACGCCCAACGCGCCCGACTGCTCGACGCGGCCACGACGGCAGTGGCAACCCACGGTTATGCGGGGTGTTCCATCGCCGCGGTGGCCAAGAACGCCGGCGTCGCCACCGGGACGCTGTATCGACATTTCGACGGCAAGGGCGAATTGTTCGCCGAAGTGTTCCAATCTGTCTGCAGCCGTGAGGTATCCGCGGCCCGCGACGCCGGAGACAATGCCCGAAGTCTGGAAGGCAACCACCGCTCCGCGGTATCGGCGTCGGTTCACACCTTCGCCGAACGTGCCATGCGTGCACCGGTTCTCGCCTATGCACTGCTGGTGGAGCCGGTGGATCCACTCGTCGACGAACAGCGACTCATGTTTCGCGAATCGTTCCGCGATTGCCTGGCCACCGCAATCCGCTCGGCCGTCGACACCGGTGAGATACCTTCGCAGGACGCCACTCTGACGGCAGCGTGCATCGTCGGGGCAATCGGCGAGGCCCTGATCCTTCCGCTGCGCGGCGGCACCACGGATCCCACTGCGATCGATGCCATCCTCGCCTTCACCCTTCGATCGTTAGGGAGTTTCGATGACACCCACGCATGAAGTCACCAATCAGGTACCGCCCCTGATCGATTACGACGCAGCCGAATACGCGCCGATCCTCGAGGCACTACACCGCGAGGGAGCTTCGGACGCAGCCGAAGAGGTTCATCGCGTCGGGGTCCGCGCCGGCAGCGCGCAAGCCCAGGGGTGGGGCGACCTGGCCGAGGAGCACCCACCTGTCCTGAGAACCCACGACCGCTACGGCAACCGCATCGACGAGGTCCGCTACAACCCCGCCTATCACCAACTCATGAGCACCGCAGTGGAATTGGGACTGCACGGCGCTCCGTGGGTTGACCCGAATCCACACGCACACCTCGTCCGCGCCGCGAAGATGGCCGTGTGGGGTCAAACCGACGCCGGCCACGGCTGCCCCATCTCCATGACGTACGCCGTGATCCCAGCGCTGCGGCACAACGCGGATCTTGCCGCTCAGTACGAACCCCTCCTGACCACCCGCCACTACGATTCGGCGCTGAAAGCTCCCCTCACCAAACCCGGATTGATCGCCGGAATGTCGATGACGGAAAAACAGGGCGGTTCGGACGTGCGTGCCGGAACCACAAGGGCAGTGCCACAATCCGACGGTAGCTATCTCCTGACAGGCCACAAGTGGTTCACCTCCGCACCGATGTCGGACGTGTTCCTCGTCCTCGCTCAGGCGCCGGGCGGTCTGTCGTGCTTCTTCCTTCCTCGGGTCCTGCCGGACGGCTCGCTCAACAACATGTACCTGCAGCGTCTGAAGGACAAGTTGGGAAATCATTCCAACGCGAGCAGCGAGGTCGAGTACCGCGACGCTCTCGCGTGGATGGTGGGCGAGGAAGGCCGGGGCGTGCGCACCATCATCGAGATGGTCAACATGACCAGGTTGGACTGCACGATCGGAACGGCCACTGGCATGCGCGTCGGCACGCTGCAGGCAGTTCACCATGCGAATCATCGAAGTGCGTTCGGCGCCAACCTGATCGACCGACCTTTGATGCGCAATGTTCTCGCAGATCTGGCGGTGGAATCGGAAGCGTCGACTACCGTCGCGATGTGGCTGGCCGCTCTGACCGACCGCGCAACGTCGGGCGATGCCCACGCGAGCGCACTACGACGCATTTCATTGGCCGTGAGCAAGTACTTCGTCTGCAAGCGCGGACCGATCCACGCTGCCGAGGCACTCGAGTGTCTGGGCGGAAACGGATACGTGGAGGAATCCCGGATGCCGCGCCTCTATCGCGAGGCTCCGCTGCTCTCGGTGTGGGAAGGGTCGGGCAACGTCGCGGCGCTCGACACTCTGCGGGCGATGGCGAAGCAACCCGAAACGCTGCAGGTGTTCTTCGACGAACTGAAACAAGCGAGTGGCGTGGACGCCCGCTTCGATCAGACCGTGCGGGATCTCGAGGTGGCATTCGACGATTTCGACGACATCGAATACCGGGCACGAAAGATCGTCGGTGACATGGCACTCGCACTGCAAGCCTCGCTGCTGCTCCGCTACGGGCACCCCGCGGTGGCCGACGCATTCTGCGCGAGTCGGCTCGGAAATAGCTGGGGGAGCGTGTTCGGAACCCTGCCGAGGGGGATCGACATCGCGCCGATCCTCGAGCGGGCCACCGTCAAGATCGGCGCCTGACCCACCCACTACAGTTTCCGCTTATGAACCGAGCCTCGAACCGCCGCGAGGCCTGGCAGCGCGTACTGCACACCCTGCGTGAATCACCCGGCCTGGGAAGGCTGGCGCTCGTCCGCTTTTCCAGCCAGTTCGGCGACGGAATGTTCCAGGCCGCGCTCGGCGGCGCAATCCTCTTCAACCCGGAACGTGAAACCGATCCGGTGGCGATAGCGGCCGGCTTTGCCGTACTGCTCCTTCCCTATTCGGTGATCGGCCCCTTTGCCGGCGCTCTGCTGGATCGTTGGGACCGCCGCCTGGTGCTCCTGTGGGCGAGCGTGCTCCGCGGGCTCTTCATCCTGACCACCGCGGTGCTGCTGGTCGCCGGCGGCGGTGACACTCTGTTGTTGACGTGTGCGCTTGCTGCGATCGGGGTCAGCCGCTTTGTCGGGGCAGGCGTATCCGCAGCCCTGCCGAAGGTCGTCCGACAATCGTGGCTGGTGGCAACCAATTCCGTTCTCACAACGGCTGGTTCGGTGGTAGCCGCTCTTGGTGCTTCGGCAGCGGTGGCGATCATCGGCGTGATCGGCGCGGGGGATCGAGCGTCAGGCGCCGCCGTGGCCATCGCAGCACTGGGATCGGTGATCGCAGCCCTCGCCGCGGCCAGGTTCACCGCCCGCTCACTTGGTCCAGTGGCCGACGAAGTGATTCGTGCCAGCGCCGTCCGTTCGGTAACGGCCGGACTGCGCACCGGGGCAACCGCTGTCTGGGAGGCGCCTGGCGTCACCACGGCAATGATCGGGATCGGAGCGCACCGCATCTGCTTCGGCATCAACACCCTCATCATGGTGCTGGTCCTACGCGACACCTCGAACGGCTCCCAATTACCTGGAGGGATGGCCGGATTCGGCGTCGCCGTCGGTGCAACGGCCATCGGAATGCTGATCGCGGCATTGATCACACCGTTCCTCATCCCGCGGATCGGTCGCTCAAGGACGATCACGTACGCCCTGGTGTGCGCGGTGGCCGTCCAGCTCGTCTTCGTAACCACCCTGACGCAGGGATCGCTGCTGATCGCCGCCTTCCTGCTCGGCATCGCCGGGCAGTCCGTGAAACTCAGCGGCGACGCGGCCATGCAGATCGACATCGACGACGACCGTCGTGGCCAGGTATTCGCCTTGCAGGACACCGTGTTCAACGTCGCGTTCATCGGTGCAATCGCGGCAGCGTCGACGGTGATCGCACCCGACGGCAAGAGCGTCGGCCTGGCCCTTGCCGGCGCGGGTGTCTATGCCGCCGGTTTGTCAGCGGTGCTGCTCAACCGCAAGAAACGAGAAACTAGCCCTGCTGGGTAGCCCACCACTTCAGCAGTTCGGCTTCGGCCTCGTCACGCTCGAGCGGGCCGCGATCCAGACGTAGTTCCTTGAGGAACGTCCATGCCTTGCCCACCTGCGGGCCGGCCGGGATGTTGAGCAGTTCCATGATGGCGTTGCCGTCGAGGTCCGGACGCACGCGAGCGAGGTCTTCCTGCTCCGCGATGCGCGCAATCCGCTCTTCGATGTCGTCGTATGTGGCCTGCAACTGCGCGGCGCGGCGCTTGTTACGCGTGGTGCAGTCGGCCCGGACGAGCTTGTGCAGCCGGGGGAGCAGCTCGCCCGCGTCGGTGACGTACCGCCGCACCGCGGAGTCGGTCCACTGTCCCTTGCCGTAGCCGTGAAAACGCAAGTGCAGGAACACGAGCTGCGAAACGTCGTCGACCATCTGCTTCGAGAACTTCAAGGCACGCATGCGCTTGCGCACCAGCTTGGCGCCAACCACCTCGTGGTGGTGGAAGCTGACGCCGCCGCCCGGTTCGTTGCGCTTGGTGTCCGGCTTGCCGATGTCGTGAAGCAGTGCAGCCCAACGCAATACGAGGTCGGGATCGCCTTCTTCGAGATCGATCGCCTGCTGGAGCACGGTGAGGGAGTGCTGGTAGACGTCCTTGTGTTGGTGATGCTCGTCGATCTCGAGCTTCATCTGCGGAACCTCGGGCAGCACGTATGCAGCCAGTCCGGAGTCGACCATCATGTTGATGCCGTCCACCGGGTACATGCCCAGCATCATTTTGTTCAGCTCCACCTGCACACGCTCGGCGGTGATCCGCTCGATCTGCGACGCCATCTCCTTGATGGCCTCGAAAACGCGATTGTTCAACGTGAAACCAAGCTGCGAGACGAACCTGGCTGCGCGCAGCATCCGCAGCGGATCGTCGTTGAACGAGTTCTCCGGCGCCGACGGCGTATCGAGTTCCCCGGCCAGCAGGGCGTCCATGCCGTTCAGCGGATCGACAAACGTGTAGGAACCGTCCGCGCCGATCTTCATCGCCATCGCGTTGACGGTGAAATCGCGGCGCACCAGGTCGTCGGCCAACGTCGTTCCGTACTCGACTATCGGATTACGTGAGACACGGTCGTAAGCGTCGGCCCGGAAGGTCGTGATCTCGATCTCCTGGCCGTGTTTGATGGCGCTGATGGTCCCGAACTCGATGCCGGTGTCCCACTGCTTGTCCACCCAGCCCTTGAGCAGAGCCTGAACCTTCTCCGGCCTGGCGTCCGTCGTGAAGTCCAGATCGCCACTGAAGCGGCCCAGGATCGCGTCGCGAACACTGCCACCCACCAGGAACAGCTCGTGACCGGCCTCGGCAAAACGCTCACCGAGCGGGTTCAACACGTCGGACAACGTGCCGAGCGTTGCAGTGGCGTCGGCAAGCAGTCGTAGGCGGCGATCAGCGTCGGAGGTAGGGACAGTCACGTGAAAGGAGCTTACTTAAGGTGCGCAAATAGCAGAACGCGCATACGAACGCGATAGACCGCTTTGCGCGGGTTACCGGGCAACGCTGCAAGGCCAACTAGTATCGATGAGGTGTCTGGTGCCGAACGAACAAACAGGAGTCGCCGCAACCCGCGGCGTCGACCTGCCGTCGGCAACCCCGATAAACCTTTGATGCGAACCGTCCGTGAAACTTCTGCGGGCGGCTTGGTCGTCGATGGCTGGGGCGGACCTCCCGAACGCCTCTGCGCTGCACTGATCGGCCGAACCGACCGCCGCGGACGCCTGCTCTGGTCGCTACCCAAGGGCCATATCGAGCAAGGTGAGACGGCCGAACAGACCGCAATGCGTGAGGTCGAAGAAGAAACCGGTATCCAGGGAACCGTCCTGGCACCGCTGGGCAGCATCGACTACTGGTTCGTGACCGAAGGTCGACGCGTCCACAAGACCGTGCACCACTATCTCCTCCGCTTTCTCGGCGGTGAACTCTCCGACGAGGACATCGAGGTCACCGAAGTCGCCTGGGTGCCGCTGACGGAACTGCACAAGCGACTCGCATACGCCGACGAGCGCAAGCTGGCCGAACTTGCATCGCAGATGATCGCTGAAATGCCGCGACCTGAAATGCACCGACCTGAAATCCCGCGAGTACAGCACCCGAAGGAACCGGACGCCGGATGAGAATGGCTCTGCGGCGGGCCGGTGTGGCCGCTTTGGTGATGGCCGCTGTCGGTTTCGGGCCCGCGACGACGGCCGTCTCCTGGGCCGCTCCGTCCAGCCAGCCCAGTGAGCGTGCACCGGCGCGAAACACCAACGATGCCAAATTTCTGCAGCTGACCATCGACTCCACCGCACCGACCACCGTGACGACAACCAGCGACCGCAACGTCGTGGTCAAGGGCACGGTGAAGAACGTCGGTGACCGTCCCGTCGAGGACGTCGGAGTGAGGCTGCAACGCGCTCCCGCGATCGACTCCAGTTCGGACGTGCGCGCAGCACTCGATTTCGACCAGGCTGTTTTCGACACGGTCGGCGAATTCGACACCGTTGCCACCACCCTCGACACCGGCCAGTCCAAGCAGTTCACACTCACCTTGCCGCTCCGGAGCACAAACGGGTTGTCTCTCGACATCACCGAACCGGGCGTCTACCCGATGCTCGTCAACGTGAACGGCACCCCGGAATACGGCGGGGCCGCCCGACTCGACGACGCACGCTTCCTGCTCCCAGTGCTCGGTGTGCCGGCCGCGGCCGAATCGAACGCCACATCCGGAACACCCAGTTCGTCCGCGACGGCCGTCGTTCCCCCCGACACGTCCGCCCCGATCGGCGTCACGCTCATGTGGCCGCTGGCCGACGCGCCACGACTCGTCGGCGGAATCCCGGGCGCGGTCAACGAGCCCGTGCGCCTGATCGACGACGAACTTGCCACCGAACTTTCCGACGGCGGGCGCCTGGACGCGTTGGTCGATGCGGTGGAGAACGCCACCAAGCCCGAGAGCGATACCGATCGCCGCGTCACGGATGCGCTCTGCCTGGCAATCGACCCCGACCTTCTGATCACCGTCGAGAACATGACTCGCGGATACCTCGTGGCCGACAACTCGTCAGATCCCACCGGACCGTCGCACGAAGGCCGTGGCAGCGACGCCGCCAACCAATGGCTCGGCCGGGTGAAGACCCTCGCCTCCTCGATGTGCACTACGGCGGTTCCGTTCGCCCAGGCCGATCTCGCCGCAGTCACCTCGGTGGCCAATCCGGAGTTGACGGCTACCGCGCTCGCACGCCCGGCAGACATCGTCGACAACATCCTCGGCGTGACGTCACTGCGGGATTTCGTCTGGCCGGATTCGGGTGTCCTCGACTCGGCCACCGCAGAGGTGCTGAGCGTGAATCCCACCACAGCGATGGTGGCTGACACCTCCGTCGACTCGGCAGCCCCGCAACTGTCGTCGCGGATAACCGGCTCACTCGACGCCCTTGCGTTCGACACTTCGGCAGCCGCAGCCTTGGCCGCCACCGGCTCGGAGCCGCAGGTCCCGTCGTACATTCCCGACGACACCGCGCCGACCATCGACATCGAATCGCGCAGCGCCCGGCGCCAGGACGCGCTGGGAGCGATGGCCTGGGCCGCGCTGACGCCGACCTCTCTGCCGCGCAATCAGATCTTCGCGCCGCCGCAACTGTGGACCGCGGACAGCAACGACGCCACCGCCGTGCTCTCGATGCTCGCGACCCTCATTCGCTCCGGTCTCGCCTCACCTCAGGCCCTGCCCGCACTACTCGGCAGACAACCGGGGGCCACTGACGCCGCCACGCTCGACTACCCGGACCGAGCCACCCAGGACGGTCCGCAGACGTCCGTCGTCGAGACCGCAACCACCCAACTTCCGCGTATCGACGGGCTCGAAGCATCGTTCGTGGACGATCCGGCGGCTTCGCTCACCCCCCGGGGATTCACGGCACCGCTCCGCGAAGATCTACTTCGCTCGATGACCTTGGCGGATCGCCGCAACGTCGACTCCGCATCGGTCAATCGGGCGGAGCGAGCTGCGACCATCCGCGCCGAAAACGTCACCGAAGCCGTCGACGGGATGTACCGGGCCGTCAGTGTGGTGTCGCCGGGCGGCGTCTACACCCTCGCGTCGGGGCAGAGTCCGCTCCTGCTGGTGGCGCGCAACGAACTGCCCATCGCCATCAACGTCGACCTGCGTGTGGAAGCCCCACCCGAGATGCAGATCAGTGACATCGGTCCCAAACAGCTTCCGCCGCGAGGTAGCCGACAGTTGACTGTGCCCGCAGAAATGAACGATTCTCGCAAGCTGGAAGTCAACTTCTCGCTGACCACGACAGATGGCCGCCAATTGGGTACGCCGACCAGCGTGACCGTACGGTCGAATGCGTACGGTCGTCCCCTGGCCGCCGTGACGGCGACAGCGGGAGGGTTGCTGCTGTTCCTGGCAGGGCGACGGCTGTGGCATCGATTCAAGGGTCAGCCGGACCCAGCAGATGAAGGGTACGAACGCTCATGACCGGGAATCCACCCGAGGAGGGTCGCCGCTCGGCGATCACCCGCAAGAGTGCCACGACCCGTTCGCATCCTCGGATGCCACCGTGGGAGCGCGGCTACCCGATTCAGCCGGTCAACCCCGACGCACGTTTCGACGACGCACCCACCATGACCATCCCGGTGATCCGCGACTATCCCAGATATCGCGAAGCCGAGATGGAATTCGCCGATCGGCAGGCGACAAAGTCGGACGAGTTCGATACCGACGCGCACGCCCTGGTCGGTGATCGTAAGGAGACGAACTCCCGCCTCCTCGCGGCGACGGGTTCCATCGCGATCGCGACGCTGACGAGCCGCATCACGGGATTCGCCAAGCAGTTGATGATCCTGATGGTCCTCGGCCCGGCCATCGCCAGTTCGTTCACCGTGGCCAGCCAGATCCCGAACATGATCGCGGAGCTCGTCTTGGGCGCCGTTCTGACCGCGATCGTCGTCCCAGTGCTGGTCCGCGCCGAGCGGGAGGACGCCGATCACGGCGAAGCGTTTGTCCGACGCCTCTTCACGGCGTCGCTCGTCCTACTGGGCATGGCCGCGCTGCTCGCGACCCTGGCAGCACCCGTACTCACCAAATACGTCTTCCTGTCCGAAGACGGCAAGGTCAGCACCGACCTGACCACGGCGCTGTCGTATCTACTTCTGCCGGCGATCCTGTTCTACGGGCTGTCGGCACTGTTCACGGCGTTTCTGAACACCAGGCAGATCTTCAAGCCCGGAGCCTGGGCTCCCGTACTCAACAACGTCGTCGTCCTCGTGGTGCTCGTGGTCTACCGCCTGACTCCGGGCGAGATCTCGCTTGATCCGGTCTCGATGGGCGACGCCAAGCTGCTCACCCTCGGCATCGGCATCACCATCGGCGTCATCGTGCAGGCAGCCAGCCTGATCCCCGCACTTCGCCGCGAGAAGATCTCGCTCAAGCCGCTGTGGGGTCTCGACGATCGCCTGCGCCAGTTCGGCGGCATGGCCGTCGCCATCGTCTTGTACGTCCTGATCAGCCAGATGGGCATGATCTTCGCGACCAAGATCTCCTCCCACGCCGACGAAGCCGGCCCTGCCATCTACAGCCAGGCCTGGTTGCTCCTGCAACTCCCGTACGGCGTGCTCGGAGTGACGGTTCTGACCGCGATCATGCCGCGCCTGAGCCGCAACGCTGCGGCCGACGACACCCCGGCCGTCGTGGACGATCTGTCGGTCGCGACGCGTCTGACCATGATCACGCTGGTTCCGATCATCATGTTCCTGACCTTCATGGGTCCGCAGGTCGGTGAAGCGCTTTACGGTTACGGTCGCTTCGGGCCCGAACAGGCCGAACGTCTCGGCACCGCCGTGAGCTGGTCGGCATTCACGTTGATTCCGTACGCGCTGGTCCTGATCCAACTTCGTGTGTTCTACGCCCGCGAACAGGCCTGGACGCCGACGTGGATCGTTCTCGGCATCACTGCAGTGAAGATCGCATTCTCGGCGCTCGCTCCGGTCTTCGCCTCCAACAGCGATCAGGTCGTGATCCTGCTCGGTGCGGCCAACGGTCTCGGATACATCACCGGCGCCGTCATCGGCGGATACCTCCTGCACCGCAGCCTCGGAAACCTGCAGATGGCCAACGTGGGCAAGACAGTCTGGTCCGTCGTACTCGCCTCGCTGGCCGGTTCGCTGACCATGCTCGCGGTCGACCGCGTCCTCGGATTCGATCAACTCACCGAGCGTTTCGGCGGACCCGGCTCGATGGTTCGCGTCGCCGTCGGCGGCATCTTGATGCTCGCGATCACCTTCACGATTCTCTACTTCAAGAAGGTTCCGGAGGTTCTGTCGGTAACGGTTGCGGTCTCCCGCAAGATTCGTTCACTGACAGGTCGCGCCGAACCGGACACACGTAACAACACCGACGACGACGTCACCGAGCTGATTCCTGCAATCAGAACGGAATCAAACGAGCAAGAACGACCGGGTGCGCTCCCGTACCCTGGTCATGGGCGTACAGGATCGCAACCCGCGCGTATTCGGGGACGGGCTATCGATGGAGAAGGAGCGAGGGTGAGCGACGACAACGTTTCCGGCAACAAGAGTGCCGGGACTTCTGCCGTGAAAGCGTCCGAACAGAAGTCAACGGCATCGTCGGGCACACCTGCATCCACGAGTTCCTCCGCATCTGCCGGCCAGAAGCCACAGCAGCCCGCACAGCGACCGCGGCAGGGCCAAAGCCCGCAGGGTCAGAAGCCGCAGCCGCCGGTGCAGAAGGCCGCTCCGCCGGTACCTCCGGTCAGTGTGTCCAAGACACCTTCGGCGCCCGTGTCGAAGACACCTTCAGCACCTGTCTCGAAGACACCCGCGCCGAAGACGCCTGCTCCGGACAAGAAGGCACCCGAATCTCAAAAGACGGCTGCCGCTCAGACACCACCGCCCGCTGCACCTCGCACACCTTCCGTCGGATCCGCATCACGACCGGCCCAGCGACCGATGCCACGTGGACCGAAGCTCATCCCCGGCGCCTCTGTCGCCGGCGGACGCTACCGTCTGCTCGCGCCGCACGGCGGAAGCCGCGGACTGCAGTTCTGGGAAGCTCTCGACGTCAAGCTCGACCGTGAAGTAGCCCTGACGTTCGTCGACGCCGATCAACGCGGTGACGACGACAGCCAGTCCGGACCGCAGGCAGTTCTCTCACGCACTCTGCGCCTGGGAAGGATCAACTCGCCCGGTCTGGCTCGCGTCCTCGACGTCGTCCGCGGAAGTTCGGGCGGCATCGTCGTCGCCGAATGGACTCCCGGTCGCTCGCTGCGTGAGATGGCCGAGACCACGCCGTCACCGATCGGTGCAGCCCGCGCCATCCGTGCCCTGGCGGCCGCTGCCGAAGCTGCTCACCGCACCGGCGGTGCGCTGTCCATCGATCACCCAGACCGCGTTCGCATCAGCATCAACGGTGACGCCGTACTGGCGTTCCCGGCGACGCTTGCCGACGCCGATTCCACCAGCGACGTCCGCGGTCTCGGCGCCATGCTGTACTCGCTCATCACGGCGCGCTGGCCGCTCGCCGATCCGTCCGCCGGTCCCGTCGGTGGTTTGCTTCCCGCCGGCCGCGGCGCCGACGGCAACATCGTCGAACCTCGGGTCGTCCGTCCGGAGGTTCCGTTCGACATCTCAGCCGTGGCAGTTCGAGCGTTGCAGTCGGAGAGTGGAATCCGCACTGCTGCCACCGTGCAGCACATTCTCGATCAGGCGTCCGTCGTCAACGACAAGACGGAAATGATTCCGGCACTTCGTCTCGGCCACCGCGAACAGGGTGCGTCGGGTCATGCACTGAACGACCCCGAAGCCATCGAGGCCGAGAAGAAGAAGTCGACGCGGATGCTCGCGGCACTGACGGCGCTCGGTGTCTTCACCGTGATCGTCCTGATTCTCCTTGTGGTGTGGGTAGCGAGCTTCCTCTCGGGCGGCAGTAACGACACCCCGCTCAGCGAGCAGAGTTTCGGCTTGACCACCGAAGCTACTGCGCCCGAGAACAATTCACCTGCCCCCGCACCGGCGGCCGCAACCGTGCCGGTAGCCACCTCGGCCGTAACGGTGTTCTCGCCCCAGGGCACGCCGGATCAGCCGGCAACGGCGAAGAACGCCATCGACGGCAATCCGGCCACCGCATGGTCGTCGGACTCGTACTTCCAGCCCTTCCCGTCCCTGAAGAACGGCGTCGGCCTGATGGTGACGCTCGCCGATGCGGCCAACCTGAAAAACATTGCGATCACGTCCGATTCGCCCGGAACCGTCGTTGAAATCCGTTCTGCCCCATCTGCGAATACTTCGCTGGATCAGACCAAGGAAATCGGATCCGGTGTACTGAAGAACGGTGTGACCGACATTCCGCTCTCGTCGGACGGCTCGGGTCAGTATGTCCTGGTTTGGATTACGCAGCTCAGCACCGAATCCGGACAAAACCAGACATCCATCTCGGAGATTGCATTCACTGCTGCAAAGTGATCGCCCTTGGCCCTTCTGAAACCTACCGACTGGGCTAATATCCGCCCGTGCACAGTTATCGGGGGGGCACCGGGGGCGGAGCCGGAAATTTCGAATCCAGAAGTTTCGAGAACAAGAATCTCGAGCCGACGGATTTCGAATTGTTGACCGCTCATGTCGCGGGCGATCGACACGCGTTCCGTGAACTACTGGTCCGGCATCAGGATCATCTGTGGCACGTTGCCCGGCGTACGAGTTACTCGGACGAGGACGCGGCAGACGCACTCCAGGAGGGTCTGCTCTCCGCGCACCGCAAGGCGGCGAAGTTCCGCGGCGATGCGGCGGTGCGTAGTTGGCTCCACACCATCGTGGTCAATGCCTGCCTTGACCGGATCCGACGCAACAAATCGCGGGCCGCGTTCTCTCTGTCTTCCGAGAATGCGGAGGAACCCCGTGATCACCGCGATTACGCGGCGGGAGTGGACATGAG
Source organism: Rhodococcus sp. IEGM 1406 (assembly GCF_030056745.1). Classification (NCBI taxonomy): domain Bacteria; kingdom Bacillati; phylum Actinomycetota; class Actinomycetes; order Mycobacteriales; family Nocardiaceae; genus Rhodococcus; species Rhodococcus sp. IEGM 1406. The sequence continues at coordinate 236,149 of NZ_JASHKO010000007.1, read as the reverse complement.
CCTGACCGTCGAACAAGCGCTGGCATCGCTGCCCCCTGAGCAGCGCGCTGCCGTCGTCGCCGTCGATGTCGAGGGGTATCCGGTGGCCGAGGCCGCCGAGAGGTTGGGCGTGCCCGTAGGGACCGTGAAGAGTCGCTGCGCCCGCGCGCGCAAGCGCCTCGCCGCCCAGTTGGAGGACTTTCGCGAAGGCGGGAACCATTCGTGAACCGGCCGCGTCCTATCTTGTAAGCGTCCACACCGACTGCCGAGGGAGGGTTCATGACAGATCCGTCTGTTCGCGTTCCGTCGCCTCCGTTTTCGGAGGACCTCTTGGCGGATCTTCACGCCGGGGTTCTCGATCCCGAAACCAGTGCAGCTCTGTGGCCGCTGGTACACGCAGACGCCGACGCCCAGGCATTTGTCACTACTCTCGACAGCGTCACAGCATCACTCGCGACACTGAACTCGCGCGAGGCCTCTCACGAACGGATTCCGAATTCGCTTGCCGAGCGAATCAATTCGGCACTGGATTTACAGTCCGGTCAGGACGAGCTGTCAGCAGAGACAACCGTCGTGCCGTTCCGGCGACGCCCACAAGCGTGGCTGCTCGGTGCCGCAGCAGCCGTGTTGGTGGCCTTCGTGATCGTTGTGATCGGAACCCGAGATTCCGAACCTGCCGAAAGCGTTGTTGCTCAACCAAGCATACCGGTGACATCTGCTGTCGACGATCCGGATTCGGCGTCTCTGCTTTCACTCATCGGATCCAAAAACCTTGGACCGCTGGATGATCCGTTCAAGCTTGCCGGCTGCCTGAGCGCCAATGGCATCGACGAGGGCAGGCCGGTGCTCGGCTCGGGTGAGGTTCGCATCGACGGTGCACCGGCGATAGTCCTACTCTTGACGGGATCGCAGCCGCGTCAGATCACTGCACTCACCGTTGGGATCAACTGCAGCGACGGGAATCCGAATACGTTGTCGGTCAAGAATATCGGCTGACGTCGACGGTCAGCGCGGTGTTGCTGCGGGTAGCAGGAGCTCGAGGATTCTCCCGCGCAACGCATCCGTATCGTCCTCGACCGCTATCAGACTTGAAAACATCGCTGCTCCGGCCGCCAATACCAGCACGGCCTTGGCATCGAGCAGTGCCGATTCGGGATCGTCAGCATTTTGAAGGAAGAGTTGCGTGCTCGGCCCACTGAAACCGCGCCACAATTCGTTGCGTAAATCGTCATGGTCGCGCAGCGCAGCCAGCAGTCCCGGTGACGCGGCGCGAACCTCGGGCCGCGAGAATAGCTGAGCACTTCCCTCCACCACCCAACGGATCCAGCCGTCGCGATCGGTGCCCTCGAACGGTGTCAGGTCAGGTGTCGCACCCAGGATCGATCCGAGAACTAGATGTGCCTTCGACGGCCATCGTCGTGACATCGAGGCTCGGCTGACCCCTGCCCGTGCCGCGATCGCACGGAGACTGAGTTGCTCCCATCCGACCTCGAGGAGCATCGCTCGGGTGACCTCGAGGACTGTGTCGTCGATGCGTGGGTCTCGTGGGCGACCTGATCCTGTGGCGTTCATCGTGTCGAATTGTCGGACAGATTGGGAGTAGGCGCTATATCGTCGTAGTTACGAGTCCACTGGCATCGTAAAGATCAGGCCGCCGCAGGAAGTTGAAAATGACCACAGCGCCCACACCGTCGATATTCGAACCCGCACGTCTCGGCCCTCTGACCTTGCGCAACCGCATCGTCAAAGCTGCAACGTTCGAGGGCGTCATGCCCCGGGGAGCGGTCTCGGACGATCTGATCAACTTCCACGCCGAAGTGGCTCGGGGCGGGGCCGCGATGACCACCGTCGCCTACTGCGCGGTCTCACCAGGTGGACGAGTCCACCGCGACACCCTTGTCATGGACGAGCGCGCGCTGCCGGGACTACGCAGACTGACCGACGCCGTCCACTCAGAAGGCGCGCTTGCCGCGGCGCAGATCGGCCACGCGGGACTGGTTGCCAACACGCTTTCCAACAAGACGAAGACCCTGGCGCCGTCGACCCGGCTGAGTCCGCCCGCAATGGGCCTCGTCAAAGGCGCGACACTTGCCGAACTCGACGGTGTTGTCTCCGACTTCGAACGGGCCGCCCGCGTCGCAGTGGACGCAGGATTCGACGCCATCGAGGTCCATCTCGGTCACAACTATCTACTCAGTTCGTTCATGAGCCCCAATCTGAACAAACGCCACGACCGATACGGTGGCAGCGTCGCCAAGCGCGCCGAGTATCCGCGTCGAGTCATCGAAGCGGTGCGAGTGGCCGCTGGATCCAGCGTGGCGGTCACCGCGAAATTCAACATGTCCGATGGGGTGCCGAAAGGTCTGTGGCTCGACCAGAGCCTGCCGATAGCCCAGATTCTCGAAGCCGACGGCCACCTGGACGCGATGCAATTGACCGGTGGCAGTTCACTTCTCAACGGAATGTACTTCTTCCGCGGCGAGGTCCCACTGGCTGAGTTTGTCGCCTCCCAACCCAAACTCGTCGGGTACGGGCTGAAGTTCTACGGTCCCAAAATCTTTCCGACGTACCCGTTCGAGGAGGGTTTCTTCCTGCCCTTCGCCCGTCAGTTCCGACAGGCGCTGAGGATGCCACTGATCCTGCTCGGCGGCATCAACCGCGTCGACACCATCGAGCACGCACTGGATGAAGGATTCGAGTTCGTCGCCATGGCGCGCGCACTGCTCAGGGACCCACAACTGGTCAACAAATTTCAGGCCGAGAGCGTCGACGAGGGTCTGTGTATCCACTGCAACAAGTGCATGCCCACCATCTACACCGGCACGCGCTGTGTGGTTCGGGACGCGCTGGTGGTTCGGGAGGCACCGCGCCCCGCCCAGTGAGTCCCGCGCTGTGAGCTGCCGGCTGTGAGCCACTTTCCAGCGGAGTGCGGGAACAACACCCCTTATCCTGGTGTTGATCGGTACGGCTCTCCAAGAAGCGGAGGGTCTGCACTCACTATTGGAAGGCTCGCATGACCACCCAGCTGGAAACCACGCCCGCGGTCCATGACGTCATCATTGTCGGTTCCGGACCGGCCGGCTACACCGCTGGTGTCTACACCGCGCGCGCTGAGCTCCAGCCCCTGCTCTTCGAGGGAACCCAGTTCGGTGGCGCCCTCATGACCACCACCGAGGTCGAGAACTTCCCCGGATTCCGCGAAGGAATCATGGGCCCCGATCTGATGGAACAGATGCGCGAGCAGGCACTGCGCTTCGACACCGACATCCGCACCGAGGACGTCGAAGAGATCGACCTCAGCGGCCCGATCAAGACCGTCGTCGCGAACGGCGAAACCTACGCCGCGCACGCGATCATCCTCGCCATGGGCGCAGCAGCCCGCTACCTGGGCATTCCCGGTGAAGAACGCCTCCTCGGCCGCGGCGTCAGCGCCTGCGCCACCTGCGACGGCTTCTTCTTCCGTGACCAGGACATCGTCGTGGTCGGCGGCGGCGATTCCGCGATGGAAGAAGCAACCTTCCTCACCCGCTTCGCTCGCTCGGTCACCCTGGTGCACCGCCGCGAGGAGTTCCGCGCCTCACGGATCATGCTCGAGCGCGCCAAGGCCAACGAGAAGATCCGCTTCCTGACCAACGCCGAGCCCGTCGAGGTGCTCGGTGAGAACAGCGTCACCGGCCTCGTCGTGCGCGACACCGTCACCGGTGAAACTTCCACACTCGAGATCACCGGCATGTTCGTCGCCATCGGCCACGACCCGCGCAGTGAGCTCGTCAAGGGCCAGGTCGATCTCGACGACGCCGGATACGTGCGCGTCGCTCCCGGTTCCACCGCGACCTCCGTCGACGGCGTCTTCGCTGCCGGTGACCTGGTCGATCACACGTACCGTCAGGCGATCACCGCTGCCGGCACCGGATGCTCCGCAGCAATCGACGCCGAACGCTGGCTGGCCGACCGCGGCGACATCACCGCCAACACGCTCGACGCAGCCGGCCACACGGTCGACGTCGTCGGCGCTCCCTGATTCACCAAGCTGTCGTACCCAACCCTCGAGGAGTAACAGTGTCGAATACCGTCACCATCACCGACGATTCCTTCAAGCAGGACGTCCTGGGCAGCGACAAGCCCGTTCTGGTCGATTTCTGGGCAACCTGGTGCGGCCCGTGCAAGATGGTCGCCCCGGTCCTCGAGGAGATCGCCGGCGAGAACAGCGAGAAGCTGACCGTCGCCAAGCTCGACATCGATGCCAACCCCGCGGCCGCGCGCGATTTCCAGGTCATGTCGATCCCGACGATGATCCTGTTCAAGGACGGCAAGCCGATCAAGACGATCGTCGGCGCCAAGGGCAAGGCCGCGCTGCTCAAGGACCTCGCAGACGTTCTCTGACGGCTGGGTGAGCATCGTGGATTCTCGCAATCCACAGAATTTCTGAGATAATCGATCGATGTGCCTGATCGGGTCTACGACCAGGCACATCGATCGAATTCGTTAACCGATCCGAGAGGCTTTCACGCATGCACAGACTCCGACACGGCGATCACGGCCCGGCCGTCGCCGAGATTCGGGGCACATTGACGAAGCTGGGATACCTCCATCACGGAACTTCCGGCATTCGACGTGAAAGCGCCGACGGTGCCCACTGGGTTGCACCCGACGCCATCTTCGATCATCAACTCGACAGCGCCGTTCGTGCCTTCCAGCAGCAGCGTGGGCTTCTTGTCGACGGCATTGTGGGCCCGGCAACCTATCGGTCACTTCGTGAGGCCTCGTACCGCCTGGGTGCCCGTACGTTGATCTACCAGTTGTCCGCGCCGCTGTACGGCGACGACGTCGCAGCGCTGCAGGCAAAACTGCAAGATCTAGGCTTCTACGCAGGCCGGGTCGACGGTTTCTTCGGTCCGCAAACCCACGAATCTCTCTCGTCTTTCCAGCGTGAAATCGGGATCGCCGCCGACGGTATCTGCGGACCGCAGACACTCCGTTCGCTGGAACTTCTGGGAACCCGCGTCACCGGTGGTTCCCCACATGCGATCAGCGAAGAGGAACTGGTGCGGCGCAAGGGCCCGCAACTTGGCGGTAAGCGCATCGTCATCGATCCCGGCCTCGGCGGGCCGTCGACGGGCAACATCGTCAACGGCATCTCCGAAGCTGACATCCTCTGGGATCTGGCCATGCGCCTCGAGGGGCGGATGGCCGCAACCGGGATGGAAACTTTCCTCTCCCGCCCGCACAACGCCGATCCCACCGAGGCCGAGCGCGCACTGACATCCAATGCGTTCGACGCGGATCTGATGATCTCCCTGCGTTGCGACAGCAACTCGAGCCCGTCGGCAAACGGCGTCGCGAGCTTCCACTTCGGAAATTCGCACGGTTCGGTCTCGATGATCGGGCAGGTGTTGACCGGATTCGTTCAGCGCGAGATCGTTGCGCGAACTCCGTTGCGGGACTGCAGAACTCACGGTCGGACGTGGGAGTTGTTGCGCCTCACCAACATGCCGACGGTGCAGATCGATCTCGGCTACCTGTCCAACGCGTCCGACGTTGCGGTACTGACGAATCCGCGGATGCGTGACACCATCGCCGAAGCCATCTTGATCTCGGTCAAACGGCTGTATCTGCTGGGTCAAGACGATCAGCCGACCGGCACCTTCACCTTCGCCGAGCTTCTCGCTGAAGAACTTTCGGTAGCCGACCGCATTTCGTAGGTCCTGCGGTCGGCACCTGCTCACACTCTGGCGAGCTCGCTGATCTCCACCATTTCGAGAGCTGCGGCCTTCAGTAGACGGTCGAGGGCTTCTTCGACGTCGACTTTCCATTCGTGATCTCGATTGAGTTCGAGACGAAGCCGCGGATAGCGATGGTGCGGTGCCACGACCTCGAAACCGTAATCCTCGAGGAACTCGGCACTGATCATGCATTCTGCGGGTGAGCATTCCAGAGCGGCAGTTGCGCTGGCCACGTCGGAAGCAGGTCCCAAGTCGTCGCTGCGGATACCGAATGCCTCGAGCGCACGAACTCCGCGTCGAACCAGATCTGTCACGACAGCGGCCAGCAGGCTTGGCCCTAGTTCTTCCTCTATGCCCGAGGGCTCGAGGCGAAGGCTTGTCAGAAGCACTGCGTCCGAGCTGACCGGGCTGGTCGGAAACAGTTGCGCGCGCGGGATCATGCGGGGAGGGGCGTACAACGCACTTCCAAGCGGCTTTCCGTCGCGGACGGCGACCTGTCCGCACGAACCCCACTCGAGCATGACCATCGACAGCCAGGCTTCCTTCTCGAATTCCTGATCGCAGAATCCTCGGGCGTCGTGAAGCGCGCCCGGGTCCATCTCCCAGAACACGCATCGACGCGCATGGGCGGAAAGCTGATCGAGGCTGTCGAGCGTGAGAGAGGTGATGACGTGAGTCGACACTGACTAACTCACTCTCCGTAGGTCCCCGAAGCGGTTTTGATGTTCGCCCGCCGCTTTTTTCTTCTCCAGGATAGGCCAGCTGTACCGAGTCGGCAGTGGCGCGAGAGTTGATCGCTCTAATGTATTGCTGTTCAACATCTTTCGTCCCGGTTCAAGATTTCGAGAAGCTCGGACCACCTAAATTCGTCACAGTGACGAAAATAGGTGGTGTGCCCGCTCATCGTCATTACGTCACCAAACGGGCATCCGAGTTCACTACGTCGATTTCTGCGCTTCCATCATTCCGACGATGCGTTGTAGGTCGTCGACCGAGCCGAATTCGACCACAATCTTTCCCTTCCGCTTGCCCAGACTGACAGTCACCCGGGTGTCGAACGAGTCCGACAACCGCTCGGCCACATCCTGCAGACCCGGCATCACGATGGGCTTACGCTTCTGCTGGGGAGCGATCTCGTTGTCCGCCCGGTTGGCAAGAGTGACGGCTTCCTCCGTCGCGCGAACCGACATTCCTTCGGCGACGATGCGTGCCGCCATGACTTCCTGAGCGTCGGCACCCGCCTCGAGGGACAGCAGTGCGCGAGCATGGCCGGCCGAAAGTACTCCAGCCGCAACGCGGCGCTGAACCGCCACCGGCAGCTTCAGCAGACGAATCATGTTGGTCACGACGGGACGCGAACGTCCGATCCGATTGGCCAATTCTTCGTGGGTTACTTCGAACTCCTCGAGCAACTGCTGATACGCCGCTGCCTCCTCGAGGGGGTTCAACTGCACTCGATGGATGTTCTCGAGGAGCGCGTCGCGCAACATCGAGTCGTCATCGGTTTCACGAATGATCGCCGGAATCTTCTCCAGCCCGGCTTCCTGGCTCGCGCGCCAGCGACGCTCACCCATGACAAGTTGGTACTTGTCACCGTGACGACGGACCACGATCGGCTGCATCAAACCGAATTCACGGATCGAGTGAACCAACTCCGCGAGCGCTTCCTCGTCGAAAACGCTGCGAGGCTGCTTCGGGTTCGTCTCGATCAGGCTCGGTTCGATCTCGAGATAGACCGCGCCGGTCGGCTCGAGTTCGGTCTCCGGCTCAGCTTCCACCGGAGCCTTCGCCGCCGTCGCCTTAGCGGCTTTCGGTGTTTTCGGAGCCGCCTTCGTCGGTGGGGGAGGGGAGGGGTTGCGCTTGTCGACGCCGATTACGACGTCCGCTGCAGCCGAACCCAGACCCGGTGCCGTGGCCGGCCCAGTGGGGATGAGAGCAGCCAAGCCGCGGCCCAATCCACCTTTGCGTGCTTGACTCATCTCACTGCTCCTGGGTCGTCGTGGTGGCAGAGCGGGCGGCAAGTTCGCGTCCGGCGTCGAGGTAACTCATGGCGCCGCGTGAACCGGGGTCGTAATCGAGAACTGTCATTCCGTATCCGGGAGCCTCGGAAACCTTCACACTGCGGGGAATCACAGCGCGCAGTACGGCCTCGCCGAAGTGCTTGCGTACTTCTTCGGCGACCTGGTCGGCCAGCTTGGTGCGCCCGTCGTACATCGTCAGAAGGACGGTGGAGACATGCAGATCCGGATTCAGATGAGCCTGGACGAGTTCGATGTTGCGGAGCAACTGACCGACCCCCTCGAGGGCGTAGTACTCGCACTGGATCGGGATCAGGACTTCCTTGGCAGCGACCATCGCGTTGACGGTCAGCAGCCCCAGCGAGGGCGGGCAGTCGATGAGGACGAAGTCGACGTCGAGCTCTGCGAGCACCTTGTCGTTGAGCGCGCCTTTGAGTCGATTCTCGCGGGCAACCATGGAGACCAATTCGATCTCGGCGCCCGCCAAATCGATCGTTGCCGGGATGCAGAGAAGGCGCTCACTGTGCGGGCTGGTCTGGATCGCCTCCGGAGCCTTCACTTCGCCTATGAGCAACTCGTAACTGGAGGGGGTGCCCGAGGTATGGACGACGCCCAGAGCCGTGCTGGCGTTGCCCTGAGGGTCCAAATCGACCACGAGGACAGTGAGCCCTTGAAGAGCGAGCGCCGACGCAAGGTTCACCGTGGTCGTTGTCTTACCGACGCCGCCCTTCTGGTTCGCGATGGTGATCACGCGGCGGAACGCCGGCTTCGGCAGCGTCACCGAATGGGGGTGAAGCACCTGGCTCGCTCGATGCGCGGCCGCCCCGATGGGAGTCTCCTCCGAGGAGATCGCCGCGTAGGGGGCGGTGAAATTGTCGTCGTCGTCGTTGACGATCTGATCCGCACCCGCGCCCGTGTGCTGCTTCGGTGTTTCACGTGAAACGGCGGATTCAGATCGACCCGACATTGACTGCTCCTTCGATTGGGAATCGATCACTAGGTGCTCTCATCATCTGTACATTGCTCTCGATTGCATGCGTGTAAATCATCAACGCTGGCGACGCTTCGGGAGACGTTCGGCCTTCACCACCACGGTGGGGGTGCGGAGAATCTTGGCTCCACATTCGAGTATTTCCAACTTACCTGCGCCCAATTTGGTGAGCGCCGTACGGTCCCGCTCGATCTCCTCGGCGGCGCTCGAACCTTTGAGTGCCAACATCCGGCCGTGCTCGTGAATGAGTGGGAGGGACCAACGTGCGAGCTTCTCCAGAGGCGCCACGGCCCGCGAAGTGACCACGTCCGCACCGCCCGCTTCCTTCACAACACCCGATTCCTCGGCTCGCCCTCGGACAACCAATACGTCCAATCCGTTGGACTCGATGAACTCCGCGAGGTACACAGAGCGTCGAAGCAACGGTTCGACGAGAGTCACCTTCAAGTCCGGGCGGGCGATCGCGAGAGGGATTCCGGGTAGGCCGGCACCGCTTCCTACGTCCACAACCGACTCACCTTCGGCGATCAGTTCACCGATCACTGCGCAATTGAGAAGGTGACGCTCCCACAGTCGGGGAACCTCACGGGGACCAATGAGCCCGCGCTCGACACCATCCGTTGCAAGGGATTGGTAGTACCGTTCCGCGATTTCATATCTGTCACCGAACACTGCGCGCGCAGTCTCTTGTTCGTCCCGGTCAACCGACGCCGCACCATTCTGTTCCACGTGAAACATCCTCCCGCGTAAACCGCGAAATCAACAATCAAGACCGAAATCATTATCCGCTCTGGAGCCGACATGTGTTCGCTTCTGCACACCGACTCGCTGTGAGTCTGCCGACTCGTTCATTCTTTGGGAAGTATTCGGCCCAAAATTCAAGTGGGGGAGGGAGGGATTCACGTTCCACGTGAAACATTGCGCTGTTAAATCTTCCAATTCTGACCCGTTTCACGTGAAACATAGCCCGAAGGTCACATGCAGATAGTAGGTCGGTTTTCAATATCATCACAGTGACGAAACTGCCATGGGTAGTTACATGGATGGAATTCATGGCCAAAAAGGGGTAATTGTCGACGAAAAGCGAGTTTCGGAAAAGGGCCGGCTTCGGACAGTTTCGGTGTCTCGCCGCCGATTGCCACGAGCTACCCAACCTTCGACTTGACTCTCCTGTTGCGGGAGACCGGAGACTTGGCACCAGAAACCGAAATCAATCCAAGGAGCTTGGCACCACATGATGCGCATCGGAGAGTTCGCCCTCGCCTCTGGACTCACAGTGAAAGCACTCCACCACTACGACGCCATCGATCTACTCAAACCCGCACGAGTGACCGCGAACGGTTACCGCACCTACTCACCCAGACAACTGCGAGAGGCAGCGACGATCCGGGCACTCCGCAACATCGGCCTCGCGCTCGACACCGTCGCAGAAGCATTGAGCAACCCGCACTACATAAATTCCTTCATCGAACGGCACCGAGCACATGTCGCTGACGAACGCGCACGACAAGATGCTGACGCGGCGCAAGGGTCCGCGTTGATCGACTCACTTGAACTCGACTACACCGTGCGCCGTCGTTCCATGCCGGCTCAACACTGGGTTGGACTGCAACACGAAATCCGTAACCTCGAACTCGAGCAGGTTGAGTCGCCCCTGGCGACCCTGCGAATGGCCCTGACAGAAGCCGGCCACACGATCTCCGGTCCCTGGTGGACAACACTGCGCCAAACTGCAGAAGCTGAGGTCGTCGAAGTTCTGTTCTGCTGGCCGACTACCCAGATCCCCGCCGAGCCAGTTGGCATCTCCGGAACGATCGTCGAATCTGGCACACTCCCAGGGCGCGACGAACTGTTTGTGACACTCGAAACATCCGACGACGATTCCGATCTCGGCGATCTAGGCGCAGAAGCCGCACAGATCGCGATGATCGAGCAAGCAAACGATGACGGACTGGAGTTAGTTCACGGCAGCATCCGCCAGGTTGGAGTACTCGCTGACGACGGCACACCAGAAGCCATTGAACTCGTGATCGCCATCCAATAGGCGTCCACTACCAATCTGGGATGGAGATCGAGAGCTCGGGGCAACAATCATCGATCCTGTTTCACGTGAAACGAAGGGCTGACTATTCCGGCTGGGGGAGGGGAGGGGCTCACATGTAGTACGCCGTGTTGTCGATCGAATATCCGAACGTGCACAGTGCGCCGCCGACAGCCAATAAGGCAATGATGAAGCTGAGCATGACTGCTCTCCCGGATCCCCATGCCAGTGCAAGTGGAATGAATACGACGGCGACTACTCCCAGCGGCAACAACCAGCAGAGCCAATACTCCTCACCGCCCGGGCGGGAAAGACTGGACTTCCATTCTCTGCTGCGGTTCGAAGACCACGGGCCAACAACTCAGGCCGCACACGAGCATCCCGCTCAAAGCACTCAAGATCGCCGCCCGCCTCCGAGAGATGTTCGGGATCGAAGTCTCGGTCTCTACCCATATTCGTACGACACCGTTGCAGCAGGGTATGTGGGCCGAGTTGGAACCTGGCCACCCCTATCCCTGGTACTCAGCGGTCTCCGCGTCACCCATACACCGTCGGACAAGCTGGACAGAAAGGCCCACGCCGGCGCGATTCGGCGACGGCAACGAGCCTCCGGTTGACGCCCGGCTCAGCCCGCCGGGGCCTCGAACACCATCCTCACCTCGGTCACCTGGTAGTTCGCCCGCTTGAACGCGGCGGCCATGGGCGTGTTGGGTACGTCCGTGGTCGCGGTGATGCGATTGGCGCCATCGGCTGCGTGAACGCGGGTGATCTCGCAGAGGATATCGTCCACGTAGCGGCACCCGCGCAGCTCGGGCACTACTCCGAGGTATCCGACGTTGCGGTGGTAGGGCGTCGCGGACGGGATCGCGAAGCCGACCAGCGTCCCGTCCATGGCCTCCGCCAGCCGCCACCACGATCGTTCGCCGGGGCACGACCGGTAGAACTCGAGATCGTCCCGGGCCTGGCTGACAATGTCCGTGGCCGCAATGCCTCGTTGTGTGGCGACGTCCAGGCTGCCGACAGCTACCCGCTGGAACACCGCGAGGAACTCATCATCGGAGGCGGGACGGAACATCAGACGCTCGGAAGGGGCGGGCACACCAGCCGCAGGCGTCCACTCGAAACGCAGCCGCTCGATGATCTCGGTCAGTCCGGCCGCCTGGGCCGCCTCGCGACGCCAGGACACGGCGTCTGCGACGGCGGAATCCGCGTCCTGCCCGGTGGTCGGCACGACCAGCACATACTCAGGTTTCGCGTGGAACTCGGTGTGCGCCCGCGACATGAGTTCGGCGGCAAGCGCAGCACGATCCGGCACGTCTGCCAGCACGTGTAGGAAATCAAGGGCGAGCGGACGCTCGCTGTCCTCACGCCCCCACCACAGCGCACGCGCGACGATCCTGGAGCCGTCAACGGCGAACCAACTCCATTCCGGACGAAGCCGTCCGGCCGCCACCTCTTCCCGGAGCGAGCCAGCGTCGACGAACCCGACCGGATCGTTCATCGCGAACCCCACGGGCTCTTCCAACTCGGCCCGCGTCGCGGGTCGTATCAGCACCATTGCTTCCCTTCACGACGCTTCATTGACGACAGGTTCCGAAATAGAGATAGGACATGTCGACAACGATAGGCACCGGACCTTCACCGTGCCGCCGGATTCGGTTTCACGTGAAACACCTCTCGGACACAAAAGCGGGCCCCGGAAAATCCGGGGCCCGCATTCGATCAGGGGGGAGTGTCAGTCCTTGAGGACAACCACTCGACGAGACGGCTCAGCGCCTTCGCTCTCGCTGGAAACACCGGCGACCTTGGCGACAGCGTCGTGCACGATCTTGCGTTCGAACGGCGTCATCGGAGCAAGCTCTTCGCGTTCGCCGGTCTCGAGAACACGCTGTGCAGCTTCCGCACCGAGAGCACTGAGTGCCTCGCGGCGGCCCGCCCGCCAGCCGGCGATGTCGAGCATCAAGCGGCTGCGCTCGCCGGTCGACTGTTGAACAGCCAGACGAGTCAGCTCCTGGAGAGCATCCAGAACCTCACCCTTACGTCCCACAAGCTTGGTCAGGTCGTCGCCGCCGTCGATGCTGACGATCGCCCGATCGCCCTCGACGTCAAGGTCGATGTCTCCGTCGAAATCGAGCACGTCGAGCAACTGCTCGAGGTAGTCGCCGGCGATCTCGCCCTCTTCGATCAAATCGTCATCGGAATCGTCGATGTCTACATCCACATCGGTAACCGGCGCAGTGGTCTCGGTGCTCACGTCTGCGTTCTCTCCATCCACAACGATGTCAGCTTCACTGGACATTGGTCGTTCTCTTTCCTGGATCAGCGCCGTTTATTGCGCTTGGGGGAGTTGCCGCGGTTGCTCTGTGGCCGGTTCTGTTTCGGTTTCGAGGTAGAACCACCACTGGAACCCGAGGGCTTCGGCTGTGGCTTCTTGAGCGAAACTTCCGGGGCGTCACCGTCGTCGTCGGCTGAATCCGCGGTCTTCAGCGCAGCCGGGGATCCCTTCTTCTTACCGGGATCGGGACGGGCACCGGGCTTGGGCGCATTGTCGTTGCGGCGAGTGATCGCTTCCTGCTTCTTCGCTTCTTCTTCGGCATCGATCTTGCGGAAGACGAGGTGCTGCTGACCGTAGGTCCAGATGTTGTTCGACACCCAGTACAGGAGGATCGCGATCGGAAGGAACGGTCCACCGACCAGAACACCGAGCGGGAAGACGTACAGCGCGAGCTTGTTCATGATCGCGGACTGCGGGTTCGCGGCAGCTGCTTCGCTCTGACGGGCAACCGAAGCGCGTGAGTTGAAGTGGGTCGCGATGCTGGCGATGATCATCAGCGGAGCGGCCACGAGAATGATGTTCAAGCGTGACGGAAGCTCGGGAACGTTCTCGGTGACATAAGCCTGAAGCTGCGCCACCGGCGTCGTGATCGCGGCCGAGATGGGCGCGCCGAACAGACGAGCATCCAGGAACGACTGGACGTCAGTGGCCGAGAAGACGTAGTTCGGGGTGTTGAGGTTGTCCTCGGCGCTCATGCCCAGCTGGCCCATGCCGGTGCCGGTGCGGTTGAACGAGCGCAGGACGTGGAACAGACCGATGAACACCGGAGCCTGAGCCAAGACCGGGAGACAGCCCATGATCGGGTTGAATCCGTGCTCCTTCTGGAGCTTCTGCATCTCGACGGCCTGGCGCTGACGGTCGCCCGAATACTTCTTCTGCAATGCCTTGATCTGCGGCTGCAGTTCCTGCATCTGGCGGGTCGTGCGGACCTGCTTCACGAACGGCTTGTACAGAACCGCACGCAAGGTGAACACCAGGAACACCACGGAGAGCGCCCAGGCTATTCCGTTGTCCGGGCCGAGAATGAACCCGAAGACCTTGTGCCAGACCCACAGAATCGCGGATACCGGATAGTAAATGAAATTGAGCACGGCTCTAAGTACTCCTCTGTTCGTCCGTCGGACTGTGACACGCTGCGCGTGCTTCCGGACAGCTATGGCGGCTACCCGCATCACGGTCACGACGGGCAGGGACAGGGTCCCACCCTCCAGAATGCCAGGGGGCACACTTCGCCAACCGCACCACAGTCAAGAAAAGGCCTTTGATCGCCCCGTGAGTGCGCAGCGCTTCGACCGCGTATTCACTGCAGGTGGGGGTGAACCGGCAGGTCGGCATCCTCAAGGGCGACACATACGTCCGGTACAACTCGATACAGAAGATGAGAACAGTGGCGGGAGCGCGACGCACAGCCTTCAACACCGTGATGACACGGGAGGCTCTGGGAGTCTCGATCTGCTCAGAGAGCGGAGTACTCATGGCTCTTCACTTACCGACACCAATAGGTTCATTTTGGTCAGGCCCCCACGCAACTGCTTGGCCAGTTCGGCTGAACTGGCGGTAGCTGCGCCCGGAAGTGCGCGGATAACCACGTCCGTCTCCGGCGAAACCTGCCCGACGAAATCTGCACAGATATGACGAAGCCGGCGTGCGACTCGATGTCGAATCACCGCCGGCCCGACAGCCTTGCTCACGATCAGCCCGAAACGGGGACCGTGATTTGTTACTACCAGCGCCTCTACTTGCTCGCGATCGAACGCGTGCACGACAAGGTCGCGTCTTCCCATACGACGCCCGCGTCGCACCGCCACGGAGAAATCCGCGTGGCGACGCAACCGAGACGGCTCAGGCAACACCCCGAGCTCCTGAACTCGAAATCAGATCAGGCGGTGAGGGAATCGCGGCCCTTACGGCGACGCGCCGAAACGATTGCACGACCCGCACGGGTACGCATACGAAGACGGAAGCCGTGAACACGCGCGCGGCGGCGATTATTCGGCTGGAACGTCCGCTTGCCCTTGGCCACGGTCAACACTCCTCGAAGTTCATTGACGCCTCCCGGCGTCATTCAGTGATCGACGCCTTACGGCGCCTTTGGATCCAACAGGTACAGAACAATCAACTTCACTCGTTGTGGCTTGGAAGACCGATCCGACCTGACATATGTAGCCAGCACGAAGCGATCACCACCAGCGGGTGACCGTTCGAGGTTACTTACCACCGTTGCCAAGGTCAAACCAGCCCGATTCGGAGCCCTCTCGCGGCAACCGCGACGACACGCCGATACTTCCATCATTCCGCAGATTCCATTCGCGGTGTGCATACGGCCGTGACCTCGAGCGAGGCGGCAAGTGTGACCTTGGCAACAGTTCCGCTACGGACTGCAGGTGACCTGAAGGCAACCCGGACAGTTCCACCGGCGCATGCTCCCGACAAGGCCTCATCAGCACATACGGGCACGAGCGCCGGACGCGACCCCGAATCCCGAGTTTCCACATTCATCCACAGGGCTGTGAGTGTTGACGCATCCCCGACACCAAGTGGCGAACGCCTCGAGTTCCGACAAAGTTGCAGGTAGATCAATTTCTCGATCACTTTGACGAATTTGGTTGACGAAAAAACCGACTCAGTGCAGGTTTGTCCACATCTGTGGATAATTGTGTGGAAACACAGCCCAGGTGGCATATTCGTAGCCTGTTACGGGGTTCTCACCCCGGGTGGTAATCCACCGAATCATTCGACGCCGCAGCCATACGCTCGGCAGCTGCAGCACACCCACTGTCGGCGAAACACGGGAAGGAACCACGTGAACGACGATCCCAACGCGCTCGCACGGGTCTGGGTCGACGTGGTTGCAGAACTCACGAGTGATGACCCCGGAAGTAATCTTCCGGCTTTGAGCAGCAAGCAGAAGGCATTTGTCCGTCTGGTGAGGCCTCTCACACTTGCTCAGGGTTTTGCACTCCTCTCGGTTCCATCGCCATTTGCTCAAGAGACGATCGAGCGCGATCTACGCGAGCCGATCCTGCAGGCACTCGGACGCCACCTCGGCGGCCAGGTCGAGGGACTCGGTGTCCGCATCGCACTCGAAGACGATGCCGACGCACCCGCCGAACCGGTCGAGGAGCGCACGGGCAGCCGTCAGTTCGAGTCGGTCAACTCATCGGGCGCATACCGTCGGCGCAGATTCACCGAAGGTGACGGCGAACCTTCGGACTCCGAGACTGCCGAGACCGAAGAAGTCGACGACGACCGCGAAGCACTCGCGAGCGTTCACGAATCGTGGCCGTCGTACTTCACGAAGCCGCCCGCTACTCCTTCTGCTTCTGGGTCCGGCGCGAACAGTCTCAACGCGAAGTACACCTTCGACACTTTTGTGATCGGATCGTCCAACCGATTCGCTCATGCCGCTGCCGTCGCGATCGCGGAGGCGCCGGCGCGTGCGTACAACCCCTTGTTCATCTGGGGAGCTTCGGGCCTGGGCAAGACGCACCTTCTTCACGCCGCCGGCCACTACGCACAGCGACTGTTCCCCGGCATGCGGGTCAAGTACGTCTCGACCGAAGAATTCACCAACGACTTCATCAACAGTCTTCGTGACGACCGCAAGGTCGCGTTCAAACGTCGATACCGGGAAACGGACGTCCTGCTGGTGGACGACATCCAGTTCATCGAAGGCAAGGAAGGTATCCAGGAGGAGTTCTTCCATACCTTCAACACCTTGCACAACGCGAACAAGCAGATCGTCGTCTCCTCGGACCGTCCGCCCAAGCAGTTGGCAACCCTCGAGGAGCGTCTGCGGACGCGCTTCGAATGGGGTCTGATCACCGACGTTCAGCCGCCTGAGCTCGAGACGCGTATCGCGATTCTGAGCAAGAAGGCGAGGATGGATCGCCTCGAGGTCCCGCACGACGTCCTCGAGCTGATCGCCAGCCGTATCGAGCGCAACATTCGTGAACTCGAGGGCGCGTTGATCCGCGTCACCGCTTTTGCCTCGCTCAACCGCCAGCCGTTGGATCTGACGTTGGCCGAGGTGGTCCTGCGCGATCTGATGCCCGATTCGTCGAGCCTCGAGATCAACGCGGCGACGATCATGGCGGTGACGGCCGAATACTTCAACATGTCGATCGACGACCTGTGTGGGCCGGGTAAGGCCCGGCCACTCGCTCAGGCCCGCCAGATCTCGATGTATCTGTGCCGTGAGCTCACTGATTTGTCATTGCCGAAGATCGGTCAGACGTTCGGCCGCGACCACACGACGGTCATGTACGCCGACAAGAAGATCCGTAAGGAAATGACGGAACGCCGCAAGGTGTACGACCAGGTTCAGGAGTTGACCGCAAGGATCAAGCAGCGCTCCAAGCGCTGACCTGCACTTATTTCGATCGATGCCGCTCGAGGCAGAGGTTTCCCTCGAGCGGCATCGGTGTATTCGAAGGGGTTCCACGTGCGGTCCCCTCGAGGGCGGTTGTCCACCTCGAGGGACGACACGCCGGAGTCGGACACGCCGATGAGAACAAACTCTTCGTTTCTTGTGAAAAGTATTCACATCTGTGGATAACTGTGTTGATAACTCCGAAAGTCTGTGGAGTTCTCGAGGAGGAATCCGAAAACTTTCAGAGAGTGCACAGAGGGGGTCGATTGGTCCTCGAGTCTGTCCTCGAGAAGTGCACAGGCCCTCGAGGGGACCTACCAGCGTCGACAACCGTTGCTCCACAGATTGCACAGGACTTATTACTACTACTGAGAATTTCCTAGGAAAAGCTCTTTGAAAATAGTTCTGGGGACAACTCCTGTTGAGAACCTCGCCTCAGGCTGCGCTCGTCCCGGCTTCGGCTTTCCACTTGCGCCCTCGAGGGCATACGGTGGGCATCGCTTGGTCTGTGTCAGACTTCAAGTGAGCTGATGCAGATCCGCAGCAGACGAACATGCCTACCGAGAGGAATAACCCGGCGATGGAGCTTGGAAGCCTGAAGTTTCGCGTTTCCCGGGAAGAGTTCGCTGATTCAGTAGCGTGGGTTGCTCGTAGCCTGCCCTCGAGGCCGCCTGTGCCGGTTCTCGGCGGAGTTCTTCTCGACGCAACCGAAGCCGGCCTCACCGTTTCCGGGTTCGACTACGAGGTATCTGCGCAGGTCCGCGTCTCGGCAGATGTCACCACTGCAGGTCAGGCACTCGTCTCCGGACGCCTCCTTGCCGATATCACCAAATCGCTTCCCAACAAGCCGGTCGATGTGACCCTCGAGGGCACTCGCGTGCTCATCTCGTGCGGAAGCGCCAAGTTCTCCCTGCCCACGATGCCGGTCGAGGACTACCCCCAGCTTCCGACACTTCCGCAGCAGTCCGGGTCCATTCCCGTCGACCTGTTCTCCGAAGCCATCAGCCAGGTAGCCGTTGCAGCCGGCAAGGACGACACCCTTCCGATGCTCACGGGTATCCGTGTCGAGATCGAACAGAATTCGATCGTCCTCGCCGCTACCGACCGCTTCCGTCTCGCTGTTCGTGAACTCGAGTGGACTCCGGCAAACCCTGACGTCCAGGCTGCTGTTCTCATCCCGGCCAAGACTCTGTCCGAGTCCGCGAAAACGCTTGCCGGCAATGCAAATTCGCCGGTCGAGTTGGCTCTCGGTTCCGGTACGACCATCGGAAACGACGGACTCCTCGGCATCGTCAACGACGGACGCCGCACCACGACGCGCCTCCTCGACGCCGAGTTCCCGAAGTTCCGTCAGTTGCTGCCTGCTCAGCACACCGCGATGGCAACGGTCGAGGTCACGCCTCTCATCGAGGCCATCAAGCGTGTAGCACTCGTCGCCGAGCGTGGCGCACAGGTTCGCATGCAGTTCTCCGCTGACGGTCTGCTCCTCTCTGCGGGTGGCGACGACGCCGGCCGCGCAGAAGAGACACTCAACGCGTCGTTCCAGGGCGAAGCACTCACCATTGCGTTCAACCCCGGTTACCTGATCGACGGGTTGAACTCGCTTCACAGCGAAAACGTTCTGTTCGGCTTCACCACTCCCAGCCGTCCGGCTGTTCTTCGCCCCGCGGCCGAGGAAGAGCCCACGGCAGACGAGTCCGGTAACTTCGCTGCGCCCTCGAGCGAGTACACGTACCTGCTGATGCCGGTTCGCCTCCCGGGCTGAGTGGTACCCCGCACTTCAGTTCGCGCCTGACCAGGGAGAACAGTATGAAGATCGGACTCGTAGGTCTCGGCAAGATGGGTTTCAACATGCGTGAGCGCTTACGCGCGCATGGCCTCGAGGTGATCGGATACGACCCTCGACCGGAAGTCACCGATGTCGGGTCACTTGCCGAACTCGCTGCATCCCTCGAGGGACCTCGAGTCGTCTGGGTCATGGTTCCGGCCGGTGAAATCACCCAGAGCACCATTGCTGAACTGGCTGATGCCCTCGAGGGCGGCGATCTGGTCATCGACGGCGGGAACTCCCGTTACACCGACGACGCTGTCCATGCCGAGCTTCTGGGCGCCCGTGGGATCGGTTTCCTCGACTGCGGTGTCTCCGGTGGCATCTGGGGCCGTGAGAACGGCTACGGCCTGATGGTGGGCGGATCCGAGCCCGACGTGGCAAAGGCAATGCCGATCTTCGACGCCCTTCGCCCCGACGGCGACGCTGCAGACGGCTTTGTCCACGCCGGCCCCGTCGGTGCTGGTCATTACGCGAAGATGGTGCACAACGGCATCGAATACGGCCTGATGCAGGCGTATGCCGAGGGGTACGAGCTCCTCGAGGCGGAAAGCCTGATCGCGGACGTTCCCGGTGTGCTTCGAGCCTGGTCGAAGGGAACCGTCGTACGCTCGTGGTTGCTCGATCTGCTTGTCGACGCCCTCGAGGAGGATCCGGAGCTTGCGCAGATCACGGGCTATACCGAGGATTCCGGTGAGGGCCGTTGGACGGTAGAGGAAGCCATCAAGCACGCTGTCCCCGCTCCCGTCATCTCCGCTGCTCTGTTCGCGAGATTTGCTTCACGACAGGATGATTCACCGGCCATGAAGGCGGTGTCGGCCTTGCGTAATCAGTTCGGTGGTCACGCGGTCAAGAGCGCTTCGCCCAAGAATTCGGCTTCTGGAAGCTAAGTGTTCGTTCGTAGATTTTCGCTGCGGGACTTCCGATCCTGGGATTCGCTGACGCTGGACCTCACGCCGGGAACAACTGTCTTCCTCGGTTCGAACGGGCACGGTAAAACCAACGTCCTCGAGTCACTGGGGTATCTGTCCACGCTGTCCTCTCATCGAGTGTCCACGGATGCACCGATGATCCGCAGCGGTTCCGCCAGTGCTTTTGCGGGTGCAACTGTGGTCAACAATGGGCGCGAACTGACCATCGACGTCGAACTTATCGAGGGAAAGTCCAACCGCGCCAGGATAAATCAGTCGCCGACGCGTCGTCCGCGGGAAGTACTGGGAATTCTGCAGTCGGTGATGTTCGCGCCGGAAGACCTGTCGTTGGTTCGCGGAGATCCTGGCGATCGTCGACGCTATCTCGACGAGTTGTTGACGTCGCGGATACCCCGAATGGCTGCTGTCCGTGCGGATTACGACAAAGTGCTGCGTCAGCGCTCAGCCCTACTCAAAACTGCTGGTGCGGCTTTGCGTCGCGGTTCTCGTGGTGGCGAGTCCGACAACGTCCTCTCAACCCTCGAGGTGTGGGACGGGCATCTGGCCGCTCACGGCGCACAATTGTTGGCCGGGCGCCTCGAGTTGGTCCATGATCTGGCGCCCCACCTGGCGGAGTCATATCGTTCCATCGCACCCGAATCCCGGCCGGCGTCGATTCGATACAAGAGCAGCCTGGGTTCGTCGTTGGATCCCGAATTCACTGATCCTGCAAGGATTTCCGGCATCGACGACGTTGCATACCTCGAGGAGAGATTCCATCTCGAGTTGGCACAGATGAGGTCGAAGGAAATCGATCGCGGAGTGTGTCTGGTCGGTCCGCATCGGGACGACCTGGAGCTGGTTCTCGGCGACAGTCCGGCGAAAGGCTTTGCCAGTCATGGTGAATCGTGGTCGTTCGCGCTTTCGCTGAGACTGGCAGGTTTTGCCCTGTTGCGCGCGGACGGCAGCGACCCGGTCCTGATGCTCGACGACGTGTTCGCGGAATTGGACCGTCGTCGGCGTCGTGCGCTCGCCACCGTTGCGGCAACCGCAGAACAGGTGCTGATCACGGCCGCCGTTCCCGAGGACGTACCGGACGAACTCGAGGCGGCCAAGTTCGGCGTCGAAGCCTCCGATACCGGAGACGGTCGGATATCCCGGATAGTGCCCGTAGGCTCGACGGATCAGGAGGTCGAGTTCGATGACTGAAGACAGCAGCGCGGCCCCGGAGCCCGAGCTCAAGGGGATCGATCTGGCGCGCCGTGCCCTCGAGGAGGCACGCGCGACAGCCAAAGCCAACGGCAAGGCCGTCGGGCAGGGGCGCTCGTCGCCCAAATACGGAAGTGGCCGCCCGCGTCGACGCAGCGGTTGGTCCGGCCCCGGCCCGGATGCGCGGGACCCTCAGCCGTTCGGTGCTCTCACCAGCGCTATCTCCAAGTCGCGTGGGTGGTCCCCCAAGGTGTCCGAGGGCACGGTCCTCGGTCGGTGGCCGCAGGTCGTCGGAGAAGACATCTCCGCGCACGCCGAGCCGATCTCTCTGAAAGAAGGTGTTCTCAGCATCTCCGCCGAGTCGACGGCTTGGGCTACCCAGTTGCGCATGATGCAGTCCCAGATTCTGGCCAAGATCGCTGCTGCCGTCGGTGACGGCGTAGTGAAGACACTGCGCATCACCGGTCCGAGTGCGCCTAGCTGGCGCAAGGGTGAAAGGCATGTGAAAGGCCGCGGACCTCGCGATACGTACGGCTGAGGAAAACTCAACCAGGACCTGGTTCTACCTATTACTTCGTGTTACAGTTAAAACTCGCTAGTGAGTGAACTGTGTCACAAGGCTGTCGTTCCCTACCGATCGGCAGGCATGAAGGAGTAGCTAGATGTCGCAGAAGATATCGACACCCGCTTCGTCGTTCGCCGAGCCGGATCACATCCTGTTGCAGGCTCGCAATGTCGAGTTCGACTGGTCCGATCTGCCCATGCACTGGATTCCGGGCGATCCGTTCAGCACACACGTTCTCAACGTGCTTCACCTTCTCCTCCCCGCCGGTGAGGAGTGGTTTGTCGAGACTTTCAAAGAAGCTCTTCCTCTGATCGAGGACGAGAAACTCCGTGAAGACGTCGTCGGATTCATCGGCCAAGAGGCGATGCACTCCAACGCGCACTCGGGTGTCCTCGTCCATCTGAAGGAAAACGGCCTGGATCCGACGCCGTACACCCAGCAGATGGAGTGGGCATTCTCGAAACTGCTCGGACCGCGCCCGATGACAGGTCTGCGCGCCGAGAATCACCTGGTGGAGCGCTTGGCGATCATCGCGGCCATCGAACACATCACTGCTTTCCTCGGCGACTGGGTGCTCAACGCCAAGGGGCTCGACAAAGCCGGCATGCACCCGACCATGCTTGATCTTCTTCGCTGGCACGGCGCCGAAGAAGTCGAACACCGCGCCGTCGCGTACGACGTGATGCGCTACTTCGACAAGCGTGAGACCCGCCGGATCCGTACCCAGATCCTCGTCACGCCCGCAATCGTGTGGCTGTGGATTCGCGGTACCCGGTTCTTGATGCGCAACGATCCCGAGCTTGCCGCTCAGGCTCCCAGCCGTCGACGACCCCACCTGTCCGATTTCATCGCGGCCGGAAAGCGTGGCACAGTTCCCACGTCGTTCGAGCTGGTCAAGCGGATGTCGACGTACTTCAGCAAGTCCTATCACCCCAGTAACGAGGGCTCGACCGCCCAGGCGGTGCAGTACCTGGCGTCGTCACCCGCAGCTCAGGCGGCTGCACGGTGATTTCACTCTCGAGGGTCAAGGACGTCATCTCCGGGCACGACGGGTTGCCGCGTTTTCCGGCGCCACCCGATTTGTCCGGAAAGAACCGTCCCGACCGTGCCATGCGCATCACGGAGTTATTGGCGGACAAGTACCTTCGGGTGTTGACGGCCTACGACTACAACCCCGAGATCGCTGGCCACAACCCCGACACGGCCATGAACATGGTGGTCAGTACGCGTGAGGTGGTGGCGACCGACGAGAACGTCGTTCGCCTGCGCTTCGAATCCGCCGACGGTTCACCGATTCCGCCGTGGCATCCGGGTTCGCACCTGGACTTCCATCTACCTTCGGGTCTGCGGCGTCAGTATTCGCTGTGCGGCGACCCGGCCGATCGCACGGGATACAGCGTCGCGGTTCGTCGGATCCCCGACGGCGGTGGCGGTTCCATCGAGATGCACGCTCTCCAGCCGGGTGAGCACGTCACGGTACGCGGCCCTCGCAACGGATTTCCCTTCGTGGGTGAAGGCAGTGCACTGTTTGTTGCCGGCGGCATCGGTATCACGCCGATCATCGCAATGGTCCGTGCGGCAAGAGAATTGGGAATGGACTGGTACTTCGTGTACTCGGGCCGCTCTCGTGAATCCATGCCGTTCCTCGACGAGATCGCGAGCTGGGAACCCGAGCGTGTCTTCGTGCGTCCGGACGACGAGTTCGGATTGCCCACCACCGCAGACCTTCTCGGGCGAGCACCAGTCGGCGGCGCCGTGTACTGCTGCGGCCCGACGCCGATGCTCGACGCCGTCCGCCGCGGATTCCGCGATACACCCTCCACCGCTTTGCATTTCGAGCGGTTCGGGGCTCCGCCGGTGATCGACGGCAAGGAATTCGAAGTGCAGCTTGTCAATTCGGGTCAGGTGCTCACCGTGCCCGCCGACGAGTCCGCGCTCGACGTCATCAAGAAGACATTGCCCGGTGTCGGGTACTCGTGTCAGCAGGGTTTCTGCGGAACCTGTCGTGTGAAGGTACTCGCGGGCAAGCCCGATCACCGCGAAAGGCGTCTGACCGACACCGAACAGGAAACGGAGATGCTCATCTGCGTATCCCGTTCCGACGGTGGACGTCTCGTTCTCGATCTCTAGATATTTCCCGACTCCGAAGGGTTCGACAATGTCGAAGCACTCTCCTGTCCATGCCGTGACCGCGCGTCGCGTGACCAACGGTTCCGTCAGCCTGGCAGTGTTCGAGCAGGGCAAGGCAGACGGCGAGACCATCGTCCTGGTGCATGGTTGGCCCGACACCCATGAATTGTGGAACCGCATCGTGCCTTTGCTGGCAGACGACTTCCGCGTCGTCAGCTACGACAGCCGCGGGGCCGGTGAGAGCACGATCCCCTCGAGGGTGCAGGACTACCAACTGAGCGCACTGGCCGGCGATCTTTTTGCCGTCATCGACGCGGTCAGCCCGGGCAAGCCGGTGCACGTCCTGGCACATGACTGGGGATCCGTGGAAACGTGGGAAGCGGTCTGCGAGCCGGGTGCCGAAGAGAAGATCGCGTCGTTCTCGTCCATCTCGGGCCCCAATCTCGATCATCTCGGCAAGTGGATCCGGGCGAGCGTGTCCAAGCGTCGTTTCCTCGGCCCGGCGGCGCAGGGAATTGCGTCGGCCTACACCGTTCTGTTCCAGATTCCCGGGCTGTGCACCCTCCCGTTGCGTCTGTGGTTCTCCAAGCACTGGCCGGCATTTCTGGGCTTCTTCGACGGTCTGGACCCTCGTGTGGTCAACACCGCGCCCACCATCGCCGACGACATGGTGAACGGACTCAAGCTTTATCGCGCGAACATCCGGCCGTCTCTCGGCAAGCCGCGGGATCGGTACACGGACGTGCCTGTTCAGCTCATTCTGAACAAGTACGACAAAGCCGTTCGTCCGGTGGGATACGAAGACACCGAAAAATGGGTCTCCGACCTGCAGCGACGTGAAATTGCCGCGGGACACTGGTCGCCGTTTTCACATCCGGGCGAGGTTGCCGAACATGCGCGGGCATTTATCGCGAGCCTGAGAGAGCGTCGCTCGGAGAAGCAAAGTTCCTAGCGTTTCACCTTCAGGGGATCGTAAAAATTCGTCTGCGGCGCAGCCAGGGGTGTCATTGGCCGCTTCTAGTCGGTGCTTACCAGTAAGATGGTCAACGGTAACTAGCGGCAACATTCTCGAACCCGCTCCGACGACACCCGCAAGGGCTTGCTGACGGCTGCGCTCGAGTATTGACGGAGAAGGAGAGCTACCCACCCGTGGCTGCCCAGAAGTCAGATACAAGCACTTCCAGCAAGGACTACAACGCGTCGTCCATCACCGTCCTCGAAGGACTCGAGGCGGTACGTAAGCGTCCAGGCATGTACATCGGTTCCACCGGTGAACGCGGCTTGCACCACCTCATTTGGGAGGTCGTCGACAACTCGGTCGACGAGGCGATGGCCGGACACGCCACCAAGGTCGAGGTCACCCTCCTCGAAGACGGCGGAATCCGCGTCATCGACGACGGCCGTGGCATCCCGGTCGGCATGCACGCCTCCGGAGTACCCACCGTCGAGGTCGTGCTGACCCAGCTGCACGCCGGCGGCAAGTTCGACTCCGACTCCTACGCCGTCTCAGGTGGTCTGCACGGCGTCGGTATCTCGGTGGTCAACGCGCTCTCCACTCGGCTCGACGTCGACATCAAGGTCGACGGCTACCGGTGGCAGCAGACGTACACCGATTCCAAGCCGGGAGAGCTCGTACAGGGCGACCCGACGAAGGAGACCGGCACCACCGTCAGTTTCTGGGCTGATCCCGAGATCTTCGAGACCACCCGCTACAACTTCGAGACCGTTGCGCGTCGTCTACAGGAAATGGCCTTCCTCAACAAGGGCCTGACCATCACGCTGACCGACGAGCGCGCCGAGGTCATCGACGACGAAGCCGCCGAGGTGGCCGAGGCTCCCAAGTCTGCTGCCGAAGAAGCCGAAGAAGCTGCCCAGGCAGCGCCGCGTAAGTCCAAGACCCGTATCTACCACTACCCCGGTGGACTCGAGGACTACGTCCGGCACATCAACAAGAGCAAGACCCCGATCCACAACTCGGTCGTGGGATTCACCGCCAAGGGCACCGGCCACGAGCTCGAGGTCGCAATGCAGTGGAACTCCGGCTACTCGGAGTCCGTGCACACCTTCGCCAACACGATCAACACCCACGAGGGTGGTACCCACGAAGAGGGCTTCCGCGCCGCACTGACCGCAACGGTCAACAAGTACGCGCTCGAAAAGAAGCTGCTCAAGGACAAGGATCCCAAGCTCACCGGTGACGACATCCGTGAAGGACTCGCGGCCATCATCTCGGTGAAGGTCGGTGAACCCCAGTTCGAGGGTCAGACCAAGACCAAGCTCGGCAACACCGAGGTCAAGTCGTTCGTACAGAAGGCGTGCAACGAGCACCTCGCGCACTGGTTCGAGGCGAACCCCGCCGACGCGAAAACCATTGTGAACAAGGCTGTTTCGTCGGCGCAGGCCCGCGTTGCCGCACGTAAGGCGCGTGAGCTGGTCCGTCGTAAGAGTGCGACCGACCTCGGTGGCCTGCCAGGCAAGCTCGCCGATTGCCGCTCCAACGATCCGGAGAAGTCCGAGATCTACATCGTGGAGGGCGACTCCGCAGGCGGCTCGGCCAAGTCCGGCCGAGACTCGATGTACCAGGCGATCCTCCCGCTTCGCGGAAAGATCATCAACGTGGAGAAGGCGCGTATCGATCGCGTCCTCAAGAACACCGAAGTCCAGTCGATCATCACCGCGTTCGGCACGGGCATCCACGACGAGTTCGACATCGCCAAGTTGCGCTATCACAAGATCGTGCTCATGGCCGACGCCGACGTCGACGGTCAGCACATCGCAACGCTGCTGCTCACGCTGCTGTTCCGCTTCATGCGGCCGCTCGTCGAGCACGGCAAGGTCTACCTCGCGCAGCCGCCGCTGTACAAGCTCAAGTGGCAGAAGGGTGCGCAGCCGGAATTCGCGTACTCCGACCGCGAGCGCGACGCGATGGTCAAGGCCGGCCTCGAGTCCGGCAAGAAGATCAACAAGGACGACGGCATCCAGCGCTACAAAGGCCTCGGCGAGATGAACGCCAAGGAGCTGTGGGAAACCACGATGGACCCGACGGTGCGCGTTCTGCGTCTCGTCACGCTCGACGACGCGGCTGCTGCCGACGAGCTGTTCAGCGTGCTGATGGGCGAAGACGTCGAAGCACGACGCAGCTTCATCACCCGCAATGCCCGGGACGTTCGTTTCCTCGACGTGTAGGCCTGCGGCCCTGTGAGCGGTTTCGGAGTCCCCGGACTCCTTTTCCGCGCACAGGGGCTTGCCCCCTCTTTTAAGAAAGTGAGCTCATGACCGACACCACGTTGCCACCGGACGGTCCGCAACACGACCGGATCGAACCGGTCGACATCCAGCAGGAAATGCAGAACAGCTACATCGACTACGCCATGAGCGTCATCGTCGGTCGCGCTCTGCCGGATGTCCGCGACGGACTCAAGCCGGTGCACCGCCGCGTGCTCTACGCGATGTACGACAACGGATATCGCCCAGACCGCGGATACGTGAAGTCTGCCCGACCGGTCGCCGAGACCATGGGTAACTACCACCCCCACGGCGACTCCTCGATCTACGACACGTTGGTCCGTATGGCCCAGCCGTGGTCACTGCGTTACCCGCTCGTCGACGGTCAGGGAAACTTCGGATCCCGCGGCAACGACGGCGCAGCCGCCATGCGTTACACCGAGTGCAGGCTCACGCCGCTCGCGATGGAAATGCTGCGCGAAATCGACCACGAGACAGTCGATTTCACCCCGAACTACGACGGCAAGACGCAGGAACCGACGGTTCTGCCCAGCCGTATCCCGAACCTTCTGATCAACGGTTCCAACGGCATCGCCGTCGGTATGGCCACCAACATTCCGCCGCACAACCTGCGTGAAGTTGCCGAGGCCATCTACTGGGCGCTCGAGAACTTCGAGGCGGACGAGGAAGCCACCCTCGCGGCCGTCATGGAGCGCATCAAGGGACCCGACTTCCCGACGCACGGGCTCATCGTCGGTGGACAGGGCATCCAGGATGCCTACACCACCGGTCGTGGCTCCGTTCGTATGCGCGGCGTCGTCGAGATCGAAGAAGATGCCAAGGGCCGCACCACGATCGTCATCACCGAGCTGCCCTACCAGGTCAACCCGGACAACCTGATCACCTCCATCGCGGAGCAGGTTCGTGACGCGAAGATCGGTGGCATCTCCGACATCCACGACGAGTCCTCGGACCGCGTCGGCATGCGCATCGTCGTCACCGTCAAGCGTGACGCCGTTGCCAAGGTCGTGCTGAACAACCTTTACAAGCACACCCAGCTGCAGACCAGCTTCGGCTGCAACATGCTCTCCATCGTCGACGGAGTGCCGCGCACGCTGCGCCTCGACCAGATGATCCGTCTGTACACGACGCATCAGCTCGAGGTCATCGTTCGTCGTACCAGGTACCTGCTTCGCAAGGCACAGGAGCGCGCCCACATCCTGCGCGGTCTGGTCAAGGCGCTCGACGCTCTGGACGAGGTCATCGCCTTGATCCGTGCGTCGCAGACCGTCGACATCGCTCGCGCCGGATTGATGGAACTCCTCGACGTCGACGAGATCCAGGCCGACGCCATCCTCGGCATGCAGCTGCGTCGTCTGGCCGCCCTCGAGCGTCAGAAGATCGTCGACGAGTTGGCCGAGATCGAACTCGAAATCGCGGACCTCGAAGACATTCTGGCTCGCCCGGAGCGTCAGCGCGCGATCGTTCGTGACGAGCTCAAGGAAATCGTCGACAAGTACGGCGACGACCGTCGTACCCGCATCATCGCCGCCGACGGAGACGTCAACGACGAGGATCTGATCGCCCGCGAAGACGTCGTCGTCACGATCACCGAGACCGGTTACGCCAAGCGCACCAAGACTGATCTCTACCGATCGCAGAAGCGCGGCGGCAAGGGTGTTCAGGGTGCCGGCCTCAAGCAGGACGACATCGTCTCGCACTTCTTCGTCACCTCGACGCACGACTGGCTGCTGTTCTTCACCACGAAGGGCCGCGTCTACCGCGCGAAGGCTTACGAGCTGCCCGAGGCGAGCCGTACCGCTCGCGGTCAGCACGTTGCCAACCTCCTGGCCTTCCAGCCGGACGAGCGCATCCAGTCCGTCATCCAGATCAAGACGTACGAAGACGCGCCTTACCTGGTGCTCGCCACTCGCAACGGTCTGGTCAAGAAGTCCAAGCTCACCGACTTCGACTCCAACCGCAGCGGTGGCATCGTCGCCATCAACCTGCGCGGTGAAGACGAACTGGTCGGCGCTGTTCTCTGCTCCGCCGACGACGACCTGCTCCTGGTCTCGGCACAGGGCCAGTCGATCCGCTTCTCGGCCACCGACGAGGCACTGCGTCCGATGGGCCGCGCCACTTCCGGTGTCCAGGGCATGCGTTTCAACGGTGACGACGAGCTGCTCTCGCTCAACGTCGTTCGTGAAGGAACGTTCCTCCTGGTCGCCACCTCGGGCGGTTACTCCAAGCGAACCGGCATGGAGGATTACCCGGTGCAGGGTCGCGGCGGCAAGGGCGTGCTCACGATTCAGTACGACAAGAAACGTGGCACTCTGGTCGGTGCGCTCATCGTCGACGACGACGACGAGCTGTACGCGATCACCTCGGGCGGCGGCGTCATCAGGACGGCTGCCAAGCAGGTTCGTAAGGCGGGACGCCAGACCAAGGGCGTGCGTCTGATGAACCTCGGCGAAGGCGACACATTGCTCGCGATTGCGCGCAACGCCGACGAGCCCGAAGAGCTCGCTGCAGAGACCACCGACAACGCAGACAATGCCGATGGAGCTAAGGAGTCCTAGTGAGCACTCCCAACCAGCCGGGCAGTGACCAGAAGAGTGAAAGCACTTCAGGTTCGACGCCACCGAAGCCGGAGCAGGCAACTGCTCCGGCGGGGCCGCAGACCTCGAAACCTGCAGCTCCAGCGGACGGCGGACCCAAAGCTTCCGAGGCAGCTCCGGCGCCTAAGGCACCGGAGCCGCCTCGCGGCCCGTCGGATTCGGCCCAGAAACCGGCGGCTGCGGCTCCCGACGCCGCGGGTGCGGCCAAGGGTCAGGCTCCTTCCGTTCCTTCTGTGGCTCCGGTTGCGCCGGTAACTCCGGCGAAGGGTGATGGTCAGGCTCCGCCGCAACCGGTCGCCAATCAGGCTCGTGGCAGCCAGGCACCGCCGTGGCAACGGGGACCCCAGCCGTCAGGCCAGCCTCAGGGGCAGCCATCTCAGGCGCCGAAGGCTCCTGCTCAGAATCCGGGGTCCAAGGCCCCGGCGTCGAAGGCTCAGCCACCGCAGAATCAGGCTCCGCAAAGTCAGCCGCAGACCAACATCACGCGCCCGGCCGGCGCTGGTGCTCCTGCAGGTCGACAGGCAGCTCCTGCTGGGGGTAAGCCGCCTGCGGGTCCGCAGCGTCCTGCTGCGGCAGGCCCGGCGCAGGGTGGTCCGGCACAGGGTGGTCCGGCCAAAACCCCCGCACAGGGTGGTGCGCCGAAGGGACAGCCGCAGGCGGGTCGCCCTGCTGCCGGTGCACAGACAGGTCGTCCTGCCGGCAACCCGTCGGCGCGTCCTGTCGTGACAGGAACGGCAGCTGCCGCAGCTACTGGTGGCGTCGCCGGCGCAGCGGCAGCCAAGGCTGTTGCACCCTCGGGCGCAAATCCCAAGGCTGCAAATGCCACGGCCGCCAATCCCACCGTCGCTAATCCGAAAGCAAAAGCCGCCGCGATCGACGGGCCGACTCGGCACATCGATCGCAAGGATCTGCCGAAGGACATGCCTGACCTCTCCGAGGCCAAGCATCCGTTGCCTGCTGCGGTGAAGGGTGAGAAAACTCACGCCGTATCGGCTTCGGTCGTGGACGGTGCGCCACTGCGCGCAACGGTCCAGATCCGTCGTATCGACCCGTGGTCCACGCTCAAGATCACGTCCGTGATCTCGGTGTCGCTGTTCTTCGTGTGGATGGTGGCCGTCGGACTGCTCTACGTCGTTCTCGACGGCATGGGCGTCTGGGATCGCCTGAACAACGCGTTCACCGACATCGTTGCCGACGGCGGCTCCGACGGTCTGGTGACGGCCGGCCAGGTGTTCGGCTACGCCGCGCTGATCGGTATCGCGAACATGGTGCTTTTCACGGCACTCGTCACGATCGGATCGTTCATCTACAACCTCTGCAGCGACCTGGTTGGCGGCGTCGAGGTAACTCTCGCCGACCGCGACTGACCTGCGAAAACATTGCTCCGCCGGGCCCGTTTTGGTGTCAGCGGCCCGGTGGGGTAATCTTTGGAATCGGTTCAGGGGCCTATAGCTCAGGTGGTTAGAGCGCTTTACTGATAATGAAGAGGTCGGAGGTTCAAGTCCTCCTAGGCCCACTCCCATGTGCCGAAGAAGGGTTGCTGGAATGAAGGTTTTCCTGCTTGTCGGGGCCGGAATTCTGGTAGCTCTCGGGGTCACCAAGCTGATCAAAAGTCAGCGCGGAGACAAGGTTTGGCACGATTTGGAAACAGGATAGAACCTAGGTACTCTGACTCCGGTCAGAAAACCGAACGGGGCCTTAGCTCAGTTGGTAGAGCGCTGCCTTTGCAAGGCAGATGTCAGGAGTTCGAATCTCCTAGGCTCCACAGTAAGAAAACACCCTCCCGGGATCCGGGAGGGTGTTTTTGTATGCCGATGTGCCGATGTCCGGCCAGCCGGTGCCCGACTCGTGGCCCTCCCCTTTTGAGCGAACGGCACTTTCGGCGCACTGAAGGCGATGAACATGCCGTTCGCTCGGAGTGGGGTGGCCAGAACAGCGCCCACTATGGACCGTTCGTCCCGAATTCTCCGGAAAGTCTAGTGGTCATAACCAGCCGGGCGTAGCGTGAGGAGAACCCAATTTCAGGAGGTTCGTAGTGCTTCACAACGACATTCCCAGCCACGGTGAAATTGCCGCACTCGCGGAGGTGGAAGGGCCCACCTGCATCACCATCGTGACTCCGACTGAAGATGCGCCGCAGGATCATGACAAAGCGCGCATCGCCTTCAAGGACCAGGTCCGCTCGGCGCTCGCATCGGTGGAGGATCCGGCCGAGCGCAAGCTGTTCGAGGCCGAATACGCAGAGCTCGACGACGACGACGATTTCTGGCGCTTCCAGTCGCGCTCATTGGTCACGTACGCGACGCCGGAGCGTCTGGTGACCTTCCGCCTCCCCAACCGTCTGCAGGCGCTCGAAACGGTCAGCGATCGGTTTCATCTCAAGCCACTGCTCCGTTCGGTGACCTTCCCCCAGACGGCGTTTGTTCTCGCTCTCGCCGAAGGTTCGGTGCGATTGATCGAGATCGCCGCCGACCAACCGGCCGACGAGGTTCGTGTTCAGGGAATGCCGAAGAACGCTGCGGATCACGCGGGTAAGTCCTCGATCAACAGCCGAACGGAAGCCGGTCGGCTCTCGGGTTCGGACAGCCGAAAGCTGCGCGTCAATCAGTACGCCCGCGCAGTCGATCACGAGGTCCGTGGTGTCCTCGCCGGCCGCGACGTCCCCTTGATCCTGGCCGCTGCGGAACCCATCGCGTCGGTGTATCGCTCCGTGAATTCGTACCGTCACCTGGTCGACAAAACCGTCGAGGGAAATCCGGAAGCCTTGTCGACGCAGGAGGTGGCGGACGGATCGCGACCGGCGCTCGACGATTTCCACGCCGAGCAGTTGGCGGCGGTGCGGGACACCTTCAATGTGCGCACGGAACAAGGTCGCACTCAAACCGACGTCGCCGACGTGGCAACGGCCGCGACGTACGGACAGGTCGACACCGTTTTCATCGACATCGATTCCGTTGTACCCGGAAGTCTCGATCCCCAGACGGGCGCTCTCACGACCGGTGAGTCGACCAACGGAAGTACATACGGGGTCGTCGACGAGATCGCTCGTCGTGCGCTCCTGACGGGTGCTCGGGTCCTCGCTGTTCGCGCCGAGGACATTCCGGGCGGCGGCGCAGTTGCCGCGATTTTGCGCTTCGCCCCGTAAACAGACTGGACGCGTGTGCGCTTCGTGACCTGATTCGGGCACGGGGCGCATACGATTCCGGCATGAAACGTGTGTGGGAACGGCTGCGCCTCTACTGCAAGACGCTGCACCCGGTCGGGCTTGCCTTTGCTCTGGTCTTCTTCACCTGGTCGATGAGTCCTTCCCTGTTGCCGCGCGCGTGGTACTTGCAGGGCGTTGCGACGGGCATCTCGCTCGCGATGGGATACGGCGTCGGCGTGACGGTTGCCTGGATGATCCGCAAGTGCGGCGTCGAACCGCAGTGGTCGGATCGCACCAAGAAGATCGGCTGGCGAGTCTTGTTGGCCGCGGCCGTCATTCTGGTTCCGACGTTCTTGGTCCTCGGTTCGTGGTGGCAGCAGATCGTTCGCGATCTTGTCGAAGCTCCTCGCACCAATCAGGCGAATTACCTTCTGGTGCTGCTGATTTCGCTCGGAATCTGGTTCATCCTGCTCGAGGCAGGCCGTGGTCTTCGTTTCACCACCAACAAGCTCACCGCCGTCGCACTTCGGTTCGTTCCCCTCGAAGCGGCGAAGGTCGGCAGCTTGATCGTCATCTTCGCCCTCGGCATCTTCATTGTGAACGGTGCGCTGTACAACGGGTTGATTGCCTTCGCGAACTGGAGTTTCTCCGGTGCGGATCACGAAACACCGGACGGCATCGAACAACCCTTGATCGCTGAGCGCAGTGGTTCACCGATGTCCGCGGAGGCCTGGGATTCGCTCGGCCAGGAGGGGCGCACCTTCATGGGCAGCGGTCCCACCGCGGCCGAGATCACTGCATTGACCGGACGTGAAGCGAAGCAACCGATCCGGGTGTACGCCGGACGCGAATCCTCGGACTCGATCAACGGTGTCGCACAGCGGGTCGTCGACGAGTTGGAGCGCACCGGCGGATTCGACCGCGGAACCCTCGCGGTTGTCACGACCACCGGCCGCGGTTGGGTGAACGAGGACGTCGCGTCGGCGTTCGAGTACGTCGAGGGCGGGGACACGGCGATCGCGTCGATGCAGTACTCGTTCCTTCCGAGTCCGTTGGCCTTCATCGCCGACCGTGAGACGCCGATGATTGCCGGTCGCGCACTCTTCAACGCGGTGTACGCCAAGTGGATCGACCTGCCCGTGGAGACGCGGCCCGAGCTGGTTGTCTTCGGTGAGAGCCTCGGCTCCTACGGTGGCCAGGCCGCATTTGCCGGCGCTCAGGACATGATGACGCGCGTCGACGGCGCACTGTGGGTCGGAACCCCCAACTTCACTGCTCAGTGGCAGGAAATCACGGACAGCCGCGACTCGGGCTCACCGGAGATCCTGCCGGTGATCGACGGTGGCCAGGCAATTCGGTTTGCCGGTGATCCGGAAGATCTGGAGCTGAAGTCCGACTGGGACGACGATCGCATCGTGTACTGGCAGCACGCCAGCGACCCGATCACATGGTGGTCCTTCGACCTGCTGCTCAACAAGCCGGATTGGCTCAAGGAACCGCTGGGTCGCGACGTGGATCCGGGAATGACGTGGGTACCTCTCGTGACCTTCTGGCAGGTAACCCTCGACATGGTCTTCTCGGCTGACGTCCCGTCCGGGCACGGTCACAATTACGGCGAGGATGCAGCGGACATGTGGGCCAAGATCCTGCACCCCGAGGCGTGGACCTCGGCTGATACCGACAAGCTTCGTTCGCTGCTGACCTCCAATCTGGAGCCCACGAAGTAGTCGTAAAGGGTTGTAAGTCAGCCTGTTAAGGCGAAAACCTCACGAAAAAGTGTTACGTGAGGTATGTGTTACTCTGCGTTCGCTGTGTGCCAAGCCACAGCGCAAGCGAGCGTGGGGAGATCGAAACGTGAAGAGCAGAGCATGGTGGGCGGCCGGGGTTTCCGTCGCGGCACTGGTCATGGGTGCTGTGACGGCCCCTGCCGCAATGGCGGAGCCGGCGGATTTCTACACGCCGCCGTCGGAGCTTCCGGCAGGTGCCAACGGAGATCTCATCAAGAGTGAGCCGTCACCACTGCTGCTGAGCGTGCCCGGATCGAACGGTGCGTGGCCGGCAACCGCCACCAAGATCATGTACCGAAGCGAGGACGCCAAGGGTGCTCCCGTTGCCGTGACGGGGACCTACCTCGAACCGTCGAACCCGTGGACCGGGCAGGGGGCGCGTCCACTGGTTGCCGCAGCGGTAGGAACGCATGGGCAGGGCGATCAATGCGCTCCGTCCAAACTGTTCAACACCGGTATCGAGTACCAGTTCCCGACGGACGTCATGGTCGGCTACGAGTCCATCTGGGTGAACACGTTGCTGCTCAACGGCATCGCCGTCGTAGTCACCGATTACGAAGGCCTCGGAACTCCTGGCGATCACACCTACGTCAACCGCGAAGCCGAAGCGCACGCGGTTCTGGACTCGGTGCGTGCCGCTCAGCAGCTCCCGAACACGGGCATTCTCGCCGACGGCCCCGTCGGACTGTGGGGTTACTCGCAAGGTGGTGGAGCTGCCGCTGCCGCAACGGAATTGAAGCCGTCGTATGCTCCCGAGCTTGATCTCAAGGGCACGTACGCAGGTGCACCGCCCGCCGATCTGGCGGCGACGCTGCAGCAGGTCGACGGCACGTTCCTCACCGGAGTGATCGGCTACGCGCTCAACGGGATCCTTGCGCAGTACCCCGAGGTTCAGCCGCTGCTCGACGCCGAGATCAACGATCGCGGCCGACAGATGTTGGCCGCCACCAAGAACCAGTGCGTCGCCGAAAGTGGATTGCAGTTCGGCTTCCAGCAGTCGTCGAGCTTCACCAATTCCGGTGAATCACTCTCCGCAGTTCTGGCGCGTCTACCCATGGCGCAGGCGATCCTCGACGAGCAGAAGATCGGCAAGCTGACGCCGGAGTCGCCCGTACTCATTCAGCATGGCCGCTCCGATGACATCGTTCCGTTCGGCCAGGGACAGCAACTGGCCCGTGACTGGTGCGGCAAGGGCGCGACGGTGCAGTTCTCCGTCAACGAACTGCCCCCGATCATTCCGGGCATGGCAATCAATCATGCGACGCCGTACCTGGTGGGTACACCCGAATCCGTCGGGTACATGATCGATCGCTTCAACAACGTCCCGGCACCGTCCAACTGCTGAACGTGAACATCGAAAAGCCCCGGAACACAATCTGTTCCGGGGCTTTTCGTGTGTCGACTAAGCGGTCTTCTCGGCCGAGTTCTCTTCGAGCCGAGGGGGTGCGGAAGCGACCGGCGGATGCTCGCGTCGGCGGCTCTTGAAGAACACCGCGCCACCGATCACCGCGACACCGGCGATGACGAACACGGCGACGCGCTTGCGGCCACGAGGCTTCTCGGTGCGTTCCGCGGACTTCGTGGGGATAGCCTTTGCGCGCTCGACGCCCTTCTTGGCGAGGACTTTGCCCTGGCGACCCAGGAACAACCCGACCTGCCCGGCGCCGCGAGCGACCGACGTCGCGACCACCGCGGCGATGCGGCGAGCGTTGTCGGCTGCCTCGGACTCCTTGATACGAGCCGCTGTCTCTTCGAGGTAGGCGGCAGTCTCGTCGAAGGTGTCCTCGACGCGGGCGCGCGCGTGATCGAAGGTGTCGGGCAACTGCGTGCTGAGGGACTCGGTCACTCGTGTCATGACTTCACTGTGCCATAACAGTGAGGCGGGGACAGGGAGAGTTTTACGGGGCGGCATCCGCGAGAACGCCGGCAATGGCACGATGGTGGTGTGACTTCAACTCATCAGACCGCAACCGCAACGCTGCACACGAACCGCGGCGACATCAAGATCGCTCTGTTCGGCAACCATGCGCCGAAGACCGTCGAGAACTTCGTCGGCCTCGCCGACGGCTCGAAGGAGTACACCACCGCAAACGCCGCCGGCACCAAGACCGGCCCGTTCTACGACGGTGCCATCTTCCACCGCGTCATCGACGGCTTCATGATCCAGGGTGGCGACCCCACCGGAACCGGCACCGGCGGCCCGGGCTACAAGTTCGGTGACGAGTTCCACCCGGAACTGCAGTTCGACCGCTCCTACCTGCTGGCCATGGCCAACGCAGGCCCGGGAACCAACGGCTCGCAGTTCTTCATCACCACCGGCCCGACGCCGCACCTGAACCGTCGCCACACCATCTTCGGTGAGGTTCTCGACGACGATTCCAAGAAGGTTGTCGACGCTATCTCCTCCACCGCCGTCGATCGTGGCGATCGTCCGGTCGAGCCCGTCGTGATCAACAGCATCACCATCTCCTGAACAGGTAAAACAAGCAGATGACGAACCCCGGTTGGGGCGGCGGTGCGAGTGAGGGCATCCCGCCCCAACCGCGGTGCGTCCGCCATCCAGATCGACCCACCGCACTTTCCTGCAATCGTTGTGGACGTCCGGCGTGCCCGGACTGCCTCCGCGAGGCGGCGGTGGGATACCAATGTGTTGACTGTGTAGCTGCCGGCCAACGCGATGTCCGCCCCGTTCGGGGCGTCGCCGGAAACACCGTGAGCCCCACCCGCGCGGTCCCGGTCGTGACGTACACCTTGATGGGGCTCAACGTCCTGGCGTTCCTCGCCACCTTCGCGCAGTCGCGAAGCATCATGAACAATCAGGTCGGTTCGTCGATCTTCGCGAACTGGGCACTCAATCCAGGTCTGGTCGCCAGCGGTGACTGGTTCCGGCTCATTGGCTCCGGGTTCCTGCACTTCGGCATCTTGCACCTCGCGGTCAACATGTACGCCCTCTACATCCTGGGGCGTGACACCGAAATCGTGATGGGCCGCTCCCGGTACATCGGCATCTATCTGGTTTCGCTCCTCGGCGGATCTGCCTCCGTGATGGCGTTCCAGCCGGTGTTCTCCTCGCTCACGGCCCTGTCCTGGACCGCTGGAGCGTCGGGTGCAATCTTCGGCATCATGGGCGCACAGGCCGTCCTTCTACTGCGTTTGCGTCGAAGCCCGGTCCCGATCATCTCGGTGATCGCGATCAATGTGATCATCAGCATTTCGCTGCCCGGGATCTCGTTCTGGGGTCACGCGGGAGGTCTGGTGGCAGGTGCCGCAACGGCCGCTGCATTCCTGTACGCCCCACAGTGGTTGGGCGCCGGTGAGAACCGCGTGAAAGCAGTGCGGATCGGCTGGATCGCTTTTGGTGCCGTCACTGTGGTGACAATCGGAGTCATCGTGCTCCGCGTCGTCCAACTGCGCGAACAGCTGGGAATCAGTTAGCAAGAATCAGCCGCCGATCATGGACTCGCAGGCGAACGTGATCTCGAAGCTCGACGTCTCCATCGGGTTGCCCTTGTCCCGGGCGCCGATTCCCTCGCCCGTCACCACGAAGGTATTGCCGTCCTGCTTGGCACTGGCAGATCCGCCAGGCAGACCCGGCGCGAATCCGGCGGTGTACGGCAGACCGTTCGATCCACCCTCGCTTCCGGCGATTCCAGCAGTCTGAACCGTGCCGGATTCATCGATGATGGCTGAGACGGTCAACATGCCGTAGGTGGCATTTTCCGCGTCGAGCAGTGTCATAACTGTCGTGCCGCCGTCCTTTGCGCACTTCGTCTCGAATTTGGCGTCGAGCGTCTTCCCGCCGACGATGGCCGAGGAAGTAGCGGACGAGGCGCCGGCAGCACTCTTGTCGGAGTCGGTCTTGTCGGAGTCGCTGCCGCAGGCGGAGGCGAATAGAGCGACCGCCGCGATGGTGGCAGCGACTGCGGTGGAGGACCGGCGGGTCATCGTGGTCCGAACCATCTTCGTCATGTTCTGTCCTTCAAGTCACGCGGTGCGTCCGCACTTGCTCTGGCTATTTCGCCGATAACACTAGCCAGTGACTCGGTGCTCGTAGCGCTAAACCCCCAGCTCAGGCGGGTTTGTCGCCTTCGACTGTTCAGGGACGTTCGTCAGACTGGTGCGGGTCATTCGCCGGATCGTCGGGAGTAAACGCACATGCAGGGACGGCTTCTGTAGAGATTGTCCACATAGGTTGGGCTCGGTGGTGCTTCTACTGTGGCTTGAGTCACTTCGTAGATAGCAACGCTGACCTTTTCCGAGGAGTACCCCTGCCATGACCTCCACCGATAGCACCACCACTGATGGTGGGGTTGCACCGAGCGAGATCGAATCTCGCGTGGTGAAGAAGGTAGCGCGCCGGCTGATTCCCTTCCTGATCCTGCTCTATTTCGTGAACTATCTGGATCGTACGAACATCGCCTTCGCGAAGCTCACCATGAGCGCCGACCTCGGGATGACCGAGACGATGTTCGGCCTTGCCTCCGGTCTCTTCTTCGTCGGCTATCTGTTGTTCGAGGTGCCGAGCAACCTGGCCCTGCACCGCTTCGGCGCCCGGCTGTGGATCGCGCGCATCATGCTCACCTGGGGCATCCTCGCCGCTGCGCTGGCATTCGTGCCCAACGTGGGAAGCCTCTATTTCCTCCGCATTCTGCTGGGAATCGCCGAGGCAGGCTTTTTCCCCGGAGTTCTTCTCTACCTGACCTTCTGGTTCCCGAAGAAGTACCGCGTACGCCTGATGGGCTTGTTCCTGCTGACACTTCCGCTCTCGTCGGCGCTCGGTGCCCCGCTCTCGGCTGCCATCATCCAGTACGGCGACGGCCTGTTCGGGTTGGCCGGATGGCGCGTGATGTACCTGATCGAGGGTCTGCCCGCCGTGATCTTGGCGTTTGTCGTCTGGTTCTACCTCACCGACCGTCCCGCCGACGCGAAGTGGTTGACCCTCGAGGAGCGCACCTGGCTGATGAAGTCCATGGCCGACGAGGAGAAAGAACTCGGCGACGCCGGTCACCAGTCCGCCGGCAAGACCCTGCGCGATCCCCGCGTCATCGGTTTTGGTCTGGTCTACTTCGGAATCACGTACGGCCTTTACGCTTTGAGCTTCTTCCTGCCCAGCATCGTCGCAGGATTCAAGCAGACGTTCAACACCGATTTCTCGCTCGTCGAGACCGGCCTGATCGTGGCCGTCCCCTACGCGATCGGCGCTGTCGCGATGGTGCTGTGGAGCCGCCATTCCGACAAGACCGGTGAACGAATGTGGCACGTTGCTGCCCCGACGCTCCTGGGTGCGGTATCCATTCCGATTGCGCTGTATCTGGATTCGCCGTTCACCGTCATGATCGCGGTCTCGCTCACCGCTGTCGGTGTCCTCTGTGCGCTCCCCGTCTTCTGGTACCTGCCCACCACGTTCCTGACGGGTGCCAGCGCGGCCGCGGGTATCGCCATGATCAACTCGATCGGCAATGCGTCGGGCTTCGGTGCTCCGTACATCACCGGCTGGCTCACCGATGTGACCGGAAATGCCAAGGCAGGCCTGTGGGTGGTGGGCGCCGTGATGCTCTGTGCCGCAATTCTTGTGGTGGCACTGGCCAAGCGATCGAGCAAGCCCGCTCAGATCTGACCGAGTTTCCCCGCACTGGCACGCAGCCGGATCAGGAGCGCGAGATCGAGCGCCTGGTCCGGCTGACGCCACTGCGTACCGATCAATCGGTCGATCGATTCGAGGCGTTGATACAGAGTGTTGGCGTGAATCGCGAGCGCGGCGGCGGTCGCAGAATGTTTGCAATTGTGCGACAGGTACGACGCCAGGGTGTCCAAGAGCGGAACGCCGCGTCGTTGCTCCTCCTCGAGGAGAGGGCCGAGGGACCGCTGCGTCAGCGATTCGAGTTCTTCGCGGCCGGTGCGGCTGAGGAGAATTCGGTAGATGCCGAGGGAACTTGCCGGTTCCACGTGGGAAGCCCGACCGAGAGTCTCGAGGACGTCGACGGTGTGCTGTGCCTCGACATAGGCTCGCGCCAGACCTTCCGCTCCCACCGCGGGATCGGCGATTCCCACTGTCGGGTTCTCCGCCGGCTGCACCCACGCCGCCGCAACCTCTGCCGGTGACATTCCCGGAATCAAAGCGATGACCCGTGAACCATGTTCGGCAACAACAGTTCCCGAGGGAAATGCAATTTCCTCGATACTGCGACGCGTACGGTCTACGGCGTCGGCCGGGCGGGCCACCACGACGGTGTACGAGCGGTCGGGGTTGAGTCCGGCCAGGCGGAACTGACCGGTGACTTCGGCCGGCGTCGGCGCTGGCCTGGTGATCAGATCGACCAGAAATGCGTCGCGTGCTCGGCGAGTGGCTTCCCTGGCCGCCCGTTCGCCTACCAGGGCAAGCGCAATGGCCGGGGCTGACCTTTCGAGTGCCAACCTCATGGCGGCGGTGGGTTCATGACGCGAGAGTAGGAACAGAACTCCGAGTTGGTCACCGGCACTGCGTACTTCGGTGGCGAACAGGAACTGCTCACCGACGATGAGCGTCACCTCCTGCTCGCGTCGGTCAGCGGCAAAGATGTCGAAGACCCGATGCACGCTCTCGCTTACCCGTTGCAGTCCCGGTGGGATCTCCGACGTTCCGGTCACGAAAAACACCGGTGAACCCGTCGACGCGGAGGTTTCTTCCACGAGTTCGCGAACACCGCCGCCGCGCAGGACAACTTGTGTGAGCGATCGGTCCCAGGTCAGGGTCTGTTCGAGAAGTGCTGTGCGCTCGGCAAGTTCGGTGTTCGCTGCATTCACTTCTGCAACCGTCGCGCGATAGCGTTCGAGAGAGCGGGCATTCTCGATGGCTACCGAGGCATGAGCTGCGAGGGCGGACAGCAACGCAACTTCCTCGTTGCCGAATCGACGCTCCTGACGCTTGCACGCGCAGAGGGCACCCAGGATCTTGCCGTTCAAAGTCAGCGGAACGGCCAACAGGCCGCGCATGTTCTCGGCTCGTGCTGCGTCGTCGGCGGGCCCGATGTGTGCAAACGAGGGATCGTTGCGGTAATCGGGAGACCAAGCAGGAGAGGAGTTCTCGACCACGCGACCGATGAGGCCTTCTCGGAACGGAACCGTCAGGCCGAGCAGTTGCGACGTATACGCCCCGCTCGTGACTTCGATGATCAAGATGTCGTCGTGAATGAGAGCAAGGTACGAAAGGTCTACGCCGAGTAGCCGTTTGGCCTGATCCACGATCTCCTGCAGAAGGGCGTGATGATCGTGCATCGTGGTCAGCAGCGACGCGATGTCGTTGAGTGCGCCCAGCTCGGTGGCGCGTTGTCGGCGCTGAGCCAGGAGACTACGCAGTTGGAGTGCGGATCGGGCTTCTCGCTCGATCTCGGCTGCGACCTCGGGGCCTGACCCGGCGGCCAACTGATCGCGGTGTTCGATCAGTTCCTCGGTGGATGCCTCGGCCAGGAGAAGCTGTAGCCAGTTCTCGTGCATCGGCACTCCCTTGTCAGGCCAAATTGTCAGGCCAACGATGAGTATGGAGAGAATGTCCATACGGTTTCCGGTTTCTCGGAGTAAATCTACATGGGGTGGTGTAGCCGCCGTCACTATCGTGGAGGCATGACACTCCTCGAGGCGCTCGGCTCGCAGATCGATGCGGATCGACTGATCACCGACCCCGACATCATGGCGAGCTACATCCACGACGACGCCGAGTGGGCTCCCTACGAGATGCCCGTCGCCGTGGTCCGCCCGCGTACAGCCGAGCAGGTACAGACAGTTGTGCAGGCGTGCATCGCCCACGGTGCGCCCGTCGTCACGCGCGGCGCAGGCACCGGTCTGTCGGGTGGAGCCAACGCAGTCGCCGGCGGCGTCGTGATCGCCTTCGACGCGATGGACGCCATCAAGGAGATCAACACCCTCGAGCGTTTGGCCGTGGTCGAACCCGGAGTGGTCAACGATCACCTCCGCGACGCGTGCGCCGAGCACGGCCTCTGGTATCCGCCCGATCCGGCGAGCGCACCCTGGTCGACGATCGGCGGCAACGTCGCGACCAATGCCGGGGGCCTGTGTTGCGTCAAGTACGGCGTCACCAAGGACTACGTGCTGGGCATGCAGGTGGTTACCGGAACCGGTGAGCTGGTTCGGCTCGGGCGTCGAACTGCCAAGGGAGTGGCTGGGTTTGATCTCTCCGCGCTCATGGTCGGCTCCGAAGGCACTCTCGGGGTGATCACCGAGGTGACCGTCAAGCTACGTCCTCAGCGCGATCCCGAGCGCACCATCGTCGGATACTTCGACTCCATCGTTGCTGCGGGCAAGGCCGTCGAGGCCGTCGCCGCAGACGGGCTCACGCCGTCTGCCCTCGAGCTGATCGATCGACAGTGTCTGCTTGCCGTCGACGCCTGGAAGAACATGGGCCTCTCGGCCGACGCCGAGGTGGTCCTGCTCGGCCGCATCGACACACCTGGTGGGATCGGCGACGCCGAAGCCGAGCGAATGTTGGCCTGTTTCAACCGTTCCGGGGCAACCTGGAGCGCCAGATCCACCGACCAGGAGGAAGCCGACGCCCTGTTCTCCGCCCGGCGTCTGGCGTACCCCGCCCTCGAGCGGCTCGGCCCGGTGCTCACCGAGGACATCTGTGTCCCCAAGGCAGCGGTCCCGGAGATGCTGGCACGGATCGAGGCCATCTCGGCCCGGCACGACACGCACATCGCGAACATCGCGCACGCGGGTGACGGCAACCTGCATCCGCTGCTGATCACGCCACACGACGACGAAGCGGCGCGGAGGCGTGCTCA
Organism: Rhodococcus sp. IEGM 1406; assembly: GCF_030056745.1. Taxonomy (NCBI): domain Bacteria; kingdom Bacillati; phylum Actinomycetota; class Actinomycetes; order Mycobacteriales; family Nocardiaceae; genus Rhodococcus; species Rhodococcus sp. IEGM 1406. The sequence continues at coordinate 192,495 of NZ_JASHKO010000007.1, read as the reverse complement.
GGCGGCTTTTGCCGAGATCATCGACAACGCCCTCGAGTTGGGCGGAACCGTCACCGGTGAACACGGCGTCGGCCTACTGAAGATGGGTGGCCTGGCACAGGAACTGTCACCGGCCGTCGTCGCGATGCATCATGCAATCAAGGGCGCACTCGACCCTCACGGAATCATGAACCCGGGCAAGGTGATTTGAAAGGCTGGGTGATCTTAAGGCTGGCTCCGTAACCGAATCGGTTTCCGGGGTTACGCCGTCGAAATGACGAGTTCCTACGCTCGAGTTGAACCGTTTGGCGAACTCGACGTATGGAGTGATGAATGTTCTCTTCCGATTTGACGCTGGCAAGTGTTGTTCCGCGGCGCGTGGACACGTTCGAGGCCGTCCGGGCGGCAATCGCTCTGGACGGCGCCGCGGTCTTCGGTGGGCTGCACACCGAGGAAGATGCCATTGCTTTCGCGTCGAAGTTGCTCGGTGAGAAGTGCATTCGCGTCGGCCGCCAGTTCGAGGCGAGCGCCAGAAGTCAGGATGCCGAAGCCGCTGTCGTCGACACCCAACCGGTGGACGAACGCGGGCGCAAGCGCTCGTTCGGTATCTCCGGCGAGCGGATGACTGCCCACAACGACGGTTTTGCTTTCGGCGATTACGCTCCCGATTACCTGTTTCTGTGGTGCAAGCGCCCGGCGTACCCGAGTGGCGGCGACTCGTTTCTCATCGACGCGGTCAAACTGACGCGATTGCTCGCCTTCGATCCCGCAACAGCGGAGCTGGCCGAATTCTGTTGGAGCACAGACATCGACCATTCGGAACCGAACTTCCCGCAGAACACATTTGCGCCGATCGGCCGGACGGTGCCGAGTGGACGCAACCAGGTTCGCTATCACCCGTACCTCGCGCCGATCGCCGGTGAATCGGAAGAAGCGCAGTGGCCGCTGGTGAAGCAGTGGAGTGAGGCCGTGATTCACGTGCGCGACAGCGGGCCGATGTTCCGTGCCGAAGCCGGCGAGATGATCTGCATCGACAACTACCGGGTGCTTCACGGCCGCGACGGGTACACCGACCCCGGCCGCGAGCTGTACTCGATCTGGGGATGGTCGAGCGACGCCGTCGCGGTGCCGCAGCAGGCACTCGACATCGTGCAGCCGGACCTCGCGGCACTGGCCATGTAACCCGGCTTACTTCTCGGGCGGTACCAAACCGTGGACGGTAAGCACGTCCAGGACGTCCTCCGGCGTCGTACCGAGATCCCAGCGTCCGAAGATCAACAGCTTCTCCGTGTCGGTGGGCCGGTCGACGATGTCGATCTCGAGCATCGGCACGCGTCGACCCAGACGCGGGTAGCGGACGAGACGCACGCGGTCGATCTGTTCGCGGGTGAACGTGTGGCGGGCGCGCAATCGCTGCACCGCGATCGACTTGGTTCCTGCGTTGTCGATCACCGCCAGGCGGGGGCGCTGACGCAGGGCGAGGCCGCCCATCACGAACAGCCCGATCACCGCGAGGGCGAGCAGGAAGCGTCCGGCAGGCTCCGTGGGCGCGATTATCGAGGCGATCGCGAGGGCAATTCCGCCGCCGAACATCGCGTAGACAACACCCATCGGAGTGGCCCACGAGACGACCTCGGTGGCGTTGTCACGAGGCTGTGGATGAAATTCATCCTCGAGCATGTGGATAACTTCCTAGGTTGTCCACAGGAGTTATCCACAATGGGGATGAATGACACCCATGTAATTGAGAGACGGTCACGATTCGAGCCGAATCAGATAATCGCTGGTCAGCGCCATCTCATGGTCATCACAAGGCCCACAACCATGAAGCCGAAGCCGACGAGGAAGTTATAGTTTCCCAAGTCGTTCATCCACGTGATCGAATCCGCGGCCAAGTAGTACACAATCAACCACGCCAGGCCGAGAAGCATGAATCCGAGCATCACGGAGACGTACAGCGTGCTCGACGGACCCATCTTCACCTTCACCGGAGTGCGGTTTGCTGGGTTGACTGTGTAGTCGTTCTTCTTACGGACCTTCGACTTGGGCATGGCGTCCTCGCTCTACGGTGTGACCTGCATGTGTTACCTACACGCTAACGTAGCTGTGTCCAGTTGGTCACCGGCCGACCTGCACAATCCGGGAGGAGCCACGTGTCTTCGGGTGAATCTTCACGAACCGTCTGGCACATCGGTGTACTTGCCGTCTGCCTGGTAGCCGGTCTGATGGTTGCCACGGCGCAAAGATCCGCCGAGGAAAACCAGCTTCAGGTCACCGAAAGCACCAGGCTCTCCGATCTGGTCCGCAGTGCACAGGCCAATGCCGAAAAAGTTTCGGCCGACCGGGACGAACTTGCCGCTCAGCTCGATTCGTTGCAGGAAGACGCCGCTCGGTCCGACGCCGGCGTGGCCGCCGCTCTCGGTGACATCAAGAACATCTCCGCCGACGCGGGACTGACGGAGATGACCGGCCCCGGCGTCGTGGTCACCATGACGGACGCCCCGCGCAACGCCGAAGGCAAGTATCCGGTCGACGCCACCCCGGACGACCTCGTCGTGCATCAGCAGGACGTCCAGAGCGTGCTGAACGCACTGTGGGCCGGCGGGGCCGAAGCGGTGGGCATGCAGGACCAACGGATCATCAGTACGTCGGCGCCGCGGTGCATCGGAAACACCCTCCTTCTTCACGGCCGTACCTACAGCCCGCCGTACGTGATGAGCGCGATCGGCGATGTTGCGCGCCTCGAGGCGGCACTCGCTGCCGAACCGGGCATTCGGATCTACAAGCAGTACGCGACCCGCTTCGGCCTCGGGTACACGCAGGCGACGCCGTCGCAGATCACGGTCCCCGCCTATACCGGCGGATAGCACGGGCGTTTACCCTGCTCTCATGAGGATTCTCGTCGTCGACAACTACGACAGCTTTGTGTTCAACCTGGTGCAGTACCTCGGCCAGCTCGGAACCGAAGCCGTGGTCTGGCGCAACGACGATCCACAACTGACGGCAGACCTCGAGGGTGCAGTAGCGCAGTTCGACGGCATTCTCCTGAGCCCTGGCCCCGGAACTCCGCAGCGCGCGGGAGCGACGATGGATCTGGTGAAGGTCTGCGCCGACACCAAGACCCCGCTGCTCGGCGTCTGCCTCGGACATCAGGCGATCGGTGCGGCTTTCGGCGGAACCGTCGACCGCGCGCCCGAACTGCTTCACGGCAAGACGAGCTTGGTTCATCATAAGGACGTCGGCGTCCTGGCCGGGCTGCCCGATCCGTTCACCGCTACCCGCTACCACTCGCTGACGGTTCTCGAGGACACCATTCCCGAGGAACTCGAGGTGACCGCACACACCGAGAGCGGCGTCGTGATGGCGATGCGTCACCGCGAACTGCCGATTCACGGCGTCCAGTTCCACCCCGAGTCCGTTCTCACCCAGGGTGGGCACCGGATGCTCGCGAACTGGCTCGCAGTCTGCGGTGAGGCGCCCCCGGAAGGGCTCGTCGCAGCCCTCGAGGCCGAGGTCGCGTCGGCGCTCGGTGGCGCATTGCCCGCAATTCTCTGACACCTGTCCACAAAAAAGTGCCTCCCGGAAATCTCCGGGAGGCACTTTTTCACTTTGCTAGCGGCCGGGGATTCCGAGCGCTCCGACGCTGACGGTGATGACCGCGTCCTTGGAGATCTCCGAGCCCGGAGGCTGCGTCTGCGAGACGATCTTGCCCACCATTTCCGGGGTGAGCGTCGTGCTCTGGTTCTGCACCAGCTGCGAAGCAGTTCCCGCCCAACCGGCTGCGCGAAGCGTGGTCAACGCCTCGGACACCGTTTTGTTGGTGAGATCAGGCATCGCGACCTGGTTGCCGTTGGACACTCGCAGCGTCACGGTCGAACCCTTGGTGGCCGACGTGCCGCCGGTCGGGTCGGTCGAAACGACCTGTCCCTTCGGCAGTCCCGAATCGATCTCGGTGATCTGGACGACGAACCCGGCACCTTCGATGTTGGGCCTCGCCACCTCTTCACGCTGACCGGTCACATCCGGGACACGAACCTGCTCCGGACCGGTGCCGACGGTGATCGAGACCGCGGAATCGAGAACAACCGACACTCCGACGGCCGGGTCCTGATTGACGATCTTGTCGACCTCGGCAATGGTCGATGCGGCCTTGCCGATGGTCGGATCAAGTCGGAGTCCGACGGAGTTGAGCTTCTTCTCGGCGTCGTCCTGGCTCAGGCCGGTCAGGCGTGGGATCGCGACCTGCTCGGGGCCGGTGGACACGTCGATGGTGACGGTGCTGCCCTTCTCGATGCGCACCCCGGCAACCGGACGCGTCGTGATGACGTTTCCCGCAGCGATGACCTTGTCCGTCTTCTGCTGACGCTCCACCTGGAATCCGGCGTTGGTCAGCGTCGCCTCGGCGACGTCGGCGGGCTGGTTGGTCAGGTCACCCGGAACGGTCACCATCTCGACCTTCGGCGAGTTCACCCGAATGAGGAAGAACGTCACCAGACCGATCACCAGAAGCGCCGCGATGCCCATCAGGGCGTAGCGTCCGCCCTTCTTCTTGGCAGGCGGCTCGGCGGCGCGAGTTGTCCTCGCAGGAACCGGCTCGACCGGATCGGGAGCAGTGCGGTAGTTCCCGGTGTCGGAGCCGACGGCGCCGAGGATGGTGGTGCGGTCCTCGTCGTTCATCACCATCGGCGCACTCGGACGCTGACCGCCCAGAACGCGTACCAAGTCGCTGCGCATGTCGCCGGCGCTCTGGTAGCGGTTGGCCGGGTTCTTGCTCATCGCCTTGAGAATGATCGAATCCAGCTCGCGCGGAATGTCGGGATTGATCTCCGACGGCGTCTGCGGATCCTCACGAACATGCTGGTACGCCACGGCGACCGGTGAATCACCCTTGAACGGCGGCTCGCCCGTCAGAATCTCGAACAGCACACAACCGAGCGAGTAGACGTCCGAACGTGCGTCCACCTGCTCACCTCGCGCCTGCTCCGGCGAAAGGTACTGAGCGGTGCCGATCACGGCGGCCGTCTGCGTCATCGGGCTCGACGCGTCGGAAATGGCACGGGCGATACCGAAGTCCATCACCTTCACGGCGCCGGCACGGTTGATCATGATGTTGGCGGGCTTGACGTCGCGGTGCACGATGCCGTTGCGGTGGCTGAAGTCCAAAGCGGCACAGACGTCCGCGATCACTTCCATCGCCTTGCGCGGAGTCATCGGCCCGGTGCTGCGCACGATGTCACGCAACGTGTCGCCGTCGACGTACTCCATGACGATGTACGGCAGCGGCCCGGCGTCGGTCTCGGCTTCACCGGTGTCGTAGACGGCCACGATCGCCGGATGGTTCAGCGCGGCAGCGTTCTGCGCCTCACGACGGAACCGCAAGTAGAACGTGGGATCGCGCGCGAGGTCTGCACGCAGCACCTTGATCGCGACGTCGCGGCTGAGTCGGAGGTCGCGCGCCAGGTGAACCTCGGACATTCCGCCGAAGCCGAGAATCTCACCCAGCTCGTAGCGGGAGGAGAGATTGCGGGGTGTCGTCATTGGTCTTGTCCTAGCGGTTCTTCAGCGTCTCCGGGATCCGCCAACGGCTCAGTGGTCGTTGTGGTCGTCGTTGTCGTCGTGGTGGTGGTTGTGGTCGTCGGAGTTGTTGTTGTCGTGGTCGGCGTTGTCGTGGTGGTTGTCGGCTCGGTCGTGGTTGTCGTCGGCCGAGTTGTGGTGGTTGTCGGCTCGGTGGTCGTCGTCGTCGGCCGAGTCGTCGTCGTGGTGGGCTTGGTCGTCGTGGTGGTCGGCAACGTCGTGGACGTGACGACGGGCGGCGTCGGGTCGCTCGGACCGTCGGTCGCGATCCAGACTCCGCCGATGATCAACGCCAACAAGATCAATCCGCCGCCGGCCCATGCCACGGCCTTCTGCCCACTGGTCATTCCGCCGGCTGCCGCGTCGTCCGCAACAGCTGCGCCCGTCACCGGGCCCGCGTACGTCGGCGGCATGACCTGCGTGGCACCCGTAGCCGGCAACGCGCTCGCGGCACCGGTGGCGAGCAGACCGGGCGGCGGTGGACGCCTCCCCGCCCGAACGGCTGCAACGGCGTCGGCGAACTCACCGCCACTGGCGTAGCGGCCGGCCGGATCCTTGGTCAACGTGATGTCGATGAGCTCGCGGATGTTCGGCGGCAGGTCGGCCGGCATCGGCGCCGGAGTTTCCTGCACGTGCTTCATCGCGACGGTCAGCGCGCCGTCACCGGTGAACGGGCGTCGACCCGAAAGTGCTTCGTATCCGACGATTCCCAGCGAGTACACGTCACTCGCCGCGGTCGCGTCCTGACCGAGAGCCTGCTCGGGCGCGATGTACTGGGCAGTGCCCATCACCATTCCCGTGCGCGTGACAGGTGAGTTCTCGACGGCCTTGGCGATGCCGAAGTCCGTGATCTTCACCTGGCCCGTCGGCGTGATGAGGATGTTGCCCGGCTTCACGTCGCGGTGCACGACACCGGCGTCGTGTGCGACCTGCAGGGCGCGGCCGGTCTGCTCGAGCATGTCGAGGGCATGCGGAACCGCCAGGCGGCCGACGCGTGCCAGGACGGCGTTGAGCGGCTCACCGTTGACAAGTTCCATCACCAGGTACGCCGTGGAATCGCCCGAGCTGTCACGGGTCTCGCCGTAGTCGTAGATTCCGGCGATACCTGGATGGTTGAGCTGTGCGGTGGTGCGGGCCTCGAAGCGGAAGCGCTCCAAGAACTCCGGATCGGAAGAGAACTCGGACTTGAGTACCTTGACGGCGACGCGACGGTTGAGCCGTGAGTCGGTGGCTTCCCACACCTGACCCATCCCACCGGTGGCGATGAGACGGATCAATCGGTAACGATCGGCGATCAAAGCGCCGTTGTTCAACGCCACGGTTCAGCCCCCTTGGATTCCGGCTGCGATGACTGCACGACCGATCGGCGCAGCAACCGAGCCACCGGTAGCGGCAAGTCCGCGGTCACCACCGTTCTCGACGATGACGGCCACGGCGACCGTCGGATTCTGCGCCGGTGCAAAAGCGATGTACCAGGCGTGCGGCGGAGTTTCCCGCGGGTTCACGCCGTGCTCGGCGGTACCGGTCTTGGACGCGATCTGAACCCCGGGGATCTTGCCGTCGCCGCCGGTGAAGTTCTCCGAGCCGATCATCAGATCAGTCAGCGTTGCGGCCACTGCCGGCGAGATCGCCTGACCCATCGACACCGGTGACGGCGTACTGAGATCGGTCAGATCCGGTGCCTGCAACTGCGAGATCAGGTTGGGCTGCATCCGCACACCGCCGTTGGCGACGGTAGCGGCGATCACTGCATTCTCGAGCGGGGTCACCGCGACGTCGCGCTGGCCAATGCTGGTCTGGCCGAGAGCCGCGTCGTCGGAGATGTCGCCGACGGTGCTGTCAGCAACCGGGAGCGGGATCGCCGGAGTGTTGGGCCCGATGCCGAAAGCGCTGGCCTCGTCCTTGATGGCGTCGGCGCCGTCCTTGATGCCCAGTTCGACGAAAGCCGTGTTGCACGAGCGCGCAAACGCGTCGCGCAACGACGCCGTCGGGTTGGGGCCGCAGGTGCTGCCGTTGTAGTTCTCGAGGGTCGTGCTGGTGCCGGGCAGCGTGATCTGCGGAGCCGCGGTCAGCTGGTCGTCCGGCGTCGCACCGTTGCCAAGAGCTGCGGCCGTGGTGAGCACCTTGAACGTCGAGCCGGGTGGGTAGGTCTGCGAGATCGCGCGGTTGACCAGCGGATCGTTGGGATCGGCATTGAGCTCGTCCCACGCCTTCGTGGTTTCGGCGCCGTCGTGGCTGGCAAGCAGATTCGGGTCGTAGCTCGGAGTGCTGACCATCGTCAGGATGCGTCCGGTGCTCGGCTCGATGGCGACGACGGAACCGGTGTAACCCTTGCTGGTCAGCTGGTCGTACGCCACCTGCTGCATGGCCGGATTGAGCGTCGTGACGACGTTGCCGCCGCGCGGATCGCGTCCGGACACCAGGTCGAAGAAGCGCTGACTGAACAGCCGGTTGTCCGAGCCGTTGAGAATCGGATCCTCGGTGCGCTCGAGGCCGGCGCTGCCGTACTGCATCGAGTAGAAGCCCGTGACCGGTGCGTACGGGTACGGATTCGGATACTCGCGCAGGTACTTGTACCGGTCGTCGGTGGCGCGGGAGGCGGCAAGCACCTGACCGGAAGCCGAGATCTGACCTCGCTGGCGTGAGTACTCGTCGAGCAGCACCCGCGAGTTGCGCGGGTCGGCTCGCAGGTCGTCAGCTTTGATGACCTGTACGTACGTGGCGTTGGCGAGGAGCGCGACGACCATCACCATGACGGCCATCGCGACGCGGCGCAGTGGAGTGTTCATACGCGCGGCATCATCTCGGTATTGGCGTCAGCGATTGGGGGCGGACCTTTCTTCTTCGTCACTACCGGCGCACGAGCCGCGTCCGAGATCCGGACGAGGATGGCCAGCAGTAGATAATTCGCGAGCAGCGACGAGCCGCCGTACGACATGAACGGTGTTGTCAGACCCGTCAGCGGGATCAGCTTGGTGACGCCGCCGACGACGACAAAGATCTGGATCGCAATGGTGAACGACAGACCGGCGGCGAGCAGTTTGCCGAAGCTGTCGCGCACCGCCAACGCCGTACGCAGGCCGCGCACGATGAGAAGCAGGAACAGCATCAGCACAGCGGCCAGGCCGATCAGGCCGAGCTCTTCGCCGATGGTCGCGATGATGAAGTCCGTCTTCGCGAACGGCACCTGGTTGGGGCGGCCGCTGCCCAGACCCGTTCCGGCGATACCACCGGTGGCCAGGCCGAACAGCGATTGCGAGATCTGATAGCCAGTGTTGGCGTAGTCGCCGAGCGGATCGAGCCAGGTGTCGACGCGCACGCGCACGTGACCGAACATCTTGTAGGCGAAGAAGAATCCGATGGCGAGCAGTCCGCCGCCGATCACCAGCCAGCCCACACGTTCGGTCGCGATGTAGAGCATCACCAGCACGGTGCTGAAGAGCAGCAGCGACGTACCGAGGTCGGTTTCGAAGACGAGCACGCCCACCGAGACGATCCAGGCGAGCAGAATCGGGCCGAGGTCGCGGGCACGCGGAAAGTCCATGCCCAGGAAGTGTTTACCGGCCGAGGTGAACAGGTCGCGCTTGGCGACGAGCACGGACGCGAAGAAGATGATGAGCAGGATCTTCGCGAACTCACCTGGCTGAATGCTGAATCCGGGCAGGCGAATCCAGATCTTCGCGCCGTTCACGCTCGAGAACTTCGCCGGCAGGATCGCGGGAATCGCCAGGAACACCAGGCCTGCGAGGCCGAGCGTGTAGCTGAACCGCGCCATCAGGCGGTAGTCCTTCAAGAACACGAGCAGCAGCACGAAACCGGTGATCGCCAGTGCAGTCCACATGACCTGCTGGTTCGCATCCGGTGACGGTGCCTCGACGCCGTTGTAGAGCGCTGTCTGTTCGTCGGCGAGGTCGAGTCGGTGGATGAGCACCAACCCGAGGCCGTTGAGCAGGGCGACGATCGGCAGCAGCAGCGGATCGGCGTACGGCGCATACCGCCGAATTGCCAAGTGCGCGATCAGGAACAAGCCCGTGTACGCGAGCGCGTACTTGGCGAGGTCCAGCGTGATCTTCTGTTCCTGGCTCGCCTCGACGAGCAGAAGCGAGACCGTCGTGATGATGACGGCAAAGCCCAGGAGCAGCAGCTCCACGTTTCGGCGGGTCGACTGGACCGGCGCCGGGGCAAAACCTCCGGGCGGACTCGGAAAAGCCGTCCCCGCAGCTGCGTTGGACGACATCAGTTGACCGTCCTGCAAGTCTGACCGGGAATGTCGGTCGGCGTAGGCGTAGTCGTGGGTGCTGCCGTCGTCGGCGTGGCCGGCTCAGCGGGCGGCGCAGGAGCCGGAGTGGTCTCCGGTGCCGGCGGGGGAGTGGGCGCGGCCGTCGTCGTCGGAACCGGCTCACAACGAGGAAGCAGATCGCCGCCGATGAGACGGATCATCTGGCTCTGCGCATCTTCACGCTTGCCGGACGGCAGCCCGGCGCGCACCTGCTCCTGCGCCGACGGCTGCAGATCCGTCACTTCGAGGATGTTGCAGTTGCTGGGAATCGCGTCGGGGGAGACGAGGGTCAGGACGTCGTCGTCGCCGACGCAACCCACCAGATCCGCGTCTTGCAGCGAGTAACCGAGCACCGAACCGGGGATTCCGCGCAACACCGTCACGCGGCCGTTGTCTTCGCCGACGTAGTAGTTGTTGCGGATGACGGCGCGGCCGATCACGGCGCCGACGCCGACCAGTGCGATCAGCACCACGGCGAGGACCACCCACCACAACCGGTTCCGCTTCTTCTTCGGTTCCGGTTCGGGTTGTGAGACAACTCGCTTGGGCGTCGCGCGCGGCGGACGCATGGCAGCGGCGCGGCCGGCTGCGGTGTTGGGGGGAGGGGCGTCCTCTTCCTCTTCCGTCGACGCGGCGCCCGCGACGATGGGATGCGACTGGCCGTAGTCGAGGTCGATGACATCGGCGACAACGACGGTGACGTTGTCGGGACCGCCGCTGCGCAGCGCCAATTCGATGAGACGGTCGGCGCACTGCTCCTGCGAACCCTCGCGCATCGTGTTCTCGATGGTCTCGTCGCTGACCACGTCGGAGAGGCCGTCGGAGCAGAGCAGGTAACGATCGCCGGCGCGGGCTTCGCGCACGGTGAGCGTCGGCTCGATCTCGTTGCCGGTCAACGCCCGCATGATCAGGGATCGCTGCGGGTGCGTGTGTGCCTGTTCGGCGGTGATCCTGCCCTCGTCAACCAGTGACTGGACGAATGTGTCGTCGCGGGTGATCTGCGTCAGGTGGTCGTCGCGCAGCAGGTAGGCGCGCGAGTCGCCGATGTGCACGAGGCCGAGCTTGCTGCCGGAGAAGAGGATCGCGGTGAGCGTGGTGCCCATGCCGTCGAGTTCGGGTTCTTCCTCGACGTGATCGGCGATGGAATCGTTGCCCTCGCGGGTGGCTGCCTCGAGCTTGCCGAGCAGATCCTCGCCGGGCTCGTCGTCGTCGAGATGCGCCAGAGCGGCAATCATCAGCTGCGATGCGACCTCACCGGCCGCGTGTCCGCCCATACCGTCGGCCAAGGCCAGCAGACGGGCTCCGGCGTACACGGAATCTTCGTTGTTGGAGCGCACGAGACCGCGGTCGCTGCGCGCCGCGTAGCGGAGAACAAGGGTCACGGGCGTAGCTCGATTACCGTCTTGCCGACGCGAACCGGAGTGCCCAGCGGCACGCGCACCGCAGTGGTGACCTTGGCGCGGTCCAGATAGGTGCCGTTGGTCGAACCGAGATCCTCGACGTACCAGTCGGCGCCACGCTGCGAGAGCCGCGCATGGCGCGTCGACGCGTAATCGTCGGTGAGAACAAGCGTCGAATCGTCGGCGCGGCCGATCATGACGGGCTGAGAACCCAGGGTGATGCGGGTACCGGCGAGGGCGCCCTGCGTGACCACCAGGTACCGAGGCACCTTCGCCTTGCCCAGCGAGGGCAGGACCTTTCCGGCGCGGGTGTACCGCGGCGGAACCCTGACCCCGGAGCCGGCATAGATGTCGGAGCGGAGAGTGCGGAGGACTGCCCAGACGAACAGCCACAGTAGGAGCAGGAAGCCCGCCCGTGTGAGTTGCAGAATCAGGCCCTGCACGGCTGTCCACCTCCTTCTATGGCTCGAGCCCCGCCGCAGCGGGGTTCGAGCATTGTCGACTGGCAGCATCATAGGGGGCTCTGGGCCCCGGAGATCACGATACTGACAGCCGCGTGACGGCGGCGCGCCGACGGACCGCCGAATGTTCGATTGTTATCGGAAAAATCCTGGCGTCCGTTTCTCAGCTCAGAGAATGCGAACCAGAATCTCCGAGTGACCTGCACGAATGATGTCGCCGTCTGCCAGCTGCCAGTCCTGGACCGGTGCTCCGTTGACGGTGGTGCCGTTCGTGGATCCCAGATCGGACAGCATCGCCGTGCGGCCGTCCCAGCGGATGTCGATGTGGCGACGTGAGACGCCGGTGTCCGGGAGGCGGAACTGGGCTTCCTGGCCGCGGCCGATGACATTGCTGCCGTCGCGAAGCTGGAAGTGGCGTCCGCTGCCGTCCTCGAGCTGCAGGGTTGCCGTCAGGCTCTGCGCCGTCGGTGCGTAACCGCCCTGCGGCTGGGCGTAGCCCTGCTGCGGGTAGGCCTGCGTCTGCTCGAAGTTGCCGCCCTGCTCGTAGCCGGCCTGCTCGTACGGCTGCTGTGTGTACGCCTGCTGGTCGTAGCCACCCTGCTGGTAGCTCTGCTGGTCGTAGCCCGGCTGATCGTAGGACTGGCCGTTGTAGGGCTGCTGGTAACCCTGCTGGTCGTAGCCGCCCTGCTGGTAGCCCTGCTGGTCGTACCCACCCTGGTACGCCTGCTGGCCGTAGCCCTGCTGGTCGTACGGCTGCTGCTGGTAACCCTGCTGGTCGTAGCCGCCGCCCTGCTGGTCATAGCTCTGCTGGTCGTAGCCGGCCTGCTCGTACGGCTGCTGCTGGTTCGGGTACGCCTGCTGGTCGTAGCCACCCTGCTGCTGGTTGTAGCCCTGCTGGTCGTCGCCCGTGCGGTAACCGTCGCCGCGGTCGTAACCGTTCTGGTACGGCGCTTCCTGGCCCTGCGGAGCGGCGTAACCGCCGTCGTCGTGGGAGTACCCGTTCCGTGCCGGCTGCTGCGGTTCGGGCTGGCGACCCGCCGGTTCGCGGCTTGGTTCGTAGCCTGAGTTCTGCGTCATGGGGCCGGCTCCTGGTTGTGACGGGACTGGATTGGAAACAGGGGGAACAATCGGTGCGGGTCGCTGAGGCGGCCGTTGTGGAGGCCGCGACGAAACCTGCGGAACATGCGACGGCGGCGATGCCTGCTCGGCGTCACCATCCGGGTCGACGGTTCCGCGGGTGCGGAACTGACCGGTGTGGAGCGTAGGCGAAGGCTCGAAGGTGACCGAGATGTCGCCGTACGTCTGCCAACCCTGATCGCGGATGAAATCCTGCAGGTGTCGGCTGAAAGCTTTGGTCGTCAGTTCGCGATCAGCTGCCAACTCTTCGTGATCGGAGTTGTTGATGGTGATCACGTAGTTGTTGGGGGCGAGAAGGATTCCGCCGCCGAGGTGCTCGACGCGGTCACGTGCCTCCTGCTGGAGCGCCGCCTCTACTTCCTGCGGCACAACACCACCACCGAAGACCCGCGCGAATGCGTCGCCGACAGCTCCTTGGAGCTTTCGTTCGAAACGCTGCACGATGCCCATCGGGCCCTCCTCTCGCCTCGCATCTACGACGGCAAAATGCTCGGCAAGTAGCGCCGGCACCGCCTTGTCGCGTGTCGTCCAAACTGCTGTACAGGTTCCACGGTACTGTCAAATGTCGCTTCGGCAGTACCTGGCCGCTGTTTCAGCATGGTATCGGTTCTGGGCTTTTGAGTGCTCGGTGTTCATCGATTCGTGCCCTGAACTGCACGAATAGAACTTTCAAAGTTTGTCGTGATAATGTTTCGGCGTTGCTCGGGCGAGTGGCGGAATGGCAGACGCGCTGGCTTCAGGTGCCAGTGTCCTTAGGGACGTGGGGGTTCAAGTCCCCCTTCGCCCACCACAAGACGAGGCTACAAACTCTAGCGAGTTCGTAGCCTCGTTTTTGTTGTCGGCTATCTGGCCGCAGCCTGAATGAAGCTCAGAACGAAGTCCAGTGCGGTGCCTGCAAACGAGTCGTTGACGGGTTGAGTGGCCGCGGCGGGCGCAGTGATCTGAGGGTTCATCATCCCTGGCGGCAGTGTGCCGGGTGGGAGATTGATGATGGCGTTGATGTCGTAGATGGTGTTGTCGGGACCGTTGGTCACCGCGAACGAGATACTGCCGAAGTCGGCGACCGGGGTGTCGGCTGATGCAGTACCAACTGTACTGCCCAAGGTGATCGCGGCAGCGAGCGCGCCGACACCGAGGGCCGCGGTGGTCCGGGACAAACGAGTAGGCGTTTCGAGTCCATTCACAGATGTGCTCCCTTTCGTGGTGACAGCATCCGTGCGTGGGATGCCAAGCAGCCAGGAGATTGCAACCACTATCGAGGAAGATAACGGACATTCACCCCATGGCGGGGTGGTTCGGCACGAAGTGCTTCGTCGTTCTTAGCAGCCAGAGACTCTTCCCCTGAGCACCGGAAACAGCGAAACACTTAGGGAGACTTCATGCCTGACCGCATTGCACCCAGCGACCTCTATCTGCAACTGCACGGCCAGCTCGGAGTAATCAACGATCTGCTTCACCGAGTCGCCGCCAGCGCCGCCGATTACAAGCTGTACGACCCTGAAACCCGCGAAGCAGACACCCTCGGCGACGCCACCACAGGGTCCGAGACTTGCGAAGCCGTACTCCGCGAACTCGACCTCGTTGACACCGCGCTCAAGGCAACCGACGCCGCCTACAGGCGCGTCCTTGACGAAGCCAGCCGTCTCTACTTGAAAGACTGACTGCCAGGACATCATTGGAGGATCTGCGCTTGACCGACACGCGAGTACACCTCACAGAGCCCCTACCTGGGCTACCCATCTACTTGACCTTCGCGGAGATCGAGCATCTACCAGACCTCACCGAGATATTCCGACAGGATCACGATGCGACGAGAAGCAGGTCGCCACACCTGCCAGACCGACGATCACTCGACGGTCCCGATCTGTAGGGAACCCTCGGATCGGCAACTGTGTGGCGACCTGTTTCTAGTTCGACAACACCGGGGATGATGCTTCTTGCACGTATCGGCAGTCCTGACGAATGACCTACCTCATTCCAGAAGGTCGGATGAGGCAGTTCGCGAACGAGTTTCCTTTGGATGACGTCCATGGATGCCACCGGATAGTGCACACTGCATCGTGCACCTTATTTCCCCGTCCTTGGTTACGGGTTCACCCGCAATTACCGCTATCGAAGGACGGAAAGAGACATGACCGGCGAGGAAACATGGTACGAGTTCACTGAGATAAAGGCGATCCGCGGCACTGAGTCGAAAACGATCACAAGCAAGCAGCAGCAAGGCTGGGAGTTGGTCACCCAACAGGAGGGCCGCCTGCGAACCACCATGACCTTCCGTCGGCCAAAGCCTAAGCCCCCTTGGCGATTATGGGCCGCAGTTGGCGCCGCCAGTGTCATCCTGGCGGGTATCCTCACCGCCGGAGTGCTATTGGAAGACGACAGCAACGCGTCCACGACAGACACCGTGGCAGCCTCGAGTGCCGAGCAGTCCTCCCCGCAGTCTGCTCCGGAAAGGGAAGCGGAACCCTCCTCGTCGGCCGACCCGATGATCTGCGACGGGAAACTGGGCGGAATTCCATGCAAGTTCGGCCAGACCGCGATCTACAGCGACACGGTGCGGTCGGGCGAGGTGAAGCTGGAGATCACCGTGGGCGCACCGGTCGAGTTCACGCCGAGTGAGGACGCGAGCACCCTGTATGACCGGCCGTTGGAGCCAGTGAGCGTCTATTTCCCGGTCACCGTCAAGAACACATCGCCGGAGTTGGCAGTGGGCACGATCTTCGGCCAGGCCACCAACGCTGAACAGGGCGAAACCGACATCAAGTTTGTGAGTGACGGCGACATCGAGGGACTCGCGGTCGCCGGTGTCGCGGGGATGCCTGTGGGCGAGTCGATAAGCGTCAAGGACGGCTGGACCATGACAACGCTTGAAGGTGTCGAGTACCGCGTGAAGATCGATGGCCTGGCCGGCTACAGCATCAAGTTCACGCCGTGATCCTAAGATGACGGGCTAGCTCGCCGGGAACGACCGTTACCGCGACCGGCACATCCGCAGCCTGTCCACACCACCGCCGGCTCTGCACTGGTAGCCGCATGAGTGGGTGCAGGTTGGGCATTCGGTCAGCTGGTCACCGTTCTCGCGGGGCACTGGCTTCTGCAACCTCGCTTCGAGTGACCGAAACCGTCGGCAAATAGGAAGAGACCCTTCCTCGTCGACGACACCCGCCACTCTAGGAAACCACTCGAACAGTCTTCGGCGGCCGCAGCTAACGTCTTATCCGCCAGTCGATTTCGCCATCGGTGACAGACGACAGCCACATGCGATCGAAGACGGTCTCACCTGCCAGGCTGTCGGCGAGGTCCGTCAGCATGGCACTGATAGACACCCACTTCGGTGCGTCCTCGTCGCTCGAGTCCCGGCGGTATTCGGTAACGCACCCGTTCATCGGACCCGGGCGGGTGTCGACGAACCAGAAGTATCCATCCAATCCAGCGAACGGAATGTACTCGTCGATGAAGGAGTAGGCAGGTGTTCCCGCGGGTTGCACTGACGCATTCGCATCGACCATCTCAGGATCTTCGGCTGCCAAGCCCGCCCAGACCTTGACCATCGATCGGCGTGCATCGTGGATCTGTTCGACGGTCAGCAATGCGTTTAGCGGCAGTAGCCGATAGGGCGCACCGGAATACAGCGTCAGAAACTCGACGAGCTCATCCGGCCAACCGTCGGTGCCCGTCAACTCCTGTGTCGGCACACGATTGTCAGCCGCGTAGTCCGTGTTGACTGTCAGCCAAGCTTCGATGTCGTGCCACGCCTCGCGTACCGAGCCGGCGGGCGTCGGGCTCAGTCTCGGAATGGCGTCGATCTCGCGTCGACGGCGCTCACGTTCCGCATCGGCAGCGGCTTCGGCATCGTAGGCGGCAGTGATTCGAGCGACGATATCGTCGACGCTGAGTTCCGGGTCGATGATTCCCTGGAGCTGGACATAGTTTCGGTTCACGTGGAGTGTGGTGCGGTCGATGAACGGGCCCGGCTCTTGGGCCATGTAGGCCCGGGCTTTGACGACCATGTCATGCAGGGCGGCCTCGTGGGTCTGCGAGCGCCCAGCCAGAGGCACCGGACGATTGTCTGCCGTGAAGACGCTGATGCGCCAGGTGAATTCGCCGACGGCGTCGCCGTCAGGCCACTCCGATGAAACGATGGTCACTGAACTTCTCCTGGTCTCTGTCAAATCCGGCGTTTCAATTCAATCCGGCGTTGCAATTCTATGGTGACGACGCTGTCCGCCGAACTGAACGTGGCCGCGACCATGAAAGGATGCTGAGATGCGTACGTTGATCGCAGCGGGGGCTGCAACCTTCTTGATTGGCGGTCTTATCTGCGTTGGCTTCGTACTTTGGTGGCTCGGACAACCGACCCATTGCTCTTCGTACGCACCTCTGACATCGCAGATCACGGATCCGACCAACTTACCTACGATCTCCCTCTGCCCTGGCAGTGATGAGAGCCCGACGCTGTATCTCATCGTCGGGCCACTGGCCAGCGCTGCGGTCGGAGCGCTCACCGGGTTCGTTGTCTGGCGCAGCGGAGTTCAGTTGTCGCGCACCCGGTAATTTTTACCCTTCTCACTACCGATCCTCGCGACTAAGCGCGGAAGCGGCATGTGCTTCGCAACGGCGCGAATCCAAATTCGCCACGCATGGAAGCGATCGCAGGTTGTCGAATGCTGGCACATCCGTCGCTACACAGCGGACCTTGCTTCCCGCATTGAGATCCTCAGTGCGACACGTCGAGGCGCGCCCTCTCACATCCGAAAACTACTGCAGCCCAAGCATCTTGACAACGCACTACCGCTACGTGTGAAATCTCTGCCGTGCACCTTTTCTGGATAGTTGCCCTCGTATTCGGCGGTCTCGTTTTTTCTTGATTTTTGCCTTCGGCTATGAAAAGTGGGCTACGTCCAAGATGATTCGCGAGCGCCGTGCCAGGAACGAAAGACTGCTTGCCGACCAGAAAGCGGAACGGGAAAATCGCGCGTTCTCGTCCGGGCACGACTCAGGGGTGTACGGCGACTACATTCCGGTTGATCCTGAGACCGGCGAGCCGATACGAGTGACGCGACCCGACCGAATCAAGCTCACGACCGACCAGTTCAAGCGGGAGCATCGTAGGCGCGGTGATCTCACGGAGTAGCCGCGAACATGTGTTGTTCAGGGAGGCGGTCTATTCCACTATTCCGGGAAGACTTCGCTGTGACTTTCGGAATTATTTGGCACGTTTTCTCCGAATTATTTGGCACGGAGAACGCGACGACATCTGCCGAGCGTTGACGTGACGGACTGACTTCCGGCTAGTTTCAGGGTGCCGGGAGCGCTCGAGCTTCCCGTTCGGTGCGGGCCAACTCGATGTTCGCGTACAGCGCCGACCGCTTCAAACCTGTTTTCCTGCGCAGTGTTTCAATTTGAACTGCCCAGTCTCGTACGTTTGCAGCAGGTACGCGCGCTCTTCCGGTGTTAGCTTGTGCTGACGGCCCTTCATCTTGCCGGCCGCCGCAGCCGCCCCAACAGCATCCCTGGTCCGACTCCGGATCAGGTCGGACTCGAATTCGGCCATCAACCCGAGGACACCGATGAACATCTTGCCCATCGGATCGGTCGGATCGTAAATCTTCCCGTCGATCGACAACGCCACACCTTTGGCAGCGAGTCGCTTCACCGTCTCGTGAAGATCCCCCGCTGACCGAGAGAGCCGGTCGAGTTTCGTCACACAGAACACGTCGCCTTCGCGGGCCGCGTTGATCGCATTGTCGAGTCCGGGCCGCCGAGTCTGCCGGCCACTGATTCCGTGATCGACATACACCCGGTCGCGATCGACACCCTCCTTGGCAAGAAGCCCGACCTGAATCCACGAATCCTGAGCCGTCGTACTCACACGCGCCTAGCCGATCTTCATTGCACTCCCGATTTTCGCCGTTCAGACGTCCCGGACACAAACTGTCCGCTAGAAACTATGGCATAACGGACGAATCCAACGGACACATATACCGGACGAAATCGCGAGAATTTCCCCACGTCAATTTCACACAGAAGCGCGTTTGTGATCGTCCGGTATGACGAAGGTCAAAACGCACACCGAAACCCGCAGGAGGACGCTCAGCCAGTTTTTGAATCGAATCGGCAAGCTTTGCGATTCCGAGAGGGCGACCCTTAGAGAAGGCCGCGTACAAATCATGAATGAGTCGTTGAGTGCCGGGGGATTGTCTGAATCTCGACAGGTAGCGTCGAGGGGGAATGCTGCGTCAAGATATGACTGATAGTGAGGGGCGGAATGACTGACACCCGTAAGGCGATACTGGCAGGCGGATGTTTCTGGGGTATGGAGGACCTGATTCGCCAGCAGCCTGGAGTGCTCTCGACGCGAGTTGGCTATACCGGAGGGCAAAATGATCGGCCGACCTATCGCAACCATCCGGGTCACGCTGAGGCCGTCGAGATCGTCTACGACCCCGCGCAACCGGACTTTCGGGCGCTATTGGAGTTCTTCTTCCAGATTCACGATCCGACGACACTGAACTACCAGGGCCGAGACTTCGGATCCAGTTATAGGTCTGCGATCTTCTATCTCGACGACGATCAGAAGAGGGTCGCGCTGGGCACCATCCTCGATGTCGAGGACTCACGTCTGTGGCCCGGCAAGGTAGTCACAGAGTTGACGCCTGCGGGCACGTTCTGGGAGGCGGAAGCCGAGCATCAGGACTATCTGCAGCATTACCCGGATGGCTATACTTGCCACTTCCCGCGGCCTAACTGGAAGTTGCCGAGGAATCGAACCACCGCCTGAAATCGTCTGTTTTGGCGATGGTCAAAACGCACACCCAAACCCGCAGGAGGGCGCTCAGCGGGTTTGGATGAGAAGGTGATGGTTGAGATTCTGGTTGGGTAGCGTGCGTATGTGACTCTGGAAGAGAAGTTGTGAAAGCGCCACCCCGGTCGGTGGCCGTGACGGTGCTGGTCTTTGCCGGTTTCGACCTAACATGTGGACTCATAGGTGCTGCGGTGTTGTGGTGGTACTACTCTCAACCGTTCACGATCTATACGGCCAGTTACCAGCCAAATGACTTCCGGTCGATACGGATCGACAAGGTCTCGGTTTACCGATTCATAGTGGGGCTGATCATTGGCGGACCCATTTTCGGGGCCGCAGTCGGAGCACTCGTTTCAGTGGGGGTTGGAATCTCGCGCAGCGAGAACACGCATGATTCTGTCTAAGTGACTCTTTTCAGTTCCCGTCTTCTAAATAAGAAGGCACGAGCGCGAAACTGGTTGGTTCAGTCGCGCTCACCCCTTCGGAAATGTGGAGCACATGTTTTCCTGGATAGCGACGTTTGACAATGAGCACAACATGGCTAAGGCGTATAAAGGGTCTGCGCCCGACGAAAGTTCCGCCTTCAAAGACATGATTGCCACTGCTCGAGAGCCCGGACGTCGAAGTGGGACCGCTCGATTGAGGACAGGCTCGCATCTGTGCGCCGGAAGGCATCTGCCGGTCGCGGCGTCGACACCTTCATCATTCTCGCGGACTCCTTCGTCACACGTGAAAAATTACGACAACAGCAGTAACAGCCAAGGCAGCGACTGCACTGCTTAATGCGTATACAGCCCGCTTTGTAGCAGTCATCTTTTCGGTCGCAATTTTGGCATTCACGTGCACCTGACCTGCAATTTCCCGAGCTAGGGCTTCTGGATCGGCTGTTAGCTCGACAAATTCAGCGACATATTTTTCACGACTCCACGTGACAATTGTACCGAAGTACAGGTGGTTCGGAGTAGTCAATGTACGGGGATCATCAACGGAGTCTGCAGCCTTAATCCGAGGATTGAGTGCAAAGGTGCAAAAAACGACAGTAAGGACGAGCAACACCCCGCACACCGCTGGCGCGATATAGGTGCACCCAGAGACGCCCCTCGGGAGCGCTCTAACCAAGTTGTACAGCATCACTCCTACAGCTGCTGATGCGGCGAGTGTGACACCAACTTTGTTGTCTGCGTGACGGATCCAGTCATTGACGAGGCTAAACACTTTCCAGGCGTCGTCGGTGGCAGTGCGACCGGCATCTTCCTTGCCAGAACCAGGGTTGCTCATCTACGCCTCTACTTCCGTCGTCGGGACTTTCGGATGACTTTCATGCCTCGCTCATGGGCGAGTCGAGCGAGGTTTGCACGCTTCAGGTCGAACTGTGCCGAACTCTCACTCGCCGACTCCGACTCAGTAACTTCATTAGTCTCGTCACGAGTAGTCTCCCCGTTCAGAACGGCCTGCATGAACTCAGGTCCGCATTGGTCGCACCAGCACGCTTCGAGAAGCCTGCCGGCCGAGTCGTCGACATCATGCCCCAGTTTCTCGATCTCGACGTCTGACCATAAAGTTGCAGGTGACGGGGCCGAATCGTCCTCGCCGTGGGCGCAAGAGACAGTCAGATAGTCGTTGTTCTCGATCGCGAGCCACACGGTTCCGGTGACGATGAGTTGGTTACGGTCGGCTTGCTGGGCGGCCTTCGCTGCATAGTTGACCGGCTTTCCCGCCCAGATGGGTTCTTGCTGATTCACATTTCGCGGCGTACCGACGTTCTTGACCAGGACACGCCCTGATGCAATCCCCACCTTGAAGCCAGTCTGAGGTGCATCTGGCCAGCGACCTTCAAGTTTCGGCTGCAACGTCTTTTCGCTGAATGTCTTGACCGTGATACCAGCACATACGGCGCGTTCGTACGCCTTGTCGCCCCAATATAGGCCGAAGACACCGTCACCTTGGATCTGAATAAAATCTGCGTCGAGACCATTCATAATTTGGGCCACATTGCCTGTTGCGGCTCGATAGATGGCGGCTGTGCTGGCAGGATGTTTGCCGACACTCAACTGCGTCGAGCTCTTCAGGTCCGCAAAGACGGTGACGACGTTCTTCAGCCTGAACCAAGTAGTTGCGTTCGCATCGGGGAGGCTGTCTGCGTCTAAATCCTCGGGCTCTACATCTTTGATGGGAGGATTCTTCTTCAACACCTCCGTGGTCTCGTCGATCGCCGACGCCAGGATCGAACTGAGGTTTTTTGCCATTCGCGGGCACTTCCTTACAATTTGTGACTCTGCGTTGTATGGAACCCGAGAAGGTGGATCTCTCAAAGAAGGGCTCAAGCGACTTACGCAGGAGGTTCGTGACTCCATGGATGATGGTCGAAATTCACACCTTAGCCCGAAGTAAGCCACTGAGACAGCCCGAAGTAAGCCACTGAGACGCGTTCCCGCATTTCGACAGGCCATCTCGGGCGCAGTCGCCGCCGAGTAAGCCTCGGGACTCGCCCACGCAGCAATCGACGACGACGAGGCATTCGTGGTTCTTCTCCGGTTGGTCGGTCCGGAAGCTCCTGTATATGCCGATGGACTGTGGCAGCTGGTCGGCACGTTTCCTTACCCGTCGACGCGCCGAGGAGTTGTTCGGCGGCTCTGAGGGCAGCGGGCGGACACGTCTCAATATCGGTCATGCCGCAGACATTGAATGGAGTCGACATTGAGGCCTGTGGTGTCGGCGAAGGGTGCGGCGCACGACGTCCGCACCAACGGACGTGCCGTAGCGGGTGAGTGAGACGGGTGGACGAAGGTGCGGGTCAGGATCTTTGTCCGACCCCATACGGCGCGGTTGTTGCCTGTACCAGCTTATTTCAGCGGTGCCGTCGATGACTCGGATTCCGGCACGTCTAGATCGGCAGTACTGGCTTTAGCAGTGCCGGTAAGAAGTAGGGCGGGCAGGTTGGGTTCGAGGGCGAGGGGGGCCGGCCAGTCCGATGATGTCGATCGCGCCGCTGTCGATGGCGTCGGCCATGCCTCCGCCGTGCGGAATCCGCCAGTGGGCATCCACGGCGCCGTGGTGGTTGCGCGAACCCGTTCGGTGTAATCGATGGCAATCAGACGACCTGGGTCGAATTGGTGCTACCGCAGTAATTCGAGTTGCAGAATGCGCTGGCACGTCGGTACTCGCCTGACGGGCCTCTGCTCGAATAACCCATTCACAAGCTGTAGTAATTCCTATCGCCCCGTCGTATCGGCTGTTTCACGGATCCACCTTCGAGATCCTGAATCGTGCCGCCGCTAATGTGTTCTGAACCGGCCCGACTTCCACGGTTCTCGATCAGGCCTGCGACGTGTAGAGACCCTGCCATCTTGCCGCCAGGGTGCACTCTCACCAACCCTCCGCGCTCGACGTGCACGGACCCGCTCTGGCTGCCTACAATGTCGGCCACGGAACCTGACGCTACGTGCAGCGAACCCGAGTGCTGGCCGACGATGCGCGCAGAGCTACCGGACTGAAGCTTGAGTGATCCGGAGAGTTGACCTCGGCCGGCGAGTTCAAACCTTGCGCCCTCGTGGACACAGACACCGCCTGAGTGGGCCGTGGCGAGCACTTCGTTGTCGGTAACCACCCATGGTTCGCGGTGCTCTTCCGAGCCGTCGGCCAAGATGTGGATGTCCTGTGGGTGCTGGTGATTGTGTGCCATGTGCACACGTTATCTGCGCCATCCGACAGAGTTGGGCATTGGCGCTGCAGACGACTGGGGTCGCGCTAAGTGCGCGGTCAGCCGCTCGATCCACGGGCAGCAAGGTACGGGGACGATGAGCTGCGGACGTGGATCGACAATCAGCATCGAGTGCTGCCCTGCTGTGATCGACTGCGCGGCCTATATCGGCGGGGTGCGACTCCCCGGTGCTCATACTCCGGAGAGTGCATTGGATGAGGTTCGGCGCCGTGGCTTGGGGTTCGTGGGGCCGGACAACAGTCCGGATCGAGCGTCCGGAGCAGGTGACGGTCAGGGCACAGATCATTTCCAGGTTTGTGGGCTCACCGTTGGCTTGTTCAATTCGCTGCCTGGTGGGGGGAGCGCGTTGCGCCTACCTGGATGCGTCGTTTCCGGGTTGTCTTGTCGGCACTGCATAGAGGTCGGTCGTACGTTGTATTGCCCTTGTGCATCTGTCGGCGGTGGTGTAGCCGGTGACGGTGGTGCCGTCCGGGCCAAGGGAGTGGGTGATGAGGTCGAGGTAGCGACGCCGGTAGAGGTAGGCATCAGGCTCTGCGAGTAGAAATTCTACGGCGGCCATGATGACGCTATCACCGAAGTGCCGGCCACCACTTGAGCCGGGCAGTAACGGACACATAGAAAGGGCCGGTGAGCAATGCGCTCACCGGCCCCATGCGTACGAACTCGACCTATGTCACCAGTTCTGGAGGATGTAGATGTTGTTGTTCCAGATCGCAGGATCGGTGAGCGAGAAGGAGATCTCACCTCGGTGGGACGCTGTTTCCTCGACCAACTGATCGATGCTGGCGTAGACATGCTGGCCGTCGCCCTTGTAGATCGAGCCTTCGCCGAGGGCGATGCTCCAGTAGTCGTTCGGAACAACCTCAAGGAAATCCGCGGCATTGGTGTCGGCAATGAATTGAGTTTCGTTCGGATCGAATCGAATGCCGACATACCCGTTGCCGGAGTACGGGGTTGCGGCAGATGCGACACCCGCGCTGAGGAGGGCGACAGCACCGGCAGCGACCGGGACCAACAGCGCAGCTACGGCCATACGTGAACGGGACATGGAAACCTCCTACGACGCGAAGGCTGCATCGGCCGCAACCCACTTTGATGTAACTGACGGTATCGCAAAATTGAGTAGCCGAACATTTGCGACAAGATGACCTCGGTCACGTGGTCGAGGGGCTGGTAGTCCGGCATTTGCGCCGCTCATACTTTACGACTAGGTGAAACGGTGGTTGCAGGCCGGGGAATGTGCACACGGAAACGGGCCGCTTGCCGCTTTCGCTCCCCGTGAGTGAATTTCTGGCAGTCAACCCGGTCGGTCGGACTATCTACTCCATCCGCCTGCCCGGCGGCCCGGCCACCTGCGGTGTCCCCCGAAGAGAACTCCGCTGCGCTCCGTTCCGGAAAAGCGTCTTATTTGTTTCCTTACCGTTTTTGCCGGGCGGTACTGGCCGAACATTTGTAGGTTCGGAGCTGCCTGGGGACGCCGGGTATGGCTCTTTTTGTTTCTGCTGTGCGCATGGCTGAAGGAGAATGGCCGCCCGGTGTTCTCGACGACTCGACCGCTCATTGAGAGACGCGAACGATATCGCTGTGTAAGGACACGTCGGAGAGGTCGTCCACCAGGTTTTCAGCCGACTCGAGGACCGATCGAAGGGGAGCGCGTGAAGTCGCTATGGGCAGGTATAGATGCAGGTAAAGCTCCTCATCACTGTGTGGTGATCGACAGTGAGGGAACGCGATTGCTGTCTCGTCGGGTCGCCAACGACGAAGCAGATCTGACGACGCTCGTCGACACCGTTCTCGAACTGTCTGGTGGTGGTGTCGTGACGTGGGTTGCTCGCGGACCGAGAGCAGATGTTGTTGTACCTGCCAGGCAGGATCGTCTATCACGCTGCTGCTGGTTATCGCGGTGACAGCAAGACCGATGCGAAGGACGCGGCGATCATTGCTGATCAGGCCCGGATGCGCCGCGATCTGCATCCGATGCGAGTGGACGACGAGATCAGCGTGGAGTTGAAGATCCTGACCTCGCGTCGCACGGATCTGATGCGAGATCGGACCCGAGCAATCAACCGGCTCCGAGCGTTGCTCACCGGATATTTCCCGGCACTTGAACGAGCATTGGATGTGCGCAACTCTGCGGGTGGGTTGATCTTGTTGACCGGATATCAATCGCCTGACGGACTTCGGAAGCTCGGCCGGACGAAGTTGGAAAGGTGGTTGCGGAAAAGGAAGGCATACAACGCCTCTCGACTGGCGGATGTTGCGATCGGGGCTGCACATGGGCAATTGGTGCGGGTGGCTGGGCAAGATGTCGCCGCGGCGTCTGTCGGTAAGCTGGCGCGCCAGATCCTGAGTCTGAATGGTGAATTGCGGGAGTTGGATTCCTTGATCGAGGAGCGGTTCCGTCGTCACCGGCACGCGGAGGTGATCGAATCTATGCCAGGCTTCGGACCCTTACTCGGTGCCGAATTTCTCGCCGCCACGGGTGGTGATGTGTCCGCGTTCGGTAGCGCCGACAGATTGGCGGGCATCTCCGGTCTAGCGCCGGTGCCGCGTGATTCTGGTCGGGTCAGTGGGAATCTGCGCCGGCCGCGCAGATACGACCGCAGGCTGTTGCGTGCGTTCTATCTGTCGGCGCAGCTCAGTATTCGGCACAGTGCGCAGTCGCAGCTCTTCTACAATCGCAAGCGAGCCGAGGGAAAACGCCATACACAGGCAGTTCTCGCGTTGGCGAGACGGAGACTGAACGTGTTGTGGGCGATGCTCCGCGACAACGCCACATATCAACCGGGACCGAGTATCGCATCGGCCGCGTAGGTAACTCATCGCCTGCCGCTGTTTCCTGTCACTAGCCGGCGAGTGTTGAGTCCAAGAACTCTTTGGTGAATACCGATCGAATGCTCACGTCGGTATCGGCGAGTGCAATGCCCTGAGAACTCGATCTGTCGATCGCACACAGAACTACCGAAACATCAGCGCCCAGCGCACGAAGGGCGAGAGCTGCGTTCCTGACCGCGCCGCCAGTGGTGATGACGTCTTCGACCAGGGTGACAGCCTTTCCTCCGACGTCGATTCCCTCTGCGAGTTTGTTCATCCCGTACTGCTTTGGTTCCTTACGGATGAAGACCGCCGGTATACCGGTTGCTTGGCTGAGCATGGTGACGATCGGGATGCCGCCCATTTCCAGTCCGCCGAGTATTTCGGTGTCCTCTGGAACCAAGGGGACCATGCGGTCGGCGATGCGACGCAGGAGATCCGGGTCGGTTTCGAATAAGTACTTGTCGAAGTACTCGGATGCGGTGATGCCGGAGCGAAGAGTGAACTGACCCGTCAGCCGGCACTTTCGGTCCACATCTCGGGCCAGATTCTGCAGATCCTCGTCCATAGCAACCATTGTTGCCGGTGCTGGATGCGCCATGTGTTCTGCGTCTCATGCCAATAGTTGCTCTGTCGCGGGTTCGCTTCGGCCACTGGGCCGGGCATCTCCGCCTCGTCCGTGTTGGCCGGCTGGGTCAGGGACTCCTCCGGAGGCCTTGTCCGAAATGTCGTCCCCATCGGGGACGCCTCAACCCCGCGCCTTCAGCGCCGCACGCGCGGCATTGAACCCACCCATCCCGTGGACCCCGCCGCCCGGGGGAGTCGCGGACGAGCAGAGGTAGACGCCCGGAACCCCGGTGGCATAGGGGTCCAGCCCGAACCGGGGGCGCGCGATGATTTGGCGCGCAGTGTTCGCCCCCGCGGAGATGTCGCCGCCCACATAGTTGGGGTTGTAGGCCTGCATCTGCGGCACATTGCGCACGTGGACGCCCACGATCCGGTCCCGGAACCCCGGCGCAAAGCGCTCGATCTGACGCGTCACCGCATCGGTAGCGTCACCCGGATAGCCGTGCGGCACATGCGCATACGCCCACACGGGATGGATATCTCCGACGGATCGGGAGGGGTCGGCCAAGAACTGCTGGCCCAACAGAATGAAGGGCTTGTCCGGCATCTGACCCCGAACGGTCTGGCGTTCCACGGCAGCAGTTTCCGAAATCGTGCCGGACAGATGCAGGGTGCCGGCCTTGCGGGCATGCGGATTCGTCCACGGCACGACGCTTCCGTCGGAGTCGCCACGCACGGCGTAATCGACCTTGTACGCGGCGGTGCCGTAGCGGAATTTGCGGTAGGCCCGGGCAATGCGGTCGGGCTGCCGGCCGTCGAGCAGACGACCGGCCGCATCGGGGGCGATGTCGAGCATGACGATGTCGTAGTCGGCGATCTGGGAGTAGTTGGTGACCCAGTTCCCGGTTTCGATAGTGCCACCGAGGCTGCGCAGGATCGACGCGAGGGCGGCTGCAATTGAGCCCGAACCACCTTGTGCCACAGGCCAACCGTGAGCATGGGCTCCAGCAGTGAGCATCGAGCCGACAGCGCTGGACAGGGGAAGGGTGAGCGTCCCGAACATGTGCGCCGCGACGCCACCGAACAGCGCCCGCGCTTGTGGGGTCTTGAACATCCGCGCGAAACCCGTCGCGGGAAGCAGAGCGCCCGTCCCGAAACGGGCGAGCATCAGCGGGTGCTTCGGAACGTGCACGATCGGCTTGAAGACGTCCTGCACCAACTCGTCGAAGTTCTCGGAGAGGTATCCGAAGACGTCGAGCCACCTCTTACCGTCGACACCCAGTCCCTCAGCGGTCCGGTTGATGTCGCGCCAGAGAACCCCGGCGGTGCCGTCGTCGAGTGGATGGACCAGATCGATCTCGGGCCACCGCCACGTCAGGCCATGCTTGGCGAGTCCGAATTCGCGGTCGAGTTCCTTGAAGTAAGGAGAAGCCAAAGCGGTGGGATGGAAGGCGGAGCAATCGTCGTGGACGAGTCCGTCGACTATGTATTCGCTACTGCGGGTACCGCCGCCGATCTTGTCCGCACCCTCGATGACATGGACGTCGATTCCGGCGCGGGCGAGTTCGATCGCCGCCGCGAGACCGTTGGGACCACTGCCCACCACTACTGCTGTTGTCATTTGCTCTTCGCCACCCGTCTTCTCAGGTGTGAGCCTACGGAAATTACAGCGATGGCATTCTGCGAGCAAACAATTCAGGCCTAGACCTTGGTTGATCGATCAACTTTTGTTACAGTTCGAGGCGCACTGGCCGCAGCTGATTCTTATCGCTGCGGCCAGTTGTTGCATTCATCGCCCATCGCGCCTGTTTCCTGCGGATTCGGTATCCTGTGAATCGGAACTTCTCTGCACAGACGCAGCTCCGAAATCTGTCGAGGGGCCTTCTGGCTCCCTGCATCGCCGCAGTTCAGAGCAATTATAGGGCTACCTTAGTTGCGCCCGTGCCGGGGTTCTGAATTATCGTTTTCGTTACACGGTTGACTCACAAAAGTTTCAACCGACCGAAGACTCACGTCGCCGGGTGCCAGAACGCACACCATCGCGTCTGCGCAGGGCGGCTACTTCGGTGGTACCGAACACATCGTCGTGTCGGTGCTTTGAAGGACTTGCATTGCAAGTTGATGGCCATCAGCGCTGCTGGTCGTCGGTGCATCTTTATGGCATACGAAGGCTGGGTATGAAGCAACTTCCAGGCCCCCAGGGCCTCTATCACCCGTCCAATGAGCACGACTCCTGTGGAGTCGCATTTGTTGTCGACATGCATGGTCGCCGCAGCAGGGACATCGTCGAAAAGGCGATCACCGCTCTGGTCAACCTCGAGCATCGCGGCGCTGCCGGATCAGAACCCAACACGGGTGACGGTGCGGGCATTCTGCTGCAGGTTCCCGACAAGTTCTTCCGAGCTGTCGTGGACTTCGCGCTGCCCGCCGAAGGCGCGTACGCAACCGGTATCGCATTCCTCCCGCAGGGCGATGCCGATGCACACGAGGCTGCTGCTGCAGTCGAGAAGATCGTCGTCGAAGAGGGCCTGAAGGTTCTCGGCTGGCGCGAGGTCGGAACCGACGACTCCTCGCTGGGCGCATTGGCGCGCGACGCGATGCCGACGTTCCGCCAGATCTTCATCGGCTCTGAGGGTGACAAGTACACCGGCATGGATCTCGAGCGTCGTGCATACGTGGTGCGTAAGCGCACCGAGCACGAACTCGGCTCCGAAGGCGCCGGCAAGGGTGGCCCGGGTAGCGAGACCGTGTACTTCCCCAGCCTGTCCGGCCAGACGTTCGTCTACAAGGGCATGCTCACCACCCCGCAGCTCAAGGGTTTCTACCTCGATCTGCAGGACGATCGTGTCGAGAGCGCACTGGGCCTGGTCCACTCGCGCTTCTCCACCAACACGTTCCCGTCGTGGCCGCTGGCGCACCCGTTCCGCCGGGTCGCTCACAACGGTGAGATCAACACCGTCACCGGCAACGAGAACTGGATGCGCGCTCGCGAGTCCCTGATTGACAGTGAAGTCTTCGGTGGCCGCGAGAACCTGGACAAGATCTTCCCGATCTGCACCCAGGGCGCCAGTGACACCGCTCGTTTCGACGAGGTGCTCGAGATGCTGCACCTCGCCGGCCGCAGCCTGCCGCACGCAGTTCTCATGATGATCCCGGAAGCCTGGGAGAAGCACGAGAGCATGGACCCGGCTCGTCGGGCGTTCTACGAGTACCACTCGGCTCTCATGGAGCCCTGGGACGGACCGGCGTCGGTGTGCTTCACCGACGGCACCGTCATCGGCGCCGTGCTGGACCGCAACGGTCTGCGTCCGTCGCGTCTGTGGATCACCGAAGACGGCCTCGTCGTCATGGCGTCGGAGGTCGGCGTTCTGCCGATCGATCCGTCCACCGTGGTCCGCAAGGTCCGCCTCCAGCCCGGCCGCATGTTCCTCGTGGACACCGCGCAGGGCCGGGTCATCAGCGACGACGAACTCAAGTCCGAACTCGCTGCCGAGCACCCGTACCAGCAGTGGATCGACGAAGGTCTGATCCACATGGACGACCTGCCGGACCGCCCGTACACGTACATGTCGCACGAGCGCGTCGTGCTGCGTCAGCAGCTCTTCGGTTTCACCAGCGAAGAGGTCAACCTGCTGGTCAAGCCGATGGCTCTCTCCGGTGCCGAGGCACTGGGCTCGATGGGTACAGACACTCCGATCGCCGTGCTCTCGTCACGTCCGCGGATGCTGTTCGACTACTTCTCGCAGCTCTTCGCTCAGGTCACCAACCCGCCTCTCGACGCGATTCGTGAAGAGGTTGTCACCAGCCTCGGCGCGACCATCGGCCCCGAGGGCGACCTGCTGCACCCGAATGCGGACTCCTGCAAGCAGATTGCGCTCCCGCAGCCGATCCTGCACAACGACGATCTGTCGAAGCTCGTTCACGTCAACGACGACGGCGAATTCCCGGGCTTCCGCAGCGTCGTGATCCGCGGCCTGTACCCCGTCAAGGAAGGCGGCGACGGTATCCGTCGTGCGCTCGAGGGCATCAAGTACCAGGTCTCGCAGGCAATCGAGGGTGGCGCACGCATCGTCGTGCTCTCGGACCGCGAGTCCACCGAGGATTACGCGCCGATCCCGTCGCTGCTCCTCACCTCGGCGGTGCACCACCATCTGGTTCGTGAGAAGTCGCGCACCAAGGTCGGCCTCATCGTCGAGGCCGGCGACGCCCGCGAGGTGCACCACATGGCGCTCCTCATCGGCTTCGGTGCCGCAGCGGTCAACCCGTACATGGCTTTCGAGACCATCGACGAGTTCCTGCAGAACAAGGAACTCGAGGGCCTGACCCTCGAGAAGGGCATCGCGAACTACATCAAGGCAGCCGGCAAGGGTGTCCTGAAGGTGATGTCCAAGATGGGCATCTCGACGCTCGCGTCGTACACCGGTGCTCAGCTGTTCCAGGTCATCGGCCTCTCGCAGGAGCTGACGGACGAGTACTTCACCGGTCTGCAGTCGCAGCTCGGTGGCATCGGCCTCGACCAGATCGCAGCCGACGTCGAAGCGCGTCACCGCATTGCGTACCTCGATCGCCCCGAAGAGCGCGCTCACCGCGAGCTCGAGGTCGGCGGCGAGTACCAGTGGCGTCGTGAAGGCGAGTACCACCTGTTCAACCCGGACACGGTCTTCAAGCTCCAGCACGCAACTCGCACAGGTCAGTACGAGGTGTTCAAGGAGTACACGACAATGGTCAACGACCAGTCGGAGCGCCTTGCCGCTCTGCGTGGTCTGTTCGACTTCAACATCGGCAAGCGGCCGTCGATCTCGATCGACGAGGTCGAGCCGGCCAGCGAGATCGTCAAGCGTTTCTCGACGGGTGCGATGAGCTACGGCTCCATCTCCGCCGAGGCTCACGAGACTCTCGCCATCGCGATGAACCGTCTGGGCGCCCGCTCCAATTCCGGTGAGGGCGGCGAACATCCGTCGCGCTTCACGCCGGACGAGAACGGCGATCTGCGTCGCAGTGCCATCAAGCAGGTCGCGTCGGGACGCTTCGGCGTCACCTCGCACTACCTGAGCAACTGCACCGACATCCAGATCAAGATGGCGCAGGGAGCCAAGCCCGGTGAGGGCGGCCAGCTTCCGGCTCACAAGGTGTACCCGTGGGTGGCCGAGGTTCGGCACTCCACGCCTGGCGTCGGCCTGATTTCGCCGCCGCCGCACCACGACATCTACTCGATCGAGGATCTCGCTCAGCTGATCCACGACCTGAAGAACGCCAACCCGCAGGCCCGCATCCACGTGAAGCTGGTCTCCGAGGTCGGCGTCGGAACCGTCGCGGCCGGTGTCTCCAAGGCACATGCCGACGTCGTTCTGATCTCCGGTCACGACGGTGGCACCGGTGCCACCCCGCTGACCTCCGTCAAGCACGCGGGCGCACCGTGGGAGCTCGGCCTCGCCGAGACCCAGCAGACGTTGCTGCTCAACGGTCTTCGTGACCGCATCGTCGTGCAGGTCGACGGCCAGCTCAAGACGGGTCGCGACGTCGTCGTTGCTGCCCTGCTCGGTGGCGAGGAGTTCGGTTTCGCCACCGCACCGCTGGTGGTCTCGGGCTGCATCATGATGCGCGTCTGCCATCTCGACACCTGCCCCGTCGGTGTCGCGACGCAGAACCCGTTGCTGCGTCAGCGTTTCAGTGGCAAGCCGGAATTCGTCGAGAACTTCTTCATGTTCATCGCCGAAGAGGTTCGCGAGCTTCTCGCGGAACTCGGTTTCCGCACGCTGCTCGAAGCAGTCGGCCAGGTCGACATGCTGGACACCACGCGCGCTCTCGATCACTGGAAGGGAAGCAAGGCAGGCAATCTCGATCTGTCGCCGATCCTGACCCAGGTCGAGTCCGCGTTCATGGACCAGGACGTCCACTGCACCGGTACGCAGGATCACGGTCTCGACAAGGCGCTCGATCAGCAGTTGATCGTCTCGGCCCGCAACGCACTCGACAAGGGTGAGGCGGTCTCGTTCGAGTCCGCGATCACCAACGTCAACCGCACGGTCGGCACCATGCTCGGCCACGAGGTCACCAAGGCGTTCGGTGGAGAGGGCTTGCCCGAGGGCACCATCGACATCACGTTCACCGGTTCCGCCGGTAACAGCTTCGGTGCTTTCGTGCCCAGCGGTATGACCCTGCGCCTGCACGGCGACGCCAACGACTTCGTCGGCAAGGGCCTCTCGGGTGGACGCATCGTCGTACGCCCGCCGCTCGATGCAGCGGAAGGCTTTGTCGCCGAGGACAACATCATCGGTGGCAACGTCATCCTGTTCGGCGCCACCAGCGGCGAGGCTCTGCTTCGCGGTGTCGTCGGCGAACGCTTCGCAGTCCGTAACTCCGGCGCCACTGCCGTCGTCGAGGGTGTGGGCGATCATGGTTGCGAGTACATGACGGGTGGAAAGGTGGTCATCCTCGGAGCCACCGGACGTAACTTCGGCGCCGGCATGTCCGGTGGCGTCGCGTACATCTACAACCCCGACAAGGCATTCGAGAAGAACCTCAACACCGAACTGGTGGACCTCGAGGATCTTTCGGGCGACGACTTCACCTGGTTGAAGAGCGTCATCGAACGTCATCGCGACGAAACCGGCTCCGAGGTTGCCACGCGCATCCTCGGCGACTGGTCGCAGCAGGTGGGTCACTTCGCAAAGGTGATGCCCCGCGACTACAAGAAGGTTCTTTTGGCCATCGCGGCCGCAGAGAAGGATGGCAAGAACGTGGACGAGGCAGTTATGGAGGCAGCTCGTGGGTGATCCAAGCGGCTTCCTGAAGCACACGTCGCGCGAACTTCCGGTTCGCCGGCCGGTGCCGTTGCGCCTGCTCGACTGGAAAGAGGTCTACGAGGAGTTCCCGAAGGAAACCCTCCAGACCCAGGCCAGCCGTTGCATGGACTGCGGAATTCCTTTCTGCCACAACGGTTGCCCTCTCGGAAACTTGATTCCCGAGTGGAACGACCTGGTCTTCAAGGACCACTGGCACGACGCCATCGAGCGTCTGCACGCGACCAACAACTTCCCGGAGTTCACCGGTCGTCTGTGCCCCGCGCCCTGTGAGGCGTCCTGTGTCCTGGGCATCAACCAGGATCCGGTCACCATCAAGCAGGTCGAGGTCGAGATCATCGACAAGGCCTTCGACGAAGGGTGGGTAAAGCCGGTTCGCGCCGCGCACGCCACCAACAAGAGGGTCGCAGTTGTCGGCAGTGGTCCGGCCGGTCTGGCTGCAGCGCAGCAGCTGACCCGCGCCGGTCACGCAGTGACGGTCTTCGAGCGGGCAGACCGCATCGGCGGCCTGCTGCGCTACGGCATCCCCGAGTTCAAGATGGAGAAGCGGCACATCGACCGCCGTCTCGAGCAGATGGAAGCCGAAGGCACCGTCTTCAAGACCAACGTCAATGTCGGCGTGGACATCACCGCGGACGAGTTGCGCGAGCAGTTCGACGCAGTGGTTCTGGCCGGCGGCGCCACCGCAGCTCGCGATCTGCCGATCCCGGGCCGCGAACTGGACGGCATCCACCAGGCGATGGAGTTCCTGCCGATCGCCAACCGCGTGCAGTTGGGTGACCTCGACGCTCCCACCATCACCGCTGAGGGCAAGAAGGTTGTCATCATCGGCGGCGGCGACACCGGAGCGGACTGCCTCGGCACCTCGCACCGTCAGGGCGCAGCCAGCGTCCACCAGTTCGAGATCATGCCGCGTCCGCCGGAGACTCGCGCCGAGCAGACTCCGTGGCCGACGTACCCGCTCATGTTCCGCGTGGCTTCGGCTCACGAGGAGGGCGGCGAGCGTCTGTTCTCCGTCAACACCGAGAACTTCGTCGGTGAAAACGGCAAGGTCACCGGACTCAAGGCTCACGAGGTCGAGATGAAGTCGGGTCGTTTCGAGAAGGTCGAGGGCTCGGACTTCGAGCTCGAAGCCGATCTCGTGCTCCTGGCAATGGGCTTCGTCGGTCCCGAGAAGCCGGGTCTGCTCACCGATCTCGGTGTCGACTTGAACGAGCGCGGCAACGTCGCCCGCACGTCGAAGTGGAACACCAACGTCGACGGCGTGTTTGTGGCCGGCGACATGGGCCGCGGTCAGTCCCTGATCGTCTGGGCCATCGCCGAGGGACGTTCCGCAGCAGCCGCTGTGGACACCTACCTCGAGGGTGTCACCGCCCTTCCGTCACCGATCCACCCGACAGCGGCTCCGCAGCGCTAGAGGCTCTTACAAAGCCGCACCCCATCGCATTCGGTGGGGTGCGGCTTTGTTTCTGCAAGTAGTTCGCACGATCTGTAACAAACCTTCATCAATCGTGCATCGGACAGACACAACGCCCAGACAGTATGATTCCGGAGCATCGATAGTGGTGTATGGGTTGCTTAAGTTAAATCAGGGGAGTTTCATGCGTGCGAGGCGTCTCGTTGCGGTGTTGTCGGCACTAGCTGCGGCAGTAGTGGTACCGGTTGTCAGTTCTCCCGTGGCGTCGGCTGATCCCTGCCCCGGTCTGTACGTCGTGGCCATTCCGGGAACCTGGGAGCCTTCTGGTACTTCTCCCGGTGCCGGCATGCTTGCCCCGGTCACCAACGGCCTTCCCGGTTCCGTACGCACCGATTACGTCACGTACTCGGCAACGGCCTTCCCGTGGGAGTCCAACGTCTACGCCAAGTCGAAGCAGCAGGCCGTCGACAACGCCCGCGGCATGATCGCCGCGATGGCCGCCTCGTGCGGTGACACCCGCTTCGCGATCGTCGGATACAGCCAGGGCGCCGACGCGGCAGGCGATCTCGCAGCCGAGATCGGAACCGGCATCGGCGTTGTTCCCCCGACTCGCGTCGAGGGCGTCGGCCTCCTGTCCGATCCCCGCCGCTCCGAGTCAGACGTCCTGATCGGACCCGCTGTCGGAGGCAACGGAGCCAGCGGCGCTCGCATCGGTGGATTCGGTTGGCTGTCAGGCAAAACGGTGACGCTGTGCGCCGTCGGTGATCTGTACTGCTCGACGCCCAAGGACGATTTCGTGATGCGTCTGGCCGGATTCATGGCTCAGGTTTCCGACCCCACTCCCGCAAACGCTCTCTCGCTGCGCGACGAGGCCGCCGTGATCGTCAACGATCTGGTCACCGCAGGCGGACTCCCCGCACTGATGGCTCAGCTCGATCCAGGCGCGAACTCGCGGCGCGTCGATCAACTGGTCGCCTTCTACGGCTCGCAGGTTCACACCGACTACACGCGTTACGTCGTTGACGGCGCAGGCAATTCGGCCACATCCTGGCTGCACAACTGGTTGGCCGGCAAAGCCTGATCAGCAGTACGTCTGCTCCGCGGTGTCGACGTAGATCTCGGCGATCCGCTGCGAAGACATCGGCGTGATCTGTGAGTACACCTCGCCGACGGAGTTGAACTCCGCCAGCACCTCGGACCGCGGCATGCCGTCGGCCAGCGCCTTGCAAGTGCCGTCGGCGTAGAGGATCTCTGCGGAATCCATTCCGGCGGGCGGGATCCCGGCCAGACGTAGTGCAGCGATGTACCGCTGTCCCTTCTCGCCTGCGTTCGCGACGATCTCGTCCGGTGACCGGGCGTCGATCGGTGAGTTTGCCGGTGGCGCTACCTGTGGCGCTACCGGCAGCGACACCTGCGGGGGCGTCGATTCGACGACGCTCGGCGCGGCTTCCGGAGTTGCGGCAAGCGGGCTGGTCGGCAGCGCCGACAGGGACTCGGGGGCAGCTGAACTCGACGTTGCCGCGATCGACGTGCTGGTGGCAGCAGAAGTGGATTCCGCTGCGTTGCTGTCGGATTGGCTGCTGCAGCCGCTGAGGAGTAGGCCCGCTGCCGCGACGCAGAGGACCAGTCTGTTCGTGTTCATCACCCGTGAGTGTTACACACCGTACCGCTTAGTTTGTCCGTTTTAAGGAAACTCCCTTTTGCCCTGTTTTTAAGTCGAAGTCCTGTGATATACATCTGTTCAGTTGTTACTTGTGAGTAGGAGCACACCGCAAGACCTTGTCGGCGGCGGTCGAAACACAAGCAATGACTGCGAGTTTCGTCCCCCATCACATAAACGGCAGGGAGAAATCAGTGCAGAAATCTCACAAGAACGGCAACAGACGTCTCGGCACGCGCGTGGCCGTTATTGCAGGTACCGCAGGTGCAGTGCTGGCTTTTGCAGCGCCGATGGCCTCGGCTCAGGACCCGGTCGACAATTCGGTACCCGGTGCCGCAGTGTGTCCGGCTACTGCCGAATCCTGTGTGTCGGTAGTGGTTCAGAGCGGAACCTTCGACAACAACGGCTTCAACCTCCCGATCGGAAAAGGCGACATGATCATTGCCGCCGAGGCCGGCTCCGGTGAAGGTGAGTCCACCGTTCTTCTCCCGCGCGACGACGGACACAACGGTGTCTACTCCAAGCCGCTGACGGTTCCCGGCGGCGTTCTCGGAATCGATCTTCCGTTCGGCAATCTCTTCGGCCTGGCCGCAGTAACGGCCGAGGTGGAGGCAACGGCTGCGCCGACTCTCAACGGAATCATCACCGACATGGATCTGAGCATCCCGGTGCGGATGAAGATCAACAACGCGTTCCTCGGTGACAACTGCTACCTGGGTTCCGCGGCGGCGCCGGTGAATCTTCGTCTCGCGCCTGACCCGTCGGTGGTACCGACCTACACGGTGCTTCCGTCGACTGCGCTGAAGGTGAGCCCGGTCGGGAACGAGGCCACCGGCTTCGCGCTGCCCGCTGCCAGTGGTTGCGGACCGTTCGGAGTGCTGAATCCGATCGTCAACTGGCGAGCAAAGGTGCCGGCCACTTCCGGAACCTCGCTCAGCACGATCTCCGACGCCTACCTGTATCCGGGCGGGCTCACCGGTAGCGATCCTCTCGACGATCTCGGTGGCGGAACAGGATCCAGTGGTTCCAGTGGCTCGAGCGGTTCGTCCGGAAGCTCCGGTTCCTAGAAACTCGGATGCCTAGACGCAGCGGTGGTGACGGAATGTCACCACCGCTGCGGTGTCCGACCTGTAATAACCTGTGCCTCAGGGTGGGCGAAGGCGGCACTCCATCAGGAGAACCTGCGCGGCCACGAAATCACAGGGGAGTCCTCAAACATGTTTCGAGACAGCGTTCTTGCCGGTTCGGTCCTGCGTCGAGGTGTGACGGCGCTGGCAGTTGCGGCCGCGGCCACCATGTTTGTCGGCACCGCAGCAACGGCGGAGCCGGCAGCAGTTGTCGGTGAGGTGTCCGCGGACTCCATCGCGGCAGCCCGTGCGCAGGCCATCGGAACGACGGTCACCGTCGCGGGAACCGCGACTACGCCGTCCGGAGTGTTCGAATCCAGCTTCTACGACAAGGGCTTTGGTCTCCAGAGCGGCAATTCGGGCATTTACATCAGCGATCCGAACAACTCCGGGATTGCTCTCGGCGATCAGGTTCAGGTCACCGGAGTCCTCGCGGATCAGGAAGGCCTGCTCGTCGTCCGCCCGACTGCCGTCGAGGTAATCGGCACGACCACCCAGATCAGCCCGGCGCGATTGCCCCTCAATGCAATCGGTGAGGGCAGCGAAGGTCGTCTCGTGACGGTGTCCGGGATCGTGAGCGGACCCGTCGTCGACGATCTGCCGTACGGTCACAAGATCCTGGTGTCCGGCGTCGAAGGAAACACCGTCATCTTCGTCAACACCCAGACCGGAATCGACGTCGATGCCGTCGCCGTCGGACGCCCGATCACCGTCACCGGCTTCAGCGGCCAGTACGCCAGCACCTACGAGGTTCTTCCCCGTTCGGAAGCCGATGTGCAACAGGGTTTCACGGGCAGCTTGAGTTTCGGAAGCTGACCTAGATCTCGAACCGAGCTCCGACGCGCATCGACCCGGGAGACAACCGGCTGATCGTGCGTCCGAGCTTGGCTTCGACGGTCACGGGCACCACGGCCTTGTTCGTGCGAACTGCTTTCACGATGGCACTGGCCACCCGGTCGGGGGTGAAGTTGCGCTTGCGGTAGAAGTTGTCGACCTTGGTCTGATTCTCGAGTTGTTCCTCGGCGGTGGTCCCGGCGAACTCGGTGGTCTTGAGGATGTTCGTGTGCACGAGGCCGGGGCAGATGGTGCTGACGCCGATGCCGTGTGGAAGCAGCTCTGCCCGTAGGCAATCCGAGAGCATGAATACCGCTGCCTTGCTTGTCGAATACGCGGTGAGGGCCTTCTGGGGTGTGTAGGCGGCGGCCGAGGACAGGTTGACGACGTGTCCGCCGGTTCCCCGGTCGATCATCATCGGGGTGAATGCCCGGCAGCCGTAGACAACTCCCCAGAAGTTGATGTCCATGACGCGCTCGAACTGGCGCTGCTCGGTGTCGGCGAATGTGCCGGAGAACCCGATTCCAGCGTTGTTGACGACGATGTCCGGCACGCCGTGATGCGCCGCGACTGTCTCCGCGAATCGGATCACGGCCTGTTCGTCGGACACGTCGACCTGGTAGGCGTGCGAACCGCCACCGAAAACCGCTTCGGCTCCGCTGGCCTGAGTGGGTGTGTTGATGAGTGCCGCAGTGTCCTGCGCGCTTTCGAGGTTGATGTCGGAGACGACGACGATAGCTCCCTGGGCCGCGAAGGCGAGGGCCGTTTCACGCCCGATGCCGCTGCCTGCACCGGTGACAACTACGAGCGTGCCGGTGAGGTCGCGTAGTCGACGCTGCAACTTCGTGCCGCGTCGCCAGCCGGTGACGTCCTTCAGTAGCCCCATTGGTTGCCCTTTTCGTGTGTACGTTTGCGGCGTGTGTCTCTAGCTGACTTCCCCTCTGCGAAAGGTATCCGATGAGGGGGCTTCGTGTCGTACGAGTCGTTCGAGTCCGCACATCTGCAGGCTGCACTGGCAGCGGCTGCCCACTCCTCGACGCTGCTCCGGCGATTCACCCGTTGAGGACACTCGAATCGGAATGAATTCCTGACCTTCGCTAACGGCCTGACCTGCAAATGTCGCTCGAAAACTGAACAATCTTCTCGCTGCATTCCACTGAGCGGGACCTGCGACTAATACCTGTGCCTTACATCACAAACTGTCTCGACAATGCTTCACATCACAGTTTCTGACCTGGAGGTTTTGAATGAGTCGCAGTTCTCGGCGCGGTCACCGCAAGGTTGCCGCCGTCGCGCTGGCTGTCTCCGCCGGCCTGTTCGTCTCGTCGTGCGCTGACAGCGGGAACGGAGGTGGGAGCGGCGACGCACCGGATTCCGGTTCAGGGTTGTCCATCGGCCCGGTCAACGAGCAGTCCGGCGAGGGTGACGCGGTCAAGGGCGGCACGCTCACGTTCAGCGGGTACTCCGCTGTCACGAATCTCGACCCTGCGAAGACGCAGATCGCCGGTTCGGTCGCCGGTTCGGAGCTGGGCGCCATCTACGACACCCTGCTGCGCTACGACCCGGCGTCGAAGGAATTTGTTCCGAAACTCGCGGAGTCGATGGAACCGAGTTCCGACTTCAAGACGTGGACTCTCGAACTGCGCGACGGCGTGAAGTTCAGCGACGGCACTCCGGTGGATTCGGCGGCCGTTTCGGCGAGCCTCAATCGCTACGTCACCAACAAGGGGCCGCAGTCGAGCCTGTACGCGTCGAAGATTGCGTCGGTCGACACCCCGGACGCGTCGACGGTCGTCTTCAATCTTGTCGACCCGTGGACCGGTATCGAGTCACTGCTCTCCACCGGACCCGGCATGATCGTCGCGCCGAGCGCCCAGCAGGGCGATCAGTTCACCCCGATCGGCGCGGGCGCGTTCACCCTCGAGAAGTTCGCTCCCAACGAGGAATTGATCCTCGACGCTCGGGAAGACTACTTCGACGGTGCCCCGAACGTGGACAAGCTGCGGTTGATCAGCATCGTCGGTTCACAGTCCACCACCGAATCCCTCAAGAGCGGCGGCACCGACGTCGCGTACATGCGTTCGCTTCCGAACGTCCTGGATCTGATCGACTCCGGCTACCCGGGCTTCGTCGACATTCCGTCGCTGTCGTACCTCTCGCTCGTCAACACGGCTCCCGGTCGTCCCGGTGCCGACGTGCGGGTGCGTCAGGCATTGGCGCTCGCGACCGATCCCGTCGCTCTCGACAACCGACTCAACGAAGGTAAGGGTCTACCCGGCCAGGTCATCTTCCAGGACACCTCTCGCTGGCACAACGACGTCGCTCCGATCGGCGTAGACACCGCCAAGGCGAAGCAGCTTCTCGACGAGGCCAAGGCCGACGGTTTCGACGGCAAGATCACATACCTGACGCTGCAGGAGAATTCGGCGCAGGCGATGGCTCTGGCGTTGCAGTCGATGGCCAACGCCGTCGGTTTCGATTTCCAGATCGAGTACGTCAACTCGGTTGCCGACGTCGTCAAGCGTTTGTACGCCGACCGCGACTTCGACATGGCAACAGGTTCCGCCAACCTCGCGGAAGCCGATCCGTTCGAGCGTCTGTACTCGAACCTCAAGACCGGTGGGCGAAACAACGCCGCGAGTTTCTCCGACCCCGAGATGGATACGCTGCTCGACCAGCTGGGTGTAGCGACGTCGAACGACGCGAAGATCGAGGTGCTCGCCAAGATCCAGGAGCGCGCCAATGAGGTTGTGCCGTGGCAGGTTTACGGCAATACCCCGTGGCTCGGTGTGTGGGGGCAGAACGTCCACGGCATTCAGCAGAGCCTGGACGGAATCATGTTCTTCGACAAGGCCTGGAAGAACTGAAGGCCTCTGAAGAACTAAAGAACTGATCAGACCCGAGAAGCGTCCCCGCGGGGACGCTTCTCGGCATCAGAGAGTGTGGCCGATCAAGAAGTGAGATCGAGGGCGGCGCGAACGATGCTGTCGGAGTCGAGGCCGTGGTACCGGTAGACGTCTTCGAGTGAACCGACCTGACCGAACCGGCTCACTCCGAGCGCAGCACCCGGGACATTGTTGATTCCCGTCAGGAACGCGAGGGTGTGCGGGTGCCCGTCGAGAACGGTCACCATCGGCGCTGACCGGCTGCTCGGAAAGACCTGATCCAGGATCCACGACGGACCGTCCGCGAGACCGCGCCGAGACTGGAGTGCTTCGAAGAGCAATCCGGGGCTGGTCACGCACACGACGTCGGCGGAAATGCCTTGCTCGCCCAGTCTTTCGGCGGCGACAAGTGTTTCGGTGACGGTGGCACCCATGCCGACCAGGGTGATGGCCGGATCAGGGTTGTGCCGCAGCGTGTACGCGCCGGCCACCACCTGACGTCGGCGGCGTTCTCGCGCAGCCGGATCGGTCGGCACCGCGGCCAAGGCCTGATCGACCGGACGGGTCGACAGACGCAGATACGACGAGCTGCCGTCTGGTCGGCCGAGGCGTCCGATGCTGTCGAGGAGCGTCCACTCCACGTCGACGGCGAATGCCGGTTCGAAACTGACGCATCCCGGCTGTTCGAGTCCGATGGACGGGGTCTTGATCGACTGGTGCGCACCGCCTTCGGCTGCCAGGGTGACGCCCGACGGAGTGCCGACCATGATCGACTGTCCACCGGCGTAGATGCCGTACGACCACGGTTCGAGAGCCCGCTCGATGAAGGGGTCGTACATCACGCCGATCGGGAAGAGCGGCTGGCCCCAGCGACTCCAGGTTGCACCGAGTTCGCCCATCAGCCCGACCAGGTTGGTCTCGGCGATACCGAGTTCCATGTGCTGACCGGTGGGCTTCTCACGCCAGTGCATGATCGTTTCGGCGTCGTCGGCAAACCAGTTGTGCCGCTCGTTGGGGGACCAGACCCCGACCTTGTTCAGCCACCCTGCCAGGTTGGTGGTGGAACTGACGTCCGGGCTCAGTGTGACAACACGTTTCGCGGCGTCCGGCGCCTCTCGGCTGAGGTCGAGTAGCACCCGGCCGAGAGCTGCCTGAGTGGTGGATGTGCCGGAGGGGGTACGGCCGATGTCCGCCGGAACTGCCGGGGGCATCAGATGCTCCACCTTCGGGCGAGCCAGGCGCTCAGCGGTTTCGGCGCAGATGCGGCCAGACGGGCCGTCCGCCTCGAACCGTTCCCAGGGCTTCGACGGATCCATGCCGAGTTCCGCCGCCAGAATCTCGTACTGCTCGGTGGTGAGCAGCGACGAGTGGTTCTGCGGATGGCCCTGCGTCGGCAGGCCCCGACCCTTGATCGTGTACGCGATGATCACGGTGGGACGGGTGTCGTCGATCTGCGCGTACGCCTCTCGCAGAGCGTCGAGGTCGTGGCCACCCAGATTGCGGATGGCCTCGAGCACCGTGGCGTCGTCGAGGTCGTTGATCAGCGCCGTGATCGCGTCGGCGTCCGCCGCGTTGCCGGGCAGTCTCAGACGTACTTCGTCGGCCGTGCATCGCAGCAGGCGCTGGTACTCCGGATTCGGCATGTCCAGGATTCGTTCGCGCAACGCGCTGCCGCCCGGCCGGGTGAACAGTGATTCCAGCAGCGCACCGAACTTCACGGTGATGACCTGCCAGCCCGCACCCGAGAACATGCGCTCCAGGCGGGTTGCCGCGATGTTCGGCACCACCCGGTCGAGTGATTGGCGGTTGAGGTCGACTATCCACACGATCTCACCCAGTTCGGCAACCGAATGATCGAGAACTGCTTCCCACACAGCGCCCTCGTCGAGTTCGGCGTCACCGACCAGGGAGTACTGACGCCCGGTTCCGGCGCCGCCGAGGGAGGCGTCGACGTATCGGCGAGCGATGGCGCCCCAGATGGGAGCCGTCGCGCCGATGCCCACCGAACCGGTCGAATAATCCACCGGATCAGGATCTTTTGATCGACTCGGGTAGCTCTGCAGGCCCCCGAATTCGCGCAGAGTCGTCAGGTAGGACTCGTCGAGTTCACCGAGCAGATAGTTGATGCCGTGGAGCACCGGCGCCGCATGCGGCTTGACGGAAACCCGGTCGCCGGAACGAAGTTGGCCGAACCACAGCGACGTCATGATCGAAACCATCGACGCGCATGAGGCCTGATGGCCGCCGACCTTGAGCCCGCTGGGATTCGGACGGACACGGTTGGCGTGATGGATCATCGCGGTCGACAACCACAGAACGCGCTTCTCGATCTCCGCCAGTGACTCGGGAGCGTTCTGGTCGATGTTGGGGCTGTTCATGGCCGGTCCTGCCTTCAGTAGTGGACATCGATCACCGCACCGCCTGTACCCCAGATCGTGGGGCCGACGATGTGGTTGTGATGTTTGGCAGGACTTCCTGAGGCCGAACCGTTCGGTGCGGCAAAGTTCAGCCGCACCTGTCGATCTGTTGTGCAGATTCTGCGTCAAAGTCCATCATCGGCATACAGATTGGGCAATAGCTACCCAGTGGATTGAGCAATGTGCGCAACACCGAGGCCTGTGCGCCGTGCGAGGTGGGCACTATGCGCAGTGCACTGCGAGTCGTGCGCGTTCAATCCATCAGATCGTGAACGTAGCACCAGCGCCAGGATTCGCCGGGCTCGTGCGAGCGCATGACCGGGTGCGCGGTGTCGCGATAGTGGTTGGTCGCGTGCTGATGGGGGCTGGAATCGCAGCACCCGACGTGGCCGCAGGACAGGCACATGCGCAGGTGAGACCAGTTATCCTCGCCCAACTCGGCGCACTCCTGGCAGACGCCGGGCGTCAGCGCCGCCGGGTCCGTTTCGGGCGCATTGGTTAGTTCCTCGCAACCGGTCGGAGCGGGTGCGGGCTGCTGTGTGCGAGCTGCTGCTCGCTTCAGGATTTTCTTCATCGCCTTCCATACTGCATGCTGCCAGAGTGAACGGCATATTACTGGGGGTTGTAGTAGCGGCGTTGCTGGTGGCGGCGGTCGCGCGAAGGTTCGGATTGTCTTCGCCGCTGATCCTTGTCCTGGTCGGTTTGATCGCCTGCCAGATACCCGGTGTTCCGGAGTTGGAGCTCGATCCGGACCTCGTCCTGTTCGTCGTGTTGCCTCCACTTCTGTACTCGGCGGCGCTGGACAGTTCATACCTGGCACTGCGGTCCAATCTGCGTCCGATCGGATTTCTCGCAGTGGGGCTTCCCCTGGCGACGACGGCAGCGGTGGGCTTTGTCGCCTACCTGATCGTCCCGGAGTTCTCGATTGCGGCCGCACTGGTTCTCGGCGCCATCGTGGCGCCGCCGGACGCGGTGTCCGCGAGCGCAATCGGACGCAAGCTCGGTCTGCCGCGCCGAATCATGACCCTGCTGGGCGGGGAGAGCCTGCTCAACGACGCCACCGCTCTGACGGCCTACAAGGTTGCTCTCGCCGCGG
This sequence comes from Rhodococcus sp. IEGM 1406, assembly GCF_030056745.1. Lineage (NCBI taxonomy): Bacteria > Bacillati > Actinomycetota > Actinomycetes > Mycobacteriales > Nocardiaceae > Rhodococcus > Rhodococcus sp. IEGM 1406. The sequence goes on along the minus strand of NZ_JASHKO010000007.1, from coordinate 147,519 downwards.
CGGTGGGTACCGGTGCGACACTGATCGGCGGCTTCGAGACCTTCCTCGTCGCAGCGGTCGGTGGAACGGTGATCGGCCTCGCGGTGGGCTTTGTCATCTCGAAGGTTCGCGGCAAACTGCAGGATCCGGTGATGGAGAGTGGAATCGGATTGGTGGTGCCGTTCTTCACCTACCTGGCTGCAGAAGAGGTCCACGCGTCGGGCGTCATCGCGGTCGTCGTAGCCGGATTGTTCCTCGGCCAGCGCTCCACGCGCGCGAGTTATGCGACGCGCTTGCAGGACACGGCAGTGTGGAAGGCCGTCGACCTGATCCTGGAGTCCTTCGTCTTCCTGTTGATCGGGCTCCAATTGCCCAGTGTTGTCAACGGATTGCAGGGGTACAGCACCTCGATCGTCGTCTGGGCGTCGATTGCCGTGCTCGTGACCGTCGTGGTGGTGCGGATCGCCTGGGTGTTCCCGTTCACGTACGTACCGCGTTGGCTGTCGCCCCGTATCCGAGCGAGGGAGCCGGAGATTTCGGCGCGGGCAGTGTTCGTCGTGTCGTGGGCCGGTATGCGAGGGGTCGTGTCGCTGGCTGCTGCCTTCGCCATTCCGTTGACGGTCAACAGTGGTGAAGACTTCCCGGGCCGTTCGCTGATCCTGTTCCTGACGTTTGTCGTCGTGGTCGGCACGCTGCTGCTGCACGGCCTGACGTTGCCGTGGGTCATCCGTGTCCTCGGTGTGCAAGGAGACGAGGAGCAGTCCGACGCACGCGCCGAGGCGGCGGCTCAGGACAAGGCTGCGCGCGCCGCTGCAGCGCGTCTGGACGAATTGGTCGGAGCAGACGCCGACGACGTCCCTCAGGTTCGGAATCGTGCCGCAGACATTTTGCGGAGCTGGAACACCCACCGCGCGAACTCGGCGTGGGAGCGACTGGGACGCAGCGACGAGGATCTGGGGGAGAGCCCGTCGAACGCCTTCCGCTCGCTGCGCCTCGAGATGATCGATGCCGAGCGAGGTGTGTTCATCGCCGAGCGCGATGCCGGCCGGATCGACGACGAGGTTCTCCGCAAGGTACTTCGAGAGCTCGATCTCGAGGAAGCCACGCTCGACCGGGACTAGACCGGCTGGTCTGATGTCGGTGAGGGTAATCGCTGGCCAGGGTCGGTTTACCTGGCCGTTGAGGCCTGCAACTTAACCGATTCCACTGAGCGAGACTCGATCCAATTTTCTGTGCCTCCCGTCACAGACTGTTTCGTGTTCAACATCACGTCACGGTCTTACCCCGCCTTGGAGGCATTCGAATGAGTCGTAGTTCCCGCCGCGGAAGTCGCAGATTGGCTGCGGCTGCGCTGGCGATCACCGCAAGTATGTTCCTGGCGTCGTGCGCCGACAACGGCTCGAGCAATGGCGGCGGCGAATCCGCTGATTCCGGTTCCTCGCTGAAGATCGGCATGGTCAACGAGCAGGCCGACCCCGGCACTCCCACCAAGGGCGGCACGCTGACGTTCAGCGGCTACTCGGCGGTCACGACTCTCGATCCCGCGAAGGCTCAGGTTGCCGGCGCCACCGGCGGCAGCGAGCTCAGCGCCATCTACGACGTGCTCATGCGCTACGACCCCATCGGGCAGAAGTTCGAGCCCAAGCTCGCCCAGTCGCTCGAAGCGAGTTCGGACAGCAAGACCTGGACGCTGAAGCTCCGCGACGGTGTGAAATTCAGCGACGGAACAGCTTTCGATTCCAAGGCAGTGGCGGACAGCATCAACCGCTACGTCACCAACAAGGGACCGCAGTCGAGCCTGTGGGCTTCCAAGGTTGCCTCGATCGACACCCCCGACGCGACGACTGTCGTCTTCAACCTCGTTGATCCGTGGACGGGCATCCAGTCGATGCTCGCTACCGGACCCGGCATGATCGTCGCCCCGAGCGCGCAGCAGGGTGACCAGTTCACCCCGATCGGTGCGGGCGCGTTCACTCTCGAGAAGTTCGCTCCCAACGAGGAACTGCTCTTGGCTGCTCGCCCCGACTACTACGACGGCGCACCGAACATCGACAAGCTCAAGCTGATCAGCATCGTCGGCGCTCAGCCCACCGCTGAAGCCCTCAAGACGGGCGGCATCGACGCCGCGTACATGCGTACGCTCACCCCGATCCTGGATCTGATCGAGTCGGGTTACCCCGGCTTCGTCGACATCCCGTCGCTCGGTTACATCGCGAACGTGAACATGGCCCCGGGTCGCCCGGGCTCGGATGTTCGTGTCCGCCAGGCGATGGCGCTTGCCGTCGATCCGGAGACGCTCAACACCCGCGTCAACAACGGCAAGGGACTGCCCGGCCAGGAGATCTTCCAGGACACCTCGCGCTGGCACAACGACGTCGCACCGATCGGCGTCGATCCCGCCAAGGCGAAGGAACTGCTCGATCAGGCCAAGGCCGACGGCTACGACGGAAAGATCACCTTCCTCTCCATCCAGGAACCGTCCGCCCAGGCAACGGCTCTGGCCATCCAGGCAATGCTCAACGCTGTCGGATTCGACGCTCAGATCGAATACGTCACCGGTGCAGGTGATCTGGTCAAGCGGATGTATGCCGATCACGACTACGACATGAGCACCGCAGCACTGAGCCTCGCCGAGGCCGATCCCTACGAGCGTCTGTACACGGGCATCAAGTCCGGCGGCCGTAACAACGCCACCGGCTACTCCGACGCCGAAATGGACGCTCTCCTGGACAAGTTGGGCGTCGCAACCACCGACGACGACAAGAAGGCAGTCCTGGCACAGATTCAGGAACGCGCCAACGAGACCGTCCCGTGGCAGGTGTGGGGCAACGTCGCCGCACTCGACGTCTGGAACCAGAACGTTCACGGTCTCGAGCAGAGTCTCGACGGAATCGTGCTCTTCGACGGAGCTTGGAAGTCCTAGAGAGCCTGAAGTCCTGGAGAGCTTGAACCAAGACCTGAAATCAGAGGAACTGCTGTGTATTGCGAGCTCGCTGTCCGAAGGAGACGAAATCGATGAACATCGGCGCAATAGGTAAGAAATTGGGCCAGCTCGTCATTGTGATCCTGATCGTCAGCTTCGGAACCTTCGTGCTGGCATCACTGATCCCCGGCGATCCTGCTGTCTCCGTTCTAGGTGAAGGCCGAACGCCCGCCGAGTACGAGGAAGTTCGGCAGCAGCTCGGGCTCAACGATCCACTCCTGGTTCGCTATTGGGACTGGCTGACCAGCGCTCTCCAGGGCGACCTCGGTAATTCGCTTGTTCCCCCGCAGCAGGACGTTCTGACTGCGATCGGCTCGGCACTGCCCGTCAGCGTTCAGTTGGCCGTGATGGGTCTGGTCATCGCACTCGTCGTCGCCGTGCCGCTCGCACTCTGGTCGGCGCACCACGAAGGCGGCGTCATCGACCGCGTCATCAGCGCCGCGACGTTCGGTGTTCTTTCCGTCCCGAGCTTCCTCGCCGGTCTGTTGCTGATCATGGTCACCGTCAATTGGCTCGGCTGGTTCCCGCGATCACAGTGGGTGCGCATCGGGGACAGCCTCTCCGGAAACCTCTCACACGCAATACTCCCGGCTATCACCATCAGCCTCCTCGAGATGGCGATGTTCACTCGCGTTCTCCGATCCGATCTGGTGACGACGCTCCGTGAGGATTACATCCTCGCTTCGAAGGCGAAGGGAATGCCCACGCTGCGAGTGCTTTTCAGTGACGCGCTCAGACCGTCGTCGTTCTCGCTCATCACGATGATGGGTCTGGCTCTCGGCGGCATGATCGGCAGCACCGTGATCGTCGAGACGCTGTTCTCGTTGCCCGGAATGGGCACGCTCATCGTCCGCGCAGCGCAGCAAGGTGATTCGCCGATGCTGCTTGGCGCGGTGGTCGTGATCGCGGTCATCTACGTCCTCGTCAACAGTGCGATCGATGTTCTGTACACCTATCTTGACCCGAGGAGTCGTCGTGTCCATGTCTGAAGTGACGCCAGACGGAGCGGCCCCGTCGCCGGCCCCGTCCGAGGTGATGACATACCGGCAGCAGACAGTCCTGCTGGCTCCCGGTCCCGTCGAGACGTTGGAACAGCCCAAGAATCTGGTCCTGATCGGATCGATTCTCACGGTGATCGGCGTTGCGCTGCTCGGCACCGCACTCTTCGGTTCGGCCATCATGATGACCGTCCGCATCGTGCTCGCGCTCGTTGCCCTGGTTTTCCTCTTCAAGGGTCTCGGCAAACTCGGTACGTCCAAGTGGGGCAGTCAGTTCGATCTCTCGTACTGGTTGGCGTGCATCTGGCTGGCCGCGCTGATCCTGGCCGCGATCTTCGCACCGCTGCTGCCGCTCGGTGAGTACAAGGACACGGTCAAGACCTTGGCCGAGCCGGGCTTCGCCTCGCCGAGCCTGCTCTCCGATCACCCGCTGGGTACCAACAACTTCGGTCTCGACCTGCTTGCCCGCGCTTTGTTCGGTGCCAGGGCATCCTTGACCGTGGCCATCTGCGCCGTACTGATCGGCATGATCATCGGCGGCACCATCGGCGTCATGGCCGGTTACTTCCGCGGCAAGGTCGACGCAGTCGTCGGAATCCTGACCAACTCGCTGCTGGCCATTCCTTCTCTGGTGCTGTTGATCGCACTGGCCGCGGTGCTCACGTCGAACCTGCGCAACATCACCCTCGCACTCTCGATTCTCTGCATTCCCAGCATGGTTCGAATCGCCAGGGCCAACACCATCGTCGTCGCCCAACGGGAGTTCGTGCTTGCCGCGCGGGCCATGGGCGCCACCAAATGGCGCGTCATCTGGCGCGAGTTGGTTCCCAACGTCCTCGTTCCGGTCGCCGCGCTCGGCCTGGTGGCCGTCTCCGGCCTGATTGTCGCGGAAGCATCACTCAGCTTCCTCGGACTCGGTATCGCACAACCTGATCCGACCTGGGGCAACATGATTGCGGAAGGCCAGGGCGGGATCGTGGAGAAGCATCCGTTCATCGTTCTGGTTCCCGGCGTCTTCCTCTTCCTGACGGTGTTCTCCTTCAACCTCATCGGCGAGAAGTATCGGAGTAAGCTGTGACCACTTCAGTTCAGAACGGCGTTCCGCTACTGCAGGCGGACAACATCAGGACCGTATTCGCCACTCCGCGTGGCCAGTTGCGAGCAGTCGACGGTGTCTCGATCCACGTTTCCGCCGGTGAAACTCTCGGTATCGTGGGTGAATCCGGTTCCGGCAAGTCGGTTCTCGGACGCACCATCATGGGTCTGCTGCAGAAGGGTCCGGCTCTGGACATCAGCGGGACGGTGACGTTTGCCGGCCGCGACATGTCGACCATGAAGAAGTCGGAGATGAAGCACTTCTGGGGACCCGAGATCGCCATGGTCTTCCAGGATCCGATGACCTCGCTCAATCCGTTCAAGCGCATCGGCACCCACATCACCGAATCCTTGAAGTTCCACCTGGGTCTGAAGAAGGACGCGGCCCGCGATCGCGCTGCGGAACTCCTGTCGATGGTGGGTATTCCCGAGCCCAAGCGTCGGCTCGATCAGTACCCCCACGAACTTTCGGGCGGTATGCGTCAGCGTGTGGTCATCGCGATGGCCCTGGCCTGCGAGCCGAAACTGCTGATCGCGGACGAGCCGACCACAGCTCTCGACGTGACCGTGCAGAAGCAGATCCTCGACCTGCTCGCCTCGCTCAACGACAAGCTCAACATGGCCGTCATCCTGATCAGCCACGACCTCGGTGTGGTCTCGGGACGATCGGATCGCGTCGCCGTCATGTACGCCGGGTCCGTCGTGGAAACGTCGGCCACCGAGGAGTTGTTCACTCGTCCGCGCCACCCGTACACCGAAGCGCTTATGGCCGCGATTCCGCGACTCGAATCGCCGACGCACACAGTGCTGCAGACAATTCCGGGTGGACTGCCGGACATGACGAAGCCGATCACCGGTTGCCGCTTCGCCGCTCGCTGCCGGTATGCCCAGGACGACTGCCTGACCGGCGAACCGGCTCTGGCTCCCGGCGGCCTGGGAGACAACACAACCGAAAGCCACACGTTCGCGTGCCACTACCCGGTCGACACCCCTGAAGGCACAACGGCATTGGTCGCCAACGAGAAGGCCGGCACTACCGCAGCGGGCCTGACGCTCGCGGTGAAGGAGATGGTCTGATGACTGCAGCAACCGATACCAGGAAGCCCGAGACGGTGGACGCGGCCCTGACGGTCGAGGATCTGGTCGTCGAATTCAACGTCGGCAAGGGGCAGACCGTTCACGCCGTGTCCGGGATCAGCTTCACCGTCGCTCCGGGTGAAACCTTGGGCGTTGTCGGTGAATCCGGCTGTGGCAAGTCCACGGCGGGCCGGGCGATCATGCAGTTGCCCTCACCGACGTCGGGCTCCATTCGCCTCGGAGAGACGGAAATGACGGCACTGGGCGCGGAAGAACTGCGTCGCAGTCGCACTCAGTTGCAGATGATCTTCCAGGACCCGATCTCCTCCCTGAACCCTCGTCGCAAGGTCAAGGCTCTCATCACCGAGGGTCCGTCGATCTGGGGCGGAAAAGACAAGGCCGCCATCGAAGCTCGGGCACGCGAGGTTCTTGCCGAGGTCGGGTTGGACCCGGACATGGTGTGGGACCGGACCCCGCGGGAACTCTCGGGTGGTCAGTGCCAGCGTGTGTGCATCGCCCGCGCGTTGATGCTGGACCCCAAGGTCCTGATCTGTGACGAGCCGGTCTCGAGCCTCGACGTCTCCGTGCAGGCGCAGATTCTGAACCTGCTCGAGGATGCGAAGAAGCGTCACGGGCTGTCTTTGCTGTTCATCGCGCACAACATGGCCGTCGTGAAGAACATCAGCGACCGCGTGATGATCATGTACTTGGGCCGCGTCTGCGAAATCGTTCCCGCAGAAGACATGCAGAACCGCGCGCTGCACCCGTACACGCAGCTACTGCTGTCGTCGATTCCCGATCCTGATGCCACCGTCACCGCAGCGCAGAACGTCGAGCAGAAGGTCATCGAGCTGCCGTCGCCGCTCAATCCGCCCAGTGGCTGCCGGTTCCGTACTCGGTGCCCGCTGGCCACGGATCTCTGCGCCGAGGAAGTTCCCGAACTTCGTCTCGTCCAGGGCGGTCATCAGGTGGCGTGCCACAACGTGTGACTACACGCGAAGCATGTTGCGTACGTGACCGGTTTCGTTGATCGACCCGACCCTGCGGCTTCCGTCCCGGGAAACAAGAATTCGCGTGACGGACACGTACTCGATCGGGAAGGTCAACGGACGCTCCAGCCCGAGTAGTTCCTGCAGAACGATATTGATGACGCCGCCGTGGCAGAAGATCGCCACGGTGGCGTTGTTGTCGGTTGCGGCGACGACGTCGTCGATCGCACCGAGGACTCGCGCACGAAAAGCGTCGCCGTCCACCGACTCGGGTAGCCATCCGGCCTTGATGCGCGCATACGTTTCCGGTGCGCGTTCCAAGACCTCGTGCATCGGGATGTAGTGGGGCTGCTCGTAGTCGTACTCCGCCAGACCCTCGAGCTGGGTGACCGGAAGATCCAATGCCTGCGCTACCGGGTCCGCGGTCTCGAGTGCGCGCTTCTGCGGGCTACTGAAGAGCCCGGTGATCCGGTAGGGGGCCAATGCCGCAGGCAGCCGAAGTGCCTGCACGCGACCGGCGTCGGTCAGTGAGGGATCGGCGAAGCCTTCGGTGACCTCGGCGAGTTCGGGGAGCGCGTGTCGGATCAGGAGTAGTTGCACCCACGTCACCTTGCCATGTACAGATCGACGGCCACCACGAGGTTTCGGCCTTCGCGTTTCGCCTGGTACATGGCGGTGTCGGCGATGTCGAGCAGAGCGTCCATCTCGGCCATTGCCTGATCTACCCAGGCGACTCCGATACTGACCGTTCCGGCGAAGCCGCGGATGGATCGGGAGTGCGCCTCCTGCCTCTGTCTGATGCGTTCTGCCAGGGCAATTGCTTCCTCGAATGTGCAGTCGGCGGCGGCGACGGCAAATTCCTCACCGCCAAGGCGACCGGACAGTCCCAGTCCTTCGGTAGTGGCGAGGAGGGTGTTTCCGAACTGTTCGAGGACCGAATCTCCGGTGAGGTGGCCGAGGTTGTCGTTGATCGATTTGAAGTGGTCGAGATCGAGCATCATGACGGCGATCGATTTTCGCGCTGTGTGTTGGGTGTCGAGGAGTTCCTGCGACTGGGTCCAGAACGCATGTCGGCTCAGCGTTCCGGTCAGGGCGTCGCATTCGGCGATGCGTTGGAGTTCACGTTCAGCGCGTCGCTGTGCGCCCGTGGCGACGGCTACGGCGATGGGGGAGAGCGCCATCAAGATGACGGAGATTCTGGTGGTTACACCTTCGCTGAGCAGATGAACCGGATCGGCCAGGGCCAACCGCCCCTGGCCCGCCATGATCAGCGCCCACGCGCTCCACCCAGCCGCGAGGAGCGAAGTGCTGAACAGCGAGACGCGCATCGCGCACCACAAGAGCGCCGGCATCGGAAGCAGCAATGCGAGGGCTCCCTGCACTTCGAGGGCCAGCGGGAGGCAGGCGAGGAGCGCTGCCAGCGGCAGAAGGATCTGGGCGACCCGTCGAAGTCGCAGATTCTGCCGCACGGACGGCCCGAACGTACGACGGACGTGGTCGAACGGAGGTGCGGAAAGAAGGATCGGCAGCACGATCAGATAGGTGCACAGGTCGGCGAAGAACCAACCCACCAATTCCGTTCCCGCACCGCTTCCTTCGTGGAGTTGAGTGCGCAGTGCGCTGGCGGACCCAGCCGTGAACGACGCCAGAACCGAGACGACGAAGATTCTGGTCGTGTACTTCGTCTCGGAGATCCGCCGCGGAAAACAGCCGAGCAAGTTCGCGGCGATCAATCCTGTCGTGACGCCGACCAGATTGATCGCATTCAGTTCGAAGGCCCTCTGCACGGGACTTCCGGTCGCAAGATCCGCCGTCAGCAGCGCAGCGCCGCCGACAGCGAGTCCGATCGGCGCAAACGAGCGCGGGTTACGAAGGAGAATGCCCAGAAGGATCGCGTTGGCGGGCCAGAAGGTCGACAGAAACCCGGGCGGACGGGCGGCGATGCCGGCGAGTGCGACAACGAGTATGGCGACGAAGATCAGCGACGAGCGCACCCGGGTTGTCGAACGATCCATGGTCAGCCTGTCGTAGAAAGCAGAAGCTGTCCGAGCCTAGCAATGATCCGGCTACTGTCCGAGTTGTACGTTGAAGTGTCATTCCCGAGGGTTCGGCTGCGTGAGGCGCCGAATCAAGTTCGCCAACTCCTCGGGCTGATCGATCATCGCGTGGTGATGCGCCGGGCGCAGGACGTGAAAACTCCCGCCGAGGTAGGTGGCGAGTTTCTGCTGCTTTGCCATCCAGGCGATGGACCAGGGAGTGGTGTGGCCAGTGTGTGCGGCGACGACGCTGAGGTCGATGTCGGGCAGTGGATGCTTGCTCGAGCGTCGTAAAGCGGTGAGCTCCAGCGCCATATCGGTGTATGCGACGTATTCGATCATCGCCGCCTCCAGATAATGAGGCTCGCGGTAGATCTTCCTGACCCATTCGAGGGTGGCTTCGGACGACCCGCTCGGCGGCACGGACTGGTTGAGGATCTTGCGCGTCGTGGTGCCGAGGAGTCGTTGGAGCCCGGTTGTGCTGAACGAAGCCGCGGCGGCCCGGGAGGCGATCAGCAGCAGGTCACGGGGGAAAAGACGTTTCGGTTCTTTCTCGGCACTGGAATCGAGGAGCAGCATCCCCGCCACCCGATCGGGGAACAGTCGCGCGAAGCCTTCGGCGTAGAAGCCGGCGATGGAGTGGCCGACGACGACGGCCGGACCAGTCAGTCCCAGAGTGTCGAGCACGTCGCGGATCCGCTGAGCTTCGCCGCGGACGGTCGGCACGTCGGAAGACGGCTCGCTGAGTCCGAAGCCCGGGCGATCGAAGCGGACGACGGTGTGGTCCGACTGGAGATGACGCGCGCAGTCATCCCAGTCGAACCAGTTGCCCGCCAGTCCGCCGCACAGGACGACGACGGGGCCGTCGCCCTCGGCAAGAACATGAAGTCGGCCCTCGCCGACCTGCAAGATCTCGCCCGGTGGTTTCACGTGGAACAATTCCGGCACGCGAGAATCCGGACTACTGACGCGGTTTCGCGAGGGGGAAGGCCAGCGTCTCGCGGATGCTGCCACCCGTGATCAGCATGACGATTCGGTCGACGCCCATCCCGAGACCACCCGTCGGCGGCATCGCGTGTTCGAGGGCCTGAAGGAAGTCCTCGTCCAATTCCATCGCTTCTGGATCACCGCCGGCCGCGAGCATCGACTGCTCGGTGAGCCGGTTGCGCTGATCCACGGGGTCGGTCAACTCGCTGTACGCGGTTCCCAGTTCGACACCCCATGCGACGAGGTCCCACTTCTCGGCAACGCCGGGGATGCTGCGATGCGGCCGGGTGAGCGGAGACATCGAGGTGGGGAAGTTGGTGTAGAACGTCGGGAACTCCGTGTAGTCCTCGACCAGGTGCTCGTACATCTCCTGCGCGATGGCGCCGGTATCCCAGCTGGACTGGTACGGGATCTCGTTGGCGTCGCACAGCTTCTGCAGGTCTTCGAGACTCGTCTCGGGGGAGACGTCGACACCAAGCTTTTCGGCGACGGCGCCGTGCATCGTCTTCACCGGCCACTCGCCGGAGATGTCGACCTCGACCAATTCGCCGTCCGGGCCGGGTCGCATGATGATTTCGCGCCCGAAGGCTGCGACGGCCGCCGCCTGGATGAGCTCGCGGCACATCCGCATCATGCCCTCGTAGTCGCTGTGCGCCTCGTAGGCCTCGAGGATCGTGAACTCGGGATTGTGTTTGAAGTCGACGCCCTCGTTACGGAACACACGGCCGATCTCGAACACCTTCTCCATACCCGCGACGCACAAGCGCTTCAGGTACAGCTCGGGTGCGATCCGGAGATAGAGGTCGAGGTTGTACGCGTTGATGTGCGTCAGGAACGGAGCGGCGTTCGCGCCGCCGTGCACCTGCTGCAGGATCGGGGTCTCGACTTCGAGGTATCCGCGACCACCGAGTGAATCGCGCAGCGACTTCACGACGGCGCTTCGGGCCTCGAGCAGTTCGCGGGCCTTCGGGTTGAGGGCGATGTCGAGGTACCGCTGGCGGACTCGGGTCTCGGGATCCGAGAGGCCCTTCCACTTGTCCGGCAGCGGGTGCAGGCACTTGCCGTTCATGCGCCACTCGACGGCGATGAGCGACAGCTCGCCCTTGCGGCTGCGCCCGATGGTTCCGCTCACTTCGATCAGGTCACCGAGATCGAATTCGGCAGCGAACTCCGCCAACTTCTCGCGGCCGACGTTGTCCTGGTCGACCAGAACCTGGATGTCGCCGGACCAGTCGCGCACGTCCGTGAACACGACTCCGCCGTAGTCGCGAACCCTCAGCAGGCGTCCCGCGATGCGTACGCGGGTGCCCTCCGGCGACTTCGCTGCGGCCGCGATCGTATGCGTCGGCGGATAGGCGACGGGGTAGGCGGCGATTCCTTCGTCGGCCAGTTGCGCAAGTTTGTTCATGCGCACCCGGACCTGCTCGGGTCGACGCGGACCGTTGGTCGTGAACGACGGCGCCGAGTCCGGCGGGCTGCCGTCGGCGTGCAGTCCTTCGGAAGTCACCAGAGCTGCCGGCACCGCCGCATGTGTTCCGGTGTGCTTGACGACCTGGCTCGACTTGCGGCCGAAACTGGGCAGCACCACAAAGCCTTCGGCGATGGCCGACGCGAATCCGACGCGTGGAAGCTCACGGTTGTCCTCGAAGCAGAGAAAACGCGGCTCCCAATCCGGCTGGTACTTCACGTTCGAGCGGTACAGCGCTTCGAGCTGCCACCAGCGGGAGAAGAAGACGAGCACCGAGCGCCAGATGCGGAGGATCGGGCCGGCGCCGATGCGCGAACCTTCCTCGAACACCGAGCGGAAGACGGCGAAGTTGAGCGAGACCCGCACGACGCCGATCTCGTCCGAACGTGTGGCCAACTCCGAGACCATCAATTCGACGACACCGTTGGGCGCCGTCGGCTTACGGCGCATCAGGTCGAGCGAAACGCCGTTCGGTCCCCACGGCACGAGCGAAAGCATGCCGACGACGCTTTCGTCCTCCGTGCCTTCGCCCATGACGGCTTCGACGAGGAGGCAGTCGCCGTCGAGGTGATCGCCCAGTCGGCCGAGCGCCATGGAGAAGCCGCGCTCGGTGTCGGTGTCACGCCAGTCGTCCGCGCGGATGATGACGGCCGCCATGTCCTCGGGCGGGATGTCGCGATGGCGTCGCATCCGCACGGTGACGCCGTGGCGCCTGACGCGGGTGACGGCCTGGCGTACCGGGCGCATGTCGCGTCCGTTGAGGTTGAACTCGCGGGTGCGCAGGATCGCTTCGTCGCCGAGTTGCAGGACGCTCAAGCCTGCCTTCTTGTACGCCGTCGCCCCGGTTTCGCTGGCGCCCATGACGGCTGTCGCCCAGCCGTACTGCGAGGCCAGGTCCTGCCACGCTTCGATGGCGTGCGGCCACGCCTCGGGATCGCCGATGGGATCACCACTGGCGAGGCAGACGCCGATCTCGACGCGGTACGTGATCGCGGCCTTGCCGCTCGGCGCGAAGATGACGGCCTTGTCGCGGCGGGTGGCGAAGTAAGCGAGGGAGTCGTCGGCGCCGAAGTTCTGGATCAACCCGCGGATCGCGGACTCGTCGTTGCCGGTGAGGGCGTTGTTGGAGCGTTGCGCGCGGAAGAGCGTCATAACTGCGGCGAGTAGTGCGATGGCGCCGAGGAGACCGAGGACCGTGTTGACGAAGACGCGTGGATGGCCGTCGAATACCTCGTTGTCGACCGAAGCCGCCGCGGTGACGCGGTTCAGGGCCCACAGGAATCGTTGGTTCTGCGGCAGGTCGCCCGGGAAGAGTTCGACAAGGCCCCAACCGATCACGGTCGCGACAGCCATGCCGCCGATCAGTACGCCGAGCGCTTTCCAACCGGCGCCGCGTCGTACGCGTGTGTAGAACTCGGGCCTCGCGGCGATGAGGATTCCGATCACGACAAGCAGAACGACAGCGGCGACGGCGTTGTTCGGGTTCTTGTCGACGATCGTGGAGGCGATGTTGGTGAGGGTGATCAGCGCGAGGTAGATCGTCAGCAGCCACCAGGCGATGCGCTTGCGACTCGCGAGGGCCGCGGCGAGCAGGGCGACGACGAGCGCCCACGACAGGCTCGTATCCGGTGCGTCGAAGTAGTAGCTGTCGATGTATTCGCGTGGGACGCGGAGGATGTGCCGCAGAACCGGCGAGATGCTCCACAGGAACACCAGTACGGAGAAAACTCCGAGGATCAATCCCGAGATATGGGGAACCTGGCTGAACCGCCCTTTGCGGAATCGCCGCGCCTGGCGCGGATTTTCGGGTGGCGATTCCACCAGCTCTGCAGTGGTGTCCGATACCTCGGTCAATGGTGCCATCGAGCTTCCTCTCCTACCGGTCGATCAGATCCTCACGCTAAGTGTGGTCTGTCGTGTCCAGTTTTGTGGGAGGAGGAAGATGATTGACATGACCGACAACATTCCAGCAGTACCCATCCGCGACGAAATGATTCGGCTCGGTCAGTTTCTCAAGCTCGCGAACCTCATCGAATCGGGCGCGGAGGCCAAGGAAGTGATCGCCGACGGCATGGTTTCGGTCAACGGTGAGGTCGAAGATCGTCGGGGCCGCCAGCTTCGTGACGGCGATGTCGTCGAGATCGGCGGGATGGCCGCCAAAGTGGAAGCCCCCGCCTGATCCCGCGACTTCTGACTAGCTTTCGCGAACGACGACGCCGTCCTGGTCGCTGTAGACGATCTCGCCGGGGTTGAAGGTGACTCCGCCGATTTCGATCGGCACGTTCTTCTCGCCCGAACCGGTCTGAGTGCTCTTGCGCGGGTTGGTACCCAGTGCCTTGACGCCGATGTCGAGGGTGCGCAGGATCGCCGAGTCGCGGACAGCTCCGTTGACGATGACTCCGGCCCAGCCGTTGTCGACGCCGCGGCCGGCGATGATGTCGCCGACCAGGGCGGTGTGGATGCTCGCGTCACCGTCGACCACGAGGACTCCGCCGTTGCCCGGTTCGCTGAGGGTCTGCTTCACGAGCAGGTTGTCCTGGAAGCACTTGATGGTGGTGATGGGGCCGGCAAACACTTCACGTCCACCGAACTGGGTGAACTGCGTGTCGCAGCTACGGATGTCGGGTCCGATCTCGTCGGCAAGGTCAGCGGTCGCTACAGGCTCGGTCATGCCCCACAGGATAGTCGGCAGAGAGTTGACCACGGGTTCCCAGACCTATGCCGCATCCGGTAGACATCGACGGTGGACACATCGCGCTGGTACCGATCGTTCGCGGAAGTGGAAGCCCGAGGGAACTCCGAGGTCTACGAGGAATGGGGCAACGGCGTATCGGAGGATCCAGCAGTCCTCGCTCTGATCGATCGACTTCCAGAACCCCGCAGGCAACCCAACCTGATATTCGGGGCGAGCCGTCACCTCGGTGCACCGGTCGCGCCGTATGCGTCGTTTCGCCGGTGGCTGAGGGAGAACTGGTCTGCGGTTGAACAACTTGCGCGGATCCGGACTACCCAGACCAATGAAGCAGGCCGCGCTGCTGTGTTGCTTCCCGTTCTCGGGTTGTTGAAGGGCCCGCTCTCCCTCATCGAAGTCGGTGCTTCGGCGGGCCTGTGCCTTTACCCTGACCGCTACAGCTTTCTCTACGACGGCACAAAGTATCTGCATCCAGTCGATGGTCCGTCCACCGTTCTGCTGGAGTGTGCGACGACCGGCAGTCCACCAATTCCGGAGAGAGTCCCAGACGTGGTGTACCGGGCGGGCATCGACCTGAACCCACTCGATGTAGGCGACACCGACGACATGAGATGGTTGGAGAGTCTTGTGTGGCCGGAACAGGACCACCGCCGGCGGCGATTGCGCGACGCAGCGGCACTCGCTCGTGTGGATCCGCCTCATCTGGTTCGCGGAGATCTCACGTCGGCTGTTGCCGATCTGGTCCGGCGTGCGCCACAGAACACAACGGTCGTGGTCTATCACAGTGCAGTCCTCAACTATCTGACCCTCACTGCCAGAGAGGAATTCGCAGAAACTGTTCGTGCTTTGCCATGCCACTGGATAGCCAACGAAGGTCTTGGGGTTCTGCCCGAAGTCGATGCCAAGTTGACGGCATCACCAGAGTCGCGCCGTGGCAAATTTGTTGTCTCTCTTGACGGCACACCCCGCGGGCTAGCTGGTGGCCATGGGCAGTCCCTCGACTGGTTAGACCAAACCCGCACGGCGCCAGCAGGTTAGGTGCTGGGAAGTATGCCGTTCAGCACTATGTCGGCGAGAGAATCGGCAAACGGTCCCGGGTCCGAGACGTCACGAACCGACAGCGCGAAGATGGCCGCGCCCGCCATGATGTCGAGGAGAGCGTCGGCGTCGACGCCACTTCGGATGTCGCCGTGCTCCCTCGCCGCTTCCAGTCGACGGTTCAGCTCGACGCGGACTCCGGCCAGTTGCCGCACCACGAGAACGTCGCGTAATTCCGCGTTTGTGCGCACTTCGCTCATCAGTCCGGGCGCCGCGGCTCGGGTGGCGGGAGCGGCGAACAGTGCCACCGCGCCCTGCACAAGCGCGCGAATCTGATCCGCGATCGTGCCCTCGGCGCCGAGTTCGGTGTCGATGTCCGCGCCCTGTTCGACGTCGAGTACCGGATAGATCGCGTCGTTGACGATGTGTGCCTTCGACGGCCACCGACGGTAGATGGCTGGACGCCCCACTCCGGCACGCGTGGCGATGGCGTCGATGGATGTGCCGGCGTACCCCTTTTCTTCCAACAGTTGCCTGGTCGCGTCCAGTACTGCGTCGTCGATTGCAGGGTTTCGCTGAGGGCCCAGGCGGTGCTGAGTTTCGGAATCTTTGGACATTTTGGGCAAATCCCTTGCGGTATCGCTGTGATGGCCGTTACATTCTGTCACGGCTTTAGTCGATACATATTGTATCGACTATCGGCACGTGCGCATCGGCGCCACCGAACCACGAGGAGTGGTGATGAACCTTCGAACCGAAACAGAAACCTCAGGCGGAGATCCCGACTACGCCGAATTCGCCAGGCCCGGCGAATCCCGCAATGACCCGGCAGAGATGCGACGCAGCCTCGAAGGCTGGCTCGCGAGCGTGCTGTGGCGAGGCTCGAAACCTTCCGTGACCTCGGTCGAGGTGCCAGCTGCGAACGGCATGTCCAACGAGACCGTGCTGTTCGATGCGACGTGGATCGAGGACGGGGTTCGAGCCGAGCATCGCCTGGTCGCCCGCATCGCCCCGCGAGACAGTGCGGTGCCGATCTTCCCGTCGTACAACCTGGACCAGCAGTTTCGGGTCATGAGCGCCGTCGCAGCTCATACGTCGGTGCCGATCCCGCGCGTGTACTGGTCCGAGAGCAACCCGGACGCGCTCGGCGGCGAGTTCTTCGTGATGGAACGGCGCGACGGCGAAATCCCGCCAGACGTCATGCCGTACACGTTCGGATCCTGGCTCTCGGAGGCTTCAGCGGCCGACTGTTCTCGGCTCCAGCAGTCCTCGGTCCGAGTGCTGGCGGAGTTGCACGCTATGGCCGATCCACACCTCGCTCTCCCCGAGTTGTGCCGCGATGGTGCCGAACCGACTGGGGCAGAAGCACTTCGCTCGCACATCGAGGACCAGCGACGCTACTACGAGTGGGCAACAGCCGACGGACCGGGATCTCCGTTGATCGAGCGCGGCTTCGACTGGATCGAAGCGAATTTTCCCGCCGATGCCGGTTCCGCAGTGCTCTGCTGGGGTGACTCGCGGATCGGAAACGTCATCTACCGCGACTTCGAACCGGCGGCGGTCCTCGACTGGGAGATGGCCACACTGGGGCCGCGTGAGCTGGACCTCGGCTGGATGATCTTCCAGCACAGGTTCTTCGAGGATCTCGCTGCCATGGCCGGACTCCCCGGAATGCCGGATTTCCTTCGTCGCGAGGACGTGGCAGAGGCCTACGGCTCGCTTTCCGGCCACCAGGTTGCGGATCTAGATTTCTACATCGTGTACGCCGCGTTGCGGCATGCGGTGATCATGTTCCGAGTCCAAAGTCGCGCAGTGGCTTTCGGTCAGGCGGAATTCCCCGCCAACCCGGACGAGATGATCCTGCACCACAAGACACTCGAAGCCATGCTCGACGGCACCTATTGGGAATCGCTCGCTACAGCCACGCTCACAACAGCGTCGGCCGCAACAGGAGATGCACGATGACACTGTCCCCGCTCGACGACTACCCGGTACATCAGATCGCCGAGACCATCCGCCACGTGGGCACCTCGGATCGAAACTTCTACGACCGTTACTACTTCAACTGCCATGCTGGCGTCGACGGCGACAGCGAGCCGCTGTTTCTCATCATCGGTCTCGGTCAGTACCCCAATCTTGGTGTGTGCGACGGCTTTGCGGTTCTTCGGCGCGGCGACGACCATATCGTCTTCCGGGCATCCCGCGCCTTGGGTGACGATCGTATGGACCTTTCAGTAGGCCCGTTGAGGATCGAGATCATCGAGGGTCTGCACCGTCTGCGGGTGGTGTTGGACCCGAGTCCCGAAGCGCCGGACCTGAGCTTCGACCTCACCTTCGAGTCCGACGGCCCCGCCAATCTCGAGGCCAGACATTTCCATCGCCAGCTCGAACGAGTCACCTTCGACACGCAACGATTCGTGCAGACCGGAACATGGTCCGGATCCCTGACCGTCGACGGCGACGTCATCCCGGTCACCCCGGAGACGTGGCGGGGTAATCGCGATCGATCCTGGGGTGTTCGACCGGTCGGCGAGGCGGAACCTCCTGGACGCAAGGCAGATCCGTCGATCGCCGGCAGTCAGAACTTCTTCTGGATCTACTCGATCATGCAATTCGGGGACTTCACCGTCGTCACGGTCGTTCAAGAAGATCCGCAGGGACGCCGCATTCTGGAGGATGCGACGCGCGTCTGGGCGGACCGCTCGCGGGAGTCGGAGTGGTTGGGTCGACCGGACCACCAGCTCACCTTCATTTCCGGCACCCGCGAGGTGAAGAGCGGAACTCTGTACTTCCGGCGTCCCGGTGCACCAGGAGAATCCGACCACATCCTGGAGATAACCTGCGAACCGATTCTGCCCAACTACATCGGTGTCGGTACGGGCTACGGACTCGAGCAGGATTGGCGCCACGGGATGTGGCAGGGAGAACTGGTGGTTCAGGGCCTGCGAGAGAAGGTTTCGGACATCGAACCGTGGAAGAAGATGCTGTGCCCGGTCGACAACTTGGCCCGGTTCATCCTTGTAGAAGACGGCGTAACTCGCACCGGGACAGGCCTGTTCGAAGTAGCAGTCATCGGACCCCATCAGCGATACGGGTTCACCGGAATCGGTGACGTCGCACCGTAACTCCAGCTCACCAAACCGCAAATCCCAAACCACAGAGAGAGACACTGCCACATGTCCACACGCTCACGAATGTTGTTCGCTCGCACTGCGAAGGCCGCCGCACTTGTTGTCACCGGAGGCCTGTTGTTTGCCGCTCCCGCCACGGCCATCCCGCTCGACTTGGGCTCTCTCAACACGGGATCGGTCGATCTCGGCTCGCTCGATCCTGTGCTCGCGCCGACACCGAACTTGGCCTCCGTGGCCAACTTTCGCGACGTCGCCGGCAATGACGGTAGGGGATACGCCACCGTCGACGGCTCGCACCTCAAGCGCGGCGTCATCTACCGGTCCAATGCGCTGACCGCGACCAGCGACGCAGACAAGGCGACGCTCACCGGCCTCGGACTTGCCGACGCCTATGACCTGCGCGGTTCAACCGAGATCTCCAACCCGTTCATCGGTGGCGCGGACAAGCTCCCGGACGGTGTGACGTACACGAACATCCCCATCGAGTTCAAGGATCTCACTCAGCTCGCCACAACGATCAAGTCGCCGGAAGAGGCCAAGCAGTTCTTGGTCGACACCAACCGCAGTTTTGTCACCGACCCTGTGCGCCGCGCCGGCTTCAAGCAGGTTCTCTCGGACATCGCTGCTGGTGACGGGGTGCAGTTGTTCCATTGCACTTCAGGCAAGGACCGCACGGGTTGGACCGCGATGTTGCTGCAGACCATCGCTGGTGTCCCCGCCCAGACGATCATGGACGACTATCTGTTGAGCAACACCTACCTTCAGGCGACCAACGAGAAGATCCTTGCGCAGATCTCTCAGGCCCTGAGCCCGCAAGTAGCGACCAATCTCGAGCCAGCCCTCGGTGTCGATGCGTCATACCTGGAAGCTGGACTCGCGCAGATAGCCAGCGATTACGGAACCGTCGACGGTTATCTCACCGAAGGTCTCGGACTCACTGCGGACACGATCGCACTTCTGAAGGCCAAGCTCGTCGACTAGTTGCGCGCCGCTAAAACGCTTGAACGAACGAGTACCAGTCGCCGTCGAACTCCTGGTATCCGATCTCGCCGTCGCGGCGGGGCTTGCCGAGATATGGTGCGCCGTCGGGTAAGTACGCCAGTCCGATCGAATCGATCAGACCGCCCTCGATGTGGAAGCGGCACCCGTTGCCGACGGGCCAGACCTGCAGGACCCGGTAGACGCCAATTGTTCGGTTGTCCAACGACTTCTGGCAATCCGCCGCCACTGCTTCGAGCGAATCTTTCGACAATGCAAACGCAACACGCGAAGGGACGGACAAGGTCACGAGCGCGCCGGTGACGAGGACTACCACCGGCGCGATCGTGCTCAAACGGAGCGTTTTGTACTTCATCCAGCCAATCAGGCTGAGTATCAACCACACTCCACCCAAACCGAGTAATACCGAGGCGGCGAGCGCAAAGAATGGAAAGTACACAACCGGCGGCATAAAGGACCACACGATGACGCCGCATGTGAGAGCGACAAGCACTGCGATGACAATCGCTGTCACCTTCCACCACGATGCCGGGCCTCCGCGCTCAGTTGTCGGATCACCGTCAGTCATCGGATCACCCTTGCACAAGGCAGTAATTGTGGGGTGGCAACGAATGGAATTGTTGCCACTGGTTTACGTCGAGGCCGTCGTGCGTTGAACCGAGAATTGGTCACTTTCAGCGCCGGCTATCTCTCTGATGCCGGAGGGTATGGTCGGATTGTGAACCAGGATCTGATCATTCGCCGCTACATACCCTCGGATGAGGATGTGGTCGTCGACCTGTGGTCGCGCGCTGCCCGCGAAGCCCATCCATTCCTTGCAGGCGAGGGAACGGGCGAACGGGAGCAGAAGATGCGAGAGGTCTATCTGATCCAGGCCGATAATTGGGTGGCTGAGCACAACTCCGAAGTTGTTGGCCTGTTGGGAATGATCGGCTCCGAGATCGGGGGACTGTTCGTCGCGCCGGCGTCGCAAGGGTTGGGTGTCGGTCGGGCGTTGGTCGAACACGCCACAACCATGCACGGCGAGGTGACACTCGAGGTTTACACACTCAACGATCGCGCACGCAGGTTCTATGCGCTGATGGAGTTCGAAGAAGAGGGGCGTCGACTCGACGTCGAGACAAACCATGAATTGATCACTCTGCGTCGTACTGGTCGCGACTCCTCCCTCATTCAGGCCTGAGAAAGGCGATTCAGCCCAGCGCAGGGTGCCAGGAGTTCCACCACTCCACGATGGGAACCAGCCAGGGAGTCCAGATCTTCCAACTGTCACCGAGTCCGTACGGCGGTATCGGAATCATGACCATCGCCTCCTGAACGTCCCGCAGACAAACTCGTCCGTGAATCTGATGTATCCCAACGCACCTACGCTTGGGCCTGCTGGTCTGCCTGCAGGTGCTTGACCGGGCATCCCGTGGGAAAGGTGCCGAGGTCTTCGACCTTGTAACCGTTCGGGTAGCTGCGGATGTTGGGCAGCTCGCGGGCGAATTTCCGCTTCGTGCGCACCGGGAAGAACCGCAGCAGACGCGCACGGATTTTCAGCGCGCCGCGTGAGACGACGCGCATCGCGGTGCTCGGGTGCTTGTAGTGGAAGGCGTCGAGTAGGTGATCGTCCATGAGGGCGAACGCGAATCCCTTGACCAGAGCCTTCGGCGCCAGGTTGTTGGGCGGGAAGGTGCACATCAGGTCGAGGGTGGAATCGGCGACGGCACGCGCTCCGGAGTCGAATGAAAAGTGTTCGCGCTCATAGTCGTCGAGAAGTCTGACGAACCCCTCGTAGGTGTCCGGCGTGTCCTTGATGTTCATGTACCTGCCCAAGTGGCGGTAGTAGTTCGTCGACCCGACGATCTCGTTCTCGGTCATCTTCCGCCAGCCGTACTCGTCGAGCCATCTGACCGGGGTGACGACGAAGGTTGCCAGTACGTAGAGCATGTCGTCGTTGGAGATGTCGTACGAACCGTGCATCTGATTCATACGACGCACGCTCTTGCGGCCTTCGGTGCTGCTGAGGCCGTGCTCGAGGATGGCGTCGAGGATCAGGCTGGTGTCGTCGTAGCGCTTTTGAACCTTGTCGGTGAACTCCCCGGTGGAGAAGAGAAGTTTGCCGATCGAGGGAACGGCGTACGTGCGAAAAAGGGCGAAGCTGAGCGCCTGATTGATGTCCCAGGGAAACTCTTGCGCCGCGAGAATGCGCGACATCTCTTCGTAATCGGTTTCGGGATCGAGTCGATCCGTGCGACTGCGGAGGTCGTAGCGCTTCATCTGAACACTCCCTGGGACTGGTCTGCGCGCTGCAGAGGTAGGTGTGAGCTGCACCACCGACTGTAGTTCTGACAACACGCGTTGTCTAGGGGTGTGAATAGTCGACTTTCCATCGTTTCGGGCGTTGTACCAGGGGTATCCGGAAAGTGTTGTCGACCCGAGGAGCAGCTATGAGCGTCACACGCACGGCCGGGGTTTTTGCGGCCATCGGATTACCGATTGCCGCGAGCGTCATGTTCGCCGGAGTCGCCTCGGCTGATCCGCCCCACCCTTTCGGCGGCGCCGCCGTCACCATCGGGTGCCCGAATCAGGGGTCACTGGCCTCGTTGACCGGGCTCACCGGCCAGTCCGGACCAGAGTCCAATCCGCCCATCGCCAAGGGTGATATTCGCTTCGATTCGTTCCCGGCAGCCGCGCCCATTCCGGCGGCGGGTCAGGTGACCGTTGCGTGGGTCAACACCGACACGGGTAAGTCCGGAATCGTCGACCTGGTAGGGGCGTACCCGTATCTCTCTGCGACGGTGAATACTGGCGTCGGCAATGTCGTTGCGACGGCGTTCGGTTCGATCAATTGGGGCAGTAGTCCCATCTGCCAGTCGAATCCGACGATCGGCAGGTTCATAGCCTGATCTTCGGCCCCTGATCGTCACAGCCTGAACGGGCACAGGGTTGGCGGTATCGCGTGATTATCTGTCATCTCGGAGATACCGCCGTGCCCGTCCCATCCCATATTCTGAAACGTGTTAGTTGAAAGCATATTTCAGGGATGGAAAAGGTGGCGACGTGAACGGGTCGAGCGCGCGTCAGTTGATGAGCCAGATGCTCGTCGAGAAACGAAACAGTCTTGCGCCCGAAAAGGTCGGCATGCGCTGCGAGGGTGCTCGCCGCATGCACGGCCTCAGTCGGCGTGATGTCGCGCAGATAGCCGACATCAGTTTCAATCACTATCAGCGGCTGGAACAGGGTACGTCCGTTGGTGTTTCGGCTCCGGTCATCGTACGTATCTGCGACGCCTTGTTGATGGAAGACGACGAGAAGGCGCGCATGCTGGCGTTGCACCAGGCATGGGCGCGCCCTCGTCGACCGCTGGCTGGATCCCGAGTTGTCGGACCTCAGGCCGCCGGTGAAATCTCCGGTAGGCAGCGGGCCAGTTCGGCCGGCGTGTAGAAGAAACTCCCGGCGCTCACCGGAGCGCACGGGGCAGCAAATGCTGTCTCGCGCTCGTTGTAGAGCATTCGGACCAGCCGCTCACCGTCCGGTCCGGCGTAGACGTCCCACTGCACGTTGGCGGCCATCGGGCTGACATTCGCTCCGCGCCAGGGGTTGTTCGCGTAGGTGTAGAGATCGCCCTCGGCCTGCGAGGCGGTGCTTCCCGGCAGTTTCAGGAGCGCAGCGAAGGGGATGATCGTTTCTGCGTGTGCAAATCGGAAGTCCGCTCCCGGCACGGCGGCGTCGCCGGTGTGTTCCTGCAACCCGCGCAGGAACTCGTCGCGCAGGACGGTTGCCATCCGGTAGGTGACGTCTTCACCGGTGAAGCCAGGGCCCTTGGCGTAGAAGTCCTCGGCGTCGTTCGTGTACGCGAGCCACTGAGCGTCGTCGGAGTCGATGAACCGCTCGAAATTCCACTTGCCTTCTTCGGCCATGCCCGGAGTGATGATGTACGTGTTGTACAGCATGTACGCGGCGTCGACCTCGTTGTCGATCGTGCTGGAACCCTTGCCACGGTCGACGAGTGAGAACTCGCCCGCACTCAGCCGGTTCACGAAGTCCTCCGAGTAGAGCCTGAGCATCATGTGCCGCGAGACCTCGCGGGTGCGGGGAAGATCGGCGATCTGGTCGTCGACGGCTTTCA
This sequence comes from Rhodococcus sp. IEGM 1406, assembly GCF_030056745.1. Classification (NCBI taxonomy): domain Bacteria; kingdom Bacillati; phylum Actinomycetota; class Actinomycetes; order Mycobacteriales; family Nocardiaceae; genus Rhodococcus; species Rhodococcus sp. IEGM 1406. The sequence continues at coordinate 123,933 of NZ_JASHKO010000007.1, read as the reverse complement.
GTCGAGGATCGGACTCTTCGTAGTCCTTGTAGTCGGCGTTTGCATCCGAGTCGTGGAAGTAGAGAAGGTCGGCATCCGTGGTCACCGGCGCAACATCGCCGGCGACGGCCGGAAACGCACCGGTCAGGCCCTGAGCGAAGTTCTCGGCGCTGTCCACGGCACGGTCGACGCCCGACGAAGTCAAAGTGATGGTGCCCTGTTGCGCTGCGATGGCGTCGAACAATTGCGGGAGGCGCTCGGTGACGCGCGCTCCGAGCTGCCGATGTTCGGTGACCCCGAGTCCGCTGAGGTTGCCGTACCCCAGCTTCTTGTTGGCTGCCATGAGATCACGAAGCGCCGGGCCGAACTCCTTGCCGACGGGAGTCAATGCGTTCTCGGCTTCGGCGATTTCCCACAGCTGCAGGCTCAGGTCGTCGTACTTCAGGCTCGACAGTGCTCTGGAGCCATGGCGCGCAACGCTTTCCGTGTACACCGGGATGTATCCGGTCGGCGGCGCCTGATAGTCGGCGATGCGCTGACCGGGAGTGTAGGGCGTCTTGGAGGTGAAACCGCCGTTGCTGACGGTCGGTGTCTCTGTCGAACCGGAACTCGAACCGGCGTCGAGCGAACCGAACGGTGACGCCGTGGCGATGGACTGAACGCTGCTGGTGACAAGCACGAGTCCGACAGCGCCGGCAGCGGCCAGCACGCCGAAGCGTGAGCTTCGCATGGTGAGTTGATCCTCTCCGTCGGTGCCGAGGTGACACGACGGAAGGAAAGTTAGAACAGCTAAGCGTCCGAATCGCACCTATTTGCCCATGTGCAGATGGACGCGGGGTTACAAGTTTCGGATTCGCGGAGCTCAGGAGGGTTTGGCGGCAATCCCGATCGACACGGAGAGCGACAACGCGATGAGGGTCATGGCCAGCCACTGGTAGCTCTTGGGCGTGGGCTGCTTCTTACGTCCGAACTTGCTCACTGATGTCTCCCGTTTGTCCGTGGGTACTCAGCACATATTACTGTTCCATTACCCCGATTGCGTGGTCGACCTAAAACTGTGCGCGATCAGACAGCAGGCGGACCTGAAGTCCGCCCGCTGCCCTGTGATCAGGAGGTCGTGCGCAGCTCCCGTCGCAAGATCTTGCCCGTGACGGTCTTGGGCAGTTCCTCCACCAGCACCACGGAGCGTGGGTACTTGTACGCCGCCATCCGCTGCTTGCAGTGATCGATCAGGTCTTCCGGGGTGACGGACGCCCCCGCGACGAGGCTGACAAACGCCTTCACCGTCTCACCGCGGTATTCGTCGGCGATCCCGACGACTGCCGCCTCACGGACTGCGGGGTGCTCGGCAAGAACGTCCTCGACCTCGCGTGGCCACACCTTGTAGCCGGACGCGATGATCATGTCCTTCTTACGGTCGACGACGTAGAACCAGCCGGCTTCGTCCATGAAACCGACGTCGCCGGTGTGGAACCACCCGTCGCGAATGGCCGACGCACTCTCCTCCGGCTTGTTCCAGTAACCGCGCACCACCTGTGGACCACGGACGACCAATTCGCCGATCTCTCCGATCGGCAGGACCGCACCGCCCTCGTCTTCGATGCGGACCACGGTGTTGGGTACTGGAACGCCGACGGACAGTGCCCCGGACGTGGGGTCGACGGGCGTGTCTGCCCCGACGGGAACGGCGTGAGTGGGCGACGTGGTCTCGGTCAGCCCGTAGATATTGTGCAGCGCAGCACCGGTCATGGCGCGGACTGCCTCGGCGGCTGTCGGCGAGATGGGTGCGCCGCCGGAATACAGCAACCGCATGGAGGTGAAGTCTTCGGGCGCGCAACCCGGAGTGTTGAGCAGTGCGGTGAATGCAGTGATGGCGCCGACTGTGAATGTCGGGCGGTGCTCACGAATCGCGTCGAGCATCACCTCGGGCTGGAAGCGATAGGCCAGCACCAGCGGCATTCTCGCCAAGACGGACACCGCGATGTGACCGATCAACCCCGTGATGTGGAAGAGCGGTGCTACGCCGAGAACCGTGTCTTTCGGGGTGAGCCCCAGCCAGTCACGGTAGACCTGGGCGTTGAAGGTCATGTTCGCGTGAGAGGTCATCGCTCCCTTCGGCGGACCTGTGGTTCCCGACGTATAGGTCAGTACCGCAATGTCTTCCGGTGCAGCGTCGGTAGTGATCGGATCGCCGAGACGATGCTGGTCGATCAGCGTCGCGAGATCGTCGGTACCGAGGTCCTTCTTCACGATTCCGTCGAAAACCCTTGGATCGTTGCGGCTTTGGTACTCGAGTTCCGAGGTGGTGATTACTCGCCTGACCGGCGAGTCGGAGACGACGTTGCGGCCGACGGACTCGTAGAGCCCCTCGAGAGCGATCAGAACCGCTGCTCCGGAATCTTCGAGTTGGTATCCCAGTTCTCGTTCACGGCTCATGGGATTGATCGAGACTGCGACGCCGCCGGCTTTCCAGATTCCGGCGAGGGCGAGCACGAATTGCGGAACGTTCTGCAGGAAGAGTGCGACACGGTCTCCCTTCGCCAGACCACCTGCTCGTAGTGCGCGGGCCAGGGCGTCACTCTGCTGATCCAGTTCAGCGAAACTGAGTTGACCGTCGAAGTACTTCACAGCCGTGGCGTCCGGATCAGAGCGAACCGTCGCCGCCAACATTTCGAGCATTGTGGGCTGTTCGACGTCGATGTCGGGGGGAACGTCGTTGCGGTACAACGCCAACCAAGGGCGATCTTCGTATGTCATTTGATGGCAACCGGATTCACGGGAGAGCCGCTGGCCTTGGCAACCTTGAGCGGTGCGGCGACGTACAAGAACGTGTACTGGCCGTCGGACGCACAGTCCGCGGCCAGCTTCTCCAGATCGCAGATCTCGGTGAACACCACACCGAGGTTGCGCATCAGAGCGTTGTGAAGCACCAGTGCCACACCGTTTTCGGGGTCGGTGGTGACCTCGTTGGCAATGGTGTCGGTGACGAGGTTCGGAATCTCCATGTCCTGGAACCACTGGACGAGTTCGGGGCTGTAGATCAAGCCGGGCTCGCAGAAGCCCTCGTAGAAGGCTTCGCCCTGGTCGAAGAACAGCTTGAGGAAGTTGGTGCGGATGACGAGAATGTCACGCTTCTCGATGGTGACGCCCTGCGCTTCGGCACAGGCCAAAAGATCATGGTGCGTGAAGGTTTCGGCCTTGTCGAGGTTTTCCTTGCCGCGGAACTTCGCCATGTCGAGAAGTACTGCGCGTCCGACGACGCCGCGGTCGGCAATCGGTTCGACGCTGGCCTTCTCCAGGCCGCCGACAGTGGTATCAGCCGAGTATCCGTTCCACAGGGCGCCGTCGTACCAGACGTGGCCGAGTGCGTCGTACTGCGTCGAGCCCTGCAGGAACGCGTCGATCTTGTCGTCCGCGTAATGCAGGCCGCCGGGGAAGTTGGGGGCGTCGTCGCCGTCCCAGCTGCTCTCGTCGAAGATCTGTGTGCGCTCGGCGGGGCTCCGTCCCGGCCAGACCGGATCACCCTTGGGATCGCCGATAAGACGTTGGAGTGTGAACACGGAACCCTGCTTGATGGTTCCGACGCCACGAAGCACCTGTCCGGCGTCGAGGTAGTTCAGTGAACCGACCTCGTCGGACTCTCCCCACTTGCCCCAGTTGCTGGGTGCGTCGCGCAGGAGTTCTCCAAGATATGGCGCCTCGGTCATGGTGATTCGATCCTCTCGCTACCGACACCGAACGATCGCTCGGGCGGACCTGGGTCTTTGTGATCCACATCATGTTCAGGCCGATAACTAGTAGTCAACACGTTCATAGATTTCCGTGGTCATCGCATTGTTGGAAATCCTATGTTCGGCAATACTGAACACTGTGACCGAATTTGAGAATGCTGTCCTGATCGGGGCGTCGATCCGGCAAGCGCGGCGTCACAGCGGGCTCTCGCTGCGTGAATTGGCCAGGCGTCTCGATGTCAGCCCGGCTACCCTCAGCGCTGTCGAGACCGGAAAGACCAGAGTCAGCGTCGACCGGTTGGCGGCAATCGGCGGGATTCTCGGAGTGCGTTTCGACGCTCTGCTCCCGGCTGCGATAGTGCGTCCGCCGGAACAGCCGCGATGGGGAGGCGACGACGCCGACCCGGACGCACATTTTCGCCCGAACGAGTGGCGAAGGTTCGGTCCGAGTTCGTTCGATCCGGTGTTGGCTGCCGCGCTCGCGGAGATGGTGAAGACCGGATATCACGGCGCTGCGATGCGTGAGATCGCCAAACGTGCGCAGATGAGTGTTCCGGGTCTGTATCACCACTATTCCAGCAAGCAACAGATGTTGGCCGAAATTCTCGACCTCACCATGGCTGAACTCAACACGAGATCGTTGGCGGCTATCGAAGAGGGCGAAAGTCCCGACGAAAGATTGGCTTTCCTTGTCGAATGTGTGACCTTGTTCCATATCTATCGGCGTGATCAAGGATTCCTCGGCGCCAGCGAAATGCGCAGTCTCACAGCCGAAAACAGGTTGCGCATCACGGAATCACGCAACTACCAGCAATGGTTGATGACGAAGCAAGTGGACGACGGAATCGCCGCCGGTGTGTTCGAGACGGATCGGCCGCGACAGGCCGCACGTGCGATTGTCGTGATGTGTGTCTCTGTCGCGCAATGGTATCGGCCGAGTGGGCCGCAAACGCCCGAGGAAATTGCACGTGACTACGTGCGTTTTGCGCTCGATCTGGTGCGCCTTCAGCGACCGTGACGGACGTCATCCGGTTCGGGTGATGCGCCTGCGGGCAAACGGGTCCATGCTTGGAAGGTATCCGTACCGCGACTCGAGTAAGGAACGAAACCCAATGTCTTCCAATCTGTCTCACAAGGCCTACATGATCGGTGCCGGCATCGGAAACCTCTCGGCTGCCGTCTATCTGATTCGAGACGGTGAGTGGAACGGTGAGGACATCACCATCATGGGCCTGGACATGCACGGAGCGAACGACGGCGAATCCGCCGCTACGTTTCAGCACCAGTACGGCCATCGCGAACTCGGTAACGACGCGGGTTTCATCAACCGCGGCGGCCGCATGCTCAACGAGGAAACCTACGAGAACCTCTGGGACATACTGAGTGCGGTTCCGTCGCTGGACAACCCGGGAAAGTCGGTGACGGATGACATTCTCGACTTCGACCACGCGCACCCCACGCATGACGTCGCACGGTTGATCGACCGAGACGGTATTCGCAACAAGGGCGAGAACGATTACAAGCACATGCAATTCGACAACAAGGACCGGTACTTGTTGACGAAGCTGATGACGATGCCGGAGTCGGACGAGGCAAAACTCGACGACATCAGCATCGAGCAGTGGTTCGAGGACACTCCGCACTTCTTCACCACCAACTTCTGGTACATGTGGGAGACCACTTTCGCTTTCAAGCGGGTGAGTTCGGCGATGGAGCTTCGCCGGTACATGAACCGAATGATTCTCGAGTTCAGCCGCATTCAGACGCTTGCGGGTGTCACCAGGTCCCCGTACAACCAGTACGAGAGCATCATCTTGCCGATGCGGACCTTCCTCGAAGGTAAGGGCGTGAAGTTCGTCAACGAACTGAAGATCACGGAGTTCGTGTTCAAGGACACCCCGCTTCGAGACGAGATCATCGTGACGGGACTCGATTACGAGAACGTCCGCACCGGCGAGAAGGGCCGAATCGACGTGGCGGAAGGCGATTTCGTCTTCGACACCAACGGCAGCATCACCGACAGTTCGTCGATCGGCGATCTCGACACCCCGATCGTCGAAGACATGAGATACGCACCGAGTGCGCTGCTGTGGAAGCAGGCCACCGAGCATTTCTACGATCTTGGGAATCCCGACAAGTTCTTCGGGGACCGGGCGCAGAGTGAGTGGACCAGCTTCACCGTCACCACTTCGTCACACGAGCTCATCAACGAGATTTCCCGAATCATCAAGCAGCTCCCCGGAAATGCACTCAACACGTTCGTGGACTCGAACGTGCTTCTGTCGATCGTGGTTCACCATCAGCCGCACTACCACGCGCAGAAGGAGAACGAAGGAGTCTTCTGGGGTTACTGTCTGTTCCCGCGCAAGGACGGCGACTACGTGAAGAAGCCGTTCATCGAGATGACCGGCCGGGAAATGCTGGAAGAGACTCTCGGGCATCTCGAGGCACTCGACGAGAGCGGTGCGCTCGCCGCGCGCCGACAAGAGATTATGGACAGCGTCGTGAATTCGATTCCCAGCCACATGCCTTACGCCAGTGCGCTGTTCAATCGGCGAGCCGTCGGCGACCGGCCGCTGGTGGTGCCGAAGCACTCCAAGAACCTGGCCTTCATCAGTCAGTTCGCGGAGTTGCCGTTCGACATGGTGTTCACCGAGCAGTACTCGGTGCGCTGCGCTCAGGTGGCCGTCTACAAGTTCCTGGGGATTCCGGAAGACAAGCTCACCAAGATGCATCACTACGAGAAGGATCCGAAGGTCCTCGCCAAGGCCGCAGTGACGATGTTCCGCTGAGGGGTGCTCAGCGACCGTGCCGCTTCTCGTAGTCCTCGCGAGTGCGATCGGCACGGCGCTGGGCCTTCTCGTCGAGCAATTCGGGATCGAGTCCGTGGCTCAGCAGGCGGTGACGGCGGTAGATGGTCCCGAGCGCCACGACGAAGTACGCGAGCGGGATGAGCAACAAGGCCATCATGGCCAAGGGAATCCAGATCGGTCCCGGAATCAACAGGAACAGCAGAAGAATCAGCGTCGCCGGCACGGTGAAACGAATGATGTAGCGAGCCTGTGCACCCGGTCCGACCAGATCGTTCCGCACCCAGTCCTGGTACCGGTCGGGGAGCGTCTTCCCCAGGAGGTATCCGCAGTACTGGGGAAAGTTCGGGCGAGTCTGTTCGGCCATGGCCTCCAGGATAGTGCCTGGTACTGCCGCTTACGCCGGTGCCTTGAACGTGCGTCGGTAGGCGCTCGGTGAAACGCCGAGCGCTTCGTTCATGTGTTGACGCATCGATGTCGCAGTCCCGAAGCCGGTTCGAGCTGCAATTGCATCGATCGACAGATCGGATTCCTCCAGCAGCTCGCGTGCCCGATCGACGCGTCTGCTGGTCAGCCAGCGGTTCGGTGTGGTTCCGACTTCGTCGCGGAATCGACGGCTGAAGGTGCGGACGCTCATGTTGGCACGCGTCGCCAGGTCTGCCAGCGTGATCGGATCGCCGAGATGTTCGAGGGCCCAGTGCCGAGCGTCGGCAGTCGATTCCGAAGGCTTGTCGGCCAGTGGGCGGCGGATGTACTGCGCTTGGCCACCGTCGCGCCACGGCGGTACGACGCAACGCCTCGCGACGGTGTTCGCCACTTCCATGCCGTGGTCGCGCCTGACGATGTGCAGACAGAGATCGACGCCTGACGCCACGCCGGCCGAGGTCAGGATGTGGCCTTCGTCGACGAACAGCACGTCGGGATCCACGTTCACCTTGGGATAGACACGCTGGAAATGGTCGGTGTTGCGCCAATGCGTCGTGGCGCGGAGTCCGTCGAGCAAACCGGCCGCGGCGAGGATGTACGAACCGGTGCAGATCGAGACCAGCCGGGTCCCCGGGCGGATGTGTTCGAATGCTGCGGCCAATTCGGGGGAGAGATAACCCTCGTCGAAGGCCGGGCCCAATTCGTACGACGCGGGGATGACGACGGTGTCGGCGGTGGCGAGCAACTCGCTCCCATGGTCGACCGAAATGCTGAAGTCAGCGTCGGTCCGCACGGGATTGCCGTCGATTGTGCACGTCAGGATCTCGTACAGCGGCCGATCCTCGACGTCGAGGGCACGCCCGAAGATACGCGCGGGGATCCCGAGTTCGAAGGGAATGACTCCGTTCAGAGCCAGTACAACGACGCGATGCGGACCAGACATGGCTCGATTCTTTCATATATTGGCAATCTGGCCACTGTTCTCGATCGAATCCGAACTGCAGAATTCTCTCTGTGACTTCTGAGACCGCTCTCCCCGAATCGGGCCCGCAGCAGGTGAGCCCCCCGCGCTTTCACCGCGCGTGGTCCGTCGCGATCGTGGCATTCCTGGCATTGGTCGGTGCGGCGAGCTTCCGCGCTGCCCCATCGGTGCTGATCGATCCGCTGCACGAGGATTTCGGGTGGTCGCGCGCCAGCATCTCGGCCGCCGTCTCGGTCAACCTGATCCTGTACGGGCTGACCTCGCCGTTCGCCGCTGCCCTGATGGAAAGGTTTGGTATCCGGGTGGTCGTCACTTCGGCGTTGGCGCTCATCTCGCTCGGCAGTGGTCTCACGATCTTCATGACCTCGAGTTGGCAGCTCATTCTGCTGTGGGGTGTGTTCGTCGGCCTCGGTACGGGTTCGATGGCGCTGGCGTTTGTCGCCACCGTCGTCGATCGCTGGTTCGTCGAAAAGCGTGGTCTCGTGACCGGCATCCTGACGGCCGGTGGTGCTGCCGGTCAGCTGGTGTTCCTGCCCGTCCTGGCGAAGCTCGCGGAAACGTACGACTGGAAGAGCGTCGCCTTCACAGTTTCGTTTGCCGCACTGGCCGTCGTACCGTTCGTTCTGCTGTTCCTGCGTAACTATCCGTCAGACGTGGGAACGACGCCGTACGGCGCGCCCGCCGGTTACGCCCCACCCGCCAAGCCTGTCTACCAGCGCGGCGGCGCCGGAGGCCGGGCGATCTCGGTGCTGGTGATGGCGTCGAAGACCAAGGTGTTCTGGCTTCTCGCCGGTACCTTCGCGATTTGCGGCGCGAGCACCAACGGCCTGATCGGAACGCACTTCGTCCCGGCGTCGCACGATCACGGAATGCCGATCACGACGGCCGCGTCCCTGTTGGCGTTGATCGGAATCCTCGACATGGTCGGCACCATTGCTTCGGGTTGGTTCACCGACCGGATGGACTCGCGAAAACTTCTCGGCATCTACTACCTCTTCCGCGGAATCTCGCTGCTCTTCCTGCCGCTGCTGCTCGCCAACACCGTGAATCCGCCGATGATCGCGTTTGTCATCTTCTACGGGCTCGACTGGGTGGCGACGGTTCCGCCGACCGTCGCGCTGTGCCGTCAGCACTTCGGCGCCGACGCTCCCATCGTGTTCGGTTGGGTGCTGGCATCTCATCAGATCGGCGCGGGTTTGGTGGCATTCTTGGCCGGCCTCGTTCGTGATCAGATCGGCTCGTACGACGCTGCATTCTTGGTGGCCGGCGCGCTCTGCGCGATCGCTGCAGTCATGTCGTTGTTGATCGCAAAACGTCCGAAAGAGGCAGTATTGGTTGACTCTGTCTGATTCGGCACTGTGATCGGTACCACCGACGGGGTAAGTTGTGTGTAACTCCAAGAACTACTCACCAGTAGGGGTACTGAAATGCCTGCTCCGTCCGCTGCGACCTTCTCGCGGCTCGCCGATCTGATCGCCATCGACAATGTTGCCGATCGCCCGACGAAGTCCATCACCGAGGTGTTCACCGGCAAGGAGCTGGCGACCATCCCCGTTGGCACCGCCGACGACGCACTTGCGGCCATCGCCCGTGCCCGCGTCGCCCAGAAGGAATGGGCCAAGCGCTCCGTCCTCGACCGCGCTGCCGTCTTCCACCGCTACCGCGACCTCATCCTCGAGAACCGCGACGCCCTCATGGACATGGCTCAGGCCGAGACCGGAAAGTCGCGTACCGCAGCTCAGGAAGAAGTCCTCGACATCTCGATGACGTCGCGTCACTACGCACGTGTGGCTCCGAAGCTGCTGCGTCCGCGTCGCGTCTCCGGCATGCTTCCGGGTCTGACGAAAACCGTCGTCCGCTACCAGCCCAAGGGTGTCGTCGGCGTCATCTCGCCGTGGAACTACCCGATGACGCTGGCCGTGTCCGACGCCATCGCCGCGCTGCTCGCGGGCAATGCCGTTGTCCTCAAGCCGGACAGCCAGACGCCGTACTGCGCGCTCGCCTGCGTCGAGCTGCTCTACAAGGCGGGACTGCCCCGCGACCTCTTCGCCGTGGTTCCCGGACCGGGCTCCGTCGTGGGCACCGCGTTGGTCGAGAACACCGACTACCTCATGTTCACCGGTTCCACCGCGACCGGTCAGCTCCTCGCCGAGCAGGCCGGCCGTCGACTGATCGGCTTCTCCGCCGAACTCGGTGGCAAGAACCCGATGATCGTCGCGGCCGGCGCAGACCTGCGCGAGGTCACCGACGCCGCTGTGCGTGCGTGCTTCTCCAACTCCGGTCAGCTGTGCATCTCCATCGAGCGCATCTACGTCGAAGAGTCCATCGCACCCGAGTTCATCCGTATGTTCGGTGACCGCGTCAAGAAGATGAACCTCGCCGCTGGTTACGAATTCGGAATCGAGATGGGCAGCCTGGTCTCCGAGGCCCAGGTCAAGGCAATCTCCGCGCATGTCGACGACGCAGTGGTCAAGGGCGCCACCGTCATTGCCGGCGGCAAGGCCCGCCCGGACATCGGACCGCTGTTCTACGAGCCCACGCTGCTCACCGGGGTTCCCGAAGACGCCGAGTGCTACCGCGACGAGACCTTCGGGCCGCTCGTCTCGATCTACCCCGTCAAGGACGTCGAAGAGGCCATCGCTGCGGCCAACGACACCGAGTACGGCCTCAACGCCAGTGTGTGGGCGGGAAGCAAGGCTGCCGGCGAAGCCATCGCAGCGCGCATCCACGCCGGCACCGTCAACGTCGACGAGGGTTACGCACCCACCTGGGGCAGCACCGCAGCACCGATGGGCGGCATGGGTGTCTCGGGCGTCGGTCGTCGTCACGGCGCCGAGGGGCTGATCAAGTACACCGAGCCGCAGACCGTTGCCACCACCCGCGTCATGAATCTCGGCGGACCGCGCGGACTTCCGGCCAAGGTGTGGGCAAAGCTCATGCCTCACGCCATCAAGATCATGTCCTGGGTTCCGGGCCGGTAACGGGTGGAAACCGCCAGCGCGTACATCGAGGCAACGCCGGTATCGGTGTGGAAGGTTGTCAGCGACATCGAAGGTATGGGTCGCTTCAGTCCTGAAAATACCGGTGGAACATGGACTTCCGGAACTCCGGGCACTGTGGGTGCAAAGTTCAAGGGCACCAACAAGCATGGTCTGATTCGGTGGAGCACGCACTGCACGGTGGTCGACGTGGTCGACTGCCGGAGGTTCTCCTTCGAATCGGACGAGCCGAAAGCGCGGTGGACCTTTGTGCTCGAGCCTTCGGGAACAGGCACCGTGCTTACCGAGACTCGTGAGATCTATGCGACGCCAGCGCTTTACGTGCGCATGATGTCGGGTAGCGGCCTACTCGGTCGGGGTCGAGATCAGCTGATGCAGACCGGAATGGAAACTACTCTGGCGCGCATCAAGGCGTTTCTGGAGAGCTAGAAACTTACACAAGTGGGGCTGCACTCGATTCGAGTGCAGCCCCACTTCTTTGTCTCTATCGGTTCGACAGCTCGCCGATGTCGGAAGTCGACACCCGATTCTCGCTCTTGCCGGCATTGCGGAAAGGCATTCCGACCGTACTGAGGTCGATTCCCTTGGTCTCCTTCATGATCAGTGCGGCAACGAGGGAGAGCAGGCACAGCGCTCCTACGTATACCGAGAACACCCATCCGAGATCTCGCGAGGTCAACCAGGTGTTCAGGTATGGCGCCGTACCGCCGAAGATCGCAACGGACAGCGAGGTGGCGAAGCCGACTCCCATCGCACGTGCACGGGTCGGGACGAGTTCGGACATGAGCGCCGGATACATCGCGGACGCGCAGCACCACACCGCCAATCCCATCGCCTGCGTCACGAACAAGGTCCACGGCTGGGCGGTCAGGATAGCCGCGATCGGTAGTACGAGCACGGCGCCGGAAATGCCGAAGGCTGCCGCCATGGTACGCCGACCGTACTTGTCCGAGAGATGGCCCGAGAGTGGAAGCAGTGCCAGCACAACGAGTTGGGCAAGCAAGCTTGCAATGAAGGCTCCGTTGGGATCCATTCCCTTGGCTGAAATTGCGTACGCTGACGCGAAGGTGGCCCAAGTGTAGTAGGCCGCGTTCTGCCCAGCAGACAACATGAGGATCAGCACGCCGATCTTGACAATGTCCTTTCGTGCGATCGGAGGTGCCGAAGCTGCAGAATCCGAATTCTCCTCGAAGTGAGGCGATTCCGATGCCGCACGACGCAAGAACAATGCGTACAAGCCGAGTACGGCCCCGATGGCGAAAGCAATTCGCCATCCGTATCTGCTCATGTCGTCTTTTCCGAGGATCCCCGTCAGCAACGCTGCGACGAGAGTCGCCAGCATTACTCCGAAGGTGACAGCTGTGAATACCGAACTGCCCCAGAGCCCTCGGCGATCTCGAGGCGAGATCTCACCGACGTAGGTGTAGGACACGCCGGCCTCCCCTCCATGGGCGAGGCCCTGCGTCAGTCGTGCAATCAAGAGCGCGAACGACGCCCACACCCCAATGCTCTCGTAGCTCGGGATCAATGCAATTGCCAGGCTTGCCACGGCCATCAGGCACATCGTGAGCACCATCGTGAATTTTCGACCCTTGCGGTCCGCCAGGCGCCCGAAGACAAGGCCACCGAACGGCCGCGCCACGAATCCGACTGCGAACACCGCCAGTGTCGACAGCAGGGCAGAAGTGGGATCGCTGTCATCGAAGAAGTTCGACGCCAGGTATGTCGAGAAGATTGCGTACAGAGTCCAATCGAACCATTCGAGGATGTTTCCGGACACGGCTGCCCGGAGCGAACGGGCGCGATCTAGTTCGGGGGTTTGTTCAGGAGGTGCAGAGCTGTTCATGTGAGCCTTCTCGAGATGTCAGTATGTTTGTCGTTCAACAAGTTCGCTGGATATGGGCGTTCAGCCCATATGGAGTCCGCCGTTCACATGAATCACTTCGCCGTGCACGAAACTCGCGGCTGGACTGCACAAGAATCCGACCACGGAAGCAACCTCGGCGGCGCGGCCGAATCGACCCATCGGCGTCGAACGGATGAGGTGGTCGTTTTGGCTGTTGACCAAATTTGCAGTCATCGGTGTTTCGATGATGCCGGGCGATACTGCATTGACTCGGATCGATCCGCCCAGTTCCCAAGCGAGACTGCGAGTGAAAGCGAGTAGTCCGCCTTTTGACGCCGCGTAGTGAGCGTGATTTCGACTGCCGCGATGGCCTGCCATGGACGTCAGATTGACGATCGAGCCGCCGTCACGCATCACCGGAATGGCGGCGCGTGTCAAATACATTGCCCCGTCGAGGTTGATGGACATGACCGTCCGCCATTGCTGATCGGTCATCAACTCCACCGACTGTTCGGGATAGATCCCCGCAGCGACGATCAGGTGGTCGATCCCCCCGAAATGCCTTTGCGCAACCGCAATGAAGTGATCATTGCTTTCAGGTGAAGCAGCATCGAGTTCGGTTGTTGCTATACGATTTCCGTCTGGATCCAGGGAAGCTCTGATCGCGGAGAGTGCTTGTGTATCCAGGTCGCCGAGTACCAGATTCGCCCCTGCTGCGTACATCTGCTCCGATACCTGCCTGGCGATTCCGCCTGCGGCTCCGGATATTGCAATGGTGCGATCGGTGAAGTCGTACAAGTCGCTTTCCTTTGATCAGCGCACTTTCGACGAACCTCCCCGCGAAGAATCAGGATTGGTGCTGTCGAAAAGTTCGGGGTGCTTTGTTAATTCGGTTCTGGTTCTTCGTATGTGGCCGGTCAGGCACCGTTCGGCATCGACCTCGTCTTTGCGCACGATGGCTTCGATCAGTAAGCGATGTTCGTAGTTGATGACCCAGGTTCGATCGGGACCCGTCAGACGGGCATATGCCCGACGGTAATGCTGAGTCGTATTCCAAAACCGCGTCACCATAGTTATCAACTGAGGAATTTCGCAACCGCTGTAAGTGAGTAGATGCAACTCCCGGTCCAGTACCAGGAATCGGTCTACGTCCTCGTTGGCTTCGATCTCGTCCTGGATACTCCAGAGTCGATCATGCACACTGCTGTTCAGATGCGGGATGCTCTCCGCCAGCGCCATGGGCTCGATACGTTCGCGAATGCGATATACGAAATCGCATTCCTGCATATCCATCGAGGACACCCACGCGCCACTGTTCGCCTTCAATTCGACCAGGCCTTCGGATTCGAGCATGCGCAGCGCTTCTCGCACCGGTAGTCGACTCGCGCCGAGTCGTTCGGCTATCTCTTCCTGGCGGATTCGAACTCCAGGGAGTAGGCGTCCGGAAAGTATGTCTTCGCGGATATGGGCAGCGATGCGGTGGCTCGCGACCGTGGTGGGGCCGTTCGCAGAATCGGCTTCGGACAACGGTGCTCCTCGAGGTGGGGGACGGGCGCAGTTCAGCTCGGCCACGGATCGAGCGGGTGCCGGAGTTCATTGTTCACTGCGGACATGCGTGACGGTGCTCGGGATGATCCGTGTCGCGAATTGGATCCAATTGTGCCTGTTCGCATGGTTGACCGCGGTTGCGATCTGGCCTGAATGCTTCACCGTTTTGGATCCAATCACTCTATTTTTCATGCCGGACAAAAGTCTCAGCACGTATGTTGCGGGGTGTTGGCCCTGTTCGTCAAGTGGGACAAGCCACATTTGTGGTCGATCGAGACTTGGGCAGGTTTGCGAATGGATCCATTCGATGGCAATGTGAGGCCCAACACGGAAAGTGGACCGCCCTGCGCGAGTCCCTCCGCGCTGTCCAGACGTGCTGCCAAAGCTTGGCCGTCCAAAGGCCTGATCCGGAGACTGACTATGACCACGCACAAGAAACTCACCGCAGCATCACCATGGGTGGAACTGGCAACATCGAACAAGGACTGGGATGCCGCCACTCCGTCGCTTCTTGCCACGATGCTGGCTCAGACAATCTTGATCCGATCCTTCGAGGAATACGTCCTGGAGTTGGCGGGGAAGGGACTGATTCACGGTCCAGCCCACTCCAGCATCGGACAAGAGGGTGGGGCTGTGGGGTCGATCCTCGGCCTCACATCCGCTGACTCCATCAACGGTTCCCACCGCGGACATCATCAGTTCCTTGCCAAGGCGCTGGCCCACGTGGCTGTCGACGGTTTGGATCCGACCGCTGCACTTTCGCCAGAGGTCCGAACCGTACTGACCCGCAGCCTCGCAGAGATCTGTGGTCTGTCGCGCGGCTACTGCCGTGGTCGTGGCGGGTCCATGCACCTGCAGTGGAAAGAAGCCGGCGCGATGGGTACGAATGCGATCGTCGGAGGCGGGGTACCGCAAGCTGCAGGTTTCGCCTGGGCGCACCGTCAGGCTGGAACCGATGCGGTCGCAGTTACCTACTTCGGTGATGGCGCGGTCAACATCGGTTCGGTACTCGAATCGTTCAATCTGGCAGCAGCATGGGATCTTCCGATCTGCTTCTTCATCGAGAACAACCAATATGCGGTCTCCACGCATGTCGCGGAAGCGACCGGTGAACCGCGATTGTCGGCACGCGGGCTCGGGTTCAACATTCCTAGTTGGAAGGTTGACGGTATGGACCCGCTTGCGGTCCACCTCGCGATGCAGGAGGCCCTCACCCACATGCGTTCGGGTAAGGGCCCCACGATCATCGAAGCGGATGTCTATCGCTTCTTTCACCAGAACGGCCCATTCCCGGGCAGCGCTTTCGGCTATCGCACGAAGGACGAAGAAAAGGCCTGGAAAAAGCGCGATCCGCTTCGCCTGCTCACCGATCAAGTGGTCCGTCGGAAGCTGCTGACCGAAGCCGACGTAGCCGAGGCGGTCGCGCAAGCCTCCCGAGTAATGCAGGAGATCGGTGGCGAGCTGCTGGAAACAGTGCCAGGGGGCAAGCCTGGCGAGGTCAGAATCAAGACATCGGAATGGCCGGACGTGAACTTCGTCGATGTCGGGATACGTGGTGATCTCAGTGAGTTCGAGGGTGTCCGATTCGTCGAGCCAGAGGAGTTCGGCGGCGAGATGGCCGATCGGAAGTTCATCGACGTCGTGGCGGAGGTGATGGACCGTCGCATGGACGCCGACAGCTCCATCGTCGTGATGGGTGAGGACATCCATCGCTTGAAGGGCGGAACGAACGGCGCTACAAAAGGATTGGCTGATCGATACCCGGGCAGAGTGCTCGGCACTCCGATCAGTGAGAATGCGTTCGCAGGCCTCGGTGGCGGAATCGCATTGGACGGACGGTACAAACCAGTCGTCGAATTCATGTACGCCGATTTCATGTGGGTGGCAGCCGACCAGATCTTCAATCAGATCGGCAAGGCGCGACATATGTTCGGAGGGGACAGCAACGTGCCCTTCGTATTGCGCAGCAAGGTCGCTATGGGGACCGGCTACGGCTCGCAACATTCCATGGACCCTGCCGGCGTGTTTGCAACTGCCCCGGGATGGCGCATCGTCGCACCGTCCACGCCGTACGACTACATCGGCTTGATGAACAGCGCTTTGCAATGCAACGACCCGGTGGTGGTCATCGAGCACGTAGACCTATATGGCACGAGCGGCCAGGCGCCGACCGATGACTACGACTACTTCCTGCCGGTCGGGAAGGCCGCAGTGCGTCGGCGCGGAAGCGATCTCACGATCATTTCCTACCTGTCGATGGTGGGGCATTGCCTCGAGGCAGTGGATGAAATCGGGACAGTCGATGCCGAGGTCATCGATCTCCGTTGGCTCGACCAAGCGAGTATCGACTGGGACACCATTGGCGAAAGCATCAGAAAGACCAACAACGTGGTCATCGCTGAGCAAGGAGCATACGGAACGTCGTACGGCGGCTGGCTCAGTGATGAAATCCAGCGCCGATTCTTCGATTGGCTTGATCAGCCCATCCAGCGAGTGACGGGGTCTGAGGCATCGCCGAGCATCAGCAAAGTGCTCGAACGTGCGGCAATTGCACAGACGGATGAAGTGGTCGAAGCGTTGAAGAGGATCACTCGATCGTGAAGCGACCGAACCGAACCCACTCACCCTCATCGGCAGAAATTCTCTAGGAGCAATCAACCGCCATGGCGACATTACTGCGCATGCCAGAGGTGGCAGCCGGAGCTACCACCGTAATCCTCTCCGAGTGGCCGCTTGCTGTCGATTCGGAATTCGATGTCGACGAACCGTTGGCCGTTCTCGAAACGGACAAAGCGACGGTTGAGATCGAGGCCGAGTCCGCGGGTGTACTTGTACACACATTCGTCGAACCAGGGACATCCGTCGAGGTCGGTGCACCGATCGCCGTCCTCGCTGATCGGGGCGAAGTCGTGAAGGATATTGCGGCATTGCTGGCCGAGTTCGGGGTCCGTGATGCCCATGGGCGCTCTGCCAAGCCTGAAACATCCACTGCTGTAGACGAACCCGACGGTTCGTCGTATCCGACCGTGCTGGGCGAGAAAGTGGCCGATGAGGGGGCGCCGCGAATTTTCGCGAGTCCCTTGGCGCGACGCCTAGCGGAATCGGCAGGGCTGAACCTCGGTGACATCGTGGGATCGGGCCCGAACGGACGCGTCGTACGTAACGATGTCGATGCCGCAATAGCAGCAAAGACCGCTTCGGCACAGGCCGTCGCAGTGAAAGATGCTGGTGTGAAGGGCGCTGGTGTCAAAGGCCATGGCTCTGCCTTCACGGACACACCGCACACGAGACTTCGTCGTGCAATTGCTGCTCGGCTGACATCGAGTAAGCAGACACAGCCCCATTTCTACATCTCTGGTTCTGCGCGGGTCGATGCGTTGCTGGAGGCGCGCAGGCAGCTCAACGAAGTCAGCGCTTCCAAGGTGTCGGTCAACGATCTGTTGATCAAAGCGATGGCGAAGGCGCATACGCTTGTGCCGGAGATGAACTCGATCTGGGTCGAAGACGCAGTGAGAACCTTTGCCGAGGTGGATATTTCGATCGCGATAGATTCCGATCGCGGGTTGCTTACTCCCGTTCTGCGCGGGGTCGACGCCATGTCCATTTCCGAAATTGCCAGCGCTACAAAAGATTTAGTAGCGAGAGCAGGCGCAGGGAAGATTCGGCAGGACGAACTCGAAGGTGGGTCGACGACGATCTCGAACCTCGGGATGTTCGGGGTCGAGGAATTTTCGGCCATAATCAACCCTCCTCAATCGTCGATTCTTGCAATTGGAGCAGCGACCGAGCAGCCCGTTGTCGTGGCGGGACGGCTGGAGGTCGGGACGGTCCTGCGAGTGATTCTCTCGGTTGATCATCGTCCGATCGACGGGGCGATCGCCGCGAAGTGGATGAAGCATTTCACCACAGTCCTCGAGAACCCGATCCAGATCTTCGGCTGAGCAGACATCGCGAGAAAGTGGGAGGCACAGGTATGAATTCACACTACGACGTGGTCGTACTCGGAGCTGGGCCCGGTGGCTACGTTGCGGCCATCAGGGCCGCGCACCTGGGGCTCTCCACTGCTGTGGTCGAGGAAAAGTACTGGGGTGGCGTATGTCTGAACGTCGGATGCATTCCGTCGAAGGCACTGCTACGGCACGCGGAGATTGCGCACCTGGTGACCGACGGAGCCTCGATGTTCGGAATCGAAGGTGTCACTTCGGTTGACTTCGGGGTTGCGTTCGACCGCAGTCGATCTGTTGCGGACGGCCGAACCAAGGGCGTCAATTACCTGATGAAGAAGAACGGTATTCGGCAGTACAACGGTCGCGGCGTATTCCGTGGACCGAATACCCTCGAGGTATCGGGTGGCGATTCCGCGACGATAACTTTCGACAACGTGATTATCGCCAGTGGAGCAGAGCCACGGCTACTTCCAGGCACGACTCGCAGCGACAATGTAGTCACGTATGAGGAGCAGATTCTCACTCGCGAGCTGCCGAAGAGCGTGGTCATCGCCGGTGCAGGAGCGATCGGTGTGGAATTCGCCTATGTCCTGAACAGTTTCGGAGTTGACGTCACGCTGGTCGAGTACGCAGAGCGGATCCTTCCGCTGGAAGATGCGGATGTATCTGCCGAACTGTCGAAGCGATACAAGAAATCCGGGATCACGATTCTGGTTTCCACTTCGGTGGAGGAGATCGTCGATTCGGGTGGACAGGTCAAGGTAGTAGTGAGGCAGGGTGGCGAGGCGCGAACGCTGCTCACGGACAAGGTGATCCAAGCGATCGGATTTGTTCCGCGGACCGACGGCTACGGCCTCGAGACGACAGGCGTCGAACTGACCGAGCGAGGAGCCGTGATGGTCGACGAGTACATGCGTACTTCAGTGCCCGGAATCTTCGCAATCGGCGACGTCACCGCACAGTTGATGCTCGCTCACGTCGCAGAGGCCCAGGGCGTGGTCGCGGCTGAGACGATTGCCTGCGTAGACACCGTCCCTGTCGACTACCCGATGATTCCCCGCGCAACTTTCTGCCAACCCCAAGTTGCCAGCTTCGGATGGACGGAGCAGCAAGCGAGGGACAAGGCCGGCACCATGGGCTGGGATGTCAAGGTGGCTACCTTTCCGTTCAGTGCCAACGGCAAGGCGCATGGTCTAGGGGACGCTGTCGGGTTCGTGAAGCTGATCAGCGACGATACGTACGGTGAGTTGCTCGGTGGACATCTGATCGGACCGGAAGTGACCGAGTTGTTGCCAGAGTTGACGCTCGCTCAGAAATTCGAACTGACAGTTGAAGACCTCGTACGCAACGTTCACGCTCACCCGACACTGAGTGAGGCGCTGCAGGAGGCTTTCCACGGGCTTGCCGGACACATGATCAATCTGTGAACGGACTGCTGTTGAATTGGTCCGATAACCGAACCGAACGAGGAGTGGCAAGTGATAGGCGTCAAGGCAGACTCGCTCCCTGAGCCCCTGCGGGGAAACCCGGTGGCACAGATCGCCATGATTGTGCCTGATCTGGAATCGGCCGTTGCACTGTGGAGCGGCATTCTCGGCCGAGACGATTGGTCGATCTACACGTATGGGCCCGACAACGTTCCGGAGTTGAGCTACCGAGGTGAGGAAGGACGGTTCGGCATGCGCTTGGCTTTTGTCGGTGTCGGTCCCCAAATCGAGCTGATCGAACTCCTCGAGGGCCCCAGCTCGTACCACGAATGGCATTCGCGTCACGGTTTCGGATTGCACCATCTGGGTTTTGTCGTCCCGTCGATCAAGGACGCGATGATCGAAATGGCGGAACACGACCTCGATTTGATTCAGTCGGGGTACGGCTATGGGGCGAACGGGGACGGAGGTTTTGCGTACTACGACACTCAGGATTCGGTCGGCGCGATTGTCGAGCTCATCGAGGTTCCATCGATCCGACGACCATCCGAGGTTCTGTAGAAGCCGCGTCGATCAGCGCGGTGTAGACACGCTCCGGCTCTTCGGCGATGCGATTGAGTACGTACAGCCACCACTGTGTTCCGAAGATGACGTATTCGCGTGTGGTGAAGCCCGCTCCTCGGAGTGCGTCCAGTTGCTCGGTGCCGAGGCCGAGCAGCATCTCGAACTCGACGTGCTCGCCTCTGAGCTTCGAATCATGCTCGGCGCGTAGTGCTTCGAGGATGTCGCGGTCATGTGTCGCGATGGAGACCTGGTGACCCGAGTCGACGATCCGGGCTGCGTAGTCGAGATACGCGCTGCGCAGTTCGGCACTACCGCGTGGGTAGGCGACGGACTCGGCTTCGAGGAAGGCGCCCTTCACGAGACGGATGCGACCGGGTCGGTCCAGCAGAGCGGCGAGATCCTTTGCCGTGCGGTGCAGTCGGGCCTGAACGGTGATCCCCACGTGAGTGAAGCGCTCGGCCAGTCGCGCGTGCATGTCGAGGACCAGGTCGGTGCGATCGGACGCTTCGGCGGAGATGATCAGCTCGGCACCGGCGCGTTCCGTGGCCTCGGCCAGGCGCACGACATTGCGAAAGCACTGCTCCGGATCGATCACCAAGCCGATGTGCGAGAGGTCGAACGACACGGTGCTCTCGACACCCGACGTGCCGATTCGTTCCGCGAGTTCCACGAAAACATCGGTTTCGGCGTTCGCGAGCTCGGGATCCCGGACGCTTTCCCCGGTGTATTCGATGCTCGCCTTGTGTCCTCGCGCGAAGATCGAGGGGAGGCGGTCGAAAGCGTCGTCGATGGTTTCGCCGCCGATGTAGCGAGCGGCGACTTTCCGTGCGAGTGCTGCAGTCGCAGCGTCCGCCATGGTGCGTTCTTTCAGGGATTCGTCGAGTGCGAGGCGGCGTAGGACGTCTGCGGCCTGGGCTTGTAGATCCGTGTTCACGGCTTCAGCGTATCCGGACGAGGGTGCGGGAATTATTCTCCAGACCCTTGCGTTCGATCTATTGTCGATATATCGTCGATACGTCAAACAAACACAGACAGTCCAGGAGGACAACATGTACGCCCCACACAACAACCCAGAAATGCAAGAACGTCGCGAGCATGGCCGCCGAGGCCCGCATCGTGGACACGGTTTCCGTCGAGGATTCGAGGGCGAGCGCCCCGAGGGTCGCTTCGAAGACCGAGCAGAAGGACGCCCCGAAGGCCGACGCGGTCGCGAAGGTCAGCGCGAATTTGGTCGTCCTGACCAGCGCGGATTTGGTCGTCCCGACCAGCGTGGACACGGTCGGCCGGGCTTTGGTGAAGCCGGCGCAGCGCTCCGTCCCGCGATGGGTCTACTCCGAGGTGCCGCTGTTGCGGTAGCCGCAGGTGGGACCGCTGAGCAGGTCGCCAAGGCAGAGGCAATTCTTGCCGAGGCGCGCCGTGCACTGTTCGAGATGCTGGCGGAAAAGCCGGCTGACGTGCAGCAGGCTCACGCAGAATCTACCGACACACTGCCGGCAGAGTGATCACGGCGCTCAGGCGCCGACGGTGACTTCCTCGCTGTTCATGCCGGAAACGTGGCCGTCGGCGCCCTCTCGCCAGTACCCGACAACATTGTGCTTGTCGCGAGCAATTCCTCGAACTTCCCTCAGATGCTTACGAATACGACGGCTGGTTGCGCTTTCGCACGCCACCCACGCGTAGACGTCGGCCGATTCGGATTCGGGAAACTCGACCTTCTCCACAGCTTCGAACAGCGCGCTCGGCGCCTTTCCGAGGCCACTCCCCACGAGCCACGTGTACGTGACGTCGCCGCGAGTGACAAATTCCTGTCGATCCTCTTCGGTTTCGACCTCGATGATCGCCTGTGCGACATCGCCCTCTCGAAGTTCTTCGACAATCCTGCCCAGTCCGGGGAGACCCGTGGCGTCTGCGACCAGCAGCTGCCAGCGAGGACCCGCCGGTGCTTGGTAGTGGGACCGCGAACTGTCCGACCAGAAGACGCCTAGTAGGTGACCTGGTTCGGCCCGCAGGGCCCAATCCGCTGCAATACCGCCAGGGTGCACGACGAAGTCGATGTCCAGACGTCGGCCGCCGTCGTGCACCTTGCGCACGGTGTAGTGCCGCCACGGTGGCTCGGTTCCGAGATCGGCCTTGCCGTAGTCGGGATTGTTGAAGTAGTCGTATTCTGCTTCTGTTTCACCGGGTTTCGGGAATGCGAGGTCGATGCGCTCGTCGCCTTGTCCGCCGGTCGGCCAGTGCCAGTCGCCTTCTGCCTCGATGCTGATTCGCCGCATGTGCGGGGTCAGGGACGTGACGGTGACAACGCGGGCGGGTTCGCAGAAAGACATGCCTCGACCCTATGGGTCCGGCGTGTCGAAGTGGAGACAGATGCTGTCGCAAGACGGACATCGAGCGCAGCCGAAAAGGCCAGCGTATGCCCCGGGGCATGATTCTTCCCCGGTGCACACGCTGGCCTTTTCAGTTATGTCGGTTCACGCCGCTGTCGGTGGGCTGTTCCCACCGATCGGCTGTTGATACGGATCGATCGACATCGGTGGATAGAACACTGTTTTCCGATCCGGCCCGATCTCCACCCGCCATTCGGTGTGGTGCATCGTCCGGTGGTGATGACCGCACAACAAGATCAGATTGTCGAGATCTGTTGGGCCACCATCATTCCAGTGAACAATATGATGAGCATCGCACCACCCCGACGGAGTCCCACACCCCGGAAACGCACACCCACCATCACGAACCGCCAACGCCCGCCGCTGCGGCACCGTCGCCGTTCTCGCTTCCTTACCGCACTCGAGCGGAACACCATTCTCGTCCAACAGGATCCGGGTGACGGTGCAGTCGCACGCCAACATCCGTGCGGTATCGATACTGATCGGACCCACCCAATCCGTCCACGCGAACCCGAGTTCCTCCGTCGACGGCAGCAAGTCCTTCAACGCTTGCAGATCCGTCATGTCTTTCGCCGATGCGGTCACCGTGATGTGTGGTTTCACCCCGCCCTCGACCGGACCCAACCCCGCCCGCTCGTACCGGCGTAGTAGTTCGCAAAACCCGTCCGCCCGCCGTAATGCCGGCGTGCGGGTGTCCTTCACGCCGTCCTTCTCTGGTGTCGGAGCCGACAGGCTCGACAGCAGCGTGATCAGACGGGCCCCGTTGACCGCATCCAGATCACCCTTCACAGTTACTCTGCCGTACAGGCCTTTCGAGGCGTAGAACTCGTTACGTTCGGAATCCTCGCCGACCGGAACACCGTCCTCACGCTTGCCGTACTGCTTCTCGATCCGCCGGATCGCCGCCCGCACCGCATCACAATCCGCGATGTTCTTCGACGCCAACCCCAACAGAATCCCGCGGGCCTTGTCCACATCCGCCGGGGTCATGTTCTTCGGTGGATGCTGACAGAACGACGCCACCTGACGGGCTTTCAACGCATCCACGTCACCACGGTGAAACGCATCGCCCACCACAGGTTCGAGCATCAGCAACCGCGCCAACCCGACCAGCAGACTGCACTCACCGATCTCCAAATTCGTCGAACCATGCAACCACTGAGCGATCGCCCGAAATCCCTTCCCCCCGAGAACCTCACGGGAAAACATTTCAACGATCAACAACACCATCCGCGACTGCAACTCGTGCCGGGCACGAACCAGATCGAGAACCTCACTCTTGAGGTCCTCACCATCCAGTTGCCACGCATCCCGACTGTTCATGAAGCAATCATATTCGAACAGAGTTTCGAAAACAAGAGAATTACAAGCGAAAATTACTGCTGTCCAGCTACTTTCGACAATTCGGACAAACGTCAGATCGAACCCAGCTCCCGCGCACGAGCTACCGCCGACGTCCGCGACTTCACGCCCAACTTGCCGAAGATGTGGACCAGATGCGATTTGACCGTGGTCTCGCTCAGGAAAAGTTCTTTACCGATCTCTCGGTTGGATCGACCCGCCGCCACCAACTTCAGCACTTCGATTTCCCTTGGGCTGAGGCTGGTTTCGGGTTTGCGTACCCGAGTCATGAGCTTCGACGCGATGGCAGGGGAGAGAACGCTGTCCCCGCTTGCAGCGGCGCGGACGGCCGACAGCAACTCGACCGGGGGTGTGTCCTTGAGTAGATAGCCGCTGGCTCCGGCTTCGACGGCGCTCAAGATATCCGCGTCCGTGTCGTAGTTGGTCACAACGAGTACGTGCGGCGGATTCGGCAGCGCGCATACCGCGCGGGTGGCGTCGACCCCGGTCTTGCCTGGCCCGAACCGCAGGTCCATGAGCACGAGGTCGACCGGCGTGGTGGCGCAGAAGGCTATGGCTTCCTCGGCGGTCCCTGCTTCGCCGACCACCTCGATGTCGGATTCGCTTTCGAGCAGCGCTCGCAGCCCGGCGCGCACGATCGCGTGATCGTCGGCGAGCAGCAGGCGGATCACTGTTCACCGACATCGAGGGGAAACGTCACCGCGACGGCCGTGTGTCCCGGCTCCGACTCGATTGAGAACGTTCCGCCCTGCAGTTCGACGCGTCGTCGAATTGCATTGAGGCCAAAAGATTCCGCCGGTCCACGTTCGAGAACTGCCACGTCGAAGCCGCGGCCGTTGTCGACCACGTCGAGGCTGACGGTGTTGTCGGAATACGTCAGTGTCACAGCCATTCTGGTTGCATCCGCGTGGCGGAGAACATTGGACACCGCACCCTGGGCGATGCGCACCAGTGTTGCTTCGAGAGGCATCGGCAGCCGGATTGCCTCACCTTCGACCACGGATCGCGCTTCCAGTTCAGGACTGCTCGCGCGTTCACAGATTCGACGAAGCGCATCGGCGAGCGACTGACCGTCCAGGGCCGCCGGTGTCAATTCGGCGATGAGTTGGCGGGTTTCGGCAAGACTGTCCGCTGCAGTTTCCCGTGCGAGGCTGATCTGCCGGATGGCCGGGCTCTCCGGATCGGCGCGTTCGGCAGCGTGAAGGAGCATCTGGATGCTCGAAAGTCCTTGGGCCACGGTGTCGTGGATCTCGGCTGCGAGCCTTTCACGTTCGGCGAATTTTCCGGCATCGCGAGACGTCGACGCCAATTCTTCACGGGTGTTCATCAATTCGTCGATGAGACGTCCGCGCTCGGCTGCCTCGCGGTACAGCGCTTGATATCCGAGACCGATAGCAACGGCTACGGCGGCGCCGATGATCGGGCCGACGGCGCCGGCCACTGTCCACCCGCGATGCAATCCGGTGCCGATCACGGCGACAGCCGTTGCCGCGGTGACGGCCAGCAGGCTCCACGGGCGCCGCAGAATATGGAGATAGAGGAAGAAGAGTCCGAACGCGAGGTAGGCGGCGTCGGCGGATACCGCCATCGTCGCGATCCAGACGAGGGTCAGCACGGCCAGCCACCAGCGGGCAGCGTTGCCGCGCAGCCTTTTGGCAACCCCGAAAAGATAGACGGCAACAAAGATCACGGCCAACGCGATGATTGTTGCGGTCAGGTCGGATTCGTCGATCAGCGCTCGAAGAAACACCACACCGGCCAGCGCCATGACAAGGACATGCAGGCCCAGTTGTAGGCCGGCGAAGACAGGCGTGAGCGGAGATCGGTGCATCTCGCCCAGCTTAGCGAGGTTCGGGCCTGGTTCATCCATCAAAAGTTGTAAACCGGGATGGTTCTTTCGAGCGCTGGAATGTCGATCCGAGGTGCGATGGAAAGAGTCTGCATCCGCGAGAGCGTAGAGGCAAGCACAGGAAAGGAATTCACAGTGTTTGTCGCAATGAGGGACTTACGGGCAGCGCGAGGTCGTTTCGCGCTGATCTCCGTCGTGGTTCTGTTGGTTGCACTTCTGGTCAGTTTTCTCAGCGGGTTGACTGCAGGACTTCGCCATCAGAACGTGTCGGCCATCGAGGCCATGAATGCCGACACGGTGGTGTTTGCAGACACCGGAGCTGGGGCGTCGTTCGACGAGTCGGCGCTCACACAGGACCAGGTCAACGCCTGGGCCGGGGCCGCGAAGGATGTCGATCCCATCGGAATCGGCCGCGGGAAGGCAGGATTGGCCGACGGAAATCAGAAGTCGGTGGCCCTGTTCGGTGCTGACGGCGGTTTCGGTGACGTGACGCCGTCGGCGTCAGGCACGGTGGTGTTGAGCGAAGGTGCCGCCCGCGATCTGGGGGCGGGCGCCGGCGATCAGGTGAGCGTCGGTACGCAGCAGTTCACCGTCAGCGACGTTCGCGGTGACGACTGGTACAGCCATTCGCCCGTCGTCTGGATGACGCTCGGTGACTGGCAGGCGGCCAATCCACGCGGCGGAGTTGCGACAGTACTGGCTGTCACCGGAGCCTCTGACGCTTCCGCAACGGACAAGTCAGCCGCGACGACGTCGACGACGGTCAGCGGTTCGCTCGACGCGATCGGTTCGTACAAGTCGGAAAACGGGTCGTTGACGCTGATGACGCTCATGTTGTTCGCGATCTCGGCCCTGGTGATCGGTGCGTTCTTCACGGTGTGGACGATCCAGCGAACCCCGGACATCGCGACGTTGAAAGCGCTCGGCGCAACCACCGGTTCTCTGGTGCGCGACGCACTGGGTCAGGCCCTCATCGTCCTGATTGCCGGCGTCACCGTCGGAATCGGGCTGACGGCCGTGGCCGGCTCGCTGATCGGTGACGCCATGCCGTTTGTCCTGGACGCATCGACCACCGTCGTACCTGCCGTGGCATTGATCGGACTCGGCCTGCTCGGCGCGGCCTTTGCACTTCGATTCCTCTCGACCACCGATCCACTCACAGCATTGGGGAGCGCACGATGACCATGACAACCGGCACCACAGTTCTCGACATCCAGAACGTCGATCTGACGTTTCCCGACGGGCAATCGCGGGTGACGGCGCTGGACGACGTGTCTCTGCGACTGCACCGCGGCGAGATCGCCGCAATCACCGGACCTTCGGGTTCAGGCAAGTCCAGCCTGTTGGCGGTGGCGTCGACCCTGATCCGTCCGGATTCCGGGCACGTCTATCTCCGGACGCCGGAAGGCAGCACCGACATCGCGGCGCTGAGCCGGCGGGCGGCGTCGGAGCTGCGACGCTCGTCGATCGGGATCGTCTTCCAACAGTCCAACCTCGTGTCGTCGTTGACTGCACTGGAGCAGCTCGAGGTGATGGCGCATCTGGGGCAGTCCGTTTTCACGTCACGGACCCGTCGCAAGGCCGTGAAATCAAAAGCGATGGATTTGCTGGACGCTGTCGGGCTCGCGGATCAGAGCGGAAAACGGCCGTCTCAGCTGTCGGGCGGGCAGCGACAGCGCGTCAATCTCGCGCGAGCATTGATGAACGATCCGCAGCTTCTGGTGGTCGACGAGCCCACCAGCGCGCTCGATCAGGAGCGCGGTGCCGCTGTCATGGATCTGATCATCGGGGTGGTGCGGGAACACGAGGCGGCAACCCTTCTCGTGACACACGACCGAAGTCACCTGTCTCGGATGGATACTGTCTATCGTGTTGTTGACGGTTCCTTGGCGGAGGACCAGGAGGCGCTCGCGGCGTAACTCAGGCGGGCACGATTCGGGCATTCGTCACTGCATCCGGGCGGGAAGTCAACCCGCGATTTGCTGGGCAGTTAGACTGTTGTCGACTCGGGCAACTTGAGAGGACGTGTTATGGAACGCCGCCGCAATGTTGCGCAGCCGCCACAATCGCCGATTGCGGATCTGGAGCAGATGCCTGCTCTGATTCTCCTCGACAGGCTTCCGGTGCCGGTCATGGCCGTTCACCGCGACGGCAGCATCGTTTTTGCCAATCCGTCCTTCGCTGACATGCTGGGATATCCCAAGAAGGCCGTCTCGGCGTTGCGTTTGCAGGACATTCTCTACGACAAGGATGCCGACGACGTGAGTGCCGAGCAGGCTCATCGTGAACTGAGTTCCGAGCCGGGCTCGGTCAAGGAGTTCGTGCACTCGGACAGCACATTGGTGCGCGCGACGGTCAGTCAGTCTCTGCTCCGACGAGACGACGACACGATCACCCTCGCCGTCCTTCACGATCTGACGGAACGCCTGTGGAACAACCCACGGCACATCGACGACAAGCCCACCAAGTAGTCCCAGCTACTTCCGGGATTTGACGGTTCGGTCCAGGCCCAGGGTGGCGGCAAGGGTGTTGACCACCCATTCTTCGTACTTTTGGCCGGTCCAACCCGCGCCGACCACGAGGTCTGTGTACGTCTCGGGGCTGAGCAGCGTGAGTGCGACGTTCACGGCTGTTTCGAGGTCGACGGCTGGCGCTTTTTCGACGATGCCGACCATCAGATGTTCCTGCACCGTGCGTCGCTGAGTGCGGTTGATTTGCCACAGGCGGGCGGCGTCCTCGTCGGCGGAAGCGGCAGCCCGCAGTGCCAACAGGATGTCTGCGGTGCGCTCCAGAATGAGCCGTCCGTGGTGAACCTGAATCCGGAGTTGCCCGAGTGGATGTGGGGCGCCCAGTGCTGCCGCCACCCACGGACGGTCGAGAGTTGCCGTCTTTTCCTCGTCGCCCGCAACGGCCACGTCGAGCAGTGCTGACAGCACGCTCGGCTTGTTGCCGAACACAAAATAGACACTCTGCACCGACACGCCCGCCGCCGCGGCAAGCTGTTTGATCGTGGCGGCCGCGTAGCCGGGATCGACAAAAACTTCCCGCGCTGCCTCGATGATCTTGCGCCGCGCCGACGTGTCTTCCCGAAGAACCTCAGTCATGATTAGAGTTTAACTCTAGAGTCGAACTCTAGCGACTCGGGAGGCGAAATAATGACGAAGGTTCTTGTACTCGGCGGCTACGGTGCCGTCGGGATTCCCTTGATGAAACAACTCGCGAAGGTCCCCGAAATCTCCGCGTACTCTGCCGGGCGTGATCGTGCTCGCGCTGACGTCGTCGTTGATCTTAAAGAACCAGGCGCGTATTCGGCTGCGGTTCGAGACTTCGATGTGGTGGTGAATGCCTCGGGTTTCGAGGATGTTCGCCTGGCAGAAGAAGCGGTACGCAGTGGGGCGGCATTCGTCGACGTCACGGCAACCTCGAACTACTGCGAAGAATTGGAAGCGGTCGACGGACCCGTCCTGATGGGCGTCGGATTGGCACCGGGATTGACCAGTGTCCTTGCCGCCGAGGCGCATCGACTCGGCGGGGGACCCGTGGACATCGTGATCGGCCTCGGCGGCGGAGAACTACACGGACCGGCCGCGACGGCGTGGACGTACGGGATGTTGGGAACGAGGTTTCCCGATCCCGACGGGCGATCGATCCGGAACTACACCGGGATGAAGACGTTTCGGATGCCGGCGGACGCGACCGGGTACCGATCCGGTCCTGCTGTGCGGGCAGACTTTTCGGACCAACATGCGTTGACGCGCGACCTTGGTGTTCCGGTCAGAACGTACCTGCGATTGGACACGTCCACCGCGACGCTCGGGCTTGCGGCCATGACGTGGGCGCCCGCCCTCCAGAAGGTAGTGCCGAAGAAGCTGTGGGGCTCGGATCGTTGGGTTGCGATGGCACGAACGGATACCGGCCCGGCGCTGTGGGTTTCGGGGCGTAGCCAGTCGGCCGCGACGGCAACCATCGCCGCGCGTGCCGTGCAGGTGATTCGAGACAGTGCAATCTCGAAGCCGACTTGGTTTCACGCGGTGGAGACCGCAGAGTCGTTACAACTGGCAGTTCCGGAACTGTCAGTGCGGCAATGGGATGGTACGAGGCGGACGTCCGGCAAGACCGTCGACTAGTCGGGGCGAGCCGAGAAACGGCAATCCGGCGGCCGCATTGGTGAGACAACCGGGTACGACGACGCGGACGACATGCAGGCCAGTACGGAGAACATCAGTAGTGGTGAGGTCGACCCATGCCGGCCTGAAACCCGAGCCTGTCAGTGCGCTTTCGGTGTCGATGGGTGACGTCAGAGAGTCGAGTTCCACCTCGCCGACAACGGCACCTGCCAGCTCACTCTCGAATCGTGCTTGGATCTCCGGGTCCAGGTGGAGCTGCAAGTGGCATCCGTAGTCCATGACGTCGGCAAAGTCCGATCGGTAGACGTCCGCGTAGCGTCGGTCGGCTCGCCACGGCGCAAGCGGGCTGGTCGGGGAGGCAGCGGCTAGACCGATGCCGCTCTCCGGGTCGTCGTAGTCGGCGGAAAGCAGTTGCAGCTGAAGCGCTTCGCCGAGCGACTTGAAAGCAGCCGTCTGCGCTTCTTCGTGGCAGGCGGTACCCATGGTCGAGTATCCGGTGAGTCGGTCGTGGACGAGGGCGCCGAGCACCGGGATGCCGAAATCGCTGTCGAATGACAACCACCTGGTCGAGAGGCTGCCGTGATTGCCCAAGCGGCGAAGCACCTCGGGGATGCCGGTGACTATCCGAACGCCGCGTCTTCCAGTCCAGGAAAGCGTCATCGCGTCGCGCTCGACTATCTCGCGCACTGCATTCCGTATCGCGAATTCCGTCGTGGGACCGGCGGCGAGACCCGCCTGAGCTACTGGAGAGATCGCCGGACCCGTCCGGGCGACGAAATGAGGATACGAACCCCAGACGAGTTCGGCCGGTACCCAGATATCCGAACCCGTGATCAGGTCGACTCCGAGAGTCCAGTCCAATTCGAGATCGTCGGTTGGTTCGACGAACGGGAACTGTGGCTGCGCGTACTGGGCGGCGTCGAAACGCGCGAGTTGTGACAGGTCGATGCTTGCTCCGATCAACGCATCGGCCGACCCGCGGACGATCGGTTTGGCGACGATGTTCCCGCAATATCGTTCCACTGCTTCACCTATCGCGGCAGCGGTAGGCCGCGCACGCTCACCTAGATCGAAGCAGTATCCGGCACCCGCCGAGTCGCTGGACCAGGGTGAAAAGCGTGCCGAATCGCAGACATACGAGTGAATCAGCTTGAACTCCGGCGGAAAGTGCGGGGGAACAACGGCGTCGACCAACTCTCGAATGATCCCAGTTCGGCGGTCGACGAGCAAAGACCTCATGCGAGAGGGACCGGCAGATGCAGATGGGTGGTCGATGCGCTGGTCAATCTGCTACCTCCAAGAAGGGGAAAAGCTGCCGGCGCATTGTTGTAGAGGCCGGGAGACAGGACGCGGACGACGTGCAACCCGGCAATCGAGATGTCGCGGGTGGTGAGATCGACGGAAATCGGTTGGTGCCCTCGAGACGTCAGAAGGGCTACCAGAGAAGCAAGATTCACAGGATCTTCGTCGGGAATCTCTGATACCGAGCGTGTTTCGGTGTAGTCGAAGAGGTGCTCTTCCGCAAGGTGCGCCATCACGGGGTCGAGATACAGCTGGGCGACGGTCGGCAGATCGACGACGTCCTTCCACTGCGCATCGAATTCGTCTTGGTAACGACGGTCGGCCCGAAAGGGTTTGTACAGGTGCGCCGGCAGCGTTCCGTCCGCCACGCTGCGCCAGGTCGGCCCGTCGGGGTCGGCGAGATCGATCGTGATGGCAAGTACGGCGTACGCCTCGACAAGCGCCTTCGAGACTGCCGCCTCCACCGTTGGTCGACAAGCTGTGCCCAGCGCGACCAATCCACGTCGGTCATCCCGGATCCACACTGCGGCAACGGGAATGCCGAAGGGGGAGGGAAGCAGAAGCACTCGAACGCTCCGAGTGTCGCTCTCCAGATCCCCGAGTTGGCGGTGCACAGGTAACCGCTCCCAGTCGGCGAGTTCGATTGCCGGCTGTGACCGGTCCCCGCACCACCACAGTGCGGTGGCATCGCGTTCGAGAAGTTCCAGCAGAGCTGACATCTCGGCCTCGTCGCGTGAGCGTCCCGCGGCGATTCCGGCGTACTGCAACGACGCGATCGGTGGTTCGCCGCGACGGGTGCCGGTGTAGTACCCGAGATAGGTCAGGGCGGCCGGCACATAGGTGGGCACTTTTTCGTCCATGGTGTGACCCAGCGCCCAGCGGATTTCCAGAGCCGATGTGAAGGGAACAAAGGGGAATCCGGGAAGGCGGTACTGATCCTCGCTGTACAACGCAAATTTCGCCGGATCGACGACCCGTGAGCCTGCCAGTTCCAGCGCTGACGCACTACTGCGGATCAGATCTTCGGGGACCACGTTGCCGCAATATCTTTCGACTGCCTCACCGGTTGCAGCCCCGCGAGCTGCTGCGTCGTCGCGTATCGAAGCCCCGAATCCGTAAGGGTCCGCGCGAAACAGTGAACCGCTGCCGCCGAAGTTTCTGGTGTCGGCCACCCTCGCGGCCCAACCGACCCAGCCCGTCGGCATGTCCGAGCGAATGTGTGGTTCCAGTGAGGTCAGCACGCCGCTTCGGGCGTCGACCAGCAAGTCATCCACCGGCAGTTCCTCCGAGTATCGGCAGGGTCAACGACCCGGAAAATGATTGGTGCAGTGCGGTACTGCGTGTTCCTCGATAGCGATCACCGTCTCCGAGATTGCGTGCGAGCCGTGGGAAGTCCGAGCCGGCGATCCGCAGTGTCAAGACATCACCCGCGCGCACAGTGTGCAACACGGGATCGAGATCTATGGTCAACGTGCCGGAGCAAAGGCTGACGCCGGCCCCACGAGCGATCGATCTGGTGACTCCGGCGCTATCGACGATGCTCAGCTCGACGATCCAGTCAGCTTCGCCCTGGGGTGAATGTACTTTCAGCTCCACCGAAGGCATTCCCGACAGCACACACTCGACCTCCATGTCGAAAGTCCAGACAACACAGTCGTTTCGGCCCTCGTCTGCGTGGTGCGTGAAGTTGAAAGGCGCCGTCCTCGGGTCTGGTTCGAGACGAACGCGATTCGCACCCGTGACATACGGTTCGGTCGACCAATCGCCTGCACCCCGGTCGAACACCCGATTGATGGTCACGGGCCGCGCCGAGAATATCGATTCCATCCACTCGACCTGAAGGCGGCCGAAACTTGTCTCGCCGACCCTTCCAGGGCGGAGGTCGTGCGCCCAGGGGCCCACGATCAAACTCTGCGGCCCGCGCCCAACGGACGTGAAGTGCCGCAGTGTCTCCCGAATCATCGCATCGTCCCAACCGCCGATGTGCAGCCCGGCGATGTCGAGTTCGGAGAGTTCGTCCGCGGACACCAGATCATCGCCACCGAAGTCTTCGCGTTTACAAGCGCGAAGGATCGGCGTCAACCAGCCCGGTGAATCGGAGGTCAGGCCGACCTCCTCGATCATCGACTGCACCGGGAGATGTTCCAGCAAAGACGAATCCGAACGCATCAGTTCAGGGATGAAACCCTCACGAGAGGAAGACGAATCTCCGTGCTCGCCCCACCACGCCAGATGCTCGGCGAGGAGAAGTATCCCCGAGGGATCACGTTTGACGCGGTCGCTTCCGATGGTCGGCACCTTGGAGACGACGCCGTCTACACGAAATGACCGATCGGCGCTGTTGGTCTCGGCAGCAAATGCCCAGGCGGTTCCGGCCGCATACGAAGCCCCGCTTGCGATGACGCACTCCGGTGTCCACGGCTGATCCTGCAGCCACTCGGCCAGGGCGGCGCTGTCCTCGCGCTCGTGGACGTACGGTACCCAAGATCCGGTGGAATCGTGCCGTCCACGTACGTCCTGACAGATGAAGGCAATTCCTCGTGATCGCCATTCGAGCCCCTCCGCCAGATGCCATCCACGCCCGTACGGGGTGCGGATCACGATCAGTCCCCGCGGTGAAGAATCCGGTGGGAGAAGCACATCCGTAGCCAACGAAGAACCGTCTGCCGCCGGGATCTTCACTCCGAGTGAGATCACCGGAGCGTCGGCGCGGGTTCGAGAACGCCGCCGGGCAGTGGTAGCACGGGATGGCGAGTCATCATGAGGGTTCGCGGATTCATCCGGATCTGGTGGTGAAGGTGTGATGGCGGTGCGCCATGTACACCAGCCACGACGTCCGAACATGCAAGCGCACTGGCCATTGCGGCTGCGGTGGGTTCAAGTTCGAGCGGGCGAGGTTCGCTGCCGGCGAGGTGATTCCACAGTGCCTGCAGATGATTCGGGACGCGCGACGCGGCAAGCCGTCGACCGCAGACGTCCCGGTAGCTTGCGCTGCCGATACCGTCGAAGAAGGGTCCGATGCAGATCTCACCCAGCTCCGCGTGGACGGTTTGCCACGGTGTTTGGTTTCGGCGGCACCAGGTATCGAGTTCCGACCACTCGTCGTGAGGAGGAGCCCCGGCAACCGACAGTACGAGGTCCGACGACGCAACGTCGTCTTCGATTGGCGCAGTAGTGGATACGACCTCGAGATGCGGAAGAGCCTTGGAGAGCAGGGCGATGCAAGCATCGGCAACGGGCCCGATCCCGTCCATCAGCACACGCTGTGGGCGCGGAATCTCCGGCGCTTGACCCGGAACAACCAGCACGCCGCGAGAGACGAGGGCGTCGGCGATCTCGATAGCTCCCGGGCCGAGCACCGAACCAGAGCGCCTGAGAAAGTTGTCGAGTTCCGCGAGGTCTTCGGCCGGCGCGCCGATCGTGACCGCGTTCTCGTCCGGTGTCAGGTAATGCCAAGTGCCGTCCGGGGTCGGATACAGCTGGTGTCCGTCGGCGAGGGCGTACACGGATCTCCTTGTCGGTGCCCGCACCCGACGAGTCGGATGCGGGCGGGGTCATCGGCAGATCAGACTGTCGAAACAGTCTGGATCAGGGGAGGTTTCAGCTCTGGAAGCTGAACGGGTTGTCGACGAGGGCGTTGGTGCCCACACCCTGCAGGGCGTGTGCGGACGTTGCCTCGGCAACCGGCTCGAAGGTGAACGGGTTGTCGACGAGAGCGTTGGTGCCGACGCCCTGGAGTGCATTGGCCGGAGCCGAGTTGGAGACGCTGTCGAACGAAATGTTGCTCATTGTCATCCCTTCCGTAATGGAAACCATTTCCATTACGATGCCACCGTACGAAAGATCGCCACGGAGAGCAACAGGTACAAGAGAGTGCATACATGAGCGAGACCCCGACGACGGGATCCGTCGAAGCGCAACCACATGTCTTTCGGGACAGATCGTTTCGATTGTTCTTCACGGCTCGTACGATTGCCGTAGCCGGTGCGGCGGTCACCGGAGTGGCCATGCCGATCCTGGTGTTCGACATCAGCCGGTCTCCGTTTCTCACCTCGCTCGCGGCTGCGGGGACGGTTCTGCCGTATCTCGTGTTCGGCTTGTTCGCCGGCGCCGTGGCAGACCGAGTCAACCGACGGACGGTCATCCTGTGTGCGCAGGCCGTTGCTGCACTTGCCTTGGCGAGTATTCCGGCAGCGCAGGCACTCGGCGTATTGACGGCGTGGCATGCCGTCGGCGTATCGATGTGCATCGGAACGTGTTTCGTGTGGTTCGACGCCGCTGCTTTCGGAGCGCTGCCTGCTCTGGTCGGTCGGCAGAGGATACCGGCGGCCAACAGCGCGCTGTGGACGTCCAGCACGCTGATCGATGTTGTCTTTCCGGCGATAGCCGGCGTGCTCGTGGCCTCGATCGGCCCGGCCTACGCATTGGGTGCTGATGCACTGGCTTACGTACTGGCCGGGCTGGCCATGGCCTCGATCGGAGCCTCGTTTTCGATTACTCCTGCGGCGCCGAAGAAGTCGGGAACCGGAATTGCGCGTGACATACGCGAAGGCCTCAACTTCCTCTGGCAGTCGCCGCTTCTGCGGGCCTTGACCGGCGTCGGCTTCGTCAATTCGCTGACGCAGGGTGCGGTTACGGCTCTCCTCGTCGTGTACGCGTCCGAGAGGCTGGGGATTGCGACGTCGAGTCCGATGATCGGTGCCGTGTGGACGGCCGTCTCCGTGGGTGGAGTGGTCGGCGCACTCGTGCTTCCACGGCTACCGGCGCGGTGGCCGGTCGGGGCGATCACGGTCGGGGCGCTGACCATCGGCCCGGTGGTGCTGTTCGTCGTTGCGACAACCGGCAATACCGGCGCCGCGATCACGGCGCTCGTCGTCTACTCCGGCTGTGCGACCGTCACCATCCTCAATGGCATCGGTGCACGTCAGCGCCTGACTCCGGATCGTCTGCAGGGGCGCGTGAACACCACGGCGAGGATGGTCGCCTGGGGTGGTTCGCCGGTCGGCGCCTTGATTGCCGGGGCAATCGCAGGACGCTGGGACATCGGCACTGCCTACCTCGTTGCGTGCATCTTTGCGCTGGTCGGGGCGCTCTTCGCGTGGGCGAGCGCGCTGCGGACCGACCCTTACCCGCACAGATGAGCATGTGACTATTAATGAAAACGACTGTCGTTATGGTTAGATCCACCTGTTCATGACTGCGAACCCCACCTACTCAGGAGTGCGATGACGCTGACCAGCGAGGCAGCACGACGAGTGCCGTCGCGTCCACATCCCGTCGGCGAGCGCGGGTACGTCCCGTTTCTGTTGGCCACGGCGGTTGTGCTTGTCGCGGTCTCCACCGTCGCGGTGTGGTCGGGTGCCGCGTCGGTGTCCTTTGCCGACGTGTTCGCGGTGTTGTACGCGCACGTCGGCGGTCCGCCGGTCGACCCGCTGCTCGATCGGATCGTGTGGGGATTGCGGGTACCGCGCATTCTGATTGCGGCATTGGCGGGCGCCGGATTGTCGTTGGCCGGCGCCGTGCTGCAAGCGTTGGTGCGCAACCCGATTGCCGATCCGTACATTCTGGGCGTGGGTTCCGGAGCATCCTTCGGTGCAGTACTGATCATGACGACCGGCATCGGCACCGGCCTGTCGATCGGTGTCCCGGTGGCAGCCTTCCTGGGGGCCATGGTCTCCCTGATCGCGGTTCTCGTACTGGGTCGGCGAGAGGGAATGCTCGTCCCGCTGCGCATGGTCCTGGCCGGAGTTGCCATCGGCTATCTGCTCTCGGCTGCAACAAGTTTTGTGCAGTTGCGCGCCGATCCGAGTCAGCTTTCGGGAGTGCTCTTCTGGTTGCTGGGCTCGGTGAGCGGGGCCAGTTGGTCGGATCTCGGTGTGCCCGCCGCGGTGATCACCGTCTGTGCGGCAATTCTGTTGACACAATCGCGCCAACTCAACGCGTTGGCCATGGGAGACGAGAGCGCGCAATCGGTCGGCGTGGACGTGCGCCGTACCAGGTTGCTACTACTGGTGATCGCGTCGTTGCTGACCGCGGTTGTCGTATCCGTCGCCGGGGGAATCGGTTTCGTGGGGCTGCTCGTGCCGCACGCCGTACGACTTCTGGTCGGTTCCGATCACGGCAAGCTACTCCCCGCGACCGCGTTGGTTGGTGCCACCTTCCTGGTGATCGTCGATCTTGCGGCTCGGATGTTGGATGCGCCCAACGAATTACCACTCGGGATCATCACCGCCGGATTGGGTGCACCGTTCTTCCTCTGGTTGCTTCGACGGGACGGCGGTGCGCAGTCATGAGATTGTCGGCCAGCGGAATTCACGTCGTTCGGGGCGGACGCCTCGTGGTTTCGGGTGTAGACCTCGAAGCGCCCGAGGGAAGCGTGGTCGGGCTCGTCGGGCCGAACGGTAGTGGAAAGTCCTCGCTCCTTCGCGCGTTGTATCGCTCGATGAAGCCGCG
Source organism: Rhodococcus sp. IEGM 1406 (assembly GCF_030056745.1). Classification (NCBI taxonomy): domain Bacteria; kingdom Bacillati; phylum Actinomycetota; class Actinomycetes; order Mycobacteriales; family Nocardiaceae; genus Rhodococcus; species Rhodococcus sp. IEGM 1406. The sequence continues at coordinate 86,194 of NZ_JASHKO010000007.1, read as the reverse complement.
AAGCGGAATCGTGAAGGTGGACGAGGTGAACGTGTGGGACGATCTCTCGCCACGATCCGCAGCACGCATCATCGGTGTTGTGGGGCAGGAGCATTCATCCGACTTCTCGTTCAGCGTCCGCGAGGTGGTGGCGACGGGCCGGACGCCGCATCACAGCGCATTCTCTCGACTCGGTGAAATCGACCGGGACATCGTCAGTGCCGCACTGGCGCGAACCGGTATGCACGGCTTCGGATCACGACTCTTCGCCGAACTGTCCGGCGGAGAAAAGCAGCGTGTGATGTTGGCCCGGGCGATCGCTCAACAACCTTCGGTGCTGGTCTTGGACGAGCCCACCAACCACCTCGACATCCGAGCTCAACTCGAACTGATGGAATTGGTCGCCGAACTCGGTACTACGACGATTGTCGCGATCCATGAACTCGCTTTGGCCGCAGCGTATTGCGACTACGTCTGTCTGCTCTCCGGCGGGGTAGTTGTCGCGACAGGACCAACGGCCGAGGTCCTCACCGAGGACCTGCTGTCCGAAGTATTCGGGGTTCAGGTGCATCTCGGCACTCATCCGTTGACCGGGCGTCCCTTGCTCTCGTTCGCCCCTCCGCTCCTACACACGAAAGAAGCAGTGTCTTGAAATCCTCGATACGTACTGCCGCGCTGTTGTGCTCGGCCGTTACCGCCACTGCAGTACTGACCGCATGCGGAAACTCCACGGCGGATTCGGCGGCGTCGTCGTCCGAGAAGATTTCCGTCACCAATTGTGATCGCGAGGTCACGTTGCCCAAGACGGCGGAGCGGATTGTCTCGCTGTATCCGTCGATGACGGAGCTTCTGATTCAACTCGGTGCCGCCGACCGCATTGTCGGACAATCGAATACCGACCTCTCTCCTCCCAGTCCCGAACTCGCGGATCAGTTCGCGGCCGTGCCGGTACTGAGCACCGGAGTTCCCGCGAAAGAAGCATTGCTCGACGCCCGTCCGGATCTGATCGTCTCCGACGGGGAGTATTGGTTCGACGGTGACCGACTGCAGAGCATGGACGAATTGCGTGACCTTGGCATCCCGATCTTCGTGAACAGCGGCTACTGCCACAAGGCGGTCACCGAGGGGCGGATCGACGACGTCTGGTCCGACATCGACGGTCTCGGTGCCCTGACCGGAACAAGTGACGAAGCAGCAACTCTCCTGGCAGATGGCAAGAAGTCGCTCGCAGAAACCGAGGCGTCCGTGGCCGGGAAGGAGCCGGTTCCCACTGTGATGGTTCAGGTTTCGGAGGGGCAGTCCTACGCTCTGGCGAGGGGCCTCTACAGCAGCGTGCTCGAGGCGGCCGGGGGAAAGAACCTCTACGAGAGCGACCTTCCGGATGGGAAGTACTTCGGCCAGGTAGCCACCGAATCGATACTCGCGAAGTCGCCGCAGGCAATTCTTGTCGTTTACTCCACCGAGTCGGCTCGGGAATCCACACTCGACGCTGCTCGCACCGCATTTGCCGGGACGCCTGCCGCGACGTCGAATGCGATCTTTGCCGTCCCGGAGGCGTGGTTCGCCGGTGAGTTGGTGTCGATCGACGGAGCTGCCGAGGTATCTCGCCTGCTGCACCCGGGTTCGTGAGGTCTTGACCGCCCTCGAGCGGGTCGAGGCCGTCGTATCGCTGCATGCTGCGCTTGACCGGACGGTGGCTCCGTCGGAGCTACCGTTCGACGAGGGCGCACTGCCCCCGGTGACGTCTGAGTTCGTTGAATTACCGGCGCCGACGCAACTGCCGGCCCAGGACTTTCCGGATATCTTGCAGGCACGACGGAGCCACTACAACCCAGCGCAAGATGCTTTGGGAATCGATGAACTTTCAAATGTGCTGCACCACAGTCTGGTCAGCAGCCCGACGGCCGGTGGGATGCGCGAACTGACGCTGTCGTTTGTTGTCAGCCAACCCGGACACTCGCTTGGAGCCGGGGTGTACCGGTACATCCAGGAAGGCCGTGCTGAGGCCGTTCGGCCGGGTGACGTAAAAGGAAACCTTCGAGCGAGCCTTCTCCAGCCCGAGTTCGTCGACGTGTTCCCGGTTCTTCTGTTTGTGGTCGCCGACGTGGAAGGGCCGCTCGAGAAGTACGCAATGCGGCACTACCGCACGATGCACGTGGATGCCGGTGTGCTGGTTCAGAATCTGTACCTTGTGACCGAGGCGATGGGACTTGTGGGCTGCGCCATCGCAGGATTCACGGATGCCCGAGTGGCATCTCTGTTGAATCTCGCGACGACGCAGCTTCCCGTCATGGCTTTTGCACTCGGGCGGCCCAGCTAGTTCAGGCGAGGATGCGCGCCTTCTGGGTCTCGAACTCGGCCTCCGTCAATACGCCGGCATTCTTGAGTTCGCCCAGCTTGGTGAGCTGTTCGAGCTTCGCGTCCATCGACATTTCCGATTCTGCCGGAGCTGCCTGCGGCGGGAGGGGCGGTAGATCGGGAATCGGCGGCACCGGCTGGACCTGCGCTGCGCGGGCCTGATCTTCGGCAGCCCAACGGGTCCGCTGACGGCGCTGAACATTGCCGTGAATGGAGCTTGCGACGGCTACCTGGCCGGCTCGCCTCAAGAAACTCATGCGTCCTTCTCCGTGGTATCCGGTGCGGTGTTGTCCAGTGCAGCAGCCAGTTCGTCCACGCTCAGGTGACCTTCGGTGACAACCTTTGCGCCGCTGCGGGTCCAGGCCTCGATGACCGGCAGTATTGCCAGTTCCTCGTAGACGAGTACGGCGGCAACACTTCCGGCAGCCAACTCTTCACCAACGGCAGCGATGTCGCCGGCGTCGAGCAGTCCGGAGGCAGCGCCGTCGAACTGCGCCAAATCGAAATCTGCGAGTTCGAAGGTGGACGCGGGTACGACGGATACCGTTCCGTCGGCGGCTTTGGCGACGAACTCGAGGTCGAGGATGCGGATCACTCCGGAGTCGACGAGAGTGAGCAGCTGCTCGAATCCCGCGGAGGTCGGTGCACCGCTGGGAAACTCGACGGCAACGTATTCGATCGGACCGAATTGGTCTTGGTTGGACATCGGTTACTTCTTGCCCTTCGTGGGTTGCGGTTCTTCCAGAGCAGGTACTTCGTTGGGCATGCGCCCGGCCGGAATGATGGCGAGCAGAGAGAGCCCGGCGAGTACGAGCAGCGAGGTTCGCAGTGCGCGCAGGCGCGCTTCGGTGTTGATCCGGATGGCTTCGTCGATCTGTGCCTGTGTCGCGGAGGTGTTTTCGAGCGTCACGACGAGTTGATCGTTGGGGACGAAGTTGACCTGGTCGAGATTGATCCCTGACTCGACCTTGAGCGATGCCGGGATGGTGGGGTTGTCGATCAGCTGCGAGCTGACGAGGGTACCCAGGATTCCGACGGCGAACACGCTGGCCACCGCGATGCCGACGCTCCCGGACATGTTGTGTACCAGTCCTCGCCAGGCGCCGACGTCACCGGCCAGTTCCTTGGGAGCTGCGGTGAGGAGGGTGTTGAACACCAGCGCAACGATGGCGCCCTGCCCGAGGCCGAGGGTGATCAGGCCGATGACAACAAAGATCTGATGCCAGTCACCACGAATGGTGAAGGCCAACAGGATGAGTCCAGCGGCAACAACGACGAACCCGGCTCGTGCGATCAGACGCGGGGAGTACGTCTTGTACAGGCGCGCGACGACGGTGCTCGCGATGAAGATCGAGAGTGTGTACGGGATGATCGAGAACGACGTCTGCAAGCTGCTGCGGCCCTGGATGATCTGCATGTACAGCGGAATGAGGAAGTTGGCCGCGGTTCCCACGAACATCATCGTCGCCATGCAAATCGTGGTGGCGCGCTCGGCGCCGGTCTTGAGGACGTCGAGGTTGAAGAGCTGAGGCTTGTTCTGCGCCTTGCGGCTTCGCGTCCACTGGAAGAATCCCTGCGCGCAGATGGTGCCGAGGACGATCAGGATGGCCGCGGGTGAAACACCGATGACCGAGAACGGCGCAGCGTCGGTGGCCAGGATGACGCCCCACGAGTTCAGGCCGCTGAAACCGAAGCTGAGCAGGATGACGGCAACGGCAGCCAGTGCGGCGCCGGCCCAATCGATGGTGATGTCCTTCTGCGGGGGAACAGGTTTGACACGGAAACTCAGGACCAGGTTGACCACGGCGAGCGCCACGACGAGGGCGAAGGAGTAGCGCCACCCGATGGTCGTCGCGAAGGAACCGGCGATGAGTAGTGCCAGCACACCGGCTGCGGGGATTGCTGCTGCCAGGTAACCGATGGCCTTTGCCTGCTGATCGCCATTGAAGTTCGTGGCGATGAAAACCGTCAACGCGGGGGCGATGAGAGCGATCACGGCGCCGGACGCGGCTTGCGCCACGAACAGCATTGCCGGGCTCTGGCTCAGAGCGACCGCAGCCATCGCGAGACCGTGAATCGCGACGGCAATCTGGAAGACCAAACGCGTCCCGTAGCGGGCGCCGATCTTGGCGCCCAGCAGAATGAAGGCAGCCATGGCAAAGGTGCCTGCGGTGATCGCGGTGCCGACACTTGTTGCAGGAGTGTCGAGATCGGTGGTGATGCCGGCCATCGAGACGGTCAGCGCATTGACGGCGAACGACGCCTGAATCTGCGTGAGGACCACCACGATCAGTGGTAGCCAGGAGGCGGTGGTTACGGCGGCCGACGTATCGGCTGCGCCAGGCTTTACGGACATCATGGGTCACGCCTTCCTCGACACTGCGTGTACTCGCGGCGTGCCCGGATCAGCCACGCACGGTTACATTAGCCGGAATTGTGCTGAATGGTCGCCTGCAAGTGGTTGGTTTCTTCGCGGTAGACCACCATCTCCCGTTGCAAGGCGCGCCGGAAGCGTGGTTGCTCGGCCAGGAGTACGGCCAGGACGGTCAGCAACAGCCACGTCGCGGCCGCGCTCGCGAGGAGCAACAGGACCGGAATCCACGGACCGCCCATCTGCTCGAGCAGCGTCGTCTTCGCCCAGACTCGCCAGTAGAGCATCAGATTGACGATCAGTCCGACACCGTACGAGATGACGAAGGACAGCAGGAACTGCTTCCATGTGCCGTCGTGGCGCCTCGCCGTCATCGGTTCGGCCCGCAGCGGCAAGGCCACGGACATCACGTTGGCGACGCCGAGCCACAGCAGGATCATGGTCAGTACCTGACCGCACGCCTTCACCAGATCAGCACTGCTTCCGGAGCGCCACGCGAGGATGGCACTGAGCAGGAACCCGGCGCTGCCGACGAGAAGCAGCATCATCGTATTCTTCGCGACGAGGACGTGCCAGAGCCTGGTTCCGCCGGACAAAGCAGCACGGACGCGGCCGGCGTCGAAGCTGAGCGCATTGGTGCACACGACGCTTCCGACCACACCCGAGAGTGCGTACAGCGCAAGGTAAGGCAGTCGATCTTCCTTGGCGTCCCACTGGAAGAGGCGAATGAATGCCAGGTACGCCAAGCCCATTCCGAGGCTCAGCCCCAGTCGAAAAGCGATCGACCGAGGCTTGCCACTCACGACGTGCCGTGCTTCCTCACGGATCCGGGAGCCGAGACCCTGCACGTGCCGGACGACGGGGTTGCCCGAGTTCAGCGGGACGTAACCGCGGATCGCGGCGGCGACGGTATCGGTATCTCCGGCATCGAGCGCGGCGACGCGTGCTTCGAGAACCGCAAGGTGGGCGGCGCGCAAGGCTATCCGCGCGGTGGTCACCGCGGCGACGGCGTCGGCCTCGGCCTGCGCGGCGGTGCTGATGCCGGCGTCGGCGGGCAGCGGCGGCTGCAACGTCGTGATCAGTTCGAGTTGGCGAGCCATGTGCGGCGACGGCGACAAACCGCTGTACGACGGTCGGCTCAGCGCTGATCGTTCGTCGTCGAGCGAATCACGCACGGACGCGGCGGCCTTGCGGACGGCTGCCGGGTTGTGCCAGCGCACCGACCGGGCGTCACGCTCGGCGGCGACGGCCCGGGAGGCAACCTCGGTCAGATCCTCCACCGCTGTCAATGTCTGCTCCACTCGGTTTAGGTTGGTTTCATGACCACCAACTCGGAAAAGGAAGATCTCCAGCGGTACCTGCAGGCAGCACGTGACGCGCTCGTCTGGAAGCTCGACGGGCTGTCGGAGTATGACATTCGGCGTCCGATGACCCGGACAGGGACCAACTTGTTGGGACTGGTCAAACACATGATCGGCGTCGAGCTCGGGTATTTCGGTCCGACGTTCGGCCGTCGGGTTCCCGATCTACCGGCGTGGTTGCGTTCGGAGGAACTCAACGTCGACATGTGGGCCCGCGCCGATGAGTCCAGTGCCGACATCGTCGAAACCTATCGCCGCACCTGGGCTTTCGCTGACGCCACGATCGAGCAGCACGATCTGGACGCCCCCGGCTTCGTGAAGCACTGGCCGGAGGATCGTCGCGACGTCACATTGCACCGGATACTCGTTCACGTTGTCACCGAGATCCATCGGCACGCCGGCCACGCGGACATCGTGCGGGAGCTGATCGACGGAGCTGCTGGGATGAAGGCGGGCGACAACAATCTGGCTCCCGGTGATGAGGCGTGGTGGGCCGAGTACAACGACCGTCTGGAGACGGCGGCACGCGAGGCCCACCACGCCTGAACTACTCGAATACCGCTGCCGCACCGATCACCACGACGACGATCGCCGGGCCGACCATGTCGCCGGCCCCACGGGTGATCCGGGAGACGATTTTCTTCTCGCCCATCTTCGCGACTGAGCCGACGAGAACGGCGGCGAGGATGCCGCAATTCTTGACATTGACGTCAACGTCAACACACACTGTGACGGTGACCACCAGCGAAACGCAGGAGCGAGCGCGGACAGCCCGCAAGCTCGGGGACGGTCCACGTCGGGCGGGCCTGCTCGACACCGCTGCCCTCTGTTTCGGCGAACTCGGATACGACGCCGTGACCGTCGAGACCATCACCACCAGGGCCGATGTGTCCCGAGCGACCTTCTACGCGTACTTCTCGTCGAAGGACGAGGTCTTTCGTGCCGTCGCCGAAATGATGTGCCGACGGTTTCTCGACGCCCAGCACATGGAGGGGCCAGCGGCCGAGGATCTACGCGAAGTTCTCAGAACGACCACGTCGGCGTTCATCACGGCCGTGTACACCTACGGGGACCTGCTCGCGGTGATCGAGCACCGGGCGCGGGTGGATTCCGAGGTCGAGCGCAGTTGGTCAGCAGTTCGCGAAAAGCTCGTGAGCCGCTACGTACGCTTCGTCGAACGTATTCGACAGGTTCACGATGTAGATCCCTGCGTTTCGCCCCCGGTGCTCGTTCAGATGATCTCGGACGCACAGATGGCCGGTGGAGCACGACTGAGTAAGGCGAGTGTCGAAGAGCAGAACCAGTTCATTGCAGATATGACGACGATGTCCGAACGGTTGATCGGGTTCGAAGAGTCGAAATAGATTTCTTTTACGAATGGAGTGATCGGTGGCAGAACAAGACGTGCTCGAAGCGGCTCTGGCGGAAATCTCTGCGCTGCAGCAGGCGCATTGGCCCGCCGGGATTCCCCGCTCCGTCGAGTATCCGCTCGAAGGCGGGGGACTTGTCGACTACTTGCGGCATTGGGCGCTCGAGCGGCCGGATACTCCCGCAATCGTCTTTTACGGCCGCGTCATCACGTACGCCGAGTACGACGAGCTTTCGGATCGTTTTGCCGGATGGCTGCTTTCACTCGGAGTCGAACGAGGTGATCGTGTCGGCGTTCACCTGGTCAACTGCCCGCAGTTCCACATCGCGATGCTCGGCATTCTCAAGGTCGGTGCGGTTCACGTGCCCATCAATCCGCTCTTCCGTGAACACGAATTGATTCACGAACTCAACGATGCCGGCGTCAAGGTCCTACTGACGCAGAACACTTTCTCGAAGCTGGTGAAGAAGGTTCGCTCACAGACTTCACTCGAACACGTCGCGAAGACCGCAGTATCGGACATGCTGACTGCGATCCCCACCGTCGAACTGCCCTTCGAGGTCGACGATCCGCGCCTGAGCGACTGGCAGTCGATCATCACCAGTGAGCGGGCGACTCCCGTTGCCACCGAACTCGATTCCCTCGCCGCCCTGAACTACACGGGCGGAACGACGGGAATGCCCAAGGGCTGTGAGCACACTCAGCGCCACATGGTTTACACCGCGGCCACCGCGACGCTTGCCGGTGGTGACCAGGTGGGCGCCAATCCGCCGGTATCTCTGGTGTTTCTGCCGATCTTCTGGATCGCGGGTGAGGACTTCGGCATTCTGGTTCCGCTCGTCAACGGCGGAACCGTTGTCCTGCTGAATCGTTGGGATGCGGAGACCACGCTCGACGCGGTCGAGACCTACGGTGTGACCTCGCTGGTCGGAACCGTCGACAATTACGTCGAACTGATGGACACATCAGGGTTCTCGGAGCGAAATCTCTCGACACTCCAGAACGCCATGGCAGTCTCGTTTGTTCTCAAACTCGATCCGGCCACGCGCCAGCGGTGGCGCGAGGCTACCGGCGGTGTTCTGCGCGAAGCGAGCTACGGCATGACCGAAACCCACACCGCGGACACGATCACTCTCGGTTTCCAGGACGGCGACTACGACCTGAAAAGCGAGCCGGTGTTCTGCGGAATTCCGGTGCCCGGTACCGACGTTCTGATCGTCGATCACGACGGCAGGCCAGTTCCCGTCGGTGAGCACGGACAGATCATCGTGCGCAGTCCGTCGATCCTTTCCGCGTACTACCGCAACGAGGCTGCCACCGCCGACGCCATCCGTGACGGCTGGTTGCAGACCGGCGATGTCGGAAAGTTCAGTGAGCGTGGTGGTTTGCACTACCTGGCGCGAAACAAGGAAATGATCAAGACCAACGGCATGAGTGTTTTCCCCTCCGAGGTGGAAGCGCTGCTGATGCTGCATCCCGCGATCGAAAAGGCTGCGGTGGTACCGAAACCGGACCCGGACAAGGGGCAGGTGGCTTTTGCGTTTGTCCAGCTGGTCGAGGGTTCCGACACCGCGGCCGATGAGATCGTCTCGTGGGCCAAGGAGAACATGGCTACGTACAAGGTGCCCGAAGTGGAAGTGCTCGAGGCGCTTCCGATGACTGCAACAGGAAAGGTGCGCAAGGGCGATCTGTTCGAGCGCACTCAGGGGGAAAAGTGAGACTGCTGATTGCGAACCGCGGCGAGATTGCGCTGCGGATCATTCGAACTGCCCGCGAACTCGGGATCGAGACGGTGTCGGTGTACGCCGAGGACGACGCGTCCAGTCCGCACGTCGCGGCGGCCACGGAGTCGGTGCCGCTCGGAGCCTCGGGCGCATCCGCGTATCTCGATCAGAGCGCACTGCTGAAGATCGCGGCCGAAACGGGCGCCACGCACGTGCACCCGGGCTACGGATTCCTCAGTGAGAATGCCGAATTCGCGCAGGCGTGTACCGAGGCGGGCATCGTCTTCGTCGGCCCGGACGCCCAGGTTCTCCGGACTTTCGGCGACAAGGCCAGCGCCCGCACTGCGGCGGTCGACTCCGGCGTACCGGTCCTGCCGTCGACATCGGCGAACGCCGACCTCGACGAGGTGCGTGAATTCTTCGAGCGCAACTCCCGCGGCATCATGATCAAGGCGCTCAGCGGCGGCGGTGGCCGCGGCATGCGCGCGGTGCGCGACCCGAAAGCGCTCGACGACGCGTACCGTGTGTGTGCGGCCGAAGCCCAGTCGGGATTCGGCAGTTCGGCACTGTTCGCCGAGGTACTCAGTGAGCACGCTCGGCACATCGAAGTGCAGATCGTGGCGGCGCCGGGGCAAGGCGGAACCCACGTGATCGCTCTGGGTGACCGTGATTGCAGCGTCCAACGTCGGCATCAGAAGTTGATCGAGGTTGCGCCCGCGCAGGGGCTGTCGGGGGCCCTGCGCGAGCGTCTTCACGCTGCGGCCGCAAGGCTGTGCGCCGAGGTCGGCTACCGAGGCATCGCGACGGTCGAGTTCCTGGTCGAGGAACGCGGATTCGTCTTCCTCGAAGTCAATCCCCGAATTCAGGTGGAGCACACGGTGACCGAAGAGGTCACCGGAATCGACCTCGTCGCCGTGCAACTCGCTATCGCGGACGGGGTTCAGTTCGAGGACCTGGACCTGCCAACCGGAATCACTGCTGTCGAGAAGGTATCGGAGACAGTCGGATCCGTGGCGTCGGCGTCGGGGATCGCGATACAGGCCCGCGTCAACATGGAAACCATGACGCCGGACGGCAATGCGCTACCGTCCTCTGGCACGCTCGACAACTTCACTCCTCCTGGCGGACCCGGCGTGCGAGTGGACACCTTCGGTACGGTCGGACTCTCGCCGAGTGCGCGTTACGATTCGCTGCTGGCGAAGGTCGTCACCCACACGCGTCGATCGGATTTTCCTGCCGCTGTGCGCAAGTCGACTGCTGCTCTGAGTGAGTTCACCATCGACGGCGTGGCGACCAACCTCGAATTCCTGCAGGCAATACTGTCGGACAAGGACTTCCGCAACGGCCTGGTCGACGTCGACTGGTTGGGTTCTCGATTGGCGGACCTCGTTCCCGAAGCGGGCCCACAAACACCCTCCGCGAGTGTGGACATCGCGCCGGACGAGGACGTGGTCCGTGCACAGATGGCGGGAATCGTCGTCGAACTTGCCGCAGTCGGTGACGGCGTCCATGCGGGTGGCCAGGTCGCCGTCCTCGAAGCGATGAAAATGCAGCATGTTCTCTCGGCGCCCGGTGACCTCGAAGTGGTCCGGATCCTGTCGTCACCGGGGAGATCGGTGAGTGCGGGCGAACCGTTGCTCGTCGTCCGTAGCGCAAGCGCGGGATCGAAGCTCGCCGAGGTCGACGAGGTGGACCTCGACGACGTACGTCCCGATCTGGCGGAGATCATCGCTCGCCACGAGGTGACCCTGGACGCGGCGCGGCCCGCGGCAGTGGCCAAGCGCCACAAGCTGGGGCGGCGGACTGCTCGCGAGAACGTCTACGACCTGGTCGACGACGACAGCCTGGTCGAGTACGGCGCTCTCGCACTGGCTGCGCAGCGCAGTCGGCGAAGCGAGGAAGACTTGATCGCCAACACTCCTGCTGACGGTCTGATCGGCGGAGTAGCGACCATCAGCGGCGGCGAGAGCGTCGTGATCTCGTACGACTACTCGGTGCTCGCCGGTACCCAGGGCATGCGCAATCACGCCAAGACCGACCGCCTGCTCGAGATCGCCGATCGCAAGCGAGTTCCGGTAGTGCTGTTCGCGGAAGGCGGCGGTGGTCGCCCCGGTGACACCGATGCAGGGGCAGGAGCGGGCCTGGAACTGGGAACCTTCCGTGCCATGGCGGCGCTGAGCGGCCGCGTACCCATGGTCGCTGTCGTGTCCGGCCGCTGCTTCGCGGGCAACGCGGCCCTGGCCGGCGCCTGCGACGTACTGATCGCGACGCCCGACGCCAACATCGGCATGGGCGGCCCTGCCATGGTCGAGGGCGGCGGGCTCGGAAACTTCCGCCCCGAGGACATCGGCCCCATCGACGTGCAGCGCCGTAACGGCGTCGTACACCTGGTGGCTGACGACGACGCTCATGCGGTGGCGCTGGCCAAGCAGTACCTCGATTATTTCCAGGGTGCGAGCGGAGAGTGGACGGCTCCGGATCCGCGGCTCTCCCGGCACGTGGTCCCGGAGAATCGCCTGCGCTCGTACGACGTTCGTGGAGCGATCGAGGCGATCGCGGACGTCGACAGCGTCCTGGAACTGCGTCGAGATTACGGTCGCGGTGTAGTGACGGCACTCGTTCGTGTCGAAGGAGTTCCGTACGGTGTGCTGGCGAACAGCAGCGAGCATCTCGGCGGAGCGATAGACGCGGAAGCCTCCGACAAGGCTTCGGATTTCCTGGAACTGCTCGAAGCGCACCGCATCCCTCTGGTGACCCTCTGCGACACACCGGGATTCATGGTGGGCCCGGACTCCGAGGAGGAGGCGACGGTCCGAAGGTTCGGCAGATTCTTCGTTGCCGGTGCTCGCCTCACGGTGCCGTTCGGAACGATCATCCTGCGCAAGGGCTACGGGTTGGGCGCCATGGCGATGGCCGGTGGTTCCTTCCACGCACCCGAGTTCACGGTGGCGTGGCCGACCGGCGAGATCGGGCCGATGGGTCTGGAAGGTGCCGTGCGCCTCGGTTTCCGTAAGGAACTCGAATCCGTCGAAGACCCGGAGGCTCGGGAAACTCTGTTCGGTCAGTTCGTGGAACTGGCCTACGCACAGGGCAAGGCGCTGATGGCGGCGACCACGTTCGAACTGGACGATGTCATCGATCCCGCCGACACCCGCGCCTGGATCAGGCAGCTCGGCAGAAACAGTTGAGATCCTGCTGATTCGAGCTGTTGCCGCACGTGGGCAGGGCAACTAGCCTTGCCCACGTGTCGGCTGCGCGAGATAACGTCCTGATCATTCATTGGCACGACCTGGGCCGACACCTCGCGAGTTACGGTGTCGCCGGGGTCAACAGCCCCAACCTGGACCGGCTGGCGGCAGAGGGCATCCGGTTCACCGATGCACACGCGACGGCGCCGCTGTGCTCACCTTCGCGCGGTTCTCTCTTCTCGGGCAGGTATCCGCACAACAACGGTCTGATCGGGTTGGCGCACCACGGCTGGGAGTACCACGCTGAGGTGCAGACGCTTCCGCAGATCCTCTCCGACAACGGTTGGTACACCTCGCTCTTCGGCATGCAGCACGAGACTGCGTACCCGAAGCGACTCGGCTATCACGAGTACGACGTCACGAACTCGTTCTGCGACTACGTGGTTCCGCGTGCCCAGAACTGGCTACGACGCTTCCCGCCCGAGCCTTTCCTTCTCACCACGGGGTTCTTCGAAACGCATCGGCCGTACCCGGCCGATCGCTATACCCCGGCGGACACCGCAGCGCTGGAGGTGCCCGGATATCTTCCCGACGTGCCGCAGGTTCGCGAGGACCTGGCCGAATTCCACGGCAGCGTAGAGGTAGCCGACGCCGCGGTGGGTGATCTGCTCGGGACGCTCGAGGAAGAGGGGCTCGACGAGAACACGTGGGTCTTCTTCCTCACCGATCACGGCGCCGCGTTCCCACGTGCCAAGTCGACGCTCTACGCCCCCGGCACCGGCATTGCGTTGATCGCTCGGCCTCCGGCTCGGTATCGCAGTGGCGGAAAGGAATACGAGACACTGTTCAGCGGTGTGGATCTTGTTCCGACCATTCTCGATCTCCTCGGTATCGATGTCCCCACCGAGGTGGAAGGGCGCTCGCACGCCGATGCCCTCGTCGATCGTGGAACCGCGCCGTCCGAACCCGTCCGAACCTCCTTGTTCACGGAGAAGACCTTTCACGACAGTTTCGATCCCATTCGCGCGGTGCGCACCAAGGACTACAGCTACATCGAGAACTACGCCGTCCGCCCCGCTCTGGATCTACCGCTCGACATCGAGGACAGTCTCTCCGGAAAGGCGCTCGGCACCGAGCATCTGGCGGTACGCGCGCCCCGGGAGCTGTACGACCTTCGTGCCGACCCCGACGAGAAGATCAATCTGATCGATCGACCGGAAGTCTCGGCAATACAGGCGGAATTGTCCTCGCAGCTTCACACGTGGCGCGCCGAAACGGATGATCGTCTCCCGGACGAGGCATTGGGAAGCGCGATGGCGGTGCATCGCATGGCGGCGTACCTCGAGAAGATCGGTGTCCGACCCAACGTGCGGTCCGCCTACAGTGCGGACCGCGGTTACCTCGAGTCGGACACCGAAAACCCCTAGGGCCTAGCGGTTTCGCGCTCCTCCAACAATGCGATGACCCGCCCGACCAGTTCGTTGATGTCAGCGCCTGTCGTGTCGAAAGCCAGGTCCGGGTCCTCCGGAGTCTCGTACGGTGCGTCGATTCCGGTGAGCCCCTTCAGTTCACCGGCCCGCGCACGCGCGTACAGGCCCTTGGGATCTCGGCGTTCGCATTCTTCGACGGGAGTGGTGACGGCAACTTCGAGGAAGGTGAGCCCGGCAGCTTCGTTGAGAGCACGCGCAATTGCTCGATCCGAACGCAGCGGTGAGACCATCGACGCGATGGCCACGACGCCGGCATCGGCGAACAGCCGAGTGAGATGCCCGACGCGCCGGATGTTCTCGGCCCGGTCTCCCGGCGAGAACCCGAGATCGTCGGAGATACCGTGGCGGACGTTGTCACCGTCCAGGAGATACGCGGTGCGTCCCGCGTCGACCAGCGCACGTTCGACAGCCACGGCGACGGTGGATTTTCCGGAGGCAGGCAGGCCGGTCAACCAGATCGTCGCGCCCTTCTGGGTCGTCGACGCCCACCGCCGCTGACGTTCGAGTGAAGACGGATGCCACTTGATGTCGTTGCGGGTCTGCTCACCGGGAACGACGACGCGTGGCTCGAGAATGGTGCCGGCGCCGACGGTGTCGTTGCTCTGCTCGTCGATCAGGATGAAGGCGCCGGAGTCCCGATTGTGGTCGTAGGTGTCGGCGACCACCACGGAACTGGTTCGGAGCGTGACCGTTCCGATGTCGTTGAGCCCCAGTTCGACTGGGCTGTCCTGCTCGTCGAGCGTCTCGGGGTCGAGTCGGGTGTGCAGTTCTTGAACGGTCGCTCGCACGGTCCGGGACGTGTGTTTGAGCGCTATCCGATCGCCCGCGCGCAATGGAGTGTTCGACAACCAGCAGATCGTGGCTTCGAGTTCTCGGGCCAGAACCGGCAAATGGGTCTGCGCACCGCCACTGACCAGAACGTCGCCACGTCCGACGTCGATGTCATCGGCCAGTTCCACCGAAACCGACAGTGGTGCAACGGCAGTACTGCGGTTGTCGTCGAGAGTGTCCAGACTGATCACGGTGCTCTTCGATCCGGACGGCAGTACCACTACCTCGTCCCCGACGCTCAGTGTGCCCGCCGAAATTCGGCCGGTGTACCGGCGCCGATTCTGCGGATCGGGGCGCGAAACCCACTGCACGGGAAGCCGAAGTTCCTCGATGTGGGTCGCGGGCGCATGGAGTTCGACGCCTTCGAGATATTCGAGAAGTGTCGGCCCGTTGTACCACTCGGTGTTCTCCGAGCGGGTCACGACATTGTCGCCGGCTTTCGCGGAGACGGGGATGGCAAGTACGTCGCCTCGCCCGAGCTGGCGTGCCAATACTCGCAATTCTTCCTGTACCTGCGCGAATCTCGCTTCGTCGAAGTCCACCAGATCGATCTTGTTCACCACGGCCACAAGGTTCGGAACACCCAGTAGCGCTGCGATTCTGGCGTGTCGACGCGTCTGACGCAGCACGCCGGTTCTCGCGTCGACCAGCAGGACCGCTACGTGGGCGTTGGACGCGCCGGTGAACATGTTGCGCGTGTAGCGCTCGTGTCCCGGGGTGTCGGCGAGTACGTAACTTCTGGTCGGAGTGGAGAAGAATCGGTACGCGACGTCGATCGTGATGCCCTGTTCACGCTCGGCGCGCAATCCGTCGGAGAGTGCAGCCAGGTCGGCGACACCGTGCTCGTCGGTCACGGAATCGAGGTGATCGGTAGGCAGACTGTCGGTGTCGTGCAACAGTCGGCCGATCAGCGTGCTCTTGCCGTCGTCGACGCTACCCGCCGTGGCCAGCCGCAGGAGTTGGCGAGTGATGGTGGTGGTCATCAGAAGTAGCCCTCACGCTTTCGGTCTTCCATCGCGGCGACCGAGGTTCGGTCGTCTGCGCGAGTCTCGCCTCGTTCGGAAACCGTCGCGGCCGAGATCTCGGTGACGACGTCGTCGATGGTGGTGGCGTGCGATCGAACGGCGCCGGTGATGGTCAGATCGCCGACGGTTCGATATCGCACCCACTCGGTCGTTGCCGCGGCGTTCTCGGCGTCGGTGCTGAATTCCGAAGCAGCGAGGAGCATTCCGTCGCGCTCGAATACCCGCCGTTCGTGCGCGAAATAGATGGGCGGCAGTTCCAGTTCCTCCTGGGCTATGTAGCGCCAGATGTCGAGTTCTGTCCAGTTGCTCAGCGGGAAGACACGAACGGACTCTCCGCGTCTGATCCGACCGTTGTAGAGCGACCACGGTTCGGCCCGTTGCGCCCGAGGGTCCCACTGGCCGAACTCGTCACGGAAGCTCAGGACCCGTTCCTTGGCTCGCGCGCGTTCCTCGTCCCGGCGGGCGCCGCCGAATGCGGCGTCGAATCGCCCGCCTTCGAGAGCGTCGAGCAGAGTTCTGGTCTGCAGGCGGTTTCGCGATCCGCTGGTCTCGGTCGACTCCTGCACTCGACCCTGGTCGATCGAATCCTGAACGGAAGCAACCAGAAGTGTGTGCCCGCCCTCCTTGATTCGGCGGTCGCGAAATTCGATGACTTCCTCGAAATTGTGACCGGTGTCGACGTGCAGGACCGGGAAAGGGAGTGGGGAGGGTCGAAACGCCTTTTCGGCGAGTCGAAGCAGGACTATCGAGTCCTTGCCGGCCGAGAAGAGCAGTACCGGTCTTTCGAGTTCTGCCACCACCTCTCGAATGATGTGAACCGCTTCGGATTCGAGAACTCGGAGTTCGTCGACGACATCGGTGACGGTGCTCATGTGACGGGGTATCCGTTCTGTTCGGCGTCGATGCGGTAGCGCTGCACCCATTCGCGGGAGCGTCCGTCGCTCTGACGACGCAGCGGCGGTGGTGGGGCCAGTTGTCCGTCGAGACCGAGGGAAATGAGGGTTTTTGCGACCACGGACTGCGGGTCTTCGGTGAGATCGCGGAACCCGATCTCGATGGGGGAGATGTCCTCTTCCTCGAACCAGCGCTTCCACTGTCGTTCCTGCTCACCGAGAATCGTCACCAGGTGTGCGATTCCGAGCGCGTTGTACTGCGCACCGTCCGAGAGATTCGGTGGGGTCGCGTCGTCGCGCCAGACCTGCGTCTGCACGGCTCGCCACATCGATACAGCCTGAGCGACAACATCTTCTCGATAGACGTGGATGAACTGCAGGTCGTGGTCGAGGGTGTCGTGGAGTGCAGAACGTAGATCCGTCCCACTGCGCCACGGCAATCCGGCTGCGCGATCGAGCAGGAGCGGTGTCTGATTCCACATCAGCTTGCCGCCCCAGACTCCGTTGGGTGTTCGGCCGAGTTCGAGAAGTTGTGTGCGCCACTGCTCGGAGGTGCGAGTGTCCGGCGTTCCCGGGTGGAACGGGGCGAGCAGACCCAAGACGGACTCGTCCGTGACGTCTTCGAACCACTGCCTCGGTTGCGGCGAACGCGAGGTCTCGGGGAGGTACTGGAAGAACTCTTCCGGCTCACCCGCGACCCCTGTTGCTCGCAGGGATTCGACCAGCAAAGTACTGCCACTGCGCTGCGAAGCGCAGACGAGAAACGAGCGTTGGGCCTCCGTCATGCGAGCAACGCTAAGGGTGGCCGGAAACCGCCGCAAGCTGGGAAAATAAACTCACGTAGAGGTTAAATCTCGACGTGAAACGTTAAATGTGCGGGTCACGAAATCTTGTGCTGAGGCACGTCTTACGCAGTTGTCGCAAGGGCCGCGGCGAGCCCGAATGCGATGGCCATGAAGACAACTTCACCGATGGCGCGGCGCAGAGATCCGTCCGAACTCATGCGGTGTGCAGCACTTGCGACCACCCATGTCCGGCGCCACCACCATCCCAGTGCGACGAGCATTGCGATCGCCACGATCTTGGCGAGGATCACCCGGCCGTAAGCGGTGTCGTAGAAGGCGGAGAGCGAGTCGAGTCGCACGACGGCGTTGACGATACCGGTGACGACCAACGCGAGGACACATCGCCAGGCGAGGGCGGAGTACCTGGGCAACCAGATCGCCCAGGCACCGCGCGACGGTACGGCAAGCGCGAGTGCGGCCAGCACGCCGAACCACAAGGCCGCAGCGAGGACGTGAACGGCGTCGAGGATCGATCCGAAGCTCTGCTGCGCCATGTGCCCGGTGATCGGGCGGGCAGCGAGTGCCAACGCGGAGACGACCAATGCCGGTGCGACGGGCACCGCCTCGGGATTGGTGAACCCGTAGATGCCGTAACAGACCACGGCAAACGCGCACGCGATGATCGCGACACCGACGCGGCCGACGTTCACCTCGGAGACGAATGCGCCGAAGTGCCCGATGGTCAGTGAGGTGACCGGGGCGCCGTCTGCCGCTGCGGCATTGAGCACGAGGAGCGTGATCTCGGCGACTAGCCAAACCGCTGCCGCCGCGGTGAGCTGAGTCCACATGACGGCGGGGGTTGTTGCCGGGCGGCGTTCACTGCGGCCCATCCAGGCAAGCGTCGCGATGCCGAGCGTCAACGAGCCGCATCCGATCGCGAGAACGCGGACAGTGCTAGATGATTCGGGTCCCGACGGGCTCGCGAGGCCCCAGGCGATGAGGACTCCCAGCAGAGCTGTGGGTACGGCAAACAGCAACCACCACCTGTTTGCCGTACCCGTCACGCGATCAGCTCGACTTCGGCTTACGCAGCACGAAGAACAGCGCACCGCCGAACACGACGACGCCGGCGACGATGAAGATCCACACCGGCATGCTGCCGGACTCCGACTCACCCGTACTCGACGCAGCGGCAGCGCCGGGAGTGCCTGACCCCGCCTCGGTGAGGGTGAAGGTCAGGGTTCCGTTGACAGGGTGGCCGTCGGCGGAAGTGACTCGGTACGCGATGGTGTAGACGCCGGTCGGCCCGAGATCGCCGAGGTCTGCACTGACAGTGGGTCCTTCGACGGACGGATCGCTCTTGGTCCAGAGGTTGCCGTCCGGGCCGGTGACCGTCAGCGCCGCGAACTGTGCCTGCAGAGCCTCGTTGAACGTGACCGAAACCTTGTCAGGCGCAACCTGAATGGACGCGCCGTTTTCCGGGTTGGAGCCGACAACCGCGGAGTGCGCACTGGCCGTGCCCATTCCGAGCATCGTGGCCAGCATCGCGAGCATGCCGACGGCGATGACCTTGATCCGGGTACTCATCAGCGCTTGCTCCTGACCAGTGCGCCGAGGCCGAGTGCAGCGCCCAAGGCGCCGAGCACCAGGCCGACGCCGCCGAGCCAGCGCGCGGTGTTGTCTGACGAAGAAGATTCGGATGCAGCGGACGTCTCGGCAGTGTTATCGGCAGCAGGCGCTCCGTGAGCATCGCCGGTGGATGCGGCGAGAGTCAGCGTCGGCGCGGGCTTGTCCGGCTCGCTGCCGTCGGCAAGTTCTTCCTGATCCCAGTTGACGACGTTGCCGTCGCTGTACGTCTGGACGGCCTTGAACTCGACCTCTTCCTGCTCCGGCAGCGGGCCGGCGGAAAGAACGAACTGCTGGAACTGGCCGGGGGCGATTCCGACGCCGGGGTCGGCCGTCCACGTCACGGACTTCGCGACCAGTGAGGTGGGGTCCTTCTCGACGACGGCGGTCCAACCGGGCATCGGTTCGGTGCGTGCCGACTTGAGGTCGGGGAGGGCCACCGTCAGCTTGGTGGTCGAAGCGGTGTCGGATTCGGTGGGCACGCGGAACGTGAGAACGGAGTATCCGCCCTGCGTAGCTCCTGGTGCGACGACGCTGACGTGTGCTGAAGCAATTCCGGCGGCCAGCAGCACAGCGCTGCCGGTAGCGACGGTCGTGACAACCGCACGCGAAATCAGGGTGTTCTTCATGTCGGGAAGTGTCCTCTTGGTCTGGTGAAGGGGTGGGGAGTTCTACGAATCTTCAGACCAGGGCAGGAGGACCGCGCCGCGAGATGCTGGCGCGAAGAAGGGCGTCGACGGGTCCGTGATGGATTCCGGTCGAGACGGTGTGGCCGCGGGAAGTGACGGCGGCGGGAGCCAGGGACGCCAGGACGACGTGGAGAGCGTGGGTGACAACGCGGTAGAGGCGCTCGGCGGCCAGGACCGCCACCGCACAGGCGACGGTGGCACCGGCGTGAGCACCGAGCATCACCAATCCCGGAGCGGGCGAATGAGCGTGCTCGGAGAGCGTCATGGTGGTGTGGGCGGCAAGCTGACCCAGGCCAAGAGCCACGATCAGGGCACCGGGCCCCCGGGAGAGGGCGGGAAGGGTGGCCGTCACGGCGCCGACGGTTGCGCAGACTGCGAGCAGCAGGGTCAGCGAAGACGACTGTGGCAGCTCACCTCCACCGATTCCGTGCGCAGCGACAGCGAGAGCAGCCGAAGCGGAACCGACAGATATCCCCCGGAGGGTCGCGGTCTGCTCGGCTGCTCTCACTGGCGTTCTCAGGTCTAGCGCACGCCGAGACGTGCGAGCAGATCTGCTTCGACGCCGTCGAGTTCGGTAGAAATGGCCTGGTGAGCTGCCTTACGGCGAGCCTGCGGCATCTGCTCGGCAGCGCGAACTGCCGTGCTGAGATCGCCGAGGCGCTCACGGATGGCGGCGGCAAAACGCTGCGTCTCCGCATCGTCGGGCTTGCGGCTGAGGATCTCGGTGACCGAGCTCTCGGCGCCGGCGATACGAGCGCTCAACTTCGCGCCGTGACCGGTGTAGTCACCGAGCTGGTCGACGGCGATGCCCATCTTCTGCGCGCGCGTGGTGTCGAGCTGGGCGCGCACAGCCGTGGCAGCGCGGTAGGCGATCGGCAGGAGAACGGGGGCAAGCAGACGTGCCACACCAAGGTACTTACGCACCTTGGCGACAGTCAGGCCCTGATTCGCAGCGGCTTTCTCCTGCGCCTTCAGGGTCGCGATCTGCGCCTTTTCGATCTTGTGCTGTGACTCGATCTCGGCTTTCTCCAGCTTCTTGAGCGACTTGGTCTCGACCTTGTCGCGCTTACGCTGGCTCTTGGCGTTGAGCTTCGCCTCGACCTCAGCCTTGTGCTTGAGAGCCTTTGCCTCCGCCTTGCGGGTGGCACGAGACTTTCGCTTCTTGAACAACCCCATCGAAAAGGACCCCGTTTCCAGGTGTTTGTGTGTTGCCAGGTACCTGCGCTTCGGCTTCAGCCTAGGGGAGCACATAATCTTCGTCATCGTGTGTTCCGTTAACAACCCCGCGCCCCAGCTCCCGATCATCGATTCGGGGGCGTTGACCCGATGCCGTCATCGGGTGCGTCTGGACGGGTTGTTTCCCGGGAAATCGGCTTCGGAACCCGTCGACACCGGCGTCAAGCAGCGCCAGGATGCCGCGATCGCGAAGCGCGCGGAGATCGCCGAACTCGTGATCGGCGCTGCTCCCGAGCGTTGGGTGAAGATCAACCCTGATCAATCGGCGTCGGCTCAGGCTCGCGACACTCTTGCTGCCTGTGAGGCCGGCGCGGACCGGATCTGGGGCGCGGTCTTGCCGGTCGAGCGCGACACCGGACGCAAGGGCCGCTGCGAAATGCTCATCCGTGACGACGAGGGCGGCGGGTACATCCCCGTCATTGTCGTCAATCACAAGGTGACCGATCCCGGCCAGGGCGCGATCACCTCGGGGCTCTTCGAATGGGAGCCCGCGGTCGATCCCAAGCGCAAGGTCCGCAGTCAGGTCCGCGATCAGATGCGCGTCGCGCAGGTCTATCGGATGCTCGAGCGTCGTGGGCTGGCGAGCCCGTCGCTCACGGCAGGCGCGATCGGATACAACGGAGACTGCGTCCTCGTCCACGACCTCAGTGCGATTCTCGACGACTACGACGAGCGTTTCGCCGACCGTATCGCTGTTGCCCGCGGTGAGGTGCTGACGTCTCCTTCACAGGTGAGCGAGTGCAAGTCGTGCCCGTGGTGGACCGAATGCAAGCAGGAGTTGGTCCGCAACCGCGACGTCAGCCTCGTCGCTGTCGGATCGCGGGCCGAGCTTCTGCGCGACGTCGGCTGCAACACGATCGATCAGCTGGCCGCCTGGGACGGCGAGCCGCTCGAAGATTGGCCGCACGGAAATTTCGACGACGCAGTAGTGATCGCCAAGGCGTGGTTGGCAGATGCTCCGTTGGTCCGGCGGTTCGAGAAGATCTCGGTGACTCGGGCGGACATCGAGATCGACGTCGACATGGAGAGCTATCAGGAGCACGGGGCCTACCTGTGGGGAACGCTGCTCAATGTCGGTGGCTTCTCGATGTATCGAGGATTTGCGACGTGGGATCCGCTGCCGACGCGTGACGAGGCGCGGTCGTTCGCGGAGTTCTGGGGCTGGCTGATGGCGGAGCGTGCCGCAGCCGCTGCTTCGGGTAAAACCTTTGCCGCGTACTGCTATTCGCGTTCGGCCGAGGACAAGTGGTTGTTGGACTCGGCGCGCAGGTTTGCCGGTGAGCCCGGGATTCCGAGCAAGGACGAGATCCGCGAGTTCATCGACAGTCCGCAGTGGGTCGACATCTATCAAGCGGTGAGTGATCAGTTCATCTGCCCGAACGGCAAGGGACTCAAGAAGATTGCCCCCGTCGCCGGGTTCAACTGGCGTGACGCCGAAGCCGGTGGTGAAGCGTCGATGGCGTGGTACCGCGAGGCGGTCGGCTACGACGGTGAGCCGGACGAGACGCAGCGGACACGCATCCTGCAATACAACGAGGACGACGTCATTGCCACCAAGGTTCTGCGTGAGTGGATGACGGACCGCGCGGAGAAGGAAATTCCGCTGGCTTCCGAGTTGTAGCGCCGATCCGTTCTGTCGCTATTGTCTGAAACATCCTATTTAACAGTGTGTTTCAATTCGTAGTTTCTCGTCATCGTGTGTCCCGAGCCCGCATCCGCGCTACCTTCATCTGGTCGGCTCCACGATGGAGGGTGTTGCATGCTGAGCAGGCTGACTTCGAGTGGGAGCGACGCCGAACTGTCTGACGTCGAGCGGCGCGACCTCTTCGCACGCCAGGTCCGTCAAGTGACAACGGTAGCTCCGCTGGCCAACGTCGCGAATTTCTTCAGTGCGTGCGCTTTGTTGGCCTATGTCGTGCCGCCGGCACACGAAGAGTTCCGCCTGATCTGGGGAGCGGCAGCGCTCGCAGTCATCCTCAATTCGGTGCGTGTGTGGCTGCCGAGGGCCATTCAGGGAGAGAGGTATTCGCCCAAGCACACGACCCGGTACGACTACTGGGCGCTCATGCTCGAAGTGGTACTGCTGGGTGTTTTGTACACGATCCTCGCGGCCGAGATGCTTCCGGTGATAGACGGTTCACGAAAGCTGGTTCTGATCGCGACCATCGCCGGCGTGGTGGGTGCCGGTGCAGTTGCGCTGTCGACTGTTCGGTCGCTGGGTTTGGCCTGGATTCTGGTGCACGGCCTGGGATTGTTATTCGTCATGCTTGCCGGGGCGACGGCCGAGTACTTCGTCCTTTCGTTTCAACTCGTTGTCTACATCAGTATTCTGTGCGTCGGCGTTGTCTATCTGTGGGCGTCGTTCCGAAGTCGTTGTCTTGCCGAGTTCGAGGCTGCTGCCGAGCGCCAGACGGTCAGTTTGCTTCTCGACGATTTCGAGGGCGGGTCACGCGACTGGCTGTGGGAAGTCGACACCACCGGGACGTTGTCGCACACCTCCGCTCGGCTGTCGCAGATCTCGGGAGTCTCCGTCTCCGACCTGCGAACCCTGTCGCTGCGCGGATTGTTGGATCGGCTCGACGTCGGTTCGACGAAGAGTGGTCGAGCCGCGGTCCACGTCATCGGAGATCACCTCGACCGCCTCATGCCGTTTCGAGAGGTCGTCATTCCCGTTCGTGTCGGCGGCGTCGACCGATGGTGGTCTCTGTCGGGTCATCCCAGGCTTTCCGAGGCCATGGAGTTCGTGGGTTGGCGAGGCGTGGGCTCGGACGTCACCGAGAAGTACAACTACGAGCGGCGAATCCTTTGGCTTGCTGCAACCGACGGACTGACCGGGCTCCCGAATCGCCGGACGTTCGGCACGGAGCTGTCCGACGCGCTCGGCGCTGTCCGGACCGGCGAGCAGGTTCTTGTCGGCATCCTCGACCTGGACAATTTCAAGTCGGTGAACGACACGTTAGGACACCCCGTCGGCGACAAATTGCTGATTTCCGTTGCTGCACGGCTCAATCGAGTGGTCAGTGGCGCCATGTGTGCGCGAATCGGGGGCGACGAATTCGGCGTCGTCCTGCGGGGAACAGGGGACGGCGGCGAGGTGTTTGCTCGCTATCTGGGCGCACTGCGTGAGCCGTTTTTCGTGCGGGGGAATCGCATCGAGGTTCGTGCATCGATCGGTTATGCCAGCTCACCGGCAGATTCCGAAGACGCGGACACGCTTGTCATGTCCGCCGACCTGGCGCTGTATGCCGCAAAATCCGCCGGCAAGAACCGGGTCGGAAGATACTCGCCGGTGCTGCGCGCGCGGGCCAGGGAACGAGCATCGGCCCTGCAAGAGCTTGGGCTCGCGATCGAGTCTCGGCAGTTCGAGCTGTACTACCAACCGCAGGTTCGTGCGGACACCGGCCGCGTCGAGGGTTTCGAGGCACTGCTGCGCTGGAACCATCCGGTGCGGGGAGTGCTTGCGCCGCGCATTTTCATCGATGTCGCGGAAGAGACGGGTTTGATTGTCCCGCTGGGGCTTCAGGTTTTACACATGGCCTGCGCCGAAGCGACGACCTGGCCCGATGACACCTATGTGACGGTGAACGTCTCTCCGGTGCAACTGATGTCGTCCGGCTTCGGATCAGCAGTCAACGATGCGCTGGAGGCATCCGGTCTGTCCAGCAAACGGCTTCAGCTGGAAATCACAGAGACGGGAGCGGTAGAGGAGCTTGCCGTCGCCGAGCTGGATCGCCTGCGTGCCACCGGAATTGCGATTGCCCTGGACGACTTCGGAACTGGCTATTCGTCTTTCGAGAGTTTGAAGAAACTGCCGTTGGACATTCTCAAGATCGACCGGTCGTTCATCACCGAACTGAGCGAGGGTGATTCGGCAGTTGTCACTTCGGTGGTCGAGGTGGCGAAGGCGCTCGGTATGCAGTCATTGGCGGAAGGCGTGGAGACGGCCGACCAGCTGAGGCTCTTGCTCACCGCGGGTTGCGAATTGGTTCAGGGTTACTACGTCAGCCGACCGATGCCGGCGACGGAAGTGGCCGAGTACCTCAGCGCAACTGCCCAATCCAGCGGTGGGTATTTTCATTCGTTCTGACAACCGTGCGCCTTTATTAACCGCGGGCGGTTAATAAAGGCGCACAGCAGGGAAGTTAGCGCGGCGCCATGCGGAGAGCGCCGTCCATGCGGATGGTCTCGCCGTTGAGGTAGTCGTGCTCGACGATCATCTGCGCGAGCTGCGCGTACTCGGACGGCTGGCCCAGGCGGGACGGGAACGGAACGCCGGCCTCGAGGCCCTTGCGGTACTCGTCGGTGACGCCTGCGAGCATCGGGGTGTCGATGATGCCGGGGGCGATGGTGTTGACGCGGATGCCGAACTGCGCGAGGTCACGGGCAGCCGGAACAGTCATGCCGTGCACGCCGCCCTTGGAAGCGGAGTACGCGATCTGGCCGATCTGTCCTTCGAAGGCAGCAACGGAAGCGGTGTTGATGACGACGCCACGCTGGCCGGACTCGTCGACGGCCTCGGTCTTGGAGATGGCGTCGGCGGCCAGGCGCATGACGTTGAAGGTGCCGAGCAGGTTGACGGTGATGACCGTGCGGAACAGCTCGAGGTCGTGCGGACCCTTCTTGGACAGGATGCGTCCCGCCCAGCCGACACCGGCACAGTTGACGACGATGCGCAGCGGGGAGCCCGACTCGACGATCTGGTTGATCGCTGCCTCGACCTCTTCGCCGCTGGTCACGTCGGTGGGGATGAGAGTGACGCCGGCGGGGACGTTGTCGCCTGCGCGCTCGATCGACGCGGGCAGATCCAGGCCGAAGACGGTAGCACCGGCGTCGGCGAGGCGCTTGGCTGTTGCGGCGCCGAGGCCTGATGCCGCTCCGGTGACCAGTGCTGCGGTTCCCTTGATTTCCACTTCGTGTGCTCCTCGAGTTAGCGATCGGTAAGGCGGTGGTGCGTGTCGAGAACCATAACGCGAGGGTGTATGTGAGGGCGAACGCGCGAGACCCGCGTAGGGCTGGGTACCTTGGACGCGAGGTCTGAGAGCAAAGCACCGGACGAGAGGGGACCTGCGTGAGCAAGGCGCCTGTGCGTCCCGCCGCTTCTGTCGAGAATTTCGAGCGGTTGCAGCGCGACCCGCTCTTCGAAGATCTTGCCGAGCTGATTGCCGAGGTTCTCTCCTACGCGTTCGACGCTCCGGCCGCCGTCGAGATCGAACAGTGGACGATCAGTTGCCTGCCGTCGACAAATCGATCGGCGGAGCGCCATCGCTTGTTCACACTCAACATCGGTCCGATGGAGATTCTGAGCGTCGAGTGCCATCTGGTCGGCGGTAAGCCGATCGAGCACGTCATGTCCGTGTACGTATCCAGTTCGGCACTGGAATCGCGAACCGGCTGCAGCATCGAAGAACTCGATGACAAGCACGATCTGGTCGCCATCAGACGCACCGAGTTGGCGTCCGCCGACGGCGACGGGACCGTGATCGACTGCAGTCTCGAGGACTCGGATGCGTTGGAACAGTTTGCTCAACTGCCCGTCGACATGACGACGGTTCGTCCGCTCGCGGAGCATCTTGTTGCCAAGGGCAAGGGCCCATTTCGGCAGTATCACAACTCCGGATTCGCCAAATACGTACTGGAAAGGTCGCTCGACCATGGTTGATCAGTTGCCCATCCGCCTCCCGCGTGTGCTGCGAGACGGGGACGATGCCGGCGCGGTCGACGTGCTGCAGGAATACTTCACGAGGCCGCTCCGAAAGACGGGCTATCTCCGTACCGGTGCGCTGTGGGATTCCTGGGATCCCAGTGGCAACCGCGATCGTGATGCGAACATCTTTACCGCGGAAGATCTTGTTGCGGTGACGCTTCTGTCGGTTCAGGTTCCGGCGCAAGGGGCCTTCTTCCTACTCGGGGAGAACAATGCCGAACTGAACCGACTCCTGGCCGACGTGGGCCCCGATCGCGATCTGTCGAACGAACCCGATCCCTTCACTCCGGAATCTCCGGTGTGGCGGTTGGAGACGGCGCTTCGAGAGATTCACGGCGTCGGGCGAACCATGGCGTCCAAACTGATCGCACGCAAGCGTCCGCGGCTCTACCCGATCTACGACGACGTCATCGGGCGGGAGTTGGGAACGAAGGCTGCCCATCTGGAACCGGTACGAGAGGCCTTGCACGACGGAGAATTACACGTGCGATTGCTCGACTTGCGAGTTCGGGCCGGACTGGACGATGCCATTCCGGCGATCCGGGTGCTGGATGTGCTCGCCTGGATGCAGGGTAAGGGATACAAACCGGCACTCTAGCTTTCTTGTCGGTGGGCAGGTCTAGTGTCGAATGTATGTTCGATAATGGATCGACGGGCGGTGTGGGGGCAGTCGTAGATGACGGCCGTCCTGTCGCCGATCCACTCGTGCTGCCGGACATGCTCTTTGCAACGGCGCAGAGCGAGAACATGCTGGCCGCACAGAAGGTGCTCGGTGCATCCATGTTGTCGGAGTCGAGATTCAATGCGGAACTCGACGTGTCCGGTGATGTCGACAAGGCGTGGCGGATCGCGTGCAACGAGATCGCGGTCATGCTCACGTGTTCGCGGCGCACAGCCGAAGTTCACATCGAGATCGGTGACGCCTTGCGCGAGTTCCTTCCGCTCACCAAGGCTGCATTTGCTGCCGGCGAGCTGGACTATGCGCGCGTGCGCAAGATTGTCGACGGACTCACCGGGGTCGACCCCGAGGCGATCGCAGCACTCGAGCGCCGGGTACTTGCCTCGGCGCACCGTCTTCCGCCCGGGCAACTCGAGCGCGACATCGAACGTCAGCTCTTTGCCTACGATCCGGACGCTGCCGCCGAACGTCGCCGGAAAATGCTGGAACACCGCGATGTTCGCACGCGTGCAGACCGTCACGGACTCGCCCAGTTGCAGGCAACACTCAGCGCGAACGAGGCTGTCGAAGCGCTTGGCCTGATCAACGAGGCCGCCGGAAGCGTCTGCAACCACGATCCACGAAATGCCTCGACGCGCCGGGCCGACGCGCTGGTTGCTCTCCTGCACGGTGAGAACGGGCTGACTTGCCAGTGTGGCAGCGAAACGTGCGAGGCAGTATCCCCAGCAAGTCGATCAACTGCGCCCTCGCGTCGGAAGCCGTTGCTGCACATCGTGTGCGATCTGCCGACGCTCCTCGGGTTGACGTCAGATCCCGCGAGTATCGACGGGTACGGGCCAATCGATCCCGACTTTGCTCGCGAGCTTGCCGCCGATTCCACTTGGCAGGCACTGTTTGTCGACTTACGCTCTCAGGCCGCCGGGAATCGACCGCGTCGGCAACATGCTCCGACTGTCCTGCCGCTTGTCACCCGACGTGATCGCCTGAGTCGCGAACCGAAAGGCTGCGGAGATCGGATTCGGGCGATGCAACGGTTGGTCGCGCGGGCCCCGGACATAGTTCGAAGATCGGATGGGCATGGCGCCCAGCCCGATCCACCTCCCGGCGCGCTGACCTATGCTCCGGGAGCGGCACTGGCCGCGCTTGTACGGGCCGTCGACGGTCACTGCCGGTTCCCTGGTTGTTCGGTGCCCGCGAGCAGGTGCCAACTCGACCACATCACCGAATTCGATCCTTCCGATCCGAGACGCGGTGGGTGGACCATTGCGAGCAACCTCCAATGCCTGTGTCGTCATCACCATCAGGTGAAGACCTACAGGTTGTGGACGCCGGTGATGCTCGTGGATCGTGCCATTCACTGGACCGATAAAACCAGCGGGTTGACGGCTGTCACGGTTCCGGAGAGGATCTGACCTGTGCCGGAAGGACAGTGCGCGGGAATCGTCGGCGGGGGAATTGGTGGGCTGACGGCTGCCATCGCGCTCCGCAAAGCAGGCTGGGATGTCACCGTGTACGAGCGTGCATCCGAGTTCACGGAGGTGGGCGCCGCCGTCGTGTTGTTTCCCAACGCGCTGGCAGCACTGGACGAAATCGGTGTAGGCCCCCAGATCAGGGCGAAGTCGCTTCCGTACAGTTCGGGCGCGATCAGGAATCTGCGCGGTCAAAATCTGGTGACGCGCAGAATTGGTGATCTCGCCGGCGGCCGCGATCTGGTGACAATCCACCGTGCCGATCTGATCGAGGTATTGGTTCGCGCAATCCCCGCCGAGTGCCTACGCACCGGAACCAGGGTGACGGGCGTGGGCTGCGGAGATCATGGCCGCGGCGAGATCGTCACCGATGGTGATACCGCTCGATACGACCTTGTCGTTGCCGCGGACGGTGTGCACAGTGTTGTGCGACAGCAGATCTGGCCCGACGAGGGAACCGTGGAACGGACCGGCGTGTCCGCTTGGCGCTGGATCATCGATGGTCCACCGTCGGATTTTGTCGGACAGGTGTGGGGGATTCGAGGTGAGTTCGGGATTCTTCCGTTGGCGGACAACCGCACCTATGCCTTCGCGGGTGCGCGACGCGGCGTCGAGAGCCTCGAGCATTTTGCTGACTGGCCCGAACCGGTGTCGCAACTGGTCGCGAACGCTGACCCAGCTCGCATCATTGTGAACGAGTTACTCGAGATTCGGACCCCGAAGTTGTTGACACGCGGCAAAGTTGCGTTGATCGGCGACGCCGCTCATGCCATGCGCCCACACCTCGGGCTAGGTGCGGCTTTGGCCATCGAGGACGCCGTTACTCTCGCCGCTTATGTGCACGACCTTGCAGGCTACACGAAGGCTCGGCGGCGCAAAGTTCAAGTTGTTCAATTGATTTCGCGACACATGTCGACCGTGGTGATGCCGGCGAGTCGCCCGTTGGCGGCAGTGCGTGATGTTGCGGTGCGGTTGACTCCCGACATTCTTGCCTTGTCGGTCTTCGGTGTGATCAACCGTTGGCGGCCGAAGCCGATCGAGAGGCGCTGACTTCGAAGATGGTCTCCAGACCGTCTTCTTCGTCCCACTGCTCACCGACTTCGCTGAAACCGTACTGGCTGATCAGATTTCGCGATGCGATGTTGTCCGGGCTGATGGTCGCTCGAACGATGTGCACTTCGGATTGGCGACTCGCGACGTCGAGAAGTATCTCGAGGGCAGTTCGTGCGTAGCCATGGCGCCGGAATGCCGGGTCGATGCGATATCCGATCTCCACCATCCCGCGCGCGTCGGGGCGACCGTGGAATCCGGCCAGCCCCACCGGCTTCGAGGTGCGGGCATCGACGGCGATGCGGGTGATCCACGCGCTGTCGAGTGGGTTCCCGGTTATCTGCGTGCTCCGGTAGCGCCACAAGCCCTGGCATTCTTCGCCGAGGAGATACGGGGTCAGGAGGTTGGGTTCGAGTTCCATTGCGAGAGTGGCGTTGTCTTCACCCAGTGCGTGTAGGGCGAGTGATGGAACCCGGATCAGTTGAAGTCCACGTCCGTCGAGTGCCCAGGGTAGTTCGGCAACTGTCACAGGTCGGCGATCGGAGTCGACAGAGTTATGTCGACGCCGATGCTCCGAAGATTACCGTCCAGAACCTGCCAGATGGAGCGCCCGAGGAACTCGGCCAATTCCGCACTGGTCACATCGGAACCCGGCTGGCTGAGCCAACGGTTGACGCTGACGTCGACCAATCCGATAACGCCGAAAGCCAAGGGCTCCGCCATCTTCGACGATTTGCCGCGGCTGGCGAGGATCGCACCCAACAGGTTCCCCAATTGCACGGCGATGGCCGTCTTGGTTCCGGTCACCACTTTCGAACCGGTGGCCCGCGTGCTCGGCGAGCCCTTGCCTAAAAAGTGGTGCAGTCGTGGGTATTTCACAATCCACTGGAGGTAGGTCTCGACTGCCCGTGAGATAGCCTCGCCGACCGTACCCTGCGGCGTGAGGGTGGGTGTCAGGTCGGTCATCATCATCTCGAGGATGCGAACTCGCAGCTGCTCGTCGAGGTCGGCTCGATCCTTGAAGATCCGGTAGACAACGGAACGGGGGACGTCGGCGCGCTCGGCGATCTGCTGGACGCCGACGTCGGCGCCACCTTCGTTGACTGCATCGAGTGCTGCGTCGAGGATCCGCGCTTTGCGCTGCTCCTTGTGATCGTTCCAGCGAGTGCTGCGCCCGTCGGGCTGCGCCGACTCGGCTGTTTTTGTCATAAATCGAACGATACTCACCCCGCCATTGACTGGACAAGATGTCTCACATACTTTGGTGGGACAGCGTGTCACACACAGATACCGTTCTCTTCAGGAGTGGCAATGAGTAACAGGGTTTTTGTCGTCGGCGTCGGCATGACGAAGTTCGAGAAGCCGGGAGCCCGCGAGTGGGACTACCCCGACATGGCACGCGAGTCGGGTACCAAGGCGCTCGAAGACGCGGGTATCGACTACACCGAGGTCGAGCAGGCATACGTCGGCTACGTCTACGGCGAGTCCACCGCAGGTCAGCGGGCTGTCTACGAGCTGGGTCTGACGGGCATCCCCATCGTCAACGTCAACAACAACTGTTCGACGGGATCGACCGCGCTCTACCTCGCCACGCAGGCAGTCAAGAGTGGTCAGGCCGACTGCGCACTGGCGCTGGGCTTCGAGAAGATGCAGTCCGGGTCCCTCGGATCCACCTACGACGACCGCGAACAGCCACTCATGCGGCACCTCCTCGCTCTCGCCGAGCTGCAGGAGTTCGCGATGCCGCCCGCTCCGTACATGTTCGGCGCGGCCGGCGTCGAGCACATGGAACGCTTCGGAACCACTGCAGAGCAGTTCGCGAAGATCGCCGTCAAGAACCACAAGCACTCACTGAACAACCCGTACGCGCAGTTCCAGGACGAGTACACCCTCGAGCAGATCCTCGAAGCACGCCAGATCCACGGGCCGCTCACCAAGCTCCAGTGCTCGCCTACCTCGGACGGATCCGGCGCGGCGATCATCGCCAGTGAAGCATTCGTCGAGAAGCACGGGCTTGCCGCTCAGGCGATCGAGATCGTCGGGCAGGCCATGGTCACCGACATGAACAGCACCTTCGAGGACAAGAGCGCCATCAGCCTCGTCGGCGCCGACATGACTCGTAAGGCCGCTGAGAAGGTATACGCGCAGGCCGGGATCACCGCCGATGACGTCGACGTCATCGAACTCCACGACTGCTTCTCCACCAACGAGTTGCTGACCTACGAGGCACTCGGACTGTGCGCCGAAGGTGACGGCGGCAAGCTCGTCGACGCCGACGACACCACCTACGGCGGACGCTGGGTGGTCAACCCGTCCGGCGGCCTCATCTCCAAGGGGCACCCCCTCGGCGCAACCGGCCTTGCCCAGTGCGCCGAACTCACCTGGCAGCTCCGCGGAACCGCCGACAAGCGTCAGGTCGACGGTGCGAAGGTCGCTCTCCAGCACAACATCGGACTCGGCGGCGCAGTTGTCGTGACCGCATACAAGCCCTACGCACGCTGAATCACACCCACAACCCGCTAGCTACCCACTAGGAGTTTCATCATGGCTTCCGTTTCCGTCTCCGCTGTACTGCCCGCATCCCCCGAGAAGACCTGGGATGCGCTCTCCGACCTGTCTCGCTGGGAAGAGTGGCTCACCATTCACCAGGGCTGGAAGAGTGAACTCCCCACCCAGGTTGCGTTGGGCGCCAAGTTCACCGAGGTCGTCTCCGTGATGGGTATGGCAAACAAGATCGAGTGGACCGTCGAAGAGGTCGAGGTTCCGAAGATGGTCAAGATTGCCGGTACCGGAATGGCCGGCGTCACCGTCGAATTCGTTCTCTCGGTCGAGGCCGACGGTGCCGGTTCGAAGGCAACCGTCGACGCCAGCTTCAAGGGCACCATGATCGTCGGGCCGATCGGCAAGGCAGTAGCCAAGAACGCCAAGGCTGACCTCGAGGCCTCGCTGGCCAAGTTCGCCGAGCTGGTCGGGTAACGGCTCAATGACGACACCGAAGACCAACGCGGTCGAATTCGATACGTCCGGGCTGGACGTATGGACCGATCCGGAGCACTTCGAGGTGACAGCCGAGCGCATCGCTGAATATGCCGCTGCCACCAACGATCCCATCGAGCGACACCTGAAGGGCGAGATCGCTCCACCGGTCTTCGCGGTGGTACCCGTCTTCATGTCGATGGCACCCGCTGCGCTGTCGGTGGCGCCGGTCGAACTGCTGATGAAGCTCGTTCACGGTGAGCAGGACTTCCTGTTCCACCGTCCGATCTACCCCGGTGACCACCTTGTCGCTCGTGCCAAGCCCATCGGATTCGAGGGCCGGGACAACGGATCCACCGTCGTCATCTACGTCGAAACCAAAACCGACAAGGGTGAATTGGTCAACGAGCAGTGGATGACGGCCTTCTTCCGCAAGGTCGACGCGGGCCCCGGACTTGGCGAGAAGGCTCCCGAACACCGATTCGACGACGCTCTTCGCGCTGGTAGTCCCGCAGCGGTGGTGAACCAGCACATCGACGAGGACCAGACATTCCGGTACTCACCGGCTTCCGGCGATCCGATGCCGATTCACCTCGACGAGGAGATCGCTCGGATGTCCGGTCTCCCCGGAATCATCAACCATGGACTGTGCACGATGGCGTTCACGTCGTGGGGAGCCCTGACCGAACTGGCAGGCGGCGAGACCGAGCGGTTGCGCCGTCTCGCAGTGCGATTCGCGAAACCCGTACTCCCGACACAGGACATCGAGACGGTGTTCCACAAGTCGGGTTCGGCAGACGGAGCCACGTCGTACTCGTACGAAACCAGCGCGGTCGGCGACCTCGTGATCAAGGACGGCCTGGCGGTCATCGCCGACAAATGAGTCTTCATGTCCGACAACTGAACTGATGGGAATCTGAACTGATGGGAAGTCTCGACGGTCGCGTAGCGATCATCACCGGAGCAGGACGCGGCATCGGCCGTGAGCATGCGCTGCTCTTCGCTCGTGAGGGTGCGAGCGTCGTGGTCAACGATCTCGGCGGAGCAAACGACGGTTCCGGTGCAGATGCCGGCCCCGCGCAGCAGGTAGTCGACGAGATCGTCGCTGCAGGCGGCAAGGCTGTTGCCAACACCGACAACATCGCCACCTGGGACGGCGCCGAGGGCCTTGTCAAGCAGGCCGTCAGCGAGTTCGGCCGACTCGACGTACTGGTCAACAACGCCGGCATTCTTCGTGACGCCTTCATCGCCGGTATGGACGAGAGCCAGTGGGACGCAGTCATTGCCGTGCACCTCAAGGGTCACGCGGCGACGCTGCACCACGCTGCCGCGTACTGGAAGGACCAGAGCAAGGCAGGCGAGACCGTCAACGCTTCGGTCATCAACACCGCTTCGGCTTCGGGTACCTTCATGCCCAACGCGGGCCAGGGCAACTACGGCGCCGCCAAGGCGGGCATCGCAGCCCTGACTCTGGTGGCCGCTGACGAGCTCGATCGATACGGCGTACGTGTCAACGCTATTGCGCCGATCGCGCGTACTCGGCTGACGCTGGCGACACCCGGTATGGGCGCGTTGTTCGCCGCCGAGGTCCCCGAGGGTGAGTTCGACGCGTTTGCGCCGTCCAACATCTCCCCGCTGGTGGCCTATCTTGCGGCAGCGGATTGCAAGCTGACCGGCAAGGTGTATGCCGTTCAGGGTGGGGCCATCACGGAACTCGCCGGCTGGCACGGTGTGAACACCATCGAGAGCGAGGGTCCCTGGACCACCGCCGACCTCGCAGAACGTCTGTAAGCGCATGGCACGCAACGCATACGAACTCGGCCTCGGGCTGAGTGAGGAGCACACGGCACTCGCAGATTCGGTGCGGTCATTCGCCGAGCGCACCATCACTACCGAGCAGGTTCGCGCGGCGGTGGAGTCACGGACCGAGGACAAGTTCCCCGAGTTCTGGACGGCTTTGGTCGGGCAAGACCTTCTCGGGCTCGCGGTTCCGGAAGAACAGGGTGGTCACGGCGCCGGTCTGCTGACCTTGGCGGTGGCACTGGAAGCATTGGGCCGCACTGTCTCTCCCGGCCCGTTTGTTCCGACGGTATTGGCAAGCGCCGTTCTCGGCGGCGCCGATTCCAAGGCGGGACCCGAGTTCCTGCCCGGTCTGATCGACGGAAGTCGTACGGCAGCAGTCGCCTTGGGTGCTCCGTTGGCGGCCGAGTCGTCGGACGGCGGATACAAGATCACGGGCGCACTCGACGGTGTGCTCGGTGGTGAACATGCCGACGTGCTGCTGGTCCCGATCCAGTTGCCCGAGGGTGTCCGCTACGCGGTGCTCGAGAGCAGCGCAGTCGCGATCACCGTGCAGGACAGCATCGACGTGCTGCGCGGCAGTGCGCGGATCGAAGCTGACAATGTTCAGATCAGCGCCGAACGGATACTCGACGGTCTCACCGAGGCGCGGGTACGGTCCATTGCCGCAGTCGTTCTCGGTGCCGAAGACGTCGGCGTCATGTCCTGGTGTGTTTCCACTGCGTCGGAGTACGCCAAGACACGCGTGCAGTTCGGGCGACCCATCGGCCAGTTCCAGGGCGTCAAGCACAAGTGTGCGCAGATGGGCATTGCGCTCGAGCAGGCACGCGCCGTTGTGTGGGATGCGGCAAGCGCATTGGACAAGGGCGACGACACGGCAGATTTTGCCGCCGATATCGCCGCAGTCATCGTGCCGGACGCCGCAGTACAGGTAGCGCAGGATTGTGTGCAGGTCCACGGCGGCATCGGATTCACGTGGGAGCACGACGCCCACCTGTACTACCGGCGCGCGCTCTCGATCCGCGGCATTCTCGGTACCCGCGAGGATCGTGCCAACCGTGTTGCGCAGCAGGCACTTGACGGTGTCAGCCGGGCTTCGGTTCTCGAACTGCCGCCCGAGGCAGAGGAGATCCGCGGCGGCATCGCGGCCGAGCTTGCCAAGTTGGTCGAGCTCGACGAGGACGACCAGCTGATCGCGCTCGGCGACGGCGGCTGGGTTCAGCCTCACCTGCCGAAGCCGTACGGGCGCAGCGCCGCTCCGCTCGAGCAGATCGTCATCTCCCAGGAGATCAAGGCTGCCGGTATCTCGATGCCGCAGCTCCTGATGGGCACCTGGGCCGTGCAGGCCGTCGTAGCGCATGGTTCGGACAAGCAGAAGCAGGAACTGGCAGTACCGACCCTGCAGGGTGAGCTGGTGTGGTGCCAGCTTTTCAGTGAGCCCGGTGCTGGTTCCGACCTCGCATCATTGTCGACGAAGGCCGAAAAGGTTGACGGCGGTTGGAAGATCACCGGTCAGAAGATCTGGACCACGGTTGCGCAGTTCTCCGACTGGGCAATGCTGATCGCCCGTACGGACGCCACCAAGCCGAAGCATCAGGGCATCACGTACTTCGTCCTGGACATGTCGACACCGGGCATCACCGTCCGCCCGCTGCGTGAGATGACGGGTTCGGCGTTGTTCAACGAGGTGTTCCTCGACGACGTTTTCATCCCCGACGAGAACGTGGTCGGCGAGGTCAACGACGGCTGGAACGTCGCGCGTACGACGCTGGCCGGCGAGCGCGTCGCACTGAGCCAGAAGATGGAGGCGTACGCCTCGGACTCCGATCTACTGAAGTTCGCGAAGTCAGCAGACCTGAGCCCGATCGGACGCTATCGCGTCGGTGAGCTGGTGGCCGAGAGCCAGGCGATCGACCTCATCGGCTCCCGCGTTGTGCTCAAGCAACTTTCGGGAATCGACGTGAGTACGACGTCGAGCGTCGGCAAGCTGTTGGCGATGAAGATCAGCCAGTCGATCGCCGAGTTCGTCGTCGCCGAACTGGGTGCTGCCGGAG
Organism: Rhodococcus sp. IEGM 1406; assembly: GCF_030056745.1. Lineage (NCBI taxonomy): Bacteria > Bacillati > Actinomycetota > Actinomycetes > Mycobacteriales > Nocardiaceae > Rhodococcus > Rhodococcus sp. IEGM 1406. Next base: position 49,537 of record NZ_JASHKO010000007.1, on the reverse strand, counting down.
CGGTCAGCATCCCAGGTCAGCCAAGCGACAAGGCGATGGAGCAGCTCATTTCGGGCCGCGCCACCACCATTTACGGCGGCACAACCGAGGTGCAGCTCAACGTGATCGGTGAGCGCATGCTCGGATTGCCGCGAGACTGAGGGTATTTACCGGTGAGGCTCAGTCCTGGATTCTTCTCCAGGGCTGAGCCTCTTCCAGTTCGAAGGCCAATTCGAGGAGTGTGCGCTCGTCGCCGAGATCGGCGGAGAAATGCGAAGCCAACGGCAAACCGTTGCTGGTCTGGTGCATCGGTAGCGAAATCGCGGGACCACCGGAGATGTTGTTGAGCGGTGTGAACGACGTGTACGCAATCAACTTGTCGAAAAGCTCCTCGAAAGGCTGAGCGGGAGAAAGGTATCCGAGCTCGGGGGTGGTGTGCCCCAGAGCTGGCGAGAGCACGACGTCGTACTTCAAGAACATGGCGCTGTACTGCTGCTGGAGGCGTCGCAGGCGGTAGAGCACGCGCGGCGTCTTCACCAGGTTCTTCCGGTACAGCGTGTAGAGGCCCTTCGTGAGGTTGTCGGTCGCTGACTTGTCGAAGTCAGGCCCGAGCATCTGTTTGCCACCGGTGGAGATGGCAAACGACAAAAAGCCCCAGTAGATGCTGAAGTCGTCGATGAATTCCGGTCCGACGGGCAATGCCGCGTCCTCGACGTGATGGCCAAGGCTTGCAAGGAGTTCAGCCGTAGCTTCGACGGACTTGCGTGTCTCGTCGTCGGTCTTGGTGACCGTCACGGAATCGGTGATCACGCCGACGCGCAGGCGGGTTGAGCTGGGTCCTTCGATCAGGCGAACCGGTGCGAGTCGTGGATTGCGGTAGTAACTTTCGGCCGCTGACATCCATCGTGCAGTGTCGCGAACCGTGCGGGTGACGGCGCCCTGAGCGATCAGCCGGATCGGCATCGACTTGTCGGCCGGATCGGCGATGGTACGGCCGCGAGTGGGTTTGAGTCCGACCAGTCCGCAGGCAGCGGCGGGAATGCGAATCGATCCACCACCGTCGTTGGCGTGCGCGATCGGGAGGACACCGGCAGCAACCAGTGCGGCAGCGCCACCCGAGGAAGCGCCGGACGAGTAAACCGGGTTCCACGGGTTGTGGACGGGTTCTTCGGTCATGTACTCGGTGGACGCACTGAATCCGAACTCGGGCAGTCGGGTCTTGCCGATCGAAATGGCCCCGGTGGAGAGGAACTGCTTCGCGAAATCGCTGTCAGCCTTGGCGGGGACTGCGGTGAAGGCGGTGCTGCCCTGCTGGGTGGGAAGGCCGGCGCTGTCGGTGTTGTCCTTGATCGCGGTGGGGACGCCGGCGAAGATGCCCGCGGCCGGCCGGTTGCTCCTGGCAAGGGCGCGATCGAAGTCTGTGCAGGCCAGACCGTTCAATTGCCCCTGCACTGCCTCGGCGCGCGCGATCGACGCCTCCATGACTTCCCGTGCGGTCACCTCGCCTGATTCGATCCGGGCGGCGACGCCGGTGGCGTCGAGATCGCCCAGGGCATCATCGGTGAATGCGTGGACGGGGGTGTTGGGGCTCATGGGGATCCTTGTCAGGCGGAGGCACTCAGGTCGTCCGTCCAGCATATTGGACGGACGACCCCTGAGTGGCGCTATCTGTGGATTGCGGTATCAGCTACCGAAGATCGTCACAGCCTGCTCTGCTGCCTGCGGTGCCTGCTGGAACAGGCCCTGAGGGATGAACTGCTGAGGGATGAACTGCTGGGGAATGAACTGCTGGGGACCCAACTGCTGGAAGTTCGTGACCATCGGGTGGATGACGTTGTTGAATACATCGTTGAACATGTGTTGTGTCCTTCGGTTACAGCGTTTTTCGAACTTCTGACTCCATCGACACTAAGCACGGTTCGAGTGGGTTTCAACGAAAATCGCTGATACACAGTCAAGTTCAAGTTCATTGCCAGCTGGGGGCCAGGAATCGGCGTTTCTTCACAGCTTCGACGCGGTGCCGTGCAGGTTCTTGGCCGTCGGGGATGTCTCGACGGATTTGGGATCGGGGTACGTGCCCAGTACGCGATCGGCCGTTCCCGCGGTGGTGACGGTGAACCAGTAGTGCTCGTTCTTGAAGTGATGGTTGCGATGGTTGCGCCAAACCGACCGGTAGAGAGCAGTTTTCGGCTTGTAGTCACTGTGGATGAGGAAATGAGTCCACTCGTAACCGAGACCGAGTACGGAAATACAGGTCAGGAAGGTCAGGCCGAGTTCGACGCGGGGAAACGCCAGGAGTGCGACAGCGGTCAGGACGGGAATCACGATCAGGAGCGTCTGCCACGGAATGAAGATGAGTGAGACGGTTCGCGGGGCGAAATGGTGCTCCCGATGGCTGCGCGCCAGGCGTGAATCGAGGGTGACGCCGGCAATGGTCCGCGGCTTCCAATGGAGAACGAAGACGTGAATGATCCACTCCACGAAGGGGAATGCGGTAAGCATCACGAGCGGAACAAGTGCGTCGGTGATCTGCCAGTCGCCCAGCGCGATGCGCGTCGACGCTGCAGCCACCAACATGGTGCCGATCATCCACGGCGTCGGTGACTTGCGGAACGTTCGTGCGGCATCGGCGAGAGTGATGGGCTTGCTCATGGTTTCAGTCCTTCCAGGAAGGTGAGAGCATCGCCGATTGCCGTCGTACCGGTGTGAAGGAGCTGTGCGGCTGACGCCTCGGCAGTTGACTCGTCGTGTGAAGTGATGGCGGAGGCCAGTTTTCGATACAGGTCAGTCTGGCCGACTTCGGCGACCATGACGGAGGCAAGTGCAGTCATGGCCGGTTCGTATGCAGCGCGCAGGCTGTTGAAGATCAAACGGAAGGCAATGGAATCCGCGCTGTCGACGACGACGTCCCAGAACGCCAGAGCGCGGTCTTGCAGCTCTACCGGATCTTCGGTGGCGCCTAGTTGATCCACGGCCGTGTCGAGTTCTCGGGCAGATTCCGCGGAGATGCGACGGGCGGCCAGCACCGCGATCTGCGGTCCCATCAACTCGCGAGTTTCCAGGACGCTGCGCACCACGGTCAGGTCGGGGACGCCGTCTCGAACCAACAACTGGGGGAGAAGTTCGGGTCCGGCCTGGCGCCGGAAATCTCGCACGGACGTGGACTCGCCCTGGCGGACCTCGACGAGCCCGGCCTGGGCGAGCTTCTGAATTGCCTCGCGGACTGCGGGCCGCGAGACACCGAATGCCTCGGCGAGCTTGCGCTCGCTGGGTAGCGCCTCACCCGCGGCCAACTCTCCGGCCAGCACTTTCACTGAAATCTGGTCGAACACTGCGCCGGAAGCGGAGGTACGTGCAACGGGTTGGAACATGTACCGACCGTAAACGCTAACTGGTGAGAGGTCAAGTGGTATGACCAGTTAGCGTCACTGCAGGTTGCGAGTGGTGTCCGCCAACTTGTTCAGGAAGTCCGTGTAGGTGAGTGCGAATCCCACCTTGTCGTCGTAGTCGAGCGGTGCAACATTGCCGGCGGCCACGGCTGGAACACGATCCCACGCGGGGTTGCCCGGCCAGGAGTCGAGATTCTGGGCGACGACGACATCGGCGTCGGCGAGCACATCCGCATTCTCCCAACCGAATTCGGCGCTGTAGCCGCCGATCGCGGCCGACTGGGCGGCGGTGATCGCGTCGTTGGACAAGATCGTGTAACCGAGTGACGACGCTACGTCGACGGTCAGGTTGTTCGGGGTGTTGAACACGAAGAACTTGTCCTCGATCAGCGATACGAAGGCGATCGTCTTGGTCTGCGCGACGGAACCGACGTCGTCGCGGGCAGTGGCGAGAGCGTCTTCGTACCGCGCCTGTGCTGCCGAGGCGGCGTCGGTCTTGCCCAGTAGTGCCAGTTGCTCGCCCATGAATCCCAGAGGCCCGCCGAGTGATTCGGTCTCCTTGTCGGGCGAGCTGCCGTCCTGGATCACCAGAACCGGTGCGATGTCCTCGAAAGTGAGGTTCTGTGACTTGTAGCTCTCGTACCAGCCGACGGAGATGAGGATCAGGTCCGGGTTGTAGCTCAGCACGTCCTCCTTACTGAGATTGCCGCCCAGATGCCCCGCATCGGCCGGGACCTTGGATGCGAGATGGCTCGACTCGTCGTAATCGAGGGCGACGATCGGGTAATCGGCGAGAAGTGCGAACTCGAGGGACGTCCGGGAGTCGATGACAACCACTCGCTGCGGGTCGGCAGGTATCTGGGCGGAGTACCCCGCGAAGCTGTAGTCGATGGTCTCGGCCGAAGGCGAGGGCTGGTCGTCGGACGAGCTGCACGAGGCGAGCGCGCCGATCAGGATCGCGCCGACCGCGAGCGCGATAGACCTGGCAAAACGGCGGCGGTGGTGCATTTGTGGTGTTCTCCAACGTGTTCGGGCAACATGGTTTGCCTTGCCTAACAACGCTAACGTGTCACCCGTGCGGGTTTGGTGCCATTCTGATGCGGTTTCATGACAGGTGAGAACGAGCGGAAGTACGCGGCGGGGGTGTGGCCGATGACCTGCCTGAACAGGTCGATGAACGTTCCAGGGTTGGCATACCCGAGGCCGCGGGCCACGGCGACGACAGGTTTGCCTGCGGCAATCTCGATCAATGCAACGCGGACGCGCACCAGAATTCGCCATTGAGTGAGCGTCGTGCCGGTGTCGGCCTGGAAGCGGCGCATCAAGGTCCGGCCACTCACGCCGATGGTGCGAGCCCAGTCGGAAGTGGTGCGGTCGTCCGCCGGATCGGCGATGATCTGCTGGGCAATCGAAAGAAGGTCAGGCGTTCTCGGCAACGGAATGTCGAGACTCGCGGCCTGAACGGGATGGATGAGGTCGATTGCCACCTGCTGTAGCCGTAGTCGCTTCAGGTCGGGCATGGCGTTGTTCTCGTTGTGTAACAACACCTCCCGAAGTGCACCGGTCATGGGTATGCCGACTATCGAGTCCCAATCGGTGTCGATTCGATCCGGCGTCAGGTACGTCGCGAAGATGACGGCACCGTCGTCGGAGCGGACACGGTGCGCAGTGCCGGCAGGAATCCAGATGCCGAGCATCGGCGGAACCATCCAGAGGTGTTCGGACGCTTCGAGGGTGACGGTCCCACCTGCCGACCACAGCAGTTCATGTTCGCGGTGGGTATGGAAATCCCAGACGCCCGTTGCCGTGCTCTTGAACCGGATGGTGCTGACGGACCACGGCTCCGCGACGATCCGGTTCGGGGTGGACACCGGCTCGTTCCACGTCGACGGTTCCAGGGTCGGCGCTCCCCACAACATGATGCCGGGGAAGTCCTGTCGCGAAGGCGTCACGAACCAAGAACGTACCGGCTTCCGGCCGTCGACCGAGGGGGTGCGCGTATCGATGGCTCGATCGAAACAGTGCTTGGCCGTGACGCTTCACCGTAACAGTGCAGGTGAGAGTAATTTTAGGTAGCCCTAATTCGGATACCGTCAGGAAACCCATGACATCACTTCTCTTGCCTACCGCTGACACCGATGCCGAGTTCGCTCGCATCACCGCAGCGCTTACCCGACGCGGTTTCCTCGGGGCCGGTGCCTTGGCGGGGATCGGATTGCTCACGGCCTGTGGAACCAGCTCCAGTGAATCGGCCGAGGGCTCGATGCGCACCATCAACACGGCCCTGGGGCAGGTGGAGGTTCCCACCAACCCGCAGCGAGTGGTCAGCGCCGATTACTACACGGGCCCCGCGATGTTCGACGCCGGATTCACGCCCGTCGGATTGCCGGTGGACTACGAGAACGCCGACGGTGTCCCGGAACCGTATGCGTCTGCCCTGCGGTCTCTTCCGAAGGTGGGACGCTGGTACGAGCCCAACGCCGAGGCGATAGCGGCTTTGTCTCCCGACTTGATCGTGATGACCAACCTCCTTTCGGAGAACAACCCGGATCTTTACGAGCAGATCCGGTCGATTGCACCGACCGCAGTTTTTGCCGAAGACGGCCAGTACGCGTGGAAGGAGCGCGCCCTCGGGGTCGCGGACGCACTCAACCAGAGTGCGAAGGTTCAAGAGTTGGCAGACCGGTACGAGGCGCGGATCGCGAAGTTCCGCAGCGACAACGCTGACGTGTTGAGCAAGGTGAAGGTCGTCTACACCACGTACTTCGAGGAGAGTGGTTTCTCGCTGTATTCGCCGACCAAGTATCAGACGACGGTCATCAGCGAGGCAGGGTTCCAGTTCAACGACCGCTCACTCGCAATTCCTGCCGGCAGCAACGAGTGGTTCCCGAAGGAGCAGTTGGAGCTACTCGACGAAGCCGACGTCATCATCACCAACAGTGGCAAGGGCCCCATCAACGAGAAGTTGGCGAACGACACCATCTTCCAGCGTCTGCGCGCCGTCAAGAACGATCAGGTGTACTCGTTCGACTACGAGGGCGTCGCGTCGTTCGGTTGGGCCCTGACGTTCCTCGAGCAGTTCCAGCCGATTGCTGAGGAGATCAGAGCCAAGCTCTGATCTCCTCAGCGATCAAGAGGAAGCCGGCGCCACCACGTCCAGCCTCGGTTGATGCTGGTCGGTGTATGCCCACGGGCGGATCTTCTCCAGTGCTTTGCCGATCCGGAACACGGTCGGTTCGTCGTACGTATGGCCGACGATCTGGACGCCCGTGGGAACGCCGTTGTGTGCGTGTCCACTGGGCACCGCCAGTACGGGGCACCGATTGGCGACGTTGAACGGCAACGTGAGAAGTGCTTCGGCGGTGGTGTTCACGTGCTGGCCCGCAACCGTGAGGCCGTCGAGCAAAGACTCGCCTGCCGGGAAGGCGATGGTGCCCGAAGTCGGGCAGATCAGCGCATCGAATGGAGCCATCGCCTCGGCGAGCTCTCGTTGCATCTGGGTTTCTTTGCGAAGGCCGTCCAGAAATGACATTTCTGCAGCGCCCTTCGACGTGATCGCGACGTTGTCGAGCGTGTAGTCGGCAAGAAGATCACCGTGGACGCGAGCAACTTCCGCGACGGATGCACCCATGATCGTTCCGAAATGGACTTTCACCGCTGCTGCCATCGAATCACGAGTCCACGGCAACTCGATCTCCTCGACGATCGCGCCGGCATCGACCAACGACTGTGCGAGAGCCCGGGTGTTCGCCTCGATGTCAGGCTCGATCGGGAAGTCGCCGAGCCGCAGGCACAGGGCAATGCGCATTCCCTCGACCGACGGGTACTCGTGTGGCAGCATGATCGCCGGCCTCAGGGAAGAATGGTCACGCGGATCCGGCCCGATCAGAACGTTGGCCAAAAGAATTGCGTCGTCGACAGTTCGGGCCATCGGACCGTCGCCACGGTAGGAATCCATGGACAGCGGGGCGACCCCGGGAATGCGGCCGTACGACGCTTTGAGCCCGACGGTGCCGGTGAAGCCTGCCGGGCCCCGCGTCGACCCGCCGATATCGGATGCTGTTGCCAGAGTGGTAGTTCCGGCAGCGAGGGCGGCGCCCGCGCCTCCGGATGAACCGCCGGGACTGTAATCGAGGTTCCAGGGATTGCGAGTCACGCCCCACAGTGGAGAGTGCGTGAACGCCGCAACACAGAACTCCGGCGTCGTGGTGCGTGCGTGAATCAAGCCGCCTGCTGCCAGAACTCGATCGATCACCGGTGCGTTCTCGCGGGCGATGTTTCCGCGTGCCGCCAGCGAACCTTCGGTCAGAGACTTTCCGGCAATAGCGTGTTTTTCCTTGGCAGCTAACGGAATTCCCTCCAGCGGCCGCGGATCGGGTCCGTGGCCGAGATATCGGCTCTCAGCTTCCCGAGCGCCGATGAGTGCCTCCTCGAACATCTCTTCGGTGAAGGCATTGATGTGAGGTTCGAACTTCTGGGTTCGGTCGACGACTGCTTGTAGCAGCTCGACCGGAGACAATTCTCGCGTGCGAAAGTGTGCAATAGCTTCGGTGGCGCTGAGGTAATGCAGGTCGTCTGACATGGCGTTATCTCCCTGGAGAAGTATGTGTAGGAATCACGCGCTTCGCGCAAGGGCGCCCAGTGCGGCCGCAGTCATAGCCGTGACACCTTCGGGTAGTGCCGCGGCCGGATCCGGCGCGAAGCGCGGTGAGTGATTCGAGGGTGTGCCGGGAGGAATCCGTCCCTCGGCGAGTGCGGCGAGAGCTCTTTCGTCGAAACTCCGAAGCGCCGTCCCGCCGAAATGCCAGAATACGGAGGGGCATTGGGCAGCAGTGCCGAAGACTCCGAAGTCCTCGCTGCCTGAAAGCGGTTGCGGCAGGGTGTGCATTCCCAATCCTGCCCGGCGTAGGTCGGACATCACCGTGGACGTTGCGTCCGGAGTGTTGACCGTGGCCGGAAAGCCGTTGTACGCATGAACGTCCGGCGCTTCGGCGGCGCCTGCTCCGTCCGCTTCTGCGCGAGCGATCCGGCCCACAGATTCGAGCATGTGTTCTCGCGACGATGCACTGAAAGTTCGCAGACTGAGTAGTAGTTCGGCGTCGTCGGCAATGATGTTCGCAGCTGTGCCGGCGTGCAATGCCCCCACCGTGAGCACGGGTGCCGTCGGGGTTGCCGCTTCATGAGCGACCAGACTTTGAATGCGCAGCGCGAAAGATGCTGCCATCAACAAGGGGTCGATGCACGCGTACGGCGAGGACGCATGTCCACCACGGCCGTGAAAAACCACTCGAATCGTGTCGGATGCTGCCATCAAGATGTCGGGTTTGCTGACCAGCATCCCAGCCGGAGTCGGACCCACGTGTTGTCCCAGGCAGAGGTCCGGTCGCGGGAAACGGTCGAAGATTCCGTCGTCGACCATCGCACGAGCGCCGGACCCGGTCTCCTCGGCAGGCTGGAAGACCGCGACAACAGTGCCGGTGATCGACGTCGGATCCGCGGAAAGTGCTGCGCACGTGGCAAGTAGCGCGGTGACGTGGACGTCGTGGCCGCACGCATGCATGACGCCATCCGTCTTGGAGGCGTATGACAACCCGGTGTCTTCTGCGACCGGCAACGCGTCCATGTCGGCGCGTAGCAGGACTACCGGCCCGCTGCTCCCTTGGAGAACACCGACGACACCCGTGCCGCCGACTCCGATCGTGACGTCCCAGCCGCCGATCCGCCGAAGTTCTTCGGCAACAAGTGCGGCAGTGCGAGTTTCGTTGCCGGACAACTCGGGGTGTGCGTGCAGGTCCCGGTACAGATCGAACCAGTGCGGCTCGACGGTTCGCAACCGCGACGGGTCTCCGAATTCAAGATTCGAAAGCAGTTGGTTCATGGTCGATCTTCTTTCGGTTGGTGATGATCAGTTGGCGGTTTTCAGTTGCACCAGGTTCAGCATCTTTTCTCGGGTCTGCGGCGCTGCCATTACCGCGATGATCGCCACGACGGGCCCGAGCGCGAGCGATACGAACGCCGCTGACCAGGAGAGATGGTCCACGATGAATCCGAACACCAGCGGCGCGACAATCCCGGCGACCATGCCGCCGAAAATGATCATCGACGAGGCGGCTCCGACGACCGAAGAAGGCAGGCTACGAAGAGGGAGTGCAAAACACGGCATGAAAGCGAAAGAGGCAGCGGCAGATCCGAGGGTGACGAGAACGACGAACAAGGCCGTGTTGGAGGCGAAAGGAACTGAAACGAGCATCACGATGCACGCGAGCATGGACGGCACTACGACGATGCGGCTGTTGCCTGCCAGTCGATCCGAGATTCGGCCGCCGATGACGGTGGTCACGGCGGCCACCACGGTTGCCGGGATGAGAAGGAGGCTCGCACTCGAGAGGGCGATTCCACGTTCGTCATGGAGGTAGGACGGAACCCAGGACGACATCCCCCAGATCACGAAGTCGTAGCCGAAGAACATCAAGGCGAAGAGCCACATCGCGCGGGAGCGAAGTACGGTGCGCATGTTGTCCCAGGAGGAATCCGGACCGTGGTCGATCTCCGCCGGAAGTGCGGGCGGGAGCCACAACTTGATGCTGACGAGCGAGAGTACGCCGAGCGCCGCGACGGCCAGAAACATCCCACGCCAGCCGATCAACGGGAGAAGCGCTGCCGCAACGACAATGGCGAGAAGCGTACCGACGGCGTTGGAACTGTTCATCCATCCGGTTGCGGTGGCACGTTGCTCCGGGATGCTGCGTTCGGCAACCAGCTTTACTGCGGCTGCCGGAAACACGCCCTGTGCGAGACCGAAGAGAAAGCGAACAACCAGAAGCGTCCCGAACGACCACGCAAGGGCGGTGAGGCCGGTGAAGACACTCCACGCCACCAACCCGATCAGAGCCATCCGGACTGCGCCGTATCGATCGGCGAGCAGTCCACCAGGCAGTTGGGCCAGTGTGTATGCAATGAAGAACGTGGAGATGATCAATCCACGCTGGGAGTAGTCGAGATCGAACTCCTCACCGAGCAAAGGGAGGGCGAGGTTGATCGCCAGCCGGTCTATGTAGTCGATCGCGTAGGCGACGAACAGCAGCGCGACCGTGACTTTGGTGGAGCGAAGCACTGGGCCTCCAAGTGGTGAACCTGTGAAGTGACTCACATATCTTTGGCAAACAGGCAGAGATCACCGGTCAGAATGCAGTAATCCAGCAATACTTGGCAGATGAAGCCGGAATCCGACGCATTTGTGATCGCGGAATCTGATCTGGAGATCATCAATGCACTCCAACTCAACCCCCGCGCGTCGTGGACACAGTTGTCGTCGGTACTCGACATGGATTCGACGACGATCGCCCGCCGGTGGCGTCGCCTCGTCTCGAACGGTCATTCGTGGGTCAACGCGGTCGCAATCGGTCGAACCCACATATTCGGCTATCTCCTGATCAGGACGACTCAGGATGCGGTTGCCGACGTGGGGGAGCGGTTACGTGAGCTGGCCTGCGCTTATCTGTTGGCCAGGACGGAAGGTGAGTACGAGTACTTCGTCGGAGTTGTGGCCGCCGACCAGAAGAGTTTGGACGCCTTGGTGTGTGAGCACCTTGCTGCCGATCCTGGAATCTTGTCGATCAGAAGCCGGGTCGGGGTGAAGGTGTACCGGGACGGCTTCAGTTGGGAGCCGGGCGCTCTGGGGCAAGCAGGTCGCGCTCAGCTGGCAACCGCTGCGGCGCCGGCAGATCCGACAGTGTTCCGTGAGTCCGACGGTGCCCTGTTGGAGGCGCTCGGCCGTGACGGACGTGCCAGCTATGCGCGTCTCGCCGCGATTTGTGGAACGAACGAGACTGCGATTCGACGGCGCTTGGCCCAGTTGACTGCATCGCGACAGTTGATTTTCCGCTGCGATGTCTCGCAACAGGCTGTCGGTTCACCGTTCGAAGTGATCTTCGATGTCGCTGTGGACGGTTCCACCGACGAACTCGGCAATCTTGTGTCGAGTTGGCCGGAGATCAGATTGTTGGTGGCGACTACCGGAACAGCGAACATGTTGATCAGCGTGTGGCTGAGCAGCCTCGCGCAGAGTCTTGTCGTCGAGGATCGACTCCGCCGAATCGGTAGTGTGCGGATCCTCGATCGACGTGTCTCGCTGTACCCGATGAAGCGGTTCGGGCAGCTACTCGGACCGAGCGGAGTGGCGGAAGGTCATGTCCCGGTCGCGATTTGGGGCGCCGGCGACGTTATTCGTTGAGCGTCAGTCGATCGGCGTCCGATTGTCGTCGACGAGGTGTGTATCGGAGTCGGTCGCACGGGAGCGCTTCCAGATCATCCGAGCCAGCGCACCCAGTACGGACACTGCCAGGACAACGCCACCGCCGATGATGCCGGCCGACGAGTCGGGGAAGATGCCCTCGAGCAGCAGCCAGACACCGAAGACGAAGAACAGCACCGCGGCGCCGATCTTGATGAATCCGTCCGGGAGGTGCTTGCCCAGTACCGAGCCGACGATGATGGCGAGAGCGTCGGCCGCCACCATGCCTACCGTCGACCCGATCCAGACGCCGATCCAGTCGTTGTCGGTCGCAAGGGTGATGGTGGCGAGCATGGTCTTGTCGCCGAGTTCTGCCAGGAAGAAGGCCGACGCGACGGCGATGAAGGCGGATCGCGTGACGCGACCGGCCTTGTTCTGCTCGTCGTCGGTGAGATCGTCACCGCGCAGGGTCCAGAGGCCGAAGATCAGGAACGCGATACCGCCGACGATGGAGATTGCCGCGGTGGGGAGTGCGACGCCCAGGTAGTGGCCGACGGCGACCGAGACAAGGTGAACAAGGGTGGTGGCGACGGTGATTCCGCCGAGGACGACCCACCAGCGATATCGCAAGGCAAACGTCATTGCCATCAGTTGCGACTTGTCGCCGAGTTCCGCGACGAAAATGACGCCGAAACTCAAAAGTATTGCGGCAAGCAAGGTTCACTCCTCCGGTCGGTGTAGGTCGGAGGAAAAATGCGAGCCTCCGGCCTGGGCAGGCGCATAGTGCGCTTGTCCGGCCGAAGGTCTCGCCCACCGAGGCCACAGGACCTTCGGTTCGCCAGGCCGGGTGCTTCGCGATCCGCACCAGGCGGAACGCGTCGAACCAGTATGTCGACACAGGCGATTGGGGGCTACTCCCCTTCGTTGCTACCCACGTTAGCGCGGTCGGCTCGAATTGGCAAAGCGCACAGCAAGTTTGGAAGTCCGAACTTATCGCTTACCGCGGCCGTCACGAAGCGAGGAGCATGGCCAAAACAGCGGTGTCGGGATCGCTGATCAAATCGATGCCGACGCGGCTGATCATGGAGACGACCGTGCCGTCCGGCTCTGCCTCCACCCAGGCCGCACGATGCTCCAAGCCCAGGTAGGGAAGTCCTGGCAGTAGTACGCACCCCGACGCGCTTCCCTCGCATTCCGGCAGGCTGGGGGTAGTTTCCGACGGCGGGTGCAGCATGATCAGTGCCGGCGGCTGATGGTCGGAGAAACGGCCGGGTGTCAGTGCAAAATCGCCGAGCACCGGACCTTCGGCAACCACCAGACCGACGGTGCCGGGTTGCGGATCCTCGGGAACGTCCTCACGCACTCCGAAGACCGTCGTCGTCGGCAACAATCCCGGCATCGAGGCCACTCGGACAGCCAGGGCGAGAAGCTGCGCCCACTCCTGGGTGGTGTCCGGCCAACGGCCGGAAATGACGAAACCCTGCAAAGACCCAGCGGCTTGGAACGGAGAAATGCCTATTGCTTCGTTTCTGTTCATTTCTGTTCCTCCCTCGGTGCTGGGGCAAATCTCGGTCTGACGCGCATGCGTCGGTCCGGCACACCTCGTTGGGTAATCGAAATATGCACCTATTCGGTACTGGCACACAAGACCGGGAGAGTGCCAGCCAGGTTTGCGCTGGTGAGAGCGGTGGTATGCGCAGGCATGACTCTGTCGAAGAACCGTTCTCGGCTAGAAGACCTGGCAACGCAGGCGTGGATCTTCGGGTATCCCCTGTTGATTGCGGCGGTATCGCGTGACGTCATGACGGCGACGCCGACCCCGGTGGCGATGAAAGCCCCGCTCAACCAGTTCGCTTATGCGCGTACGACGCCCGACGCGAGCTTCACCGATGTCGTCTCGCCGAACGCGGACACTCTCTACTCGTCGGGGTGGCTGGACGTCTCGACGGAACCGCAGGTGCTCTCGCTGCCGGACTTCGGCACCCGGTACTGGTTGGTCCCCATCCTCGACGCGTGGAGCGACGTCTTCACGGTGCCGGGATCTCGGACGGTAGGACGCACCGGGGGGCCGTACCTGGTGGCCGGACCGAATTGGAAAGGCAACGTGCCCAAGGGTTTGACGCTGCTGCGGTCGCCGACGGCGATGAATTGGATAGTCGCCCGCTACGCGACGTCAGGGGGAACGGACCTGGCCGAAGTGCACAGCCTGCAGGACCGGACGCGACTCACACCACTGTCGGAATGGACGGGTGACCCGCAGGACTACACGCCCGGAGAAGTTCCGGTGAACTCCGCTGTCGACACGCGCACACCGCCGGTGGACCAGGTGGCAGCAATGGACGGCGAGGCCTTTTTCACCACGCTCGACGCACTTCTCGACGACAATCCTCCGCGTCCGGAGGATACCGAGATGATGAAACAGCTGTCCGACATCGGAATCGGCTCGTCGCTGCCCTGGAAGTCGCGCCCGCAAGAGGTGCGTGATGCCCTCGACCGGGCTGCGCGGACCGGAATGGACGTGCTGAGCGAGATCGCCAAGGAGGCGGAAGGCAATCCGAAGAACGGCTGGACGATGCACCGCGGCTTGGGGCATTACGGGACTCATTACGCTCAGCGGGCTCTGATCGTCTGGCTCGGTTTCGGGGCCAACCTCGACGCAGATGCCGTGTACCCGCACGCCACCACCGACGTCGACGGTAAGCCTCTGACCGGTGAGAAGAAGTACGTACTTCATTTCGAGAAGGACGAGCTCCCGCCGGTCGAGGGATTTTGGTCGCTCACGATGATGAACGAGCGACAGTACTTCGTGGACAACCCGATCGATCGATATGCCATCGGCGATCGAAGTGATCTGGTGTTCGCCGACGACGGCTCGCTGGACATCTATCTCCAGCACGAGTCGCCTGGTGGCGAGAAGGAGCGGAACTGGCTGCCGGCTCCGTCCGGTGAATTCAACGTCTTTCTGCGCCTGTACTGGCCGAAGGCTGCAGTGCTTTCGGGATCGTGGACTGCGCCCGGTATTCGGGAAGCAAGTATTCGGGAAGCGGGCTGAAAGTCCCCTCGCTTCGCACCCGAAGAGCACAACTCGGTATCAGCCGCGCGTTTCGATGGGCGGAAAGGTCACGATAGCCATACGATCTGTCGGTATTGCCCTGTTTGAAAAGCTGTTGAATCGGTCAGAGACACCCGCTTGCTTCGGAGGCTACTGATGGTCACGCAGAATCCGTTCGTGCAGTACGGCAAAGAGATCTGGTGGATGATCCTGATCCGCGGAATCTTCGGCGTGATCTTCGGAATCATCGCGCTCGTGTGGCCGGGAATTACCGTGGTGGCCTTGGTTTTCCTGTTCGGTATCTACTCCATTGTCGACGGCTTGATCACGCTCGTTCGAGCCATCCGGGACCGCGAACACCTGAGTTCGTGGGGATGGTGGGTGTTCACCGGCGTCGTTTCGGTGGGAGCCGGTATCGTCGCGCTGGTCTGGCCAGGCATCACGGCGCTGGTACTTCTGTACATAATTGCCTTCTACGCCATCATGTTCGGAATCTTCGGAATTGTCGGCGCCTTCAAGATGAAAGCGCTGCCAGGATCCAGTTGGGGATGGCTGCTCGCCGCATCGGTGCTCGCGGTCATCTTCGGCATCATCCTTCTGATCGCACCAGGCGAAGGCATCATCAGCCTCATCTGGCTGTTGGGTTGGTACGCAATCTTGTTCGGCCTCTTCATGATCGTGGGCGCATTCCAGATCAGAAGCCGGGCAAAGGAAGCCGGTGTTCTCTAGGAAGGGCAAGCCGGCCGCCGCGGCTCCCGCTCCGATCCCCACGCTTTCCGGTAGCGAGAACTGGTCGATCCCGCGCGGTCTGATCGTCCTGCTCGGTCTCGCGGCCACCGTGGTCGCCGTCGGCGGAATGAAGGTGTTCGGCGGCATCCTCGGACCGGTATTCCTGGCCCTGGTGCTGACGATTGCCGTTCAGCCCATTCAGGATTGGTCACAGCGCCGAGGGTGGCCCAAGTGGGTCGGGATGTTGGGCTCACTGGTCACCGTGTACCTGATTCTGCTCGGGTTGGCGGCGTCGTTGATCGTGTCGACGGCTCAGTTGGCGACGATCCTGCCGCAGTACTCCGAGGAGATGACCAACCTCCTCAACGAGGGCCGCGACAAGTTGGCCGACTTCGGAGTGAGCACCGAACAGATCCAAAGCACGCTCAGCAGTGTCGATCTCACGAAGGTTGTGGGCGTCCTCGAAAGCGGACTGGAGGGCCTGCTCGGCATCCTGTCGGATCTGGTGTTCATTCTCGCGTTGTTGCTGTTCATGGCCTTCGACGGCATGAGCATCCGCTCGCGGTTGCATGTGTTGTCCGAGCAACGTCCCGAAATCTCCTACGCGCTCTCCACCTTTGCCGCCGGAACTCGCAAATACCTGGTGGTCTCGACGGTCTTCGGTCTCATCGTGGCGGTACTCGACGGTGGCGCGCTGTGGCTCATGGGCATTCAGCTGCCCGTCCTGTGGGCGTTGCTGTCCTTCATCACCAACTACATCCCCAACATCGGGTTCGTCATCGGCGTGATTCCACCGGCGCTCCTGGGACTGTTGCAGGGCGGGCCGTGGCTGATGCTGTGGGTGATCGTCGTCTACTCCGTCATCAACTTCGTGATCCAGTCCATCATCCAACCCAAGTTCGTCGGCGACGCCGTCGGACTGTCGGTGACGATGACGTTCCTCTCACTTGTCTTCTGGTCGTGGGTTCTCGGGGCGCTCGGAGCGCTGTTGGCGATCCCGCTCTCGTTGTTGGTGAAGGCCGTCCTGCTCGATATCGACCCAGCCACGCGCTGGGCCGACATCCTGATCAGTGGCCCTCGGGACATGCCGAAGGAGGAACCAGAGGAGTCTGAGAAGCCGGCCACGCCCGCAGGCTAGGGCTCTCAGTGTTTCTACAAGTTGTTGCTTTATCGTCTCGCCCATGAGCGCCGAGAACACCACAGAAAACTCCCATCGCCGGCCGTCACGACTCGGTCGACGGCTGGCAGTCGGTGGTGTGGCCGCGATCGTCGCGGCTGCGGTGGCGGGGATCGGGTTCGTGATCTTCGCGGGCGGTGCCGACACCTCGAACACCGTCGCGATCGTGAACGCCGACGCGGGAACCACGCTCGACGGCAAGGAACTTCGGGCCGGCGACACGCTGGTGGACACGTTGGGCAAGAACGAAGACTTCGACTTCCAGGTGGTCGACAACCCCGGCGGGAACTACTTCGCGACGTTGACCGTGCCGGAGGACTTCAGCGAAACCGTCGCGTCGATGTTCGGCATGGATCCACGGCAGGCGAGCGTCGATCTCGAGGTGAAGGGCTCGGATTCGGAGAAGTCGGCCGAGTTGACTCGGGCCGTATCGGCGCAGGTCGGCGCGGACGGCATCAAGGGCCTGCTGGCTCAGACGTCGGCCGCCAGACGCTCGATCGATCAAAACCTCACCACCGCACAGATTCTGGTCGCCGGAACCAACGAGGCCGGAAAGTCCATCGATCAGGTGAAAGCAGGCGCAGGCACTCTGCTGCCGTACCTCGAGACCGCACGGTCCGGGGCGTTGGAGCTGATGAGCGTCGCGGATCAGGTGTCCGGTGTTGTCGATCAGGCGTCGGGGTCGGCGGAAGAGCTGGCCACGCGCGCGGACTCACTGGGCCTGACGCTTGGGGAGGCGTCGACCTCGACCGCGGAACTGAAGACACGAATCGACGCGCTGCAGACTGCGCTGAACGGCCTTCCGATCCCGCCTGACGTGACAGCGCAACTGGCCGGTGTGAGTTCGGATCTCGGTGCGCTGAATGCGCAACTGGGCACCGTTCCGGCGCTGTTGGGTGGCTCGGTCGGGCCCGATACGGAGCTCGGTGATCTAGTCCGCACCGCTGTCGGGCAGCTGCAAGGCGCGAGCGATCAACTGAGCAGTGCTGCCGGACAATTGAACGACGGCCTCATTCCCATCGCTGATCAGGCGCCGCAGATGCTCGGTGACGTGACCGATCAGATCACCCAGGGATTCACGACGCTGCAAGGAATCGCCAAGTCACTGGTCACGGGCCTCGACGGCGCAAAATCCGGTATTCCCGCGATGACCACCCCGCAGCAGGTTCAGCTGACCTCGGTGCTGTCGGATCCGGTGGCCGTGAATCAGACCACCGCGAGCAGCGGTGACTCCGGAACTCGCACACTGGCATTGGTCTTCGGAGCCACGACGGTCCTGCTCGGTGGTGCTCTGCTGACACGAACGGCGGCGCCCCTGGTGAGGCGCCGCCGTTCGAAAGAAGAGCGTGACTAGACGATCAGACCTGCGGTCTGGGTACGTGCACGGTCGAAGCGAGCCGAAACGTCGTTCCAGTTGACGATGTTCCAGAATGCCTTGACGTAGTCGCCCTTGACGTTCTGGTAGTCGAGGTAGAAAGCGTGCTCCCACATGTCGAGGAGCAGCAGCGGCGTGAGGCCGATGGAGATGTTGCCCTGCTGATCGTAGAGCTGGACGATGATCAGACGCTGTCCGATCGAGTCCCACGCGAGGATGGACCAGCCGGAGCCCTGGATGGCGTTGGCGTTCGCGGAGAAGTGAGCGCGGAAGAGATCGAACGAACCGAAGTTGTCGTCGATCGCTGCGGCGAGTTCACCTTCGGGCTTGTCGCCACCGTCAGCGCTGAGGTTGTTCCAGAAAACGGTGTGGTTGGTGTGGCCACCGAGGTGGAACGCCAGGTTCTTCTCGAGCAGGTTGGCCTGCGCTGCGATGGTGTCGTTCTCACGAGCCTCGGCCAGCTTCTCGAGTGCAGCGTTGGCACCGGCGACGTAAGCCGCGTGGTGCTTGTCGTGATGCAGCTCCATGATCTTGCCCGAGATGTGCGGCTCGAGGGCTGCGTAGTCGTAGGGGAGTTCCGGCAGCGTGTAAACAGACACGAGGGTCCCTTCTTTGCGGGCTGGTGAGCCCTGGTGCTTTAGAGTGCGTCGATCACCGGTCACGGCGTGACGTCACTCGCGTATGTGCAAATCATTCTTCGGGTTTCCACCCAATAACATTCGTACACCGTCCGCAACAGTCCGGCTCAGGTAGTAATCACCAAAGAATAAAGTTTGGGAAACCGAACTTGCCCTGATCTAAGGGTAAGCTAATATGCGCAAATTCGTCGTAAAGGTGAACGGAACCTTAAACTTGCGCGATGCCCGCACCAGTTTTCCTCCCGGAATCACCAGAGGCGGCCGCGCCTCGGGTGAATCTTCCGGGCGCTGACCTGCTGCGAGCCCTGGCGGTTGCCGCCGTGATCTACTCCCACATCTCTTTCTACGTCATCGACGATCTCGGCTCGGGTTGGTGGGTGATCGACGTCGTCTACGGCGTTTTGATCGAGCCTGCCGAACTCAACCAGCACCTCTCTTTTGTCGGCGTCGCAGTATTCATGATGCTTACCGGCGCTCTGGTGACGCGATCCGCGATTCGCGACGGACCCGGAAAGTTCTTGACCAACCGATTCAGTCGACTGCTGCCCGCATTCTGGGTGGCGACCGCGATTGCCATTCTTCTGGTCCGCCTCGGAATCAACGGAATGTTCAGCGGTCAGGAAGGTATTTCCGATACCGAAGCGTTGATGAGCTTTTTTCTCGGCGGATTCTTTCTCAAGCCCGAGGTAGCAGTTCTGGGAGTGACCTGGACACTCACCGTTCAATTCCTCTTTTATCTCGCATGTGTCGCGGCTCGCCCGATACTGCGGCTGCGACCGATCGTCATGCCGCTCGCCGGTGGTGCGCTGTGCTCGCTGGTGCTGCTCTACAACGTCTACGCGCCGCTGCCGTACACCGTGCCGATGCTGTCCAAGATCGCCGCGACGCTGCCGGCCGTCTTCCTCGGCCAGATCATGTACCTCGCGTGGGCGAAGCTCGCTCCCGGCCGCTGGCTGATCGCGGCCGTCCTCGTCCAGATGCACGTCATCATCGTGGCGACCCAGTTCCGCGTCTACTGGGCCGGTGAGCACTATCTGTGGACCATTTCGGTAGTCGCCGCAGCGGTAGTTCTCATCGGCCGCTACGACGGCGTCCCGACGCGCTGGCCGGTCGTGAAGTGGCTCTCGACGCGTAGTTACGTCATCTATCTCGTGCACACCCTGATCCTGTACCGCGTCGTCGAGAACACTGTTTTGTACGTCGGACCGACCCTGGCGTTTGCGCTCTTCCTTCTGGCCACGGCCGCGGTAGCAGAAATCGGCTACCGGTGGGTGGAGCTGCCCGGCGCCCGGGCGATCACGGCGTGGCGAAACAGTCGCTCGCGCGTAGCATCGAAGCATGAGCTGGTACGACGACATTCTGGGACGAGCGTCCGCAAAATCCACGCTGATCGCGCCTGAGGACGCACTCCCGGGCCGAGAGCAGAAAATGCCGGTTCCGACCGCGCACTACGTCAACGGGCATCCGCTGACGCCGCCGTTTCCGGCCGAACTGCAGACGGTCGTCGTAGGGATGGGTTGTTTCTGGGGCGCCGAGAAGGAGTTCTGGCAGCTTCCCGGCGTGTACACGACCGCTGCGGGTTATGCGGGCGGCTTCACGCCCAACCCGACGTACGAAGAGACGTGCTCCGGACGTACGGGTCACACCGAAGTCGTGCTGGTGGTCTTCGATCCCGCAGTGATCTCCTACGAGCAGATCCTGGCGCACTTCTGGGAGAACCACGATCCGACGCAGGGGATGCGTCAGGGTAACGACCAGGGCTCGCAGTACCGTTCGGCGATCTTCACGACGTCCGCGGAGCAGGAAGAAATCGCTCATGCGTCGGCCGTCGCTTTCGGTGAACGGCTTGCCGAAGCCGGATATGGAGCGATCACCACCGAAATCGGCCCGCTGCGCGACTTCTTCTACGCGGAGGATTACCACCAGCAGTATCTGGCGAAGAATCCCGGCGGTTACTGCCCGGTGCATGCCACGGGCGTCAGTTGCCCGGTCGGATTGCTCCGTCAGGATCAGGTTCCGGCGCAGACGGACATCCTTCCGCCGAGCGAATAACTGGACAGGTGTTGGAGGACACATGTGATTCAGCTCGTTAACACTTGCAACTAGATCGAAACAAAGGGAATCTCGATGTAAGAGTGTGTCGTCGAGAGAACTGAGCTCACAATGTCAGGTAGTACGCGAGGAACTGCGTCGCTGCTCCGACGCACCATTCATGTAGGCCACGATCCGATGGTTCGCCGCAGTGATCGGATCGAAGGGTTCATGTCCTTCGGTCTGATCATTTTCGCGATTCTTCTGCTGCCTCTCGCGGTATGGGCAGGGGCTGCGACTGCTTCGAGCCAGAACGCACTGATCGCCAAACAATCCGCCGAATTACACAGTATTTCGGCGACGACGACTGCAGATTCGACGCAGACCACCGCCTCGACAGCCGATTACATTGCGCCTACCACCGAAATGGCCAGCGCGCAGTGGAACTGGAACGGCCAGGTTCACACGGGTGATGTCACTGTCGACTCGGCGACGCCCGCCGGCACCGAGGTCCCCATCTACGTCAATGATCAGGGCGACAAGACCGTAGCTCCGATCACTCAGAGCGCTGCCGACGTCGCAGCCGTGGTGACCGGGGTTTTCACCTGGTTCAGCGTGATGTCGCTGCTGGTCATCGCTTTCATGCTGGTGCGCGTCTTTCTCGACCGTTCCCGCTCGGCCCAGTGGGACCGAGACCTACGCGCGTTCCTCGACGCGAACGCGCTGTAGATCCCGGCCCATTCTTTACTGCAGTTGGGGCATGACCTCGCTTGCGACGAGTTCGAGATGATCCAGATCGGCCAGATCGAGAGTCTGCAGATACACGCGCTGTGAACCGGCCTCGGCGAAAGTGCCGATCTTGTCGACCAGCTCCGAAGGTGTTCCGGCCAGACCGTTCTCACGTAGCTCGTCCACGTCGCGTCCGATCGCTTCGGCGCGCTTCTTGATCTCCGCCTCGTCGCGGCCGCAGCACAGGACGAGAGCGTTGGAGTACACCAATTCGTTCGGATCGCGCTCGATGTCGATGCAAGCCTGACGAACCCGCGCAAAGATGTCCTTCGTTTCCGCGAGGGACTTGAACGGGATGTTGAACTCGTTCGCGAACCGAGCGGCGAGCGCCGGAGTCTTCTTCTTGCCCGTGCCACCGATCAGGATCGGCGGACCGTCGACCTGGTGCGGTTTGGGAAGCGCGGGAGAGTTCTTGATCTGCACGTGCTTACCGTCGTAGTCGAACGTGTCGCCGACCGGCGTACGCCACAGGCCGGTCACTACGTCGAGAGTTTCCTCGAGCAGTTCGAAGCGATCCTTGAGCGCCGGGAACGGGATGCCGTACGCCTGGTGCTCTTCCTCGTACCAGCCGGCACCGATGCCGAGGTCTACGCGGCCACCACTCATCTGATCGACCTGTGCGACCGAGATGGCCAGCGGTCCGGCGTGACGGAACGTAGCCGACGTCACCAGAGTGCCGAGGCGGATGGTGGATGTTTCGCGGGCGATTCCGGCGAGCGTGATCCACGCGTCGGTGGGTCCGGGAAGGCCGTCGGAATTCATGGCGAGATAGTGGTCCGAGCGGAAAAATGCGCCGTAGCCGAGTTTTTCGGCGGTCTGGGCAACAGTCAGTAGTTGTTCGTAGGTAGCGCCCTGCTGGGGTTCGGTGAATATACGCAGCTCCATGACTTCCACTCTGCCACTATTTTGTGGAGGTCGGGACGACGGCACCGACTTGTCCGGCGCCGAAACACAGCGTCAGTCCCGGCGTTGTCGGCGTGATCTTCACACTGTTTCCGTGGCCGACCAGGCGCACGAATGCCGAGTGCAAACCCTGCGTCACGGGTACCGATACTGCGTCACCGGACTCCAACGCGACATCGATCGTTCCGTCGGTGCTCGCGAGGTAATTGAGCTGCACCGTCCATTCCCAGCCGGCCAGGGGGCCGTCGAGGGGGAGTTCGGTCGGGCCTTCGGCACGGGTGCCGCAGTTCGGTGCCGCTCCTTCGGGAATCCTTCTCGTCCAGGTCACTTCGGCGTCGACAATCCGTCCGCTGTCGTCGATGGTGCGCAGAATCGGAGTGCTGGAAGAAAATTCGGGGCGATCAGGCAGTGGCGCGAGAACATTGCTTGCCAAATTGTTCGGAAAGGCGACGGGAAGGAGCACTTGGATCGCGACGGGTTGCTCGAGCAGTGAAGCATCCTGATTCTGTGACAACGATATTCGTGCGTTGGCGAGGTAGTCGCGAGTCGGGTTCTCGCGCCAGATGTCGACGAACGTGACGGTCGAGACGAGCGAACTGACCACGAAGAGCGCCGACAGGCCGGCGGCGACTGCGACGGGTATCCGGGCCGGACGCCGCCGAGGTGCAGCGAGAATCAGAGCGGCGGCGAGGGCGAACACCGTCGCCGAATCCGTGAAGTAACGCAAGGTCTGCGCCAACTCGTACGTGGTGTCGGCGTCGGATCGGGTAGCGGTCATCGCCACGACAGAGGCCAGGAAGTACAGCGCCGCGGCGGCCCAGATCCAGGCAGCGCCGCGTCGGGCACCCACGGTCATCACGACCGTCGTCAGCAGCGCGGCCCAGGCCGCGGCCACCAAGACCGTCGGCGGATCGGCCCAGGCGGGGCTGGGGATCCACCGCTCCCAGCGCCAGGGGCCGCCGAGAAGGGTGGGAAGCATCCCCAAAGACGTGCCGTGATGCAGCAGTTCGGTGGACATGGAACGGCCGTTGCCGGTGATCGGAGATTCGACAGTTGTCAGATACACCGGAATCCAGATCGCGAGCACGGCGGCGCAGGCCGTCCACAGGCGTCGGCACTTCGTGACCGCATTTCGTATCGGCGTTCCTTCACCTTGTGTGCGCAAGTACAGCACCAGAAAAGCGAGTGCCACGAACGGAGCGAGCACTGCCTTCTCGAAGAACAGCAGAGAGACGACAAAAACCGCGGTGCCCGAGAACACGTAGCGCACATGTCCGGTGCGGTACAGCTTGATCGCGTCGCCGCATGCCCAGGCAAGTGCGATCTGAAGCGGCAAGGCGTTGAGTGCGGCCGCCCACCACGAGAACGACGGAAGGGTCAGCGGGACGAAGAGATACAGGATCAGCGGAATCAACAGCGCCGGTCGCCAACCAAGGACCAACCGAAGAGTGCGCAGAAGCGCCAACGACGCCGCGGCCTGGCCGATGACGAGCAGCGTTGCCGACAGCGCCCAGTTGTACGGCGCGATGCGGGTGATCAACCCGGTGAAGAAGAAGGCCGCGGGCATGAAGTGACCGTCGTGGTCGTAGAGCAGGAGTTCGCTCGAGAAGAGAGGGAAGCGTCCTCCGCGGCCCATCAGGATGAGGTCGTCCCAGTAGAAGTAATTGCTCGCGGCAACCCAGGCGCGAATGACGAGCTGACATCCGATCAACACGAACGCGAGCTGCGCGACCCGTTTCGGGGTGAACGTCAGAGTTGGCTCGGGCTGTGGAGAAGTCATCGACGGTCATGCTTCCAGGTGTGTCAAAAACCGACTTCCCGCAAAAAAGGGATAACGGTCTTTTCTGTCTTTTCGGGAGCAATTTCTGAATGGATTGTGAACTTTGCCGGGATAAATGACGCCGACGCCCAAAAGTTCACTGACCTGCGGTGTCAAATTCATCCTCGAGCCTGTGCATCGTTCGCTAACACCTGTCAGCAAATTCTCAGGGTCTTGCCCGTGACCTGTGGATAAAGCCCGATTCATTCATCCAGAACTGTGGATGAACCTGTGGAAACTGTGGATAACTCGAGTTTTTAAGTGGCGGAGGTCACATTATTCGAACAATGCAGGTGAACGGGGTGGAGGTTCGATCACAAATCGGGAGTGAATCCATTTGCTGCCGTTACCGATACGGCGTGACAGAATCGAAGTTGTGAGTGTCGTTCAGGTCTGCGCCCGGTGCGCCGCACGCTGGCCTGTCGTCGGCGGCCCAACGCAGTGGTGCCCGCGCTGCAGCGGCGTCCTGCTGATCCCCACCCGCACCGAGATCTACCAACCACCCAACCGTCGAGGCTTCCGCTGGATCGCGCGCTCACCGTCCGACCCACGCGGCGTGGGGGACGCACCAGTGCGTCGTAGCCTCACCACCCCGCGCTACGACGCCGTCCCGCAGTGGGGACTCCAGGACATCGTCGACACCTCACCGGTGCCGCCCTCGCGAGCGGACCGGATGGCCGACCGAGTCGGGCCGTTGCTGACACTCGCGACGATTCTCTACGGACTCGCTGTGTTCGCCGAACTGGGCAGATACGCGATCCTGGTGCGTAACCGCGCCACGCTGATCCCGCAGTGGCTTCTCACGGTCTCCGACGCCGCCGTGTACTTCACTCAGTTGGGTGGACTGCTGATCTCGGTCTTCGCGGCTGTCGCCGGTGTGTGCTGGCTACTTCGTCGGCGTCGTGAACACTTCGCAGGTGCCGGGGAATCCGATCCGCGCACAGCGTCGGAAGTTGTCGTCGGCTGCGCTGTGCCGATCCTCAACCTCGTGATGCCGGCGGTTTATCTCTTCGAGTTGGTCCGCCGCGATCCGCGCGGAACTCTGCTGGTGAAGATCTGGTGGGGCTTCTGGGGATTCAGCGCTCTGCTGCTGGTGGTCAACGCGTACTGGCGATCACGCCCGGGGATTCAGGCAATGGCCGACGGGGTTCTGCTGAACGCGTTCATCGCATTGGTCGCAGCCGTCACCGCGGCGTTGACGCTCGTCGTGATCCGACGGATCGAGCGCAGGGGTTGGCGCGGCGAACCCGAATCGGAAACTCGATGGGTGCCAGTGCCGCGCTCGGTGTTGGAAGAGAAGACGGTGTTGGACGAGAAGGAGACCGCTGCCCTGTGAGCCCAGATCGTCGAGGTCCACTCGTCGTTGCGCACCGAGGTGCGTCGGCTGCGCGGCCGGAGCACACCCTCGCCGCCTACGAACTGGCCCTCGAGGAGGGTGCCGACGGGCTCGAATGCGACGTCCGGCTCACCCGCGACGGGCACCTGGTCTGCGTTCACGACCGCAAGGTCGACCGCACCTCCAGCGGCACGGGGATCGTCAGCGAGATGACGCTCGATTCGCTGAACGCTCTGGACTACGGGTCGACGAGCGAACCGGCCGAACTGCTGACTCTCTCCGACCTCATCACCCTCGCCCTTGATTTCGTGCGCCCGGTGAAGCTGTTCATCGAAACCAAGCACCCAGTGCGATTCGGCGGCCTGGTCGAAGCAAAACTTCTCGCGGAACTGCACCGCTTCGGGATCGCGTCGCCGCCGTCGGCCGATCACTCTCGCGCGGTGGTCATGTCTTTCTCGGCTACTGCGGTCTGGCGAGTGCGTCGTTCGGCACCGTTGCTGCCGACGGTCCTGCTCGGTGACGCGTCGCGATACCTCGGCGGTGGTGCGTCGACGGCTGTCGGCGCCACGGCGATCGGGCCGTCGATCAAGGCGCTGCGCGAACATCCCGATCTGGTCGATCGGGCTGCCGCTGCGGGTCGCGCGACGTACTGCTGGACCGTCGACGACAAGGCGGATGTGGACCTGTGTCGTGAGCTCGGGGTCAGTTGGGTGGCCACCAACCATCCCGGGCGCACGAAGCAATGGCTGGGCAGCGTGTAGATTTTGCCCTCGTGGCCAAGAAGAGCAAAAGAAACAGTGGACCGAAGCAGGGCAGCGCACGCGCAGAGAAGCTGGCGGCACGCCAAGCAGAGCGTGAAGCCGCTGCCGGCGCAGTGAACCGCCCGTTCGAGGGCCTTGCCGCCGAGTGCGATCTGGTCGCGCTGCGCGAATTCGTTCCGTCCGCCACGGCTCCGTTGCCGGTCATCGGCTCCGACCGTCCCGTCACGTTGGCGACGGTCCTCCCCGGCGCTGTTGCCGCCCTCGTCCGCGACGAGGGCGAGACGGCCACCGGATTTGTCGGTGTCCAGGTTCAAGCGCACTCTGCCGACCTCGGCGCAGACCTCGCCGCTTCGGTGAACTGGATCAAGGACGCGGCCCCCGGCGACGCGCTTTCTGCCGCGAACCCCGATTCCGAGACACCCGCCGTCACCGAGGTTGTCGATCCCTCGGCTCTGCTCGACATCACCGTGCACCAGAACTTCAACTGGTGGATTCCGGAAGGCGTCGAAACCGATCCTGAGGTTGCCGCCACCGTGCAGCACGCCAACTCGGCGATCATGCCCTCTGCACGCCTCGAAGGCGACGGCCTCGTTGCCGCGTGGTGGGTCGACGCCGGCGAGAAGGCGCACCTGCGTTGGGTTCGCCCCGAGAGCGAAGACGACCTGATGCTCGCGTTGGCGCGCGTGCACGCGACCGGTGGACTGCACCTGGGTGAGGGCTCGCGCTACGCAGGCTCGTTCCGCACCCACGGCCTGTTGGTCCCCGTCTTCGACCTCGACCGCGAAAAGCATGCAAACGAGTGGGTAGCGGCAACCGTCGAGCTCGGTGAGCGTCTTGCCGAGGCTCTGGCTGTCGATGCTCCGCTGAACTCGGCCGAGCTGCGCTCGCGCGACGGCCTGCGCGGACGCCAGGTCACGCTGCGCTGATTTTTTCGCCAGAACTATAGGCGTTACGCAAAGTTACGGTTAATGTTGGCGGCATGACTTTGTCGCACGACATCTCCGGTAGCGGTCCCACGCTTGTGCTCGTCCATGGCATCGTCCATCGACGGCAGGCGTGGGATTCGCTTTTGGACCAGCTGACGCCGTATCGCCGTGTGGTCACGGTCGACCTGCCAGGTCACGGAGAGTCCCTGCTACCCGAACTCGGTCCGGACGTCATGGGACAGCTGATCGACGACGTCAGTGAGTTCGTCAAGGAAGTGACTCCGGCGGGGGAGCGTGCCCACGTCGCCGGAAACTCACTCGGCGGATGGATTGCACTCTCGCTGGCAGCGCGCGGAGACGTCGCGTCGGCGACAGCTCTTTCGCCGGCCGGGTTCTTTGTCAATCACCTCGATCAGGTGCGGGCGATCAACACGTTCCGTGCACTGCGCGGCACGGCCAAGCTCATGGGCGATGGTCTGCCACGTGCATTGCGGTACAAGCTGATTCGCTATCCGGCGCTCGCCGCGTTCTTCGCTCATCCGAGTCATGTCGGTTATGCGGCGGCGTTGGCCGACTGCCGTTCGCTCGTGTCCAACGAACTCGTCGATCTCGGTCTCGAGATGGACTTCGTGTTGCCGCCCATCGTGGATCCCACTGTGCCGGTGACGGTTGCGTGGGGTCGACGCGATCTCATTCTGCCCGTGTACCAAGCGCAGCGCGTGAAAAAGCCGTTCCCGCAGGCGAAGTTGATGGTTTTGCCCGGACTCGGGCACGTACCGATGACAGATGCCCCCGAGCTGATCAGTTCGATCCTGCTGGCAGGAAGCGAACCGTTCGGCTCGAGGGCAAAATCCGTGAGTGCTGCAGGCTAGATGGTTCCGCCTGCTGCGTTCGGCGCACCGGTGGTGTCACCGACGGTGCTCATCTCGCGGGACACGAAGTCTTCGAGGTCGAACAGGTTGGCGCCTGCGCGGTCCGCGATGGTGAGAAGTGTTGTCATGCTGGCAACTTCCTCGACCTGCTCCTTGAGGAACCACTGCATGAACTGCTCGCCGAGGTAGTCGCCTTCTTCGCGGGCAGTGCTCGCGAGCTGGACGATCTGCTCGGTGACCGTCTTCTCCTGCGTCAGCGCGAGAGCGATGGGCTCACGGGCATCCTTGAAGTCGGCCTTCGCGGCGTCGACGCCGGTGAGTTCGACGTTGATGTCGCGATCGAGGAAATACTGAACGATCATCATGGCGTGGTTACGCTCTTCCACAGCCTGCTTGTAGAAGTGCTTTGCCAGCTGTGGCAGGTCCGCATTGTCGAAGTAAACCGCTGTCGCGATGTACTGATGCGAAGCGTTGAACTCGTTGCGAATCTGGTCTCGGAGTAGTGCGTGGAATTTGGTCATGTGAGTCTCCCCAGAAGTCATGAATTCCAAGATAGTGCAGGTCAGAGGCCCTGTCATCCCAGTCTGACCTTATTGTGGTAAGCGTTCCCAAACTAAAGAAGACCTAATTTCTTTTCGAATTCGGTGCGGTTATCCATTGGCCCGAAAGCGAATGTTTCATTTAGGAATGTCCTTTTCACCAGGCGAGTTCCGTGCATTTACCGTCACTTCCCTGGAGTTCCACCTGCACGGTGGCGTGCTCCAGTTCGAATACCTCGGCCAGCAAGGTTTGGGTGGCCGCGAGCACCGTAGTGGGATCGGCGTCACTGGCCGCGGTGACGTGAACGGAAGCAACTTCCATCCCCGAGGTGAGTGTCCAGACGTGCAGATCGTGCGCGTCGACGACACCCGGGAGTGTGTTGATCTTCTCGAGTATCGAGGTGACGTCGATGCGATCGGGAGCCTGCTGGAGCAAGATGCGGACGGCATGGCGGCCCAGGTTGAAGGCGCGCGGCAAGACGAAAAGGCCGATGGCGACGCCGATGACGGGGTCGGCGTAGCGCCAACCGAAAGCGAGCGTGACCAAGCCGCTGACGAGGACGCCGATGGACCCGATCATGTCCGCCATGACTTCGAGGTAGGCGCCGCGGATGTTGATGCTTTCCTTCGCGCCGCTGCGGAGCATCAGGAAGGCGATGACGTTCATCGCCAAACCGACGACGGCGACTATCGCGACGGGGAGGCCCGGAACCTCGGGCGGATCCGAGAATCGGCTGGCAGCCTCGTAGAGCACCCACCCGGCGACTGCGAAGAGCAGGATCGCATTGGCCAGTGCCGCAAACACTTCCGTGCGGTACATGCCGAAAGTGCGATCCGGGCGCCGTGCTGCGCGCTGTGCGACGAGGATCGCGGCGAGCGCCATGAAGATGCCGAAGATGTCGGTGAACACGTGCGCCGAGTCCGAAAGCAGCGCCAGTGACGAGGTGAAGAAGCCGACCGTCACCTGCAGCACGAACGTCACCAACCCGAGGCCGGCGGCGATCCACAGTTTGTTGACATGCTTGCCGCTGTTGCTGGTCGCAGCCTCGGCGGGAGAGATTCCGTGCCCGTGTCCGTGTGACATCGAAGGTCCTTTCGTCGACGTCAGCCTAGACACATATGCATATATGCGCAATAGTGCATGTCTTAAAAACTATGCAACATAGTTGTAAGGTGGCGGCGTAGACCTTCATTTGTCATCGACGCGAGGACCGAGAAGTGGGAAGACATCGAAAATCCGAGCCGACCAGACCCGGCGGGCGCATGGCCGCGGTTTCCGTGGCGACGGGTGCAATCCTGGCGTCCGGCACTTCCATCGGGCACGCATCGCCGCTTCCAGTTGCAGCGGAAGGTCCAGCGCTGGTGTCGGTGCCGGAGATACTCGACCTTGTTCGGACGACGGATCTTGCCGGGATAGCCGAACAACTCGGTAAGACGAGACAACTCGAAGCCGAACGGGCGGCGTTGGCGTACGAGGCAGAAAAGCCGCGGGTGATGGCCCCCGTCAGCGGGACGATGACGTCCAACTTCGGTCCACGCTGGGGAACAACCCATTACGGTCTCGACATCGCAAACTCGATCGGTACGCCCATCGTCTCGGCGACCGACGGTGTTGTGATCGAATCCGGCCCCGCCGCGGGATTCGGGCTCTGGGTCCGCATCCAGCAGGACGACGGGACCGTCGGCGTCTACGGGCACATCAACGAGGCGCTCGTGGTTGCCGGTCAGAAGGTGCGGGCGGGTGAACTGATCGCGACCGTCGGCAATCGTGGACAATCGACGGGACCGCACCTGCACTACGAGGTGTGGCAATCTGACGGGCAGAAGACTGATCCGCTCGCGTATCTGAATTCCCGGGGCGTGTCGTTCGGGGAGAAGGCCGCGAGCGGTTGAAGTTCTGTCACGACGCGATGGAGGAGCAATGCAGGGGCTGGGCGGACTCGAAGCCGAGGTCATGGATGTGCTCTGGCAGTCCGACGACGCGCTCTCGGTCAAGGATCTGGTCGAGATCCTGGGTGAGCGTCGACAACTCGCGTACACCACCATCCTGACCGTCGTGACTCATCTCTACGACAAGGGCTGGGTGAGTCGTGAGAAGAAGAGTCGCGCCTACTTCTATCGGCCGAGTCGCAGCCGTGAAGAGGCCACATCCAGGGCACTGCGCGAATTGTTGGACAGCAGTTCCGATTCCGCTGCCGTGCTGTTGCACTTCGCGAAGACCATGACGGACGCTGAGAACGAGGCCCTGCGCCGAGGACTTTCCGGGGAAGGTGCGCAATGACACTGGCCTTGCCGATGCTTCTCGGTGCGGTATTCGTCGGATTTTTGGTTCCGAGAGCGTTACGGGCCGTTTCCTCGACGTTGTCACCGACGGTGCTGCTCGCGGCGTGGCTCGGCAGTATGGCGTCGGCTCTCTATCTCGCTCTCTCCGCGGTCTTGGTTCTGGTGTGGCCGAGCCACGCGCCGGTCGAGGGGCTGGTCGACGGTATCGCTCGGTGTTTCAGCGCCTTCGCGCACGGCACGAGTTCATGGGTGGGTGAACTGATCACCGGCACAGCCGTTGGTGTGGTGGGTTTGATCGCTGTTCGGATCGTGCTGGCCGGCCGCAAACAGGCACGTGAGCACGCGAGAGTCCGAGATTTCCATCGTGATGTTCTCTCGATCGTCGCGCGCCGCGACAACTCGGAGTCCGACGTGTTGTGGTTGGATCATCCGCTGCCGATGGCCTACAGTGTCGCCGGAAAGCCTGGATTTGTTGTTGCGACACAAGGCTTGTCATCCGCTCTTACCGGGGGCGAGCGTGACGCGGTCCTCGCGCATGAGCGTGCGCACCTGAGCGGCGGTCATCACCGAATCGTCGGTGCCTGTGAAGTCTTGGCCGCTGTTCTGCCGGGAGTGCCGTTGTTCGCGGCGGCACCTGCTTCCGTCGGCGCGATCGTGGAACTGTCGGCGGACCGGCACGCCGCTCGCGTCACCAGCCCGGCTGCAGTGCGTTCCGCCCTTGCCGTGGTGTCGAAATCGCCGCTTCCTCAGCCGGACTGGAGTTTGGGCGATCGCGGCGGCGCGACCGCAGTGCGATTGCGTTCCCTGGTCGACGGCGACGTGGCGTCGCCTCGGCGACTGACGTGCGCGGTTGCGGCGTGCGTGCCGGCGGCCATCACGACGGCCGTTGCCGCAGCCGTGACGGTGGCCGTCTCCGCCGGTATCTGCGCTGTTCTGACCTGATCATTGCTCCAAGGCTGAGTCGATCTGGGCTTTCAGATCTTCGTAGCTCGGCATCTGGGCCAGCTTCACGTCGTTGAGGAACAGCGTCGGGGTGCCCTGGACGCCAAGGCGTTTGCCCTCGTTGAAGTCGCGCTCGACCCGCTCGCGGACGCCGCGGCTGCTGAGGTCGGATTCGAATCGGGTCATGTCCAGGCCGAGATCTTGTGCGTAGGAGCGAAACAGTGCCTCCTGCGATTCGGCGGATTCACCCCACTGCGACTGAGTCTCGTACATCCGTTGATACATCTCGACGAACTTGCCCTGGCGAGATGCGGATTCGACGACCTGCGCCGCGAGAGTGCTGTTGGTGTGACTCGGAATCGGAAAGTATCTGATGCCGAATGTGATTCGATCCTCGTACTCGGCTCTGATTCGCTCCATCGTCGGGTACAGCGCGAGGCAGGCCTCACATTCGAAGTCGAGGAACTCGACAAGATTCACTTTGTCGTCAGCGGCCGAGGTCAATCGGTACGCGTCGTCGGTCAGGACGGCGGTGGATTGTGCTGCCCGATCGGTGCTCTCGTTGTCCGCCCTGATCGGATCGACGGTGATGAACGTGATCAGTGCTACCGCGAACAACGCGATCAGGGCGGCGGATATCTTCATGCTTCTGGACACTGCTGTGTACCTTGACCTTCCGTCGAATACTTAAATACTATCCAACATAGTATTTAGGTGTAGAGTCGACGGTACCCGAAAGGATTCGAAGGAGGGTTCGCCCGTGAATAGGAGGTGAACGGTCTGGCGCCGCCGTCGATCGGACAGATGTTGACCTGGGACTTCTCGTCCCTGTCGCCTATTGTTCTGCTGGGAGCTGTTCTGGCGCTTTGGTATTGGTGGTCAATGCACCGTGTGCGTGCGCGGGGACGGCTATGGCCCTGGTATCGAACTGCGTGTTTTCTGGCCGGATGCTTGCTGTTGATCGCCGTGACCGGTTCGAAGGTCGAAAGTTACGGGAACGAACTCTTCAGTGTCTGGATGTTCCAACATTTGACGCTCTCGATGGCGATCCCGCCGCTGTGGGTGCTGGGCTCGCCAGGACTGTTGCTACTGCGTTCGACGTCGCATCGAGGTCCCGGGAGAAATGTTCTGGCGCTTGCACTGTCGGCATTGCGCAGCCGTCCGGCACGGTGGATGTTGCACCCCGGGTTCACGATCCCGGTCTTTCTGTTCAGCTACTACGGGATCTACCTGTCGCCGATCTTCGACGCCGTCTCGGGATTGCCGGCCGGACACGTCTTTCTCGAAATCTTCTTTCTCGCCAGCGGTCTGCTCTTCATCATGCCCGTGCTCGCCACCGGACCACTGCCGGTGCGGCAAAGCTATCTCGGCCGGTGTTTCGACCTTTTCGTGGAGATGCCGCTGCACGTGTTCATCGGAGTCGTTCTCATGATGGCGACAAAGCCGCTGCTGACCACGTTCGTGAATCCGCCTCCCGAGTGGGGCGTGGACGTGATGCAGGACCAGCAGTTGGCCGGTGCCCTTGCGTGGTCGTACGGTGAGCCCGTCGCGCTGGTGGTGGTCGTGATCTTCGCGATGCGCTGGAACCGGGACGACAAACGGATGAATGCCGCCCAGGACCGCCGCGCCGAGATCGACGGCGACAGTGATCTGGAGGCATACAACAACTTCCTCAGATCACTGAGCGCCGCCGAGCGGCCGGAGACTCGGTAGGCCGGTGGCCCTCAGACGCCGCCGCCGGCGGGTGTCGGCGCCATTGCGTCGGCAGCTGCCGGTGTGTTCATCTCGCGTGCGACAAACGTTTCGAGGTGGAAGAGGTTGTCGCCGGCACGGTCGACGATGGTGAGAAGTGTTGTCATGCTTGCAACTTCCTCGACCTGCTCCTTGAGGAACCACTGCATGAACTGCTCGCCCAGGTAGTCGCCGGTATCGCGCGCGGTGCGCGCCAACTGCGTGATCTGCTCGGTGACCGTCTTCTCCTGCTCGAGTGCCAATTCGACCGGAGCCCGGACACTGTCGAACTTCGTCACGACGTCGTCGACACCCGGTACGTCCACGTCGAGGTCGTTGTCGAGCAGGTACTGGATCATCATCATCGCGTGACCGCGTTCCTCGGTGGCCTGGCTGTAGAAGCGCGCGGCCATCTGCGGAAGATCGTGTGCATCGAAGTACACCGCTACCGCGATGTACTGCTGCGATGCAGTGAACTCGTTACGGATCTGCTGACGCAGCAGAGTGGTGAATTCGCTCGAGTTCTTCGCCTGTGTCATCCCAACAGATTACTGGGTCGGCGGCACGGACAGGGAGCTACTTGTTGTCGAGCTGATCGATGATGAAGTCGAGAGTTTCCGGCCGGTATCCGTAGACGAACGAGTCCTTTTCGCCGACGTACCAGTCGCCGCACTGGAAAGAACTGCCCTTCTCGACCCCCGTCGGCCACCACTGTGCGGACAGCGATGCCGGACGAGTTTCGACGGTGGGTCGTGCGATGCAGCTGTTGTGATCTATCTCTGTGATGTTCGCAGTCATTCGCAGGATGCGTTCGTTGCCGGTGGTGCGGATGACCTCGTCGATACCCGTCGCGCCGGCGGGAACCCAACTCGGCAGTGTGTCGATTCCGCTGGATGCTTGTGCAAAAGAGAAGGTTTCGGTTTTCTTGTATGCCTTCGACTCGTCGAACTTGTCGAAGGTGCCCGAGCAGGACGTGGCCAGTAAAGCCGCTCCGGCCGAGGCGGCGATGACGGCGGCAGTGCGGAATCGGCGGTGTGCTGTGTTCATACCTTCACGGTATTTTTCCGCCGGCCGTTCCGCGTCCTGCCGGAAAGCGATTTGTTCGCTCGGCCTGTCCTCCCGGGGTACTACCGAAACTCAGGGCGATCACCCCGTGGTGATCAGATCCTGCGGAATCTGCTGATCGTTGGCCAGGGCGTCGAAGAACTGCGAAGCGCGTGCCTTGTCCCACAACAACACGTTGCCCGACCCGTCCACGTCCTCGAAACCGGCGACCGGAACCGTCGTGGTGGTCATCCCGCCGCGAAGCGCCCAGGCGAGTGAGGCCAGATTCCAGATGTGATCGCCCTCGTCGACCTGCAGGGACTTGGCCGTATCGGAGACGAGCGGCCACAACCGGAACGGATTGAGGAACGTACTCGGACTCGTCGCCTTCGACAGCAACGCCGACATGAACTGGCGCTGGTTGTTCATGCGGTCGAGGTCGGCGAGCGCGGTTGCTCGGGTCCGCACGAACCCGAGTGCATCCGAACCCTTCAAGTCCTGGCATCCAGCGGGGAGGTTGATCCCAGCCAGCGGATCGTCGATCGCCTGCGTCAGGCATACATTGACGCCACCGACGGCGTCGACGATGCCGGCGAACCCGCTGAATCCGATCTCGGCATAGTGGTCGATGCGAAGTCCGGTTGCCTCCTCGACGGTCTGCACCAGCAAGGGGGCACCACCGAAAGCGAAGGCGGCGTTGATCTTGTCCGAGCCGTAGCCGGGAATCGGAACGTACGAATCGCGAGGGATGCTGACCATCGTCGTCTTCCCGCTCTTGGGAACGTGGACCAAGATGACCGTGTCAGTGCGCTTGGGGCCGGTGTCACCACCTGTCGCAAGCGCTTGCTCCTGCTCGGGTGTGAGTCCCTCACGACTGTCGGAGCCGACGATCAGCCAGTTCGTGCCCGGAGTATCGGCGACGCGTCCCGCGTAGTCGGGCAGCGCGTCGATTCGATTGAGCGAACTGTCGACGTAATAGACCGCGCCGGCCAGCGCGAGCAGCAAGACCAACAACGTGATGCCGATACGTTTACCCCAGCTACGACGCTTGCGTGGGCGTCGCTGCTTCGGGGGTTCAGGAGGGCGAGGCGGGGCGTTCGGCGGGGTTCGGCGCGGCGGCGCGGGTGCGTACTTCGCCTGGCGTTGCGGATCCTGACGCGGCGGCCCCTGCCTGCGGGGGTCGTCCTGGAACGGCTGCGGGCGTTGGGTCGGCGCCCAGTCCTCACGCCTGGGTTGCTGCGGCGCTTCTGGTGGGACCTGTGACCAGGCCTGATTGGCCGGATTCTGCTGCGGTGGACGTCCGTCGCGGCGAATGACCGTCGGCCCTTCGGGCGGCATCGGTGGGCGCCGCTGCGGGGGTGGGCCCTGACGGGGTGGCATCGGTCCACGCGGGGGCGGCTGGCGCCGCGGAGGTGGCCCTGGCGGCTGGCGCCGCGGAGGGCGCTGAGGATATTCGGAGTCGCCGGTCACCAGTTCACGGTACCGGTCACGGCAGCCAGGAGACGTGATCGCGCAGGAGGGCGTAACCGATGAACGCCACCATGTCGATGAGCGCGTGGGCGATGATCAGCGGCCACAGCTTGCCGGTGCGCTGCCAGTATCGACCGAACACGAGCCCCATGATCACGTTTCCCACACCGCCGCCGAACCCTTGGTAGAGGTGATAACTACCGCGCAGGAGCGAGGACGCGAGCAGTGACTTGTTCTCGCTCCAGCCGAGTGTCCGGAGGCGAGTGATCAGGTAGGCGACGACCAGTACCTCTTCGGCGCCCGAGTTCGCGATTGCGGACAGTACGAGGATCGGAACCCGCCACCAGTGGTCGTCGAGCGCGCTGGCCTGGACGGTGAGGTTGATGCTCAGTGCCTGAGCGACGAGGTAGAACAGGAGGCCGGGGAGGCCGATCACAGCGGCGAGGCCGAATCCCGGAGCGATGTCGCGCCCGAATCGAGGCTTGGGAGTCAGGCCCGCAGCACGCGGACCGATCCCCGAACGCCACAGTAGATAGAGTCCCAGCGCTGCCCACGCGAGAAGCTTTGCGACGCCCAGTAATTGGCGCGCCAGGTCGATCCAGTCGATGGCGGCCCGCGACGGGTTGAGTGCAACCGTCTGATCCGAGAGCGCAACCGGCGTCGCCAAGGATTCGGCGAGCGAAAGGATCCCGGACAATCCGCTGAGCCCGAAGGTGACCAGCAGAACGATGGTGATCTCGATCCGAATTCCGCGTCTGGCGGCGGGATCCAGTTCCGGGTCCGTTCGAACGGGAGACGGCGGCCGTAACCAGGTGCGGACGGTTTCGCGGGCATTCACCCGCGCAACGCTAGCCGTTTGATGCGCCGCCTGATCGGAGGCCGTTGAGGAAAGGGCACCCGACCAGCATTCGGATGGCGCGGCTCAGCGCGGGAGCGTCGTCGACGGGGTTGGCGAACGGCATCCACACGTCGCGGTCGCCGGTGTGATCCTCGACCCGCAGGCGCAGTCCGTAGCGGTCGATGCCGAGTGGGCGAACGCGTCCGGTGCGCATGTACGGGGGAAGCTTGCGCACGAGCAGGTCCACGAGATCGCGGTGGTCTTCGTCGAGATGCTGCAGCCACGCCGTCTCCATTTCCCAGAAGGGATCGGGGCTGGCGTTCAGCAACTCGTCCACGGCGACGGGCTCTGCCCCCGTCGAGTCGGCGACAACGGCCGAGGCCAGGCTCAGGCGAAGGAGGACCGAGGTGTGGCCGATGTCGAGGAGCCCCGGGTGGGGATGTTCGGATGCGACGTCGTCGGCGAGAACGCGTGCCTCGTAGTCGGGCACGGCGTGCAACGAGCCGCGAAGCCACACGAGGGAGCGCACGGGCTCACGCAGCCGCAGTGGTGCGTGATCTGTGATCTCGAGGACGGCAGGCAGGCCGCCGCCGCCGGAGTTCCAGGCCAGGGCCGCAGCTGCGGAGGCATGTGGGACTGCAACGACGACGTCACCGTTCGAACGCAGGTGATGCACCGACGTGACGGTGGGATCGCTGCCTTCGATGGCGAGAACTGCGTCCTGTGCGCGCACACAGGCGCTGCGGACGCGTTCGGCGGTGGACGGGCCGGTGCTGGTCTTCGTTGCCATGCTGCCCCCTTGGCGGGTGTTCTCTCGAACTCCATCGGATGATGAGGTAACCCTAACCTAAGGCGCTTCGGTGTGAATCGCAAGACTTTTGCGCAACTCGCGTGGAATCCGCCGCCTGCGCCGGGGTTACGGTTTGTCTGTGGCCATTCCTCTTTCACTCGGGCTGCCCGCCCCGAGAAACTCGCGCGGACTTCTCGAAGCACTCTTTCTCCCGGTCGTTCCGGCTTCGGCGCTGATCGGTGGCGAAGCAGCAGGCCGGGTTGTCGTTCGCCTCGATATCGATCCGGAAGAACTGCGCGCGGACACGGAAGCGTCGTACGAGGCCGTCCGTTTCGACGTCGACGTCACCACCGACCAGATCGACGACGCGATCGCGCTACGTCTGCCCGCTCCGCTCGCGGTGTACGTCGACGGCGGCGAAGAGGATCTGACACCCGCCGAAGCGGCGCTGCGCCTGTGTGAAGGTGGACGGATCCCCGGACTCGCCGCCGGTCGTACGCCCACCGAAGTGGCTGATTTCCTGGCGGTACTCGCGCACGAGTCCGTCGGTTTCGTAGCCCGCGCAGCCGACGGCGACGAGGTGATCGCCCTACTGTGTGGCACCGTCGCTGCACTG
Source organism: Rhodococcus sp. IEGM 1406 (assembly GCF_030056745.1). Classification (NCBI taxonomy): domain Bacteria; kingdom Bacillati; phylum Actinomycetota; class Actinomycetes; order Mycobacteriales; family Nocardiaceae; genus Rhodococcus; species Rhodococcus sp. IEGM 1406. The sequence continues at coordinate 11,275 of NZ_JASHKO010000007.1, read as the reverse complement.
CGCGGCGACGACGTGCGCGCCGCGATAGTCGATCCGAAGCCCGAAAAACTCGCCGCGCTGATCCCGGAAGCCGCATCCGCGATGCGCGAGGTGCTGCTCACGATCGAGGTCGCGGATCTGCCTGCGGTGGAAACGGCTCTGCGTGCCGCGGGTTTGCAGTGACCGGCGCGGGTCGATGCGTAATCTTTTAGGCGTGCCAAGAATCGCGTATTTCGGTCCGTCGGGAACCTTCACGGAGATAGCTCTCGCCCAGTTGGAGGCTGAGGGCGCGTTCGGCGAAACCGTCGAGCGAGTACCGGCCGGCAGTCCGCCGGCGACTCTCGACATGGTTCGCGACGGTTCCGTGGACGGGGCCGTAGTTCCCTTCGAAAACTCGGTGGAAGGCGGCGTAGCTCCGACGCTCGATTCACTCGCTCTCGGTTCGCCCCTGCAGATCGTCGCCGAAACCGATCTGGACGTGAGTTTCTCCATCCTGGTTCGGGCCGGGACCACCGCCGACCAGGTCCGCACGATCGGGGCCTATCCGCATGCGGGCGCACAGGTCCGCGGATGGATCGCCGAGAACCTGCCCCAGGCCGAGGTGGTGTTGGCCTCGTCCAACGCCGGTGCGGCGCTGGACGTGCAGGCTGGAACGGTCGACGCCGGTGTGTCCACGGCTTTGGCCGGTCAGATGCTCGGACTCGACAGCCTGGCGGACAACGTCGCCGATGTGGGCGGCGCCCGTACACGCTTCGTGCTGGTCACCAAGCCGGCTCCGGTTCCCGAACGGACCGGTGCCGATCGCACCGCGCTGGTGCTTCACCTCGACAACGCTCCAGGCTCCCTGGTGCGCGCACTCTCCGAATTCGCCGCTCGCGGTATCGATCTGACTCGGATCGAATCGCGTCCGATGCGAACGGAATTGGGTACGTACCGGTTCTTCGTGGACTGCGTCGGACACGTCGAGGACTCGCTGGTGGCCGAGGCGATGCGTGCACTGCATCGGAAATCCGGAGTCCGCTTCCTGGGGTCGTGGGCGACAGCGAATTCGACCGGGCCACAACCTCCTTCGGACGAAGAAGCGATTCGGTGGATCGACGAACTCAAGCATGGAGGGGGAGAACGATGACCGGAAGGCTCATCCTCGTTCGGCACGGTCAGACGGAGGCGAATGTCGCCAAACGTCTCGACACCGCTCTGCCCGGAGCAAAGCTCACGCCGGAAGGGTTGGCGCAGGCCGAGACGTTGGGCATCGGCCTGGCTTCGGCTCCTCCTCTGGCGCTCGTATCGTCCTTGGCTTTGCGTGCCCGGCAGACAGCAGGTTTTGTGGAGCAGGCCGCCGGTGTATCCCTGGATGTGCGGGACGGACTGCACGAGGTCCAGGCCGGTGACCTCGAGGATCGCACCGACGAGGCCGCGCACCGACTGTTCATGGAGACGTTCCATCACTGGCACACCGGCAACCTCGGCGCTCGCATTCCCGGCGGTGAAACGGGATACGACGTCCTGGAACGGTACGTCCCCGTCGTCAATGCGCTGCGCGAAGAATTTCTGGAAGGCTCACGAGACGGCGGCGACATCGTCGTGGTGAGTCATGGTGCTGCGATTCGTCTTGTCGCCGCCCAGCTTGCCGGTGTCCCCGGACTGTTCGCAGCCAACAACCACTTGGCCAACACCGAGACCGTCGAACTGTTGCCCTCAGCTGATGGCGGCTGGGAATGCCTACGCTGGGGAGCCGTCAACCCGCCGTTCGAGCACCGACTCATCCCCGGCGCCGACGACGTGATGGGCTGACAGCCGGTTTCACCACCAACCGGTCTGGACGCTCAGTTGGCGCCCCAGTTCAGCCGACAGTGTGCTCACGTAGCTGGCTGTCAGGTGGTGGGAATCGTGATACACCAACACATTTCCCTCTACGACGCGGCACAACTCCGGTCCGCACACACCGTCGCTGAGATCGAGTAGGCGGACGTTGGTCAGATCGGCAATTGCCGACGGCGCCGGATTGACGTCGCTGAGCATTTCGGACCGTGGCATCGCGCAGTGATCGGGTGACGTGGTTGTCGCCAGACAGTCGATCGCGCGGTAGGCGACGCCGTCGTGGTGCAGCCAGGGGGTATCGCGAATGGCGAGGACGTCGATACCGTCGCGCCCCAGTTCCTCCCATACGTGAACGTACGATTCGGGCGTCACGTCACCAGGGCCGTCGGAACTCGGCCTGGTTGCCGTCGTGAACACGAAATCGGGTGAGGCGTCGGCCAACTCGGTCAGCACTCCACGCGACCAGTCGACGCAATCCGGATAGTCGTTGTCCGACAACGTCTGCATGGAGTCGACGGTGAGCGGACAGCCCATCTTCAGATACGTGTCGACGCGGAACCCGTGACTCTTGCCGAGTTCGTCGAGCGCAGTGAGCCAGTGCTCGGAGTGCGAACCACCCGCGAGCGCGATGGTTCTGTCTGCATCGGCGTCGCCATAGGTGCAGTGGACGACGTCCCGCTCGAGAAAATCGGCGATACAGCCGTCGAGCGTACTGGCCGGAAGGTCCAGTGGCGCATCGAAGATCGAGGGAACCATCGACGCCTTGGGTACTTCGGCACCGTCGGTGAGCGCGAGTGCGCCGGGATGGGTCGGGAGGTCGAGGGTGTCGACCGCCCGCTGGCCCGTCGTCTGGCTGCTCGCGTACGACTGCCAGGCGACTGAAGCGGCGAGGACCGCGGCAGCGGTGACGACGCATGCCAGGACGGTGTACCGGCGCGAGCGGCCTCCGCGCTCCACCGGAACCTCGACCAGGCGCCGGAGTGCAAGCGCCCCCGCGACGGAGAGGGCGATGATCAGTGCCCCGCCGAGCAGGCCGGCTTCGGGGCGTCCGGTGATCACGAGTGCAAACACCAGAATCGGCCAGTGAATCAGGTACAGCGCGAATGCGAACGAGCCGAGCCACGTCAGTGCCGGATGGGCGAGCGTCTTCGACGTCCAAGGTGTGTCGTCGCCGACTCCGGACAGTATCAACGCAAGAGTGGCCAGCACCGGTACCAGCGCCCACGGGCCGGGGAACTGCTGGGCGCCGTCGAGCACTATGCCGCACAACAGGATCGACGAAAGCCCCGCCCAGCCGATCGTCGCTCTGACCGAGAACGGCAGGGATGCGATCTGCCGACTGCGCGTGCTGGTCATCAGAACGGCCAGCAGACCACCGAGGGCCAATTCCCACAACCTGGCGCCGGAGTCGTAGTACGCCCAGGCTTGGTGACGCGAAGATTTGGCGAGTGCGTAGAGAAAAGATCCTGCGGTCAGAACCAGAAGGGTGGCCGCGAGTGACGGGCGGAAATAGTTGGGATTCACGCGTGAAGCCACATAAGCGATCACGGAGACGAGTGCGATGGCCAGGAGATAGAACTGACCTTGCACGGCCATCGACCACAGGTGCTGCAGGGGAGTGACCGAGCCGTCGGCGGCCAGGTAGTCGCTTGCGGTGCTGGCGAGCTGCCAGTTCTGGAAGAACCCGAGCACCGCGATCAGTTGATCGCCCAGATCGGCCCAGCGTGTGCGTGGCAGCAGCAACGCGGTCCCCAGTGCGGTCAAAATGCTGACCACCGCGATCAGGGGGAACAGCCGCAGAAACACCCGCCGCAGTGCCGGGACCGGGTTGAGTGAACCCCCGGCTTCGGCGCGTCGAACCAGTGAGCCGACGAAGAAGTATCCGGACAGAACCAGGAAGACGTCCACCCCGCCCGATACCCGTCCGAACCACACGTGGAATACGACCACCAAACCGATGGCGAGGCCACGCAGTCCGTTCAGGTCTTGTCGGTGCGGTGTTGTTGCCCGTTCTTCGTTCGGCCGGTCGATCGTGGCGACCGAGCCTTGTTCGCCCGGTGACGACGGTTGACGCGAGAACTGCATGCTGAAGTAAGGCTCCGGGCGTTGAAGGGACGCCCCGAGGTTACCCGGAAGTCTCCGGCGTCGATTCCTCGAGTTCGGTTACCAGCGCGTTCACGGCTTGTCGCAGGCGATGCGGTGTTCCGGAACTGATGGACGTCCACTCGGTGCCGTCGGCAGCCCGAGTAGTCGAACCCACGAGCCGGCCGGCCAAGGTGTCGTACACAGTCACTGCGCCGGTCATGAGCGTCGCCGCTCCCAAACTGTGTGGTATTCCAACCAATTCGGCGAAGGCAGTGCATGTGACGATTGCGCTACCCAGTTGGCGCGCGTCGTCTTCGGGTATCCCGGCGTTGATCAAGGCCGAGGTCACGCTGTCTGCATCCGGGCCGGCGCCGAATGCCAGGCTGAGCATCTCGGTAGGTGCGTTGATCACGGCAATCGGCATTGCTTCGGCGCTGCCGAGCGCGGTGACAACGGGTGCAGCTGGTTCGGCGGTGACGCTGCACAATGCGAACGAAGAATCGGTTGAAGTTGCTTCGACACAAAGGAACTCGCCCTGTGCGACGCAGAGGCGTGAAATCCTTCCACCGACATGCCGACGCAGCGCCAACTCCCATTTGGGGTGGGTCAGGACGCGTAGGCGGGCGCTGAGTTCGTGATGGATCTCCCCGCCGGGGAGGAGATCGCGCTCGGAGAGCGAATCTGCCGCGGACTGCATCGCCGTATGGTGAGCGCTCGCACTGGCGTGAACCGTCGCGCCACCGAGAACCACCGGAAGCGCATCGAGCCCGAGTCGCTCACGTACATAGTCCATTTCGTCCTGTGAGAGGGCGACGACAGGCAAATTCCACCCATCAGGTGAGGTGCCGAGGTCCACCATCAACGCTCTGCAGTTTCGAGTGCGCCACCGATCACGGACGGGATGACTGTTCGGCCGTCGGCGAAGTGCTCGAAGTGCTTCAGATAATCAGGTGTGTCGTGCTCGGTGTCGTCTTCAGATTGGGCCGCATGACGGCCGCCGGCGATCGGCGCAGATCCGCCCGCGGTTCGGGCCGGATCCACTTTGACGGTATCGACGGTGCCCTGAACCGGCGAGGTCACGGGGTTCTGGCGCGCGGCGCTCTGGCCGGTGGAGGGATCCGGAAGAGCGTGCCGGCCGGTGCTGATGCTCGACGACGAGCCCGCGAATGCTCCGGCTCCGGTGGTCGCGGAAGCTGCGCTGACCTGTGCCGTTGCCCGACTTGCCGACGGGGTGCCGAACAGTGATGGTGTGGAAGCGCCGAGTCTCGCGCCACCGAGCCCTGCGCCACCGAGCCCTGCGCCGCCCAGTCCGGTGAGTCCTGCTCCGGCCGTCGCGAGAGTTGATGCGGCAGTGGTGGCGCCCGTGACGGCGGTGGTCGCGGCACTGACGGCGGCCGACGCTCCACCGGAGATGGCACCGGCCTGTGAGGCAGCGGCGGCAAATACCGGGTTGGAAACTACGGATGCGACAGCAGCGGTTGCGGCGCGCACGGGATCCGCGATTACGTCAGCGAGCGTTGATGCCGCTTGCGCGACGGACTGTCGTGCGGCGTTGCCTGGGCTTTCGGCCGAAGCGGATGCCCCAGCTGTGGGTTCCGCGATGGACGGTGGTGAATCGAAGTTCTGCTGCACGGCCAGATGCGTCGTTGCGGCGTCGTACGTTTCCATCGTCACCGCCGCTCGAATTTTGAGTGCTTCTTCGGCAGCCTCGGCGGCAGCGGCCCCGCCGACCAGGGCCCCGCCGATGGAGTACGCGGCGACCTTGGCCGCTTGAACCGCCGCGATCTCCGCCAGGGACGGCATGGCCAGGGTGGCGACGGTGTAGGAACCGGACTGCACTTGGGCTTTACCAGCGGTTTCTCCGGCGAGCAGCGCGGCCGCGGCAGCCCATTCCTGGAACGGTGCGAACTTGCTCAACGCGGCATCCGCGGCTTCTCCTGACCACCCGGTGCGAAGGTCCGCCATCACGCGAGAGATGGACGCAGCGGTGTCGGTCAGTCCGGACGACACGGTGGACCAGGCCCCGGCCGCCACACCGAGAGGGACCGGCCCGGCCCCGGCGACCAGTGCTGCAGAGTTGGGTGCTGCGCCCCGTGGATACCAGATGACGCCGGTGATGCCGACCATTGTTCTTCCCCCCAGGAAGTGTGACTGTGTTGCCGAGTTGCCGAGTTGCCGAGTTGCCGAGTTGCCGAGTTACCGAGTTACCGAGTTCGATTTCTGTCGATCAGATCGGTGCGGCTGCCAGGCTGGACTTGGTGAGCTGGTCTTCGAGCTCGTAGGCAGCTGCATTCTTGCGCAGAGCTGCCGCAGCCGCGGTGAGCTCCTCGATTGCCCGATCGGTGGACGAGGCAAGGCTGCCCGAGATGGTGTTGAAGTAATTTGCCGCGCTACCGGACACTTCTTCGGATCCGGCTGGGAGAACGCGTAGCGTCGGCTGCGCAGTAGAGACGATTCCGCGCAATCGCGTCGCCGCAGACTCGAGTTCCATTGCGGCGGCAACTAGGGCTTGAGGGTCGACGTACATAGTGCCGAACTCCTTCCTGACCAGGGCGGATAAGTGGCCGGGAGGTCGTGCACACAGCCGTAGAAATCCCCCCGCACATAGTTTGATGCATACCGGCCGCTTTTGGTTCCCCCGAAATCGGACGACTTTGCCCTCAGCCCCAGCCGAGTTCGTGCAATCTGTCTTCTTCGATGCCGAAGTAGTGCGCGATCTCGTGGATGACGGTCACGGCAACCTCGTGAACAACCTCGTCCTCGGATGCACAGATGTCGAGTATCGAATCGCGGAAAATAGTGACCGTGTCCGGCAGGTACCCACCGTAATGAGAATCCCGCTCGGTCAGAGCGACGCCCTGATACAAACCGAGCAGCCCCGGTTCTTCCTCGTCACGTGCTTCGACAAGCACCACGACGTTGTCGATGGCCTTGGCAAGTTCGGGCGGAATCAGATCGAGCGCCTCGCCGACCAGTTCCTCGAACCGGTCGGGCGTCATAGTCACCGTCATGGCTTACGACGGCGGAGCTGCGCCGGGCAACGGCGTCGGCAGCGACCGACCTTCCGGTGCAGCGGGTGGCGGGACCGGAGCGGCGCCGTTGATCAGGATTTCGCCCTTGGCGCTTCCGGTGATCGCGGCAAACCCGCCGGTTTCGACCTCTTTGCCGATCGAACAATTGACTCGGCGGCTACCGGCCAACCAGCTTTCCAGTGAAATGTTGTCCCAGAACAGCGTCAGTGTCTTGTCGCGAAGCGCGTCTGCGGAACCAAGGTACTCGTTGGACGCCTGAGTGCAGACGCCCTCGAGGTAACGGTCCTGATCTTCGACAGACGGCATTGCGCCCGGGAATTGAGTGCCGAGGTCGATCACCGAAATAACCTCGTATGCATGCGGTTTCGCGCAATCGACCGGATCGGTCGGGAGGTTCTGGTTGATGCCGATGCACGTGCCGACGTCCCACACGTTCGACTGGTCCTGGTCCGCCACGCGGCCCACGAACGGTTGTAGTTCGCCGGTCGTGGTCGAGAACTGCAAGCCGCAACGCAGTGCGCGCTCGCCCGAAGCCCAACCCGATTCGCTCGGGAACATCAGGCCGACGCTGAACTTGCCCTTGGGATCGAACTTCGAATCGAGGTAGGACATGACTATGGGTGTGCAGTGCTCGTCGCGGAGTTCGGCGAATCGAAGGGCGCCCGGGTACCGGGAACCGGGGCCGAACTCGGCGCCGGGGAACACCGACAGGTCGAGTGGTCCGGCAACCTCGAAGCGGTGTTCAGTTCCGCACTGAACCTTTGACATGTCCGTGCGGTCCCCGCCCGACTCGGTCGCAGGCGTCCAGTTGAGGCAGTCGCCGGCCGCAGCCGCGGTGAAGGCGTCGTCGCGAGTAGATCCCGTCGCTGCTGGACCGCCACCACTGACACTGACCGAGGACGAGTCGTCCTTGTTCAATCCACCGGAAATCGCGATCGTTGCGATCGCGGCGACCACCGCACCTACCGCCACAGCAGCCAGGACCCGACGGGTGCGACTCGCTGAGACAGTTTTCTTCGCCGGCGTCCCCTGGGGATCTGCCGGATCTGGCGACTTCTCGATCTTGTCTTCGGACATCGATTCCATCATGCCTGTTGCCGTGGCGATATCGAACCTTCACTACAAAACTCACAAACGCGTCTGTGAGTATTTTGTAGTCATGAGCGAAAACACCCCACTCGATCCCGAGGCTGTCGAGCTGGCGGGCCGGCTCTTCGACATGGCACGAACCGGCGACGCGGCCGGGCTGGCGTCGTATGTCGATGCTGGAGTTCCCGTCAATCTGACCAACGAGAGTGGCGACACGCTCGTCATGTTGGCGGCGTATCACGGTCACGCTGACGCCGTCGTTGCCTTGATCGAGCGCGGCGCCGACGTCAACCGGCCCAACGACAAGAACCAGACACCCCTCGCCGGAGCCGTCTTCAAGGGCGAGGATGCGGTGGTGAAAGCGCTGGTGAGCGGGGGAGCCGACCCGAAAGGCGGACACCCGACGGCCGTCGACGCGGCTCGGATGTTCGGACGCGAGGACTACCTGAGTCTGCTCGAATCGTGATCTCTCCCTCTCCGACGTGGACGTGACCGTCGGCGAGCTGCGGTGAGTGGGTAAAGTTCGAAGTCGTGATTGACCTCAAGTTTCTCCGTGAGAACCCCGAAATCGTCCGCGAGTCGCAGCGCACCCGTGGAGAAGATCCAGGACTGGTCGACGCTCTGCTCGAAGCCGACGCGTCCCGACGCGCTGCCGTTCTGACCGGAGACAACCTCCGCGCAGAGCAGAAGGCCTTCGGCAAGAAGGTCGGACAGGCATCTCCGGAGGAGCGTCCCGCGCTGCTCGAGGGTTCCAAGGAACTGGCGGCCAAGGTCAAGGAAGCCGAGGCCGCGCAGCACGAGGCGCAGGCCGCGCTCGACGCCGCACACCGCGCGATTTCCAACGTCGTACAAGAAGGTGCGCCGGCCGGCGGCGAGGACGATTACATCGTGCTCGAACACGTCGGTGAGATTCCGAAGTTCGACTTCGAGCCGAAGGATCACCTCGAGCTGGGTGAGTCGCTCGGCCTGATCGACATGGAACGCGGCGCCAAGGTTTCGGGTTCGCGCTTCTACTTCATGACCGGCTACGGAGCCATGCTCCAGCTCGGACTGCTGCAGTTGGCGGCGCAGAAGGCGATCGCCAACGGATTCACGATGATGATTCCGCCGGTGCTCGTACGCCCGGAAATCATGGCGGGTACCGGCTTCCTCGGTGCTCACTCGGACGAGATCTACCACTTGCAGGATGACGACCTGTACCTCGTCGGAACTTCCGAGGTACCCATGGCCGGCTACCACTCGGGCGAGATCCTCGAACTGAACGAAGGCCCGAAGCGCTACGCCGGTTGGTCGTCGTGCTTCCGCCGCGAGGCCGGAAGCTACGGCAAGGACACCCGCGGCATCATCCGTGTCCATCAGTTCGACAAGGTCGAGATGTTCACGTACTGCCGTCCCGAGGATGCCGACGCCGAACACCAGCGTCTCCTCGGCTGGGAGCGAGACATGTTGGCGGCCATCGACGTTCCGTACCGCGTGATCGACGTCGCCGGCGGAGATCTCGGTTCTTCGGCTGCGCGTAAGTTCGACTGCGAGGCATGGGTTCCGACGCAGGGCACCTACCGCGAGCTGACATCGACGTCCAACTGCACGACTTTCCAGGCCCGCCGCCTCGGAGTTCGGTACCGCGACGAGAACGGCAAGCCGCAGACGGCTGCCACTCTCAACGGCACCTTGGCAACGACGCGCTGGATCGTGTCGATTCTCGAGAACCATCAGCAGGCCGACGGCTCGGTGCGAGTGCCCGAGGCATTGGTGCCGTTTGTCGGCACGGATGTGCTTCGCTGACACGCTGAACCAACACCATCAGGGCCGCGACGGACTCCGTCGCGGCCCTGATTCGTACTTTCGTACTGGTAGGTTTGGAACTTTTTCTGAACTGGCGGAATATCAAATTTTTCCCGCCGATTGACGAGTTGACCACCAAAAGTGTTGTCGATAGACCGCTTTGGCGTTAGTTTTGCGTTCAATCGGGCTTCCATACCCTGCTTTTCCATCCCCCGTCAGGTGATGTGAGGGTGAGTCCGGGGTGAATTGGACAAGTGTCTTGCCAAAAGTAGTACACGTACTAGTTTTTTCGTTATGTTGTGACGGCGCGCACACGTTTTGTCCGAATCCACTGCTCATGTTTGCCCTTCCGAAGGAAGTGCCCATGCCCCAAATCTCTCAGTTGCGGCGATTCGCCGTGCCCATAACCGGAACCGCCATGGTCGCGGGGATGCTGCTGATCGGCACGCCCGCATCCGCCGCGATCTCGACCACCGGTTTCAAAACAGCGTGTGTCGCAGGCTCCATCATCGGAGACGTCCACAAGGTCACCGACAACCTCATCACGGTCGACGCACCCGCTTCTGTCCAACCCGGCGAGACTTTCACCTACCGAATTCAGCCGAGCGGAACGTCGTATCCGGACAAGGATTCCGGCGCGACGACTACGAACCTGTCACGTCTCAAGGTCGACTACGCAATCCCGGCCAACGCGACGTTCGTTTCCGCGGCCGTCGTCGCGGGCACCTCGGTCGGACTCGACAGCGTCGCACCGAACGTTCTCAGGGTCAACGACTCTGGCAACGTCGACGGTAGCGGCGGGATCCTTCGGCTGTCCGGAAACAACCAGGTGATCGGCAACAGTCCGACGACGAGTACCAACTCGGAGGGAGGTATTCGAGTACCGAAGTCCAAGAAGAACCTCGATGGCTCGACAAACGGCAACGGAGACACCTGGTTCCGGCTTCCCGCAGTCGACGTAACAATGGTCGCTGGTGCGACGGGAGTGATCCAACCGAAGGTGAGGACCGCGGGTACGGCCGGCAACCTCGGTGCCAGCGAAAACTTCAGCACTCAGCTCGCAAAGGCGAGTTTCCTTGGTACACAGTGGGCGCCGACCCGTTGCTCGCCCCGCGAGAACAAGGACACCACACCGCTCAATGCCGGTGCGGGTCCGCTCGCGACAATCAGCATTGCTTCGGCTCCGGTCGATGTCGAGACGACGACGTCGTTGTCGGTTCCGGCGACGGCGATCACGGGCAGCGCGGTTGATCTGACCGCTACCGTGGCTCCGAACAACGCTGTCGGTACGGTGCAGTTCAAGTCGAACGGCACTGCGATCGGTTCGCCGGTGACGGTTTCCGGTGGAACCGCGACGCTGTCACATTCGTTCGATGCTGCTGGCGCGCAGAGCGTTACGGCTGACTACACCGCTGGTGCAGGGTTTGTCAGTTCGTCGGCGTCGGCTCAGACGGTGACCGTTTCGGATCCGGCTCCGGTGGATG
>NZ_JASHKO010000072.1:0-206 GCF_030056745.1 Rhodococcus sp. IEGM 1406 | reverse complement strand
CCCCCCCCCTCCCACCCCGCCGAGCGACACCCCCCCCGCCCCCCTCCGCACCGCAGCCGGCACCCCGCCGCCGCCGTCCGCCCCCCCCCCCGCCCGGTCCCCCCCGGACGCCCGTCATCGACCCCACCCCCCCCGACGACGACGGCGCCGGCGACGCGACCCCCGGACCAGGCGCCCGGACGGCCGCCCAGCGGCCCGGCGACGAG
>NZ_JASHKO010000071.1:0-206 GCF_030056745.1 Rhodococcus sp. IEGM 1406 | reverse complement strand
AGCTCGGGCTGCCCGGTGCGACGGGATTCGTCCGTGGCGGTGTCCATTGCGGCCGTGCGGTGGTACGCGGGGGTGTGGTCCGGGGGCGCCGCCGACGCACCGCGGGGCGCACCGACGGGTGGAGCGCGTCGAGGGGGGCTCGGAGCTCCTCCCAGGCGCGCGCGGCGCCCGTCGCGACCGTGGCCGTCCAGGCCGTCGGTACTCCG
>NZ_JASHKO010000070.1:0-206 GCF_030056745.1 Rhodococcus sp. IEGM 1406 | reverse complement strand
GACCAGCACTGGGACGACGATCGCGGTCAGAACGGCGCCCAAGACGAGATCCGCGATCATGTTCGGGATCTGGCTGGCCACGGGGAACGAACTGGCGATGGCCGGGCCGAGGACCATCAGCATCATCAACTGCTTGGCGAATCCCGTGATGCGGCTCGTCAGCGTCGCGTTCGCGATGGAACCCGTCGCCGCGAGGAGGCGGGAGT
>NZ_JASHKO010000006.1:310-318996 GCF_030056745.1 Rhodococcus sp. IEGM 1406 | reverse complement strand
TCGGCAACCATTCAGACGGAAGAATGAACAATCACCGACGAAAAATACTCACACCCCGAACATCAGAACCGAAACCCGAAGGCCCGGAACATCATCCGAAATGCGAAGTACCAAAAAAATATTTGGCACTGACATTCATCGACACACTGTTGAGTTCTCAAAGAACACGCACACACCATCACCACGACCCTATGGCCGCCGCTCCGGGGCAACTTTTCCAGCCTATCCCAACCAGGTCACCGGCGCAAACCGGAACCCCGTGAAGAAAAACTGGATTGTGTTCGCCAGGCACTTCGTACAACCTCGTGTCACTCACCCTCGCAGGTGGGAGTCGGTGTCCGTGTCGCTCTGACCTGGACAAAGTTACGCGAAGATCAACACAACACCAAATCGCCAGGTCAGAGCACTGCGGTCGGTTAACTTCACGGAACCCAGTACCTCTCGGCCAGTTCTTCGACGATCGGATCGCCTTCCTCGGCCTGTTCCAACGCTTCGAGATCGTCGTTGATCGACACCAGCCGGGGATCGTCACCCTCAGCGTCCTGAATCGGGTGCCGACCGTCCTCGGCGAGTTGCCTCAGTAGCTTTTCCTTGACGCGCGCTTTCAACGAATCAGCCATACCGCCAGCATGTGCCGCTCCGGCCCAGTTGTCGAGGCCTACTCGTCGTCCTTCTTGCCGAAGACACGTCGTGCCGTCGGAATCAGGATGATCAGCGCGCCGAGCAGAACGATGAGCGAAAAAACCTGCAGTGCCATGTCGACCTCTTACCGTCACGCCGGCGCGAGCCAGCTCCCCCACGGGGTGTTTCGAACAACCGTAAATGCAACGAGAACTCCGAGCACCACGATCGTCACAGTCGGCCGAAGCACGATCATGCGATCCCGCGTGCCTTTCCAACGGCGCACTGTCCAACCGATCCACGCGATCACCAACACCGCGACAAACGGCACGATCAAGACATTGCTGGACACTGCGGCGCCAACATCCAGATTAGTCAGGTCATTGACCGCACGAAGGCCACCACACGCCGGGCACCACAATCCCGTCAACGCGTACATCGGACAAACGCCGTAACTACCCGCACTGTGGGGATCACGGAAGTGGAGTACCGCGGCGGCCGTCACCGCCACTGCAGCAACACCGACGGGTGCGGCCAGCGCGCGTCGTCGACTTGCGACCACTTCCAACTCCATGACACCCACTGTAAGAGACCTCGGCAGCGACTAGCGCGCGCGAACGACTACCGACCGGACCACCATGTCGTGCCAGCACTGGTGCTTCGAGTCCCAGAGCGGCCAGAGATAGTTGAGGAAGCAGGCGCCACCCAGGATAGCCATCATGATCCAACGAAGCAGCGCCATCACCGGGCCGAGAGGCACACCGTCGGACTCCCGAATCACCGAAATTCCCAGCCACTTCTTGCCGAGCGTCTGTCCGGTGTTCCCTTGCCTGAAGACGAGATTCCACACCTCGATCAAGAAGATCGCCAGTATGCCGACGACCATGACGATCACCCCGACCGGATTACCGCCTTCAGCGCTCACGCTGCCGTCGTCGTATGTGGTCACTTCGGATCCGGAGAACGCGATCACTGCTCCGATGCCCGCGAGGATGACGCCGGGGAGCGGAACGACAAAGCCGTCGAGGATTGACGCAAACACCCGAGAGATCCAGCTTGCGAACGGATAGGCGGGCGTCGGCGGCTGATAACCCTGTGGCGGCATCGGCGGCATCTGCCCGTACGGCGGATTCTGCGATGGTTGGCCTGGTCCCCAGTTCTGATCCGACATCGAGGTCTCCCCTGTTCAGGCACGTGTTCGCCGAACTCAGGATAAACCGCACATACGCAAGAATTGGGAACTAACGACCAGAGCCCCACATCCGGATTTCCGGGTGTGGGGCTCTTGGCTGAGCTGCCTGAGAGAATCGAACTCTCGACCTTTTCATTACGAGTGAAATGCTCTACCGACTGAGCTAAGGCAGCGTGCCTTTCGGCGGTGGCGAGTCTATCTGGTCAACCCCCGGATCGCGAAAACGGGGGTCGGAAAGCGGCTCCGATGGAGGCAACCATCGCATCGAGCGCCCACTGCAACTTGACGTTGAAGTCGACGGCCTCGCGGCATTCGAGCACCGCTTCGATGCACTTGAGCAACCCCTCCGGGGACGTTCGTGCAGCCAACTCGGCGGCCTGCCGAGCCATGTCGGGATGGGTCGCCGTCGACGTCGACCCCAGCGAATAGGAAAGCGCGTCCCGGTACATGCCGGCCAGGTCGATCAGCGTCCGGTCGAGAAGATCGCGGCGGGCCCGGGTGTCGCGCGATTTCTGGCGTGCTTCGAGGTCCTTGATCAGACCAGCCGATCCGCGCAGAGTCCCGGCTGTTCCCTTGCCGGTTCCACCGCCACCCAAGGAGACCTTGAGCTCCTCGAGTTCCTGTTCCTTGAGTTCGGCGTAGAACGCCTTGGTGTCAGCCTCGATCGACTTCACCAAGTTCTCTGCGGCCTTGTACGCCGTCGAAGCACCGATCGCGTCTGCGGCCAGCCGAAGCGAACGCTGACGCTCGTCCCGCGCGCTCTCGTCGGTGGCGAGGCGCCGCGCCCGACCGACATGTCCGCCGCTGATCGATGCGGCGATTCTCGCTCGCTCCGGATCCAGCCCGTCGCGGTCGATCAGTACCTGAGCGATCGATTCGACGGACGGCGTCACCAACGGCATGTGCCTACACCGCGAACGGAGGGTGACAGACATGTCTTCCGGATCGGTCGTCGGCGCGCAGAGCAGGATGACCGTGCGGTCCGGTGGCTCCTCGACAACCTTCAACAGGGCGTTGGCTGCGCCTTCGGTCAAACGATCGGCATCCTCGACCACGATGACCTGCCACCGCCCCGTCGTCGGCCGACGCGAAGCGATGTTGACTATCTCGCGCATGCCTTTGACGCTGATGCTCAGGCCGTCGGGGATGATCCGTCGTACGTCACCGTGGGTTCCACCCATCGTCGTCGTACACGCATGACACTCACCGCACCCTGGTGCACCGTCGGAGGTGCATTGCAGGGCTGCGGCGAAGCAGAGAGCAGCAACCGAACGACCAGAGCCGGGTGGCCCGGTGAAGAGCCACGCGTGGGTCATCTCCGAGCCGCTGGAATCGCCACGAGCAGACAGCGCAGCATCACGCAGGCTCTGCTCGACGTCGTGCTGACCCACCAGCCGACCGAACACACCTCGTTCGGCCACTTCAGTACTCATGCAAAAACCCTAACCGTCGGCACCGACGAAGCCTTACGAGTCCTTCTTCGCGGGAGCCTTCTTGGCGGCAGCCTTCTTGGCCGGGGCCTTTTTTGCGGCTGTTTTCTTGGCAGCGGCCTTCTTTGCCGGAGCCTTCTTGGCAGCAGCCTTCTTCTTGACCGGGCCGCGCGCACGACGATCAGCCAGCAACTCCGACGCACGAGCATCAGAAATGGATTCGACGTCGTCGTCCTTGCGGAGGCTGGCGTTGGTCTCGCCGTCGGTGACGTACGGACCGAAACGGCCGTCCTTGATCACCATCGGCTTCTCGCTGACCGGATCGACGCCCAACTCACGCAACGGAGGCGTTGCCGACGCCTGACGCCCACGACGCTTCGGCTCGGCGTAGATCTTCAGGGCCTCGTCGAGCGTGACGGTGAACATCTGCTCTTCGTTGGCGAGCGAGCGTGAATCCGTGCCCTTCTTCAGGTACGGACCGTAACGGCCGTTCTGCGCGGTGATCTCTTCCTTGGATTCGGGATCGACACCCACGACGCGCGGAAGCGACAGCAGACGAAGCGCATCTTCCAAGGTGATCGTCGCCAAATCCATGGACTTGAGCAGCGATCCCGTCCGCGGCTTGGGGCCCGCGACCTTCTTGGCAGCCTTCTTCGCGGGCGCCTTCTTGGCTGCGGCCTTCTTCACCGCAGTCTTGGTACTGCCCGAACTGATTTCTTCCGGCTCGGGAGCGGAGACGGGAACGATGTCCGGTTCCGGCTCGGCCGGCGGTTCGGGCAGGATCTCGGTCACGTAGGGACCGAAGCGGCCTTCCTTCGCGACGATCTCGTGGCCCGTCAGTGGGTCGACGCCCAGCTTGCGGCCCTCTTGAGGCGTCGAGAACAGCTTCTCGGCGTACTCGGGAGTGAGCTCGTCCGGCGGCAGGTCGTCGGGAAGATTTGCCCGCTGCGAGATCAGATCGCCTTCGGGATCGTCCGGGTTCTGAACCATGCGCTCGAGATACGGGCCGAACCGGCCGACGCGCACGTGAACCTCGCGGCCCTCGGCGTCGTCGAAGAGACGGATGGAGTTGACCTCGCGAGCGTCGATCTCCTCGAGGTTGACACCGACCATCTTCTTCAGCCCGCCCTCGCGGGCGACCGATCCCTCTGCGCCTGTCTCGCCGCCGAAGTAGAAGCTGCTCAGCCAGTTGCCACGCTGCTCACGACCGCCGGCGATCGCGTCGAGATCGTCTTCCATTCCTGCCGTGAAGTCGAAGTCGACCAGCCGGCCGAAGTGCACCTCGAGCAGTCCGATGACGGCAAACGCCACCCAGGACGGAACCAGCGCGCTGCCACGTTTGTAGACGTATCCGCGATCGAGGATGGTCTTGATGATCGACGAGTAGGTCGAAGGACGGCCGATGCCGAGTTCTTCGAGCGTCTTGATCAGGCTGGCTTCTGTGTAGCGAGCGGGCGGGTTGGTGCTGTGCCCGTCCGGATCGAGCTTGGTGGCCGTGACTTCCTGGCCCTTGACCAGTACCGGAAGCCTGGATTCGGCGTCGTCGGACTGACCGCCGGCTTCTTCGTCGACACTTTCGACGTAAGCCTTGAGGAAGCCGGCGAACACGATGGTGCGACCCGAAGCGGAGAACGTGCAGTCCTCGCCGGTGCCTGCCGTGCCGGAGATGCGGAGCGTCAGCGTCGTACCGCGGGCGTCGGCCATCTGCGAAGCGACGGTCCGCTGCCAGATCAGTTCGTACAGCTTGAACTCGTCGGAATCGAGCTTGGAGTGCAGCTGACCCGGGGTCTGGAACACGTCGCCGGCGGGGCGGATCGCCTCGTGCGCTTCCTGCGCGTTCTTGACCTTGCGGGTGTACTGACGCGGCGTCGGATGCACGTATTCCGGACCGTACAACTCGGTGGCCTGCGCACGAGCGGCTGCGATCGCCGACTCCGAGAGCGTCGTCGAGTCGGTACGCATGTAGGTGATGTAGCCGTTTTCGTACAGACGCTGCGCGATACGCATGGCGCGCTCGGACGTGAAACGAAGTTTGCGTCCGGCTTCCTGCTGGAGAGTCGACGTCATGAACGGCGGGTAAGGCTTGCGCGTGTATGGCTTGTCCTCGGCGGAGGAAACCGTGAGGTCGACGCCCTGCAACGCTTCCGCGAGACGACGCGCGTACGCCTCGTCGAGCACGGTGACTGCGCTGCCCTTGAGCTTTCCGTCAGCTCCGAAATCACGGCCGGAGGCGACACGCGAACCGTCGACGGAGACCAGGCGAGCACCGAAACTACGCGGGCTGGCCTCTGCACCGGCGTCAAGCGTCGCGGAAATGTCCCAGTACGACGCCGACTTGAACGCCATGCGCTCGCGTTCACGCTGGACGATGACGCGAGTGGCCACCGACTGGACGCGGCCGGCCGAGAGCTTCGGCATGACCTTCTTCCAGAGAACCGGGCTGACCTCGTAACCGTAGAGACGGTCGAGGATGCGGCGGGTTTCCTGAGCATCGACGAGGTCGGTGTCGAGTTCGCGGGTGTCTTCGGCGGCAGCACGGATTGCCGGCTCGGTGATCTCGTGGAAGACCATTCGACGAACCGGAATCTTGGGCTTGAGAGTCTCGAGGAGATGCCAGGCGATTGCCTCGCCCTCGCGGTCGGGGTCAGTTGCGAGGAAGAGCTCGTCGGCGTCCTTCAACAGAGACTTGAGTTCGGCGACCTTGCCCTTCTTTTCCGGGCTCACGACATAGAGCGGCTCGAAGTCGTGATCGACGTTGACGCCGAGACGGGCCCATGACTCGCCCTTGTACTTGGCCGGAACGTCTGCTGCGCCTCGTGGCAGGTCGCGAATGTGACCGACCGATGCCTCTACGACGTAGTCCTTACCGAGGTAGGGAGCGATTTTGCGCGCCTTGGTCGGTGACTCGACGATCACGAGGCGACGAGGGTTACCGGACGCTCCCTGACCGCTGCCGTTGTCCGCTTTAGCCACCTGCTGCCCGAGCCTTCCTTTGGACGTTCACTGCCGTCGGCAGATCTTCAGAACTAGACGTGTGGAGCAAGTTATACCCCGTGTCTCTCTTTACAGAGTGACATACCCGCAAGACATTCGTGCAGATCAGTACAGTATGGGCTCCGTCGGACACGCGGCATGAGCACCGTCGGACACGCGGCATGAGCACCGTCGGACGCGAGGCAAGAGCACTGTCAGACGTGCGGCCAGGCGACCGAAGTGTCGACGTGTTTCGGCGCCTCACCGAGGTATTCGACGAGCTTTGTCAGTCTCTTCTTTCCCGACACACGGAGCCCCGGGCCCGGTGTCCGGTTACCCAGTTGAGTCGGCGCGATACCAACCCGCATCAAGGCCTGAGCCAGCGGTGCGTGCGTCTCCTTGGCATGGGGGTCGAGGCCGAAAACGAATCGCTCGCCGCCTTCTTCGAGCCTGCCGGCCGCGACGGCCCACACCCGGAGTTGGCGGGAGTTCGGTACCCAACCGACCGGCACCGCCTTCACAGCTCCCTTGGTCCACTGCACGGACAGCGGAAGGAGTGCGGGCGTCGACTGCGTGCGGACCAATGGGCTGCCTTCTTCACTACGCGTCACCTCGGCCCCGAGTCCGCACTGCGCGATCAACTCGGCAACGGCCTGCGCTCTCCAGTCCCGATCCACGACGATCGAGATCCGGGCACGGTCCTCCGAGGTCACGACCTGACCCGGTCCGGCCAGCATTCCGGCGAGGTCCGTCACGGCAGGTGGAATCGACTCGGCAGAGAAAAAGGACAGTTGGCTCACAGAGTGAAACGTAAGCCACGAAGGTACTGACGGCATAGACGACCGGCCGTGGTCGAACAGCTGCGTGCATTACCTCGGACAGAGAAAGACTGGCTCAGCCCGAAAAGATTTGTCCCCCACCGCACGGATGCGATGGGGGACAAATACTGTCCGAACTAATCGCTCAGCGAGTGAGCGGAAAAATCAGACCGCGCGAACGCCGGTAGCCTGGGGACCCTTGGTGCCCTGGCCGACCTCGAACTCCACACGCTGGTTCTCCTCGAGGGTACGGAAGCCGTTGCCCTGAATTTCGGAGTAGTGAACGAAGACGTCTGCGGAACCGTCTTCGGGAGCGATGAAGCCGAAGCCCTTTTCAGCGTTGAACCACTTCACAGTGCCCTGTGCCATGCTTTTCCTTCTCTTTCTAACACCGGATTCGGTGAACAGCCCTTACAGTCCACCGGGCCGGTTCCGACCGCTGTACGTCTTTATTTCCCCCTCAGGAAAGGCAGAGCACCGCGCCCGCAACAACGATCCTGCGAGCGTGCACTTTCTCAAGCCTACGAACACAGAAGCTGCGACCGATTGTCAGTCAACCATGTTCTCCGCGTGCACAACAGTCGAAAAGGGAACTAAAAACGTTAAAAGTTCGCTACGAGAAAAACGGCCCACGATCGTGGCTTCCCGCTTGCGCGCCGACCACCCGGTTCCACCAAGACCGCCGGCCGTTGCGTATCATCAAAACTGCAGGTAGCGACAGTTTCCGATTGCCGCCACACCCCAACGCCGAGCCCGGAGAGTCACGTGAACGCACCTTCCCCGATCCCCGCCCCGGGAGGGAAGCCTGGCGACACCTACGGGCAGATGCTGCTCGATCGCGTCGTCGCCGGGGTCAGTGGAAGCGAAAAACCACTGATGTTCACCGCGCAGTTGCCTGCTCGCGTAGCCGAGTTCACCGAATGGCCGGAGTGGGTGCACCCCAGCGTCGTACGCGCGCTCGCCGAGCACAGCGTGCGGTCCCCGTGGATCCACCAGAGTGAGGCCGCCGACCTTGCTCACGAGGGAAAACACGTGGTCGTGGCCACCGGTACGGCGTCGGGTAAGTCACTGGCATACCAACTCCCGGTGCTGACGGCCATGGCGACCGATCCGCTCGCAACTGCCCTGTACCTCTCCCCCACCAAAGCGCTGGGCTCGGATCAACTGCGAGCAGTGCTGTCCCTCACCGACTTCGACGTCGAACTTCGCAGCACGAACGCCAGTGCGTACGACGGCGACACCTCGCAGGAACTCCGCACCTGGGCACGCGAGAACTCACGCTGGCTCTTCACCAACCCCGACATGATCCACATTTCGCTGCTCCGCACCCATCAGCGATGGGCGCACTTCTTCCGCAACCTGAAATACGTGATCATCGACGAATGCCACTCCTACAGGGGAGTCTTCGGATCCAACGTCGCGCTCGTGATCCGGCGACTTCGCAGGATTGCAGCGCGCTACGGCGCCGAACCTACCTTCATCCTGGCCAGCGCGACCACGGCAGATCCCGGCGCAGCGGCCTCGCGGCTCATCGGCGCACACTGCACCGAGGTCACGGAAGACGGATCGCCGCACGGCCCACGCACCGTCGCACTGTGGGAGCCGCCGCTACTCGAGGCATTGACCGGCGAAAACGGTAGCCCGGTACGACGTCCCGCGGGCGCGGAAGCAGCCCGGATCATGGCCGACCTCATGATCGAAGGCGCCCGCACTCTCACCTTCGTCCGCTCCCGCCGCGGCGCCGAACTGACCGCGATGGCCACCAAACGTCTACTCGCCGAGGTGGACCCGGACCTCGCCGAGCGAGTCGCGTCGTATCGCGCCGGATATCTGGCCGAGGACCGACGCGAACTGGAAGCTGCACTCGCCGACGGCACGCTGCTGGGCGCAGCCACCACCAACGCGCTGGAGCTCGGCGTCGACATCGCAGGCCTCGACGCCGTTGTCGTGGCAGGCTTCCCGGGGACCGTTGCCTCGTTCTGGCAGCAGGCCGGTCGCTCCGGGCGACGCGGCGAGGGTTCACTCGTCGTGTTGATCGCCCGCGACGATCCACTCGACACCTACCTCGTTCACCATCCGTCGGCGGTACTCGACAAACCCGTCGAGGCGACGGTGACAGATCCCGGAAATCCGTACGTCCTGGGACCACAACTTCTCTGCGCTGCAATGGAACTCCCACTTTCCGATGTCGAGGTCGACGCTTTCGGGGCTCTCGAGGTTCTGACCAGGCTGTCGGAGGAAGGCAAGATCCGGCGCCGAAAGCACGGATGGTTCGTCACCGCCGATTCGAACCCCCACGGCTCTTTGGACATTCGCGGCGGTATCGGAACTCAGGTGGCCATTGTCGACGGTGAATCCGGCCGGATGCTGGGTACTGTTGACGCGGGCCGCGCTCCCGCCACAGTTCATCCCGGTGCCGTGCACATCCATCAAGGCGAGACCTACGTCGTCGACGAACTGGACCTCGACGTCGGACTCGCATTGGTACACACCGAGAATCCGGACTGGACCACCTCGGCCCGCGAGACCACCGAAATCACGATCACCGAACAACTCGAGCACAAGAACTACGGCGACATCGCCGTCGCTCTCGTCCAGGTCGAGGTGACACATCAAGTCGTCGGGTACCTACGACGGTTGACTTCGGGTGAAGTCCTCGACTCGATCGAACTCGACATGCCCGCTCACACTTTGCCCACCAGGGCAGTGATGTACACGGTCACGCCGGAACTTCTCGAATCCATCGGGGTGCCGCCCGAACGGTTCCCCGGATCACTGCATGCCGCCGAACATGCCGCGATCGGCCTGCTGCCACTGGTGGCGATCTGCGACCGCGGAGACATCGGCGGAGTATCGACGGCCATGCACGCCGACACCGGACTCCCGACGGTCTTCGTCTACGACGGTCACGCCGGCGGCGCCGGGTTCGCCGACCGGGGGCACAGCGAACTGTCACGATGGCTCACCGCGACGCGCGACGCCATACTCTCCTGCGAGTGCGCTCACGGATGCCCGTCCTGCGTCTATTCACCCAAGTGCGGCAACGGAAACGACCCACTCGACAAAGACGGCGCGGTCAAGGTTCTGACCGCCGTCATCGATACGATCAGCTGAGACACGATCAGCCGATCGGACCCGCACGAGCGTAGGCCTGCGCATCGCCGATCCCGAAGCCCGACAACAACACCGGTGCACGTATCCCGACAACTACATCCCACCCCTGCACCTCACATTCCGCGAGCACCGTACGCATACGCTCCGCGATCGCCGCGGACTTCGCACACGCAGACGCCTCACCTCCGTCCAAGGCGCCCGCACCGCCGAGAGCCGAAAGATCAGCGGCCGACTGAGCAGTGTGCCGGGCCACCACCGCGGACCCGACATGCAGCATCCCACCAGTCACCATCACGATCGCTGCCAGAACGCAGCACGCCAGAACAGTGGCAACACCTTCGTCGTCACGTAGGTTCACCCCTCTTCCACCCCTGACTCCACAGCTGCCACAGCCTCGGAAGAAATGTCGACCAGCGGCAGCAACGTACTCTCGGCGCTGACAACGGCAACGGCAAAGCCGTCAACGATCTCCACCGAGATCGACGCATCTTGGGGTGCGATCCGGCGGGCCGTGGCGACCGCAGACTCACGATCACCACGTGCCACCAACCGCGCGGCCTCACGAGCTGCGTCGACACACCGAACCTGCATCGACACCGCGAGGACGCCACCGATACACAGCACGACCACCGTGACGATCGAAGCCAGAGCAATCGCAGCCTCCACCGTCACGGCGCCGTCGTCGGCTTGCCGAATACCTCTCGTGGACAACATCACACAGCTGTCTTGAGCGCCTTGTCGATGATGCCTGTCAGCGCCGAGAC
The DNA here is from genome assembly GCF_030056745.1 of Rhodococcus sp. IEGM 1406. Taxonomy (NCBI): domain Bacteria; kingdom Bacillati; phylum Actinomycetota; class Actinomycetes; order Mycobacteriales; family Nocardiaceae; genus Rhodococcus; species Rhodococcus sp. IEGM 1406. The sequence continues at coordinate 308,084 of NZ_JASHKO010000006.1, read as the reverse complement.
AATGGAGTCGCCGGTGACAACCGTGTACAGGACGGCACCGAATGCGGCAGCCGCAATCGTGCCGATCGCATACTCGGCGGTAGACATACCGTCGTCCTCCGTTACCAACAACGCAAATCTGGCCGACACCGTCCTGAGCGTCTTCGAAATCATCTCTCCCCCTTCATCGAAACCTGTGGCAGCACTTCTGCCGCAGGAGCTTTCACACGGATCCGGCTCACAACAGGCCGTTACCGAGCACAGTCGTGGCAAGCCCGATCACCACCGGGACGATGCCCAGGGCGATGAACGCCGGCAGGAAACACAGTCCGAGTGGACCGCTGATCAGCACTCCCGCACGTTCGGCCGCGGCAGCAGCCAGATCCTCGGCGTCACCTCGACTGCGCTCGGCGAGTTCTGCCATGGACGAGGACAGCGACGAACCCGAACGGGCGGAACGCCGAGCCATTCTGGCCAGCGCCTCGGTATCGGGATCGAGCGCGGCTTCGCTCCACGCAGCGTCAGGGTCGGCACCGAGCGTGAGAAGGTCGGCGACGCGACTGAGCGTGTCGGCCATCGGTTTCGGTGCCGTCGACGCCATCGCTGTGATCGCGGCGGAGACGGGAAGCCCCGCTCGCAGGCAGGCCCCGAGAAGGTCGAGACTTGCGGCAACCGCGAGTGGATCCGGCTTGTCCGGGGCTGAAACCGAATTTTCTGTTGTTGTGTCCGCGAACAGAATTTCTGCCGCCCTGGCCGAAGCGCCGCGGCGAGCGGGAATGATCGCGAGCGCCAACGCGATCATCGCCAAGGACGCCCAACTCACGACGTGACCTTCGCAGTTATCCGGTCGGTCCAGAGCAAACCAGCTGAGACACAGGCAGTTCCGATCACGAGCAGCACGCCGCCGAGCCCACCGCCGAACAGCACGCGCAGAGGCGACGCCCCCATCAACTGGCCGAGGCCGATCCCCAGCAGCGGTAGAAAAGCCAGCACCGCAGCCGTCGCCCGAGCGCCCGCCAACCCGGCCTCGGTGCGCTGACGAAAGCGTCTACGCCCCAACATGTCCGTCCGGACCGCGCCGAGTAGTTCAGCCAGCGCCAGACCGTGTTGGTCTGCGACCCGCCAGACGGATCCGATGCGGGAGAACTCACGCTCGATGCACGAATCCGGTACCGCGAAGGCCGCCGCGGCAGAACCACCGAGACGCGCCCTGGCCCCAGCGGACCGGAACACCACACTTACTTCGCCGGTACATTCCTCGCCTGCAACAGAACTGGCACTTGCAGGATGCGCGCCGACGCTCAGCTCGGCGATCAGCACCTCCAGACCGGAGAGCAGCATCTTCTGTGAGAGGTCCCGGTTTTCGGCCGCCTTCGCGCGGCGCCCACGAAAGATCAAGGTTCCGGCGAGGACAACCGCCGCGCATCCTGACGACAAGCCTCCGAGAACCCATGCAGCCGACACCGCGAAAAATGCGGCGACCAACTGCCACGGAATCTGCCGGGAGGGCTTGCGGATGCTCGGGGCGTACGTAGCGAGCCGAGCACGTGAATCCCGCACCGGCGCAATCGAGACCGCCAACGCGAGGACCAGGAAGGAAACTGTCACGTCCCGACCTCTCGATTGCGAAGCCGGAACATCCGCTCGAGCCGCTCACGACCCGAACCGCCGTCCGGCCATGCCTGCATGATTTGTACGTATCCGTCCGCACCGCGGTCGATGACGCCGATCTGTTCGAGACGCCTCGATCCGTCGGCCAACCGGTGCACGTGCAGGATCACTTGAACTGCCGCGGCAAGTTGACTGTGCAACGCGTGGCGATCCATACCGCCGAGCGCAGCCAACGCCTCGAGTCTGGCCGGCACCTCTTCAGACGAATTGGCGTGAACGGTGCCGGCGCCGCCGTCGTGGCCGGTGTTCATCGCCGTGAGCAGATCCGTCACCTCTGCACCGCGGACCTCACCGACGACGATGCGATCGGGACGCATCCGCAGTGCCTGCCGAACCAGATCGCGCACCGTCACCTCTCCGACGCCCTCGACGTTGGGAGCCCTGGCGACGAGGCGGACGACGTGCGGATGCGGCGGTGCTAGTTCGGCCGCGTCCTCGACGCAGACGATTCGCTCGCGCGGGTCGACGGCGCCGAGCATGGCGGACAACAACGTGGTCTTTCCCGCGCCGGTCCCGCCGATCACCAGGAAGGCCAAGCGGCACGAGATGATGCGATCGAGGAGTTCGCGCGCGTCCGGTTCCACGGCGCCGTGAGCACACAGCGCGTCGAGACCCTGTGTTGCGGGCCGCAGCACTCGCAGTGACACGCAGGTTCCGCCCTGGGCCACCGGTGCGAGTACGGCATGAAGTCGTACCCCGAAGTGCCCGTCGCCGACGCCCCGCAGACGGCCGTCGACCCACGGTTGGGCGTCGTCGAGGCGTCGACCTGCCGACAGTGCCAACCGCTGCGCCAGTCGACGCACGGCTGCCTCGTCGGTGAACCGGACCCCGGACCTTTCGAGGCCGACCCCGCGGTCCACCCAGACCTGATCCGGCGCGGTCACCAGTACATCGGCGACACCGGGTTCGTGCAGCAGTGGTTCGAGCGGCCCTGCGCCTGTCAGTTCCGTCTGGAGCACCCTGACGACCTCCAACAGATCCGTGTCCGCCAGAACGCCAGAGGACTCGGCTCGCACGGCGTCGGCAACGGTGGCCGCCGTCGGCTCGGCGACCGACGACGCCGTCAGCCGCTCGCGAACTCGGTCGAGCAGTTCTGTCGTGACCAACGCGCTCATGCCGCAGCCCTGCGCGGGCGTGCGCCGGATTCGACGGCGTCGAGTACCGCCGTTGCCACCGCACTCAGCGGACAACCTCGGGTCAATTCGAGGCCACCGCGCTCGAGCATCGGCGCCAGCGAGCGGTGGCCGCGCATCACGGCCGTCAGCGGCAGGCCGAGCATGTCTGCCACATCGGCGCCGCGTAGGCCTCCCGGCGCCGGCCCACGCACGACGAGCCCGACATTGGAGTTGTGTCGCACCACCCAGGCTCCGACTTTCTCGGCAGCGACGCACGCAGCCACGGTGGCCGGAACCACCACGAGAACCAAATCCGACATCTCCAACGCGGCCTGACCTACCTCGCTGGGATGACGTGGCACGTCGCAGACCACGAGTCCGCCGGAACTGCGACCTGCGTCCAGCACGGCGCGAACGGCGGTCACTGTCGGACCGTCGATCTCGCGGCGACTGCTCGCCAGAACCCTCAGGAACTTTCCCTTTGCCGGCAGGGCATCGCGCAGCGCATCCGGGGCCAGCCGCCCGCCCTCGACGGTCAGTGCACCCCAACGCAATCCGGGGGTCGTCTCGATGCCCAACAGCACATCAGCGCCGGAGCCGAGTGCGTCGACGTCCACCAGTAACGTCGGGACGTGACGTGCCGCCGACGTCAACGCGACAGCCGCCGCAGTTGCCGAGGCTCCGCCGCCACCACAACCACCCACCACGCTCACGACGGTGCCGTCACCACTCACGTCTACGTGGTCGGCCAGAACTGCGACCAGTGCGTTCTCCTCTTCCGGCAAGGACAGAACGCTGTCGGCTCCGATCGCGGTGGCGCTCTTCCAGTCGTCGACGGTCGGTGTGCCGTCGCACACGAGGAACACTCGCGTTCGTTTAGGGGAACGAGTCAGAGCATCCCGCGCAGCCGACGCGTCCAACACGACCGCCGAGGCCCGGTTCCACTGTTGCCGAGAAACGGGATGCTCGGCCTCGTCCAGACGGCGGTCCACCGCGGCAGCGACGCGTCGCACGCTCGCGAGGACCTTCGCGTCGTCGACGAGAACCAGAATGGGAGCCCCGGTTTCCCGAGAGTTGATCGTCGTGTTCATGACTGCAGAGCCTGAACGAGCACCGGCACCGAAAACAGTGGGTCGAGAGAGCCTGTGGACAACTGGGAAGTTGTGGAGAAACAGGCCTGAGACAGAGGACGACCCCCGCCAATGGGGGGAGGAGGCGGGGGCCGTCTGAGTTCAGCCCCGGGGGGTCGGGCTGAACTAGTTCGAACGAATCGAACAGCAACGATCTTACACCCGCCATTGGCGAGAAATGCAAGCCTGAGCTGCACTGAACTGCTGTTTTTCGCCGAAAGAGGACGCTTGCCGAGGAGCACACGAACCGCCTGTCGGACTATCCTCATTCCTGTGACCGACAAGCCTGCGAACGGACTGAATACCGGGCGGACAGCCGCTTTCTTCGATTTGGACAAAACGATCATCGCGAAGTCGAGCACCCTGGCGTTCAGCAAGCCATTCTTCGCCCAGGGTCTGATCAATCGGCGCTCGGTTCTCAAGAGCAGCTATGCGCAATTCCTGTTTCTTCTGTCCGGCGCCGATCACGATCAGATGGAGCGCATGCGCGAGCACCTGACTGCGATGTGCGCGGGCTGGGACGTGGAACAGGTGAAGGCCATCGTCGCGGAGACTCTGCACGACATCGTCGACCCACTCGTCTTTGCCGAGGCGGCCGATCTGATCGCAGATCACAAGCTGCGTGGACACGACGTCATCGTGGTGTCGGCGTCGGGCGAGGAAATCGTCGCTCCGATCGCCCGCGCCCTCGGCGCCACCCATTCCGTGGCGACGTCGATGAGGGAAGAAGACGGCCACTACACCGGCGAGGTCGACTTCTACTGCTACGGTCCGGGCAAGGTCGAGGCGATGGAAAAACTCGCCGCGGAATACGGCTACGACCTCGCCGCCAGTTACGCCTACTCCGACTCGGTGACCGATTTGCCCATGCTCGAGGCGGTCGGACATCCCACCGCAGTCAACCCCGATCGTGCATTACGCAAGGAAGCGGCCGTAAACGGTTGGCCCATACTGACTTTCTCGAACCCGGTCTCGCTTCGCGCGCGATTGTCAGCCCAGTCCACGACGACGGTCGCCACAACTGCAGCGGTGGGAATCGCAGCTCTGGTGGCCGGCGCCATGACCTTCGGGCTACTGCGTCGGAAACGCTGAAATCCAATGCCCACAAACAAAAATTGGTACTTGCTGTGAGCCCGGACACAGGGTACAAAGGAGTTACGGAAGAACGGAAGGCCAGGAACGGCTCGGAAGAGAAGGACCGTTTCCCCAACCGAAATTCCTAGCACGGGCACTAGGGCACCCACGCGGAGCACAAGCCACTATAAGGGCAGAAGCGTTGTGGGCCTGCGAGATTCGTTCAATTTGAGCGAGGACCCCGCACCGGTTGCGGGGACGACCTCAGAAAGTGCGATCCCTCGCCGAGGCCACCCACACAACCCACCGAGCACGCTTGGTAACGAGTAGTCCGTGCTGACGGGCGGCGAAGTCGATTTATCGGCAGCGCCGCCCGTTCGTTATGTGCCGGCCCCGCCCTGTTGCAGACTATCCAGTCGCCGCGTCGGCGATCGAAGTCGCTTCTCGCGCACCGGCTTCGAGAGCTCCACAGCACAAGATCACCCAACTGCCGACACCCGCCGGATTTCCCGAAGCGAATCCAGCCGCGCCGTCCGTGTACGCCTGCGGCCGCCGAAGCCAACTTACCTCGGGGACTCCCAGATTGTGCGGATCCAACCCGGACGAGACCGCAACCAGACGCGAAGCCGCACGTGCAACAATGCCGTCAGCGGTGCCGAACGGGCTCAGCGCCAAGAGTTCTCCGTGCACGACGGCCGCCAGAACCGGCGCCGGTGCACTGGTTCCGCCGGTAACGAGTTGCGCGAGAGCGTCCAACCGCTCCCCCACTCCGCGATCCGACCGTGGCCGCCCCAGTTGATCCGCGTCCTCGACGAGGTCTGCCGCGGCCAGCAGGTGCAGCCGGGCCAAAGCCTGCAGCGGGGCGCGCTTCCACGTCGACTCCATGAGGGGAAGACTGTCGCCGTCCAGAGCCTGAGCCACGCGCAGAGCACCCGCGAGAATCGGATCACCGGCCATGCCCTCGGCCGGCAATTCGGTGGTGCCACCGGCCAGCGATGCGGAAGCTCGCGCAGCGCGAACCGCGGCTTCGGCGGCAGTGGTGGGCCAACCGCGACGGTTGGTCTTGTGCCGATGAACCTCACCCAGAGCGTCGCGCGCATGATCGGCGGCGGCGCGTACGCCTGGAAGATCGACGAGGGGCTGCAAGGGGTCCGTCACGATCAACGACGGTACCCTTGCAGCCCCTCTGCGGACTTGCCTACCTACCTGTTGCGTCAGCTTCCCAGCGTGATGGACCCGCCGGGAATCGCGTCGAGCAACTTGCGGGTGTAGTCCTGTTGCGGATTGCCGAACACGTCGTCGATCGGTGCCGATTCGACGATCGAGCCACGCGACATCACCAACACGTTGTCCGCGATCTGGCGAACCACGGCCAGGTCGTGCGTGATGAAGAGGTACGTCAACCCGAACTCTGCTTGCAGGTCGTTGAGCAGGGTCAAGATCTGATCCTGCACGAGCACGTCGAGAGCGGAGACCGCCTCGTCGCAGATCACGACCTCCGGTTGCAGTGCCAACGCTCGCGCAATTGCGACGCGCTGACGCTGTCCGCCGGAGAGCTCGTTCGGGAACCGTCGCATGACCGACTGAGGCAGACCGACCTTGTCGAGAAGTTCGCGGACGCGAGCCTCCCGTTCTGCTTTGGTCCCGACCTTGTGGGTACGCAGCGGCTCTTCGATCGTGCGGTAGATCGAGTACATCGGGTCGAGCGTGCCGTAAGGGTTCTGGAAGATCGGCTGCACTCGGCGACGGAACGCAAAGGTTTCCTTGGCGCCGAGTTTCGCCACGTCCTGACCGTCGAAGACCACGTTGCCTGCGGTGGGCTCGAGCAAGCCGAGGACCATCTGCGCGACCGTCGACTTACCGGAACCCGATTCACCGACGATCGCCGTCGTGGTTCCGCGGCGGACCTTGAAGGACACGTCGTTCACGGCTGTGAAGTCGGTGGTCTTGCGGAAACCCTTGCGCAGCTTGAACACCTTGGTCAGATGATCGACGACAAGAACGTCGTCGGTCGCCTTGCCGAAGGACTCTGCCGCACTTTCCTCGGCCTTGACCGCTTCGGCGACCTCTTCCGCCTGTTCGCGAATCTCGGCGCGCGCCACCGACGAGCTGAGCCGCTTCGACGCCAACGACGGCGCAGCAGCGACCAGCTTCTGCGTGTACGGATGCTGCGGGCGCTTCAGAATCTCCAGTGCCGGACCGGATTCGACGATACGACCCTTGCTCATCACGATCAGATGCTCGGCGCGCTCGGCGGCCAAGCCCAGATCGTGAGTGATGAGCAGAACGGCGGTGCCGAGTTCCGTTGTCAGACCGTCGAGGTGGTCGAGGATCTGACGCTGGACCGTGACGTCGAGCGCTGACGTCGGCTCGTCCGCGATCAGGAGCTTCGGACGAGCGGACAACCCGATCGCGATGAGTGCGCGCTGACGCATACCGCCCGAGAACTCGTGCGGGTACTGCCCCAACCGGCTCTCGGCTTCGGCGAGTCCTGCCTCCTCGAGCAGTTCGGCGGCCCGAACCTTGGCTGCCTTGCCCTTGGCGATCCCGTTGGCGGCCAGTGCTTCCTCGATCTGGAAGCCCACTTTCCACACGGGATTCAGATTCGACATCGGGTCCTGCGGAACCAAACCGATCTGGCTTCCCCGGATGTGGACGAAGTCCTTCTCCGAGACCTTCGAGATGTCCTTGCCGTCGAAGATGATCTCGCCTGCCGTCACCTTGCCGGTGCCGGGAAGCAGATTGATGATCGAGTGGGCGGTGGTGGACTTACCCGAACCCGATTCGCCGACGATCGCGACCGTCTGACCCGGGTAGACGGTCAGGCTGACGCCTCGAACTGCCGGAACCGGACCGGAATTGGACTGGAAAGACACCTCGAGATCACGAATCTCGAGCAACGGAGTTTCCTCCGAGGTGAGAGTTTCCTTGGTGGTCATCGTGCTCACCGCTTCCGCGACTTGGGATCGAGGGCGTCGCGCAGAGCGTCACCCATCATGATGAATCCGAGAACGGTGATCGCCAAAGCCGTTGCCGGGTAGAACAGAATGGTCGAACCCTGACGCAGCGTCACCTGAGCGTTGCTGATATCGCCGCCCCACGAAACCTCGGTGGACGGAAGACCGATACCGAGGAAGGACAGCGTCGCCTCGGCAACGATGTACGTACCGAGCGATATGGTGGCGACCACGATGATGGGCGCCAACGAGTTCGGGATGACGTGGCGGATCAGTGTCTTGAGCTTCGAGACACCCAATGCTTCCGAAGCCATGACGTAATCGTTGTTCTTCGCCGAGATCACCGCGCCGCGAGCGATTCTTGCCATCTGCGGCCAGCCGAAGAGCGCCAGCACGCCGACGACGGTCCAGATGGTGCGATCGGTGAACAGCTGCATCAGGACGATGGCAGCCAGGATCAGCGGGATGCCGAAGAAGATGTCGGCGACACGGGAGAGGATCGAATCGGTCCATCCGCCGTAGAAACCGGACAGCGCACCGAAGATCACGCCGATCACCAGCACCGACGCCGTGACACCGACGCCCACGAGTACGGATGCGCGAGCACCGTAGATGGTGCGCGAGTACACGTCACAGCCCTGGCGGTCGAAACCGAACCAGTGCCCTGAGGTCGGCCCCTGCATGCTGTAGGTCAGGTCGCAGAACCGCGGATCGGTGCTCGTGAACAAGCTCGGAAACGCTGCGATGACGATGACCGCGAGGATGATGATCGTCGAGATGATGAACAGGGGGCGCTTGCGTAGGTCGCGCCACGCATCGGTCCACATGCTGGTCGGCGCCTGATCGAGTTTGACGGCGTCCGTCTCCCCCGGTGCCGCAACTTCGGGCGGTGCCACGAAATGACTTTGCCGGACTGCGCGTCCGGTCTTCACGGTCTCAGACATAGCGGATCCTCGGATCGAGCGCGGCGTACAAGAGGTCGACGAGCAGATTCGCGATCAGGTAGATCACGATCAGGATGGTGACGAACGAAACCACCGTCGGCGCTTCACCTCTGGTCACGGCCTGGTAGATCGTGCCACCGACGCCGTTGATGTTGAAGATGCCCTCGGTGACGATGGCGCCGCCCATCAACGTTGCGAGGTCGGCACCCAGGAACGTGACCACGGGGATCAGCGAGTTGCGCAACACGTGCACGCGAACCACTCGTCCACGGGAAAGTCCCTTGGCGGTAGCGGTGCGGACGTAATCGGCAGTCAGATTCTCCGCCACGGACGTTCGGGTCAGTCGCAGTACGTACGCGAACGAGACCGAACCGAGAACCAGGGCAGGGAGCAGGAGATTGGTGAAGCTGGTGTTGCCACCGACCGTCGGCGGGACGATGCCCCATTTGACGCCGATGAAGAACTGAGCCAGGAAGCCGATCACGAAGATCGGGATGGCGATGAGAACGAGGCTGAACAGCAGGACGGTGCTGTCGAAGAATCCGCCCTTACGCAGGCCCGCGATGAGGCCGAAGCCGACACCGAAGACCGTCTCGACGATCAGTGCCATGAAGGCAAGTTTCATCGTGATCGGAAATGCTTGTGCCAGAACTTCACTGACAGGTCGTCCGGAGAACGACGTGCCGAAGTCCAGCGTGAAGATGCCCTTCAGGTACAGCAGGTACTGCTGATAGAAGGGGAGATCGAGGTGGTAGCGCTCCCGAAGCTGTGCTGCCACAGCCGGACTGAGCGCCTTGTCGCCCGCCAACGCGGCAATCGGATCACCGGGAAGCAGGAAGACCATGGCGTAGATCAGAAGAGTGGCCCCGAGAAAAACCGGGATCATTTGAAGCACTCGGCGACCGATGTACCAGAGCATCGGATCACCTCCTTGTCGATGATCGTGTACGTCAGCGGACAGTCCGGTGTGAACACGAGTTCGGGACGGCAGGCAGGGCGCCTGCCGCCCCGAACTCACGTTTCAGATGCGGATCGTTCTACGCGTCAGTTCTTTTCGATGTCTTCGTAGACCGGAACACCGTTCCAGCTGATGGTCACGTTGGAAACGTTCTCCGACCATCCACTGGCAGCGTTGCGGTACCACGTCGGAACTGCGGGCAGGTCCTTGAGCAGGACTTCCTGGGCCTGATCGAGCAGTTCCTGAGCCTTCGCCTGATCGGTCTGGCCGGCCGATTCGCGCAGGAGGCGGTCGAACTCGGGGTTGGAGTAGTCACCGTCGTTGGAGCTGCCGCCGGTCTGGTAGTTCTGCGCCAGGAAGCCGTACTGCTGCGGGTAGTCGCCCTGCCAACCGGAGCGGAAAGAGCTCTGGATGGTGCGGTCGGTGGCTTCGGTGCGGATCTGAGCGAAGGTGGCGTACTGCTTGCCCTTCGCGTCGATACCGAGGGTGTTGCGGATGCTGTTCGCCGTGGCATCGACCCATTCCTGGTGTCCGCCGTCGGAGTTGTAGGCGATCTCGAAGCTGCCGGACCACGGTGCGATGGCGTCGGCCTTGGCCCAAGCAGCCTTGGCGGCCTCGGGATCGAACTTCACGTTGCTGTTACCGGTCAGCGAGTCGTTCCAGCCCTTGATTGCGGGGCTGGTGAAGTCGAGTGCAGGCGTCCTGGTCTTGTTGAAGATCTGCTGGGTGATCTGATCGCGGTTGATCGCCATCGAGATCGCCTGACGGCGGAGCATGCCCTCTTCGCCGCTGAAGTGCGGCAGGCGACCCGGGATCGTGAACGTCTCGATGGTTGCCGACGGCTGGTTGACGGTGCGTCCGGGCAGGTCCGACTCGAAGGTCGTGACGGCGCTCGGCGGAACCTGGTCGAGAACGTCGACGTTGTTGGCCAGGAGATCGGTGTACGCCGTGTCGAGGCTGTTGTACATGATGAAGTCGACGCCGGCGTTCTTCGGCTTACGGTTGCCGTTGTAGTCCGGGTTCACGACGGTGTCGATGCGGACGTTGTGCTGCCACGCGCCGGTTCCGTCGAGCTTGTACGGGCCGTTGCCGATCGGGTTCTCACCGAAGGCGGTCATGTCCTTGAACGCGACCTCGGGCAGCGGGTAGTACGCCGTGAAGCCGAGGCGATCGGGGAACGCCGACTCGGGCTGCTTGAGTTCGATGGTGAAGGTGGAGTCGTCCACAACCTTCAGACCCGACATGGTCTGTGCCGTCGGAACCTCGGCGGCAACTTCGTCGTAGCCCTTGATCGGATCGAAGAACGATGCCTGAAGCTGAGCGTTGGTGGAGAGGGCTCCGTAGTTCCACGCGTCGACGAACGACTTCGCGGTGACGGGGGTGCCGTCCGTGAAGGTCCAGCCGTCCTTGAGCTTGACGGTGAAGTTCTGACCGTCGGTGCTCTCGATGGACTCGGCAACCTCGTTCTCCGTACCGCCGTCTGCGGTGTACGAAACGAGACCGGAGAACAGTGAGTCGAGGACGCGGCCGCCCATGTTCTCACTCGTGTTCGTGGGGATCAACGGGTTCTGAGGCTCGCCCGCCCAGGCGTTGACGACGCCACTGGACGATCCGCCCGACGAATCGCCGGACGAACATGCCGTGATCAGCACTGCCGTCATTCCGAGCGCGACCGCGCCGGTCGCTATGCGTGAGATACGCAAAGGAATTCCTTCCACATCTAAGTGACCCCGAGCATGCTCGCGGCCTGCCGACAGCCGTAACTGCCGGCGTCGTGTCGCCTACAACTGAAAGTGAACGTGACTTCGAGTTGCGGTCGAATAATGGTTTGACAATAGACACATCGAACCCGAAGCGCGCACCGCACCCATTGTTGGAAAATTGGGGGTAATTGAATTCGGGCACATTCATTCGTCGGCGGAAGTGACCACCCGTCGCATCGATTCGACCGATCGTCGCAGGACAACGGGTTGCAACGTGATGCAACGGTGCGTTTGAGCGAGCTTGTGACTACCCTCACACGGAGTCAGAAAAGTGTCGATCAATGTGGAAAGAAGGCCGTCAGCCATGACAAGCGCAGCCGAAACAGACGTCCCCCAGGCATATCCGCCGAGCGCAGAGTTCGCTGCGGCCGCCAACGCGGGACCGGAGTTGCAGGCTGCCGCAGATACCGACCGCCTCGCTTTCTGGGCGAATCAGGCTGAGCGCCTTCACTGGCACGAGAAATGGACCGACGTCCTCGACTGGACCGACGCCCCCGTCGCCAAATGGTTCGTCGGCGGAAAACTCAACGTCGCCTACAACTGCGTCGACCGCCACGTCCTCGCCGGCAACGGCGACCGCGTCGCCATTCACTTCGAGGGCGAACCAGGCGATTCCCGGGATCTGACCTACAACGACCTCCTCGCCGAAGTCAGCCGCGCCGCAAACACTTTCACCGACCTCGGCCTCGTCGCCGGTGACCGCGTAGCGATCTACATGCCGATGATCCCCGAAGCGATCGTCACCATGCTCGCCTGCGCCCGCCTCGGCCTGACCCACTCGGTCGTCTTCGCCGGATTCTCCGCCACTGCCCTACGCTCGCGCATCGACGACGCCCAAGCCAAGCTCGTCGTCACCGTCGACGGCCAGTGGCGACGCGGCGCCGCAGCACCCATCAAAACAGCGGTCGACGAATCCGTCGCCGGCGCCGACTCCGTCCAGAACGTGTTGGTGGTCAACCGGACCGGCATCGACGTCGAGTGGACCGACGGCCGCGACCTGTGGTGGCACGAGACCGTCGCGCAGGCCTCACCTGAGCACGAAGCGCAGGCCTTCGACGCCGAACATCCCCTGTTCATCCTCTACACCTCCGGCACCACCGGTAAGCCCAAGGGCATCATCCACACCTCCGGCGGCTACCTCACCCAGGCGTCGTACACCCACCACAACGTCTTCGATCACAAAGCGGGACAAGACGTCTACTGGTGCACCGCCGACATCGGCTGGGTCACCGGACACTCCTACATCGTCTACGGCCCCCTCTCCAACGGCGTCACCCAGGTCGTCTACGAAGGCACCCCCAACTCCCCGAACGAGCACCGCCACTTCGACATCATCGAGAAGTACGGCGTCTCCATCTACTACACCGCACCCACCCTCGTGCGCACGTTCATGAAGTGGGGCCGGGAAATTCCCGACGCCCACGACTTGTCCTCGATCCGTTTGCTCGGATCTGTGGGCGAGCCCATCAACCCCGAAGCGTGGCGCTGGTTCCGCGACGTCATCGGCGGCAACAAGGCCCCCATCGTCGACACCTGGTGGCAGACCGAGACCGGCGCGATCATGATCTCTCCGCTGCCCGGTATCACCGCCACCAAGCCCGGATCCGCGATGGCACCGCTGCCCGGTATCTCCGCGAAGATCGTCGACGACGACGCCAAGCCCCTCGGCCCCGGCGGCAACGGTTACCTCGTCCTCGACGAGCCGTGGCCGGCGATGCTCCGCGGCATCTGGGGCGACATGGACCGCTACCGCGACACCTACTGGTCCCGTTACGCCGAAGAAGGCTGGTACTTCGCCGGTGACGGCGCCAAGTACGACGACGACGGCGCCCTCTGGGTCCTCGGCCGCGTCGACGACGTCATGAACGTCTCCGGTCACCGCATCTCCACCTCCGAAGTGGAATCGGCACTGGTCAACCATCACGGAGTCGCCGAAGCCGCCGTCGTCGGTGCCGCGGACGAGACCACCGGACAGGGCATCGTCGCGTTCGTCATCCTGCGCGAAGGCGTCGAGAACACCGGTGAGGTTCTGATCGCCGAGCTCAAGGCGCAGGTCTCCACCGACATCAGCCCCATCGCCAAGCCGCGTCAGATCACGATCGTGCCGGAACTGCCGAAAACCCGATCCGGCAAGATCATGCGCCGCCTCCTGCGCGACGTCGCCGAAGGCCGCGACCTCGGAGACACCTCAACCCTGGTCGATCCCAAGGTATTCGACGCAATCCGCGGTAAGTAGGGCCTTCGGCCCCTGTGCGCCTTTCTGGTAGTCCCCACTACCGGAAAGGCGCACAGGGGCGGAGCCCCTCTCGCAACTTCACTTCCTCTTTCGACGTCAGCCAAGACTCCTCGGCCACGCGAATGTCTGCGGCAACCCGCTTGTGCAGAGACTTTCCACGCGAGGAGAGAAACACGCGCACCTTCCGGCGATCGTCCTCACCGACTTCGCGATAGATCAGCGCAAGCGAGACCAACTTGTCCGCAACTCGCGTCAGCGTCGGAGCCGGTGTTCCCGTTCGATCGCGCAGCTCAGCCATCGTCAGCCCCTCGGTCGACGCCAAGGCTTCGAGCGTCATCCAGTGATCGAGAGTGAGATTCTCAGCCGCCAGCGTCTTCTCCGCCGCTGCCGCGGCCATTCGAGCCGCTCGGACCAGCGCGGTCGTCAGCGAAGCATCAAGAATTCCGGAGTCACTTTTTCCCACTGATCGCTCCCCCGCTGTTGCGTACTTCACACTTCTCGGGCAATACTTTCAAATGAAATGATAGTAACCCAGGCCAGGCCGCTGACTTCCGATTCCGGCGGCGACGCATGAGCGCTACCGGCGCGCTCGAACGCGCGCGCAGCGCCGTATGGCGCCTGGGCATGGTGGTTCCCCTCCAAGGACCGGCCGGACTGTTCGGTCCGTCGTGTGAAGCGATCAGCGAATTGGCCGCCCGCGACCTCAACAACTCCGGCGGCGTGCTGGGACGCGAAGTCCAGATCGAAGTGATCGACGGCGGCGCTTCGCCGGGCGTCGTCGCAGCCCGCGTGCAACAGCTACTCGACGCAGGTGACATCGACGCCGTCAGCGGTTGGCACATCTCCTCGGTCCGCCACGCACTCGCACCGGTGGTCGCAGGCCGCATTCCGTACTCGTACACCTCGCTCTACGAGGGCGGCGAGGTCCGACCAGGAATCTACTGTTCGGGCGAAACCCCACGACAGCAGATCGCACCGGCACTGAAGTGGCTGCGCGACAACGTCGGAGCGCGCAAGTGGTTCGTCGTCGGCGACGACTACATCTGGCCTCACAGCTCACTCGGGGCCGTGAGGCAATTCGCCACCGAACTCGATCTCACCCTGGTCGGCGGTTCGTTTGTCGATCTGGGGCGCGGCAACATGAAGCAGTTGGTCGAGACCGTCTCGAACTCCGGTTGCGACGGCGTGATCATGCTCCTCGTCGGACAGGACGCCGTCGACTTCAACCGAGCCTTCGCCCGCCGAGGCCTCGACGAGTCGATGATCCGGTTCAGCCCGTTGATGGAAGAAAACATGCTGCTCGCAAGCGGCCCCCGCGCAACCCGGAACCTGTTTGCGTCGGCAGCGTACTTCCGCTCGATGGTCGACGGTAACTCCATGGACCTGCTCGGGCGCTACATCGCACTGCACGGCGCGCACGCTCCGGCACTGAACAACGCTGCCGAGTCGTGTTACGAAGGGATACATACCCTTTCGGCCCTGGTTCGACGCGCCGACAGCACCCACCCGCACGCCCTGGACGCCGTCGTCGAAGGCGCCGCGTACGACGGCCCTCGCGGAACCGTCGAGTTTCGCGATCGCGTTGCACGACAGAAGATTCAGCTGGCCGTCGCCGACGGACTCGACTTCTCGATCATCGCCACCCTCTGAAACCTTCCCCTGAGATCCACCTCTTGACTTCTGTGGCGCGCATCACTTAGTTTCATTTGGAATCATTTCATTTGAAAGTAACCCGTCCCGAAAGTAACCGGAGGTGCCCGATGGGCAGTGTTGGTTTGCTTTACGTGGGAGCCGTCCTCTTCGTCAACGGACTGATGCTGCTCGGCACAGTTCCCGTTCGATCCGCCTCGGTCCTCAACCTCTTCGTCGGCGCACTTCAATGCGTCGTCCCCACCGTTTTGTTGATTCAGGCACAGGGAGATTCGAGCGCCGTCCTGGCGGCCTCAGGCCTCTACCTGTTCGGATTCACCTACCTCTACGTGGGAATCAGCAATCTCGCCGGCTTCGAACCGGAAGGAATCGGGTGGTTCTCACTGTTCGTCGCGTGCGCCGCGCTCGTGTACTCCTTCCTCTCGCTCACGGTGAGCAACGACCCCGTCTTCGGGGTCATCTGGCTCGCATGGGCAGCACTGTGGACGCTGTTCTTCCTGGTGCTCGGCCTCGGCCGCGAGAACCTCAGCCGCTTCACCGGCTGGGCAGCAGTCCTGCTGAGCCAGCCCACCTGCACTGTTCCTGCCTTTCTGATCCTGACCGACAACTTCCACACCACACCCGCGGTAGCCGCCGGCTGGGCCGGAGCGCTTCTAGTTCTCCTCGGTCTGGCCAAGATCCTCGCCGCACCCAAAGCCGCAGTACCCCAGACTCATCCAGTCTTCAACTGATCCACACAACCAAGGAGTGAAAGACAATGCGACACGGTGACATCTCCTCGAGCAACGACACGGTCGGCGTAGCAGTAGTCAACTACAAGATGCCCCGCCTGCACGATCGCGCCGGAGTTCTCGAGAACGCGCGCAAGATCGCCGACATGATGATCGGCATGAAGACCGGACTCCCCGGAATGGATCTGGTGGTATTCCCCGAATACTCCACGCAGGGAATCATGTACAACGAAGAGGAGATGTATGCGACAGCGGCAACCATCCCCGGTGACGAGACCGCAATCTTTTCCGCCGCTTGCCGCGAGGCCGATACCTGGGGAATCTTCTCCATCACCGGTGAACAGCACGAAGACCACCCGAACAAGCCGCCGTACAACACGTTGATTCTCATCGACAACAAGGGCGAAATCGTTCAGAAGTACCGAAAGATCCTGCCCTGGTGCCCCATCGAAGGTTGGTACCCCGGCGACACCACGTACGTATCCGAGGGCCCCAAGGGCCTGAAGATCTCACTCATCATCTGCGACGACGGCAACTACCCGGAGATCTGGCGTGACTGCGCGATGAAGGGTGCAGAGCTCATCGTCCGCTGCCAGGGCTACATGTACCCCGCCAAGGACCAGCAGGTGATGATGTCCAAGGCAATGGCCTGGGCCAACAATTGTTATGTGGCAGTTGCCAATGCGGCCGGATTCGACGGCGTCTACTCCTACTTCGGACACTCCGCGATCATCGGATTCGACGGTCGGACGTTGGGTGAAACCGGTGAGGAGGAATACGGAATCCAGTACGCACAGCTGTCCGTTTCCGCCATTCGCGATGCACGCGAGAACGATCAGTCCCAGAACCACATCTTCAAGCTCCTTCACCGCGGATACTCCGGCGTGCACGCTGCAGGAGACGGGGACAAGGGTGTCGCGGACTGCCCGTTCGAGTTCTACAAGCTGTGGGTCACCGATGCCCAGAAGGCTCAGGAACGCGTCGAGGCCATCACCCGAGACACAGTGGGCGTGGCGGACTGCCGCGTCGGAAACCTGCCGGTCGAGAAGACAATCGAAGTTTAAGGATCTCGCTGTGCCGTATATCACCGACATGCTCCATGACCGGAACAGTGCAGCACCGCCACCAGCAGAGGAACGATCCGAACCCGTACCGGTCGGGGCCTTCGACGCTCGCAAGCTCTCGAAAGCCCTGAGTTCCAAGATCGTCGGACAACAGGCCGCCGTCGACGCAGTGGTTCGGGCGATTTCGATCGCGCATGTCGGTGCCACGGATCCGACGCGTCCGCTCGCCAACATCCTTCTGGTCGGCCCCACCGGCGTCGGCAAGACGGAGTTGGTGCGGCGCGTGGCCGCGGAACTACGGTCCGGGCCCGACGATCTGTGCCGCATCGACATGAATGCTCTTGCTCAAGAGCATTATGCGGCGTCGTTCTCCGGGGCACCGCCTGGGTACGCCGGCAGCAAGGAGTCCTTCACACTGTTCGACAAGAACACCGTCGAGGGCGATCCGTACACCCCCGGAATCGTCCTGTTCGACGAAGTGGAGAAGGCCGACCCCACCGTTCTACGTGCGCTCCTGCAGGTCCTCGACAACGGCGAACTCCGGTTGGCGAACGGTCAGCAGAAGATCTCGTTCCGCAACAGCTACGTGTTCCTGACCTCGAATCTCGGTTCGGCTGCGGTGGCGGAACGTCGACGGTCCCGGGTGCGGCAGCTCACCGATCGCGTCCGGATCGATCGACCACACCATGGTCACCACTTGGTGCAGCGTGCTCTCGAGAAGTTCTTCGATCCCGAGTTCTTCAACCGCATCGACGAAACCGTGATCCTCGACGAGTTCGACGAACAGACCGCAGAACAAGTGACCCGGCTCGAGATCGAACTGATCACGACTCGGTTGGCCAGGAGAGGCGTCGACGTCGTCGTGGACGACAGCGCCGTCGCTCTGTTGCAACGGCGCGGATTCGATCCGGTGTACGGAGCACGTGGCCTGCGCCGGACCATCCGAAACGTCTTGGCCGACCCGGTGGCCGCCGCCGTTCTCGACCTACGACCAGTCGGGACGCAGCCACTCGCCTTGCAGGCGCGGGCAGTTGGTGATCAGATACAGGTAAAGAAAGTCCCATGAGTGCTCGCTCACGTTGCGGATCGAATCCGCAACGTGGGCGACACATTTCAAACATGTCCGCGTAACGCCACCTCCCTAGGTTGGGTGCCTGCACCACAAAGTGCACATGCACAGGCACCCAGGGGAAGTGACGTCATGACAGCAGTGAACGAGCAGGTGTCCGCCGGCGCACCGGACAGGGCAGATCTCGGTGAGAACGCCGCACTGAAGGAGACTCTGGAGGACTACACCCTCCGATTTGCGCCACGCAGCTACCGCAAATGGGGAACCGGCGTCGTCGCGACCTCCGCGCTCGGCGGAATCGCGTATCTCGCAGACTTCTCGATCGGCGCCAACATCGGCATCTCGTACGGCACCGGTAACGCATTGCTGGGCATCGCCGTGTTTGCCGTCGTCATCATGGCCACCGGCTTCCCACTCGCCTACTACGCCGCACGATACAACATCGACCTCGATTTGATCACGCGCGGAAGCGGTTTCGGCTACTACGGCTCCGTGGTCACCAACGTCATCTTCGCGACGTTCACCTTCATCTTCTTCGCGCTCGAAGGTTCCATCATGGCCCAGGGTTTGAAACTGGGGCTCGGGATCCCACTCTCGATCGGATACGCAGTCTCGACCCTGATGGTCATTCCACTGGTCATCTACGGAATGAAGGCTCTGGCAAAGCTCCAAGTGTGGACGACGCCTCTGTGGCTCGTCATGATGGTGCTGCCGTTCCTGTATCTGCTGTTCAAGCACCCAGATTCGGTGAGCGCGTTCTTCGCCTTCGGCGGTGAGGACGGCGCAAACGGCAAGGGCGTCAACTTCGGATCGGTGATGCTGGCCGCGGGTGTCTGCCTGTCGCTGATCGCACAGATCGCCGAGCAGATCGACTACCTACGCTTCATGCCGCCCAAGACGCCGGAGAACACCCGTCGTTGGTGGGCTGCAGTAATTCTCGCGGGGCCCGGCTGGGTCATCTTCGGCGCGTTCAAGCAGATCGTCGGACTGTTCCTCGCCGTGTACATCATCGCGAACGTCGTCGACGGATCTTCGATCGCCAACCAGCCCGTGCACCAGTTCCTCGAGATCTACCAGGACATGATGCCGCACTGGCTGGCCATGACCCTTGCCGTGATCCTCGTGGTCATCAGCCAGATCAAGATCAACGTCACCAACGCGTACTCCGGCTCACTGGCCTGGACCAACTCGTACACTCGCGTCACCAAGACCTACCCGGGACGCATGATCTTCGTTCTGGTCAACCTGGCGATCGCACTGATCTTGATGGAAGCCAACATGTTCGACTTCCTCAACACGATCCTGGGCTTCTACGCCAACTGCGGTATCGCCTGGGTCGTGGTCGTCGCCTCCGACATCGCGATCAACAAGTACTGGTTGAAGCTCTCCCCGAAGGTCCCCGAGTTCCGACGCGGGATGCTCTACGACGTCAATCCCGTCGGCTTCGTGTCGATGCTGCTGGCCGCGGGCATTTCGATCCTGGTGTTCTTCGGTGCTTTCGGTTCGGCGATCAAGCCGTTCTCCCCGATCGTCGCGATCGTCATCGCACTGGTGATGCCGCCGGTCCTCGCCGTCGCCACCAAGGGCAAGTACTACCTACGACGCACCGACGACGGCATCGATCTGCCGATGTTCGACGAGTACGGGAACCCCTCGGGTGAAACGCTTCTGTGCTGCGTCAGCGGCATCGAGTTCGAGCGACCCGACATGCTCGCGTCGAACGTTCCCGGCCCGAACGGCGAGAAGCAGTACATCAGTTCCTTGGCCTTGAGCACCGACAAGACCGGTGAGCACGTCCTGCCTGCTCAGCCCTGACCACTGCTGTGCGCCTTTATTAACCGCCGGGGGTTAATAAAGGCGCACAGCAGGGTTATGCCCCTACATCGTCTAGCGACTCACCCTTTGTCTCGCGCATGACCAGCAGCGCAACAAAAGTCAGCGTCGCCGCTAAGAGGAGGTAGATGCCGACCCAGCCGACGCCGTAGTTCTTCGCGAGGTAGACGGCGATGAACGGCGCCACCGCAGCGCCCAGAATGCTGGCGGTGTTGTACGCGATCCCCGATCCCGTGTAGCGGACGTTGGTCGGGAAGAGTTCCGGGAGAACGGCACTCATCGGCCCGAAGGTCAGGCCCATGAGCAGCATGCCCACGATGAGGAACGCCAACATTCGACCGTCGTTCATTCCGTCCGGTTCGAGGAACACGCCGAAGGTCAAGCCGAACACCATGATCAGGCCGGTGATGATCAGCAGTGTGATACGACGCCCGTAGCGGTCCGCAAGCCAACCCGAGACCGGCACGGCGGCAGCGAAGAACACGACTGCGATGAGCTGCAGGACAAGGAAATCGGTGTACTTGAAGCCTGCGCCGGTTCCGCCGTCGGCCGCCGTCTTGCCGGTTCCGTGGCTGAGCACCCAGGTGGTCATGATGTAGAAGAGCGTGTACGTCGCGAGCATCACGAACGTACCGATGATCAGCTGACGCCAGCTGGTCTTGAATACCTCGGCGACCGGGGTCTTGACCTTCTCGCCGCGCTCGACTGCGCGCGCGAACACCGGGGTCTCTTCGAGCTTGAGCCTGACATACAGGCCGATCATCACCATGATTGCGCTGAGCAGGAACGGAATTCGCCATCCCCAGCTCAGGAAGGCGCCTTCGAGGTCCGGGCTGGAATTGTCGTGGTTCATGAACAACGTGATGATCAGGAACAGTCCGTTGGCCATGAAGAAGCCGATGGGTGCACCGAGCTGCGGCCACATCGCCGCCCAGGCCCGCTTGCCTTCCTTGGCCGTCTCGGTCGCGAGCAGAGCCGCGCCAGACCATTCGCCGCCGAGTCCGAGGCCCTGGCAGAAACGCATGAGCGCCAACAGCGCCGGGGCCAGTAGACCGATCTGGTGATAAGTGGGCAGCAGTCCGATGAGGAAGGTCGCGATGCCCATCGTCAGCAGCGAGCCGACCAGAGTTGCCTTGCGTCCGACGCGGTCACCGAAGTGTCCGAAGAGAATCGAGCCGAGGGGACGGGCGACAAACGCGAGTCCGAACGTCGCCAACGACGCGAGAAGCGCGGTGGTGTCGTTGCCCTTCGGGAAGAACAGGTGCGGGAACACCGATACTGCCGCTGTTGCATAGATGTAGAAGTCGTAGAACTCGATGGACGTACCCACCATGCTGGCAACCACGATTCGGCTGCGCGGCACTCCGGCGACGGTATCTGCGTCGCTGCCCTCCGGCTTGGGTGGGTTCTCACTGACTGACGTGCTCAAAACATGCTCCTGCGCCGTTATACGAAAATTGTCCAATTGGTGGGATGGTGTCCCAATCAGTAGGAATTGAACACCCGCGGGGTTTTCCGGCGCAAATTCGGTTCGCTAATTCGGCTCAGCGAGCAATCCGCGATAAAATCCCGTAAAGGTGAGCCGGGAAGTCTGGTCGGCACGTGCATTCGATGCTTTACAACGTCGATCACGTTCATGTCTGTTGCATCCGAACTCGGGTGCACGAACAAAGGTCGTCCCCACGCGTGATCTCCACTTTGCGTTCCGAACTGTCCCGCTATCTCCGCACCGAAACGGTGGGCGGATCGATACTGCTCATCGCCGCTGCCGTCGCTCTGATCTGGGTGAACTCACCTTTCGGTCAGAGCTACATCGCACTGCGCGACTTCCAGATCGGCCCGTCTGCACTCCATCTGGACCTCAGCCTTGGCACCTGGGCGCAAGACGGACTGCTTGCCGTCTTCTTCTTCGTCGCCGGCCTCGAACTCAAACGCGAACTGGTGGTCGGCGAGCTCGCGGACCGCAAAGCCGCGATGCTCCCGATCATCGCGGCGTGCGGCGGCGTCCTGGTCCCCGCGATCATCGCGGCGTCCATCGGCTTCGGCACTCCAGGTATGGACAAGGGCTGGGCCATTCCCGTCGCGACGGACATCGCTTTTGCCCTCGGCGTGCTCGCTCTCACCGGATCGAAGATCCCCGCAAGCGCCCGAGTCTTCCTGCTCAGCCTGGCCGTCGTCGACGATCTGCTCGCCATCATCCTCATCGCCGTACTGTTCACCGGCTCCCTCGCGATGTTGTGGCTGCTGACCGCGGCCGCAGCCCTCGCTGTCTACGCCTACGCCCAGCACAAGCGCATCACGACGCCGTTCCTCTACGTCCCGCTGGCTCTACTGACCTGGTACGCGATGCACGAAGCGGGGATACACGCCACACTCGCGGGCGTCGCGCTCGGCCTACTCACCCGTGTCAGGCGCGATCCGGACGAGGAGTACGCGCCGGGCAGCCGCCTCGAGCACCGCATTCAGCCGTACTCCGCAGGCTTCTGCGTCCCCGTCTTCGCACTGTTCGCCTCCGGTGTTCCAATCAACGCCGCGGTACTCGGCGACATTTTCACCGACCCCGTCGGGCAATCGGTTGTCGTCGGCCTTCTGGTCGGAAAGACCGTCGGAATCTTCGGAATTTCCCTGCTCGCGATCAAATTGGGCATAGCCACCAAGCCCAAGACACTGGAATTGAGAGACATGTTTGCCCTCTCAGTTCTCGGTGGCATCGGGTTCACCGTTAGCCTGCTTGTAGCAGACCTCGCATTGGACGGGGTCGGCGATGGCAGCGAGGCCGAGATAGCGAAGGCCGCAGTTCTCGTGACATCGTTGGTGGCATCGCTGATCGGATCAGCGCTGCTGTGGCGACGTGGACGAGTTCATGCGGCTCGAGACGACGCTTCCACCGCCATTGCCACGGACGCGAGAGAACTACCTGGAGAGGTCGACAAGTGAGCTTGACCAACGGAGAGAGCCAGCGCTTCACCGGAGATGGAGTACCGAACACGGTCTCGTCCATCCCTCTCACCGATGTGGACGCCCGCACGCCGGGTGAGGCCACCATCGGGGCCCTCGTCAAGGACGCGACCGCACAGGTCTCCACCCTCGTGCGCGCCGAGGTTGAACTTGCCAAGGCCGAGGTCACGGGCGAGGTCAAGAAGGGTCTGCAGGGCAGTGTCTTCTTCATCCTGGCCTTCACGGTTCTGCTGTTCAGCTCGTTCTTCTTCTTTTTCTTCCTGGCCGAGATGCTCGATACCTGGGTGCCGCGCTGGCTGGCGTTCCTCATCGTCTTCCTGATCATGGTGGTGACCACCGCGATTCTGGCGCTGCTCGGTTATCTGCGTGTGCGCAAGCTGAGGGCTCCGGAGAAGACGATCGAATCGCTCAAGCAGGCCAAGAACGTCCTTCCCGGCAGCCATGACGACGCAAAGCCGTCTGTCGATTTCAACGCGCGCCGGTAGCGAGTCTGATCGAAAGTGGCAGCCCCAGATCCATCCACCGTCAGGTTCGACGGCCCCTGGATTCACCGGGACATTCACGCCAACGGCATCCGGTTTCACGTCGTCGAGGTAGGCGACGCGGAGCCGGATGCTCCGTTGGTGGTCCTGTTGCACGGATTCGCCGATTTCTGGTGGTCCTGGCGCCATCAGTTGACGGCACTGTCGGAGCAGGGATTCCGCGTCGTCGCCATGGATCTTCGTGGGTACGGCGATTCCGACAAGCCCCCTCGCGGCTACGACGGTTGGACGCTCGCCGGTGACGTAGCCGGTCTCATTCGTGCGATGGGTTACGGCAAGGCCACGCTGATCGGTCATGCCGACGGCGGGTTGGTGTGCTGGGCGACCGCGCTCCTGCATCCACGCCTGGTGCGGTCGATCGCGTTGATCTCGTCGCCACACCCGATGGCACTCAAGAAAGCAGTCGTGCGCGACCCATATCAGCGCCGCGCGCTTTTGCCCTCTTTCCTGGCCTATCAGGTACCGCTACGCCCGGAACGTCGGTTGACGGCCGACAACGGCGCCGAGGTGGAGCGTCTGGTTCGCTCGCGGTCCGGCCCCACCTGGCCGCAGCAACCCGAGTTCGCGGACGTGATGACCAAGATGCGGGCCGCGATCCGGATCCCGGGCGTCGCGCATTCCACGCTGGAGTACCAGCGCTGGGCCTTCCGCAGCCAGCTTCGGCCCGAGGGTCGTCGTTTCATGCGTTTGATGGATCAGGTTCTTCGCATTCCGATCGTCCAGATTCACGGCGAACTCGACCCGTACGTGCTCACCCGTACCGTGCGGCGCGACAAGCATTGGGCTCCCGGCGAGAAACTGCGCACCATTGCGGGAGTTGGTCACTACGCGCATCAGGAAGCCCCCGAGCGCGTCAACCGCGAACTCGAGGACTTCCTCCTTACAGAGCAGTGACCGCTACAGAATGCAGGCGCCTGTCGGCACCGGCGTCGACGCCGAGGCAGCCGCGTTCAACTGGCGCGATACTTCCTGGGCGGTGAGGACGAATCCGGTGTCGCTGTCGTCGACGGCGGCACCGAACACGACGCCGAGGACGCGCCCCTGATCGTCGACCATCGGCCCACCAGAGTTGCCCTGCCTGATGGATCCGCGGACGGTGTAGACCTCACGTTGAGTGGTTCCGGCCTTGTAGATGTCCGGTCCGTTCAGGTTCAGGACCTCACGAACGCGGGCTGCGCTGGCCGTGTACGGACCGCCGCCTGGGTAACCGAGCACCAACGCGTTGTCGCCGGTCTGAGCCTGCTCCGGAGCAAACGGCAGCACCGGTGCGTCCAGTCCGGGAACCGCCAGAATCGCGATGTCGACGGCGGAGTCGAAGAGAACCACCTGCGCGGGCAGCGCGCCCTCCATGGTGTCCACCGTGATGCTCTCGGTTCCGGCAACCACGTGTGCGTTGGTCATGACGCGTTCGGGAGCGACGATGAATCCGGATCCCTCGAGCGCGCGCTGGCAACTCGGTGCGACGCCGTTGATGCGTAGAACACTCGGACGCAACTGCGCCGCCAACGGACTGGCCAGAACGCTCGCGTCGGGTGCTTCGACCTCGGTGATGGGCGTACGCCCGAACGGGCCGATGACGTCTGGCAGGCCGGAGGTGTCGAGCAACGCCGAAAACTCCGTCGGGATGCGGCGCAGCCACTGCGGGGCCAGTTCGTCCACGCTGGCGAGAACATCCGAACCACGAACAGCGGCGGCAATATTCGGCTGCGACGAAGAAGTGAGCGGAATCGCGAGCAACCACGCCGCGACCACGACGGCCACCGCCTGTAGACCCGCACCGATGACGCTGTCGACGGATCGCGCCGTCGGACTGTGCATTCCGCTGCGCGCCGCGCGTCCGAGCACCATGCCGGCGACTTCGCCGATGATGACCAACACCACGATCAGCGAGATGCCCGCGAGGATGCGCAGCTTGCCTTCGGTGACGTGCACGAGCAGGTGGGGCGCCAACAGAATTCCGGCGACGGCACCGAGGATCACGCCGACAAACGCCAACGCCGACGCCACCGCACCCTGACGCCATCCGGACGTGGCCGCGATGAGGGCGACCAGAACGATGGCGATGTCCACCCAACGAGAACCTGTCATCGCGGCACCGCCGAATCCTCGACACCTTCACCGAACTCGGACAGCGCTGTGTCCAGGTCTCTCACGTCCTCGTAGTTCCACGGAATCTCCCAGCCCGACACCGTGAACAGCGCCGCGAGGATTCCTGCTGTGAACCCCCAGACCAGCATGCCGTCGGCGCGGAACGCCGGGCCCTGGTATCCGAGGGGATGGCGAACCTGAAACCGGTTGTCGGGGTCGAGCAACGTGCGCAGCGGCACCCTGGCCACCCGTCCGACCTCGCCCTCGTCCTGAATCCCCACCGTCGTCGGCTGCTCCCAGTAGCCGAGCACCGGCGTCACGTCGAAACCCGACGGCGGGATGAAGATCTCCGGCAGCACGGTGAGCGGCTGAACTCCGCTCGGATCAAGCCCGGTTTCCTCCTGCGCTTCACGCAACGCGGTGCCGATGGGGCCGTCGTCGCCCGGATCGGCGGCGCCGCCCGGGAATGCGACCTGTCCGCTGTGCTGACGCATCGTCGACGCCCGTTGGGTCAGCAACACGTCTGCGCCCTCCGGCAAGCCGCCGACGGCGAGAGGGTCTGCCTCACGCGGTCCGCCGAAGAGCACGAGCACCGCGGCCGGACGCGTCACGGTCCCGCGCGGCGCGCGACGCTCGAGGACGGGGTTGATCCGGTGTGGATCGGTGGGCTCGGTGCTGGCAACAGCGCGCAACCACTCGGGAACCGGTGTGCTCATACGACGACTCCCAGATATTGCGCCGCAGCGGCGGCGATTTCGTCCGCACTGCGGAAAGGTTGAGGCAAGACCTTGGCGACTGTTCCATCCGCGCGCACGAGCACCGACACCGGCAGCACCGGCGGTGCGCCCACTGCGATCCGTACCTTGCCGTCACCGTCCTGGACGCCGGGTAAACGCACCGAGTAGTCGATGAGTCGCGTCAAAGCGTTCTCCTGATTCGGATCCGAATGCACCGTCAAAACGTTGATGCTGCCCTCGGCGCGCTCCGCGAATTCCTGAAGGTACGGAAGCTCTTCGGCGCATGGCGCGCACCAGTACGCCCACAAGTTGAGCAGAGTCGGTTTTCCGCCGACCGCTGCGGCAAGGTCGACGGGCCGACCGTCGGACACGCAGTCGAGGGTGATTCCGGCCAGAGCCGAGCCGGCCGGAGCTTCGCCCGTCGGAGTCGGACAGGGAGCCAGTGAGGCCTGGCTACGGAGTTGATCGAGCGATTCCGACGACGGAGTGAACGTCGGCGGCTGATACGCGGACGACGACGGACCCGTGGACGTGGGCGTCGTGTCGTCTCCCCCGCGCGGCCAGATCGCCACGACGAGAGCCGCGACGACCACGAGCGCAGCGAGAGACCATCTTCCAGCACTTGTCATCGGCGATCACAACCCTGCCAGGGCGAGCAGATGGTCGGTCTCGGGGCCTTTCACCAGGGCCGCGGCCTCGGTTTTGTCGGTCGGGCCGAGTCCGTACGACGGGCAGTCCTTGGCCAGAACGCACACCCCGCACGCGGGCTTGCGCGCGTGGCAGACCCGGCGGCCGTGAAAGATCACGCGGTGCGAGAGCAGTGTCCATTCCTTACGTTCGATCAGTGCCCCGACGGCGTGTTCCACCTTGACGGCATCTTCTTCCTCGGTCCACTTCCACCGGCGCACGAGCCGACCGAAGTGGGTGTCGACGGTGATTCCCGGGATGTCGAAGGCATTGCCCAGCACGACGTTCGCGGTCTTGCGTCCGATGCCTGGGAGTTTCACCAGATCTTCGAGCTTGTTCGGGACCTGACCGTCGTGGCGTTCGAGTAGCGCCTGACCGAGGCCGATCAACGACGTCGTCTTGTTCCGGTAGAAGCCGGTGGAGCGGATGTACTCCTCTAGTTCGGTCCGATCGGCTTCCGCGTATGCCTTCGCGTCGGGATAGCGGGCGAAGAGCGCCGGCGTGACCATGTTGACGCGGACGTCAGTGCATTGCGCCGACAGGATTGTCGCCACTGCCAGTTCCAACGGAGTCGTGAAGTCGAGTTCGCAATACACGTGCGGGAAAGCCACAGCGAGCTCGCGATTCATCCGACGCGCCCGGCGTACCAATCCGAGGTGTGATTCTTCCTTCCGCGCACCCCCCGAACGCGGTTTCTTCCGCTGCTCTGAACTGCCTGTCGGGGTGGTCTGCACTCAGACAACTGTACGGATACGACATGAGTGGAGACTCCGTCGTGTCGATTCTGAGACCTTCGACGTGTTTACTTCCCCCTATGCAAGGACTCGCAGTAATTCTCTTTCCGCTACTGCTGATGCTCTTTGCCCTGGCGATGGAACGAGTCGAAGGGCGATTGCGTCGGCTCTCGGTTCAAGAGCACGAAGTAGAAGACTTCCTCGATCAGGCAAGTCACGACGACGTCGCCCGCCTGGCAAGCGATGGGTTTCCCCATGCGTTCGCTCGCTTCCACCGGAAGCGGAAGGGCCGCCAGTCGGAGGCTCCCGAGAGCGCCAGCCTGGGCGAAATCCGGACACAACGGGCAAGTTGACGGCCATACAAAGTAGTCACCGCAGCGGATTCCGGAAGAATTTTCGGCTCTTACGTGGCATCAATCACTCGTCGCGAGCTATCGGGACGTAGACTTCGATGCCGTACCTGTTGCATTGAACACAGATTGCATTGGACACAGTGTCTCACTCATGAGGGCTGAGCCTGTGTACGACGGTTTGTGCGCAGCGCGGGTACAAAGATAGTTAGCGCAAAAATGACACCACAAACGAACAAATCCCAACAAGGAGCGCACGTGGACGACGTCCTGGCAAGAGCCGGCATCTTCCAAGGAGTCGAGCCCTCAGCGGTAGCGGCGCTGACAAAGCAGCTGCAGCCCGTCGACTTCCCCCGTGGACATGTCATCTTCAACGAAGGTGAACCCGGTGACCGCCTGTACATCATCGTGTCCGGCAAGGTGAAGATCGGTCGACGCTCACCCGACGGTCGCGAGAACCTACTGACGATCATGGGCCCGTCCGACATGTTCGGCGAACTGTCCATCTTCGACCCCGGCCCCCGCACCTCGACGGCTACGACCGTCACCGAGGTTCGCGCCGTGAGCATGGACCGCGACGCTCTCAAGGCATGGATCCAGCAGCGCCCCGAGATCGCCGAGCAGCTGCTGCGCGTTCTCGCCCGCCGACTGCGTCGTACCAACAACACCCTGGCCGACCTGATCTTCACGGACGTTCCCGGCCGTGTGGCCAAGGCGCTCCTGCAGCTCGCGCAGCGCTTCGGCACTCAGGAAGGTGGCGCCCTGCGCGTCACTCACGACCTCACGCAGGAAGAGATCGCCCAGCTCGTCGGCGCTTCCCGCGAGACCGTCAACAAGGCGCTCGCCGATTTCGCACACCGCGGATGGCTGCGCCTCGAAGGCAAGAGCGTTCTGATCTCGGATTCCGAGCGTCTGGCTCGTCGCGCCCGCTAGTTTCTTCCTTCTCGACTCTTTCGGCCGCTCCCACTTCGGTGGGGGCGGCCGAAGTCATTCCCTGGACTCTTGTTGTACCTGTCGGTAAAGTGTGTACCGATAGGTACACATCCGATCGAGAGGCCACGCAATGACCGTCCGAGCACCGATTCCGCCCTTCACCCACGAAACCGCCGTCCAGAAGGTCCGCCTCGCCGAGGACGGATGGAACTCACGCGATCCGCACAAGGTGTCGCTGGCCTACACGCCGGACAGTTGGTGGCGCAATCGGTCGACGTTCGTCACCGGCCGATCCGAAATCGTCGAACTTCTGACCGAGAAGTGGACCCGCGAGCTGGACTACCGGTTGATCAAAGAGTTGTGGGCACACGGCGACGACCGCATCGCCGTGCGATTCGCGTACGAGTGGCACGATCACGACGGGCAGTGGTTCCGCTCCTACGGCAACGAGAACTGGGAATTCGACGCGGACGGCCTCATGCACCACCGTCATGCCAGCATCAACGACGTCCCCATCGCGGAGTCCGAGCGAAAGTTCTTCTGGGATTCGACCGGACCACGCCCGCACGATCATCCGGGCCTGAGTGAGTTGGGTCTGTGATGAAAGGATGAATCCATGGCCAGACAGGTAGCTGAACGCTCGGACACGATCCCCGCCCTCGCGAACGTGTTTCGAACCTACGGGTTCGACGGAGCAAGCCTGGCCGTCATCACCGAACACACCGGTTTGGGCAAAGGCAGTCTCTACAACTTCTTTCCGCGAGGGAAGGAAGAGATGGCCGAGGCCGTACTCGACGAGGTCGACGGATGGTTTCGCACCGAAGTCTTCGAACCGCTTCGAGCAGAGTCGGTTCCACCGCGGCAGCGCATCGAGAGCATGTTCGCTACCGTGGCCGACTACTTTCGGTCAGGGCAACGCATTTGCCTGTTCGGCGCATTTGCACTCGGTGAAGAGCAAAACCGCTTCGGGGCCAAGGTGCGAACCTACTTCGACGAATGGACCGCGGCGCTCGAGGCGGCACTCGTGGGAGCCGAAGATTCCACCGGACTCGCCGAAGAAGCCGTGGCCGGAATCCAAGGCGCAATAGTGATGTCCCGAGCCCTGGACGACGGTGCCGTATACAGCCGAGTGACGACGCGACTCGAAGATCGACTGGTACAGGCACTCACGCCGTAACGCATACCGCACGACCACAAAGGCATTTGTGCCGCGGCATGCACCTGGCATGCTCGAAAAGGTATGCACAAGAGGAAAGGAACCCATGCCCTCGTCCGAGACGGTGATCGCATCCACAGCTTCGGGGAAGATCCGCGGCCTAAAGCGTGACGGTTCCTACTACTTCGGTGCGATCCCCTACGCCCGCGCACCGCGCTTCGAGAAGCCGCGGCCGGCGGGACCGTTCTCCGACGTCTTCGACGCCACAGCGCTTGGAACGGTCTTCCCCCAACCACCTTCACGGCTCGAGCGCATCATGGGGCCACCGCTCCCCGAACCGGAGCAGAGCGAGGACAGCTTCACCGTCACCGTCACAACCCCGTCGCTGACCGGTCATCGCCCGGTGATGGTCTGGCTTCACGGTGGCGGCTACTCCAGTGGCGGCGGCTCCCTCCCCTGGTACGACGGCCACGCTTTGTCAGCCGAGGGCGACGTCGTGGTGGTGTCGGTCAACTACCGCGTCGGCGTGCTCGGATATCTCCTCCTCGACGGCGTGAGCGAAGGCAATCTCGGGGTCCACGATCAGATCGCAGCGCTCGAGTGGGTGCGCGAGAACATCGAGGCATTCGGCGGCGACCCAGACTCGGTCACCGTGTTCGGGCAGTCGGCCGGCGCTCATTCGATTGTGAATCTGTTGAGCAGTAACAACTCTCGAACTCTTTTCCATCGAGCAATTCTGCAGAGCACCCCACGGCCGGACCTCAATTTCACGCAGGCTGCCGCGATCGAGAACGGTGAAGCATTTGCCCGACTGCTCGACGGAGATCCTCGGACCGCGCCGCTCTCCCGCATTCTCGACGCATTCCGCAGCACCGCAATCGAGTTCAGCCGGCGGTCCCCCAATGTCGTGCAACCGCCCTTCGCACCGATTTCCGAACTGGATCCGGTGATCCGAACTTTCGAAACAGCGCCGGACGTCATCGTGGGATACACCCGCGACGAGGGATCCGCTTTCGTGCGCGACGTAGCGGGAGTACCCGATCCCGAACGCGTCGCCGAAAAGGCACTGACACAGAACATGTTTGCCGAACCGGCGATGGAGCTGGCCGACGCCTTCACAGCGGCCGGCGCGTCGGTGTACACGTATCGCTTCGACTGGGCACCGACGGACGACGTCTTCGGAGCCACTCACTGCATCGAGCTACCCTTCATGTTGGGAACCGAGCAGTCCTGGAAGAGCTCACCGATGCTGGGCAGCAGCGACTGGCAGAGCATCGACGCACTGGGCCGTCGGATACGCCGGCACTGGACGTCGTTTGCGCACACGGGAAGTCCGGACAGCAGCGAAACCTGGGAGAAGTACACCTCGGCCCAACCGATCGGAATCACCTTCTTCTGAGCAACTTCGGGCGCCTACCCACTCGCGGTAATCCCGTCTAGGATTGCTCCATGGACATGCCCAAGCTCCTCGACGGGCGACTAAAACTCCGCCATCTCCTGCTCGTCGACGCATTGAGCCGTCAGGGCAGCGTGGTCGGCGCCGCTGCCGCACTTCACATCACACAACCCGTCGCGACCCGCAGTCTGCACGACATCGAGTCCATTCTCGGTGTCTCGCTCTTCGACCGCGGCCCACGCGGAATCACCCCGACCATTTTCGGCGAGGCCTTCACAACCCATGCGCGGGCCGTGATCGCGCAGCTGACCGAAGCCGGGCGGCACGTCGTCGAACTTGCCGACGCCAATCGCGGAACCGTCATCGTGGGAACACATCTCGCCGGATCCAACGTGCTGCTTCCCGGCGCTATCGCGCGCCTGAAGGTTCACCACCCGCTGCTCACCGTCATCGTGCGCGAAGGCACGCCCGAACAGTTGCTCACCGATCTGGAAGCGGGCCGAATCGATCTGATCGTCGGCCGGCTCACCTCACCTACCGATGACACCGCGACAAGACGGAACCTCTACGCGGAGTCCGTCGACCTCGTCACCCGCGTGGATCACCCGCTCGCTCACCGCGAGGACGTCCAACTCGAAGAACTACGCGGCTTCCCCTGGATCCTTCCCGGGGTCGAGACAGTGCTCCGCCGCGAGCTCGAGGAGTTCTTCGCCCGCAACAGCCTGCCGTTGCCCGAAAACCGCGTCGAGGCAACCTCTTTCCTCACCGTGCGCCAGCTGCTGGTCGAGACCGACATGATCGCGGTCCTACCGAGCCTCATCCCCCGCGACGACGCGCGCTTGACCACCCTGTCCATCACACTCGATCCGATCGGGCACAGCGTCGGCATCACTTCCTCGGCGACTCGCACGTCGAGCCCGTCCGCACAGGCCCTGATCGCGACGCTGGAGTCCTTTGCAACTGAGCTCATGCGACCGTGAAACGCCGATCGGCCCGTTCCCCGCGAGGGGGAACGGGCCGATGTCGGATCAATCCAGTACTCAGGCGTTTTCGGAGACGCGAATCTCCTCGTGCTCCAAGCCCCGCGACGAATCGGGGACAATCTTGAACAGTGCGATGGCGCCGACCAGGCTGATTGTGCATATCGAGGCGAGGTACCAGGTGACGCCTACCGAAGACCCGGTGGCGTCCAGCAGTGCGGTGGCGATCATCGGCGCCAGTCCACCGCCGAGAATCGCACCACTCTGAAGGATCAGAGACGAACCGGAGTAGCGGACCTTGGCCGGGAAGGTATCGGCGATGATGCTGCCCTGAACGCAGTGGGTGACCGGCACGATCAGACCCATACCCAGGAACGCGATGACAGCGATCACTTTGTTCTCGGTGTTCAGTAGCGGGAAGAACACGATGCACCACAACAGGATTGCGGCTGATCCGCCGATGAACATGTGTCGACGACCGTACTTGTCAGCGATCTTGGTCCAGAACGGGATGGAAAGGAACCACAGGACTGCTGCCGCGGTCACGCTGAGCACCAGGAATTGCTTGTCGTAGCCCAGATGTTGAGTTCCGTACGACAGGGTGAACACCATGAAGGCGTACGCCACGGCGGAGTTCGCCAAGCACGCGGCAAGCGTGAGAGACAACCGGGGGAAGCCGACCTTGAGCGACTCGCGCAGCGGGAAGCGGACTATTTCGCCCTTCTCCATGATCCCGGCGAATGACGGCGACTCGGTGACGCGCAGGCGAATCACCAGACCGATCGCCACCAGAACGAAGCTGAGCAGGAACGGGATTCGCCAACCCCACGAAGCGAATGCCGAGTCCGACATCACGGCGTTGGTCGTCAGGAAGATGCCGTTGGCGAGAACCAGTCCGGCGGGTGTGCCCATCTGCGGGAAACCTGCATAACGATTCTTCTGCCCTGCCGGCGCGTGCTCCATCGACATGAGTGTCGCGCCGGCGCCTTCACCGCCCAGACCGATGCCCTGAACAACGCGCATGGCCACCAGGAGGACAGGCGCCCAGAATCCGATGGAGTCGTAGTTCGGGATGAGGCCGATGAGTGTGGACCCGACGCCCATCATCACCAGGGAGACCACGAGTGTGGCCTTGCGCCCGATCCGGTCACCGAAGTGCCCGAACACGAGCCCACCTACCGGCCGCGCGATGAATCCGACGGCGAAGGTGCTGAAGGCAGCCAGCGTGCCGGCCGTGGGGCTAAGGCTCGGAAAGAATTGTTTGTTGAAGATCAGCGCGGCGGCTGTGCCGTAGAGGAAGAAGTCGTACCATTCGAGAGTTGTGCCGGCCAGAGTTGCCATGGCAACTCGGCTACGGGCAGCTTTCTCCGGCAACGGCTTTCCGTCACTCGTTGTGCTGTTGGATATCTTGTCTGACATCGCGGAACCTATCGATTGGATGGGGCAGGCGGACGATGAAATCTGTAGTCACCGACCCCGTCTTCGGGATTGTCGGCATCACGAGCGTCGTCGATCGTTGTGTTTGGAATTGTGCTCGCTCGAGACATGACTCACAAATGCCGAATTCACCGTCCGCCATACCGGAAAGGGTATAGCCGGGGTCTCAGACGAGACCCAGGAAGCGTTCGGCATTCCCCCGCGAAATCAGTTGGCGCGCAGTATCGTCCAAGAACTCACTCTTGCGAACCACCTCACCGACCGGACGCTCCCCCAAGGGGTACGGGTAATCACTACCCACCATCACACGGTCCACCCCCACCGTGTCCACCAGCAGTCGCAGTGCGCGCTCGTCGAAGACGACGGAATCCACGTAGAACCTACCCAGGTAATGCGAAGGCGGGAACTCCGACGTACCGATGATGTCGTTGCGGCCGTGCCAGGCGTTTTCCATCCGGCCCAACCAGAACGCGAAAGATCCACCACCGTGCGCAAATCCGATCTTGAGACGATCGTCGATCTTGTCGAACACCCCACCGAGAATCAGCGCGAGTATCGACAGATGCGTTTCGGCCGGCATCGCGGTGAGCCACTGCGCCATCCAGCGATCGAGGCGCGGAGAGTTGGCCATGTCCCACGGGTGCACGAATACCGGCACGTCAAGCGACGCGCAGTGCTGGAGAAACGTCACCACGCCCTCACTGTCGAGGTCCAGATCGCCCACATGATTGCCGATCTCGACACCGCGGTGCCCGTTCGCGATGCACCGCTCGAGCTCACGGCACGCTGCGTCGGTGTCTTGCAGAGGCACCTGGCAGAACGGAATCAACCGATCCTTCGCCGGCTCCACGATCTCGAGCGCGAGGTCGTTGAAGATCCGTGCGATGCGACTTGCCTGCTCGCCGCTTCGGCCGTAATTGAAGAATGCCGGCGTCGGCGAGACGACCTGCGTGTGCACGCCGTCGGCATCCATGTCCCGAAGCCGCACCTCGGCGTCCCAGGCATCGGACTGGATGCGGCGGAACTCCTTGGTGCCCATCATGATCATGGCTTCGGTCTCCGACTCGACCTTCAGCCACGGCGCTTGCGGCCCCGCGTCTTCGGTCAGATCCGGCCACCCGTTGGGCACGTAGTGGGTGTGGATGTCGATCAGGTTGCTCATCACTCAGCCCTTGCCGGGATGGAGCGTGCCGCACTTGTCACACGTGCGGGCTTCTTCGCTCTCGTAGAACTTGACGAACACCGGCGGAAGGTCGGCCACGATGTCGCGCACCTGAAGTTCGACCTCGTGAATCTTGTGATCGCATTCGAGGCAGTACCACTGGAACTTCTCGAGCGTGCCTTCCTTGCGGACGCGTTCGATGACCAGGCCGATGGAGCCCGCCGTGGGACGCTGCGGCGAATGCGGAATGTCTCCCGGCAGCAACCAGGTTTCGCCCTCACGAATGTCGACACGCTGAGGACCGTCCTCGGTCATGACGTTGACGTGGATGTCGCCTTCGAGCTGGTAGAACCACTCCTCGTACGGATCGAGGTGGTAGTCGGTCCGCTGGTTCGGTCCGCCGACGACCTGCACGATGAAGTCGTCTCCGAGCGCCATCGTCTGATTGTTGACAGGCGGCTGCAGCAGGTGGCGGTTGTCGTCGATCCACTTCTTGAAGTCGATGACGGGAGGAATCGTGGTCATGATGCATTCTCCGTATCTTCGGACGCTGAGCGCTTGGAGGCGGGCACGTACGCCACGCCGGAAATTTCGATGAGCAGATGCGGGTGGGGCAGTTGGTGAACAGCCACAGTCGTTCTCGTCGGACCGTTTTCGTCGAACAGTTCGGCGTACACCTCGTTGTATCCACCGAAGTCGTTCATCGACACCAGGTAGGAGGTGACCTGAACCAGATCACTGAGTTCTCCACCCACTTCGGCGAGGATTGCCGCGATGTTTTCGATGACGGCACGCGTCTGCGCCCGAATGTCGAGCGCCGTCGTCCCCATCTCGTCGACCTCGACGCCGACAAACGTGTTGTCGGGTCGACGCGAACTGGTCCCGGAGACATAGACGAAATCGCCGACCACCTTGACGTGGGGGAACTTTCCGCGCGGCTTTGCCAGCTTCTCGATGACCTGCGCCCCACTCATCGCTTCACACCTTTCACCGTGACGGTTCCGAGGCCGTCGATGGTGCACTGGGCGACGCCCTCGTCGAGTCGCACAGCTGCGGTGGCGGCACCGGCCAGAATTACCTGACCGGCGCGCAACGGAATTCGGCGTCGGCGGGCGATGTCGAGCAGTGCATGCAAAGCGCGCGCCGGATCGCCGAGAATGGCCGACGTGGAACCGACTACCGTCTCGCCGCCGACCTCCATACGTACGGAACGGTCTTCGACGTTCTGTAGCGGCAGCCACCGCCCGATCACATACCCGGCAGCGCTGGTGTTGTCAGCGACGACGTCGGTGTAGGTGAAGCGGAAGTCGCGATAGCGCGAGTCGATGATCTCCATTGCGGGAGCCAGTGCATCGACGCAGGTTTCGATGTCGACGTTCGGATCGTCGAGATCGACATCCTTCGACAGACGGTATGCCACTTCGGGTTCGATCTTGGGATGAATGAACTTCCTCAGGTCGACTTCGCCGCCGTTGCTCACGCACATCGCGTCGGTCAACTGACCGACGATCACTTCGGAGACACCCATCTGCGCCATCTTCGCCTGGCTTGTGAAGCCGAGCTTGATACCCACAATCGATTCGCCACGGTTGGTTCGTCGTTCGAGGAGTTCGTTCTGGATCCGGTAGGCCTCGTCGATGTCGATGGTGTATTCGTCGGCGAGGCTCGGGGTGTCGGTGCGAGTCTGCGCAGCGTCGTCGAGGCGACGCGCGAGCGCGGATACGGTGTCTTCGGGGGCTGTCATCACGCCTCGCTCATTTCTGGAAAACTTTTGCGGTTTCGATGTTCACAGTTGCACACATACATTCGTCGGTTCGGTGTAGAAGTGCAGCGAGGACTCGCCACCCTCACGTCCGATGCCGGACAGGCCCATGCCGCCGAAGGGAGATCGCAGTTCGCGGGTGAACCACGTGTTGACCCAGGAGATTCCGACGTTCATCCTCTGCGCGACGCGGTGTCCACGGCGCAGGTCGTTGGTCCACACAGAGGCAGCGAGGCCGTACTCGGTGTCGTTTGCCAAGGCGATCGCCTCGGCTTCGGTCTCGAACGGAATGAGTGCTGCAACGGGTCCGAAGATCTCCTCGCGCACGACGCGATCCTTGTTGGTCAAGCCAGTCCACAGGGTGGGTTCGATCCACGATCCGCCCGACAGTTCCTGTCCGAGGTCCGGAATACCGCCGCCGGTCAGCACTTTCGCGCCTTCCTGCTCGGCGATCTCGAAGTAGTCGAGAACCTTCTTCCGGTGCGCCTGCGAAATGAGCGGTCCGGTCGTCGTTGCATCGAGCGTCGGGTCGCCCAGACGCAATCCTGCTGCCCGCTCGACGAGTCCACCGGCGATGTCGTCGAAAATGCTGCGGTGCACGTACACCCGTTCGGTGCACAGGCAGACCTGGCCGGTGTTGGTGAACACCGACTTGGTCAGACCCGTCAACGCTTCGTCGATGTCGACGTCGTCGAAGACGATCGCGGCGTTCTTGCCACCGAGTTCGAACGAGACCGGACGGACTCGCGGCGCAACGGTTTTCATGACATGCGAACCGGTTGCCGAAGATCCGGTGAAGGTGACACCGTCGATGCCGGGGTGCGTGGTGAGGAACTCGCCGGCGGAGTTCGCACCGAACCCGTGGACGACGTTGTAGACACCGGCAGGCAGGCCGACTTCTTCGAGTACCTCGGCAAGCAACGACGCCGTCGCTGGGGTTTCCTCGGAGGGCTTGACCACCACGGAGTTTCCGCACGCGAGCGCGGGCGCTACCTTCCAGGTCAGGAGAAGCAGCGGCAGGTTCCAGGGAACGATGACAGCGACGACGCCGAGCGGCTTGCGGATCGCGTAGTTCAACGCCTGCTTGCCACCCGCGAGATCCGTGACAAACGATTCCTGTCCGGCCGCGGCGACGATGTCGGCGAAAGTGCGGAAGTTCGTCAGGGCGCGCGCGACGTCGAGTTCGCGTGCCTGTGTGATCGGCTTGCCGGTGTCCGCCATTTCTGCGGCGACGAACTCTTCGAATCGCTCCTCGATCCGGTCGGCGGCGCGTCGCAGCAGGGCCGTCCGCTCGCGGACCGGCGTATCGGCCCAACCGTTGTCCAGAGCGCGTCTGGCAGAGGTCACGGCCCGATCGACCAGGGCCTTGTCAGCCTCGTGGACCCGGGCGAGAACACGGCCCGTTGCTGGGTCGACCTGATCGAAGCTCGACGACTCGTCGGGTTCGACATAGGAGCCGTCCACGTAATTGCGGATCCATCCGTCGCATTGTGAGGTCATGGACTAACTATTGGCCCGTGACCCATATCAAACAAATGCAAAAACTGCCGCCAGCTATACCTCGATCGGCATAGATGGCGGCAGTTCGGCTACACAACTCAACTCTTTATGTCGGCGCCGAGCGCCTCAGCGGCGCAGAATGTCGGCGCCGAGCGCCTCAGCGGCGCAGATACGCCAACTGCACGTTGACGGATTTCTCCGCCACCGGCCACAGCTTCGGGTCGACGTCGGAGTAGACGTGCTCGACAACCTCGCGCACCGATGCCGACTCCCCCAACGTCGTCAGAGCGTCCCGCACCTGGGCTAGACGCTCCTCGCGGTGAGCAAGGTACTGCTGCGAAATCGCCTGCAGATCGGGCAGGTCCGGACCGTGCCCGGGAAGAACCGTCAGTCCTTCGCCGAGTGCGGCCAACGACCGCAGTGATGTGAGGTAATCCCCCAGATCGCCGTCGGTGTCGTCCAGAACTGCGGTGCCGCGGCCGAGAATGGTGTCGCCTGTCAGCACGCTCGCATCGTTCTCGATGACTATCGACACCGAGTCAGCGGTGTGTCCCGGAGTCGCGAGGATCCGCAGCTTCAGACCCGCCACCTCGATCACTTCACCGTCGACAAGCGCCGAAGCACCCCCGCGCAGAAAAGTGGGGTCGACGGAACGCACCGGAGCCGAGGTCAATTCATGGAAACGGTCCACCCCGCCGGTGTGGTCGTAGTGCCGGTGCGTGATCAAGGTCAGCGCAACCGGACCGATACCAGCGACACGTTGCAGGTGTTCCTCGTCGTTGTCGCCCGGATCGACGACTACACACTCGACGCTGCCGGGAGCATGCAGAATCCAGGTGTTCGTACCGTCCAGCGTCATCATGCCCGGATTGTTTTCGAGCAAGACCGAAGCGATGTCGGTGACGCGGCGAAGCTGCGCGTAGGCGGGATGGACCGTCGACATCAGCGAACTTCGACGATCAGTTCCACCTCGACCGGAGAGCCGAGGGGAAGCTCTGCCACGCCGACTGCCGAACGAGCGTGGATACCGGCGTCGCCGAGCACCTCACCGAGGAATTCGGAAGCGCCGTTGATCACGCCGGGCTGACCGGTGAATCCTTCGGCGGATGCCACGAAGCCGACAACCTTGACAACACGAACGACGTTGTCGATGCCGACCAGGGCGTCGATGGCAGCAAGAGCGTTGAGCGCGCAGGTACGCGCCGCGGCCTTGGCGTCCTCATCCGACACGCCCGCACCGAGCTTGCCGGTCAGCGCCAGTTTTCCGTCGACGAACGGGAGCTGACCCGACGTGTACACGTGGTTGCCGCTGCGAACCGCGGGAACGTACGCAGCAACCGGTGCCGCGACGGCGGGAAGTGCAATGCCCAGTTCGGCGAGACGCTCCGACCAGGTCTGTGTTGCCTCTGCCATGTGATTCAGCCCTTCGGACGCTTCATGTACGCGACGTGCTGCTCGCCCGACGCGCTCGGCAGGACTGCCACGAGTTCCCAGCCGTCGACACCCCAGTTGTCGAGAATTGCCTTCGGATTGTGGACCAGCAACGGAGTCACGGTGTATTCCCAGGAAGTTATTTCGCTCATGCGGTGAGCCTATCCCGCGTACATCTTCGGCCCCAGACTTATAGGCTCGCGGTGTGGTTGCATCCCAAGATGAGCTGAGCAGGACCTGGCCCGAGTCTGCGACGAAGGCCCGCCTGCACTTTGTGTCGGGTAAAGGCGGAACCGGTAAGTCCACGGTTGCCGCCGCGTTGGCGCTCGCGTTGGCCGAGGGCGGCAAGCGCGTTCTCCTCGTGGAGGTCGAGGGCCGCCAGGGAATCGCGCAGCTCTTCGACGTACCGCCGCTTCCACCGCAGGAGACCAAGGTCGCGGCCGCCGAAGGTGGCGGTGAAGTGATGGCTCTGGCCGTCGACATCGAGACCGCGTTCCTCGAATACCTCGAAATGTTCTACAACCTCGGCTTCGCCGGCCGGGCGATGCGCAAGTTCGGCGCCATCGAATTCGCCACCACCATCGCTCCCGGCCTTCGCGACGTTCTGCTCACCGGCAAGATCAAGGAGTGCGTCATCCGCACCGATCGAACCGGCAAGCGCGTGTACGACGCCGTTGTCGTCGACGCTCCCCCGACCGGACGAATCGGCAGCTTCCTCGACGTCACCAAGGCGATGGCCGATCTCGCCAAGGGCGGCCCGGTGCACTCCCAGAGTGAAGGCGTCGTTCGGCTGCTGCACTCGCCGGAGACCGTCGTACATCTGGTTGCACTTCTCGAAGCGCTGCCCGTTCAGGAAACTGCCGACGCCGCCGCAGAACTGGCGCGCGACGACCTCAACCTCGGTGCCATCATCGTCAACCGCGCCAGCCCGAGGTTCTTGCCCGAAGACCAACTCTCCGGTGCCGCTGCCGGCGATATCGACGCGGCTTCGATCCGGTCGACACTCTCGGACGTCGGCATCGATCTGTCCGACGACGACTTCGCAGGCCTGCTCACCGAGACGATCGAGCACGCGTCGGTGCTCGAAGCTCAAGAATCCAGCGCCGAGAAGCTCCGCGAGATCGACGGGGCTCGGGTACAACTTCCCGCACTCGCCGACGGCGTCGATCTCGGTGGGCTGTACGAGCTTGCCGAATACCTCACGGAACAGGGCGTGTGATGACCGAGACCACCGAGAACGTGACGGTCGGCAGTTCCAGGACCGGCCGACGCGCAGCTCCTGCCCTCGATATTTCGGCGATCATCAAGGACCCGACGGCTCGGATCGTGGTGTGTTGCGGCGCAGGCGGCGTCGGCAAGACCACGACGGCCGCGTCCCTGGCGTTGCGTGCAGCCGAAGAGGGCCGACGCGTAGTCGTCCTCACCATCGATCCGGCCCGCCGCCTCGCACAGGCCTTGGGTGTGGCCGAACTCGACAACACTCCGCAGCCGGTGAAGCTGGGTCCCGAGGCCACGGGCGAACTGCACGCAATGATGCTGAACATGCGTCGGACTTTCGACGAGATGGTCATCGAGCATTCGAGCCCTGAGAAGGCCGAGCAGATCCTGGCGAATCCCTTCTATCAAACCGTTGCCACATCGTTCTCCGGAACGCAGGAGTACATGGCGATGGAGAAGTTGGGGCAGCTGGCGTCGAACGACGCGTGGGATCTGGTGATCGTCGATACCCCGCCGTCGCGCAATGCGCTCGACTTCCTCGACGCCCCGCAGAGGCTCGGCACGTTCCTCGACGGACGGATGATCCGGCTGCTCTCTGCACCCGGCCGTGGCCTGACCAGGCTCGTGGCCGGCGCGATGGGATTGGCACTGAAGGGTGTCTCTACCATCGTGGGAAGCCAAATGCTTTCGGATGCATCGGCATTCGTGCAGTCGCTCGACTCGATGTTCGGCGGTTTCCGTGAACGCGCAACGAAGACCTACGAGTTGCTACGTCAGCCGGGGACTCATTTCCTGGTGATCGCAGCGGCCGAACCCGACGCTCTTCGCGAGGCGGCGTTCTTCGTCGATCGCCTTGCGGGCGACTCGATGCCGTTGGCCGGTCTGGTTCTCAACCGCACGCACCCGACATTGACGGCTCTGCCTGCCGATCATGCGGTGACCGCCGCCGACAAACTGGAAGCGAAGGAAAGTGCGACCGAGGCCGAAGCCCTCACCGCAGCCGTTCTCCGCATCCATGCCCATCGGGCAGTGATCGCGAAGCGGGAGATCGCCTTGCTGAGTCGATTCACCGCAGCTCACCCGAGGGTGCCGCTGATCGGTGTTCCGTCGCTACCGTTCGAGGTCTCGGACCTCGAGGCGCTGCGCGCGGTGGGAGATCAGCTCACTCGTAAGGGCTGATCCCCCCGATCGGCCTGGATCAGACTGCTGAGTGATGCTGGCGCTGGTCTTCGAAGAACTCGGACCAGGAGTCGACGTCGGGGTGCTGCTTGAGCAGTGCACGGCGCTGACGCTCGGTCATTCCGCCCCACACACCGAACTCGACACGATTGTCGAGAGCATCTGCTCCGCACTGCATGAGGACCGGGCAGTGACGGCAGATGGTGGCCGCCTTGCGCTGCGCGGCGCCACGAACAAAAAGTTGGTCGGGGTCGACCTCGCGGCATCGTGCCTTAGTTACCCAGGCAATTCGTGCCTCGGCCTGCTCGATGTCCAAACGGCTACTCGGGGTGGCTGTGTACATTCTGGGTCCCCTCTACAAAGTCTGACCGTCGCCATAGGGCGAGCAGCGCACCATCTCAGCCGTCCCCGCGGTAGCACGGTGAAAGCTGAGACACATTCGTGATCGAGTGTTACGTCGATCACACTGATCACAATTTAGGTAAAGAACGGCCCTAACGCAAGACGCTCGGGAGCATTTTTTGGTACGGCAGTACAAAGCGCGTGTTCAGAAGGTTTTGAACACCCCCAAAACACTGAAACCGGTTCCAATGGGTGGGCACACGTACTCTGTAGATCGTGTCGATTGCAAAAACAGTGGCGAAGCTCGCCGGAAGCTCCGCATTGGCGGGTGTCCTGGTCGCAGGGGTGATGTTCCCAGTGGCGGGCGGATTCGGATTCGCGTCCAACCGCGCCGCCGATACCGTCGACAACGTCTCGGCCGAACTGGTCGAAGGCACGGTCCCCGCGGTGTCCACCATGGTCGATGCGGCAGGCAATCCCATTGCCTGGCTCTACGACCAACGACGCTTCGAAGTCCCGAGCGAGAAGATCTCCAACAACATGAAGTTGGCGATCGTCTCCATCGAGGACCGCCGGTTCCCCGACCACAAGGGCGTCGACTGGCAGGGAACGCTGCGTGCCTTCCTCACCAACACGACGACCGGTGAAGTGCAGCAGGGCGCGTCGACACTCGATCAGCAGTATGTGAAGAACTACCAACTGTTGGTCGTGGCCAAGACGGATGCCGAGCG
This sequence comes from Rhodococcus sp. IEGM 1406, assembly GCF_030056745.1. Classification (NCBI taxonomy): domain Bacteria; kingdom Bacillati; phylum Actinomycetota; class Actinomycetes; order Mycobacteriales; family Nocardiaceae; genus Rhodococcus; species Rhodococcus sp. IEGM 1406. The sequence goes on along the minus strand of NZ_JASHKO010000006.1, from coordinate 264,587 downwards.
CCGCGCTGCCATCGAGACCACCCCGGCCCGAAAGATCCGCGAGATCCGGATGGCCCTGACGCTGGACAAGGAACTCACGAAAGACGAGATCCTCACCCGGTACCTCAACCTCGTACCGTTCGGCAACGGATCCTTCGGCATCCAGGACGCGGCTCAGACCTACTTCGGCGTCGATGCCGCAGATCTGACCGTTCCCCAGTCGGCGATGCTTGCCGGCATGGTTCAGTCCAGCTCCGCACTGAACCCGTACACGAACGTCGAGGGCGTGACCGAGCGTCGTAACACCGTGCTCGACACCATGATCACGAACATTCCGGATCGTGCCGACGAGTTCCGCGCCGCCAAGGAAGAGCCCCTCGGCGTCCTGGAAACCCCCAACAACTTGCCGCGCGGCTGCATCGCTGCAGGCGATCGCGGATTCTTCTGTGACTACGCACTGAAGTACCTCTCGGACGCCGGAATCACGCGCGACCAGATCAACGAGGGTGGTTACCTCATCAAGACCACTCTCGATCCGCAGGTCCAGGCGTCCACCAAGGCCGGACTGAACGCGAACGCGAGCGCCAACCTCGACGGCATCGCGAACGTGATGAACGTGATCAGGCCGGGCCAGGATTCACACAAGGTCATCGCGATGGCCAGCAGTCGCACGTACGGTCTCAATGCCGACGCCGACGAAACCGTCCAGGCACAGCCGTACTCCCTTGCGGGTGACGGTGCGGGTTCCGTCTTCAAGATCTTCACGACGGCTGCGGCGATGGAGAAGGGCCTCGGTATCAACGCGACGCTCGACGTGCCCAAGCGATTCGAAGCCAAGGGCATGGGTAGCGGTGGTGCGGCCGGTTGCCCGGTGTCGACTTACTGCGTGGAGAACGCCGGCAACTACCCGCCGACGCTGTCCGTGACCGACGCGCTGGCACAGTCCCCCAACACCGCTTTCGTCAAGCTCATCGAGGCAACCGGCGTCACGCCGACCGTCGACATGGCCGTCCGTCTCGGCATGCGCTCGTACGCTGATCCCAACACCTCGGGCTTCGACGAGCGCAGCATGGCCGACTTCCAGAAGGAACAGAACCTCGGTTCGTTCACCCTGGGCCCCACCTGGATCAACCCGCTCGAACTCTCCAACGTCGCGGCCACTCTCGCCTCGCACGGCAAGTGGTGCCCGCCGAGTCCCATCGATTCGGTCTTCGACCGCTACGGCAAACCGGTGGCCGTCACCGAGCAGGGCTGTGAGCAGGTTGTCGAGCCCGGCTTGGCAGACACACTCGCCAACGCCATGAGCCGTGACGACGTCGGCGCCGGTACGTCTGCCGGAGCTGCAAGCAGCGCCGGATGGAGCCTGCCGATGTCGGGCAAGACGGGTACCACCGAGACCCACAAGTCCTCGGCGTTCCTCGGCTTCACCAACAACCTCGCTGCCGCTGTCTACATCTTCGGCGACTCCCCGACGCCGGGAGAGATCTGCTCGAGCCCGCTGCGCCCCTGCTACAGCGGCAACCTGTACGGCGGTACCGAACCGGCGAGATCCTGGTTCGCGGCAATGAACCCGGTCGCCAACAACTTCGGGCCCACCTCGCTGCCTCCGATCGACGAGAAGTACGCACGGGGATCGCAGAACGGCCAGGTTCCCGAGGTTGTCGGCCTGAGCCAGTCGGCGGCGACGTCGAGGTTGCAGGCGTCCGGCTTCACGGTCAATTCCGTGACCACGGCGTCCGGAGCACGCGCGGGAACGGTCACCGGAGTTTCGCCGTCCGGGTCCGCGATCCCGGGTTCGACCGTCACGATCTACATCAGTGACGGTTCCGTGAGGGCTCCGGCAGCACCCGCATCCCCGGCAGCTCCAGCAGCTCCGGCACCGGGCGCGACTCCCCCGGATGCGACTCCGCCCGGAGGTGAACCCGCACCGCCTGCGGGGACCCCGCCGAACTGACGGCCCTGAAAACTGACGGCTCTGAAAACAAGAACGGCCGCGATCTCCGAGTGACTCGGAGATCGCGGCCGTTTTCGATTCTGGTGGCGCGCTTCTACAGGCGGGACTTCACTGCTGCAGAGATACGGGCGCCATCGGCCTTGCCCTTGGCCAGCGCGCTGGCGGCCTTGATGACCTGGCCCATCTGGCGCATCCCCGGACGCTCACCGAGCTCCTCGGACACCTGAGCGAGGGCGGTGTCGACGACGTCGACAAGCTCGGCGTCGGTCAACGGCGTCGGCAGGTACTCGTCGATGATCTGAGCTTCGGCGCGCTCTTTCGCGGCAAGCTCACCGCGGCCGTTCTCGGTGTAGATCTCGGCCGATTCGCCGCGCTTCTTCGATTCCTTTGCAAGGACTTTGATAATTTCTTCGTCGGTGAGGACTCGTGCTTCCTTACCGGCCACCTCTTCGGTCTGGATGGCTGCCATGAGCATCCGAAGGGTGGCTGTACGTAGCGGATCCTTCGCCTTCATGGATGCAACCATGTCGGTTCGGAGGGTGGCTTTGAGCGATGGTGTCGTGTCGGACATGGTGGAAACGTTACGCGCTCGGCGTTTCGAGCGTGCCGATAGTTACCTCCGCCCGGACACAATTCTCTGTGGAATAGCTGCAAATGGCGGCGAGAGCGACGCAGAAGAACGCCACACCCGTATCCTTGAGAGGTGTCTTCCCAGTTCCGCACCAATCTGACCCGCACCGCACTTGGTGCCGCGGGCGCCGCTGCACTAGGGATCGGGTACGCATCCGGCATCGAACGCAATGCATTTGCACTGCGTGAGGTGACGATGCCAGTCCTGGCGCCCGGTTCGTCGTCGCTGCGGGTCCTCCATCTCAGCGACCTGCACATGATGCCGAACCAACGGTTGAAACAGAATTGGTTGCGTGAGCTCGAAGGCCTCGACCCCGACCTCGTGGTCAACACCGGCGACAACTTGTCGCATCAGCGCAGCGTCCCGGCAGTGGTCCAGGCGCTCGGTGATCTGTTGGCTCGGCCGGGTCTGTTCGTCTTCGGCAGCAACGACTACTTCGCTCCGAAACCGAAGAACCCACTGAGCTACATCTTCAACAAGGACAAGCGCATCACCGGGGATCCCCTCCCCTGGGGCGATCTGCGGGCCGCGTTCACCGAACGTGGATGGCTGGACATGACCCACGTGCGCCGCGAACTCGAAGTGGCCGGTATTCGCATCGCAGCGGCCGGAGTCGACGATCCGCACCTGAAGCGTGATCGCTACGACACCGTCGCCGGAACACCCAATCCCGTCGCCCAGCTCAAGCTTGGTCTGACGCACTCGCCCGAACCTCGAGTTCTCGATCGGTTCGCCGACGACGGTTACGACCTTGTGCTCGCCGGCCACACGCACGGTGGTCAGCTGTGCCTTCCGTTCTACGGCGCGTTGGTCACCAACTGCCAGATCGATCGATCCCGGGTCAAGGGGCCGTCGAAGTGGGGCGCGCACACCCAGCTGCACGTCTCCGCGGGCATCGGCACTTCGCCGTGGGCGCCGGCGCGCTTCTGCTGCCGCCCCGAGGCAACTCTGTTGACTCTGGTTCCGGCCACCAGGCGCGAACCGGAGCACGTCTCCGCACACAGTTCCGCAGAGTCTCCAGCGTCGGTTCTACGCAACTGACCTGCGGATTTAATGTCAGTCGACTCGGTAATGTAAGCTAACCGAGGTTCGACACGGGGTGTGGCGCAGCTTGGTAGCGCGCTTCGTTCGGGACGAAGAGGTCGTGGGTTCAAATCCCGCCACCCCGACAGTGAAGAACAGCAATCGAGGCCCTTCCGCTCACGCGGGAGGGCCTCGATTGCGTTGACGATAAGGTGAAGCCGTGGCATCCCAACCAGACTTTGCGCACAACGACATGGCGAGCCGTAGCCGACGCGAGAAAGCCGTCGGCCTGGCCAAGTTCGCCTGGGATCGCGATATCAGTAGCACAGAGTTGCTAGAGATGCCCGACGATCGACTGCGCAAACTCGCACGTGCGGCCGGCGCCAATCCGCCGAGCACGCGGGAGACCTGGACCATCGCGGCCGGACTGCTCGACGAGAAAGCTGTGTGGGCAGCCGCTAACCCTGACCGTCCCGAAGCTCGGCGTGAGCATCCGGACGAGAAGATCATGTGGGTGAAGAAGCCGATCGAGCCGTGGCTGTGACAGCCGAATTCAGCACCGTTGTGACAGCCGAATTCAGCGGAGCTGTGAAGCGGTGATCGGGCAGGTTGATGAGGTGGTCGTCGACTGCTCGTCTCCTATCGCACTGGCGAAATTCTGGGCCGGAATCCTCGGCGGACAACCAGTGGAGCGAAACACCGCGTGGGCGTTTGTCGACCCTCCAGGATGGACCCGCCTCGCGTTCCAGCGCGTACCGGAATCCAAGCTGACGAAGAATCGTCTACACATCGACGTCAGCGTGGATGACGTCGTCGCTGCAACCGAGGCCGCCGAGCGCCTCGGCGCAACTCGGGTCGGTACTGTCCAGCAGGACCCGGCCGGTACCTTTCAGGTGCTGCTGGATCCAGAGGGAAACGAGTGGTGCGTCGTCCGAAGTATCGGAAGGTGATTCACACTCCCGCTACGGTTTCGCGAGCCCAACGGTAGTCGGCCTTCCCACTGGGTGAGCGGAGGATGCTGGGTACCAGCACGATCGACCGGGGGATCTTGTACCCAGCCACGTGGGTGCGGCAGTGCTCCGACAATGATTCCGTCGCAACATCTTCGAACCCCGGCCGAACCTGCACGACAGCGGCGACCTTCTCACCGAATCGTGCGTCGGTCGCACCCGCTACCAAAGCGTCGAAAACTGCCGGGTGAGTTTTGAGCGCCTGCTCCACTTCTTCGGGGTAGACCTTCTCGCCGCCGGAGTTGATGCACATCGAACCGCGCCCGAGCAGCACGATGGTTCCGTCGGCTTCCATCGTGCCCATGTCCCCGAGTACCGCCAGACGCACCCCGTCGACGACAGGAAAAGTTGCAGCAGTCTTGGCGGGGTCGTCGAAGTAGGCCACGGGGACATGGCCGGCCCTGGCGATGAAACCGGTTGTGCCCGAGCCTGGTTCGATGCGACGAAATTCGTCGTCGACAAGAATCATGTTGGGGTTGGATCGAATTCGCTTTGAACCGTCCTCACCGAATTCGACGACGCCGTCGTTGCCGGATTCCGAAGCACCGAAGGCATCCTTGATCACCAGTCCCGGTAATCGGGTTGTCAGTTCTGCCTTCAGGTTCGGGGAGAACAATGCGCCACCCGACCCGATCAGTTTGAGAGTCGAAAGGTCGTAGCGCCCTTCGCTTGCAGCGATGGCGTCGGCGATCGGCCGAGCAATCGCATCGCCGACGACCGTGATTCCGGTGATCTTCTCGGCCTCGACCAGTCGCAGCACTTCCGTCGGATCGAAGCTGCGGGTCAACACTCGGGGCGCTCCCATGAGGAAAGCCGTGAGCAGTGAATAGATCGCGGCTCCATGCATGAGCGGCGGGATGAGTAGCAGCACAGTCGGATTGATGTTCGCCACCGCCGCATCCACAACCTCTTCGAGACTCCGACGCGGCGGCCCGCTGAGGTTCGCTCCGGACAGCGCGGCGAAGAAGAAGTCCTCGTGCCGCCACACCACGCCCTTGGGCATTCCGGTTGTACCGCCGGTGTAGATGATGAAATGGTCGTCGTTGCTTCGCGGGCCGAAGTCGCGAGTATCAGTCTGCGCGGCAAGGGCGTTCTCATAGTCGTCGCCGACGATCAGCACGTGGGAGATCTCCGGACACTGCGGAACCACGGCCAATGCCGTCGGCGCGAATTCCTCTTCGACGAGTAATGCCACCATTTGAGAGTTGGTGTAGATGTACAGGAGTTCTGCATCGGTATAGCGGAAGTTGACGTTGATCGGCACTGCTCTGATCTTCAAGCAAGCCAGGAGCGCTTCGACGTACTCGACGCAGTTACGCATGTGAATACCGACGTGCTGCCCAGGCTCGACGCCGACGGACTGCAGATGATGTGCGAGTCGGTTCGATCGCAGTTCGAGTTCGGCGTAGTTCAACCGCGCGTCTTCCAGAATCAAGGGAACCCGATCGGGGATCGCATCGGCAACGGCCTCGAACAGATCGGCAATGTTCAGGGTCATCGAAATCCTCACTACACGCGTCTTCGCTTACCAGTACAGGTCTTTCGCGAAGCTAACACGTTGGTCGCACCCTGTAGTCCGAATTGCGTAGCGGTCCCGCTGAGCGAGACCTGACGCGCTGCTCACCTGGCATCAACGGTGCGGATACCTCTCTGACCAAGCCCGATAGCCGGAAGGTAGGGTAGCCTAATGCATTCACGCACCACTCTCCGGAGCCGCACGTCGGTCCGGGTCGCCATGCTTGCCCTGGCGACTGTTTTTGCCGCTACGGCCTGCGGTTCTTCCGACGCCGGCGGCAACGCAAACGGCAACACTGATGTCGCAACCGGCGGCAAGCTGTTCAGCACCGCCGACACGGAAACCGCGAAGCTCGGCAGCGATGCTGCGCCCGGCGAGTTCCCACGCACCATCACCCATGCTCTGGGCGAGACCACCCTCGAGGCCAAGCCGACCCGCGTCGTCGTCCTCGACAGTGGCGAACTCGACGAGGTCCTATCGCTCGGGATCACCCCGGTCGGCATCGCCAGCCCGGAAAGTGCCGCCGGTCAGCCGTCGTACCTGGCTGACAAATTGGTCGGCGTCCCCGATGTCGGCACGACCAACAACCTCAACCTCGAGGCGATCACCGCACTGCAGCCAGATCTGATCCTCGGCAGCAAGTTGCGCCAGGACAAGCTTTACCCGCAGCTCGCGGCAATCGCGCCGACGGTCTTCAGCATCCGCCCCGGCTTCCCGTGGAAGGAGAACTTCCTCCTTGCCGGTGACGCACTCGGCGAGGAGACCAAGGCCGAGCAGGTTCTCAACGACTACCAGACGCACGCGGATCAGGTCCGTGAGTCGATCGACGGTTCGCCGACGATCTCGCTGGTTCGCTTCATGTCCGGGAAGCTGCGCCTGTACGGCAACCTGTCGTTCATCGGCGTCATCTTGAAGGACGTCGGCCTGCCACGCCCGGCGATCCAGAACATCAACGAGTTGGCCGTCGAGGTCAGCCCGGAAACGATCACCGAGGCAGAGGGTGACCGAATCTTCTACTCCAGCTACGGAAATCCCGCAGACACCGGTCAGACCACCGTTGTCGCCGGTCCGCTGTGGGCAAGCATGGACGCAGTCAAGGAAGGCCGCGCCACCGAGGTGAGTGACGAGACCTGGTTCCTGGGCCTCGGCCCGACAGGCGCAGGCCTGGTTCTCGACGACCTGCAGGCCAAGCTCGGCAAGTAGCCGTCACCGACACAAAAAAGCCGCCCGACTCTCCGGAGTCGGGCGGCTTTTTTGTTCAGCGGTTGTCCTGCTCGAGGTGTTCGTTCATCGTCGAGTGCAGGTCGACGAGAAATTCCTCGAATCGACTGAGCAGTTCGGGCGGGTATTTCTCCATCATGGCGTCGAGTCGCACGGCAAGTGGGCCGAAGAACTCGTCCGCGAGGTCCTGCACATGCGCACTGCTGTGCAGCGTGACCACGCGACGGTCTGCATTCTCACGGGTCCGGACGATATGTCCCGCCTTCTCCAGGCGGTTGAGCAACGCGGTGGTTGCGCCCGACGTCAGCGAGATCCGCTCTCCGAGGCGGGCGGGCGAGAGCGGCGCCCCCTTCTCCTCGGCAGCGGTGATTTCCATCAAGGCAGTCGCGTCGGTGGAATGCAGGCCGAGCCACGACGCGAATCGATGACTGAATTCGGTGAACGTCCCACCGTACGCGCGGAATTCGTCCATCAGCCGCTCCCGCTCCACGGAGATGTCGCGCGGTGCTTCCACCCCGTGATCCCACCTTTCCTGTGCCAGACGGCGGCCGGTCGAGCCCAGCGCGCACGTTGACAACTTACCGCCTCAAATATACCTTCACTGTGAAGTTACTTCACAATGGAGGTTTATTCGTGAACATCTCACCCACCACTCGCAAGTGGTTGGGCCTGATCGCCATCGCACTCGGCGTGGCACTGATCGTCGTCGACACCACTATCGTCAACGTCATAGTTCCCTCGATCATCGAAGATCTCGGGATCAACTCCGTTCAGGCTCAATGGATCCAAGAGTCCTACGCAATCGTGTTCGCGGCGCTCCTGCTATTGGTCGGCAGAGTTGCGGACCTGGTCGGCGCCCGTCGCATCTTCATCGCCGGTGTCGTCGTGTTCGGCGCAACGAGCCTACTGGCCGGACTGGCACCGAACGGCGGCCTGCTCATCCTGGCGCGATTCCTGCAGGGCGCCGGCGCGGCCATGATCCTGCCCACCTCACTGTCGCTTCTGAACGCGATGTTCACCGGCAAAGCCCGCGGCCAGGCCTTCGCAGTCTGGGGTTCCACCATCGGTGCTGCTTCCGCCCTCGGCCCACTACTCGGCGGCTGGCTTGCCGAACATGCCTCATGGCGTTGGGCATTCGGCATCAATATTCCGCTTGCTGCGCTCATTCTGATCGGCGCGGTGCTGTTCATCGCGCCCTCACCCCGCACCGCTGGGCGCATCGACACCACCGGAGCGGCACTGTCCATCGCCGGCCTGGGCCTGCTCGCCTTCGGCCTCGTCGAGGGACGTACGTATGGGTGGCTGACGACGAAGGAACCCTTCGATCTGTTCGGCCTGTCGTGGTCCAGCGGACCGTCGCCGGTTCTGGTGGCGTTGGTTCTCGCCGTTCTGTCGCTCGGTGCGTTCGCCTACCGTCAAACCATGCTCACCCGCAGCGACGATCCGTCGCGGGCGCTGATGGACGTACGGCTGTTCTCCATCTCGTCGTTCCGCAACGGCAACATCGCGACGCTGATCATCGGGCTCGGTGAGTTCGGAATCGTTGCGGTGCTTCCCCTCTGGCTTCAGTTCACGCTCGGGTACAGCGCACTCCAGGCAGGGCTCGCGCTGGTTCCCATTGCCATCGGCAGCTTTGTCGCCAGTGGTGCGAGCTTCGGAATGGCGTCGAAGGTCTCGCCGTTGGGCTTGGTCCGTATCGGTTTGGCCCTCGAAGCGCTCGGTCTCGCCGGTCTCGGATTCATCGCTGCGACAGACAGCCCCTGGTGGACTATCGCCTCAGTGCTCTTCTTCTACGGCATCGGTGTCGGTTTTGCGACTGCGCAGGTGACCAACGTCGTGCTCGAGGAGATTCCCGAGCAGAGCGCCGGTCAAGGCTCCGGCATTCAGAGTGCGTTCCGCCAACTCGGATCCGCACTGGGCATCGCTGTCCTCACCACGGTCTTCTTCAGCACTCTCAATTCCACGCTGAACAACGACCTCACCGAGTCCGGTGTCGACCAAGCTCAGGCTGATCAGTTGACGCGTGCTGTCACCGACAGCGCGGGCGCCGCCATCGACTCGCTGGCCGGGTCACCGAGCACCGCTTTCGTCGCCGACGCTGCACAGTCTGCAATGACTCACGGGATCACACTCGGCGGATACCTTGCGGCCGGATTTGTCGTGGTCGGCCTGATCGCCACCGCGCTCATCCCGAACAAGCCTGCCCCGTCGACCGAGGAGGAAACAAAGGCAGCAGCCGACGCCTGACGGCCGGATCGGTGCAGTACGGTGCCGGTATGCGATTGCCCTGGTCACGGTCAGCACCGTCACGGTCAGCACGGTCACGTCAGCCTGCAACGGTGCTCAGCGCGGCCGACATCGTGGCCGTCCGTGAGCAAGCACGCGAATTGGTAGTCCCCGGGTTCGCGACGTTCGATGAAATCTGCGAAGCCGCCCGAGACTGTGTCGAGGGCGGTTTCGAGAACGATGAACTCGGCAGACAGATCGACGCAGTAGTGCGTGAGGTCTGGGACCGAAGGCTCGGGGAGCAGACCCAGTGGGCGGGTCCCGGCGACTTCGAGCGCGTATCCGCCGCCTTCGCAGAACTCGAGCGCAACGGCATCGTGGCCCGCATGAACTTCACCTGCTGCATGCAGTGCGGCACTACCGAAATCGACGACGAACGCACGCCGTCCGAACCGGACGAGAACGGGTATCCCTTTGCTCAGTGGGCGTACACGTTCTTCCACATGCAAGATGCGGAGCGTCTCGGCGACGAGCCGTCCGATCTCTACTTGTCCTACAGTGCGTTTCGTCCGGCCCACGATCTCGATCCCGCGCTGGTCTCCGCCGCGTTCGGCGGCGACGAAACCGCCAAGGCACAGATGATCGCGCACACCGATCAGACCGTCGGGCGCCAGGTAGCCGACGCACTCCGAGCCCAGGGACTGAGCGTCGACTGGAACGGTGACAACAATCAGCGCATCCGCATCTCCGACGTGCGCTGGCGCAAACCACTACCGCAGTAGGAGATTCAGCTGGGTGGCAAGACGCGGTCGATGAACGTATTGCTGAAGACGCGGTGCGGGTCGTGTTCGTCCAGAGTGGCGAGAGCGAAGTCCCAGTTCCCGTCGCCACCGGCACGGAAGGTGGCAGGCACTGTGCTGGTGAGGAATTCGTCGTCCTGGTACGCAGCTTGATCGGTGAATGCCCATCCCTTGGACCACTCCGGACGGAAAGTCGCGTAATCGCCGGAGTAGTTCGCGACCATCCACCGTTCCATCTCGCGAAGGAACGCGGGCAATCCCGCGGTGCCGGGAATCGAGACCACGTTCATCCAGATCGCCGTATCCCAGTCCTGACGATCCGCCCGGGGCCGCACCGCTGACAGATCCGGCACGCCGGCGCTGTCGACAAGGACTTCGCCACTGTCATCGACACCACAGAGACGCACTTCGAACGGCATGTTGACGGGATACTGCCCCAGCGACGCGTAGTGCGTCATTCGCTCGTTCAACCAACTCGTCATCTCGTGGACGACTCGGCCGATGTTGGACCGCTTGGTGATCACCGCGCCGCCGCCCGCTACTACGCGCAACGTCGTGTGCCGCAGGTAGAACAGAACATCTTTTGACCAGCCCCACAGATCGTCGGTGTCGGTCAGCGCCAATCCTGCTGCTACAGCTCCGAACTGAGAGGCGCCGAACAGCGGTGTCGCAGCTTGAAGGCCCTGCGCCACCATCCCCAACGGGGTGGTGACTTCTTCGGGAATCGCGTCGGAGAAGAAGTAGTTGTACGGCCCGCTCACCTCTCGGGACTCCGGTGGTTTGACCGGGGTCGGCGTCCAGACCTTGAGCCACGGTGTTTGCGTGAACGGGAACCAGATCGCCTCCACCCGTCCGGATTTCTCGACAAAACTCTCGTAGGTACGCCCTGGCGAACCGGGAGCAGCAAAGAGTTCTTGCCACGGAATGTCGGTGAAACTCTGGCACCGCAGCCGATAATTCTCCCCGGCTTGCAGCGTCACGGAGGTGACGAAGGTTCGGCCCAGGTGAGTCAGGAAAGCCGTGATCTCGTCATCTGATCGGTGAAAAGTCTTCAGCCCGTAGCGATTGCTGCCTTCGTCCCACGCCACCACCGTGATCTCGGTGATCAGGTTGCTCAGCGACCCGTACGACTGGCCAGGGGTAATCGTCTCCCCCACCGCCGGATACGTTGCCCCGTGAGCGCCGATCGCCAGTGCCCCGGCGATGGACAGCTCACCGATCGCCGGAGAATTGGCCCACCCGAGCCCCTCGCGCTCGAGCGCTGTCAGAATCGCTTCGATACTGGCGCCGGCGCCCGCCGTGACTGTTGCGGGCGTGCCGTGCTGCACCACAACCGAATTCAAGTTCGCCATCGTATCGACCAGCAGAACTCGATCCGAAGGCGCGCCGGGCACCACCGTCAACGGACTCCACCCGTGCATCGTTCCCTTCGCACGCACTGTGTACCCGTTGTCGAACGCCCAGTTGGCGAGGGCGACGACGTCGTCGCTGTGACGCGCCGTCGCCGTCCACACACTCTCGAGCATGATTTCTCGCGACCAGTTCGCGTATGCCTGCTGTGACAACGGAATGTCCGACGGAAATCCGGGCGGTGGCGCGATGGTCGATGCCGAGCCCCAGGGAACAGCTCCCGCCGGTGCCCAGGAAATACCCGCGAGAGCAGCTGCGCCGACACTCGCTGCGAGAAATCCGCGCCGGCTCACACCGTCTTCTCTCGAGCTGTGCTCCGCCTTGCGCTCTGCTTGATGCACCACTGCTCACTCCGTCAGCCGACTCGGTTCATGTCAGGGACGAACGTAGAACAAATATGATTACGATGCCAGTGGTTCCGTAATAAAAGATTTAGATGCTCACTGCACCATCGGAGCGAAGACGGCGTAGATCGCTTCCGGGGCGCCGTCGAAAGCACTGATGATCAACCAGGCAGTCAGGACCGTCAGCGCCGGCCCGATCAGAATCTTCTCGAGGTTCCCACCTGCGCGGATGGACAGAAATGACGGCAGCCGTTGTTCCCACCACCGCTTGCCGCCGAGCGGAATCAGGGGCGCGAGAAACGGCACCCCTTCCTTGGTGATCGCATCGCCGAGACAGTGTGTGGCGCAGCCCAGTGCCACTGCAACACCTAGCCCGGTGGATCCGGCCTCACTCGGATACCACTGCCAGGTGAGGGCCGAGAGCACCAACGCAACGGCGGAGACGGCGAGCCACCCCTTCTCCTTGGCCAATTCACCCGCCAATCCTCGGATCGCCAGCCCGAGGCAGAAGAACAGCGTGATGATGATGGCGGGCTTCCCGAACTGAACAACCAGCGCCGAGACCCCGGCCCCAAGACCGGCGGCAAACAGCGCGGTGTGCGTGAGCGTCCGATGTCCACCACGACGCTTGCCGTCCTTCTTGCCTTTGGTGATGCGGTAGAAGGTCACCGAAATTGCGTCGATACCTTTGGCCAGCGCTTTGCTGAGCGGACCGAATGATCGGGAAACCGTCGACTGACCGGTATCGAGGTCGGGAAGCAAGGCGGCTCCCGCGCACACACCGGCAAAAGTCAAGGTTTCAGCGGTGGATGTGGGCCCTCCCCAATCGAGAGGCAACAACTCTGCAACCACCAACCCCACAGCAGCACCGGACATCGCGTGGGTGGGGCCCATGACCATGAAACACAACACCTTTCGAAACGCGCCCCGCATCAGGCCGTACCGGACCCTCTGCAAGACACCACACACATGACGCCGTCGGCGACGGCCCCGGCATGCTCGCCGAGACCGCCCCGAACGTAGCAAGTGCTACCGACAGGGTTGACCAACCTCCGGACCCGGTTGAGTACGGCCGTACCGTTCCAGGTCAAAGCGGTTCATGCGGAGCTTTTTTCGCTCGTCAGCCCGCAGCAACCGCGCATGACAGGGCAACGCCTTCCTCCAGCGGAGCGACGCCTGCCATGTTGAGCACCTCTGCCGGAACACCCTCGATCGCCGGAGCCCATTCGACGGTCGGCAACGCCGGCACCCCTTCACGCGCAATGAATGTCGCGGCGTCGCCAGGGACTTCGATCGTGATTGCGGCTGTGCCCGCCTCCTCGGCGCGCACAACCTTGCCCTCGTCGATGAGCTTCTGCAGCTCCTCGTCGGAAATCGGCGTCGCGGCACCACACGCTACTTCCGGTGCCACACCTGCCTCTGACGGAGCGGTCGCGATCGATCGCACCGCCACCGGCGACCCGTCGGAAATCGGGTTGGAAGCCCAGGCGATTCCCGGCGCCACGGCCATACCGAGGACCGCCACCGACGCCACCACCACACCGGTCCGGCTGGCCCGCTTGCCGTTCACTTTCAATCGCGTCATCGTTGTTCTCCTTGATCGAACGTTCTCGAATTCTCGGCGCGGTCGCATCCGAGAAACCCGAGGTTATGAAGCCAACACTGCAGATCTGTTGTCGGTTTCTTAGGAGTTGATGAGAATGCGGCGGCCCTCGCTCCGAGCGAGGCCCCAGGTCGCAATCCGATGGCACCATGGCTGGAGTGAGTACACGCGAGCGCATCCTGATCGTTGACGACGACGCGAAGGTTCTGAATTCGCTCGAACGTGGACTCCGATTGTCGGGCTTCGACACGGCAACTGCCGTCGACGGACGATCGGCCTTGTCATCGGTGAACAAGCAATGCCCGGCCGCACTCGTTCTCGACGTCAACATGCCCGGCCTCGACGGCGTCGGAGTGGTAACCGCCCTGCGCGCGATCGGCAACGAGGTTCCGATCTGCGTACTCAGCGCCCGAAGTTCCGTGGGTGACCGCATCGCGGGGCTGGAGGCGGGCGCCGACGACTACCTCACCAAGCCCTTCGAATTGGCCGAGCTCGTCGCCAGACTGCGCGCATTGCTACGACGCACGACGCGAGCCACTCCGTCGGTCGACCATCCGATCACGGTGGGACCGCTGACGGTCGATCTCCGTGGCCATCGAGCACACATCGACGGTAGGCGAATCGAACTCACCAAAAGAGAATTCGACCTGTTGTCGGTACTCGCCGAGCATGCCGGTGTCGTACTCAGTCGCGCACAACTCCTGCGACTCGTCTGGGGTTACGACTTCGCTGCCGACACCAATGTCGTCGACGTCTTCGTCACCTACCTACGCAAGAAACTCGAAGTCGACGGGGCGCCCCGCGTGATCCACACGGTGCGCGGAGTGGGCTTCGTCCTGAGGGCCGAACGATGAAGCGGCCGCTGTCACTTCAGACCCGGGTAGCCATCGCGTCGGGCCTGGCCGCCGGAATCGTGATTGCCGCGATCGGAATTGCGTTCGCGGTCTTCCTGCGCGTCAACGGATCCGAACAACTCGAACGCACTCTCGATTCCGTCACCCTGGGCGTCGCAGCGAGTGCGCCGAGCCCCCTGTTCATCGAAACACCAACTGCAACAACAGAACCATTCGTGATCAGCCCTGGATTCAACGCCACGACCGTCAGCGCCTTGGCTACCACCGATGTTCGCAGTCGGGATGTTCTCGTGCCCGGCGACAGCGGCGCCGCATTGGCCGTCAGCATCCCCGAAGATCCACTGACCCAGGCAATCCGTGAACAGCAGTTCCAAGTGGCCGCTGCGGCAGTGGTCGCCATCCTTGCCGCGGCCGGGCTAGGCTGGTTCCTCACAGGCCGAGCCGTCCGGCCCCTACAGCAATTGACCGAGACCACCAGTTCGATCGGCAACAACCTCGACGTCGAAGGACTCTCGCGCCGGGCACCGTCGGTGCGCGGAACGCGCGAAGCCGAAGAACTGTCGGAGGCAATCCACAGCATGCTCAGTCGCATCGAAACCGATAGAAGCCGCACCGAAGAGGCGTTGGAGTCGGCACGCGATTTCGCTCGCGTCTCCGCCCACGAACTACGCACACCTCTCACGTCGATGCGTACCGATCTCGAAGTTCTCGCAACACTGGATCTCACGGAAAGCCAACGCCGCGAACTGTCCAGCGAGTTGTTGGAGGCGCAGCGCCAGATCGAGCGCACCCTGACCGATCTCGAGACGCTCGCCCTGGGTGAAGTGGCCGATCCGGAGGATTGTGCCGACGTCGATCTCGTGGAGGTTGCCGATCGCGCCGTCGCTGACGCCGGCCGTTTGCACCCTCAGGTCGACGTTCGTTTGAAAGCACCGGAAGAACTTTCGGTTCAGGCCTTTCCCGCGGGCATCCGTCTGGTGTTGACCAACGCCGTCACCAACTCCGTTCGGCACGGCAATGCCGACGAAGTCGAGATCACCGTCCGATCAGGGGCTGCCACCGGTTCGGCGACGGTATTCGTCGACGACAACGGCACCGTGATCGCGCCGTCGGAACGCGAAGCGATGTTCGAACGATTTGTTCGTGGTGCCGGCGCCGGCGACGCCGGAAGCGGTTTGGGGTTGGCCCTCGTCGCGCAGCAGGCGCGGCTGCACGGCGGTAGCGCGCGACTCGACGCGAGCCCCCTCGGCGGAACTCGATTGATTTTCTCGATCAACCCAATTCGACGTGCAGAGCCTCGAGCAGTGGCTTGGCTGCCTCGTCGAAGAATCGGTCTTGGGTATCTCCACCGATCTGTACCAGCGCCACATCGGTGAACCCGGCATCGGTGTACGCCTTGACTGCCTCCACGATGACATCGAGATCAGGACCACACGGAATACTTTCCGCCACATCCTCTTTGCGCACGAACTGAGTCGCACCTGCGAAACTCGCCGGTGTGGGTAGTTCGGAGTTCACAGACCACCCTCCACCGAACCACCGGAACTGCTGATGAGCGCGAGCGATGGCCGTGTCGCGATCAGGATCCCACGAGATCGGAATCTGACCGATGGTCCGGCCTGCTGGCGCCAACCCGTACGCCCGTCCGTGAACATGCTTCCACTGGTGCACCAGATCCGAATCCGGTTGCACGGCAATCAGGTCATCGGCCATCGGACCGAAACGCTCGACGGACTTGTCGCCGGACATGGCCAGCGCCAGGGGAACCGGGTTCTCCGGGAGATCCCAGATCCGCGCGGACTGAACGTCGAAGTACTCCCCCTTCCAGCTCACCAGATCTCCGGCAAGCAGTGCACGAATAATGCTCACTGCTTCCTGCAGCATGTCGTGCCGGGTGTCGACGGACGGCCACCCCTCACCGACCACATGCTCGTTCAGGCTCTCGCCACTTCCCAATCCCAGTGTGAAGCGCCCGTCCGCGAGGATCTGGATCGTCGCGGCTTTCTGCGCGACCACGGCAGGGTGGTACCTCACGGTCGGACAAGTCACATACGTCATCAACCCGACTCGCTCGGTGGCATGGGCAACTGCTCCCAGCACCGACCAGGCGTAAGGCGCATGCCCCTGCTCGGTCAGCCACGGCGAGTAATGATCACTCATCACTTCGAAGTCGAAGCCGACTTCTTCGGCCCGAACTGCATGGCGGACCAGTTCTTTCGGGCCGGCCTGTTCGGTCATCAAGGTATAGCCGAATCGTGCCATCACTGATCAACTCCCGGTATCTTGGCCTGAAACGAGTTCGGAAATCACACTGCCGTCGAGGTGGTCGAGAAGGTCGCGGGCGTCGTCGTACACCTCCGCCGCACCCGCGCCGTCGAGTTCGTCGGTCGACATGCCGCCACTGCGCACTCCCACAGCCACAACGCCTGCCGATGTCGCCGCCTTCATGTCCCAGACGGCGTCTCCGACCATGACCGCATCGCCCGCGTCGACACCTGCCTTCGCGAGCGCGATTTCAATCAGGTCCGGATCAGGCTTGGCCTCGTCGACGGATTCCGAAGAGGTCGCGGCGTAGATCATTTCGTCGATGTCGAGCGTCTGGCGCAACAACTCCAGTTCGTCGTCGGGCGCCGAGGTAGCGAGCACGACGTGCAGTCCGAGCGAGTGAACTCGGCGGATCAACTCTCGCGCTCCCGGCAGTACTCGGAGACGGTCAGCCGACTGCCGGTAGTACTTGGTGTGAAGTTCCTTGGCCCGAGGCCCGCACCCATCGATGTCTTCGCCGAGCAACGTCTCCAGTAGTTGGTCTCCGTCCATGCCGATGCAGCGGTGCACCCGCCACGCGTCAACCGGGCGACCCACCTCGAAGAAGGCTCGTGACCACGCTTCTACATGCAGATAGTTGGAATCGACGAGCGTTCCGTCGATGTCGAAGAGAACTGCACCTGTTGCCATGGGAATTGACTGCCCAACACCTCGGTTCGCGAAACTTGTGCCCCGAGCATTCTCCGCTCGAGAAGCGGATCATGGAGAGTGCGGACAGCAGAAGTGCACGTCGAACAGGGGTGTCGTCATGGAGTCAGTGGTTGTGTTCCTTCTGGCATGCTTCGTCTACTGGTTCGCACTGCTGTAGTTGGGCAGACAAAAACGGACCGCTGCCGGGAAGTGATTTCCCTTGCAGCGGTCCGCATTCGGTAAACCTAGGCGATGCTCATGTCAGCGGGTCACTGACCTGCGCGTACACCTTCTTCGACGCGCTTGCCCAAATCTGCGTCGACGTTCTTCCAGTACTCGAAGACACGCAGTAGAACTTCTTCGCTGACGCCGGCAAGGGCGTGGCCGACGATGTTGCTCCCCAGGCGCTCACGAGCTGCGTCGTCGAGAACTTCACGGACCAGCGTTCCGGCCTGCGTGAAGTCGCCGTCCTCGGCGTGCTCGATGTATCCGGCGCGCACTGCCTTGCCGTCGAACGACCACAGGCCTTCGTCACCGGCAACAGACGGATCGGCGTGAGGTCCGCCGTACGAGTTGGGTGCGTACACCGGCGTCGACGGGGAATTGAAGCTGTAACGCATGGCGCCCTCCTTGGAGTAGGAGTTCACCTCGTTCTTCGGCGCGTTGACCGGCAGGTCGGCGTAGTTGGTGCCGATGCGGTAACGATGTGCGTCGGCGTAGGAGAAGACGCGGCCCAGAAGCATCTTGTCCGGGCTGAATCCGATGCCGGGCACCACGTTAGACGGCTCGAAGGATGCCTGCTCGATCTGCGCGAAGAAGTTCTCCGGGTTACGGTTCAGCGTCCACTTACCGACCTCGATCAGCGGGTAGTCCTTCTGGGACCAGACCTTGGTGAGGTCGAACGGGTTGAAGCGGTAGCCTTCGGCCTCGTCGACCGGCATGATCTGAACCTTGAGGGTCCAGCTCGGGAAATTACCGGCCTCGATGGCGTTGTACAGATCCGCGCGGTGGTAGTCGGGATCGCTACCGGCGAGGCTGTCTGCTTCTGCCTGTGTCAGGAACTCGATGCCCTGATCGGTCTTGAAGTGGTACTTCACCCAGAAGCGTTCACCCGCAGCGTTGACCCACTGGTAGGTGTGCGATCCGAAGCCGTCCATGTTGCGCCAGGTCTTCGGGATACCGCGGTCACCCATCAACCAGGTCACCTGGTGAGCCGTTTCGGGGCGCAGAGTCCAGAAGTCCCACTGCATGTCGTGGTCACGAAGACCGGAGCCTGGCAGTCGCTTCTGCGAACGGATGAAGTCGGGGAACTTGATGGCGTCCTTGATGAAGAACACCGGGGTGTTGTTGCCGACGAGGTCGTAGTTTCCCTCTTCGGTGTAGAACTTCATCGCGAAACCGCGCGGATCGCGCCAGGTGTCCGGGCTGCCCTGCTCACCGGCGACGGTGGAGAAGCGGACGAGCGACTCGGTCTTCTTACCCGGCTGCAGGAACGCGGCCTTGGTGTACTTGCTGACGTCGTGTGTGATGACGAGTTCACCGAAAGCGCCGCCGCCCTTGGCGTGGACGATGCGCTCCGGTACACGCTCGCGGTTGAACTGCGCGAGCTTCTCGATCAGGTAGTGGTCGTGAAGGAGCACCGGCCCCTGAATACCCGCGGTCAGCGATTCGTCATCACTTGCGACCGCGATACCGAAATTGTTGGTGGTGGGCTTGGTCATGGCGAAGCCTCCTAGCGTTGTGGGCTGGGCGTCAGAGGAGCGGGGCTGCATCCGAGCCGAACGCATGGGCTGCATGCGAAGGGGCTGGCTCGGAGGTTCTGGACGCATCAATTCGATTCTGCGAGACCGTGTCCGACGCGGTGTCGGATTCGGCAGAATTCTTCAGGCAATCTTCGCAACGGCCCCAGAACACGACCTCGGCTTCGTCGATTTCGAAGCCGTGATTATCGGAAGGTTCGAGGCAGGGAGCTTGGCCGACAACACAATCGACGTCGACGACCTTGCCGCAGCCGCGACAGACGAGGTGATGGTGGTTGTCACCAGTTCTCGTCTCGAACCGTGCGGGTGAACCCGCCGGCTCGATGCGTCGCAGCAATCCTGCGTTCACGCATGCCTTGAGCACGTCGTAAACGGCCTGTGTGGATACCGATCCGAGCTGCTGCCGCACGATTGCTGCAACAGAATCGGCGTCTGAATGCGGTTGGGCTGTAACCGCATCCAGCACGGCGAGGCGCGGAGCAGTGATCCTCAACCCGACGGCGCGAAGTTGCGCTCGGGGGTCGAAGTCATGCTCTCCGTCTCGCATGTTTCCCAGTATGCCGCTTTTCTGGAATTAGTCAAGAAAAGGATTGCCTAAGTTGAATCGAGACCGGCGTCACATACCCGGGGCGGGAACAAATCCGGGGAGACCACCGTTGAACACCCTGTCGGCGTCCGAACAAGCCCCGGGCCCCACCCCTTTTGTCGCTGCGAGCGACCACCCGCCGAGAGGCGCCTGTGGGACGTCGACACCCAACTTTTTACACAACACGAGCAAGGCCGCCCAATCACTGACGGGCGGCCTTGCTCGTTCCTTCGCAGGTCAACCCCCCGCTATCGGTGCTTGGCTGCTCCCGTAGTCATTTTTCCGCCCAGAATCACGGCGCCGTGATGAGTGCCCGATGCCAACCAGTTCGGCAGTGTCGGCCCCTCTGCCTCGACGCTCACGCGCGCATATCGGAACGACCCCGTCAGCCTGGCCGACGCGATCGCCAGACCTCCACCGGATTCCGGCTGCGCAAATCCCAACGCCCCGGCAATCGGCAGACGCGGCCCGAGCATCCGCGTGTCCGAACGCACCCGCCATCCGTCGCCGGTTGCAGTGAATTTTTGCTGCACATCTCCGTCGAACTCGGCCAGAACCTTGGGCAATTGCCAGTGGACTCGCCCGCCGTGCACCGACGGTTCCGAATCCACCGCGATGAAAGGGACCGCCATCCGCGGCATAGGCCCGATCCGTTTCCCTGGCGCATGCAAGACCGGACTGGCGAGGATCTCGCGATACGGGCCGACCGGCGAATCGAGGTAGTCCACCATCATGGCCACCGTCACCGGAATCGTTCGACCGTCTGGCCCGAGTTCCCGCGCCGCCGGCGTACTGCGGTGCCACCACAGCGTTGCGCGAACGGAAGCAGGCCACGGCGGCGGATCGCTCACCGGCCAGTCGACGCGGTCACTTGTCGATTCAGGCACGCTCCACATCGGACACCTTCTCAGCTCGAACGGTCAGGGGAAGCCGCAAAGCACCTGGTGCATGCGTCGGCACCACCGGGTTGGACGGCAACGTCGGATCGATACGTACGTATGGTTCGCCGGTCTTCGGGCGGGCGTCTGCGGCACCTTTGTTCGGCCACATCGCGCACGCTCGTTCCGCCTGCGCAGTGATGGTCAGGGAAGGATTCACGCCGAGATTCGCGCTCACCACCGAACCGTCCATGACGTGCAGGCCGGCATGTCCGTAAGCACGGAGATACGGATCCACGACGCCACTCGCCGCGCTGTCACCGATTGCGCAGCCACCCAGAAAGTGCGCCGTCATCGGGATATTCACGATCTCGGCGATGGAACCGCCCGGGTCACCGTCGATCTTCTCGGCGACCTTGCGAATAGCTGTATGGCCCTGCGGAATCCACTGGGGAGGCGGATCACCCGGTCCCGGCCTACTGGTGAGGGAACGCCCGAATCGTTTGGTGTTCTTGGAAAGCTCGAGGGAGTTGTCGTCGGTCTGCATCACCAGCGCGATGACGGTTCGCTCGGACCAGTTCCGTACCGACAAGGACCGGAAGAACGCACCTGGGTGCCGTGCCGCGACCGCCAGAGTCTTCAGCACCCGGGGAGTTCGCCCACCGCCGTCACTCAGGACGGTCTGCAGAAGTCCTATTGCATTGCTGCCCTTGCCGTATCGCACCGGCTCGATGTGCGTGTGATCATCCGGGTGAAAGGACGATGTGATCGCTACGCCCTGCGTGAAGTTCCGTCGACGCGACTTCGACGTTGCGGCCAGTACGGCTTCGGAATTGGTACGTACAACGGTGCCCAGAGTGTCCGACAGGTCAGGCAGGGCACCGGATTCCTTCATACCGAGCAGCAGTCTCGCCGTTCCGTACGTTCCGGCGGCTACCACCACCTGATCGGCGGTGAACCGAACTTCTCGCCGGCGGACGCCGTCCGTTCGCCTCGCGAGCAGGTGATAACCACCGCTTGCGCTCGGCCGAAGTTCGGTGACGGTCGTGAGCGGATGAACCCTGGCGCCCGCTTGCTCGGCGAGATGGAGGTAGTTCTTGACCAGCGTGTTCTTCGCCCCGACTCGGCACCCGGTCATGCATCCCCCGCATTCGGTGCAACCGGTGCGTTCGGGCCCTTTTCCGCCGAAGAACGGGTCCGGCACGGAAACTCCTGCCTCCCCGAAGAAAACACCGACGGGGGTGGACGTGAAGGTCTCCCCCACGCCCATCTCTTCGGCTACGTCTTTCATCACCGCATCGGCCGGAGTGAAGGACGGATTGGCGCGAACACCCAACATCCGTTTGGCCTGGTCGTAGTACGGCGCCAGTTCGTCGTGCCAGTCCGTGATGTGCGCCCACTGACGGTCTTCGAAGAACCGCTTGGGTGGCTGATACAACGTGTTGGCGTAGTTCAACGATCCGCCCCCGACGCCGGCTCCCGCCATCACGAGTACGTCCGGAAGAAGGTGGATACGCTGAACCCCATAACATCCGATCCACGGCGCCCACAGGTACTTTCGCATCCGCCAACTGGTTTCGGGCAACTCGTCGTCGGCAAACCGTCGACCGGCTTCGAGCACCCCGACACGGTAGCCCTTCTCCGTCAGGCGAAGAGCGGCGACACTGCCACCGAATCCCGATCCGATTACCACCACGTCGTAGTGCGTCGTGGTCATGCCTGGACGCTTTCGATCTTGCGAGCGGAGTAGTTCTCACGATCGAAATGTTCCAGTAGCGAACGGAATTTGAATGTGAACGTCGGCCACTGCACCGAGTTGCGCCCCTCCGGATCGATGTACCAACTCGAGCATCCGCCCTTGTTCCACACCGTGTGCTGCAACTCGTGCTGAATTCCCTTGTTGTAGTGCACCTGTACCGACTCGTTGACATCAAGAGCGTCCAGTCGCTCACGTTTCATGGTGTTCAACGCGTCGTTGACGTACTCGGCCTGGGACTCGAGCATGTACACGATCGAACTGTGTCCGAGGTTGGTGTTCGGACCGTACATGAGGAACAGATTCGGGAACCCGCTGACCGCAGTGCCCTTGTAGGCATTGGGGCTACCGTTCCAATGCGCGGCCAGCGTTTCGCCACGTTTTCCGGTGATCAGATGCGCCACAGGCGGTTCCGTCGGCGTGAACCCCGTGGCGAAGATGATGGTGTCGACCTTGTGCTCGACTCCGTGCCCGTCGACCACCCCGCCCTCGGTGACCGAGACGAGCCCGCTGTCGACCAGGCTCACGTCCGCGCGGTCGAGGGTGCGCAACCAGTCGTTGGACAGAAGCATGCGCTTGCAACCGATCGTGAAATCGGGAGTCAGTTTCCGGCGCAACTCCGGATCTTTCACCTGTCTGCGCAGATGGAGGCGCGCGGCCGCCTCGAAGGCCGGCAGGACCCACGTCGCATGTGACATCGCGGCACCGAGCAACTCGCGAAAACCGTAAACCGCTCCGCGAACAACTTTCTGCGTAGCGGGAATCCGCGAGTAGACGGCCTTCTGCGCCGCAGGCAGGGTGCGATCCATTCGCGGAATCACCCAGGCCGGAGTTCTCTGGAACACGGTGACATGGGCAGCAGGGTCGGCAATTTCGGGAACGAACTGAACCGCCGACGCTCCCGTTCCGATCACGGCTACGCGCTCACCACGCAGTTCGTGTTCGTGGTTCCACGTCGCCGAATGGAAAGTGGTACCGGAGAATTGGTCGAGACCGGGAAAATCCGGGATCTTGGGTGTCGACAACGCCCCGGTCGCAGCGACCAGCGCTTTGGCTGTCAACGACCCCAGGGATGTCCGGACACGCCACAGCGCCGCATCCTCGTCCCACACAGCGGCTTCGAGTTCGCAGTTCAGGATTACGCGATCCCCGATGCCGGTGACTGCCGCCACCTTCTTCAGATAGTCGTAGATCTCGGGCTGACGAGCGAAGGTATGACTCCAATCGGCGCTCGGCGCAAAAGAATACGAGTACAGCGCCGTCGGCACGTCACAGGCGCACCCTGGGTAGGTGTTGTCGCGCCAAGTGCCGCCGATGTCAGCTCCGCGCTCGATCAACACGACGTCCGCCGCGCGATTGTCGCGAAGCATTCTGGCTGCCAAGCCCATACCGGCGAATCCGGCACCGACGATCAGCGTTTCGACATGTTCGGGAAGCTTCACTTCTTCTCCACTCGGGATTGCCAGGCCGGCAACAGTCGCGCTCTGAGCGCGTCGTCGGCTTCGGGTGTACGGAAAAGGGCTGAGACTGCAAGACCGCGGACGAGTTCGATGGTGAGTTCGACCGACTCGGAATCGAATCGATCGCCGAACAACTCGGCGCTACCGAACTCGAGTGCCTCACTGACCTTGCGTTCGAGGGGCACCGTCGCCGCATGCAGAACAGGATCGGTTCGCGCCGCGACCCACAATTCGAGCGCAGCGTAGAACAGCGGCCCGGAGAACGCGTCCGCCAGGACCTCGAGACCTCGGCCGCGATCCACTTCAGCGGTGAGGATTTCTTCCAGTCGCTTGTCGACCAGATACTCGACGGCGGCAACGACCAGCGATTCCTTGGTCGGAAAATGATGCAGTTGCGTACCTCGCGAGACGCCTGCGCGACGGGCGATCTCCTGGGTGCTGGTCCGGGCGTAGCCCAGTTCGACAAGCGATTCGACGGCGGCGTCGAGCAGGCGCCCACGCATCGCGGCAGTTCGTTCGGCCTGCGTACGGCTTACTTTCACATCGGAAGTGGTCTCGGTCACAAGACAACTGTAGAGCCGAAACGTAAAACAGTCCAGGCTGACTTCAAATCTTGATACGTAACATACCGATCAGTCAGCTCTGCCTGATAACGTCCTCGCATCGAGCGGAGGGAAACAATCGCTATGCCAGAGCAAACTGCATTTCCACACCGCCGTGTCGGACTGGTGGAAGACCACGAGTCGGTGGCTATCGGCTTGTCCGTGATGCTGAAGGACGAGCCGGATATCGAGTTGGTGTGCATCGCGACCACTGTGTCCGAGATGCTCGCTCAGAACGTCAGCTTGGATCTGGCAATTCTCGACCTCCGACTGGCCGACGGTTCATCGCCCAAGAGCAACGTCGAGGAACTGCGGGCCGCGGGGCTCGAGACATTGATCTTCACCGGGGCGGAAAACCCGTTCCTCGTTCGCTCGGCTGCCCGTGCCGGTGTGCTGGGCGTCGTGCGCAAGTCCGAACCGACTGCCGTCGTGATTGATGCAATACGCGCCGCCGCGTCGGGAAGGCAGGTGGTGACGACAGAGTGGGCTGCCGCAATCGACGGGGATCCAGGTCTCGACGAGGTGGGTCTGAGCCCTCGACAACTCGAGGTCCTCGAACTACGCATCCGGAGAGAAGGCAGATCGCGTTGCGCGACTCACCGGTTTGGCGCCGCAGACGGTCAACGATTACCTCCAACGCATCAGGCAGAAATATGCGGCTGCCGGACGGCCGGCCCCCACAAAGACAGATCTGTACAAACGCGCGGTCGAGGACGGGGTGTTACCGATTCCGGAACGCAGGAATCTCGGTAGAAATCTGACCTTGACTAACAATGACCTTCAGTAATGAAAAAGTTCGGTAACGATTGATTTCGCTGAGGCTGCCCCTGGAAATATGGGCAGAGGAATTGATGTCTGGGAAAAATGGCCAACTTCGACTTACATTCACCTGTTAAGAAGACGGCGCTGTCGGGGAGTCTGTCATTCCGTTAGACGAAAGAAAGACGAAACTCATGACCGTCACTGTGGAAAACTGCATGACACAAGAGCCTGTCGGACCGCACCTTTCGGAGCGCGAAGTCGAGGTTCTCAGGGAATGGCTACTGAGTGATTCGAAGTCACGCGTCGCTCAAAACCTCTACATAAGCGTGGGAACGGTGGGAACCCACCTGTCCCGGATTCGCGAGAAGTATGCCGACGTTGGAAGGAACGCACCGACGAAATGCGAACTACTCGTGCGAGCGATACAAGATCAGATAGTGACGATCGACGAACTCTGATCGACAAAGTTGCTTTCGACAAAACAGCCACTGCTTCTGACGAAATTCTCAGGCTCTTCGGCCGTTTCATCGGCGCAGGCTATGTCTGCTATCTGATATTGCTCGCCCCTGCCATTGCCGAAGCCACTGCGATGTCCGCGTCTTGGTGGACCCCGCTGGCAGTGGTCGCAACTTTCGGTAGTGGACTGGTATTGGGAGCATCGACGTTTCACGCAGACACCCGGTGGGTGAAACGAGCCGCGAGTGCAAATGCGCTCCTCTACGTCGTGGTCATCCTCCTGTGGTGGCCGGCCTGGAATGGTGAGCACGTCACGGATTTCACCTTGTGGATTTCCAATTTCCCCGGCGTCGCCAGCCTTGCGGCAGCTGCGGCTTGGCGACCGGCCGCTGCCGTCGTGCACCTTTTCGTGGCGGCAACACTCGCACAGTTGACCAATCACATAATCCGGACGAGTCCCACGACGCACCTGCTTGTTCCCGACCTCGCCTTCGCCTGGACATTTTGCGCGGTATTCGTCGCAGCGGCCGTCATGGCCTTGCGCACCGGTCGCGTGCTGGATGCAACTATCGCCACCACTCATGCCGCTGCGGCAGGCGCCGCAGCGGCCGAGGCCAAGTCCGTCGAACGCGAGAGATTCGACGCACTCATCCACGACACCGTGATGTCCACCCTGCTCGCTGCTTCGAGAAACGATGCCGATCCCTCGGTCATCGCTCAGGCACGAAGGACTGTCGAGAGGCTTGACGAACTCCGCTCCGGAACCGATCACGAGACGAGTTTCGACTTCGACGGAATCCTCGCTCAGTTGCGTTCAGCCGCTTCGGAAGTGGACGAAAACATCACGTTCGAGACCGCCCTGTCAGTCGGGTCCGATCCGAGCGGATACGCGCCCGACTCGATTCGTGCGATGGCCGGTGCGATGGCCGAGGCGCTGCGCAACAGCGTCAAGCACGCCGGAAGCAGTGCACGGCGTTCGGTCACGGTCACGGCAACCACCACCCACCTCGAAGTAGTCGTCGCGGACGACGGCGTCGGCTTCGATCCGAGCTCCGTCGAGACGCATCGCCTCGGAATCACTGTCAGCATCCGCGGCAGAATGCGCCAACTCGACGGCGGATCGGCAACCATTCGATCGTCACCCGGCCGCGGCACTTCGGTGACTCTGACCCTGAGCTTGCCCGCAGCGGTGATGGCATGACCAGACCGGACGGACGAGATGTCCGCGATCTCCTCGGTATGCACAGCCGTGCTGCTCGATTCATGGCTGCATGCTTCGCGCTCACCTGCGTGATCTCGGTCGCGTACACCTCCTCCGACGTCCGCGCAGTCTGGCCGATGGTCTTGGCAATTATCGTGTGCTCGACTGCGGCTTTCACACTCGTTCTGAGCCGAGGCGACCCGATGCCGCTGGGGCAGAGCGTTCTGGTGTCTCTGACTGGCGCCGTCACGAGTGGCCTTGTGTTGTCAGTGGTTCCAGTGCCCGTCAACGACATGACTCAATTGTGGATGTTCGGGATGTCTACGGCCGTTTTCACCTTCATGTGCGTTCGTGGGCGTACAGCACTCGCGTGGCTCGGGCTTGGGCTCATGGTGTTGGTGACCGCCATCTGGTCCTCCACTACCGGCCAGGGGGCCATGTACGGAGTGTCGTTGACGGTCATCAACGCGGGCCCTGTTCTGATGTCGACCTTCTTCGCGTACACCATCCGTCCTCAAGCCAGGGTTATCTACGAACTTCGGGAGCAGTCCACCCAACGAATTGCCTCCGCATCCGCTAGCGCTGCGATTCTCGAGGAACGCGACGCGCAACTCGACAGGCTCGATCTACTTGCGCGCCCACTCCTCGAACGGGTCGCTTCCGGGATTCCGCTGACAACCGCCGAGCGGCAAGAATGCGAACTCCTCGAGGCGCAACTCCGAGATTCGCTGAGGGCGCCTGGCTTACAACAGACAGATGTCATCGATGCTGTGCATGCCACTCGAAACCGCGGCGTCGAGGTAGTCCTGCTCGACGACCACGGAATGGATGGCGCTGACCCCGCCGTGCGCGACCGAATCCACGCGAGCATCGTCCGGGAACTCACCGCGATCACGCGAGGCAAAGTGACCATTCGGATCCTTCCACCTCGGCGCACCGCTATGGCCACGATGCTGGTCGACACTGAAGACGTTCGACGAATCGAGTTCGATCACAACGGAATGCAGCTGTTACGGCAGGGAGAGCAGAGGGAACTCGGCGCCTCGTCCATGTCCGTCGATCCGACTACAGACAGCGCCGTCTATCCCGAATAGCTTTCGAGGAGAGTGAGATTCACCGCGTCGATCACCAGGAGAAATGAATGATCTTCGAACTGCGTCCAGCACATGTTGCACGCGCCCTTGCCACACTGTGTGCCCTTCCGATTCTGTGGACCTTCGCAGTCGAGGGAATCACCACGACAACGGAATACGACTACAGCACGGGCGAAGTATCCTCATCGAGCGACCTGGGCTCTCAGATCGGAAGCGTAGCGATCTGGATCGTCCTCGCGATCGCATGTGCCGCCGGTGCATGGCATCTGGAGAAACAGCGCATCGGTTGGCCGCCGGCGGCACACGAGCAGCTGGTCAAACTGCAGCTGGCATCACCCAACCGAGAAGAGTAAAGGTCCCTATCGCTTCCGATCGCCGGCGCGGAGAAGATTACTGGGAACCGTATGGCCCACTATCTCTTCTGCAACGGCAGCGGCACGAATGCTCGCATCCAGGTCGATACCTGTCGCAACGCCCATGTCTTCGAGCATGTAGACCAGTTCCTCAGTCGCGATATTGCCACTGGCACCAGGAGCAAACGGGCAACCGCCCAGGCCACCGGTGGACGCATCCAGGTTTCGAACTCCGTGCTGCACAGCCGCCAACGCACTGGCAAGACCAGCGCCACGCGTGTTGTGGAAGTGCACACCCAAGCCGAAGTCACCCACTCTTTCGCCGACAGCGTCGATCAACCGTCCGACGCGTCCCGGTGTGGCAGTGCCGATGGTATCCGCGATCGAGAACTGATCAGCGCCGAACTCTTTGGCCTGCTCCGCAATCCGCAGAACACGGTCCGGATCGGTTGGACCGTCGAACGGACAGTCCCAGGCTGTGGCCACGATGACCTCCACCCGTCCACCAGCCTCGTGGACGATCCGGACGACCTCTCCGATACGTTCGGTCGCTTGCTCCGTCGTCGACCGAGTATTGGCCTCGCTGTGGCTATTCGATGCCGACACCACATATTCGACGGTTTTCATTCCTGCAGCAACGGCCCGTTTCGCTCCACCGATTCCGGCGACCAATGCCGAGAACTCGATGCCTGGCCACTGGTGCAACTCTGCGGCCAACAACTCCGCGTCGGCCAGTGCCGGCACCGCACGCGGTGACACGAACGACGTCGCCTCGATGCGCGAAACACCTGTCGCAGCCAGAGCTTCGACAAGACGAAGTTTCTCCGCCAGCGAGACCGGGTCTTCGATCTGCAACCCATCCCGTGGCCCGACTTCACGAATGCTGACCGCGGGAACACCTGCTTCAGGTACCGACACGTCAGATCACGCCCTTCTTCTTCAGTTCTGTCTGCTCGTCGCCCGAGAGTCCGAGGAGCCCACCCCAGACCGAAGCGTTGTCGTACCCCGGCGACGCTGCTCCCGCGTTGCGAACGGATCCGGGTGTCTCACTGAATGTAGGCACGACGCCCAGGCCGAGGACGTTTTCCCCGATCCGCTCGTCGTAGTGGTCGACGAGCATCCCCCGTTCGATCAGCTGCGGATCCTTGACCACATCTTCAACCGTATTGATCGGCCCGGCAACAACTCCCACTTCGGTGAGGCGTTCCACGAGACTGGTGGGATCTTGGAGCGCAACCCAGGCGCTGATCAATTCGTCGAGCTCATCCTGATGTTTGCCACGCGCAACATGATTGGAGAATCGGTCGTCTTGCGCTAGTTCCGGTCGACCCATGATGGTGCACAGACGCACGAAGAGCGTGTCCTGATTGGCCGCGATCACCACCCAGTTTCCTTCAGAGGTCTGGTAGATGTTGGACGGTGCGATACCCTCCAACCTCGTTCCCGAGGGCTGCCGGATGATCCCGCCCCGATCGTAGTCCGGGATCGTGGATTCCTGCACCGCCAGACAGGATTCTGTGAGGGCAACGTCGACCACCTGACCACGGCCGGTCCGCTCTCGCGAGAGCAACGCCGCCAGCACTCCCTGAACGGCGAACATCCCACCGAGAGAATCTCCGAGTGAAAGGGCAATACGCGGGGGTGCCTGCCCTGGATAACCGTTCAGATGCCGAAATCCGCTGACTGCTTCGGCAACCGAGGCGTAGCCGGCGCTCTTGGCTTGCGGTCCGCTCTGCCCGTAGCCGGATACCCTGGCCAACACCAACTTCGGATTGCGCGCGCTCAGCACGTCGAATCCCAGACCCCACTTCTCGAGGGTGCCCGGCCGGAAGTTCTCGACCACCACGTCGGCATGTTCGATCAGATTCAGAAACAGGTCGCGGCCCGCGTCGACGCGAAGGTCCAACGTCACACACCGCTTGTTGCGGGCGTGAACCGTCCAGAAGAATCGATGACCGTCCTGCTCTGCCTGACCCCAGGTACGAAGCGGGTCTGGACGGTCCGGTGATTCGATCTTGATCACGTCGGCTCCCATGTCGCCGAGCAATTTCCCGGCGAAGGGCCCGGCGATCAAGGTTCCGAGTTCAATCACCCGATATCCGTCCAGGGGCCCGGTGGGCGCACCTTCCGACACAGCTGCCTCCTCTGGGAACTTTTCTCCCTTTGAAGGCTACGTCACCACCCGGTATCGCAACATCATGTCGTGGTCTTCGTGATCGAGCATGTGGCAGTGCCAGACGTACCCCTGCAAGTCCCCCATGCCAGCTTCTCCGTGCGCCGAGTGATCTGCCATGGAACCTCTCGCGAAAGTTGCATCCGGATCGAAGCCCAACTCGTCGGCCGTCGGAAAGCGCACGATCACGCGGGTGATCGAGTTGGCATCCACGATGACCGTGTCCTTCTCCCCCGTTTCCCACACTTCGGGAGGCCGCAGCGAAGAGGTCACGAATTCCTCCGCCGACGGCGTCCACCGGACCCCCAAGTCAGGCACCGGATACCGCTGCATCAGTGCTGCAGTGTCGAGGCTCTGGCGTCCCACAACGCGGAACGCCACCAGGTGCAGATGAATCGGATGTGGTTCCGTGGTGATGTTGATCAGATTCCATTGCTCGACGGCCCCCTGACGTGGCAGTTCGATATCCGAATCGGTGAACCTCAAATTGTTGAGCGACATAGTGATCGACGGGTAATCCGAGGGACGCGACAGCTGCATGATCGTGAGATTTCGCACCACATCCGGGGACGCCGGTTCGGCGGCAACGGAATTCAGCTGCTGCGGGATCGAGCCGGTGAATCCCTTTGCGCTGCCCACGTCGAACCGACAGAACACCGGCATCACCTGCGTGCCGCGTTGAGCCACCGCAAGGGGTACCGGTTCGTCGTTGCGAAATTCCACCGTCGTGCCCGGCTCGAGCATACTGAAGTCGACCAGCAGATCAGCGCGTTCACCCGGACTCAACCGGACGTGATCCGTCGGCGCCGGAGCGGCCAGTAAACCGCCTTCGGACCCGATCACCCAGAACCGCATACGATTTGCGAAATGCAGATTCCACACCGAATAGGTTGCGGCGTTGAGCAGTCGCAATCGATACAGGCCGCGGGCAACCTCCACTTTCGGCCACACGACGCCATTCACCACGCCAACGTCACCGGGGGTCGCCGGATCCCATGAACCTTGCGGAGTGAGCCACGTGGAACGGACACTCTGCTGACCGTCGGAAGTGAATACCTTGTCCTGCAGAATCATCGGGAGTTCGAACTCACCGGTCGGCAGGCCGAGAGAATTCCCGGCGGCGCCCGTGTCAACGTCGTCACGGAGAAAATACATCCCGACCAATCCGGCGTAGACGTTGAGGCGCGTCATTCCCATGGCGTGATCGTGGTACCAGAGATTGCCGGCGGCACGACCATTCGTGTATTCGTGGACCAAACCTTCGCCCGGACGCTGGATCAACTCCGGATGTCCGTCGAACTGTGGTGCAGTAACTCCTCCGTGCAGGTGAAGCGAGGTGGGGACCTGTGTGCGGTCGAGGTCGCTGACGCCGTGCAGACCCGGATCGACATCCGCGGCAAGCGGATACGCAGAAATGTCATTGGCATATCGGACTGTGACGAGCTGATCGACGTGAGCTTCGATGGTGGGGCCCAGATAATCCATTCCGCCGTAACCCAGCGACGGCGACGACGGTAGGTCCGGGTGGAAACGGTGCATCGACGAAGCCGCGCGAAGCTCCAGGTTTCCACCCGAAATGCCCGGCAGGACAGGAAGGGTCTCCCGAAACGGTTCCAGCCGGGGTGACGGAAGTTGGAATGGGCGTAGCGGATCGATGTCAGGGGGTCGAGCTGTCGCTGATCCAGCGGACAATGCACTCAGGCCGGCCAGCAAGCCAAGCCCTTGAACAAACGATCGTCGACGGATCTTGTGTGACTCGTCCACTCACGGCCCCCTCACGCTGACGGCATCCGGAGCGGGTTACCCGTGTGCTCGCACGGTCAAACACCGACCACCTTCTCCAACCAAGGTTTGAGAATGGGTAGAACATGAGCCGGTTGCATTGCCTGCGTGTGATCCAGACCGTCGAGTACCTCGATATCCCACCCTGCTGACCGAGCGGCGTCGAGATCGAGATCGGCCGGCGCGACCCGTACCCCACCCCATCGGTCACCGTATTCGATGACGTCTCGCGAACCGACGAAACACATTCGCGGACAAAGGATGCGCCCTTGAATCGTTCGATCGTCGAATTCACCAAGTGCGCGGTACAGCGTCACGAACTGCCGGGTCTGCGCTCCGGTCAACGCAATGTCGATGGAGTTCCAATCGAACTCGTCTGATGATGCCGTGGGCTGCGATGTGCGCTGGGGCGGTTCACTCGTCATGCGGTGTGTAGCTTCGGTAACCTGGAGCATCGCCTTGTACAGCCCATCCACCGGCGGGAAACCACCCATGACCAGTGCGGTCAGACGATCGGTGCGCAGCGCCAACTGCAATCCGCACAGAGCCAGCCAGGAGTATCCGTAGTAGGCGAACTGGTCGATCCCAGCCGAATTCGCCACAGCCAGAATGTCGGACGTGATGTTGTCGGGAGTGAGCGTGTCCGGAGCGGGCGACGCCATCCGGTGCCCTTCGTAGTCGAAGGCAACCACAGTGAAGTTCGACGCCAACCCTTCCATGAACGTTCGACCGAGCGAGGGGTCAACGCCCCAGGCGCGCAGTTCGTCAGCCTTGATGCCGGTAGCCGAAATCGGATTCACGGGCATCAGCACGGCGGGGCCATGTCCGAGAACCTCGACATCGATAGTTGTCCCGTCGTGAAGTCTTGCCTCAACCATGCCCACTCCCAAATCTTTACACTGTAAAGTAATTAAGAATAGCGCGACTCCACGAAAGCGACAAGATGAACAAACAGGCAGGCCGACGCAATATCGCACGCACGATTTCACTTCTGTGGCGTCAACCCG
Organism: Rhodococcus sp. IEGM 1406; assembly: GCF_030056745.1. Taxonomy (NCBI): domain Bacteria; kingdom Bacillati; phylum Actinomycetota; class Actinomycetes; order Mycobacteriales; family Nocardiaceae; genus Rhodococcus; species Rhodococcus sp. IEGM 1406. The sequence continues at coordinate 231,191 of NZ_JASHKO010000006.1, read as the reverse complement.
AGACGCCTTCCGGCCGCCGAGGACCGAAGCCCGCGCTGTCCACGGACTCAGTCGTTGACGCCGCGATCGAAGTCGCCGACGCCAACCCCACGACACCGTTGTCGATGCGCATGATCGGCGACCACCTCGGCCGCACTGCGATGTCTCTGTACACCTACATACCGGGAAAGGACGAACTACTGGACCTGATGTACGACCGGGTGCATGCCGAGCTACCGCCGATCGCAGACACGGGCGACTGGCGCATGGCACTGTCCGACTGGGCCGCCGCACTCTTCGCCCTACATACACGCCATCCGTGGACATTGGATGTCTCGTTGGCGCGCCCCGTCCTGGGTCCGCACGAGCAGGCAGGACTCGAATCACTCCTGTCCATTCTCTACTCCACGGGTCTCGATGCTCCGATCATCCGCAGATCGGTGAGCATGATTTTCCATTTCATCCGGGGGTCCGCGCGGACCCTAGCTGAGATCCGGAGCGCCTCGACCATCGGAGATTCCGAATCTCATTGGTGGGCAGAGTCTTCTGCTGCACTGGCCGATGCTGCACCGGATTTCGCGGACGACTTCCCCCACACGATGCAGTTGGGTCGGGAGGCCCCACCGGTACCGGGCGGCGACTTCTATCTCGAACGAGAAACCGAAGAGTCATTTACTCAGGGCCTACAGATCCTCCTTGACGGGATCGAATCGAGGATTCGAAAACACTCTTGACTCGAACGCATGTTCGAGTATTCTTGTGTGTAGGGGATCGGGGGATTCAATGAGTGTCTTGTTGTCGGATGTGGTGTCTGGTTCTGCGGTGGGGTTGCGCGGACGTCTGTGGCAGTTGTCTGCTTCTGAGTTGCGTGCTGCTGCTATTGAGGCGAGTGCGGAGATTCTTCGTCTCGAGGCTGTTCGTGTGGCAGTGGTCGACGAACTCTCGATGCGTCCCGATGATCAGGTGATTGCCGGCCGCGGTGTCGGTGCCTGGTTGGCGGCCAACACGATGCTGCAGGTTCGGGACGGGAAGAAGATCGCCGACCTGGGTGCGGCGCTGCGGCCTTTTCCGGCGGTGGCGGCCCGGTTCGATGGCGGGGACTGCTCCTTCGATCATGCCGTGTTGATCGTGGCGTTCTGCGAATCACCACCGAAGGGCATGCCGGACGCCGCGTTGCCTCGCTGTATCGATTTGTTGTTGGCTGCCGCGTCGGGCGTGGAGGCCACGACCACGAAAGTACGGAACGTCATCGCGACCTTGGAGCAAGTGTTCGAATCCGATGAGATTCCGCCCGCCGAAGATACCGATCGGAACGAGCTCCGGATCGCGTCGACGTTGAATGGTCGGGTGGTGGTGCGCGGGGATTTCGACGCTCTCACCGGCGAAATGTTGTTGTCGGCGTTGTCGAATCTGACGATGCCCACCCCGGCACCGGATGGAACCCCGGATTCTCGGTCTGCGGCGAAACGCACGGCGGACGGGTTCACCGAACTGATCCGCCGTTACCTCGACTGCGCCAAAACCGGTGTCGATGGTGGTCAGCGTCCGCACGTGAACGTGCACATCAACGCCCGTGATCTCGCGGAGCACCGTGACTGCGCCGCAACACCCGCTGCTCCTGATGGTGGAGCGGCTGTGTCGGATCTCGATGTCGGGCACATGCCCTGGCTCGGACCACTGTCGGTATCGCAGACCAGACTCCTCGGGTGCGACTGTTTCCTCTCGACCGTGCTGCTCGACGATCACGGCGCGCCGCTCGATGCGAAACCCGGGAAACGGTTGGTCACCGCGGAGCAGCGAGTGGCGTTGATCGCCCGGGACAAGGGTTGCGCCTTCCCCGGCTGCACATGCGTGCCCGCCTGGACGGATGCGCACCATATCCGGCACTGGGCCAACGGTGGCCCGACGGTGATGAACAACCTTGTCCTGCTGTGCCGTTCGCATCATCGATTGATGCACCGAAAAACCGGATTCGTCGGGAAATGGGAAATCCGAATAGGCACCGACAACAAACCCTGGTTCATCCCACCACCCTCGATCGACCCCGGCCAGCACCCACGGCCCGCGAACACCACCTTCAAAACCTGAGGTAGTACTCCTCGGGCACAACAGAACACGGGCCAGCACCGCATCGAGCAGATCTCGATGCGGTGCCGAAAGCCGTGAATTCCGTCAGACCGCCTGCGGAACTTTGGTGGTGCGTGGGAATCGCTCCCGAATCTCCGCTGGCGTGACAACTCTCGGGTCGAGGGGTTGCTCGTCACGCAGGTGGCGCTCCAACACCTTGCCAGTCATCGGCGCGATGACCTTCAGAGCAGTGGTCATGTTCTTCGGTGAACTGCCGACCCGGACCGCAGTTCGCACCGCGGGCGCAATTGCCCTGTCCAACAAAGCGGGTTGATCGAAGCCGCCCATGGTTCGCATCCAGCCCGGCAATGTTGCGATAGTGGCCGGCGCGACCAATCGGCTGAACGTCGCGAACTTCGTCTTCCCCTGCGCCCTTGGCGTTCTCAACAAGTAGTGCATCGCCCGGTTGGCACGCTCGGAGGTACACAATCTGGGCCTGACTTCAGCGAAGTACTCCCGTACCTCATCTCGCGAGCGCGGAACGTCGGACGCTTTGCATGTCTGCAGTTCGGCGGCGATCACGCATTCTTCCCAGTACCGCTGCTCTTCGACGGCGGAGAGTGGGCCCGGCCCGTACATCTCGTAGCACTTGAGCACCGAATGCCAACCGGTCACGTGGATCCACAGTTGTGACGCCGGATTGTTTGCACTGTAACGAGTTCCGGTGATCGGTTCGATACCCGTGGCCTGAGCGTGAACCGTCATGAGATGGTCGGACAACGCCAGTGCCGTCCGCCCGTCGGCAGTGGCGACGGTCAGGAAGTACGCCAAGGTTCGGTCGAGTCGCCCGGCGGGATCGCTGTAGATCCCGCTCATATCTGCCACCGCGGCAGCAAGGAAGGGGTCGAAGTGCTCGAGCACCACTGACCGCTGGAAACCGATCAATGCTGTCGGAGCCGCCCAGATCTTCCAACTGGGTGATCCTGGGCCGAAGAAGCCGTAATCCTCACGCGGTCGATTCATCGTCAGTTCAGACATTTCATTCCTCCCCGTTCGTTGACCCTGCACCGTTCATTTCGTAGGCACCAGACAAGGCGACTACTTGCTGCCAGACGTACTCGAATCGCTCGGCCGCGAATTTGGGGCGCCGAATAGATGCGAGAGCCAACCGCTGCTGATCTTCACTGGCGCTGGGTTTTCCGTACAACTCCACCGCTGCAGCACTGAAGTCGCGGACCAGGACGTCGAAGATCTGATCCAGCACCCCATCGCTCCGCTGCCCCTCGTCCAATCCCAAGATCTCGGCTTGTTCGAGGATTAACTGGCCGTAGACGACGAGGGTGAAGAGTTCGGTGATCGCCAGGCCGAAGTCCAAGTCGACCTGCTGCGCCGCATCCGGTGCAGCTTCGGCAAGGAGGGTCACGAGAGCTTCGGCCTGCTCCACGAACAGTGCGACGTTGGGAACATCCGCAAACTTCGCGTACACCGCTCGCCAGTCGTCGAATCGAACCTTGGACAACCCCCGTGCCGGGCCCTGACGGAACAGGAACTCGTCGTCGGCTGCGTCGTTACGCGTCGGAATCGCCGGAAATGACTCGGGGGCAAAGAGGTACGCCGGCATGAACTTGGCGATCAGGGCGAGATTGACGGCGACGGTCCCCTCGAGCTTGGGCAGCCCGTCGACATCCATCTTGGCCACCGCGAGGTAGCTGTCCTTCTCGAAGCCCTTTGCCGCAGCGATGTCGGAGAGCAGTCCGATCACCTTCTGTGCCTCGGTTGTCACCTTCATCTTGGTGACGGGATTGAACAAGAGGTAGCGGCGGTCCTCGGGCGATGCGGTGCGGAAGTAGTCCACCGCACGATCCGAGAAGAGCCTCATCGCCAGCAGGCGCGCGTACGCGTCGACGAATTCACGTCGTACGTGTGGGAACGCCGTGACGGGATTGCCAAACAGGATTCGATTGTGCGCGTGGGTAATCGTCTCGTACAAGGCATGAGTCGACATTCCGATTCCGCCGAAGCACAGGTTGAATTTTCCGATGTTCACGGTGTTGAGTGCGGCACTGAATGCTGCCTCGCCGGTATGCAGGATATCCTCTGCCGCAACGGGATAGTCGACGAGTGAGAACTCCGCTACGTACATCTGGGCCGGAACGATGTTCTTCACCACGGTAAATGCCGGATGGTCCGAGTCGGCGTAGAAAAAGACGTACTGATCGGCGCCCTCCACTCCGTCGACGCGACCGAAGACAGAGACCGTGTTGGCGCAGTTGCCATTTCCGATGTAGTACTTCGAACCGCTGGCCAGGTACCCGCCGCTGCCGTTCGACGTCAAGACCATGTCGGTGGAGTAGACGTCGGCGCCGTGCTCTTTCTCGGACAATCCGAATGCCGCAACGCCTCCGGAAACCAAAGCGGAAGCTGCTCGCGCCCTTGCAGTCTCGTTGTCGCTCTGCCACACCGGCCCGAGGCCGAGAATGGTCACCTGCCACGGGTACCAGTAGTTGAGTCCGTAGAAACCGAGGATCTCGGACAGCGCGGCGATACGGCTGGTATCCCAGCGCTTGTCGGAGTCACCGCCGCTGTCGCGGGCGGGGGTCAGGAAAGTCGCGAACAGGCCTTCCTTTGCCGCGAAGTCGAGGAAGTCGGAGTAAAAGGTCTTGTCGTGATAGTCGGCCAGAAGTCGATTCTTTCCACGCGCCTCGAACCAGTCGACGGTCGCGCCCAGCAGTCTCCGCGTGGTCGCGTCGAATTCCGGCCGATCGTAAGTGGAGGGATGGAGCAACAGATCATTCGGCACTAAAGAGGTCGACGCTGTCATCGCGGTTGTTCTCCTAGAGATCTCGGCAGAGGCGCCTCACTGACCGCCTCTTCGAATACAACGCCACCGTAACAATTGATGACGACGAATACAACGGTTGCGTATGATTCACGAAGAATTGGCAGGCAGATTAGGGTGGGAGCGGAGGTGAGGCACACGATGACCAGGTCACAAGCTGACGCAACGGATACACCGCGACGCAAATACGCCCCTCGCATGGCGCCCGAGCAACGACGCGAACAGCTGCTCGACGCAGCATTCGAGGTCACCGGCCGCGTAGGTCTGCACAACCTCAGCATGGAATCCGTCGCTGCCGAAGCCGGCGTCGGCAAGCCCGTCCTCTACACGATTTTCGATACCAGGACCGATCTCGTCGCCGCACTCCTGCGCCGCGAGCACGAGCGAGCCATCACTCAGGTGCTCGAAACCATGCCGACGGATCTGAGCGAACTCGGCCCAGCGGCGTCATACACCGGAACCGTTGGCGCCTTCGTCGACGCCGTACTGGAGAACCCGACGCGCTGGCGCCTGATTCTGACGTCTGTCGAGAACGCCCCCAGCGAGTATCACGGCTTGCTGAAGCTCTCTCGCGGAGCTGTCTTCGCCCGCGCCGAAGAACTGGCGCGTGCCGGGATTGCCCTCGAACCGAAGCTCGAAGGCCTTGATCCGGTTCTCCTCGCACACACCATGATGTCGTTTGCCGAAATGCTCGGACGACTGGCCGTCAGCGACCCCGAAACCTATACCCGAGAAAGACTTTCCAGTTTTGCCGTTGCGCTCGCTCAGTCGGTCGGGCGTTAGCAGACCACTGAAACCTGTCGGTCGGATCTGCTTCAATACACGCATGACATCACCATCGATCGAACCGCTACAGCTTTTCGAAACGTCTCCGGGCAACTGGTCACTGATGCTCACCGACCAGCATTTCGGCAAGGTAGCAGCGGTATTCGAGCAGGTAGAGGGTTTCGAAGGCTCCGGCTACGACTGGGCGTCGGTGGCCCATGCGGTGGTGGGTCGCGACGCTCCCCATCTGGACGGCCGCTTCGGCACCGATCCCGAGGCCGGCATGTTTGTTGCGTACGGCGGCGACAACGAAGCTCTTGGTGAACTCGGAGTGCTTCTCGCCAAAGCGTATTCGGATGCCGAGTACCTCGGCGGCCTGGTCGCCATTTCCGAACTCGACTAGAGCTCCTACTGAAACGACACCGGCCCCACACCTAGGTGCGGGGCCGGTACCGAACAAAAGATCTAGCCGACCAACAGCTCGGCAATCTGAATCGTGTTGAGAGCGGCGCCCTTACGGAGGTTGTCCCCCGAAACGAAGAGCGCGAGTCCGCGTCCCTCCGGGACACCCGGATCCTGACGGATACGACCGACCAGCGACGCGTTGCCACCGGCAGCGGCCAGCGGCGTCGGAACCTCGACCAACTCCACTCCGGGAGCGTCGGCGAGGATTTCCTTCGCACGAGCGACCGAGAGCGGGTTCGCGAACTCTGCGTTGATCGCGAGCGAGTGTCCGGTCACGACGGGAACGCGCACGCAGGTGCCCGAAACCAGCAGATCAGGAAGTCCGAGGATCTTGCGGCTCTCGTTACGGAGCTTCTGATCCTCGTCGGTCTCGCCGCTTCCGTCGTCGACCAGCGAACCTGCCAGCGGCAGGACGTTGAACGCGATGGGGGCGACGTAGTTGTTCGGGGCCGGGAAGTCGACGGCGCTGCCGTCGTGAACCAGCTTCTCGGCGTCACCGACAACGGCGCGCACCTGGCCGAGGAGTTCCTCGACGCCGGCGATGCCGCTACCGGACACAGCCTGGTAGCTGGAGACGATCAGACGCTGCAGACCGGCTTCGTCGTGCAGAACCTTCAGCACCGGCATCGCTGCCATGGTGGTGCAGTTGGGGTTCGCGATGATGCCCTTGACCAGGTTCTTCGTGTCCTGCGGGTTGACCTCGCTGACCACGAGGGGAACCTCGGGATCCTTGCGCCATGCGGAAGAGTTGTCGACAACCGCCGCACCGGCCGCGGCAAAGCGCGGGGCCTGCACACGAGACAGCGTCGCACCGGCGGAGAAGAGGGCGATGTCGATGCCCTTCAGATCCTCGTCGGACGTTGCTTCGGCATCCTCGACAACGATCTCTTCGCCGCGGAACGTCAGCTTCTTACCGGCGGAGCGTGCCGATGCAAAGAACCGCACCTTGTCCGCGGGGAAGTTACGTTCTTCGAGCAGAGTGCGCATGACGATGCCGACCTGACCGGTCGCACCGACAACAGCGATTGTTGTCATCAGAAATTACCGTCCTGTTCCTGCGTGTACTACAGCTTCTTCGTCGCCGCCGAGACCGAAAGCGGCGTGGATAACGCGCACGGCGTCGTCGAGTTCGGTGTCCTTGACCAGCACGGAGATGCGAATCTCGGAGGTCGAGATGAGATCGATGTTGATGTCGGCCTTGGCCAGGGCCTCACAGAACGTGGCCGTGACGCCCGGGTGGCTCCGCATTCCGGCACCGACCAGGGAAACCTTGCCGATGTGGTCGTCGAACAAGATCTGCGTGAAGCCGATGTCTTCCTGACGCTTGGTCAGGATCTCGACGGCGCGGGGGCCGTCGGCGGTCGGCAGCGTGAAGGTGATGTCCGTCTTGTTGGTCTCCACCTTGGAGATGTTCTGCAGCACCATGTCGATGTTGATCTCGGCATCGGAGACAGCGCGGAACACCTTGGCAGCATGTCCCGGTGTGTCCGGCAATCCGACAACGGTGATCTTGGCTTCGCCGCGATCGTGCGCGACTCCGGTGATCAGGGCCTCTTCCACAGGAATGTCCTCCATCGATCCGGACACGATTGTTCCGGGCTTGGTGGTGTATGACGAACGGACGTGCACGGGCACGTTGTAACGACGGGCGTACTCGACGCACCGGAGCATGAGCACCTTGGCACCACACGCTGCGAGTTCGAGCATTTCCTCGAAGGAAACCGTCTCGAGGCGGTGAGCGTCGGGGACGATGCGCGGGTCGGCGGAGAAAACGCCGTCGACGTCGGTGTAGATCTCGCACACGTCGGCGTTGAGCGCAGCTGCCAACGCAACGGCGGTGGTGTCGGAGCCACCGCGTCCGAGCGTCGTGATGTCCTTGCTGTCCTGGCTGACGCCTTGGAATCCAGCGACCAGAACGATCGAGCCTTCGTCGAGGGCGGTACGAACACGGCCCGGCGTGACGTCGATGATCTTGGCGTTTCCGTGGCTGCCGGTCGTGATGACTCCGGCTTGTGAGCCCGAGAACGAACGAGCTTCGGCGCCGAGGGAGTGAATTGCCATCGCTACCAAGGAGTTGGAGATGCGCTCACCCGAGGTCAGCAGCATGTCCATTTCACGGGCCGGCGGGGAAGGGCACACCTGCTGAGCCAGGTCGAGCAGCTCATCGGTGGTATCGCCCATCGCTGACACCACGACGACGACATCATTGCCGGCCTTCTTGGTCTCGACGATCCGTTCAGCGACTCGTCGGATGCGCTCGGCGGTTGCCACCGAGGATCCGCCGTACTTCTGGACGACGAGAGCCACGCGTTTCTACCTCCAGGTCGAAATTGTTTACAGATACCAGAGGTCGAGCTTACCGAGGTGGTCCTGGGACTTCCCGATGCGTACTGCTGTTCGCCTCAGATCCGCGCGGGATCAGTTGCGAGATCCGCGCTCGCATCAACGTCGCAGAACGCGAACCACCGGCAACGTAACCGACCACCGCGACGGCAACTCCGCAGGCGAGAAGCACGCGGATACTGCTGACCAGGGAAACTGCCAGCGCGTCGTACACCGCCACAGCCGCCTCGGACGACGGTATGTCTGAATTCTGTAAATAGACCCGGCGCACGACGGCCAGCGCCACCAGCAGGGCGATCATCGCCACCGCCGTCGCCAGCCCGACCAGGGACAGCGCGCGCATGCGCCCCGGTGCAACTACGACGGCCGCAATCGCGCAGGCCACCGACGCCCACGGCAACCAGGTCGCTGCTCGGTCGAGAGTGTTCGAGAAATCCTGGGCCCGCACCAACTCGTCGGATTGCAGGATCTCGAACTGCGGATCGAGCGCCGGGAGGCGATCGATCACGGTGAATCCGCGATCGCGCAGGTTCGTCCTCAGTTCCGTCATGACCGGTTCGAGGGAGACGGTGACCGTTCCGCTGTCGTCGGCCCGAACTATGCCGTCGGCGGCTCGGCCGGTCACCATCGCGGCAAGTTGCGCGTGCGCTCGACGGTTGGCCGCGGTCCAGAGCGTCGCAAACTGGTCGCTCGAGACCAACGACTGAGCGGCCTCACGAACAAGTCTCTCGGCCTGTCTCGTCACCACCTGCGGAAACTCGTCCAACCGCTGCGTCAATTCCTCGGTCAGCCGATCAACGACCGCCGATTGGACAGCGGGGTCGGCAGCCAGCGGGGCAACGGACTCGACATAGCTGTCGGTGTCGTTCACCTGGGTGTGGACGAACAGCGCGAGCACCGAGCCGGCAAAACCGAGACCAGCGAGAACGATCAGCAGTGAACAGACGATCCAGCGGATCGAGCGCATCACGTGTGCTTGGCGCGCGCCGGTCGAATCTTCGCGGTGATGTGGTGAATGCGGTGATCGTCAGCGGGTATCCGGAAGGTCTCGGTAACCCGAACGGTCATCAGGTTGCGCCCGAACAACCCGGCGTCAAGGAGGTAGTCAGCCGTCAGGTCGTCCCCGTCGACCGTCCACTCCACCTCACGAATGTCGCGGATCACGCGATACTGAGGACCTCCGGAAAGGCTGCGCCGCAAATGATTCCCCGAAAATCCGGTCTTCAACCCGACCTCGTGACGTACCGCGTCCGGAGCCAGCGGTACGGAACTGCCATCGTGACTACGGAGCGCGTCGAGGTACGTGCTCGCCACGGCGATTCGGGGATCCATGGACGACAGTCCACCATTTTCGAGGCCGAAACGGCAGCACAATTCGGCGACAAATTGGACATGAGGGCGAACCCCACCGATTTCTCGCGAAATCCAGGAGTAGAGTGCTGTGCATGCAGCGCGCACTCCTTCTTGGTTGCCGCGACGGGGTCTGATCCAGACTGGCCTCCCGCCGCGGGGTTTTTGTGCGCCGGTCGACCAAGCCTTCCGGACTCATGGTCTTGACCAACAGGTCATCAGGCCAGGTCCACAATCCTGGAGATCACACCAATGTCCCCCGCTGACGCATTCACCACCGGCACTCGCACCATTACCCCGCCCACGAAGCCGGCACCTTCCGACCAGCCTGCGTGGAACACGCAGAAGAACTCGTCGATGCCGACGTTCCGCTACCGCCCGTTCGCCGAAGAGGTCGAGACGGTCACGCTGCCCGACCGCACCTGGCCGGACAAGATCATCGACCGAGCACCCCAGTGGTGTGCCGTTGACCTGCGCGACGGCAACCAGGCGCTGATCGATCCGATGAGCCCGGCGCGCAAGCGTCGCATGTTCGATCTCCTGGTCCGTATGGGCTACAAGGAGATCGAGGTCGGATTCCCGTCCGCGAGCCAGACCGACTTCGACTTCGTTCGCGAGATCATCGAGGACGGCGCGATCCCGTCCGATGTCACCATCCAGGTGCTGACGCAGTCGCGTCCCGAACTGATCAAGCGCACATTCGAGGCGTGCGAAGGTGCCGAGAACGCAATCGTGCACTTCTACAACTCCACCTCGATCCTGCAGCGCCGCGTCGTGTTCCGCGCCGACAAGGACACGATCAAGAAGATCGCCACCGACGCCGCCGAACTGGTCCTGGCCGAGTCGAAGAAGTACCCGGACACCAACTGGCGCTGGGAATACTCGCCCGAGTCCTACACCGGCACCGAGCTCGAGTACGCCAAGGAAGTATGTGACGCCGTCACCGAAACCCTGGGTGCGACGCCTGCCAACCCGGTCATCCTGAACCTGCCCGCCACCGTCGAGATGGCGACACCCAACGTGTACGCCGACTCCATCGAGTGGATGGACCGCAACCTGGCCCGCCGCGATTCGGTCATCCTGTCGCTGCACCCCCACAACGACCGCGGCACCGGCGTCGCTGCAGCCGAGCTGGGCTACCAGGCCGGCGCAGACCGCATCGAAGGCTGCCTGTTCGGTAACGGTGAGCGCACCGGCAACGTCTGCCTGGTCACCCTCGCGCTGAACATGTTCACGCGCGGCGTCGACCCGCAGATCGATTTCTCGAACATCGACGAGATCCGTCGCACGGTCGAGTACTGCAACCAACTGCCCGTCCACGAGCGTCATCCGTACGGCGGCGACCTGGTCTACACCGCGTTCTCCGGCAGCCACCAGGACGCGATCAACAAGGGCCTCGACGCCATGAAGGTCGACGCCGACAACCAGGACTCGGACGTCGACGACATTCTCTGGCAGGTCCCCTACCTGCCGATCGACCCCAAGGACGTCGGCCGCAGCTACGAGGCCGTCATCCGCGTGAACTCGCAGTCCGGCAAGGGCGGCGTCGCGTACATCATGAAGGCCGATCACGGTCTGGTGCTGCCGCGTCGTCTGCAGGTCGAGTTCTCGCAGTCGGTCCAGAAGATCACCGACGGCGAAGGCGGCGAGGTCTCGCCGAAGGAAATGTGGGACGTCTTCCACGAGGAGTACCTCGCCCCCGTCACCCCGCTCGAGCGCATGAAGCAGAAGGTCACCGCCTCCGAGGAGGACGGCGGCACCGACGCCATCACCGCCATCGTCAAGGTGAACGGCAAGGAGCAGGAGATCTCGGGAACCGGTAACGGCCCGCTCGCTGCCTTCGTCGACGCGCTGGGAAGCATCAACTTCGACGTTCGTGTCCTCGACTACTCCGAGCACGCAATGTCCGCCGGCGACGACGCCCAAGCGGCGGCCTACGTCGAGTGCGCAGTGACTGGCCCGGACGGTCAGAGCACCGTCGTCTGGGGTGTGGGTATCGCCACGTCGATCACGACGGCGTCGCTGCGCGCCGTGGTTTCGGCAGTGAACCGCGCGAGCTGACACTCACGCAATACGAACCCGGCTCTTGAACAAACCCTGGTCTCACCTGATTTTCGGGTGAGACCAGGGTTGTTTTCACGGCACAGAAGTTCTTCGGTCCGTGTTTTCGCTTCGGCATGACATAGGTCCCGAAAGAGTCGCTTAGCGAAGTTAACAAACAGGATTCACCCATCGAGGATGATGCAGCCGACCCCGGCACGTGAGATAGTCACCTCAGACAAATCCGACTTGTGAAATGGGGCTCGACAATGGATTCCTTTTGGGACTTCCTCTGGCTGATCATCATCAGCTTCGCGTTCATCGCGTACCTGATCCTGCTCTTCTCGATCATCACCGACCTATTCCGCGATCACAAGACTTCCGGCTGGGTAAAGGCAATCTGGATCGTCTTCCTGTTCTTCATTCCGCTGCTCACCTCGCTCGTCTATCTGATCGTCCGAAGCGACGGAATGGCCCAGCGCTCCATGGAGGCTGCTCAGCAGGTCAAGAATGCACAGGACAGCTACATCCGTGAGGTTGCCGGAAAGTCCCCGGCCGAGTCCATCGCAGATGCAAAGGCACTTCTCGACGCCGGCACCATCAGCGAAGAAGAATTCGCAGCGCTGAAGGCCAAGGCCCTCGCCTGATTCAGGCCCTCACTAATCAGTGAGGATTGCACTACCGAAACGGGAGCGACACTAATCGTGTCGCTCCCGTTTCGTATTCATTCACCATCCGCCGTTCATTCACCGACCGCCCGGGCGACGTCGCGAAAAGCGTCGAGAACCACTCCGATAGCCGGGCTGCGGTCGATGTGTAATCGAGTTGCCAATTCATAAACGCGTGCAGCGCGCACGCCTGCCACCGGTTTCCTCGACACTCCAGGATGTGTGATCGCGTAACGCGGCATCAAAGCCACACCGTGGCCCGCCGCCACCAACTCTTCGATAACTCGGAAATCGTTTATCCGATGAGCGACTCGAGGTTGGACCCCGGTGACAGATGCAACGGACAACAGAACGTCGTCGACCGGAAACCCGCCGCGCACGCTGATCCAGTTCTCGTCGGCCAATTGTTCCAACCGGACCGAATCCTGCTCGGCGAGTGGATGATCAGGCCGCAGCACCAGATCAATCGGTTCACGCATCAGCGGTTGCACGCTGACCCGGGGAAACGAGGTCTCGGCGCCGCGTTCGTCACGGTGAGTGAGGATCACGTCGTGATCGGCCAACAGTCCAGGGACGGCCGACGCCGGTTTGTCGACGTCGTGGGCGTCGATGTCCACGTCCGAGTTCTTCAGCGCCGTCAGGACGCCGGGCAGCAGGAGAGCTGCTCCGGAGGGAAAGAACGCGACTCGCACCTTGCCGCGCGGCGAGCCTCGGTACGACGCCATCTCGTCCGCTGCCCGGTCGAGCGCCGCCACCACGTCGTCGGCGCGGAGCACCAGCGCTCGACCAGCGTCGGTGAGGCGCAGCGTGCGCCCGTCCGGTTCGAGGAGCGAGACCCCCGCCTCTCGGCCGAGGATCTTGAGTTGTTGCGAGACGGCGGACGGTGTCATCGAGAGAGCGAGAGCAGTAGCGCCGACGGTTCTTCGGTCGGCGAGCTCACGGAGGATCCGCAAGCGCGTGGCATCCATACGGTGACGAATATCCATGTAGCAAAACTACATGGATAGTGCATCTATATTCGCTTGTTCTGATGCTTCGTACGGCTCACGATTAACGTCATGACTCCCCGCGACCGTCTCCTCGGCCTGACCGTGATCGTCTTGTGGGGTCTGAACTTCCTGGCCATTCGCGTCGGCCTGGATCATTTCCCGCCGTTCTTCTTCGCGGCGCTGCGGTTCCTGATCATCGCGATTCCGGTGGTCATCTTCGTGCCGCGTCCGCAGGTACCGCTCCGTTGGTTGCTGCTCTACGGATTCGGTTTCGGATTCGGCCAGTTCGTCTTCCTCTTCTGGGCGATGCATTCGGGGATGCCGACGGGTCTCGCATCACTGGTCCTGCAGTCGTCCGCGCCGTTCACCGTCCTACTCGGCGCGTTCCTGCTCCGCGAGAAGCTCAGCGTCTGGCAGGTCTCCGGGATCGCCGTCGCCGTAGTCGGTATGTCGTTGATCGGCTGGGACCGTTCACACCACGCGGCACTGCTGCCAGTGATCCTCACGCTCCTCGGCGGCCTGTCCTGGGCGTTCGGCAATCTCGGCAGCCGCTTGGCCGCAGCGAACACCGTCGGCGAGCCCGCACCGATGCGCTTGATGCTGTGGATGTGCGTCATCCCGCCGTTGCCGATGCTCGCCCTGTCCGCGGTGGTCGAAGGCCCCACCGTCGGATGGCACGCACTTGGTACCGCGTTCAGCGCCGACGCCTGGCCGTCACTGGTCGGGCTGGCCTACATCATTCTGCTCGGCACCATCGCCGGATCCGGGCTCTGGACGATGCTCATGGGCCGCTATCCCGCCGGCATGGTGGCGCCGCTCTCCTTGCTGGTACCGGTAGTGGGAATCGGCGCGTCCTGGCTGTTCCTGCACGAGGATCCGAGCCCGTTGTCCCTGGTCGGGGCAGTCATCGTGATCGCCGGAGCGAGTGCCGCACAGATGAGGCGCAAGCCCGCGAACACTGTTTTCTCGGACACACCTGCAGCCTCACCACCGGCGCGACTCGGCGTCTGACGATGCCCTGTGCCAAACTCGGGCCGTGGGAACTGGACTATCGATCACAGTGCGCGGAAAGCTCGCCATGCGAGCTGCCGCAGCAGCATCTTGGGCATCGCAGAAGGCCGGTCGCGGCAAGGGTTCGATGATCGGCGGGTTGATCGCCCTCAAGATCGACCCGACGCTCATGACTCAGCTCGGACGCGGCAAGCGCACCGTCGTGGTCACGGGCACCAACGGCAAGTCGACGACCACGCGTATGACCGCCGCAGCGCTCGCGACACTCGGTGACGTCGCCACGCAGGCCGACGGCGCCAACATGGATGCCGGGATCGTGGCCGCTCTGGCCGCGCGTACGGACGCAACGCTGGCAGCACTCGAGGTCGACGAACTGCACGTCCCCCACGTAGCCGACGCCGTGAACCCGGAAGTGATCGTGCTGCTCAATCTCAGCCGCGATCAGCTCGACCGGGTCGGCGAGATCAACATGATCGAGCGGAAGCTCCGCGCGTGCGTCAATGCGCATCCGAACGCGGTGATCGTCGCCAACTGCGATGACGTACTGGTCACCTCCGTGGCGTACGACGCCGCCAACGTCGTGTGGGTTGCTGCCGGCGGCGGCTGGGCCGGCGATTCCGTCAGCTGCCCGCGCACCGGTGAACCCATCGTGTGGGAGGGAAAGCACTGGCGCAGTACCGGTTCCGACTTCGCGCGGCCCGAGCCGACCTGGTGGCTCGACGACGACAATCTCTACGGCCCCGACGGCCTGAAGATTCCGATGACGTTGACTCTCCCCGGAAAAGCCAACCGCGGTAACGCCGCTCAGGCCGTAGCTGCTGCGGCTGCTTTGGGCGCAGATCCGGTCGGGGCAGTTGCCGCCGCGTCGACGGTCCAGGAAGTCGCCGGCCGCTACAGCACCGTCGAGGTCGGACCGCACTCCGTTCACATGCTGCTCGCGAAGAATCCCGCCGGTTGGCAGGAAGCGCTGTCGATGATCGATCCCACGGTGGACGGCCTGGTCATCGCGGTGAACGGTCAGGTGCCGGACGGCGAGGACCTCTCCTGGCTGTGGGACGTGAAGTTCGAACACTTCGAAGGCGTAAAGGTAGTGGCCGCCGGCGAACGCGGAACCGATCTCGCCGTTCGCCTCACTTACGCAGGCGTCGAGCACACCCTCGATCCGGATCCGTTGCGCGCCATCGCTTCCTGCCCTCCCGGACGCGTGGAAGTACTGGCGAACTACACAGCCTTCCGTGATCTCAACACCGCCATCGCGAAGGAATCTCGCAATGTCTGACTCGACAATTCGCATCGGACTGGTTCTCCCCGACGTCATGGGCACCTACGGCGACGGCGGCAATGCCCTGATCCTGCGTCAGCGTCTGCGGATGCGCGGCTACGACGCCGAAATCGTGGACATCACCTTGAGCGATCCGGTCCCCGATTCGCTCGACGTGTACACATTGGGTGGCGCCGAGGATTCCGCTCAGCGACTCGCAACGCGCCATCTCGCGAAATACCCTGGCCTGCAACGCGCCGCCGAGCGCGGCGCACCTGTTCTGGCGATCTGCGCTGCCATTCAGGTGCTCGGCAACTGGTACGAAACCTCCAGCGGCGAACGCGTCGACGGTGTCTCGATGCTCGACGTCACGACCTCTCCGCAGGAGAAGCGTTCCATCGGCGAGGTCATCACGAAGCCCTTGATCGACGGGCTCACAGCACCTCTCTCAGGTTTCGAGAATCACCGCGGCGGAACAACTCTGGGTAGCTCAGCCTCTGGATTCGCACGTGTCACCCATGGTGTCGGAAACGGCGTCGGCGACGGATTCGAAGGCGTCGTACAGGGTTCGGTGATCGGGACGTACATGCACGGACCCGCCTTGGCCCGGAATCCGGAACTCGCGGACCTCCTTCTCATGCGGGCCTTGGGCGTCAACGAACTCGAACCCCTGCATCTGCCCGAGGTCGACAAGCTCCGCAAGGAGCGGCTCGCGATTCGCTGAGCCTGTCGTCCGTTCGGACGACTGTTGGTGGGCGGCGGCACCTCGTAGCCTCATTCCATGCGTCTTCGTGTGGCGATCTGTATTGCGGCGACTGCGATCATTGCCGTCGGGTGTTCGACGCAGGGCAGTGGCGGGCCCAAAGAAGCAGGTGGGACCCAGGAAGTAGGCGGGCCCCAGCAGGCAAGTGTCACTGCTGATCCGGTTTCAGAGGCGAGCGCAACGGCGCCTAGCATCATCGTCCTGGACGCCTCGGGGTCGATGAAGCAGGACGACGCTCCCGGTCCTCGAATCGATGCCGCCAAGAACGCGATTCACACTCTTGTCAGTGGTCTTCCAGACGACACAGCGCTCGGTCTGATCGCGTACGGCACCGCCACAGGTAGCAGCGACGCCGAGAAGGACGCGGGTTGCCGCGACATCAAGACCGTCGTGCCACTCGGACCACTCGATCGAAATGCATTCGCAGCGGGAATCGACGGGTTGTCCGCGTCGGGATACACGCCGATCATGGCTGCGCTTCAACAAGCCGCCGCCGCACTCCCGACCGATGGCGAGCGCACGATCATCCTCGTCGCCGACGGAGAGGACACCTGCTCAACCGAACCTCCATGTGAGTCCACGGAAGCGATACCTCACGATCCTGACCTGACTATCCACACAATCGGATTCAAGCTCGACGCCGCTGCGTCCGGCCAGTTGAAATGCATCGCCGACGCGACCGGGGGCATGGCGATCGACGCCGCCAACGCAGCGCAACTCACCGCACGGCTGGCGGTTGCCTCGAATCCCGAATCCGCACGGGAGCGACTCTCCACCAGCGGCTTCCGTAACCTTCGGATCGGCAAGACGGAGGAGGACGCACGGAAAGCGGCCGACGATCTGGCGTCGGTATCGAAGACCGGAACGGTGGTGGTCGAATGGCAAGACTGCGAATTGACCTTTACCGATGGCGTTCTCGTCGAAATTGCACCCCGGACCGGTGCTGTCACACTGGACGGACTGGCCGTCGGCCAGAAGATGCAGCGCGCCGCCGAACTGTACGGTCCCTTCACTGCCACAACCAATTCCGACGGCGAATCGGTTGCAGTCTTTCCGGCCGACTCCGAAGCAGGAACCGGGTATCGCATCACCTTCACACCCGAAGGCAAGAAAGCGGATGAGGGAACTATCACCCGCATAGTCCTCTGCCGGTGCTTGCCCGCGACTGCGGGATCATCGGCGGGCGGTACACCCACCGAGATCGTGAATCTTGTTGCCGTCGACGGTTCCGGCAAACCCAAATCCGGTTGGAGTGTCAAGACACCGGCCATGAAGATCAGCGAGTGCTACGGAGCATCTCAGTCGGCCGTCACGCCGGGAGTCATCACCTGCGGAAGCACCGCAGACGGGGCGGACGCGTGTTGGGTCGGCCCGGAGCCCGATTCGATTCTCTGCCTGCAATTTCCCTGGGGAACAGAACTGATCACCGCTCGAGGCGTGGACGGCGTCGAGGCCTATCCGCCGCCCGCCGACCCGACTCCCTTCGGGCTCGAACTCGAGAACGGCCTTCTCTGCCGCGTCCGGCACGGCGGTTCGTGGCCCTCTGCCGAATCCGGCCCCCGTCTGGCGGGCGCCTACTCCTGCCGAGGGCAAGGGACGGATACACCCATCGTATGGGCCGAAAGCACCTATCCGATCGATCGTTCCGAAGATCGGTGGACCGTGCTGGTCGGACCGTCGAAGGGACCGCTGGAGACCGTCGCCGTCACCAAGGCGATATTCCTTGCCGCCGAATGAGCGCTCAGACGGTTTCGGATTTCCCCTCGGTCAGAACCAGTTCCACGGCCAACAGCGCGGCGCAGGCCAGTCCCGCGACCAGTTCGGGCACCGCCGTGTAGGTACCACCGAGCACGACGACTATCGCGACCGAGAACGGCACGAGGGTGCGTACCGAGGAGTCGTGTAGTCGAACGTGAATGAACCACAAGGCGGCAAGGATGACCGCGACCGGAACGGTGACGGCAGCACCCGTCACCAACGCGCTGCCGTCACCGTGATGAGTCCAGAAGTCGACGCGCGAAGCCAACCCCGCACCGATGGCGGCAGCGGCGGCGAAGATGAAGTAGTGACCGAACCCCCAGACGAAGGGTGAGACGTTGTCACCGCCGATCACTTCGCCTGCATTGCGTTGGAAGTAGAGCCACCACAGGCTGAAAACAATCAGAATGCCGCCGATCACGACGTAGGTGACCTGCGCTGCCGGATGCTCACCGTCGACCGCGTCCTGAATCGCGATGGTGGTCGAGAGGATCGTCTCGCCCAGAACGATGATGAAGAACAACGAGTACCGCTCCGCGATGTGATGCGGGTGCCACGGCGTCATGCCCGGCTTCTCCGACCAGATCGGTACCGCGAATTCGCACAGAACCAACACCAGGAACGTCGGGACGTAAATGGCGGATGGAACGAAGTAGAAACCGATCCAACCGATCTGGACCAACACGATTCCGAGAGCGTATCGACGAGCCGTGAGCGCATGTTCGGGGTCGTTCCGCGACACCCTGAGCCATTGGATGACCAGGGCTATTCGCATGATGACGTAGCCGACGATGATGAGCAGGGCGTCGTCGTTGAAGAAGCGGACGATGCCGGCTGCAAGGACCAGCGATCCGAGGATCTGGAAGATGGTCAGCAGCCGGGCGATTCCGTCGTCGTTGTCGTACGCCGAGGTGAACCACGTGAAGTTCAGCCACGTCCACCAGATCGCGAAGAATGCCATCGCGAAGTGCCCGACGCCCGAAGCCGCGTGCCCTTCGCTGATCGCGTGGTGCAGACCGGTGGCCGCTTGAGCGACCGCCACGACGAAGCAGAGGTCGGTGAGCAGCTCGAGCGGCGTCGCCACCCGATGCGGCTCGTGCGGATCCCGCGGAACCAACGGCCGGATGAACGAACTGGTGCGATTCACGAAGGGCAGAGTAGCGCGATGATTGCCGACGCGCTGCCCGTGACTGCAACCTGTCGTCTCAGATATTCACGCCGACGCCCCGATCTGGGCTCGGATTTCCAACTGATCGGCGAGTTCGGCGCCTATCGCCCCCGCGCTCCCCAAGGTGAAGGCGATCTGCCGTCCCCACAGGAAATAGCGGTGAATCGGGTAGTCGACGTCCGCTCCGATTCCGCCGTGCAGGTGCTGGGTCGCGTGCACCACGCGCAGGCCGCCGCGCGACGCCCACCATTTGGCGACCAGCGCAGCTGCTTCCGCTTCGCTCTCGACTCCGCTGTCCATCAGCCAGGCAGCGCGGTGCGTGGTCAACCTTGTGCTCTCGGTGTCGAGGTATGCGTCGGCGGCCCGGACGGCAACTGCCTGGTTGGTCGAGAGTGGACGACCGAATTGCACTCGCTCGGAGGTGTATTTCGCCGTCATCGCCAGCGCTTCCTCGCAGACGCCGGTAGCCAGGGCCGCAAGAGCCACCCGTGCACGCCGCAACGTCCAGTCTCGAACCACCGCGCCGTCGGCGGGAAGTGCGTCAGCTGCAGTAACCGCAACCCCGTCGAACTGCACAGCACTGTTGCTCTCGCGGTTCGTCACCGCAAGCGGTGTACGCACCAGCGCGTCCCGGTCCGTGGGCACGATCATGACGCTGACACTGCCGTCCGGCATCGTCACCGGAACGACCAGCGCGGCCGCGAACTCCGCGGCAGGCACGGAGTCGACGTGGCCTGACAGAACCCAACCGTCAGGCGCCGGCTCGGCGCGAACCGCCGTCTCGGCGTTGTAGCCGGTGTCGAATGCGCCGGTGACGATCACCGAGCCGTCGAGCAGTCCCGGAAGCCACGACGCTTTCTGCTCCGTGCTGCCGAACTCGGAAATCGGCAGCGCCGCCGTGGAAATCACCGACCAGAGCGGCACCTGGGCGACCCGGCGGCCCTGTTGTTCGAGCACCGCAGCCAGGCCGAGCATTCCGAGTCCTGCTCCCCCGACCTCTTCCGGCAGAGCGATTCCCAGAACGTCGGAGTCGGCGAGGAGCTTCCACAGTTCGGCGTCGAAACCGCTGGTGCTCTCCACTTCCCGCAGTCGGTCCACTCCGGACTTCGCCGAGAAGATCGATTCACTCAGATCCCGCACGGCGGACAAGTTGTCGTCGAATTCGAATTCCATGTCAGCTCTTTTCGTTCTGTGCAGCGGGCCGGCGACGCGCAGCAAGCGCCATGCCCAGGCATTTTGCGGCGACAATTTCACGCATCACTTCGTTGGTACCACCACCGAAGGTGTTGTTCTGGGCGCGCCGACCCAGGTTCTCGACCCGCCCTTCCAGTACCGCTCCGGGTGTACCGGGGCGCAGTAAGCCTTTGGCACCCAGCACTTCCTGCAGCATGCCGTACGCACTGACGACGGCTTCGGTACCGAAGATCTTGGCCGCGGCCGAATCCCCGCCGCCCAAGGTGTTGGCGGCGACGTCCGCCACCAGTCGCAGGTTCATCAGGTCGGCGGCGCTGAGCAGCGCGTAGACTTCCGCCAATTTCTCACGTACCCAGCCGATGTCGTAGACGTGGCCGTCACCGGCGGGTTCTGTCTTTGCCCACTCGACCACCTCGGCGAAGAGCTCGTTGGCGATGCCACCGCGTGCTGCCAGGGCAACACGTTCGTGGTTGAGCTGGTTGGTGATGAGCTTCCACCCCTGATTGAGCTCACCGACGACATTGCTGATCGGCACCCGAACATCTTCGTAATAGGTTGCCGAAGTGCTGATTCCGCCCACAGTGTGAATTTCGGTGACCGAGAACCCCCGCGAATTGGTCGGTACCAAGACCACGGAAATGCCCTGATGCGTCGGCGCGTCAGGATCGGTGCGAACGGCAAGCCAGACCCAGTCGGCAAACACACCCGCACTGGTGAAGATCTTGTTGCCGTTGATGACAAGCTCGTCGCCCTCGATGCGGGCGCGTGTTTCGAGTGCCGCGAGATCGGTGCCCGCATTGGGTTCGGTGTAGCCGATGGCAAAGATCAATTCACCCGCCAGGATCGGACGCAGGAAGAAGTCCTTCTGAGCTTGCGTCCCGTGCTTGATCAGAGCGGGTCCGACGGTGTTCAGCGTGACCAGTGACAGCGGCGCATTCGCGCGAATCACTTCGTCGTAGAACACATACAGAGCTTCGGGGTTCTCACCCCGACCGCCGAATTCCTCCGGCCACCCCAAGCCCAGCCAACCGTCTTTACCCATCCGGCGCAGGATACGATCGAAGACGGGGCCGCCTTCGGTCTGATCCACGAGAGCACGGCGGTCTTCGTCGTTGATGATCTCTGCGAAGTATGCGCGCAATTCCTTGCGCAGAGTCTTCGACTCCTCCGACAAATCCAAGTACATGGTGAAGCTCCTAAGATCTACGAACGCGGCAGGCCGAGTACGCGCTGCGCGATGACGTTGAGTTGGATTTCGACGGTTCCGCCGCCGAACAGAATCGAGGGAAGTCCGATGTGGTCTATCGCGTAATTCGCCGACGGGTCGACAACTGCGGCGCGCGGTCCGAGCAGTCGCAACAGGTCCCGCGAGCCCTCGCGCTGCGCCAGGGCGTTGTACACCTTCGACACGCTGATCTCGGCGCCCGGTTCCTGACCCGCCAGTCGCGCCGACACTCCGCGCAGATTCATCGCGGACAGTGCCAACTCACGAGAGATACTGCGGCCGAGGCCTTCCACTGCATCTTCGCGGGGGCAGTCGTG
Organism: Rhodococcus sp. IEGM 1406; assembly: GCF_030056745.1. Taxonomy (NCBI): domain Bacteria; kingdom Bacillati; phylum Actinomycetota; class Actinomycetes; order Mycobacteriales; family Nocardiaceae; genus Rhodococcus; species Rhodococcus sp. IEGM 1406. Next base: position 208,989 of record NZ_JASHKO010000006.1, on the reverse strand, counting down.
GCTCGCGTCGGCAATCACCTGACGGAACAGTCGACTCGAACCGTGATGCAGCGTGCTGCCCATGCTCAAGCGTTCGTTGGACAGCGTTGTCGCAGCCAGTTTCCACCCTTGCCCCGGTTCGGCCACCAGGCAGTCGTCCGGGACGAAGACGTCGTCGAGGAATACCTCGTTGAATTCCGACTTGCCGGTGGCTTGCTTCAGCGGACGTACGTCGACGCCCTTCGAGGTCATGTCGACCAGGAAGTACGACAGCCCACGATGTTTCGGAGCGTCCGCGTCGGAACGCGCCAGGCATACTCCCCAATCTGCCTCGTGCGCACCCGAGTTCCACACTTTCTGACCTGACAGGACCCAGCCACCGTCGACCTTGCGCGCTTTCGTGCTCAGACCGGCCAGGTCTGATCCCGCGCCCGGCTCACTGAACAGCTGGCACCAGATGATGTCGGCGCGCAGCGAAGGCTCGACGAACCTGTCCTGCTGCTCGGCGTTGCCGTGTTCGAGAATCGTGGGCAGCACCCATTCCCCGATCACCGTGGACGGTTGAGCCCAACCTCGCATCGCGAATTCATGTGCGATGACGGCCTGTTCCCTCGGTCCCGCTCCCAGCCCGTACGGCGCCCGATAGTGCGGGGCAACCAGTTTGGCGTCGGCAAATCGGGCGCGTCGAGCGCTCCCCTTGGCCGGCGCCCAACTGGCGCTGGTGGTTCCGTCGTCGGGCAGCAGCGCAACCTCGTCCAGAACCCTACGAACCTGCTCTCGTAACTCCGGCAGCATTTCCGGGTCGACAAAGGAGAAATCCCGTTCCGAATCGGCGGACCGGTCTCCCAATGTGTGTGCCCACTTCACCTCGGAACCCGCCACTGCCGCGATACTGATCGCCCGGCGCCAGTACAGATGCGCGTCATGCTCCCAGGTGAATCCGATTCCGCCGAGCAAAGTTACACATTCGAGGGCGTTCTCGATGCCGACGGGCAAAGCGGCCAACGCAGCTTGAGCCGAGACAAGTTTCTGCTGATCCTCGTCGTGGTCTTCGGATCGAGCGGCGTCCCACGCTGCAGCACAGGCAATCTCGGAGCGGACCAGCATCATGGCCGCCTTGTGCTGAACTGCCTGGAAGCTTCCGACCGGACGGCCGAACTGCTGCCGGGACTTCACATAGTCGACTGCGGTCCGTAGCGCCCACCCGGCGATACCGCTCGCCTCCGCAGCCAACACCGTGTTGACGATCAGTTCGGTTCGGTGCGCCTGGAGGCCGTCGACGATCAGCCCAGCCTCGACCTGGTGATCGGTCAACGTCAGTGTTCCGATCGACCGTGTCAGATCCACCCCGTCTTCGATCACCACCGCAGCGGAAGTCGACGGTTCGAGCCGGAACCACAACTCGCCGTCTTCGCTGTTCGCCCGCACGAGAACGACATCAGCTCCGGGCAGACCCAGAGTGGGGTCGGCAGAACCGCTCACCGTCCACCCAGCGTCGCTTCGAACCGCGCGCAATCCCGCGCCTGTACAGACTGCTCCGGTTGCACCGGCGGCCAATTCGGTCAGCATTGCTTCCGCAGCCGAGCCTGCGGCTGTTGCGAGAATCCCACTGGCGATGACCGTCGGAACGTACGGTCCCGGATAGAGCGCATCACCCAATTGCTCGACTACCACTGCAAGTTCGGCAAGACCCGCCCCGTCACCGCCGTACTGCTCCGGCAGGTGCACTGCGTGCAGGCCCTGACGGACCAACCCATCCCACGAGTCCGGCCGATCACCGGCGGCGTACCGCTTGACGTTGCTCCGCGTATCGGCGATTCCACCGAAGCGGTTCGCGAATGCGGCTACCGCTTCCGCCAGGTCACGGTGATCTTCGAGCAGGGGTAGTGCCATGGCAGGTTCCTCAATCTTCGATTCTTGTCAGATGCGTTCGAGAATCAGGCAGGTGGTTGCGGCGGACGCGCAGATCGCGATCAGTGCGATGGACTTGTTCCGGCGCTCCAATTCGTCGATGACATTGGCCAACAGTCTGATTCCGGTTGCACCGGCCGGGTGGCCCAGTGCGATTGCGCCGCCGTTGACGTTCAGCAATTCGGGATCGACGCCGTGAACCTGCGCGAACGACATCGGTACCGAAGCAAATGCCTCGTTGACCTCGAACAGATCGATGTCGTCGATTGTCAGCCCGGTGCGTCCGAGCACGATGTTTGCCGCGTCGACGGGACCGTCGAGCATGAACTCGGTGTCACCGCCGATGACGCACTGCGCCAGTATCTTTGCCCGTGGCCGCACGCCGAGGGCCTTGGCTCGATCCTCGGACATCAGCAGAGCGGCACTCGCACCGTCCGAGACCTGCGAAGACGTTCCAGCGGTGTGCAATCCGCCCTCTTGAACGGTGCGCAGCTTCGCGAGCCCTTCGAGAGTCGATTCGCGCAGACCCTGATCACGGTGAACCGGAACGTCAGAGCCCGGAGCGACCACATCGATGATGTGCGAGTCGAAGCGTCCTGCCTCCCAGGCTGCTGCGGCTCGCTGCTGCGAGCGCAGCCCGAAGGCGTCGAGATCCTCGCGGCTGAAACCGCGCTTGACAGCAATCCGATCGGCCGCGGTGTACTGGTCGACGGTATCGAGTGACCACGACTCCGGACGCGGCGTTCCCAGACCGGTACCCACCTTGTACGTCAACGGAGCGCGGGACATCAACTCGACACCGCACGCCACACCCACGTCGACTGCACCGATGGCAATCTGCCCGACGATCAACTGCACCGATTGCTGCGCTGTGCCGCACTGCGCGTCGATCGTGGTGCAACCCGCTTTCAACGGAAGGCCCGCATGCATCCAGGACGTACGCACGATGTTTCCGAACTGCTCACCGAGAGGCGTCACACAGCCGCCGATGACCTGGTCGACCGCGTCAGGATCCACGCCCACCCGATCCAGCACGCCTCTCTGCGCATAACCCAACAGTTCCGCCGCGTGGACTCCGGACAGCCAACCCTCACGCTTGCCGAACGGCGTTCGTGCTGCGTCCACGATGACGGGCTTCATGCCAACTCCTCGGTTCGTAGTGCCGGGTTCTCCGGTAGTGCTGCGCCGTCCAGACCGCGTACGGTCAGGGACCACTCGTCGATCAGGTCCAAGCTGACGCTCGAGCGCGCGGTGAACTCGGTGTCGCAATCACACAGCGCTGTGACCGCTTCCACCATTTCTTCCATAGATTCGACCTGATCCGGCCGGATAGTCTCACCGACCAGGACTCTGGCGCCCTCACTGAGCACCGCTGCCCGCGGTTGAACCGTGTTGACGCGAACCCCCTGGCCGTAAAGTTCCACGCCCATGCCGTTGCTCATCCTGTTGAGCGCTGCTTTGGACGCGCCGTACACGGTCATGGCAGTTCCCGGTTCGACCCACGTGAACGGCGGGCCATGCCACGGTTTGACGGTGCCACTGGACACGTTCACGATCCAGCCGTATCCGTTTGCCACCATCCCCGGCACCACGGCTTGCATCAGATCGAGCGGTGCATGGACATTTGCCTCGAACATCAAACGTCGCCGCCGCAGTGGGTAATCCGACAGCGGCTGATAGATCGCCGCTGCCGCGTTGTTCACCAGGATGTCGATCGTCCCGCCAAGCTTCTCGATCGCCAGCGGCACCACCGTGTCGCGCTGCTGCTCGTCCGTCAGATCTGCGACAACTATCTCGACTTTGGTTCCGTACTTGGCAATTCGAGCCGCAGTCTCTTCGAGACTGCCCGGCAGGGTTGCATGCGTGCCGAGCGTCCGAGCCACGAGGGCGACGTCGGCACCCTCGGCTGCCAGTCGCTCCACGACGCCCGCACCGATTCCGCGACTGGAACCGGTGACAAGCGCTCGGCGGCCGTCAAAGCGCCTCGTCATGCTATTTGAACTTCGAGGCGAAGCGATTGATGCTCTCCGCAATCCGAGTAACTTCGTCGTCACGTAGGCCGTGACTCATGCCGAGCGTCATTCCTCGGGCAAAGACCGCGTCGGCTTCCGGCAATCCTTCGGCCGGCTGACGGAACTCGATGTTGTTCATCATCGGGTGACGAGTGACGTTGCCGCTCCACACAGTTCGTGTGTCGATACCGTCGGCCTCGATGGCTTCCTGCAGGTCGCTGCGCGTGAAGGGGGCGTTCTCGTTGATCATCACCGGGTAACACAGCCACGCCGTGTCGAGACCGTCGAGTTCTACCGGCGTCGTGAAGAATTCAGGATGGGCGCCGTATGCCGCCGTGAAGGCCGCAAACGTTGCCTTACGCGTCTTGTAGTTCTCTTCCAGCTTGTCGAGCTGCACGACGCCGTAGGCTGCGCCGAGTTCGGAGGGCTCGAAGTTCCATGACATGAGCTCGAAGATGAAGTCGTTGTCGTAGTCGACGCCGTCGAGTTCTTCACGGAAGACTCGGCCGGACTTGGTACTACCGAACAGATTCGGCTCGCTGCGACGGCCCCAGCGGCGAAGCAGCAAAGCCTGGTCGCGGCTGGCTTCGTCGTCGACGCACACCATTCCACCGGTTCCCGCGCACGTGATGATGTGTGCCATCGAGAAACTGGTGACGACGATGTCCGCCCGAGACCCGGTGGGAGAACCGCGGAGCGTGGCGCCGATCGCGTCACACGAATCCTCGATCACCTTGAGTCCATGGCGATCAGCGATATCACGAATGACGTCCCAGTCCGGGCAGTTGCCGGCGAGGTTCGGCATCAGGATGGCACCGGTCTTCTCGGAGACCATTGCCTCGATCTTGGTGACGTCGACGTTGAACGTGTTGGGTTCCACGTCCACGAACACCGGCACCAGACCGGCACGCACGATCGGTGCGATATCGGTGGAGAACGTCAACGGCGACGTGATGATCTCGCTTCCCGTAGGCAGTCCGAGCAGCTCGACTGCCAAGTACAAACCCGAGGATCCCGAGTTGCACATGACGCCGAACTTCTTGCCTGCCAAGGCCGCGATACGTTCTTCCATCTCGAAGACGTTCTTGCCGATGCGCAATCCTTGATGACCGCTGCGCAAGACGTCGACAACCGCCTGTATTTCTTCCTCGCCGTGTGTAGCCCTGGCGTAGGTGATCCGCTCACTCATCTTGTTCCTGCTTTCTCGAATAGGCGGCAGATTCAGCGATCTGCCGAGAGGACGAGCGCACTGTGCGGGACGGGAGAGCCGCCGGTCACGAGCACGTTGTCCAAAGTTTTGGTGGGTTGGTTGGTGGAGGTACCGCGGATCAGGCGAACACCTTCGGCAATACCGTTGACGCCGTGGATGTATCCCTCACCGAGTTGACCGCCGTGGGTGTTGATCGGCAGGCGACCGTCCAGCTCGAGATTGCCGTCGGCGATGAAGTCTTTTGCCTCACCCCGACCGCAGAATCCGTACTCCTCGAGTTGAAGCAGAACCATCGGAGTGAAGGCGTCGTAGAGAATTGCGGCATCGATGTCGTCCGGGCCGATACCGGCCTGGTCCCATAGTTGGCGCGCCACGAGTTCGACTTCCGGCATGCTGTCGATGTCGTCGCGGTAGTAGCTGCTCATCGAAATCTGTTGTGGACCTACACCTTGCGCAGCACCGCTGATGATCGCAGGTTTGTGCGGCAGGTCGCGGGCGCGCTCCGCGCTGACGATGACCAGCGCCTGTCCACCGTCACTTTCCTGGCAGCAGTCGAGCAGACGGATGGGGTCGGCGATCATGCGCGAGTTCTGATGATCCTCGATAGTGATCGGGCGTTCGTAGAACCAGGCCTTCGGGTTGTTCGCGGCATGCTTGCGTGAGAGAACCGAGATCTGACCGAAGTCGGCGCTGGTTGCCCCGTACTTGTGCATGTAGAGCTTGGCGAGGAAGGCTTCCTGCTGCGCCGGGGTCAGAAGCCCGTACGGGTTGATCCAGTTCCGATACTCCTGGTCCGTCGACGCGTTGTACGCAAAGGGTGGTGGCCCGGCGCCGAATCGGTGACCTGATCTTTCGTTGAAGGCACGGTAGACGACCACGACGTCGGCGACACCACTGGAGACGGCAAGCGCGGCTTGTTGAACCGGTGCACAGGCGCCGCCGCCGCCGTGTGGAATACGACTGAAGAACGTCAGTTCCGGGATCCCGAGAGCGCGTGCGACCGCAATCTCGGGATTGTTCTCCATGGTGAACAGTGCAAATCCGTTCACCTCTTCTGCCTCGATGTGAGCGTCGTCGAGCGCGGCGATCACGGATTCGCACGCCAACTGCCATTCACTGCGACCGGAGTTCTTGGAGAACTCGGTGGCGCCGATCCCGGCGATGGCGGCTTGCCTCGAAAATCCTCGTGTCATGCGATTACCCTTTCCGCCGGTTCGAGGGTCACGTCGGCTGTCACGTGCGTTCCGCGAGCGTTCTTGCCGAGAACCGTCACGGTGAGCGTCCGGCCGTCGGTGTCGATCACTTTGCCGGTGAACGTCATGGTGTCTCCGGGAAAGCTCGGAACACCAAGCCGTAGTGATGTTTTGACGATTCGCGATCCCGGGCCTGACCAGTCGGTGATGTAGCGGTCGATGAGCCCGTTGGTGGTGTTGATGCTCATGAAGATGTCGGGAGTTCCGCGATCCTGCGCCTTGCCCGGATCGTGATGCACGTCCTCGAAATCCTGAGAAGCGATCGCCGTGGCGACGATGAGCGTTCGGTCCAACGGCAGTTCGAGGCTGGGAAGGGTCGAACCTACCTCGTAATCAAAAAGATTCGTCATTGCACCGATCCCCGTCGCCTCAGTTGCGGCAGCATCTCGCCGTGAGCGTGCTCGGAGAACGCCACTTCGAGTTCCATACCGAATTCGAGTTCCTCGTGATCGATGCCCGCGATGTCGGCAACCAGACGCGTGCCTTCTTCGAGATCGACGAGTCCGACGGCGAGCGGGTACTCGAAGGCAGGATCCTTCGGGTGATGAATGACCGTGAAGCTGTGCAACGTGCATCGCCGCGTGGATTCGACTGTGTCCCAACTGAACGAGCGGCATTCCGGGCAGGCGGGCGCTGGCGGGTGGCGCAGAGTCTTGCAATCCGCACACCGTTGGATCTCGAGGCGACCCTCTTTGGCCGCGGAGAAGAAGAAATCGTTGTCGTCGGTGACGGTGAGTCTCGGCACCGCGGTGTTGCGGGAGCCAGTCTCGCTCATGCGATTACCTCCTGGGCTTCGGGCTTGGTATCTGTCTGGGTATCTGGTTTGAATCTGAGCAATCGAAAGCGCTCTTCGACCAGCGTCTTTCCGTCCTGGTCCACGTACTTCTTGAACAGGGTGATGAAGCACCCGTGACCGAGAGCCGTCTGTTTGAACGGTGAGATCGCTTCGATGGTGAAATATGCGGTGACGTGGTCTCCGGGACTCAACTCCGCGAAATACTCCTGCTCGACGTTGGTCGCGACTACGGACGTGTAGCCGGCCTCGTCCAACAGCCCGAGTAGTCGTGAATAGGCGAAATCCTCGGAGGCTCCGTCGGCGCGAAGTTGTTGGACCTGCCGATAGCGGCGGTAGCCCGCCATCACCCAGGTCGAGATCATGGCGGGTGGGCAGACGACGTCTCGACGGCCAGTGCTGCGAGCAGCGTCGGCGTCGACGTAGATCGAGTTGCGGTCGTCGTGTGCCTCGACCCAGTTGCGGATCATCGCCTCGTTGACGGCGTAGCGGGCGACGCGGGGTGGTTCGGCCTCTGCGCCGATGAAATTCGGAAACTGCGTCTGCAGGCTCTGCACTGAAATCCTCCGTGAACGAAAGTTGAGCAAGCGCTTGATTTTGAAGCTAGCATAGGAATCCGGAAGTGGAAACACGCGATCTCACCGACGAATTGGTTCGAGCCGGAGCCATCAGGCAGGATTGCGCTACGTTCGACGCCGGCAGCCCGGCACCCGCGAAACCCTGCTCTGAGCAGGACCGACAACCAGTGGAGATTTCAGTGGCATCACCAGATCGTCGGGAGAAGATCCTGGAGAGCTCAGCCGAGCTGTTCGCCAGGAAGGGTGTCGCCACCACGACCGTTCGCGAGATCGGCGACGCCGCTGGAGTGTTCTCGGGCAGCCTTTACCACTACTTCAAGTCGAAGAATGCGATAGTCGCCGAGCTCATGCGCGGCTTCATCACCGACATTCAACTCCGCTTCGATCAGGTGGAGAAGACGGCGAACGACCCCGAGGACGTCCTACGCGGCCTGATCCGCGAGACCCTGGTCGTCATCGAACTGCACCCGCACCCGACGGCGATCTACCAGAACGATCGGGCGTATCTACGCGACAACGATCTCCTGCAATCCGTCGACGGGCCTTCACGCCAAGTCCGCGAGCACTGGATGAAAGCGATCGCCGAAGGCGTCGATCAGGGAATCTTCCGCAAAGACGTGGCCCCGGAGATTTTCTATCGATCGGTTCGCGACACCCTGTGGTCGACCACGCATTGGCCGGACCGCCAGAAGTACACCACCGAAGAGTTCGCGGATCTGATGATCACACTCTTCCTCTCGGGATTCAGGGTCGCCTGACGAGATCCGGCAGATCGACGTGTTTCGGGGTTCGCCCCTGCGGCAACAGGATCGACACCGCGAATACGACCACCGCGCAGCCCGCGCACACCAGGTAGGCGACGGAGAATCCGGTCCACGACGTGGAATGTTCCGAACCGCCGATCACGAACGCGGCGAGGATCGTTGCCACCGTCGCGCTGCAGATCGTGCTTCCGGACGTCCGCAGAAGTGAGTTCACCCCGTTGGCTGCCGCCAGTCGCTGACGAGGCACGGCAACCAGAATCAGCAGCGAGAGCGTGCTGTAGACGATGGCGGTCCCGACTGCTGTGATACCCAGTGCTGCAACCACTCCCCACAGCGGCTTACCGGCAACGGCGTGAATCCCGTACCCGCCGGCGAGGAACACGGCACCGGTCAACATCGCGGTCCGTGAACCGAAGCGGTCGGTGATCCGCACCGCAACCGGTGAGAACAGCACCATCGCGATACTCGCCGGAATCTGGCAGAGCGCTGCTGCGATGATCGACAGGCCGTACCCGGCGCCCGGCCCCTTCATCCCCTGGAGGAGTTGTGTAGTGATCAGTGTGTTCCCGAAAAATGCGAACCCGACCAGCAGAGCCGCCAGATGCGGGATCAACACCGCACGCTTCACGAGAGCACGGACGTCGACCAGCGGATTGACGTTGCGCCGCTGTTGAATTACCCAGAGCGTGAACAGCACCGCCGACGCGGCCAGCATGGAGATCACCGCTCCGCTGGTCCATCCCCAACTCGATCCCTGAGTGATCGGCACGAGCAGAGCGATCATCGCGGCGCTCAGACCGACAGCCCCGACGCCGTCGAATCTTCCCGACGGATTCGGCTCGGACTCTCGAATGAACAGCACCGCAGCAAGAGTCACGGACAGCCCGATGGCGGTGGTTACCCAGAACAGGACGTGCCAGTTCGAGTACTGCGCGATCATCGCAGAAAACGGTATGCCCAAAGCGGTTCCGACGCCGAGCGTCGAACTCATCATGGCCACTGCGCCGTTGACCTTGTTGCGTGGCAATTCGTCACGCAGCATGGAGATTCCGATGGGGATGACCGCCGACCCGGCTCCCTGCAACGCTCTCGCGAAGATGAGGACAGCGATGTCCGACGACAGCGCACACAACATCGAGCCGAGAGTCATCATCGAGAAGGCAACCAGAAGCATCTTCTTCTTGCCGAACATGTCGGCGAGCCGGCCGAAGATGGGAGTGACGACGGCGCCGACCAGCAGCGTTACGGTCACCAGCCAGGACACGGCCGTGCGTCCAGCGCCTGTGAAGTGCGGCAACTCCGGCAGCAGTGGAACGATGACCGTCTGCAGAACAGCCTGGAACACGGCGGCGGCGACAACGATGGGAAAGAGGAAGCGGGAGCGCGGCTGCGCGAGACTCGCGTCGGGGGTGGTGGCTGCAGGCGTGCCCGGCGGACGGTCGAGCGTCGTCACCCCACACCGCCTGTTCCCACTAGGTAAATATCCGTTCACCTACATTAGGTGAACGGATATTTACCAAGCAAGAATTGTGATGCCGCTCACCCGTCGAGCAGCTTTTGGACAAGTGGTGCGTACAGCGCAACCACTTCGTCCTGGGTGCCGGTGGCATGGCCGGCCATCATCCGTCGGCGCATGATCGCCACTCCGACCACCATCGACATCGCCAGTTCCGCGCGCAATCTCGCGTCGGGGCCGGACAGGCGAGCGGCGAGGGTGTCGATCATCTGCGTCGAATAGTTCTCGCGCAGCTTGCGGTTGCTCTCTTCACTGACGCCGCTCATGAACAACAAGCTCATGGACAGCGGCTTGTACGACTCCAACGGCTTGGTGAACAGCGAGACCATGCGCTCGCCGAGCGAGTCGTTCGGGGCGTCGAAGACCGTGACCGCTGCTGCCCGGAAGTCGACCAACTCGTCGTACAACTGCTCTTTGGAACCGAAGTACTTGATGATCAGAGGTGCGCTGACGCCTGCGTCTTCGGCGATGTCCTTGAGCGTGATTTCGCGGTACGGCCGAGTCGCGAATGCTTTCCCGGCCGACGCGATGATCTGCGCACGCGTCTGCTCGGACGTACGACGCACCTGCTGACCTTGCTCCGTGCCGCTCATCAAGCGTTCCGCGACAATTCACGACGGCCGGACAATGCCCGACCCAGCGTCAACTCGTCTGCGAATTCGAGATCGCCACCCATCGGAAGACCCGAAGCCAACCGAGACACCGTCAGCCCCGGAATGTCTCGCATCATGCGAACGAGATAGGTAGCTGTCGCCTCACCCTCCGTGTTGGGGTCGGTGGCGATGATGACCTCGGACACGTCGACGCCGTCCTCCTGATTTGCGATGCGAGCCAACAACTCCCGGATGCGCAACTGGTCCGGCCCGATCCCCGAGAGCGGATTGAGCGCACCGCCGAGCACGTGATAGCGACCCTTGAACTCACGGGTTCGCTCGACAGCCTGGACGTCCTTCGGTTCCTCCACGACGCAGATCACCGTGCGATCGCGACGTGCGTCGGCGCAGATGCGGCACTTCTCCTGATCGGACACAGTTCCGCACACCGTGCAGAACTGAACGCCGTCACGGATGCGCTGCAATGCATTTTTCAAACGGTCGATCTCGGGAGGCTCCACGGAGAGCAGGTGAAAAGCGATGCGTTGAGCGCTCTTCGGCCCGACTCCGGGAAGCTTCCCGAGTTCGTCGATCAGATCCTGAACCGGACCTTCGTACACGCGTTCTCGTTTCTAGAAGCCGGGGAGACCGGGAAGGCCTCCGCCGAGTCCGCCGGCCAACGGGCCGAGCTTCTCAGCAGCGACTTCCTGTGCTTTGCGCGAAGCGTCCTCGATCGCGCCGATCACCAGATCCTGCAGCGTCTCGACGTCTTCAGGGTCGACGACCTTGGGATCGATCTGCAGACCAACAACCTCGCCGGTGCCCTTGACCGTGGCGACAACCAGTCCGCCACCGGCCTGACCGGTCACTTCGGCCTGAGCCATTTCCTGCTGCGCCGCCATCAATTGCTGCTGCATCTGCTGAGCCTGAGCCAACAGAGCAGACATGTCGGGTGCTCCACCTGGTTGCACGAGCGGTCCTTTCTACAGAGTTATCCCCACCAGCGTAGTCGGTGCGCGCTACCGTGAGCGGGTGCGCCGGAACCAGTCAGACACCGTAAAACCGTCAGGTAGGTCAAACATGGCATCACGTGTGTTCCGCTCCACTGCCCTGATCGCCGTGGTCGGGGCTGGGCTTCTGAGCGCTGCGTGCACGATTCCGACCGAGACTGCCGAGGCCACGACTTCGGTCGAGGTGTCTCCGCTCAGCACTGTGGCCGCTGGCGTCCCCGCTGCACTCACCGGCAAGGTCGTCTTCCTCGATCCCGGGCACAGCGGGGCGAACGACGACAGCATCAACACCCAGGTCCCCACGGGCCGCGGCGGCACCAAGAACTGCCAGACCACCGGCACCAACACCGATGCCGGGTTCCCCGAGCACACCTTCAACTGGGAAGTCGCGAGCCTGGTCAAGAGCGAGCTCGAAGGACAAGGCGCAACTGTCGTCCTGAGTCGACCCGATGACGTCAGCGTCGGATCATGCGTCGACGCACGTGCCGAAGCCGCCAATTCCTCCGGCGCCGACGTAGTGGTGAGCATTCACGCGGACGGCGCAGCGGCCGGGGCCGAGGGCTTCCACGTCTGCTACTCCGCGCCCCCGCTGAATACGGTGCAGGCCGGCCCGTCCGTCGCCTTTGCCGAAACCATGCGCGACTCACTCGTCACCGCCGGGCTCACCCCGTCGACCTACATCGGTGACGACGGGTTGGCGCCACGCGCCGATCTGACGGGTCTCAATCTGTCGCAGCGGCCGTCGATTCTGGTCGAACTCGGCAACATGCGAAATGCCGACGAGGCAGCGCGCATGACGAGCCCGGACGGTCAGCAGGAGTACGCAACCGCCGTCACCAGCGGAGTCACCGCCTTCCTGACAACCCCCTGACCTCGCTACTGTGGAGAAATCCCGATTGTCCACAGGAAACTCGGCACCGTCCCGCTAGCCAGCTCACCTGGATACGGTTCTGCCATGGGGCCGATACTTCAGGTAGATTTCGCTGCTCTGCAGCAACTTTCAGCTGATCTGTCTCGAATTGCGGATCAGATCTCGGGGATCGATTCCGCCGGACCGATTTTCGAAGCCGCGGCGGCCCTGACCTCGTCCGCTGTCGCGGCTGTGTCGACTGGGAATGCCGGAGTCATCGCCGACGCGTACCGGTACCTGGCTACGCAATTGGGACTCATGGCGTCGGGAACCGCTGCCGCAGCACGTCTGTACGACGCTGCCGAGGGCGAAGTGGTGTCCGAACTGCGCGGAACCTACTGATGCAGTCCACCATCTCTCAGCTTCGAACGTGGTCACCGGAGAAATTGCGCACGAGCGCTTCGGAACTGATCGACATCGACCGGCAGATCGAAGCTCTCGGCAATGACGCCGGACGCAGCATCGACGGCGTCCGCGAATTCTGGCAGGGACAAGCGTCGAGCGCGGCGGCAGTGCAGTGGTCTGGCATCTCGCTTTCCTCGTCGCGGCTGTCGATTGCTGTTCGCATAGTTGCGGATCTATATGGCAGAGCAGCCAATACGATCGGTGCAGCGCGAAAATCAGTTCTGGACCTGGTCGAGGAGGCGACTCTCGAACACGGCTTGACGGTGTCAGACAGTGGAGCTGTATCGGCGCCTGAGACGAAGCAGCCGTGGAATCTGGCCGACGTCATGCAAGATTCCGAAAACGCCACGGCTGCAGAGATTTTTCAGCAGAGGATCTCCACTGCATTGACGGCACTCGACGATGAAGAAAACCGGGCCGCGACTGCTCTGGGTGAGGCATTCCGGGAGATCGGATCACTCCTTGGCAATCAGACTGATCGCCTCAACCGCACTGTCGTCGACATCATCGATGGGAGGTCGACACTCCCCGGGACACCAACGGAGCTACACCGACTGTGGGAATCGCTCACTCCCAACGAGAAAGACGCGTTGGCGAGGTGGGATCCGTCCATCGGTAGCCGCGACGGCCTTCCCGCTCTAGACCGGGACTACTACAACCGGCGGTACCTCTCTGCGCTCGAGCAGTTGCCGGATCGAACGGTAGCTGCCGGATACACGGCCGTGCGCGGCGAACTGCGACCGGACACGTTCCTTCTCTCGGTCACGGATGGGCACGCCGTAGTGGCAGTCGGTAATCCCGATGCCGCCGACAACGTCGCAACACTGGTTCCCGGAACCGGCTCCGGGCTGTCGGGCGTCGGCGGAGATCTGCAACGAACCAAGGCCATGTACGACTCGGCGGTGAGGGCGGCGCCAACGGAAGCCACATCAGTGATCCTGTGGTCCGGATACGACGCTCCCCCAGGCATTCCCGATGCAGCCTCGGATCAGCACGCCAACTCCGCGGCACCGAGGCTGGACAGCTTCCAGGACGGGTTACGAACCTCGCATGACGGTCAGCCGTCGCACAACGTGGTGATCGGTCATTCCTACGGCAGCACCGTCGTCGGTGCTGCGACTACCCGTGGCGCTTCTCTCGACGTCGACGAACTGGTTTTTGTCGCAAGCCCGGGCGTCGATGCCGAGCGCGTGAACGAACTGAGCCTGGACGGCGTCGACTCGGACGAGGTGGCGCGCCATGTTCATTCGACGACGGCCTTCTGGGATCCGGTCCAATTGATCCCCAAGATCCTCGGAGTCCACGGGTTCGACCCGTCGGATCCGGAATTCGGCGCGCAGATATTCGCCGGATCACCCGGGCAGCCTGGGTTCGGAGTTCACAGCGACTACTGGGAAAGCGGAAACCCCGCACTCACCGAATTGGGGCGGATCATTACCGGCCCATGAAAGAAGGCGCCGTACCGGTGAAGGTACGACGCCATCTCGGTGATGCAGGATCAGTTAGACGAGTTCGCGCTTGAGGTTGTCCAGGACCTGGGCCTGGATGCGCTGCAGACCCTTCGGGGCGAACGTGCGCTCGAAGAATCCGCCGATACCGGTGGCACCCTGCCACTGGGTGAGCGTCGTCACCGTCGTTCCGGTGCCGTTGGGGGCAACGGTCCAGGTGGTGACGAGGCTGGAGTTCGCGTCCTTCTCGGTGATGACGTTGCCGTCGACCGTAACGGTGGCCTTGACGTTGCGCGAGCGCTTTTCCGTCGCCTTCAGCGTCCACTGCGCGACGGTGCCGTCACCCTGGCCGCCTTCGACGACCTTGTAGTCGAGGTACTGCTCGGACAGGATCCGCGGGCGAACCGTCTCGTAGTCCGCGAGCGCCGCGAGCACCTTGTCGGGTGCTGCTGTGACGACTATCGAACTCATTGCATTGACCTGACCCATATGCCCTACGTCTCCTTGCTCGACCAACGCGGCTCGATACCGCGAATGACTACCCGAATCCGCACCTCGAACTGCGCAGATATTCCTTTCCATACTGCCTGCTGCGCCCGGGTATCTCGACCATCTACCCATTCCGTGTGAGCTGGTTCACCACTCGGAGCATTTACCGAGTTCGATTGCAACAACTCGATCAAATTCGGGCATTAATACCCCTCCGGATAGCTTGCACACGCAACTACCGATAGCGTCAGGGTGTGACTCTCTCGTTCAATGGGGTAGTTCAGAAGTTAGATCGAATCCGGACAAAGCAAGGCCCGGGTTCCGATGCTGCGCGTGAAATGGGGTTCGAGCAGCACAGAGAAGGCGTCGAACGCCTACTCGCGTCATACCGCGCCATTCCCGCCGATGCTTCTGTACGCCTGGCAAAGAAGACATCCAATCTGTTCCGCGCTCGCGCCAAGACGTCGGCCCCCGGCCTCGACGTCAGCGGTCTGGCAGGTGTCATCGCCGTCGATGCGCAGGCGCACACAGCCGACGTCGCCGGCATGTGCACCTACGAAGACCTCGTCGACGCGACGCTGCCCTACGGTCTGGCGCCACTGGTCGTACCTCAACTCAAGACCATCACCCTGGGCGGTGCGGTGACGGGCCTGGGCATCGAGTCCACCTCGTTCCGCAACGGCCTGCCACACGAGTCGGTGCTCGAAATCGACGTACTGACCGGCAGCGGCGAGATCATCACCGCAACGCCGGACGGCGAACACGCCGAACTGTTCTTCGGTTTCCCCAATTCCTACGGCACACTTGGCTATTCGACGCGATTGAAGATCGCACTCGAACCCGTCAAAAAGTACGTCGCCCTGCGTCACGTGCGCTTCGATTCGTTGAAGAAGCTCGAAGAAACGATGGATCGCATCGTCACCGAGCGCGAGTACGACGGGATCGCCGTCGACTATCTCGACGGGGTGGTCTTCACCGATTCCGAGAGCTACCTCACACTCGGCGTACAAACCGACGAGGAAGGCCCGGTCAGCGATTACACCGACCAGGACATCTTCTACCGGTCGATCCAGCATCCGTCACTCACACAGCCCAAGACGGATCGCTTGACCATTCGGGACTACCTGTGGCGCTGGGACACCGACTGGTTCTGGTGCTCACGGGCTTTCGGTGCACAGAACCCGAAGATTCGACGCTTCTGGCCCAAGCAGTACCTGCGCAGCAGCTTCTACTGGAAGCTGATCGCCCTCGACCACAAGTACGACATCGGAGATCGCCTCGAAAAGCGCAAGGGCAAGCCCCCGCGCGAACGCGTCGTCCAGGACGTCGAGGTACCCATCGAACGAACCGCGGACTTCGTCTCGTGGTTCCTCGAGGAAATTCCGATCGAACCACTGTGGTTGTGCCCGTTGCGTCTTCGTGAGCCCAGCCCGGCCGCTGCCTCAGCTTCTCGGCCGTGGCCCCTCTACCCCCTCGAACCCAAGCGCACCTACGTCAACATCGGCTTCTGGTCTTCGGTGCCGATCGTTCCCGGCGAGCGCGAGGGGGCAGCAAATCGACTGATCGAAGAAAAGGTCAGCGATTTCGACGGACACAAATCGCTCTACTCCGACTCCTACTACTCGAAGGAAGACTTCGAGGAGCTGTACTACGGCGGCGACCGGTACATCGGACTCAAGGAACGCTACGACCCGAAATCCCGTTTATTGGATCTATTCTCTAAGGCGGTGCAACGTAAATGACCACGTTCAAAGACTCCAAAAGCCAGGACAAGCTCTCTATTGCCGAGATTCTCGAGACGCTTTCCGACGGCATGCTGCCGCTTCGATTCACCGCGTACGACGGCAGCACCGCCGGCCCCGAAGATGCCGACTACGGACTGCACCTCAAGTCGACTCGCGGAACCACTTATCTCGCAACGGCGCCCGGCGATCTCGGCATGGCCCGCGCGTACGTCTCCGGCGATCTCGAAGCCGAGGGTGTTCACCCCGGTGATCCGTACGAGATCCTGCGCATCATGGGTGACGAACTCCACCTCAAGCGCCCGTCGGCACTGACACTCGCCAGCATCACCCGCTCACTTGGCTGGGATCTGTTGCGGCCCATCGCCCCGCCGCCCCAGGAACACCTTCCTCGCTGGCGTCGCGTCGCAGAAGGACTGCGTCACTCCAAGACTCGTGACGCCGAAGTCATCCATCACCATTACGACGTCTCCAACACCTTCTACGAGTACGTCCTCGGCCCGTCCATGACGTACACCTGTGCCGCCTACGACAATGCGGAACAGACGCTCGAAGAAGCCCAGGAGAACAAGTACCGCCTGGTGTTCGAGAAGCTCGGACTCCAGAAGGGTGATCGACTTCTCGACATCGGTTGCGGCTGGGGCTCGATGGTTCGCTACGCGGCCCGACGCGGCGTCAAGGTGATCGGCGTGACTCTCTCACGCGAGCAAGCGGATTGGGCACAGAAGGCCATCGAGGACGAGGGCCTCGCCGATCTCGCCCAGGTCCGTTTCTCCGACTACCGCGACGTGGCCGAAACCGGATTCGACGCAGTGTCCTCCATCGGCCTGACCGAGCACATCGGCGTCGGAAACTACCCGGCGTACTTCGAGTTCCTCAAGGGCAAGCTGCGTGAAGGTGGGCGCCTGCTCAACCACTGCATCACCCGTCCGGACAACCGAAGCAGTGCCAAGGCAGGCGGATTCATCGACCGGTACGTCTTCCCCGACGGGGAGCTCACCGGTTCGGGTCGCATCATCTCCGAGATCCAGAACGTCGGTCTCGAGGTGCGCCACGAGGAGAACCTGCGCGAGCACTACGCACTGACGCTCGCCGGATGGTGCCAGAACCTCGTCGACAACTGGGACGCCTGCGTCGCCGAGGTCGGCGAGGGAACCGCACGCGTCTGGGGCCTGTACATGGCCGGCTCACGACTCGGGTTCGAGCGCAATGTCGTTCAGCTGCACCAGGTTCTGGCCGTCAAGCTAGGCCCCAAGGGTGAGGCGCATGTGCCGCTTCGCCCGTGGTGGAAGGCCTAGGGAGCTCCGCTCCCTGTGAGTGGTTAAGGAGTCTCTGCACTCCTTAACCACTCACAGGCCCCGCAGGGGTTCTCCCCTCTTCTCTCCCAACCTCCCCGCCGCAAGACCATCTCCACCTCGTGCGCAACCTGGCACGGGGTCTTCATCACCTCGTCGAATCCGTAGACCAACCGCGGACGACGCGCCAGCTCTGCCGCGTTGTCACGACGGCGATCACGGAATGCCACCTCGGCCATGGAATGCGCCCACCGACCGTCGAGACGCACGATCAGCGGCACACTGACTTCGCTGTAATCACAATCCTCGTACAGCGTGCGACCGTCGACGCGAACCGGTGATTGGCGTCTGGCCGCGGGCAACCCGTGTGCTTGCTCCACATCCACCGCATAGTGATATTCGAGAGTCGATTGCACCCCGTCTGCCAAAAGCTTCACCGCACTTTCGAGGGCCTTCCGGTATCTACGGGGTGAGCGCTCCTCCATGCGTCGGCGGATGTCCGTCAAGCGGATGCGGCCGTTGGTGACTGTGGTGATGAGGCTGACATAGGCCTCGCGCGGAGTCGGTTCTGCGACGGCCAGATCGAGTGCTGTATCAGCCTTGCCGGTGCGCGGCATCTGCGCGTCGACGCCGATGTGACGATGAGCCCTCGAACGGTGGACCACAACGCCGGGATGGAGGACAGTGCCGATCAGGGGTGATGGATGTCGGTCGGCGCCGAGGCCACGAACGAAAGTGGCGGCCTGAGAGATTGCAGACTTCCCGTACGGAACGGTGATATGTACGGGTGCAGTGTTGTCCGGCCGACGCATCGACCATTCCTCAGCGGCGGTGTGATGGCTGAGCATCGACGACCCGCCACCGTACAAGAGCGCGGCCTCGAGTACGGCATACCTGGTCAATGGGCCCGTGGTGACGGAGTAGACGCCGCGAAGAACAGTTTGCCAGCGTCCGACCTCAACTCGTTGTTTCACGCGAGAGCGAGGAAATCCGATGGTGTGAAGTTGGGTGTGAGTGACCAGTCCGTGCTGAGCATCGACGACGGTCTGCAATGCATCGATTTCTGTATGTGAAGGCATACGACGAGCCTGCAAATACATACAGAAGGAATTCGCCGAGAAAACCAACCTGTGGATAAAGCTGTGCGCGGTTAGGAAGTGTTGAGACTCCCTAACCGCGCACGGGGGCTATGCCCCTAGCGAAGCCGGCGGGGTGAACCGCGGGCCGTACTGCGCAGCGAGTTCCTTTGCGCGAGCGACGAAGCCGGCCGTGCCGCCCTCGTATCCGACGATGAACTGGTGAACGCCACCGGTCCAGGCCGGGAATCCGATGCCCATGATGGAGCCGATGTTGGCGTCCGCCGTGGTGATCAGGACGTTCTCGTCGAAGCACTTCTGCGTCTCGATCGCCTCGATGAACAGCATGCGGTCGATGAGGTCCTGGATCGGAGCATCGGAGGTTCCGGAGTTGAAGTTCTCGCGGAGTCCGGACCACAGGCCGGTGCGCTTGCCCTCGGCGTAATCGTAGAAGCCCGCTCCACCGAGCTTGCCCTTACGATCGAACTTCTCGACGAGGGTGTTGATGACCTCGCCGGCCGGATCTGCCGGCAGTTCCTTGCCCTCGGCCTTGGCGGCGTCGGCAGATTCCTTGCGGATCTTCTGCATGAGGGTGAGGTTGAGCTCATCCGAAAGCTGAAGCGGCGCAGCCGGGTAACCGGCCTGCATACCGGCCTGCTCGATGGTGGCAGGCTCGACGCCCTCGGCGAGCATGCCGATGGCCTCGTTGATGAAGGTTCCGATGACACGCGAGGTGAAGAAGCCACGCGAGTCGTTGACCACGATCGGCGTCTTGCGGATCGCCTGGACATAGTCGAACACGCGAGCCAGAGTCTCGTCGGAAGTCTTCTCACCGCGGATGATCTCCACCAGCGGCATCTTGTCGACGGGCGAGAAGAAGTGGATGCCGATGAAGTCTTCCTGACGCTTCACGCCGGTGGCGAGACCCGTGATGGGCAGCGTCGAGGTGTTCGAGCCCAGCAGTGCCTTGGGATCGACGATGTCCTCGATCTCCTGGAACACCTTGTGCTTGAGTTCCTGACTCTCGAAGACCGCTTCGATGACGAAGTCGACGCCGGCGAAATCTGCCGGGTCAGCCGTCGGGGTGATCTTGGCGAGGAGTGCGTCGGACTTCTCCTGCGTGGTCTTGCCGCGCGAGAGTGCCTTGGCCTCAATGCCTTCGGCGTACGCCTTGCCCTTGTTGGCAGCCTCGATGCTGACGTCCTTGAGGACGACGTCGAAGCCGGCCTTCGCGGAGACGTACGCGATGCCCGCGCCCATCATGCCCGCGCCGAGGACGCCGACCTTCTTGATGGTGGACTTCTCGATGCCTGCCGGACGTGAACCGCCGCCGTTGATCGACTGCAGGTCGAAGAAGAACGCCTGAATCATGTTCTTCGCGACGCGGCCGGTCACCAGCGAGGTGAAGTAGCGAGCCTCGATGAGGAGCGCGTTGTCGATGTCGACCTGCGAGCCTTCGACGGCTGCGGCCATGATGGCGCGCGGAGCCGGCATCGGAGCACCCTTGAGCTGCTTACGCAGGTTCGCGGGGAACGCCGGAAGGTTGGCAGCGAATGCCGGGGTGGACGGGGTTCCGCCAGGGATCTTGTAGCCCTTGACATCCCACGGCTGAACGCCGCCTTCGGGGTTGGCCTTGATCCATGCCTTCGCAGCCGGAACCAGTTCTTCCACCGAGCCGACGACCTCGTCGATGAGGCCGACTTCCTTGGCCTGAACGGGTCCACGCTGCTGCCCCTGGAGCAGGACGCCCATGAGCGCGTTCTGCAGACCGAGCATCCGCACGGTGCGCACGACGCCGCCGCCGCCGGGCAGCAGGCCGAGGGTGACCTCGGGCAGGCCGATCTTGACGCCCTTGACGTCTGCCGCGATGCGGTGGTGGGTCGCGAGAGCGATCTCGAGGCCGCCGCCGAGCGCCGCACCGTTGATGGCGGCGACTACCGGCTTGCCGAGAGTTTCGAGGCGACGCAGGTCTGCCTTGATCTCGACGCTGTGGTTGTAGATCTCCTCGGCCTGCTCGGGGCCGACCTTGATCATGTTCTTGAGGTCGCCACCGGCGAAGAAGGTCTTCTTGCCTGAGGTGATGACGGCACCGGTGATGGAGTCCTTCTCGGCGACCAGACGGTCGACGGTGGCCTTCATCGACGCGATGTACGCGTCGTTCATGGTGTTTGCGCCCTGGTTGGGATCGTTGATGGTGAGCACGACGATGCCGTCGGCGTCCTGGTCCCAGTTGATGATGTTCTGATCAGTCACTTTGCTTGACTCCTGGTAAGCCTCGTTGGAAGGACGGACGCCGCGTCAGACGCGCTCGATGATGGTGGCAACGCCCATACCGCCGCCGATGCACAGGGTGATGAGGGCGCGCTTGCCGCCACGACGCTCGAGCTCGTCGACCATCGTTCCGGTGATCATCGCGCCGGTTGCACCGAGCGGGTGACCCATGGCGATCGCGCCACCGTTGACGTTGAGCTTCTCGTCCGGGATGTTCAGGTCCTTCTGGAACTTCAGGACGACGGAAGCGAATGCCTCGTTGATCTCGAAGAGGTCGATGTCGTCGACCGTCAGGCCGGCAGCTGCCAGAACCTTCTTCGACGCCGGCGTCGGGCCGGTGAGCATGATGGTGGAGTCGGCGCCGCTGGTGGCGGTGGCGACGACGCGAGCGCGCGGCGTCAGACCCATGTCCTTGCCGGCCTGCTCGCTACCGACGAGCACGAGGGCAGCGCCGTCGACGATTCCCGAGCTGTTGCCGCCGTGGTGAACGTGGTTGATCTTCTCGACCCAGTGGTACTTCTGCAGCGATACGGCGTCGAATCCGCCGATTTCACCGATCACACCGAACGCGGAAGCCAGGCCGGCAAGGTTCTCGGCCGTGGTGCCCGGACGCATGTGCTCGTCGTTGTCGAGGATGGTGATGCCGTTGATGTCCTTGACCGGCACTACCGACTTGGCGAAGTATCCGCCGGTCCACGCCTTGGCGGCGAGGTCCTGCGAGCGCACGGCGTATGCATCGACGTCGTCACGCGAGAAGCCCTCGATGGTGGCGATGAGGTCTGCGCCGACGCCCTGCGGCACGAAGTAGTTGTCGTAGTTGGTGGCGGGGTCGAGCGCCCACGGTCCACCGTCGGATCCCATCGGAACGCGGGACATCGACTCGACGCCACCGGCGATCACCAGTTCGTCCCAGCCGGACCGAACCTTCTGAGCTGCCATGTTGACGGCTTCGAGGCCGGAAGCGCAGAAACGGTTGAGCTGAACGCCGCCGACGGTGTCCGGCAGTCCCGCATCGTTGACTGCAACGCGGGCGATGTCCATTCCCTGATCGCCAACGGGGGTGACGACGCCCAGGATGAGGTCGGAGATCCGATCCTCGTCGAGGTCGGGAAAGCGCACGCGCAGTTCCTGGATCAGACCCGTGACCAGCGAGATCGGCTTGACCGAGTGCAACGACCCGGTCTTCTTGCCGCGGCCTCGCGGGGTACGGATGGCTTCATAAATGAATGCCTCTGTGGTCACTGTGAGGTGTTCCTTCCGTGTAATTCGTCGAACCGGTCTGCAGATCGTCCGCGCCGCCTTCGGTGGTGGCGCATGGCCGAGGTACAGACCTCAGCCCTTTCACTGTAGAACGTGTTCCAAATTCATGGGAAGGACCGAAGCGATCCTGCTAGGTGACCGAGGTGATCCGACGCGCGAACGCCCGCCCGCTTCGGTTCATTTCGAGAGCGCCCCCGGAAGCACTCACGGCACGATGCGATACGGCAACATCATGTCGTGATCTTCGTGATCGAGTAGATGGCAATGCCACACGTATCCCTGGAGCCGACCGGTGTTACTCGCGTCGTGGTTGCTCATGCCGTGGTGCCCGTTTCCCTGATGCGCCTGATCACCGCCCGTCATCCCACCGCCCGTCATCCCACCGCCCGCCATCCCACCGCCCGTCATCACAGCGCTCGGAAGACGATCGAACATCGCGTCGGGATCGAAACCCAGCTCATCCTCGGTGGGGAATCGCACGATGATCCGGGTGACAGTGCCGCCGTCCACCCTGACGGTGTCCTTCATCCCCGCTTCCCACGGCGCCGGCGCGATTATCGGCCCCGCCTCGAACCCGTCGGGCGACGGAGTCCACTTGTTGCCGATCACCGGCTGCGGATGGCGGATCAAGTACTCCAGCGTCCGCATCGGTGTCCTGCCGAGAATCCGGAAATTCACCAGGTGCAGGTGTATCGGATGCGGGTCCGGCGTGGTGTTGACGATGTTCCACTGCTCGACGGTGCCTTGCCGCGGCCTCTCGACGTCCGTGGTGCTGAACGTCAGGTTGTTCAGCGTCATCTGAGCCGGTGGATTCCGCAGTTCCAGTTGCTGGCTCACTGTCACCGTGCGAATTACCGTCGGCTGCTCCAACGGGGCGAGAACGTCACGTTGTCGGCGCCCACCGCGCAGTTGCGACGGAACACCACCGGTGAATCCGCGCCTGGAGTCGCCGCGGAACCGGCAGAACAGCGGCATAGTCACTTCACCGATGACAGCAGCGGGCAGCGGGGGCGCCTCGTCGTTGCGGAGCTCCACCGTCGAACCCTCCGACAGTCCGGTGAAATCGACGAGGAGGTCGTACCGCTCCCCCGGTGCGCAGCGGAAGGCATTGACCGCGACGGGTGCGTCGAGCATTCCGGCGTCGTTGCCGATGACCCAGAACGTCATCATGTTCGAGAAGTGAAGATTCCACACACTTGCCGACGACGCATTGACGATGCGGAAGCGGTAAAGGCCCCGAGCCACAGACAGTTCCGGCCACACCTTGCCGTTGACCAAGCCGACGTCGCCCACCGTGCCGCCTTCCCACGATCCTTCCGGGATCAAGATGGTGGATCGGCCGTTCTGGGCGCCTGTCGGCGTGAAGATCTTCTCCTGCAGGATCAACGGGATCTCGAATTCCTCGGCCGGCAACCCCAACGGATTTCCCAGTTTGCCGGTGTCGAATTCATCCCTGATCAGATAGTTGCCGATCAGACCGGCGTAGACGTTGAGCCGGGTGATGCCCATCGCGTGATCGTGATACCAGAGGTGGGCGGCTTCCTGGCCGTGCGAAAAGTGATGCATCGCAGCCTGTCCCGGCATCACCAGCAGTTCCGGGTGGCCGTCGCTCTCAGGTGAAGTGACTCCACCGTGCAAGTGCAACGACGTCGGCGGTTTCGCACGAAAGTCGGCCTGCATTCCGTGCAGCGTCATATCCATGTCCGCTGCCAACGGATGTCCGGTCAGATCGTTCTCGAACGTCAACATGATCGGCTCGCCGGAATGCGCCTCGACGGTCGGGCCCAGATAACCGCCACCGATCTCTCCGCTGCGGTACGACAGTGCCGGGGACGATGGAAAGTCCCGATGAAAGGCATGTTGCCCCACTTGCGCTGTCAGCGTGATCTCGTTTCCGGAAAGCGTCGACAACGAGGGTAGTTCGTCACAAAACGGCTCGAACTCCGGCGAATGAAAAATCAACGGCGACTCGATGTCCGCGCTCCCGGTTGGAACAGCACTTGCCTTTGCACCCAATGCAACCGCCACCGTGCCGACTGCCGACCCCTTCAGAACCGACCTTCTCGAAACCCCGATACCCATACATACCCCTCCCCATCGAAACGGGTTGCGTTCTCCGGCAAGGAAAACGCAACCCGTCTCTCCACTTCGATCTCGGAAAATCCCCCGTCTACTTTCCGTCGATCGCCTCCAGCACCGAATCGATCAGTGACTGCGGAAGTTTCGACGGCGGAGAGATTTCCAGTTCTCCCGGAGCGCCCGGCATCGTCCAGACAGTTCTGTGCCGAGCGATCGCGAGCTTCTCCCGTGATCCGTCCTGATTGACCTTGAAGTACTCGAACTCGAGGTCGATCCCCCTCTCGTAGAGGGCAGCCAAGGACATCGTGACCAGGACGTCGTCGAACGGCATGACCTCGCGCAGATGCTCAACCCTGGTGTGCACACAACGCAGTTCCCCGAGAGCGCCTCTGGCCGCCATGGCCTCACGCTGAGAACGGGCGAGGAACTTGTCCCGAACCCTCGACTGCCAGATGTAATAGTTGCCGAAGTAGATGTTGCCCACGACGTTTCCGTCCTGCATCGTCGTCGAGAACACCTCGGATTCGAGCAGGTACGGATTGCGCGGCACCATCGGAGCCGAGCGGATCAAGGAACCACGATCGACGTCCTTCGGTTGTGTGGGGACAGCGATGTTCTTCGCCCCCGTCGGAATCGTCATCGGCTCGATGAAATCGTGGAAGTACTGCGGCATCGGCCGTGCCGCCACCACACCGTGGGAGAGGATTTCCACCCACGTCGTCTGCATCGCACTCCATCCGATGTGTGTGCGCGTCTCGCCGTCGACCCGGCACCATTCGACATGCAGATTGGTGGTTGCCCGATCCGGACCGGTGAGCTCGGTGATCCAGATGGTCCCCTCGACAATGTCGTCGGTGTACAGGTTCGCATCGATGAACACCTCGGAGTTGTTGGTCACCATGCCCCAACGACCCGTCGCCATGTCCTCCACGATCTGCTTCGAGATCGGTCCGGTTCCCCTCTCTCGCAAAGCGCCCAACCACAGCGCGAAGCTCGCGAACCCCACTGATCCACCGACGTTGCACGCGTCCCGGAACCCGACGGGGAACCGGATCGACACCGCCGGGTAGCCGCTCCGAGCCACCACATGCACGTCGGAGCCGTAGGCCATCGGATCGAACTGCGCGAGAGACTTCGCCGACAACGGGCCGGTGTCGAACTGTGGTGCCGGGTCCTGCGCCGACTCTTCGGCATCCGCCTCGTCCGAAACACGCTCTTCGGCATCCGCCTCATCGGTCACGAAAGCGAGAATCCGCTCCTCGTTGTCCGTCAACAGAGCCGGAAAGGTCAGAACCACCACGCTTCCCTCTGCGCCGCCGCGGAAGGTCACTGCGTCGTCCTCCCTGGCGCCCATCGCCAGAGAAACCGACATCTGCCCCGTGGCCTTTCGGATCGCCTCGGCCGCCGCCCACAGCCTGGTTCCCGCACGATCGAGTGATTCGCCGCCTGCGATCAACTCGTCGAGCAGCGGAATCCGCGCCGAACCCAGAAGCGCCTTCCACTGCACGACGGTTCGGGAGCGAATCGGTTCGATGTCACACCCCTGAGGCCAGTCGCCGGCCGAACTGAGTGACTTGCTGCCGTCGTGCGAGAGCGAGACATCCACAGAGGGCGGAATATCACCGACAACGACGGGCTTTCCGGTTTCCTGCCATTCGATGGCAAAGGCATTACTCATTTGATCACCACATCCTCATCGAGATGAATGTTCACGGCCGCCTCGGCGATCGGTTTCTCCTGCTCGTGGCGTTCCGACTTGGTCAACTCGTGAATCCCCGGGGTGTGCGCGACCACAACCCGCGGGCTCTTCACTCCCAACGCCCGGCTGTGTTGCGCGAGCTTGTCGAGAATGATCTGTGCGTCGCGCGCAGTCGGATCCGCGATTTCCTCAGCCGTAGGACGGCTTTCGTCGTGGGAGAGAATCTGGGAGCGATATCCCTCGAGCTGCATCACCACTCGTCCGTCCTTCACCACCGCCACGTCGGCTTGCATGTGGGTCTCTGTCTGCACCTTGTCGTAGGCGTACGCGGTGAACGAACGAGCCTCGAATCGTCCGTCGTACATGTCGATTCGCGCAATGTTGACCGGAAGGCAGATCTCCCGCGGAACCATGATCTGGCCCGATTGGAGCAGGGAATCGAGGAAATACGGATCACCGAGGAGATGCTGCTTACGGTCGGCTCGCGAAATAGCACTGAAGAGAATGTGCTCGGAATCGAGGCTCGAGATCTCTTCGAGTCGGCGGAAATCGCCCTCCTGGAACAGCAACCACGAGTAGAGGTCGTCCAACGGATCGATGTCGAGCACAGGTCGCGGCAACTCCTTCTCGAACTCCGGCAGTGATTCGTCCAGCCCGAAGATGAAGTCGGCCGAGAAATGGGGCCGCCCGTACCCGGTCCGTTCGGTGCCGATCGTGACATGCACCCGCGTTCCTGCGGCATCACGATCCTGCTCCACGACGCTTGCCTTGATCTCGACTCTGGTGCCCTCGACCGTGTCGACGACGATCGGTCGATCCAGTTTGATGTCGTCGATGCGGACGCGACCCAGGGTCACGCGTCCCGTGACATACGCCGCCGCCTGCGACATCGCCTCGAGCCCGAACACCGTCGGAAGCAGCGCCGATCCCTTCCAGACATGATCGAGGACAAAGGGATCCGCCGACGTGGACAACGTCGTCCGGGTCACCAGTTCTACCTGAGGCTCGAATGTCACCACTTGGTCGATGTAGCGCGACACCGCCGGCAGAGCCGGTGCTGCAGGCGCCCAGGTGTCGAGACCGCCGAGTCGACTGGTCACGACGATACGACTCGCCTCGGGTCCGCTGTCGACCAGGCGAAGGAAATGATCCACTCCCGCAGCCGTCGAAATCGGCATGACACCCATCTTCGCGAGGTGGTTGACACTGCCCATGCGGGCGCCCATTCCGGTCTCTCCCCACACGCTGTACGCGAGTGAGAACGTCCGAGTCTTCGGGTGCCTGGCGGCATACCGCACCACCATTTCGTCGAGAAGCTCGTTTCCGTATGCATACCAACTGTTTCCGGGCATACCCGTGAATCCGATGATGGAAGAGAAGCCCACGAACAGCTTCAAGTCACGATCAGCGAGCGCTTCGACGAAGTTGGCTGCGCCCAGGACCTTAGGTGCAACCTCCTTGAAAGCCGCAGCGCTGTCGACTCTCTCGAACCGCCGCGGAACATTTGCCCCCGCACCGTGGACAAACCCGGTGATCGGCCCCACCTCGACCTCGATCTGGGCGACGACGCCGGCCACCGCCGCGGCATCCGTGACGTTGCAGCGATAGTAGTGAGCGCTCAAACCGGCAGACGTGAAGTCCGCAAGAGTGGAGGCGATTTCGTCGCCCGCTTGTCGCTGAGAGCTTCCGATCAGCACCAGTTCGGCGCCGGTCTTTCGACCGAGGGCCAGAGCACATTGGGCCATGATGCCTTTCGCGCCACCGGTCACGACCACGACATCCGAACTTCCCAATCCGCTTTCGCGGACGGTGTAGTCGTTGGAGGCGAGAACCCGCGGTTGCAGTGCCGTGCGTCCCATCTCGGCGTCGTAAGTCGCGAACACATAGGGTGCAACCGAATCCAACTCGGAGACGACAGTGGCTGCTACCTCCGCGTCCGCAGTCGAGCCGTCGAATCCTATGACGCGCACATCCAGTTCGGGACGCTCGTGATGCACCGAAGCGGTGAAAGCCGCCACACTCGGCACCGGCGCTGGATTGCTCAACTCGACATCGGTGAACTGAACCACTGCCAATGTGGTTCGCGCGCCTCCACTTTGCTGCGCCGGAACTATCTTGTACATGTGTTCGATCCCACGGCGCAAGCCGCTTTCGGTGACGGAATCATCGGTCACGCGCGGCATTACGGCAACCACGTGGTGTGCATTCGCAGTAGTGCTGTCGGAGAATGTGCGAATGTCGACCTGAGCGCCACGACCTCGAAGTTCGGATTCCAACCTTCCGACCAAACCGGCGTCGTCACCGATGACGACAAACGTCGTGTCCGTGAGGTCTCGGACTCCGTGCAACGCTGTCTCGCTCCGAACCTTTTCCAGGGTGTAATCGCGAACCCAGGTGAAGCTGTCGGCTGATATACCCTTTGCCTTCGCCGGCAGCGCCCGCGCAGCCGGCTGCTGCTGCCCCGACTTCTCCTTCGCGGACCGATCGAGCACTTCGATCAGTTCACCCAGGCTGACGTTGACGAGTTCGGCCGGATCCAGGTCACCCTGAACACCCAATCGTGTTGCCACCGTCGCGATTGCATCGGCGGCCTTGATCGAGTCCATGTTCAGGTCGTCCAGAAGGTGGAGATCGACGTCGAGAGACTCCACCGGAAATCCGGTGTCCTCCGCGATTACCTCGAGCAGTATTCGCGACACGTCCGACTGCGCCGAACTCGCTGCTGGAACGGCAGAACCGGGATGCGGTGATGCCGCAAGGATCAGCGATGCTGCTTCTCCGATGGTGGCGTTGGCCAACTCGGCAGGGTCGAGGTCGACAACCTCGAACTGATGTGCAACCTTCGAAATAGCCTCTGCCGCACTGATCGAGTCGAGATTCAGATCATCGAGCAGACGCAGATCCGTCGTGATCGACTCGGCGGGGAATCCCGTCGTATCGGCGAGGATCCTGATCAGCTCACTTTCCACGGACCCAGCGCCCGCGACAGCCGGCTCTTCGACTACCGGAGCCGAAACCGGCGAAGGAGCTTTCGCTGCTACAGATTCGTGGCCGTTGGTGACTGCCCGCGAAGTCGGAGCAGATGGAACAGATGGAGAAGATGGAGAAGTCGCTCCACTGCCTACATCCGCGCGAATGACGTCGACGAGGAAGGTCCCGCGTCGGCTCAGGTAATCGGCCAGCGCCGCAGCCGGATCCCCGCCGGACGTACCAAGTGCGAGCGGTTCGGGAGCAGAGGCAACCGTCAGTTTCGCCTCGGCCAGGTTCTCGATGAACACCTTCTGATCGGCAGGAACGAATTCGCGCACGAACCGGCCGTCGAAAAGTTCGTTCCAGCGGACCTGAGCGCCGTGTACGTACATCGCGGCCAGTGCGACGTTGAAGTCCTCGTCGCGTCCGGACTTGGACGCAACGGGGAAGCAGCGCACGCCGTCGGTCCCATTGATCGCCTTGGTGAGCCCGGTCAGCACACGGCCGGGTCCGACCTCGACGAGCAGGTCCACTTCCTGCGAGATCCCACTTACCGTCTTGACCCAGTCAACCGGTGAGACAACCTGTTTGGTGACCAGTTCGCGAAGTGCCAGTGGCGTCTGTACGCGTTCCCCTTCGACGCAGGAATACACGGGGCAAGTCAACGAATCGACTTGCTCGTCAACGGGCGCAGTGGACTTCAGCTCCCGTTCGGCCTCGTTCATCATCTCGGAGTGGAAAGCATTCGACACGGCAAGCGCCTGAGCCGACACTCCGCGGGTCTTCGCGATGGCAACCACATCGTCGACCGCGTCTTTGGTACCCGAAACCACACTCTGCGTGGGCGTATTCAGATTCGCGACGGTCGCGTAACCCTTTGCCTCCGCGATGATCGCCTCAGCCGTCGATCGGTCGCAGGTCAGGCTCGCCATTGCGCCGTTTCCACCACCACTGACAGCCATGGCCGCACCCTTCGCCGCAGCCAAGGTGATCAGCGTCTTCTGGTCGTAAGCTCCGGCCGCGTAGAGCGCAGTCAACTCCCCGAGACTGTGGCCGGCGACAGCACTGGGTGTGACACCCAATCGGCGGAGGTACTCGAACCAGAGCAGCGACGCCAAGGCGACGGCGGGCTGGGTGAACTGTGTCTGGGCGAGGTCCCGCTTCCACTTCGCCAATTCCGCAGCGTCTGCACTCTTGACCGGGTTCCGCAGAATCCGCGGCGTGATCGCCTCCGCTCCAACTCCCTCCAACCAGCCGTCCGCCTTGGTCGCCAGTTCGCGCGCCCACTCGAAGCGCTCGATCAGCACGCGAGCCATCTCGAGTTGTTGGGATCCCTGTCCAGGGAACAGGAATCCGATGTCGTGGCGGACGCTGTTCGAAATCGAGATCTCGTTGCTCACCACCTTGACCTGGCCGGAAGCTGGAGCGGAGTTCTCGCAGATCACGGCAAGCTGACGCATGCGTTCGGCCAACTGCGCGGGACGTCCGGCCACCACTGCGGCACGGAAGGGCGCGGTCGGCGAGATCACTCGCGAGAGTTTCGCCGAAAAGTCCAGCAGCTCGGCAACACTCAACGGAACCGCCAGATCTGCAACATCCCGCGCTCGGGTCGCCAAGTCCACCGCGGAATCTGCAGAGAGTACAAATACCTCGGTGTCCTGATACGACGCCATCATCGTGCGGACGTCTTGCGAGGGTGTCAGCTTGCTGGACGGTGCATCAGCCGATTCGATCGCGACGTGGCAGTTGATACCGCCGAAACCCATGGCTTGCGCACCGGCACGCATCTTCTCCGACGGATCTCTGATCTCGCCGTTGACAAGCGGAAAGAGTGCCGGTGCTTCGGTTCCGAACGCCGGGTTCGGGTCGGTGCAACCGGCGAGCGGCGGAAGGATTCGTTGATTGACGGCCATGGTCGCCTTGATCAGCGCAAGGATGCCCGACGCCGCCTTCGTGTGCCCGATCAGCGACTTCAGTGAGGTCATGCCGATGCTACGAGCCTCGACGGGTCCGTCCGTCTGCGCGGCCTGTTGGACGCCGGCCAATTCGACAGGGTCCCCGACGGGAGTACCAGTTCCGTGTCCTTCGACAAAGGCAACCTCGCTGGCCGCGAATCCCGCTCCCGAGTATGCGCGACGGATCATTTCGGCCTGAGTTTCGGCGCGGGGCTTGGTAATTCCACCCTTGCCATCGGTAGAGATACCCCAGCCGCGAATCGTCGCGTACACGTAGTCGCCGTCCGCCCTGGCGTCCTCGAGTCGTTTCAAGGCCACGAATCCGCAACCTTCACCCGGGATGAATCCGCTTCGGCTTGCGTCGTACACGTTCATGTCGCCGCGTGTCAGTGCACCCAAACGGGCGAATCCCACCAGTTCCAAAGGATCCAGGCTGACGTCGACTCCACCTGCCAATACGAAGTCGGCCGCGCCGGACGCCAGCTTTTCGGCTGCAGTCGCCACCGCGAGCATTCCGGACGCGCACGCACCGTCCACGACGTACCCGCCGCCGTTGAAGTCGAGGTAATTGCAGATACGGCCGGCGATCGTATTCGACAACATGCCGGCCAGAGTGTCTTCACTCGGCTCCACCAACGGGCCTTTGTAGACCTCTTCCATCGTCTCGGCGAGAGCATCGGCGACGGAACTGTCCAACTGGCGCGCTTCGGCTGCCACAGCGAGTGCGCGCTTGACGTAAGGCCAACGCAAACGCATCGACCACATCCGGGATTCTTCACCGGTGAGGGAGTTGCCGACGATTGCGGCGCTGCGTCCAGTTGGCACCGATCCTCGGCTGTAGCCCGCGTCCGTCAAAGCCCCGAGTGCTGTTTCCAGCGCCAACCAGTGTGTGAGATCTGTCGACTTGAAGGTTCGCTCCGGTATCCGGCGACCGACCCAGTCGAATTCGAAACCGTCCATGAACGCGCCGCGGTCGGCGTATGTCTTGTCGACGTCGTCAGGGCTCGCGCTCCAGTAGTCGTCGAGCGACATCCGCGACTCGGGAAACTTTCGGAATTGCATCCGTCGCGCGAGGACGTTCTCCCAAAATCCTTGCAGATCATGGGCACCGGGAGACCACATGCTCATCCCGACTATCGCGATCGCGGGATTAGTTGAATCTTCAGTCATCTTACACTTCCTATTTTCGCGCGCATCCACGGGAGACTCAATCGACCGAAGACTAACCACGCATTCAGCCGTGTGTAAAACGCAGATTCACCTCAAGGCATAAACAAATAACAAAGGTCGTTCAGCTCCGTGAACATGTGTCAGCAATTTGACAGCAATCGATAGTTAGCTGTAACTCGGAGTTACTTATTTGCTTCGTCGCCGGTCAAGCAGTGGTTTGAACATCCGTACCGGACACCGGTTTCACGGCCACCGTTTTCTCGAGATCGGCAAATGCTCAGTTGAGTGCGCACCGAAATGCCGCAATGCCGAATATGTGGCCAATTCGCCGAATGTCCCAAATTGGTCGATCACCGCAAAACAAACATCCGACAACTATCAATCTGAACATTCGTGACACACCGAGAATTAGCAACAGCACGCGAATGTCGATCAGACAACGAGAAATTCCAGATATTCTTCGGCGACCATCGTCCGAATCGATGTTTCGTTACACCGGAATTGAGCGAACGAATGTGCCAGCAAACCGGCCACACACAATTCAGCTTTGCCGGGCCGAGCCGGTGTCCTTTCGACACGTGCGCACACAAAAGGAACGGCACCTATAACAATTCGATCACACAGTGGTGCCGCGACATTCCGACAGCCGTTTCACGCGCACGGACCGAGTCGGCAACTCAGCTTTCGAGGCGGCGTGCCCCGAGGACGTCCTTGAGGAGTTCCTTTGCAACGTCCTCGGGATCACGTCTGGCAGTCGGATCAGCGGGCTCAGCCGCCTCCGCGAACATCTCGTCCTCGTCCTCCGGCGTTGCAGGCGGAGGAGTTGCCTCGTAGTCGACCTCAGGAGCAGGGGCCGGTCCAGGGTCTTCCGGATAGTCGGGGGCCTCAGGCGGCGGAATGTCGTCCGAATCTCCGCGCTGGGGCTGCGGGGCCTTGGGCTGCTGCGCTGCACGCTCCTGACTGGGGCGCGAGAAGCGGGGCGCAGCGGCCGGGCGGCTCGCAGCTTCCGTCGCCTTGGGTGCGCTCGATGCTGCCGGCGCTGTGGGCGCACCTTCTTGGTACTCGACTTGCCAAGTGCCACCGAACATCTCGGCAAGGACCTCGCAGATGACCGCCGCGTTGTGCGGTTGCGTCACACGAGCACCCAGGACCGGCGAGCCGTGAGCGATGACCACAACATGTCCACGCACGTCGTGAACCGTCGCAGCGGACAGCATGGCCGGAAGAACCTTGTTTCGTTCACCGACCTTGTTGCGCAAGGTGTTCCACGATTCACGGAGGGTCTCGACTGTGGGGCCCGCCGAGACCGGCGCAGCTTCTGCAGCCGCCGGCTCCTCGTACTCGGGCTCGGGCTCGTAGTCGGGTTCCGGCTCGGCAAGCCCGATCAGCTCTTCCGCTTCGACCGGAGCAGGAGCCGGTGGTTCAACCACAGGAGCTTCAACTATTGGAGCTTCGGCAACCGGAGCTTCAACCACTGGTGCTTCAACCACCGGAGCTTCAACCACTGGAGCTTCCGCAACCGGCGGTTCCACGATCTCGACGGTGGGAGGCTCGACCACGGGAGCTGCCGCTACCGGAGGTTCGACGACAGGAGCCTCGACGACCGGCGGCGCCGCCGGAGCCGGGGCGGCTGGTTCCGGCCGTGCCTCAGGCTCGGCCTTGCGTTGGGAGGGCCGTTGGAACTTGGAAGCAATCTCCGGTTCGAGCGGCGGCACAGTCGGTGCCGGCGTTGCTGCCGCGCGAGGGGCAGCGGCAGCCGCGACTCCGGCAGCCGGAAGACCTTGTTCCAGGCGCTCGAGCCGCTGCAACACAGCCGACTCGGTGTCGGAGGCCGAAGGAAGCAGCATTCTCGCGCACATCACTTCGAGCAGCAGCCGCGGCGCCGTCGCCCCACGCATTTCACTGAGACCAGCGTGGACGGTTTCGGCGAAACGGGTGAGCGTGGCCGGGCCGACTCGCTGAATCTGTTCACGCATCGTGACCAGCTCGGCCTCCGGCGCATCGACCAACCCTCGTTCGCTGGCATCGGAGACTGCCTGCATCAAAATGAGATCGCGTAGACGTTCGAGGAGATCGAGCGCGAATCGGCGTGGATCGTGACCGGCGTCCATCACCCGATCGACAGTGCCGAACAAGGCGGCTCCGTCACTGGCAGACAGGGCGTCTACTGCTTCGTCGATGAGCGCGACGTCGGTGACTCCGAGAAGAGAGAGCGCCCGCGGATACGTGACACCTTCTTCGCCGGCTCCCGCGAGCAACTGATCGAGGACACTCAACGAGTCGCGAGGCGAACCGCCGCCAGCCTTGATGACCAGGGGATAAACAGCAGGCTCGACCGGTACGCCTTCCTGGGCGCAGATCTTTTCCAGGAGTCCGCGCATGGTCGACGGCGCCAACAGGCGGAACGGGTAGTGGTGTGTACGAGAACGGATGGTCGGGAGAACCTTTTCCGGTTCCGTCGTCGCAAAGATGAAGATGAGGTGCTCCGGCGGCTCTTCGACGATCTTGAGCAGCGCGTTGAAGCCCGCCGCCGTCACCATGTGTGCCTCGTCGATGATGAAGACGCGGTAGCGAGAAGCGGCGGGGGCGTGGAACGCCTTGTCTCGGAGTTCTCGGGTGTCGTCGACGCCACCGTGACTTGCGGCGTCGAGTTCCGTCACGTCCAGGTTGCCTGTGCCGCCCGGGCCAAGCGAAACGCACGAGTCGCATACATCGCACGGCGTCGACGTCGGTCCCTGCTCACAGTTCAGCGAACGCGCCAGGATTCGCGCCGACGACGTCTTTCCACAGCCGCGCGGGCCGGAAAACAGATAGGCATGGTTGATGCGTCCGGTGTCGAGGGCCGTGCTGAGCGGTGCGGTGACATGCTCCTGCCCCACCACCTCGGCGAAGGACGCGGGTCGATACTTCCGGTACAGGGCCACGCGCAAAGACTACCGGCGACCCACGACAGGTGATCCGGTGCGGGTGCAACGCCGACTTCTCCCGAAACATGTTCGCAACACAATCGCAGTGCGGAGGAAACCGCACGCACCCATCGTGGGTTCCGTGCACGCGGGCTGGTCCGCATGCGTGAGGAGAAAACTGTGCCCGCCACCATCGATGCCGGAGCAACTGCCTGGTTGCTCGTCAGTACTGCACTCGTACTTCTGATGACGCCAGGACTCGCGCTCTTCTACGGCGGCATGGTCCGCTCGACCGGCGTACTCAACATGATCATGATGAGCTTCGTCTCCATCGCACTCGTCACGGTCGCGTGGTTGTTCGTGGGCTACAGCCTCGTGTTCGGCGACGATCACGGTGGCATCATCGGCGGACTCGAACACATCGGCATGGCGGGCATCGACCCGTCGACCGTGCACGGGAATGTCCCGGAAGTGTTGTTCGCAACCTTCCAATTGACGTTCGCAATCCTTACTGCAGCACTCATCAGTGGTGCGATCGCCGACCGCGCGAAGTTCTCCGCCTGGATGATCTTCGTCCCCATCTGGTCCTTGCTCGTCTATGTCCCCGTCGCTCACTGGGTGTGGAATCCGCAGGGATGGCTCGCCCAGATGGGCGCACTCGACTACGCCGGTGGCCTCGTGGTCGAAATCGTGTCCGGAGCGTCAGGCCTGGCATTGGCACTGGTCCTCGGCCAGCGGATGGGTTTCAAGGCCGAGTCGATGCGTCCGCACAATCTGCCGTTCGTCCTGCTCGGCGTCGGTCTGCTCTGGTTCGGTTGGTTCGGATTCAACGCCGGGTCGGCCCTTGCGGCCGACGGTATGGCCTCGCAGATCTTCCTCAACACACTCGTCGCCGGCTGTACCGGACTACTCGGCTGGCTGTTCGTCGAGCAGAACCGTGACGGACACCCCACGACGTTCGGCGCAGCTTCGGGCGTCGTCGCCGGTCTGGTCGCGATCACCCCGTCGTGCGGAACGGTGAACATGTTCGGTGCGCTCGTCATCGGTCTGATCGCGGGCATCGTCTGCTCGTACGCCGTGGGATGGAAGCACAAGCTCGGCTACGACGACTCCCTCGACGTCGTCGGCGTGCACCTCGTCGGCGGAATCGTCGGCTCGTTGCTGATCGGACTCCTCGCGACGGTCGTGATGACGGGCGGTCCGGAAGGTTTGTTCTTCGGCGGTGGATTCGCGCAGCTGGGCAAGCAGTTCGTCGGTGTCGTCGTGGTCGCGCTCTATGCCTTCGGTGTGACCTACGGTCTCGGAAAGCTCATCGACAAGACCTTCGGCTTCCGTATTTCGCGTGAAGACGAGGCCCGCGGAATCGACGTTGCCCTGCACGCGGAGTCCGCCTACGAGCACGGAGTCCTCGGCCACGGCCCGATCGGCGGACAGAACCCGAGCCCGTTCCTCCAGCGTCAGCGTGAGGAACGGGAGAACCGCGAACGGGACTGACCGCCATCACCGGTTCGCGATTTCCTCCATCAGGATCGGAACGCCGACATTGCAGGAGTGAATCCCGACGACGGTGGTCAGTTTCAGCACCTCGAGAATCTCCTTCGGGGTCACTCCCATGTCGAGCGCGGCGCGAATATGGCGTCGTACGCCGGGCGCGTACATGTGCGTGCTCGCCGCATCGACGGCTATGCACAGCAACTGGATCACCTGAGGTGACAGCACCCCACTGTTCCAGGGCTGCATTGCTGTCTTCATGTACAGCTCGGTCCACTCGGGATCCAGCTCCGAAAGTCCGTCCCACAACGGATTCCAGCCACCCGAATCCTTCATAGCCTGGGTCACGGGAAAAGCTTCACTTGCTCGAACGTCAGTCATCGATCTCCTCAGACAATCGAAAATGCTTGATTCAGTTCACGTTTGAGAATCTTTCCGGTTGCCGTCATCGGTAGCGACGGCACGAACTCGATGCGGCGCGGATATTTGTAGGCGGCCATCTGTTCCCGCGACCATTCCACGAGATCCGATTCGGAGATCTCTTCACTCGGCTCTCGGATCACGAACGCGACAACTTCTTCGCCGAGGCTCGTGTCCGGCACCCCGACGACGGCGACGAGTGAGACGGCTGGGTGGGTGAGCAGAACCTCTTCGATTTCGCGCGGGTAGACGTTGAATCCTCCCCGCACGATCATGTCCTTCGCGCGGTCGACGATGTAGTAATTTCCGTCGGTATCGACCCGTGCCAGATCCCCGGTGCGAAACCATCCGTCGCACATTACTTCCGCCGTCGCCTCGGGTCGGTTGAAATAGCCCTTCATGACGTTGTGCCCGCGAATGGCCAACTCTCCCACTTCATCGGGGCCGGTGATCGTACGCCAAGAGTCATCGACAAGCCGCGCTTCGACGCCCCAGATCGGCACGCCGATCGAACCGGGCCGGGGGTCGCTCTCCGGGTCACTGAACAAGGCCAACGGAGAGGTCTCGGACAACCCGTACCCTTCGAGGATCTGAACACCGAAGCGTTCCCTGAACTGTGTCAAGATTTCGACGGGAAGCGCTGCACCACCGGAGATCGCGCACCGCATGTTCTGTGCAACGGTCTCGACATCTACCCCGGATTTCACTACCTCCTCCAGCACGCCGAGCAGTCCCCAATACATGGTCGGGACGCCCGCGAAGACCGAGATCTTTTCGCGTCCCATGATCTCGAGTGCCGCGGTCGCATCGAAGCGCGGCATCAACACCAAAGTGGCACCGACGCAGATTCCCGCATTCATGGTCACTGTCTGGCCGAACGAGTGGAACAACGGCAAAGTCAGGAGATAACGCTCATGCATGGACGGAGCGCTCTCGAACAACCGGTTGGTCGACAGTGCATTCAAGACCATGTTGCAGTGAGTGAGTTCGGCGCCCTTGGGCTTTCCGGTCGTGCCGCTGGTGTAGAGAATGACCGCGGTGTCCGTCGGTTCACGAACAACCGCGGCTGCAGGCGTTTCCGTGCCGGACACGGATGCCAGTGCTTCGCCTAGAGTCTCGACTCCGAGGATCGACGACGGTGCACCCGGCTCGGCGCTGATCACGATCAGGGCCGAACAGGTCTCGCTCTGCTCGAACCCGGCGATGGCGTACTCGGCGATCGGTAATTCGGGACTTCCCTCGAAACAGAAGTACAGCTTCGCTTCCGAATCAGCCAGGTGATAGGCAATTTCGCGCCCCTTGAGCAGGATGTTCAGAGGAACGACGACGCCACCGGCCTTGAGAATGCCGTAGTAGACGATCGGGAACTCGAGAACGTTCGGGCAGGACAACGCCACCTTGTCACCTGGCTCGACACCCCGCGAGACGAGCAGATGGGCGATGCGATTCGCGTACGCGTCGAACTGCGCATACGTCAGCCTCGCTTCCCCGAGAACCAGCGCATCCCGTTCCGGGTACCGCCGGGCCGAATCTTCCAGCAGAGCAGCAAGATCAAGCATGACTGTGTTCCTCCTGCGCATCGGAATCCGTGGTACGAGACGAGGCGGCGTGCGACACCGACTCGAGCAGTTCCCGCACCAATGATTCCGCCCGCGGCCAATACCCGTATCCGGACGCCGGATTGAGATGTCCGACCTCACCCAGATCCAGCAACCGACTCCCCCATCCTTCAGCCAAACCCACAACTCGGCGATACCCGGCGAGCGGATCGTTCCGACTCGCCGCGACCGTGCTCGGAAACGGCAGACGCTGACGCGGTATCGGTAGCCACCCGTTCCGATCGAGCTCCTCGAGAGACGGATAGGACTCGGGTAGAGGAAGTTCGAGATCCGCCGGCGTGACCAGAAGTGCGCCGGCAACATCTCGATGATGCACCCTCGCCCAGTGGGCAACTGTCATAACTCCGGCGCTGTGCGCGACCAGGACCACCGGGCTGGAAACACTTGTCAACACCTCGTCCAATACCGCAACCCTGGCATCGCGACTGAGCTTGTCGGTCTCGAGGGGAGGAACCGTCAGAACGTTGTCGAGCCTGCGCGCGAGGTGAGTCTGCCAATGATCCTCGACATGATCGCGCAGACCGGGAACTATTACTACCGTGGGTGATTCATCCATCAGGAACTCCGAACTTCTGCTACTTCAGTGGCGCCGGGAATCTCGGGCCGATTCTGCAACGTCGCCAGCCGCCTCATCCCGGCGGGATAGGCACGCTTGCCGGCTACCAACGCGAGGGCCGCGACGACATAGACGAAGGGCGAAAGCTGTAGAGCGCCGAGAAGACCCAGGTGATCGGCGAGGATGCCGACCACGAAGGGACCGAGCGCCAGCCCAAGAAGGTTGTTGGCAACGGTGAGCGTTCCCATGGCCGACGCTCGAATCGAGTGATGGGTAAGGTTCGCGACCATAGCTGCCGTCGGCCCCGACGAACCGGCGGAGAAGAATGCACCGATACCGAGCAATACGAGTTGCGCTGTCCCCGTATCCAACCGGAGCCCGATACTCAGCGTCACCAACGAGATGGCGCAGTAGACGATGGCGGTGGTCCATTTCCGCGCCGAATCGTCGCGGCTGAATCTATCTGTGATGAACCCGCACACCACCATCCCACTTCCGACCAGGAGGACGAACACGGAAGCCGTGACGCCGGCCTTGTCCGGGGCCAAATCGTAGTAGCGATTGAAGAAGCTCGGCAACCACGCCAGAAGTACAGCGGCGGTGAACATCTGGAGACCACCACCGATGTAGGCGAACAACACGGCGGGATTGGTGAACAGCGAGGACACCGGCGCACGAAAACCGTCGTGTCTCACCGCTTCCCCGGCGGCATCCGGCGCGGCCTCGACGGCGTAAGCGGTGAGCTTCTTCTCGGTGACGAGGGCACGGAACAGCGCAACCAGAATCAGACCGAAGATCGCCATGGCGGCAAAAGACCACCGCCAACTGAACTGGACTGCGATGAACCCACCGATTGCCACACCGATGACCGAACCGAACGATCCACCGGCCATGAAGGCACCGGCAAGAGCTGCGTGCACGCGGGGCGCAAACACACTGAGGACCACGGCGATACCCACGCTGCCGTACGCCGCTTCACCGACACCGACCAAGAATCGGGCGCCCAACATCTGTTCGTAGGTCTGAGCGATTGCGCACAGCAACGTCGCGACACTCCACAACA
The DNA here is from genome assembly GCF_030056745.1 of Rhodococcus sp. IEGM 1406. NCBI lineage: Bacteria > Bacillati > Actinomycetota > Actinomycetes > Mycobacteriales > Nocardiaceae > Rhodococcus > Rhodococcus sp. IEGM 1406. Next base: position 168,546 of record NZ_JASHKO010000006.1, on the reverse strand, counting down.
CCGCCATCAAGATCAAGCTCTTGACGCGGCCCCAGCGGTCCGCGAGCAGCGACAACGGGAACGTCAACAGCCCGACCATCAATGCCACCACGCTGCTCAGGGAGGCGAGGTGCGAATCGGAGAGATCCCAGTCCGCTTTCAGGATCGGGAAGACTGCACTGAGCACCTGCCTCGACATGTAGTCCGAGAGCAGAAGACCGAAAGCCAGGGCGAAAACGATCCACGGGTATAACTTTCGTCGTCCGCCGATTCCGAGCGCGGTGTCCACACGTGGCGTGGCGGGAGCTTGCAGTCCCATGACTCTCCTAGAAGTACTCGAGGTAGACGGGGGGATTCGGGGGTACGAACCGTCGCGGTTCGTACCCCCGGAACTGTTGTACGAGAGGGTGCGAACTCAGGCGTGCTGCGTGAATCCCAGCTGGCCGATCCGGCGGTTGGGCGCGTAACCCAGCTTCGCCAACGTCTCGTCGGTGTCGGCATACGTCTCACCGATCCGGTAGATGTCCCGAGCTTCCTTCGCGGTAGCCACCTCGCGGCCCAATTCGCCTGCAATGCGCACCAACTGCTCGATCTGCTGCACCGACGTCATCTTCTCGCCCTTGCGGCCCCAGATGGTGTCCTCGTTGCCGCAACGAGCGTGCAAGCCCATCGCGATGGCCATCGTGTTCACCGGCAGGACGCTACGCATCAGCGTTTCCAGCGTCAGGCACGCACCGTCGGGAACACGCTGGACGAAGTTCATCATGTTGTACGGGTTGGGGCCGTCGAAGCCGCCGCCGATTGCGACCCACGTGAGGTTGACCGGACCCGTGTAGATGCCGCGTCGGATCAACCGCTCCACCGTTTCGAGCTGCGGAATACTGGACAACTGGAAATGCGGCTGGATTCCGGCGGCCTGCAACCGGCGCAGGTGCTCTGCCACCCACTCCGGACCGGCGGGCACGGTCATTTCCCGATACGTATCGGCCAATTCCGGACGTTGCATCGACGTACCCGCGATGTCGTCGTCGGTCATCAGTTCCATGATGTTCATCTGGCTGGTGTTGATCGCGATCGTCACCTGGTCGGGTGCCGGCTCCAATTCCGCCAGCATGTGACGCACGTCGTCGGACAACCACTTCGCATCGGCGCCTTCCCCCTCCGGGGCAAACGAAATCGAGCCGCCGACCTGCAGAATCATCTCGGGAACGGCCTCACGCAAGCGGCCGAGAAGCTCGTTGAACTTCGACAGTCGCTTCGAGCCCTTGCCGTCGAGTTCACGCACGTGGATGTGGAGAACGGTGGCACCGGCGTTGAAGCAGTCGACGGCTTGCTGGACGTGCTCGTCCATCGACAACGGGAGGTCTTCTGCAAAATCGTCCGGCTCCCACTCCGGTCCGTAGGGAGCAACGGTGATGACAAGCTTGTCCTGGGTTTCGGGGAACAGTGAATCGTCGTGGAAATGCATAGTGTGACTCCGATCGAGTGAATGAATTTTCTTCGGGGCTGGGAAGAGAGATCAGAACGGTGCGTCGCCGATGATTCCGGCGCGCTCCATCTTTCGAACCGCGGGCCAGTAGTCCTGCACCGCGTAATGCTGTGTCGACCGGTTGTCCCAGATCGCGACGCTGTTCTCGGTCCAGCGCCACCGAACCTGATACTCGGGAATCTGGGCCTGACTGGCCAGGTAGGTGAGCAGGTTTCCGGCACCGGGGGCGTAATCGATTCCGTAGCGGACGTTCTCGGGCGTGTGATAGTTCACGAGGTGTGTGGCGAACGAATTGACGAAGAGAATCTTCTCGCCGGTCTCCGGATGTGTTCGTACCACGGGATGTTCGGCGTCGGGAAAGCGTTCCTTCAGCTGGTGCCGCTGATCGATCGGCATCCGAGCGCCGAAGGTCGACTCGATACTGTGCCTGGCACGCAGATCCTTGATCTGCTCCTTGACCCGCGCCGGCAGATTCTCGTAGGCGAGTGCCATGTTCACCCAAATCGTGTCGCCGCCGACCGGAGGTGTTTCCACACAACGCAATACACATCCCATGGGCGGGTTCACGCGCCAGGTGGCGTCGCAGTGATACGCATTCTCGAAATGCTCCGGTGGGCTGTCCAGGTCTTTGTAGATGCGGACCAGGCCCGGGTGGTCAGGGTCGCTGCCCAGGGCCGGATGATCCTCGAGCTCACCGAATCGCTGGGCAAGCTCTACGTGCTCGGCTTTGGAGAAGTTCTGGTCGCGAAAGAACAGAACCTTGTGTTCGAGCAGCAATCCCTTGATCTGGGCAAAGAGTGCAGCATCTCGCGCGACCTCGCCGAGATCCACCCCGGACAACTCTGCCCCGATCGAACAGGTCAATTTCTCGACGTGGATCGTGCTGGTCGACGAGGGAAGGTTTTCTGTCAACGTTGCGGTGTTGGTCATGACAATTCCTCTGGGAAGTGCTGTTTCGGTTCAGACGGAGAAGACGGAGGAACCGATACTGCGACCGGACTCCATGTCGTGGTGCGCACGCACCGCATCTTCGAGGGGGTATCGCTGGTTGATCTCGATCTTGATTCGCCCGGATTCGACGTATGAGAACAGTTCGCCCGCCAATTCGGCACGTTCCTCGGGATCCGCGATGTAATCGGCAAGTGCCGGACGTGTGAGGAAGAGAGATCCCTTGACGGCCAACTGCATTGCCTGAATCGGCGGAGTCGGCCCGGACGCCGTTCCGAAGCACACCAGCAGCCCGCGCCTGGCAAGGCAATCGAGAGAGATGTCGAACGTGGATTGCCCGATACTGTCGTAGACAACCGGCACGCCGACGCCCCCGGTGATCTCCTTGACACGCGCTACGACGTCCTCGCGGGTGTAGATGACGACTTCATCGCACCCGTGAGCTCGGGCAACGCTCGCCTTCTCGTCGCTCGACACCGTTCCGATCACTTTGATTCCCAACAGTTTTGCCCACTGGGTGAAGATCAGTCCAACCCCGCCCGCCGCAGCATGCAGCAACACGGTGTCTCCCGCTTTCAACGGGTAGATGCGACGCAAAAGGTAGGCGGCGGTCAGTCCTCGCATGGTCATGGCGGCCGCGGTGTCGAAGGCGATGCCGTCGGGTAGCGCGATCAGGTCGGACGACGCCATGATCCGCTCGGTGGCGTACGCACCCAGCGGACTGCCGGTGTAGGTCACACGGTCCCCCACTGCAAAATCGACTACTCCCTCGCCGATCTCTTCGACCACACCGGCGCCCTCAACGCCCATCCCGGCAGGCAATTGCGCAGGATAGAGGCCACTTCGAAAGTAGGTGTCGGCGAAGTTCAACCCCACCGCTTCATGACGAACCCGAACCTCTCCGGCACCCGGTCGTCCTACCTCGATCTCTTCCCAACGCATGACGGACGGTGTGCCGATCTCATGGAACCGAATGGCGTTTGCCATCAATGCTCTCCAATTCTGTGGGCGGGCTCGACTCGATTACGGTCGAGCTGTATTCGTACGCAACAACTTCCAGAAGTCGGTGCTCGACTTCGCGGTCGTGCCGAACTGATGTGAACAAAACTATGTGAGATCCGGCTCACATGCTTAACTTGACGAGACACACAACACAACATTTCGGGACATCGAGTAAAGGGGGCCCTATGAAGCCACTCGCCCGCTACGCGTCACTGAACCGATACGTCGACCTGTGCCGAACAGTGGACGTGGACGCTGTGGCCCTCATGAGAAGTGTCGGCCTGAGCCCGGCAAGCCTGGCGAACCCCGACCAATGGGTACCGGCCGCCTCCATCGCATCGCTCCTGGAGCGATCGGCAGCGGAGTCCGGACACGAAGACTTCGGGCTTCTACTCGCCGGCCTGCGTCGACTGTCCAATCTCGGTCCCCTCAGCTTGGTCATCAGGGAAGAACCAGACGTCAGGAGCGCGCTCGACGTATTGATGCGATACGAGCACACGTACAACGAGTCATTGCGCATCCGATTGAACGAGGTCAACGGACTCGCCACCCTGCGAATCTCGCTCGAGGTCGGCGAACCGGTCGACACCAGACAGAGCGTCGAACTCGCAGTCGGCGCGACGCTGCAGATCCTGCGAAGTTTCCTGGGTTCTCGATGGCATCCGGTCAGCGTGGGATTCACGCACAATGCCCCGAAAGATACGAGCACGCATCGACGAATCCTCGGCGACACCGTGGAATTCGATCACGAATTCACCGGAATCGTTTTCTTCGCCGCCGACCTGGATGCGGCAAACCAACTGTCCGACGAGTTGCTCCGGCCGTACGCTCGCCAGTTCCTCGACTCACTTCCCGCATCGGAAACCTCCGACACCCTCAGCCGCACCAAGGAATTGATCGAAGTTCTGCTTCCGACCGGCCGCTGCTCTGTCGAGCAGGTGGCACGAAGCCTCGGGTTCGACCGGCGGACACTGCACCGTCATCTCGCCGAATCCGGAGATACGTTCACGGCCGTTCTCAATTCGGTCCGAAGCACCCTCGCGGAACGATTTGTCGCCAACCCTCGCTATTCATTGACCGAAGTGGCGGTGCACCTGGGGTTTTCGACGCAGGGTAGTTTCTCGCGCTGGTTTCGCACTCAGTTCTCGACGAGCCCGAGCGCATGGCGGACTCAACGCTCGATCAGCTGACCAGCACGACTCCGACGTAGGCGATCGTCGCCACCCACACGGTGGAAATCGCGGCCAGAACGAATGGTCGGGCGCCCACTCCACGAATGACGCTCAGCCGCACCCCCAGCCCGAGAGCGAACATCGCAGCAGCCAACAGCGCCGTCTGCACGGTCTTCGCCAATCCGAGAAGCTCATTCGGCAACATTCCGGTGGAGCGCAAACCCATGCAGCCGATGAATGCCACGACGAACAACGGAATCAGCGGGGGCCGCTTGGTGGCGGTGTTGGCGACCATCGTGCGTTGCCGAATGCTCAGAAACGCCATGACCGGCGCCAACATCAATACGCGCGCAAGTTTCACCACGGTCGCGACACCCAACGCGGTAGCGCCGAGAGCGCTGCCGGCAGCCACTACTTGTGCCACTTCGTGGATCGACCCACCGGCCCACATGCCCGCCTCGATCTCGTTCATACCGAAAGCATCGGCCAGCAAGGGGATCGTCGGAATCATCAGAGTTCCGAAGATCACCACCAGCGCAACAGCGGTCAGCAACTCTTCCTCTCGCGCATTCACCACACCGTCCGCAGCAGCCACAGCCGCTGCGCCACAGATCGAGAAGCCGCAGGCAATCAGAATCCTCTGCGACCAACTCAATCCCAGAAGCTTTCCGGCATACATGGTCCCGGCGATACCGAGGAACACTATCGCCACCACAACGGCGATCACTCCCCAACCCAAACCGACGATGTCGGAGAACATCAATTGCAGCCCGAGCAGAGCGATACCCACCCGAAGTAGCCGTTTCGCCGAGAATGCCAGGCCAGGTTGGAATTTCGCCGGCAAAGAGACGGTATTCGCCAACACCGCACCCGCCACTATCGCAATCAGCAACGGACTCACGGCGGAGGTGAACTGACCGGCAACCAGCGCGACCGTGGCCCCCAAGGCGCACAACGCAACTCCGGGCACCAATGCAGCGACACTCGACCACCGTCGTACTTCTGACGAAGGGGCGACTGCGGGTTTCTCGGCCACGGACTTCACATCACGGTTCACTCATCCAGCGTCCTTGAGCCACCATCGCTCCGGTAGGGCGATTTCTACCATCACGACATATCAGATCGATATGGAATAGATGCTGGGTATAGCCTGTCTGCATGACCAGAAGGTGGCCCGACCTCACCACACTCGAGCTACTCGTCGGCATCGATGATCACGGAAGCCTCAGTGCTGCAAGCCGTCTGGCTCACATCGCACAACCGAATGCCAGCCGCGCCGTCAAAGCCCTCGAGCGGCAGCTCGGGATGCCACTCATACACCGAAGGTCGACGGGGGCGACTTTGACTCCGCAGGGGACCGTCATCGTCCACTGGGCGCGCCGCGTCCTCGCCAACTCGAGGCAGCTTCTCGACGTCGCCGAAGGGATGCGGACCGAACGATCCGCGGAATTGACCGTGTGTGCCAGCATGACCGTCGCCGAACATCTGATCCCGGCCTGGCTCGGCGTCTTTCGATCACTGCATCCTGGTGTCACCGTCCACCTTCAGGTCTACAACTCGACACGCGTACTCGAAGCCGTCGAAGTAGGAATGTGTGACCTAGGATTCGTCGAGTCACCGACCGTTCCGAAGAGCCTGCCCAGCGTCACCGTCGCGCGTGACTCGCTGGTCGTGGTCGTTCATCCGGATCATCCATGGGCGCGTCGACGAAAGCCGCTGACCGTCGCCGAACTGGCAGCGACACCGCTGCTGGTGCGTGAGCCCGGATCGGGAACCAGAACGACTCTCGACCTGGCGTTACACGAATACGAGCGCGGTGCACCGTTGTTGGAACTGGGTAGTTCGGCCGCGATTCGAACCAGCGTGCTCGGTGGCGTCGGCCCGGCGGTACTGAGCACGCTGGCCGTCGAGGACCAGGTGAAGCAGGGAGAACTTCGGGTCGTAGCCGTCGAAGGCTTGGAACTCGACCGATCCCTGCGTGCAGTGTGGCGCCCGCCGCGTCAGCTCGAGGGCCCCGCAGGCGACCTGATGAAAGTAGTGCGTGCCAGCGGGTCCCGGAAATCCTGAAAGCGGCTACTTCTTGTCGGCCTTCGCTGCCGCCTTTGCGGCCTTCTTGAACTCGCGGACCTCGAGCAAAGACTGTTCGTCGACCACGTCTGCAATCGAGCGCCTCGACCCCTCGAGCCCGTAGTCGCCGGCCGCTTGGCGCCAACCTTTCGGCTCGACGCCGATCTGTTTTCCGAGCAACGCCAGGAAGATCCGGGCTTTCTGATCCCCGTAACCGGGTAGGGCTTTGAGCCGCTTCAGCACTTCCTTGCCGTCGGGATTTCCCGAAGTCCAGATCGCCGCGGTGTCGCCGTCGTAGTTCTCGACGATGAACTGGCACATGAGCTGGATACGCTCGCCCATCGACTTGGGGAATCGGTGCACAGCCGGAGGCTCGGCACAGATGGCGATGAACTCGTCGGTGTCCATGTCGGCGATACGCCTGACGTCGATACCGCTGAGCCGATCCGCCAGCTTCTTCGGACCGAGGAAGGCCGTTTCCATCGGAACCTGTTGATCGAGAAGCATTCCGATCAACAACGCCAACGGGTCCTCGGCCAGGAGGGCATCAGCTTCGGGGTCACCGACAAGGTTCAGTTGAAGTGCCATGAGTCCGATACTGCCACGTCAGGCGGCAGTTGTGACCGGCGCCGACGCATCCGGAGCCGGAATCTTCCACTTCTTCCAGCCGAACAGAACCAACGTCGAGACCGCGGCAAGCGTGAAGACCCAGAGGTAGACGCCGACGGTCGGAATCCGCAGATACTCGGGTGGCACGAACATGAACAGGCCCATTCCGACAAAGCGATCCGTACCCGGAATGACCGACGGGTCCCACCAAGTGTGAGACCAGTTCAAGACTGGGAGCAGGAAAACGAACGGCGCCACCCACGCCCAGCGCTTCTTCGACACCATCGCGTAGTGCGCGGCGAGGACGACCAGCGGGACGAACCACACCCAGTGATGACCCCACGAGAACGGCGAGACAGTGGTCGCAGTCAACCCCGTCATGGTGAGGCCGAGCAATTTCTGGCCGTGCCGGTGAGCAATCCACGCGGCACCGAGTCCGAGGCATACCGCCAGCGCACTGAAGACGAGGACCAGGACCCGCGACGGCGTCGGAGTGTGAGTGAGCTGAGCAATCAGACCGGACACGGACTGGTTGCTCGGAGCATCCGTCGGTCCGACGCGTTCGCTGTCGACAAGAGTGCCGGTCCAGTACTTGTACGCATCGTTGTAGATCACGACGAAACCAATCGCGACGGTCGCCGCGAACGTCACGACGGCCGTCACCAACGCACGCCATTGACGAGTGATGAAGAGGTACGCCCAGAAGAAGGCCGGAGTGAGCTTCACACCGGCGGCGATGCCTGCCCCGATTCCTCGGAGCCGACTCTTCTCGTCCCGACCGAGGTCCCACACGATCAAGAGCAGCAGGAAGATGTTGATCTGCCCGAGCCAGAGCGTCGTACGTATCGGTTCCATGAACAGAAAGATCGTGGTGGCCAACGCACTGACGGCGTAAGCCTTCACGTCGAGCCGATAACCGAGGTACTTCCAGCACAACACGATCACTGCGAACAACGCAGCGATGTTCAAACCCGTCCACACGACAATCGCCTGTTTGAACGAGAGCACCGCCCACACCGTGAACAGCAAAGCCGCAAACGGGGTGTACGTGAACATCATCCCTTCCAGGACTGGCCCGTCGTACAACGGAAGGCCCTGAACCACAACGCTGCCGCCGTGGCGGTAGACGTCGAGATCGAGGAAATTTTCGAAGATCCCCCAGTACCGCGTATTCATCGGCACGGCGAAAAGAACCATCAGCACGGACGCGACTGCCAGAACACCGAGCACAGAGAATCCGAGAACACCGACACGGAGACTGCGTCGCGTTATGTCAGCTTCGATGACCGACTCTGATTTCGCGGTGTGCGCCTCGAAAGAGGGTCCATCCGAAGCGTTGATCGCGCCCGTCACTACAACCTCCGGGATTTACACCCTATGTCGGGAATTGATGCTCCGAACGGTACAAGACGAGACCGAAAAGTACCGACCGGGCACGCCGCTTAGAGAACTCAGATCTCGGAGAGACGCGATTCGGTGGCTGCGAGCAGGACACACGTCGCCACGCCGTCCATGGCAACTTCGAGTTCAGCCGTGGACGGGAAGCTCGGGGCCAACCGGATGTTCCGGTCGTCCGGATCCGTGCTGTACGGGAAAGCCGATCCGGCAGCGGTGAGCGCGATACCCGCGTTCTTCGCCAGTTCGATGACGCGCTTGGCCGTGCCGTCGACCACGTCGAGGCTGATGAAGTATCCGCCCTTCGGCTCGGTCCAGGACGCGACCTTCGAAGCACCGAGACGATCCTCGAGGATCCGCAGTACGAGCTCGAACTTGGGTGCGAGGAACGCGCGATGCTTCTCCATGTGCGCACGAACGCCGTCGGCATTGCCGAAGAAACGCAGGTGGCGAAGCTGATTGACCTTGTCAGGTCCGATGCTCTTCTTACCCAGGAACTTCTGGTACCAGGCAAGGTTTTCCGCCGAGCTACCGAAGAAGCTCACACCAGCGCCGGCGAAAGTGATCTTGGACGTCGACGCGAACACGAGAGGACGGTTGGGGTGTCCGGCCTCCGCTGCCATCGAGAGAATGTCGTAGGAAGGTGCGGTCTCGCCGACGAGAGGATGCACGGCATATGCGTTGTCCCAGTACAGGCGGAAGTCCGGCGCGGCCGTCGGCATCGACGCGAGCGTCCGGACAATTTCTTCGGAGTACACGGCGCCGGTGGGGTTCGCGTAAACCGGAACCGCCCACATGCCCTTGATCTGCGGATCTGACGCAACAAGTTCGGCGATCTTGACGACATCCGGGCCGTCGTGGTTCATCGGCACCGCAATCATCTCGATGCCGAGGGACTCGGTGATCGCGAAGTGGCGGTCGTAGCCCGGTGCGGGGCAGAGAAACTTGATCTTCTCTTCCTGTGCCCACGGCCGGGCCGAATCCGGAGTGCCGTGCAGCAGTGAGAACACGACGTTGTCGTGCATGATCTCGAGGCTCGCGTTGTTGCCGGCGAGAAGGTTCGCAACGGGGATACCCAGCAGCTCACCGAAGATGGCGCGCAGTTCCGGCAGACCGGTGAGTCCGCCGTAGTTGCGGCAGTCGGTGCCGCTGCCGTCACGGAAGTCACCGTCGCCGGGCAGCGTCAGCAGCTCTGCGGAAAGGTCGAGTTGTTCCGGGGAAGGCTTACCGCGGGTCAGATCGAGTGCGAGCTTCTGCGCCTGGAGCTGCGTGTACTTCGCGCTCTGGCTCTCATGCTCGGAGGTGAGTTCTTCATGGCTCATCAACCCGATCTGGGTTTGGATAGGCATCCGGAGCGGCCTTTCACCGACGAGGCGGGGTCGGGTATGTGAAAAAATAGAGGACCCCGCGCACCCGGCAGAGCCCGTTGACCCTTGCTGCCTTCCGGCCCTGGGGGAGTTCACAGGATGCGCGCCGCGCGGGATCCAATGAACAGTGTAGACGGCTTTCGTCGGCCGCTGCACACCACCTACCGGGGTGGAGATGCAAACCCTGAGATCCACCGGTTCTTCGCAGGTCAGGTACCCGTTTAACGCTTCACGCCTGCAATTGGGTATGCTGCTCCACGGAGGATTCGCCTAGTGGCCTATGGCGCTCGCCTGGAACGCGGGTTGGGTTAACGCCCTCAGGGGTTCAAATCCCCTATCCTCCGCCAGGGAAGTCCCCGACCAGTCTTGGTCGGGGACTTTTTCTTTGCCACGAAGCATCGCCGAGCAGCGATACTGTCGACGAATGCGTCCCTCGACAACTGGCCGGGTCATCGCAGCAGGTACCGGCCTGATACTGAGTGCACTTGTCGACGCCCCCGTGAAAAAGTGGATGTCTCACCGCCGAACACCTGCCTACGCCGCCGGCCTCGTGGTCGCCGCGGCCGTTTATCCCGTGGCTCGGCAGGGACAAGCTCGGCAGGGACGCCTGGTCGACGTCTCCATTCCCGTTCGCGAATGGAGTGCAGTGTCCGCAACATTTGTGGTCTTCGTCGGCGCACTGGTTCTGCAGCCGAGTACCGCACGGCGACTGGTTGCAGCGAGCTGGGCCGTCCACCCGATTTTCGACCTACTTCACGAGCGTGGTCCGGAATCACGTCTGCCGGATTGGTACCCCGCAATTTGCGCGGGATACGACCTCGGAGTCGCTGGACTTCTTGCTGCCGAACCACGCAATTTCGTTTGACAGACTCACGAACTCGAAGCCAGACTTTCCGTCCAACCCAACAATCGGGAGTACGCGTGATTGCCGGCCAGACCAATCTGCTCGCGGATTGCAGCAGTTGCTTCGGCCTGTGCTGCGTCGCACTCCCCTTTTCCAAGTCCTCCGACTTCGCGACCAACAAGAATGCCGGCGACCCCTGCAAGAACCTGCAGCAGGATTTCCGCTGCGGCATTCACACCGGATTGCGAAAGAAGGGCTTCACCGGTTGCACCGTGTACGACTGTTTCGGTGCGGGACAGAAGGTTTCACAGCAGACCTACGACGGCATCAGCTGGCATGATGCCCCGGAGACCGCGTCAGACATGTTCGAAACGTTCCCTGTCGTACGCCAGTTGCACGAACTGCTCTGGTATCTCGCCGAAGCCCGCTCGCTGAAGCAAACCCACTCGATACGAAAGGAACTCGACGCTGCACTCGCAGAGACGGAAAGCCTGACCAACGGCACGCCTTCGCAGATTCAAGCCGTCGACGTCTCAGCACACCGAGCGACAGTCAACACACTGCTCTTGCAGACGAGTAACCTTGTGCGCTCGCCGATCTCAGGCAAGAAGGGTCGCAAACTCGACCACCGCGGCGCAGACCTCATCGGCGCCAGATTTCGTGGTTCCGATCTACGTGGAGCCAACTTTCGCGGGAGTTACCTGATCGGTGCAGACCTCCGCGACTGCGAACTCGATCGAGCTGATCTGATCGGTGCAGACTTGCGCGGCACCGACATTCGCGGCGCAAAACTCCGCGGCAGTATCTTTCTCACTCAGTTCCAGATCAACGCGGCGGTTGGCGATTCGGCTACCACACTCCCCGATTCACTGACCCGCCCCAGCCACTGGGCCTGAGCCCGACTGTCAACTCCGTCGACTGTTGGCGACTGTCAACTCCGTCGACGGAGAACGACCTTGTTAGCTTCCGGATCGACGGACACCCACGGCGGGTCACCGTCGGTTCCGTCCTCACGATGCATCAACGCGCTCTGCCGCTGTTCGAATTCATGATGCTTGGACCCCTGAAACAGGGCAGCAACCTCTTCGAAGCCCGCAGCCGAGACCGGACGAGTCGTGCGCCCCCTGGTCCACGGCAGGGCCCGGCCACCGGTGAGCCGGTTCCAGAGAGTCTCGGCGAACGCGAACAGGACCAGCAGCACGAGCAAGCCTGGCAGCGTCAACGCGAACAGAGTGCCCATGAAAGAAGTCTAGCGACGAACGCCCCCAGGTTCCCTCAACTTTTGATCAGCCACCTTGTTGTGGCCATGCGGTGGATGATCTGCCAGAATGCAAGCTGTTACGACTAGTAACACCTTCGGGGGGAGGATTTCACGTGAGCTTGATACTTGCAGCTACCGACCGTTCGGAGCTTGCCCAGACACTCGGGACAGAATTAGTACATTTCGGTCATCAAACACAACTCGTCCGCACCGGGCGGCGCCTACTCGACGACCTGGACACCGACAGTTTCGATATCGCCGTGATCGATCTCTTGTTGCCGGACATCGACGGCTACGAGATTGCACGACAGATCCGCTTGCGCAGTTCGATGCCGATCATGATGTTGGTGGATACCCACGAGGACATCGACGAAGCACCACATGGCGCTGTCTCGGACTTCGTACTGAACCCGATCGATTCTCACGCGCTCGATCTTCGGGTCACCGCGATCCTTCGTGAAACCGCGCATCCCGCCGCCGGAAAACACCAACGTCACGGTGACCTTCTCCTCGATCGACGTGCGATGACGGCGACGATGGGCGGAAAGCTGCTCGTCCTCAGCCGGACCGAATGGCGGGTACTCCTGGAACTGTCGACCGAGCCTGGGCGCGTGTACTCGCGTGATCATCTGATCCGAAACGTCTGGGGTTCCGACCACGAAAAGACACGTGTGGTCGACGCGACCATTCTCAGCTTGCGGTCCAAACTCGAATCCAATCCCGCGAAACCGAAGTACATCAAAACCATCCGGGGGTTCGGATATCGCTTCGGCCCGGTCGAATGAACTCGCCTTCGTGTCGGTGGCGCTCGATAGACTCTTGTCATGGGTTGGTACACACCACAATCGGTCGCCCCGGATCTCTCCGACATCCTGGTGTGTGGCTGGACGGCGTGCGCAGAAGGTGAACACCTGCTCGTGCCCGATGCTTGCATGGACGTGCTGTGGATACGTGGCGTCGGCATACGCGTCTGTGGCCCCGAAACCGCTGCATGGTCATTCACTCTTCCGCCCGGAACACGCTCCGTGGGTGTTCGATTCCGCCCTGGATCGGCATCGCCAATGTTGCGAACCTCGGCGTCCGAGCTTCGAGATTCTCGCGCTGACCTCAGCGCTGTAACCGACGCACGCACGGAACGAATACTGTTGAACCGCTTGGAAAATTCCGAAGACCACGAACAAGTCTCGATCCTCGAAAGCGCTGTCCGGAGTTGGGCAAGTTCGAGTTTCCGTCACGATCCGGTGATCAACCACGTCCGCACCGCACTGTCCGAACATTCGTGGAATGTCAGCACTCTCGCCGACGCGGCGGCACTGACTTCGCGCCAACTCCAGCGTCGATGCAACGACGCCTTCGGATACGGCCCTGCAACGCTGCGCTCGATCCTGCGCCTCCAGCGTTTCATGGCGCTCGCTCGCAGTCGACCCGCACTGGGCCTCGCTGAATCCGCAGCCCACTGCGGATTCAGCGATCAGGCCCACTTGACGCGTGAATGCCGCCGAATCTCTTCGCTGACCCCGGCAGCTCTACTGCGAACCCAAGCCCCCGACTGGCACGGGTCGGAAACCGTTGTCGCGCTGGCAGAGGGAGACGCGGTCGCATGATCGCTACCGCGCTCCCCCGCCGTCACTTCTGACTGAAAAGCGTCCTGGCAGACCACAGCCCGCCGAGGGAGAGCACTGCGACCGTCATGTAGTAGTAGCTCGGAGCGTCGAGCGAGCCTGTTGTACTGATCAACCAGGTCAAGACCAACGGCGCGATTCCGCCGAGCAAGGTCACGCCGAGGTTGTACGACAAAGACATCCCGGTAGCCCGGATCTCCGCCGGGAACAGCGAACTCATCAAGGCAGGCAAGGGGCCGAAGGCAAACGCCATGATGACGCCCAGGGCCGAAACAACCAGGACGAGCGTCAGAGTCGAGGGGTGATCGACCATCAGTTTGAAGAGCGGCCAGGCCAGGACGATTGCCGCAACGGCGGCCCAGGTCATAACTCTCGCAGGTCCGACCCGGTCTGCAAGATGACCGATCAACGGCACGGTGATCAAGGTGACCAGTCCGGCGACGATTCCGCCGAGGTAGCCGGCAGAGGCGGATACTCCGAGGTTCTTCACGGCAAACGTCGGCATGTACAAGATGAGGTAGATCGAGATCGTCGCGACGCCGACTACTGCGGCGCCGGTCAGCACCCGGCCGAGATGCCTGGTCAGCGTCGTCTTCAGCGGGGCCTTTTCCGGGACGCTCGTCTTGAAATCGTCCGTTTCATCGAGCTTGGCGCGGATGTAGAGACCGACCGGCCCGACGATGATGCCGAAGAAGAACGGAACGCGCCAGCCCCACGAGTAAAGCGCTTCATGCGAGAGATGGGTATTGAGCACGTATCCGAACAACGATGCCAGGAAAACCGAAGCACCCTGGCTGGCAACCTGCCAGGAAGAGTAGAACGCCTTCTTGTGCGGTGCAGTTTCCACGAGGAAGGTTGTAGCAGTACCAAATTCACCGCCAGCGGAGAATCCTTGAATGAGTCGCGAAACCAGGATGACGACGCCGGCCCACGGCCCGATCATCGAGGTCGTCGGCGCCACGGCCATGATGAGCGTGCCGATCATCATCAGCATCATCGTCAACGTCAAGGCGTTCTTGCGCCCGCGACGGTCGGCATAGCTTCCGAGAACCATCCCGCCAAGCGGCCGGATGACGTATGAGATCGCGAACGTCGCGAACGTCAGTATCAAGCCGAGAGTGTTGTCGCCGCCGGGAAAGAAGTTATGGGCGATGACCACTGCAAATGATGCGTAGACGATGACGTCGAACCATTCGAGCGCAGCGCCGAGCGAACTGCTGATCACCGCCTTGCGAGCAGCGGCCAGGCGTTCCGGGGTGACTGCTCCGGAGGTTGGCGTAGTTGCCGTGGACATGGTTTTCCTTAGGGGGTGAGGGTGGGTCAGGCGCGGGCGTGAGCGATGACGTTCCGAACGAACTGCTCGCACTGTGCCAATTGGTCAAGTGTCACGTACTCGTCAGGTGCATGCGCCTGAGTGATGCTTCCCGGCCCACACACAACAGTGGGGACACCGATACTCGCGAACATCCCGGCCTCGGTGGCGTACGCGACCTTTTCGTCCGAGGGTCGACCACCCCATTGTTCGACCAGTGCGGCCGCCGAAGCATTCGCATCCGTCTCCAGGGGAGGAACCGAGGCCGACACGTGCATCGTCACGGAGGCTGACGGGTTTTCTTCCTGCATCAGGTTTTCGATCCGATTCGCCTCGGCGGCAAAGCGTTCGAGCAAATCTGCGGCGCCAGCTGAGCTGATGCTCCTGAATTCGAAAGTGATGGAGCAATCCTCGGGGACAGTGTTCACTGCGATCCCACCGGATACGAGATTGACCGAGCACGTCGTCCAGGCCACGTCGAATGCGTCGTCGTACGGGCCGGACGCACGGAGCTCGTCGGCCGCGCTTCTGACGAATCGAATCAACTCCGCGCCGTATTCGATCGCGTTGACTCCTTGCGGAGTAAGCGACGAGTGCGCCGAAACACCATGCAGATCAACACGTATGACGTTCATCGACTTGTGTGCGCGAATGACCCGCATCTCCGACGGCTCTCCGACGACGCACACATCAGGGCGCAGGTTCCGGGAAACAACCTCCTCGACCAACCCGGCCGCACCGATGCAGCCGACTTCCTCGTCGTAGGAGAATGCAAAGTGAATCGGCTTCGCCAGCGGCCGAGCAACGATGTCGGGGATCGCCGCGACAACGATCCCGATGAACGACTTCATGTCGCACGTGCCGCGTCCGTACAGACTTCCGTCGCGAATTTCGGGAGTGAAAGGGTGGCTGCTCCAGTCTTGATCGTCGACCGGCACTACATCTGTATGGCCGGAAAACATCACTCCACCGGCAGTGCTTCCGTCAGGAGGCGTGAATGTTGCCAACAGGTTCAGCTTGGAACCCTCGTCGTCGGAAACGAGTATCGACTCGACCCCGTGGCGACGTAGTTCCGCGGCGATGAGATCGATCAACGGTCGATTGCTCACGGCACTCGTTGTATCGATTCCGATGAGGCGCTGCACCCAGTCGAGACTTCTCTCGGTTGGAACAGCGGACAACGTGGTGGACGACATCTGGGTTCTCCTTTCACAGCACGAACGTGGTGGGCACTTGCCACCGCGTTCTGCCCTTCGAGCATGAATGAAGTGATCCCAGACACAATGAAGATGCACGATACTTGCAACATGATCAAAGAAACGCAGGATTCCGCCGTGCTCGACGACGTCGACCTCGCCCTGATCAATTGCCTGCAACTCGACCCGCGAGCGTCGTGGCGCACGGTTGGTGACGCGCTCAAAGTTGATCCGGTTACCGTCGCGCGCCGCTGGCAACGGCTACAGGACTCCGGCACCGCCTGGGTCTCCGCGAGGGCAACCGGCCACGGCCGTCCGGAATCGTGTCTGGCTTTCGTGGAAGTCGACTGTACGACTTCGAACGCCTTGGCGATTGCGGAACGTCTTGCCCGCTGGCCGCAGGTTCTGAGCGTCGAACACACAAGCGGCCCAGGCGACTTGACCCTTCTCGTCGAGGTCAGAGACATGGCTTTCCTGTCGCGTTTCCTGCTTCGCTCACTCGCGTCGGTGCCCGGGATCGTCAGTTCGCGTGCGCACCTCGTCACCGAGGTCTTCGCGATCGGAGACGACTGGAAATTGCAAGTACTCGATGCCACGCAGCGGGCGGTGATGACAGACCGGCCTGTGCGCTACAAATATGCTCCGACGGATCAGCGCCATCACGGGAAGACTTTCGACGCGGTCGACCGCCAATTGATATTGAAGCTGGGCGAGGACGGTCGATCCTCGATTGCAGAGCTCACGGTCGGTACCGGCCTGAGCGAAAGTACGGTCAGGCGGCGACTTGCCGAACTGACGTCGCGCAACCAAATCGTGTTCCGCTGCGACGTGTCTCTACCGCTGTCCGGCTGGCCCCTCGTGACCTGGGTGTGGGGATATGTCGAACCCACGGACCGGTCGACGATTCGTGCTCTGGTGGAGCGAGTGCCTGGAACACGAGTGTGCATGCGGATATCCGGTGGACGCGCCAACACACTGCTCGCGATCGCCGCACACTCCCTTCGCGAAACTCCCATTACCGAAGTACAACTCGCACAAGAGGCACCGGGCCTGGTGGTGCTGAACAGGTCAGTGGTGCTGCGATCGATGAAGAGGGTGGGCCGACTTCTCGATGACGAAGGCAAGAGCGCCGGGGTCGTACCGATGGACATCTGGGCGGAAGCCCCGGAGATCGAGTGAATGTCCGAAATAATCAATCATGACGCGCCGCGGTGGAGAAGGATTGCTGTCATGACTTCAACAGAGATCTCCCCCGCCCAGCGTTATCGGGATCTGGCCGCCGGATTCACGGCGCGGATCGACGCCGTACCCGCCGACCGCTGGGACAACGATTCCCCCTGCGAGGGCTGGACCGCCCGCGACGTGGTGAGACACGTGCTCGACAGCGAACGCGACATGGTCAAGGTAGTCGGCCTGGAATTGGCACCCGGTCCGTCGGTCGACGACGACCCGTCGGCAGCCTGGGCGGCCGTCCGAGATTCGATGCAGGCCATTCTGGACGATCCGGCAAAGTCCACCCTCGAATACGACGGGCACTTCGGCCGGACCAACCTCGGGGCCACGGTCGAGGGGTTCTTGTGTTTCGATCTGGTCATCCACGGTTGGGATCTCGCAGCCGCGACCGGCACCGATACGACGATGCGTGACACGGACGTGGAGTGGGTGTCGGAGATCGCCGCGGGCCTCGGCGAGTCGATCCGCATGAGCGGTGTGTGCGGCCCGGAAATACAGGTTCCGGACAACGCTGACAAAGCGACGAAACTCCTTGCCTTCCTCGGCAGGAAGGCGTGAAAAAGTACCCCTGACGTGGGCATTACTTCCATACACATGTAATGTCGCGGTATGCCGGAACGCCGAAAATCCTCCACGAGTCCAGACCTGCTTGCGGCGGCATTGTTCGATGTCGCCGCGGAATCCGGACTGGAAAATGCCAGCGTTCGCGAGGTCGCAAAACGGGCGGGTGTCTCGATCGGCGCAGTGCAACATCATTTCTCGACCAAGGACGAGATGTTCGCATTCGCACTGCGAACACTCGTCGATCGATTGTTGACCAGACTGGCCGAATCGTCCGCCGACGCGGACCCGCATACCGCCCTGTTCCAGGCGCTCTCGCAACTCCTGCCCCTCGACGAGCAACGCACGCGTGAGGCGCATGTGCTCGCCGCGTTTGCCGTGCGCGCCGCAACCAGTGAGTCACTCTCCGAAATCCGCCGGACAACCCTGTTCACAATCCGCACCGGCATCTCGACAGTTCTGATCGGGATCGGAACTCCGGAAGCGGAAACCAGAGCGGCACTTCTACTTTCAACCGTCAATGGATTGGCCCTCGACGCACTCGGAAGCCCCGCCATGTATCCGCCGCAGTACCTCGATCACGCTTTGGAAACCCAGATCCGCCTCACCCTGCACGACGCCGAGAACCCGCTCGCCTCCGTCGGGCTCGCCAGCTGACGTGGCCGGAGCAGGACGCTTCGCGCCGAGCCCGTCCGGCGATCTCCATCTGGGAAACCTCCGTACCGCCCTCTTGGCCTGGCTGTTCGCCCGCACCAGCGGGCGCGACTTCCTCATTCGCGTCGAGGATCTCGACCGTGTCCGACCCGGCTCGATGGAACGACAACTCGACGATCTGCGCAGGCTCGGCCTCACATGGGACGGCCCAGTCGTCTTACAATCGCACCGTCTTCCCTTGTACCACAACGCTATCGAACTATTACGCGAGCGCCACCTGACCTATCCCTGCTTCTGCACACGCAAGGAGATCCTGCAGGCACCGTCCGCTCCCCATGCTCCAGACGGCGCCTACCCCGGCACGTGCCGGAACCTGTCGAAGGCCGAACGCGCCGAGAAATCGGCAAGCGGCCGATCCCCCGCGCTGAGGCTACGGGCCGACATCGATTCGTTCACCGTGCACGACGAACTGTTCGGCGAGGTGACGGGGCAAGTCGACGACGTCGTCTTGCTCCGCGGAGACGGCGTACCCGCCTACAACCTCGCCGTTGTCGTCGACGACGGTGCGCAGAACATCGATCAAGTGGTCCGCGGCGACGACCTCCTGACCTCGGCGCCGCGTCAGGCGCACCTTGCTCAACTGCTCGACATCGAACCGCCGTCGTACGCCCACGTTCCTCTCGCGTTGAACAGTGAAGGCAAACGACTCGCGAAGCGCGACGGCGCAGTGACTCTGGCCGATCAACTCGAGGCCGGACGCAGTGCCGAACAGGTCCTGACAATGATCGCGTCGAGCATCGGTCTCGCTGAACCCGGCGAAGTTGTCACACCACCCCAATTGGCGGATCGATTCGACTCTCGCAAGATCCCCCGAACCCCGTGGATTTTCCCGGCGAAGTAAGTGAAGTTTCAATCGACACCTCGTCGGGACAAAAGCTCGATTGTCCGATATGACAAAGCCGTCCGCAATAGCTATTCGTTGGCAATTCTCGATTAGTGAAGTACGGTCAAGACTGGCGAAGGAAATTCAGGGCGAGTAGTCCCTGCAAAACTACGCCCGGGATCTGAACCTGGGATCCGACCGCAGTACCCACTTGCAGCATCCACGCTGACACGCACGTGCGGCACGGGCGACTCAGGACGAAAAGGAATACGCATGGTCCGCGAGCTTCGCGAGGCACTCGACGACCATCAATTCGAGGTGTTGTATCAACCCCAGGTCAATCTGAACTCGTCAGCAATTATCAGCTATGAAGCACTTCTGCGGTGGCGCCATCCGCTTCGAGGGTTGATCGAACCCCAAGATTTCATGCGCTCCGCCGAATCCTCTGGGCTCATCATTCCCATCGGGCTGCAGGCTCTGGACATGATCTGTGCCCAAACAGCGTCGTGGCCTGAGCACATGATGGTCGCGGTCAACTTTTCACCTCGCCAACTCGCTACCCCGCACGCCGCTCACGAGATCCTCGGAGCGCTGGACAGTTCAGAAACCCCACTGAGCAGAATCATCGTGGAAGTCACCGAACTCGGCGTCGTGGGTCGGCATGCCGCCGAGACCCTTCACGTCTTGCATAACGAGGGAATTCGAATCGCGCTGGATGATTTCGGGGCGGGCTTCGCGTCTTTCTCCGCGTTGTCGGAATTGCCGCTCGACATTCTCAAGATCGACCAATCCTTGACCTGGGCCGTCAGCGCAGCGGGTCGTGCTGGAGACCGCGCCTTCATGGTCATGGAGTCAATCGCCGACATCGCGCGGAAGCTCGGGCTTGATTCGATAGCCGAGGGCGTCGAAACCGCGGAACACGCAGCCAACGTCTTGCAGGCCGGCTGCGACATGGGCCAGGGCTATTACTTCGGGAAGCCGCTTCCTGCGTCGTCCATAGTCACTCCCGTGTGAGCGCCAGCCACTTCAGTACGACGCCACTTCAGTACGACGACGATGCGCTCGCGATGAGTGCGACCACGAGAATCACAGCAAAAATGGCCAAGAAGGTTGCTCCGACCGCAATTCCGGCTATCGCAAGCCCGCGTCCCTCTTGACCTGTCTGCTTGATCTGATTGAGCGCGACAATTCCCAAAATGATTCCGATGATTCCGCCGAGACTGTAGAAGCAACCGCCTGCAAGCGATACCACCAACGACGCAATTGCGAGACCATTGGTGCCGACTGGCTGCATCGGCGGGATGTATCCACCAGCGAATTGGTTCGGTTGACCGTACGCATTCGGCGGTTGACCGTATTGGGGCTGTCCGTATTGAGCTTGTCCGTATTGTCCGGGTTGCTGATATTGATTCGGATGATATTGATTCGGCGGTCCGAAATTCTGCGGCGGCAGGTATGGATTGGGTTCACCAATTCCACCCGGCTGAGGCGTATTACCGGTTGGGTTGTACGACGGCGGCGGATAACCCGGGTACTGCTCGTTGGGAGTGGTATATCCGGGAACTTCAGGTGAAGACTGCGTTTCGGACGGGGACACGCCGTACCCCTCGGGCGGCAGGCTCGGAAATTCTCCGTATCCAGGTTTTGCCTGGTAATCGCTCGAAGAATCGTCGTTGTTGCCCCCAGAACTCGTCATACAACGCAGCCTAAACCACAGGTGACCTCCGAATCCAAGTGAGCAGATGTCATCCACATCGCTCTTTGATCCCAGTAGGGTCATATCCACTGTCACACTCGAGCGCGATATTTACGACTGAGGGGAACACATGACAACCGGCGGGTACGACCCCAACCAGAATCCAGAAGGAGGGAAGCAATTCCCACCCCAGGATCCATATGGCCAGCAGGGAACACCTCCTCCCGGAAGTTACCCACCTCCCGCAGGCCCCCCGCAGGGCGGTAGCTACCCGCCTCCTCCACAGGGCGGGAACTTCCCGCCCCCTCAAGGTGGCAACTACCCGCCGCCCGGTGGATACCCGCCGCCTCCGCAGGGCGGCAACTTCCCGCCGCCTCCGCAGTTCAACGACCAAGGTGCGTACGGCGGAGGAAATCGACTGCCCTCGGGTGCTCAGCCGGGTGATCTGTGGATTCGACTCGGCGCCCGCATCATCGACGGAATCATCGTCGGCATCATCGCCGCGATTCTGGCTCTCTTGGTCAGTGACTCCGACAGCTTGATTCTGATCTCGGGACTGTTCTCGGGAATTCTGACCTTCGCTTACTTCATCGCAATGGAAGTAACGCAGGGTCGGACTTTGGGAAAGATGATTCTGGGCCTTTCAGTGCACGGTCCGGGCGGCGCACCTCGCCCCTCCGTCCAGCAGTCTGCGATTCGCAACGCCTTCACGTTGCTCTCGATCATTCCGATCATCGGCGGAATCCTCGCGCTGGTCGCCTACATCGTCATCGCGGTCACCATCAACAACAGCCCCACCAAGCAGGGCAAGCATGACGAGCTCGCTGGTGGGACTCAGGTAGTCAAGGGTTAGGTAGACATATATGACAACCGGTGGGCAAGACCCCAACCAGAACCCAGAAGACGGGAAGCAATTCCCACCCCAGGATCCGTACGGCCAGCAGGGAACACCCCCTCCGGGGAGTTATCCTCCACCGGCCGGTCCTCCGCAGGGTGGAAGTTATCCCCCGCCCGGCGGCTACCCGCCGCCCCCACAGGGCAACTTCCCTCCACCCCCGCAGGGGGGAAGCTATCCCCCTCCCGGCGGAAACTACCCGCCTCCCGGTGGGTACCCGCCGCCTCCCGGTGGTGGCAACTTCCCGCCTCCGCCCCCGAATGACTACGGCGCAGGCTTCGGCGCCCCCCAGCTTTCTGTGGGTGCGGCAATTTCCTACGGCTGGAACAAGTTCAAAGACAACGCACTGGTCTGGATCGGGATCTCGATCATCGCTTTTCTGATCGCCGGACTCATCCAGGGTGCTTTCAACGGCTTCGACTACACCAATACCGAATTCAGCGCGCTGTCGATCGTGGGTGGATTGGTCACCGCAATCGTCGGCTACATCATCCAAGCCGCATTCCTTCGTGGAGCGTTGAGCGAATTGGACGGAATCAAGCCGGCTTTCGGCACCTTCTTCCAATTCACGAACATCGGTGCAGTTGTTCTCGGCGGTTTCCTTGTCGCCGTCGCCACCTATGTCGGTTTGGTTCTGTGCATCATTCCCGGCATCATCGCGGCGTTCCTGCTCTACTACACGCTGACCTTCATCGTGGACAAGAATCAGGATGCGATTTCGGGCATCAAATCGAGCTACGCGTTGACCTCGTCGAACGTCGGAACGTTGATCCTGCTGGCGCTCGCTCTGATCGGTATCAACATCATCGGCGCACTGCTGTGCGGAATCGGTCTTCTCGTGACGGCGCCCGTCGCGCTGATCGCCAGTACCTACGCATACCGCGTGCTGACCGGCGGCCATGTAGCTGCCTGATCAGTTCGTTTGCATCACCGAAGGCCCTGCGGCTCCACGTGAAACCGCAGGGCCTTCGGTGTGTTCTGCGCAACTGGACGGTCGCCAACTCGCATCCGAGCGCCTTGTGGTGCTTGGATGACGGACGTGACAGCTCAGGATCAGCAAGACGAATCGACCCACGAAACCAAATTTGCGCACGTCAGCCGGGGTTATTACCCGACAATCGTCGCGCTCTTCACCGCAACGCTGCTGATCTCGAACGTGGCGGCGACAAAGGGGGTCGCCTTCTTTGCGGATTCCGACTTCTCGCTCGGTCCCTTGCAGATTCTGCCCATAATCACCGATGGTGGATTCTTCTTGTTCCCGCTTGCCTACGTCCTCGGTGACGTACTCAGCGAGGTGTACGGCTTCAAAGCGACCCGACGCGCGATCTACCTGGGCTTCGGCGCACTGATTCTTGCCGCCGCGTGCTTCTGGATCGCTGTGCAACTCCCGTCGGCAGAGTTCTACGAGAACCAGGCCGCCCTCGAAACCGTGGTCGGCGTCATTCCCCGGCTGCTGGTCGCAGGATTGGCCGCCTACCTCGTCGGCCAGCTGCTGAACTCCCTGGTCCTGGTCATGATGAAAAAGCGCATGCAGGAGAAGCACCTGTGGGCGCGGCTGATCGGCTCGACCGTCGTCGGCGAATTCGCCGACACCCTCATCTTCTGTTCCATCGCAGCCGGTGTCATCGGCATCAGTACGTGGGAAGACTTCATCAACTACGTGCTGGTTGGCTTCCTGTGGAAGACGCTTGTCGAGGTTCTGGTCATGCCGATCACCTACCGCGTCATCGCCTACGTGAAGAAGCGCGAACCGACCTACGTCTGAGGTGCAGGCGTCTTCGCCGCATAGAACTTTCCGAGCATGTCCGCTTTGAAGTCGTGGAAGTATCCGCCTTCGATGCTGGCTCGGATGTCGTCGACCAACTTCACGGTGAATCGCTCGTTGTGGATGGTGCACAGCGTCGACGCGAGCATTTCCTTCGCCTTGAACAGGTGATGGATGTACGCGCGGGTGTAATTGGCGCAGGTGTAGCAGTCGCACTCGTCGTCGATAGGCGTGAAGTCACGACGGAATCGGCTGGTATTGATGTTGAACCGGCCGGAGCGGACGTAGATCGCGGCATTGCGAGCAACACGCGACGGATTGACGCAGTCGAAAGTGTCCGCTCCGTTCTCGATTGCGACGAAGAAGTCGTCCGGTTCACTGATGCCGAGCATATGACGCGGCTTGTTCTCGGGTAGTTCCTCGTTACACCAACGCACGATCGTTCCGAGGTTCTGCTTCTCGAGGGCGCCGCCGATGCCGTAACCGTCGAAGCCGTATCCGTTCTCGCCTTCGATCGACTCGAGTCCGCGGCAGGCTTGACGACGCAGATCTTCGTACTGCGCGCCTTGGATCACGCCGAAGAGAGCCTGATAGGGCTTGTCGGCGCGTTCGGCCGTGAGCTTCTCGTGCTCGTTGATGCAGCGGATCGCCCAGGCCTGCGTGCGCTCGACCGATCGCTCCTGATAGCCGCGGGTGTTGAGCAACGTGGTGAGCTCGTCGAACGCGAACATGATGTCTGCGCCCAGTTGATGCTGAATCTGCATCGACACCTCGGGGGTGAAGCGATGCTTGCTGCCGTCGAGGTGCGATTTGAACGTCACGCCCTCGTCGTCGACCGTCGCGAGACGCTCTTTGCCCTTTGCGATGACGTCGTCGGACTGCACGCCGACGGCTTCCATCGCGAGCACCTTCTTGAACCCGACGCCAAGGGACATCACCTGGAAGCCACCGCTGTCGGTGAAGGTAGGGCCGTCCCAGTTCATGAACTTGCCCAACCCGCCCGCCTCGTCGACGATGTCGGGTCCCGGCTGCAGGTACAGGTGGTACGCATTAGCGAGCAACGACTGCGCACCGAGTTCCTTCATGGACTCGGGCAGCACGGCCTTGACCGTGGCCTTGGTTCCGACGGCCACGAACGACGGAGTCGCGATATCGCCGTGTGGTGTGTGGATCGTGCCGGTTCGTCCGAGTCGGTCCTCGAGCCTGGTCCCCATGGTGAAAATCGACTCGGGACGCTTGTCGACGGCGGGCACGGGCGGTGTCGGAACTGCAGAAGTCACGGGCTCAATCCTGTCACAGCTGCAGAAAGGGCCACGTCGTGCAGTATCGCTCCGTCACGATCCCGAGGATGTCGACACGGCAATTGTTGCGGTGAGCGCCGCAGTGGTGGCTGCCTGCGTCGCCGCGATCGACTGCCGCACTGCCTCGCTCGCCCAGTTTCCTTGCGACAGCACTTTCGCTCGCGCTTTCGCCGCCTTGAACTGATCGGCCGGAACGACCACCTTGAGCATGTTCGCGCCTGCCAAGATCGACACCAATGCACCTTCGGTTGGGGTGGGTTGGCGGACCCCCAGCAGAATCTCACGAAGCACGAAGCGTAGTTGATCCTCGTACCGCGGATTGGTCGCCGGCCATCTAACGTTCGGAAAGAACCCGAGCACTTGATGTTCCACGGCCGTCACAATTCCGCGGGCTCCCATACCCGCATAGAGCGCCTTCCTTGCGCCCTTCGCAAGTCGGTTCACCACCGCAGTCGGCCGGGCCGGTGGCTTCTCGGCCAGCCGTGCCAATGCAGCGTTGAGAGTGGGATCCGCGAGTGGCCGATTGTCGATGACGACTGTCCGCGCCCGCCATCCGGCGCCGTCGAGGCGGACGCGGTCGGCAAGCACAAGCTCGACCAACAAGGCGCCTCCGAGCGCAACATCGACGTAGGACGACGAACGCAGCAGCTTTCCGCTGACGTCGTCGGTGGCGAGCAACAGCAGATCCTCGGCAATCAGCATGCTCACCACCGTAGTAGTGCGATTAGATCTCCGCTCCCACGAATTGGCTGTTGTACAGACGGAAGTACGCGCCGCGGGATTCGAGCAGATCCTCATGGCTCCCCTGCTCCACGATCCGGCCTTCCTCCATCACCACGATCAGGTTCGCATCACGAATTGTCGAAAGACGGTGCGCGATGACAAAGCTGGTGCGGTCGTTGCGCAGAACCGCGGTGGCGCTCTGGACCAGCAGTTCGGTGCGTGTGTCCACCGAACTGGTCGCCTCGTCGAGGATCAGGATGGACGGCTGCGAGATGAAGGCGCGGGCGATAGTGATGAGCTGCTTCTCACCGGCACTGACGTTGCTGCCTTCCTCGTCGATGACCGTGTCGTAACCCTCAGGCAGAGAGTGCACGAACTTGTCGACGTAGCTCATCTCGGCCGCACGACGAATCTCCTCGTCGGTGGCACCAGGCTTGCCGTAGGCGATGTTCTCGCGGATGGTTCCACCGAACAGCCACGCGTCCTGCAGAACCATGCCGATCCGTGAGCGCAGATCGTCTCGCGTCATGTCGGCGATGTCGATGCCGTCCAAAGTGATTCGGCCCGAATTGAGTTCGTAGAACCGCAGGATGAGGTTGACGAGGGTGGTCTTGCCGGCGCCGGTGGGTCCGACGATCGCAACCATCTGGCCCGGCTCGGCAGTCAGGGACAGGTCCTCGATCAGCGGCTGTTCCGGCTTGTAACTGAAGGTGACGTTCTCGAACTTGACGCGACCCTTGTCGACCGTGGGCGACTTCGCACTCTTCGGGTCCTCCGACTGCTCCTCTTGGTCGAGCAGCGCGAAGACCCGCTCGGCCGAAGCGACGCCGGACTGCAGCAGATTGGTCATCGACGCGATCTGCGTGAGCGGCTGGGTGAACTGCCGCGAGTACTGGATGAACGCTTGCACGTCGCCGAGGGTCATCGTTCCGGATGCGACGCGCATGCCACCCACCACTGCGATGGCGACGTAGTTGAGGTTGCCGAGGAACATCACGGCCGGCATGACCAGACCGGAGATGAACTGCGCCTTGAAACTCGACTCGTACAGATCCTCGTTCTGCTTGCGGAAGCGCTCCTCGACCTCCTGCTGGCGACCGAACACCTTGACCAACTCGTGGCCGCTGAATGCTTCCTCGACCTGCGCGTTGATTCCGCCGGTGCTCTTCCACTGCGCCACGAAGTGCTTCTGTGAACGCTTCGCGATGAACGCCGTCACCATGATCGACAGCGGAACAGTTGCCACCGCGATCAAGGCGAGCAGCGGTGAGATCCACAGCATCATCACCAGAATGCCCAGGACGGTCATCACCGACATGACCAACTGGCTGAGCGTCTGCTGCAAGCTCTGCGCGACGTTGTCGATGTCATTGGTCACGCGTGAGAGAACATCACCGCGGGCATGGGTATCGAAGTACCGCAAGGGAAGTCGGTGAATCTTCTGCTCGACGTCCTCACGCAGACGACGAACGGTTCGCTGGACCACGATGTTGAGCAGATACGCCTGCAGCCAACTGAACAGCGACGCGCAGACGAACAGCAGCAGCACGATCATCAAGACCTTGCCGACGGCGTCGAAATCGATTCCGGTTCCGGGCACAACGGCCATGCCGGACACCATGTCGGCGAGTTGACCCTGCCCCGAAGCGCGCAATCCTTCGACAGCCTGTTCCTTTGTCGTCCCCGGCTGGAGTTGCTTACTGACGATGCCGTCGAAGATCAGATTGGTGGCGTTTCCCAGGATCTTCGGCGCGATCGAGGAAAGTACGACGCTTGCCGTCACCAAAGCGAAGATCAGGATGACGATCGGCTTGTCCGGGCTCAAGCGACCGAGGAGACGCTTGAGCGAAGGGCCGAAGTTCATGGCCTTCTTGGTGGGATCGCCGCCGCCGGGCGGGCCGATGGGAGGCGAGGAAGTCGGTCGATTACTCATGATGCGTCCTGTACGGCTAGCTGAGAGGCGACGATTTCGCCGTAGGTGGGACAACTGACCACGAGTTCGTCGTGCGTGCCGATCCCCACGATGGCGCCGTCGTCGAGCACGATGATCTGATCGGCCTCGACGATAGTGGAGATACGCTGCGCGACAACGACTATGCAGGCGTCTTGCGTGACCGGCCGGAGCGCCGCACGCAGCCGTGCGTCGGTAGTGAGGTCGAGTGCCGAGAAGGAATCGTCGAACAGATAGATCTGCGGCTTACGCACCAACGCTCTCGCGATGGCGAGTCTCTGACGCTGACCGCCCGATACCGTCGTACCGCCTTGTGCCACCGGTGTGTCCAGGCCTTCTGGCATGGCGCGGACGAAGTCGGCAGCTTGGGCGATCTCGAGGCACTCCCACAGCCATTCGTCGGTAGCTTCGGGGTTTCCGTAGCGGAGATTGGTGGCGACAGTGCCGGAGAACAGATACGGCTTCTGCGGGACCAGACCGATCACCGAGCAGAGCAGCTCCGTGTCGATGTCGCGGACGTCGACGCCGCCCACCGATACCGATCCGGAGGTGGAGTCGATCAAACGTGGAATCAGGTTGAGCAGAGTGGTCTTTCCCGAACCGGTGCCGCCGATGATCGCCGTCGTCTTGCCTGGTTCGGCGCGGAAGGTGATGTCGCGCAACACTGGCTCCTCGGCTCCGGGGAACTGGAACTGAGCCCCACGAAGCTCGACGACGCCCGGGTCCTTCAACTCCAGGACCGGATTCTCGGGCGGAATCACCGAGGAATCGGTGTCGAGTACCTCGGAGATACGTTCGGCGCACACCGACGCACGCGGCAGCATCACCGCCATGAAGGTGGCCATCATGACGGCCATCAGGATCTGCATGATGTAGCTGAGCATCGCGGTGAGCGAGCCGATCTGCATCGAGCCCTCGTTGATCTGATGGCCACCGAACCAGATGACCGCGACGCTGGTGACATTGCTGATCAGCATCACGAGCGGGAACATCAGTGCCATGAGGCGGCCGACGCCGAGTGCAGTCTCCGTCAGTTCGCGGTTGGCGTCGCCGAAACGCTCTACCTCGTACGGTTCCCGTACAAACGCTCGGACGACGCGGATGCCCGTGATCTGTTCGCGAAGAACACGGTTGACGGCGTCGAGGCGGCCCTGCATGACCCGGAATCCGGGGACCATCCGGGCAATCAGGAAACCCATCGAGACTACGAGGAGCGGGACGCTGATCCCGAGGATCCAGGAAAGATTCAGGTCCTGTCGTAGAGCCATGATGATGCCGCCGATACACATGATCGGAGCCATGACGAGGATGGTGCAACTCATCACGACCATCATCTGTACTTGCTGGACGTCGTTGGTATTGCGGGTGATCAGCGAAGGCGCACCGAAGTGGCCGACTTCCCTGGCCGAGAACGTCCCGACCTGATGCAGCACCGACGCTCGGAGGTCGCGCCCGACGCCCATGGCGACTCGCGCTCCGAAGAAGACGGCACCCACCGAGCACAGGATCTGCGTCAGCGTGACCATCAGCATCATCCCGCCGGTGGAGAGGATGTAGCCGGTGTCGCCTTTGGTCACGCCGTTGTCGATGATGTCGGCGTTGAGACTCGGAAGGTAAAGGGCCGCCATAGTCGAAATAAACTGCAGGACGACAACGCCCGTGAGTTCACCCCGGTACGGCGTCAGATAAGTGCGCAGCAGCCTGATCAGCATAGTGAGCGAAGGTTACCAATCCTGGCCGACATGTGCCGCTGGATATTTCGATACGCAAAAACAGCTGTGCGCCTTTATTAACCGCGGGGGGTTAATAAAGGCGCACAGCAGAGATCAAGCAGATGCGGACTGCAGTTCCGCTTCCTTCTCGTCACGGAGGGCCTTGCTGAGCTTCTCACCCTCGATGTCGACGTTCGGCAGAATCTTGTCCAGCCACTTCGGCAGCCACCACGCCTTGTCGCCGAGCAGTGCCATGACGGACGGGATGATCACCATGCGCACGATGAAGGCGTCGAAGAACACCGCCGCGGCGAGCGCGAATCCGATCGACTTGATGAACGAGTTCGGTTCCGCGATGAAGGCACCGAACACGGAGATCATGATGACCGCGGCCGCACTGACCACGCGGGCACCGTGGTTGAAGCCGATGGTCACGGCCTCCTTCGCGCTCGCACCGTGGACGTACTCCTCACGCATACGCGTCACGAGGAACACCTGGTAGTCCATCGCCAACCCGAACACCACGCCGATCAGGAAGATCGGCATGAAACTCACGAGCGGTTGCGGGTTCGAGATGATGCCCAACCAACCGTGCTGGAAGATCGCCACCGTCGCACCGAATGTCGCGAGCACGCTGAGCAGGAAGCCGAGCGTCGCGGTCAGCGGAACCAGGATCGAACGGAACACCAAGAGCAACAGAATGAATGCAAGGCCGACCACTACGGCAAGGTAGGGCACCAATGCATCCTTCAGCGTGTCCGAGACGTCGCCTTCGAGTGCGGTCTGACCAGTGATGCCGTAGCTGACGCCGATCGAATCGTTGAGTCCGCCTTCTGCTCCGCGGAGGCTGCCCACCAGGTCCATCGTGGCCGGATCGGTCGGTCCGCTCTTCGGAGTGATCAGTACCTGCGCGGTGTCGCCGGCTTCGTTGACCCTCACGACCTGTGCGTTCTGGACGTCACCGAAGCTCGAGATGGTCGAGACGACCTCCGCAAAGGCCTCCCCGGCGGGGACGCTGGCATCTTTGGCGTCGACAACCGCGATCAGCGGTCCGTTGCGGCCGTCACCGAAGCCCTCGTCGATCAGGTCGTACGCCTGACGCGCACTGGTCGCCGGGTCACCGGTGGCCTCCGACGGCAATGCCAGGCTCAATCCCGTTGCGGGCAGAGCCAATGCGCCCAGAAGAACTACTCCACCGATCAGCGGCACGAGCGGACGACGAACGACGGCGGTGATGAAGCGCAGAGCCAGCTTCGGCTTGCCTGAATCATTGTTTTCGGACTCCTCCGCACGCTTGCTGAGGAAGGGAATCTTGCCGGCAAAAGCCTTGCGTCCGAACATACCCAGGATCGCGGGCAGCAAGGTCAATGCGATCAGAACCGCGATCAGCACGGTGAAGGCCGCTGCCGCACCCATGTCCGAGAGGAACGGGATGCCGACGACACGCAAGGCAACGAGCGCGATGATGACTGTCAAACCGGCGAATACCACTGCGGAACCGGCAGTTCCGACGGCGCGACCTGCTGCTTCGGCACGGTTGTCGGTGAGGGTGAGCTCATGCCTGAACCTGGACATGATGAACAGCGAGTAGTCGATCGCCACGGCCAGACCGATCATGATCGCCAGCGTCGGAGTCATCGAACTGAGATCCATGAATCCGGTGGCAACCGTGATTCCAAGGCTGCCGATAGCGATACCGATGATCGCGGTCAGGAGCGGAAGCCCCGCGGCCACAAGCGAACCGAACGTGATGGCCAGAACGACAGCGGCAACGGCGATACCGATCAGCTCGGTGACACCACCGGGCATCTCCGCTTCCTGAGCAGCAGAACCACTGACCTGGACGTTGAGTCCCTCGGCCCGACCGACATCGGCTGCGGAGTTGATCGAATCACGCAACGCCTGATCGAGATCGGCGAAGTCACCGCTGAACGGAACCTCGACGTACCCGACCGTGCCGTCGGCACTGAGCGGCGACAACGCGCGCGCGTCGTCCACGGCCTGCGTCTCGGAAGTTCCAGCCGCAGCAGCCTTTTCCTTGAACATCGCAACCATGGAGTCGTTGCCGGTAACCGGATTGACCAACGCCTTCGCGGCCTGTTCCGGAGTGGCAGTCGCCGGGTCCACCTTGGCGGAGTCGGCGACCTTGTCGATGCCACGAATACTCGCGAGCATGTCGTCCATGGCCTTGACGTTCGCCGGATCGGCCAGCGTCGTGCCCGCCGGAGCTTGCACTACGTATCGCGCGCTCAGCGAATCCATCGGGTTGGGCGCGTCGGGAAAACGCTCCGCCATCAGGTCTTGCGCCTGCTGTGCCGGGGTTCCCGGAATGGAGAACGAATCCTTGGTGGGGCCGGACAGAGTGGCTGCCCCGACGCCCATCAGGACCAGGATTATCAGCCAAACGCTGAGGACCGCGCCTTTTCGCCGGTAGGCGAACTTGCCGATCCGATAAAGATAGGTGGCCACGACGGGCTCCTTGCTGTTTCGGTGCGTGTACGTGGACAGGTATTACGTGTGGGGCTCAGAGACGGGACATCTCAGGGACGCGACATCTCAGGGGCGGGCGGCGGCGCGGGCAATCCGGCACGAATCTGCCGAAAAGCGTCGTGAACCAACTCCTCCGGACTGGAAGCCTCCGACTTTCCGCCAGTCCAGACGTCGATCACCGATTTAGCGGCTCCGCCCACCGCTCCCAGGAGGAGCGTCGGGTACAGGTCCTTCTCGGCGTCGGTACCGGTGCGTTCCGCCAATGCCTGAACGACTGCACGGTTGATCCGCTGATGCATGTCTGCGGCATCCCGGTAGAGCGCGGGACTCGAATCCGACAGCAGCCAGATACTTGCCTTCTCACTCCCACTCGGACCTGAGTCGTTCACGATTTCGACCACAAGTTCTTCGAGGACGTCGAGAATTGGTTCGTCCGCGGGCCGCGACGCAAGCGCCTCGATCCACAGGTTCACCGATTCCTCGAAACTGGCGAGCACTGCCTCCTCCTTGCTGGAGAAGTAGTTGTGGAACGTCCTCGTCGACACTCCGGCCTCGGAGGCGATCGCGTCAGCGGTGACGCATTCGATCCCCAGCGCACGAGCGAGCCGTGCTGCCGCGCCACTGAGTGCGGCACGGGTTGCTGCCTTCTTGCGGTCGCGAAGGCCTTGTTCGATGATCACTCCAACACGGTACCCAACTTGCAGAGCTCTGCAACTTTGCAGAGGTCTGCAATATTGTGCGATCGAACACACAGCGCGGAAACTCGAGGCGTACCTCACACTCACGCACGGCAAATGCCTGAACAGCGCGACAGAGAGAGTTGTGAGCAGCTCCACGGCGTGACGCCCACTGCCAAGTTGACGCGTGAATCAACATGGCCTGACATACTTTGCGGTGAATTAACCGCAATGTGCTCGGCGAAGGAATCTGATGGACCCGCTCCTGCATACCTGGCCGGTTTCGTCCACGGTAATGCTGTGGGGATCGAAGTCCGGACGAGGCTCCGTACTACGTCTCGTCCGTCTGACCATCGGATTCTGCTCACTCAATTTCTCGATCGTGGCGTTCCTGTTTCTCCTCAGCGGAGAGGGCCCGGACGGACCGTTTGCGCGCAGTTGGCTCGTCGGCATTGCGACCGTCAACCTGATCCCCACGATTCTCTGGTTTGTCGGCCGAATCAGAGGTTCACGCATGCTCAAGCTCTACGGTCTGTGGGCGGATCTCGGAACGGCCTCGATTCTCATCACCTTCACCAGCCATAACGCCGCCCTTTTCGGCGCGGCACTCTTTGTGGCCACCGGCGCCTACTTCACCTATTTTCTCGACCGCCGCTGGCTGGCATTCCACCTCGCCTTTGCCACGACGTTTGTCATCGCCCTGACCGTGCTCGGCCTGACGAACGGCGACTACTCGGCAACCAGCGTGATTGCACGCACCGACGTCGTACTGTGTGCCGTGATCTTCATTCCGGCCACCATTCAATTCACCTGGCGGCAATTACTCTCGCGCGCAACGGGATCCAAGGTGGATGCACTCACCGGACTCCTGAACCGGCGAGGGCTGTGGGACATGTCGGAGCGTATCTGGTCGGTCGCGTCGGCAAATCGTGCCGACATTGCTGTTGCCGTCGTCGACATCGACAAGTTCAAGGCTGTGAACGACACCTTCGGTCACGAAGTCGGTGACGCCGTCATCATCCGGACAGGAACGCGCCTGCAGGAGCATGTGAACGGTTTCGGCTACGCCGCGCGCACCGGCGGCGAGGAGTTCACCGTTGTGATGATCGGCACCCCGTACGGACTTCGCAAAAGAATCGCGACACTGCCCAAAGCCGTCGTGAACGCTTCCGACGACCCCTTGGCCACGGTCAGCGTCGGAGCAGCGACGCTACCTTTCATCCCGCATCAGGAAGAGTTCGACTACAACGAGTTCTCCCGAGCAATCGTTGCGGCCGATCATCTGATGTACGACGCAAAATCCGCGGGAGGCAACACTGCGAACACTGCTCCTATGACTGTTCCACGTCGACGGGCACCCTGAAACCGGGCTGTATCAGCGCCGATTCCACGCCTCGGGATCTGCCGTCAGTTCGTGAATGAACTCGGGCAACTCTCCACCTGCAACATCGGTGAGTGTGACATTTTCGAGCACAGCACGGAGGTTGACGCGCACTGCAATCCACACCTCCTTGAGGGGCGTCGCCGGCCCCCCGTAGTCGACGTCTTCCGGTCGCTGACCCCGAATCGAAGCAAGCGGTCCTTCGACGGCTCGTATGACGTCTGCAATCGTGATCTCGTCCGCGGACCGAGCGAGCCAGTATCCCCCGTCCGGGCCTCGACGGCTGTTGACCAAGCCGCCGCGCCGCAGGTCCGAGAGCACCGCTTCCAGGAACTTGTGGGGTATGACCTGGGATTTGGCGAGAAACTCGGCCTTGGCCGGGTCAGGACCTACTGCCGCGAGCTCGACCAGAGTCCGCACGGCGTAGTCCACCTTCGCGGTGATATGCACCGGCAATTCCTACCATCGTTCTATGAATAGTCGCAACAAACCTGCGAGTTCTTCGCCGCAAAGGGTTCCGTGACGTTACATTTTGATGCATGATGTAACGATCGAAGCTAGAGAACAGGACAAATCGCGTGTGGGAAACCCTTCTCGAATCATGGAAGTCACTTCTCGAACCGCTCCATGATCCAGTCACGCTCGCAATCCCCGCGTTTGTCATCTTCCTGGCAATCGAATGGTTCGCGGCCCGCGCTCTCGAGGATCATCCCGACGACGCCGACGGACGCGCACGACCCGCGGAAGGCGGCTACCGAAGCGTCGACGCCAGAACCAGCGTTCTGCTCGGACTCGTGTCGATCGCAACGAGCACCTTCTGGAAAGTGCTGGCGCTGATCGGCTATTCCGCAATCTGGGTGTACCTCGCTCCGTGGCACCTCTCGCCGACGGCCTGGTACACCTGGGTGATCCTGCTGCTCGGAATCGACGTCCTCTATTACGCGTATCACCGCATCGCGCACCGAGTTCGAGTCATCTGGGCCACACACCAGGCTCACCATTCGAGTGAGTACTTCAACTTCAGCACCGCACTGCGGCAGAAGTGGAACAACAGCGGTGAGATCATCATGTGGTTGCCGTTGCCGTTCCTCGGGATTCCGCCGTGGATGGTGTTCGTCGGCTTCTCCGTCAGCCTCGTCTACCAGTTCTTCGTCCACACCGAACGTGTCGGAAAACTCTGGCGGCCCATCGAATTCATCTTCAACACGCCGTCGCACCATCGCGTCCACCACGGGTCCGACGCCGAGTACCTCGACCGCAACTACGCCGGAATCCTCATCATCTGGGACCGGATGTTCGGAACATTCGCAGCCGAAACCCACCGGCCCACCTACGGACTCACGACGCCGGTCGGAACGTACAACATCTGGAAGCTCCAAACACGCGAATACGCTGCCATCGCTCGCGACTGGAAAGCGTCGAAGTCGTGGCGCCAGCGCGCAGGCTACGTGTTCGGCCCACCCGGCTGGGCACCCAAAGCCGAGGTTACTTCAACAGAATCCACAGCCCCGTCGCACTGAGCAGGAGCAGGGCGACCGCGAGAGCTGCACCCATACCCAAAGCTGGCGTTGCCTTTTCGGCTGAGAACTGGGCCAACCGCCTGGGCCGCGACCGACGTTCGTAGACCGTCACCGCCACGACAAGCACGGCAGCGAGGGACGGGCCGATCAGTGCTAGCGAACCGAACGGCGGCAACCATCTCAAACAGGCGGCAGACAAGCCGAGGATCGACAGACTCGTCCGTACGAACGAGAGCGATGTGCGCTCGGACTGCAAGCCCTTGTCCGGAGGCTTGACACCTTCCGACGGTTCCAGCGCGGTCAATCAGTTCACGACCTCGACCACCAGGACGGTCGCGCAGATCACCAGCAAGATGCCGACCACCGGCGCCATCAGCGGTACCGGCAACGAGCGCTCAGCACGCAGTGCTCGCTCGGCGCTGATCCAGTGAACAAAAGAAGTGATGGCGATCAGAGCGCCGCCGACGAGTAACAACGCTGCCAAGCCGGCACGAACCGTCGGGTTGAGAATGTCGCCGCCGAACGCTTCGAGTCCGACGCCCGACGCGACAAAGGCCGTCGCCGTGCGGATCCAGGCCAGATACGTCCGCTCATTGGCGAGAGTGAACCGTGGATCGGGGTCTTCACCCGTTCGGAACGGTCTCCACCGGGGCATCACCTGTTCATTCCGTCCGGGCAGAAATCGCACACTGCCTTCGGAACGGACAACAAGAAAGGAAGGTCATGTCCTTAATCTTCCCTGCCCGCCCCGAAGCAGTGCGAATCGGGTAGACGTAATTCAGCTCGCGGCGAGTGAGACGAGGAAGTCCACCGATCCACTGGCGTCGACGGTGACAAAACCGAGGGACGGGGGTTCAACTCCGAAATCGGTCCAGGTGACCGGAATCGAGCCCGATGCGATCAGCGAATCACCCGAATGCAGCACGGTCATGTCGACCGACACCGGCTTGGACTGACCTTTGAGTGTCAAGGTGCCAGACACCGTGACCGTCGCCGTTGTTCCGTCCGTCGGCACAGCAGCCAAGTCCACCGGCGAGTCGATCGTGAACGTCGCCGTCGGATACGTGCTGGTATCCATCACATTGCCCGTGAACTGGCCGTCGCGCCGATCCGAGTCGGTCTTGATGCTTGCCACCTGCACCGTCACTTCGCCTGAAGTGAGCTTTTCACCCTCGACAACCGCGTTTCCGCTCACCTCGCCGGTGGTTCCGACGACGGTCACACTCGATCCGTTCAGAATCTCGTGCACGGTGTATCCCGCTGCCGTCTGGTTGTCCCCCTGCCCGGCGACGACGGTCCACTGCCCGTCGATCGATCCGGACGCCGCTTCTGCGCCCTGAGTGGATACCACGGCCGCCGGCGCATCGTCTTCAGCGATGAATTTCCCGTACGCCCACGGCCCCACAAGCAGGGCGAGTACGACCACAACTACTGCTCCGCCGATCCACCAGATCTTTTTCATGGGTTCGACGATAGTTGCAGCTTCAACGATTGTCAGGACTTACGACCTGGGAGAACCCTGTGAAAGCGCTCCACGAACACCGAAAGCGGGCACACCCACAGCCATTAGTAATCATTTGGTAAAGTGGTTTTTGCATTCCGGCCCCAGCCTGGAGTGCCTGGGCCGTGCGCATCGAATCATGCATCGATCCCGATGCGCACGGTCTGCCCGAAACACGAATCACACCGATCGGGGGGGGCTCGCAATGGCGGACCTGACGCTCCTGACCGACGACGAGTTACGCGAGCGTCGGATCGCCCTCAGTCGATCCCTCACTACCGCAGCAGATTTGATCCCTACCCCGCCACCCTCGTTCTTCGAGAAGCTGAAGCAGGACATCGATGCCGCCGCTGCAGAGTGGATCGCTCGCCGCTCCTGAACTTCGTCAACCTGTGAATGTCCACCGGAGGACGGCCCCTCCCCCATAAGACTTAGTGCGGCTTCCGATCTCCTCCGAAGTCCAGCGCTGTCCTCGTCCGAATGGCGGACTGGCCGGTCGTCCGATGGTCCAGTCGGAGCGTGTCCGTCCTGACGGTCGTCAGCGCTCGCACGCCAGGTTTACCATACAAAAAAGCTCCCCACCTGCGTGAACAGGTGGGGAGCTTTGGCGGTGGCGGAGGGATTTGAACCCTCGGACGGGGGTTACCCGTCACACGCTTTCGAGGCGTGCTCCTTAGGCCGCTCGGACACGCCACCGTTGGTGACTTTACCGGATGGAGTGCCCGTGGCCGAAATCGCCAGGTGGAGCGGTATTACGTGAGCTTGTCCTTGATGCTGGATGCGGCGTCCTTGACCTTCTCGCCGGCATCCTTGACGGCCGATTTCACCTGGTCGCCTTTACCTTCGTTTTCGAGGTCCCGGTCACCGGTAGCGCTGCCAGCAGCTTCCTTGGCCTTGCCCCCGAGGTCTTCGGCCTTGTTCTGAGCCTTGTCTGCGATTCCCATGAGTACTCCTCTGTGAACGCGAACGAATCACCTTCCGGCGATTCGCCGATACCCTGACGGCATCTGATCTCCACCATGCCCGTGATTACCGGTTCCGGCTACCCGAGTGTGCGATCACTCTCGATGGGGAATACCTATTTCAGGCCCGCTGCTCGCGGAAGAAATCTTCCAAAAGCCCAGCGCATTCGTCCTCGAGGACCCCGCCGCGCACCTGCGGCCGATAGGTCAATCTTTTATCTCGAACTACGTCCCATAATGATCCGACGGCTCCGGTTTTCGGCTCCCACGCCCCGAAAACGACCCGAGAAACCCGGGCGAGGACCAGAGCGCCCGCACACATCGTGCAGGGCTCGAGGGTGACGGCCAGCGTCGCACCTTCCAGGCGCCAGCCGTCGCCGTAGATTTTTGCGGCAGCACGCAACGCGAGGATTTCGGCGTGCGCGGTCGGATCGGACGACGCTTCCCTTGCATTGGAGGCCCGAGCAACTTCGACGCCGTCTGCGTCGAACACCACTGCCCCGACCGGGACGTCTGCGTCGGAGGCGGAACGTGCGGCCACGATGGCCGCACGGATCATGCGCTGATCGTCAGCGAGAGTCATCTAGCGCGGGAGCTTGTCGAGCGCTACGCCGAACTCGGATGCGAACCCGAGTCGCTGCGCGATCATCCCCAACTGCTCGTCCGGATAAAGATCGGTCTCGGCCGCGATGACGGCGAGCACGGGTTCCGGCAGGCCCAGATCGGCCAGCACGGACAGATCGCCCTCTTCCCAGGGTTCGACGTCGTCGAGGTCGTCCGGATCGATGTCGGGGATCTCGATGTGCAAGGCGTCGAGGACGTCAGCTGCGATGTCGTAGTCGATGGCGGCGGTCGCGTCGGAAATCAGCAACTGCGTGCCGGACGGCGCCGGACGCAACACGATGAAGAACTCGTCGTCGACGTCGAGAAGACCGAAGACGGCACCCGAACTTCGCAGCTCACGCAGCTGCGTTTCGGCGGCCGAGAGCGAGGTCAACGCGTCGGGCGTCAATGCCTTGACCGTCCAACGCCCCTCTTCACGGACCACCGCGACACCGAAGCCTTCAAGCTCCTCCGACTGGTTCGAAGAGGCGCTCTTGTTACCCGCGCGCTGTGCACCCATGGCGCAACGGTAGCCCGCCTGGTGCCAGTGAGTGAAGTCCGAGCATCGATGTGCCAACCTGAACTCGTGTCTGCGATCGATTCCGCCCCACCAGTCTGCGTTCTCGGCCTCGGATTGATCGGCGGTTCGCTACTTCGCGCCGCCGTCCGATCCGGCCGTCAGGCGTGGGGTTACAACCGTTCCAGCGAGTCCGCCGACGCGGCCCGAGCCGACGGTTTCGATGCCGACACCGATCTGGTTTCAGTGCTGCAGAGAGCGAACGAGAGCGGTGCGATCATTGTGATCGCCGTGCCGATGCCTGCCGTCGACGCCACCTTGGAGGCAATCGCCGCGCATGCGCCGAACAATCCCATCACGGACGTCGTCAGCGTCAAGGGCGAAGTGAAGGCCGCGGTCGAACGAGCGGGCTTGAGCGCCAAGTTCGTGGGCGGTCATCCGATGGCGGGGACGTCAGCTTCGGGTTGGGCGGTCGGGGATGCCGATCTGTTCGTCGACGCGGTGTGGGTCGTTGCCACCGACAACGGCGTCGACGCAGACGTGTGGTCGCAGGTCGCCGACCTTGCACTCGACTGCGGCTCGGTGGTCGTGCCGGCCGAATCTCTCGAGCACGATCGAGCTGTTGCACGTATCTCGCACCTGCCCCACCTACTGGCGGAAACACTCGCGATCACCGGAGCTGCCGGCGGCGAACTGGCCCTTGGGCTGGCCGCCGGGTCATTTCGCGACGGCACCCGCGTAGCCGGGAGCGCTCCTGGCCTGGTGCGGGCGATGTGCGAGGGCAACCGTGACGCCCTGCTGGTCGCGCTGGACGAAGCGCTCGACCTTTTGCAGGGTGCACGCACCGATCTGCTCGACAACGGCTCCACGGCACGATTGGTGGACGCAGGGTTCGCTGCGCGCGGCGCTTACGAGTCGCACGAGCGTTGGGACATCGAAGACCTTCGGGTCGGAGAACCCGACTGGATCGAGCGGATGCGGGACGCCGGTCGACGCGGTGGTGTCATCCGGCGATCCGAAACCTAGAGGTACGAAACCTAGATTCGAGTTGCCAGACCCGGGTAGTCGAGGACAAAGCCTTCGGTATCGACGGCCAGCGTCGAGCTGGACACCGGGGACAGCACACTGATTCCGTCGGTGCCGCTGCTGTAGGTGATGGTCGCACCCTCGACGCGCAGGTCGAGAAGGTTGACGTAGACGACCGGGACCTCGGCGTCTTCGATGTCGTTCTGCAAGCCGACGCGGCGGATGGGCAGCGTGTTGAAGAACGGGCTGAGGATCACGTCGACATCGAGTGCGCCATCGAACGCAGAGCGCTGGTGACTGGCGCCGTTCTCGACCATCCAGGTGCCTTCTTCGTCCCGGCTGATCGACATCTGACGCTCACCGGCGGCCAGGGCGGTCCGCACCGACAGCCTGCGGGTGATGCCGGCCTCGTCGGTGACCAGGTCGTATGACGCGCTGAATGCAGGGTGCTCACTGCAGGCTCCACCGATGATCCGGCCGGAAGCCTTGATGCGATTTCCGTTCAGCTGCACACGAACAGACTCCATACGAGGAGCGTTGTGGGCCTGCCAGGTCAATACCGCGGGCCAGGACGCGTCACCGGAAGGTTGGATGCTCACCCGACCACGGTAATGGACGAACGGGCGCGGAGCACCGCTGGTTCGGGTTATTGCTTCGATCAGGGACCTTTTAGGGACTTCGATCGGCCCCGAAGATCTCGATGTAAGCCGTTTCACAACGCTTCTTCCGCCAGGAGCACCCCGCAGACCGAATAGTTGGCAAACGGTGTCGGAGTTCTCGAGTACCGTGCTTCTAGGTCGGTTCGTGAGGAAGGGTGCTGTGACGTCGTCGCGGAGCATGGTGGGTTTGTTTGCCGGTATCGGCGGGCTCGAGTTGGGGCTCTCGGAACATGGGTGGAACACCGAACTGCTGTGTGAAATCGATCCGGGCGCCCAGGCAGTTCTCCGTTCGCGTTTCGCCGACGTGCCGTTGCACGGCGACGTCACCAAACTGCGTGCGCTGCCCAGCGACATCGAATTGGTGGCCGCCGGTTTCCCCTGCCAGGACCTCTCTCAGGCCGGCAAAACGGCGGGCATCACCGGCGCACGCTCAGGCCTGGTGGACGAGGTGTTCCGTCTGGTCAAGCGCAAGAAAGGCCCGCGCTGGCTGTTGATCGAGAACGTTCCGTTCATGCTGCAACTCGGCAAGGGCGCTGCCATGCGGCACATCACCGACGCTCTCGAAGACCTCGGATACACCTGGGCATACCGGGTGGTCGACGCCCGCGCCTTCGGACTCCCCCAGCGCCGTCAGCGCGTCATCATGCTTGCCTCGCGCACGGACGATCCTCGCGAAATCCTGTTCGGCCAGGACGCCGGCGAGCGCCTGGGAGGTGATCCCGCGGACTACCCCTGCGGCTTTTACTGGACCGAAGGCACCCGCGGACTCGGATGGGCCGTCAATGCGGTGCCGACGCTCAAGGGCGGCTCGTCCGTCGGCATCCCCAGCCAGCCGGCGGTCCGGTTGCCGTCCGGTGAGATCGTCACTCCCGGCCTCGTCGACGCCGAACGCCTGCAGGGTTTCGATCCCGACTGGACGCTTCCGTCCGTCGAGGTTCCCGGCCTACGCCACAGCCACCGATGGAAGCTCGTCGGC
Organism: Rhodococcus sp. IEGM 1406; assembly: GCF_030056745.1. NCBI lineage: Bacteria > Bacillati > Actinomycetota > Actinomycetes > Mycobacteriales > Nocardiaceae > Rhodococcus > Rhodococcus sp. IEGM 1406. The sequence continues at coordinate 126,597 of NZ_JASHKO010000006.1, read as the reverse complement.
AATGCCGTGAGCGTGCGGATGGCGTCGTGGGTCGGTGGCCGGCTGAACGATCCCATCGCATACGACGCCGCGGGCGAGACGCCACTCGAACCGGGCGACGCGTGGCCGAGTGCGGCATGGGGCCGTAACCGCCAAGCCTTCCGCGTCCACACCTCGACCTGGCCGGTCCAGTACGACTACGAGGATCTGAGTGGCTTCCTCGAGGACACGCGGTTGCTGTCGGCGCGGGCCACAGCCGGCTTCCTCAAGCGCGCACGCATGGGCAATCTTCGGTTCATCCCCGGTTTCATCGAGGACGTCGAAAGCCATCTCGAGCGGATGGGCGGATACCCCGAGGCCGCGGCATGACGGAATCACTGTTCCCCGAACCTGAAACGCTATTCCCCGAACCGCTGTTTTCCGAGCCGGAACACGAACCACTGTGGAGCGCACTGCAACTCGCGGGCGACAAGCCTCCGGCCGACGCCGATCGCGGCGAGAAGAAGAACTACGCCCAGCGACTCTCCAATCAACTGGCACAGACGGTGGCCGACGCTCTGCGTCCGCTGTATCCCAACATCACCCCGACAGCGTCCGGCGAAGGCCAGGAGGCAACCGTTGATGTCGCCAAGGGCCGAAAGCGCTTGGACGTCAAGGCCCTCGACCCCACTCTCGGCCTGATCCTCTGCGTCTCCATCAAGACGTACAACTTCCAGGACTACAGTCCCCGCAGCGGAAAACTTGGACGGTGGACCAAGAACATCGTCCGCAACGACCACGAATTGCGTGGCGAGGCAATGGTTCTGCATCAGCGTCAGCCGTACAGCGTGTTGGTCGCCGTCATGTTCGAGCCGTACGCCACGTGCGACGACGGCGACCCGACCAAGACCAGCGACACCGGCAAATCCTCTTTTGCACACCACGTCACGACGCTCTCGAAGCGCTCGGGCCGGGGCAAGCGCGCGGTGGTCGGCGTTCCAGGAAAGGCCTGGGTGGATCTCGGCGCCGAGGACACCCGCTACGACCTCTTCGAGAAGGTCTACATCGGACTCTACGAACCCGATGGCGCGGTTCGGTTCTTCGACGTCGACGAGCCGCCGCCGCGCAACGGCCGGCCCACCGAAGCTCAGACGCTCTCGTTCACCGACTTCGTGACCGTCGTGCACGGTGAAGTGGAGCGTCGCAACAGGTTTGCGCCCACCTGGTCCGATCCCGAAGACAGCGACGATTCCGACGGCTGAGGGAACCACGGTGCCTGCGACGGATCCTGCCACCAGCGCTCGGATGAGCGCTCAGCGTCGGCGCGACACCAAACCTGAAATTGCACTTCGACGCGAGCTTCATCGGCGCGGACTCCGGTACTTCGTGGACCGGGCGCCTGTCAAAGGTGTTCGCCGACGCGCTGATCTGGTGTTTCCGCGCCGCAAAGTCGCGGTGTTCGTGGACGGATGCTTCTGGCACAGCTGCCCGCAGCATGCGACGTTTCCCAAGAACAACGCGCAGTGGTGGACGGACAAGTTGGCCGCCAACGTGGTTCGAGACCGCGACACCGATGCACGTCTGGCAGAGCAGGGTTGGACCGTCATCCGCATCTGGGAGCACGAAGATCCGCTGGTAGCAGCCGAACGCGTCCAGAAAGCCCTGCTCGGTCCGTAAGCTCGATTTCGTGAAGGAACGCAACGTTGCACGGTGGGGTTTGGTGGCTGCGCTGGCTCTGGGCGGAATCGTCTACTCGTCGTGGATTCTCGAATTTTTCCTCGACACCGGCCTCGACCCGGTGACATCGTTCCTCAGCGAACTCGATGCCGAGAACCAGAAATACCGTGACGTCTTCGGCAATGCCGACGTCCTGTCCGCGATCTTGATGTTGATCTCCGGAGCGCTGGGTCTGCTGATCACGCCCAGGCGCAGGCTCTACGTCACGGGCTGGATTGCACTTGCAGTGTTCGGCATCGCCACAATCGCCGACGCGTCGTTCCCTCTCGAATGCTCGGGCGAGGGCTGCCCGTCGAGCGCACCCGACGGCCTACTTCCGCAGCTTCACCACGTTCACGCATTGACGAGCAGCGTGGCGGTGTTCGCGATCTTCACCGCGATGATCGCATTCACCGTGGGAGCGTTCAGGTATCGCGAACACCCTTCTTTGCGGACGACGGGTCTGACCATTTTGATCCTGACTTCCCTTGCGACGGTGTGGATGTTGACGACCAACAGCATCGAAGTCTCCGGCGGCGGTAATCTCGGACTGGGTATCGCTCAACGCGCACAGGTGTTGGGGATGTCGTTGTGGTTGTGCACCCTGGCATTTGCGATGTCGAGGCCGCCATCCACCGGGCTCCCGGCGTCGCCACGCTGACAGGTTTTCCGGCAACCGATTCGGGCGATCCTGGAACTACAACTGAAAATGGCTGCCCCGAACTAGCGAAGGTGTGCCCATGTCTCTCGCGTCGTCGTTCTTCGCCCATCCACACCAGGCGTTCACTGCCGGTTTCTACCGCAACGAGTCCTTCGACTTCGAGCTAAGAGTCGTTCTCGGGCAAGCCACCTACGGCGCGGCAGATACCGGCGAAGTGCTCTCGGCCATCGCTCATGTCGGCGAGAAAGACCTCGAGGGCTGGTACGAGGCCTGGTTCGACCTCGGCACACGAGTATTCGGGCAGGCCGATGAGGCAGCCGCGGCCGGGCATTCGCGAAGCGCGTCCAACGCGTACCTGCGGGCGGCGTCGTACTTCGGTGTGGCGATCAACGCCGTAGACGGTCTCAGCGACGATTCGGTTCTGGTCCCCACTTTCAAACGTCACCGACAAGCGTGGGACCGCTTCGTCGACACCACCGCCCAGCCCGTCGAACGCGTCCGGATCCCTTACGAGGACACCTACTTGCCCGGGTACTTCTTCCGGCCGCCCGGCGACGTGCGACGGCCGACGTTGATCATGGTGAACGGTAGCGACGGCCCGATCAGCGGACTGTGGGGCAGCGGCGGCGCCGGAGCGCTCGAGCGGGGCTACAACGTGTTGATGTTCGACGGACCCGGTCAGCAGTCGATGCTCTTCGAGCGCAACATCCCGTTCCGTCACGACTGGGAAGCCGTCATCACGCCCGTCGTCGACTATCTCGTGGACCGGCCGGACGTCGATGCGTCGAAGCTGGCGATGTACGGGATCAGTCAGGGCGGTTACTGGGTGCCGCAGTCGTTGGCGTTCGAGCATCGGATCGCGGCAGCGATCGCCGATCCGGGGGTCGTGGACGTGGCCGCGTCGTGGCTCGCCCATATCCCCAAGAACATGCAGAAGCTGCTCGACGAGGGGAAGGCGGAGGCCTTCGACCGCGACATGGCGATGGGGATGAAGTTCTCCAAGGACACCGCCCGGATCTGGCGCTTCCGAGCGCGTCCGTACCTCGCCGACGGCTACTACAACACTCTCGCCGAGGTTCGGAAGTACCACCTCGAACACGTCGCCGGCTCGATCTCCACTCCCCTGCTCATCACCGATCCGGAAGGCGAGCAGTTCTGGCCCGGTCAATCCAAGCGGCTTGCCGCCCTATCCGGCGGACCGACGACGGTGGTTCCCTTTACCGCTGCCGAGGGCGCGAACTTCCACTGCCAGCCCATGGCGAGGCGTCTGACGGATCAGCGAATGTTCGACTGGCTCGACGAGCAGTTGGATCTCTGAATCAGGACACTTTCTCCTTTTTCGTCAAGAGAGTGGCGAGCATCGGCAGCAGTAGAACGGTGATCGCACCGGCCGCGACAAGAATCGACGCGTTGTCCGAGGACATCTGATGCGCGTCGACGGCAGCGCCCGTGACCGCCACGATCATGGGCAGACCGGTAGCCCCGTACAACGCGACTTGCGCACTTTCGCGCGTGGTGAAGGGCGGCTCGACCTTCTCGAACTTGGTCACGAAGAACACCGGCACGCCGCGGACGACAACGATCAGGATCAGAAACGCAATCAGTATGCCGGGACTGGCGGCGACCGCCGAGACGTCGATTGCCATGCCTGAAGTGATGAAGAAGATCGGGATGAGGAACCCGAAGGCGATCCCGTCGAGCTTGATCTCGAGGCGCTCGTCGCCCTCTGGCATCAGTCGCCGCAGGATGAAGCCGGCGGCAAACGCGCCGAGAATGACGTCGAGTGAGAACACGGCCGACAGCACTCCGAGGCTGACCAACAACAGAACGGTGAGGCGGACCGTCGTCTGCGCCGTGGTGTCCGCTCCTGCCCGCACCAGCCGATGTGTCCACGAGCCTTCGTGAATCAGCTTGCCGGGCAGCACCGCCACGACGATGGCGATCAAGGCGAAGACGGCAAGAACGATCAGCGACAGGACGGCACCACGGGCACTCAGCAGCACCGCCATCGCGACGACCGGCCCGAGTTCGCCGACGGCCCCGTGATTGAGGACCGTCTTGCCCAAGCGTGTGTCGAGGAGTTTGTTGTCCTTGAGGATCGGCAACAGCGTGCCCAGTGCGGTCGACGTCATTGCGATGGCAACAGCGGCTTCCGCGGAGATCACGTTCCTCATGCCAAGCAGCGCGACCACCGTGAACGCCAACGCGAGGCAGAACAGCCACGTGTAGAGCGCTCGACGTCCGCCGCGCCCACTGAGTTCCTGTCGATCGATCTCGTAGCCGGCGAGCAGGAACAGCATGCCGAGGCCGAGTTCGCGGAGGATTCCGATCGCTTCGCTGTCAGCGGCGATGTTGAGGGCGAACGGCCCGACCACGGCGCCCGCGACCAGTAGCAACACCACTTCGGGAACCAGTCGACGCGGGATCAAGCCCGCGACTATCGGCGCGATGGCCGCGATCAGCGCAATCCAGAACAGCGACGAGGCAATTGAAGGCACGGATCATTATCGGACATAGGTGACGGATCTGCGCTCAGTACAGGTACTTGCGGTACGCCTCCTGCCGAGCCGGCTCCAGATCCTCGACGCGCAGGCTGTGCTGCTCGGCCATCATGTCGCGCAGACTCGGTACGTCATCGGATGCGTGCCACGTCGACGGATCCCACAGCTTCGCCCGCAGAATCGCTCTCGCACAATGCAGATACGCCTCGTCGATCTTCACGATCACCGCAAGCTGCGCCGGCTTGCCGTTCATCGCCATCGAGTCCAACAGATCAGGATCGGTGGACAGAGTCGCCGTGCCGTTGACGCGCACGATCTCGTCGTGCCCGGGCGCGAGAAAGAGGATCCCCACGTGAGGATTTTCGATCATGTTCCGGTACGAGTCAGCGCGCCGGTTGCCCGGACGATCCGGGAGCACGAGCGTCTTCTCGTCAGGAAACAGAACCTGACTGACCAAGTCTCCGCGCGGCGAGCAGTCGCAATTTCCAGCCGCATCGGATGTCGCAAGCACAAAAAACCGTGCTTGCTCGATGAATTCACGGATCAACGGAGTCGTGTAAGCGGTCTGCTTCTCCATGATCGTCGGATGGGGCTGTCCGAGAATCGCATTGAGTTGTTCCACGGATTCGATCCGCCCGCCCGGGGCGTTCGACGCCGTCACGTCAACACGTCGTCGAGAACGTGGTGGCGCCCGAGCGGCAACACCAACGGCTTACCCGAGATGGGGTCGGGGATGATTCGGCTATCGAGACCGAAAACGGTGCGGACGTTGTCGCTCGTGAGCACCTCGGCAGGATCACCCTCCGCGTAGACCCGGCGATCGGCCATGGCGACGAGGTAGTCGGCGTAGCGGGCGGCGAGATTGAGATCGTGCAGAACCATGACAATCGTTGTACCCCGAGTCCGGTTCAGGTCGGTGAGCAGGTCCAAGACCTCAATCTGGTGGCTCACGTCCAAGAAGGTGGTCGGCTCGTCGAGAAGAAGCAGATCGGTTTGTTGGGCGAGCGCCATCGCAATCCACACACGTTGGCGCTGACCACCGGAAAGCTCGTCCACCGATCGTTCGGCCAATTCGGTTGTGTCCGTTGCCGCAAGCGCCTCGGCGACGGCGGCGTCATCCTCGCGACTCCACCTCGACAGCACCCGCTGATGTGGATGTCGGCCTCGGCCGACGAGATCGGCGACAACAATGCCTTCCGGTGCGATCGGTGACTGCGGCAACAGGCCGAGCGTGCGAGCGAGCTTCTTCGCGGGCAGGCGATGAATATCCTTGCCGTCCAGGAGAACATGACCGCTTCGGGGACTGAGTAGCCGCGACATCGACCGCAGCAGCGTCGATTTGCCGCACGCGTTGGCGCCCACGATGGTCGTGATCTTTCCCGGCGGCACCGCGAGGTCGAGCGATTCGACGACGGTCCGTCCTCCGTAACCGAGTTCGAGGTTTTCGGCAGTCAGAGTATGGGATTCGGTCACAGCGAACCTCCCGTTCGGTTGGAGCGAATGATGAGGTAGACGAGATACGGCGCTCCCAGCGCGCCAGTCACCACGCCAACGGGGTAGCGGGTGCCGAAGGCGTACTGTCCGCAGAAATCGGCAACTAGCACCAGCAGCGCTCCGACCAGCGCCGACGGAATCAAAAGTGATGTTCCCGGACCGACGATGGGGGCGGCGATGGGCCCTGACAGAAATGCGACGAAGGCGATGGGCCCCGCAGCGGCAGTGGCAAAGGCGATGAGTCCGACGGCCGCAATGATCGACAGAATGCGCGTTCGTTCCACTCTGACGCCGAGCGCTTGTGCTGCGTCGTCACCGAGCTGGATGGTCGAAAGGTTGCGCGATTGGCTCAGCAGCACCGGTCCGAGGACAACCAGCGCCAGGACCACGGGAACCGTCGAACCCCAGTTGGCACCGTTGAGACTGCCGGTGAGCCAACGCATCGTCTCCTGCAGATCCCACGCGGCGGCGGTACTGAGCAGGTAGGCGGTGACGCTGTCGAGCATCGCGGCGATGCCGATACCGATCAGGATCAGCCGAGTGCCCGCTACACCGTCTCGGAAGGACAGAACGTAGATCAAGACTGCGACGCCCAGACCGACAGCGATGGCGAAGATCGAGACCTGCGAGCCGCCGAGCGAAAGCGAGATGATCGCGAAAGCCGCTGCAGCGCTTGCGCCCGAGCTGATCCCGATGATGTCGGGGCTCGCGAGCGGGTTGCGCAGCATCGTCTGGAACGTGATGCCGCCCAAGCCGAAACAGATTCCGGCGACCACAGCGAGGACAGCGCGAGGCAACCGGAGGCGGCCGACGGTGAACGAGGCACCAGGCACGTTCTCCCCCAGCACGACCCGAAGCACATCTGACGGCGGGTAGAAGGTTTTTCCCACCATCAGAGTGACCGCGAAGGATGCGACGGCGAGGACCGTCAGCACGGCAATCACGATGCGGCGGCGTCTACCTCGTCGGATACGGCTTGCTCCGACTGCGTCGACCTCAACTTCGGGAGTAACGAATGTAGTGGTCACAGCTCACGTATTTTCTGACGGCGGACGATGTAAATGAAGAAGGGCGCTCCGATGAGCGCGGTGATGATGCCGACGTCGATTTCGCTCGGCCGGGCGACAATTCGTCCGAGAATGTCGGCGGCGACGAGAAGGCCGGCACCTGTCAGCGCAGAAAACGGTAGTAGCCAACGGTTGTCGATCCCGATCAGCAACCGGCACAGATGCGGGACAACCAAACCGACGAAGCCGATCGGTCCGGCAATGGCAGTGGCTGCACCGCAGAGCAACACTGCACCGAGCGCTGCCACTGCACGAACCACCGCGACGCGTTCGCCGAGACCTGACGCAACCTCGTCGCCGAGCGCAAGAGAGTTGAGACTGCGCGCTGACAGCAGACAGATCACGAAGCCGACAATGAGGAAAGGCAGACCCTGCCGGATCACCTCGAAACTCGCGCCACCGACGCCGCCGATCTGCCACGAACGAATGTTGCCCGCAATATCGTTTCGCGGCAGCATGATCGCAGTGATGAACGAAGCAAACGCAGCCGATGTTGCGGCCCCGGCAAGAGCCAACTTGAGTGGCGTGGCTCCACCTCGCCCGAGTGACCCGACTACGTGGACGAACAATGCCGCCCCGGCTGCACCGAGTACGGCCACCCAGATCATGCTGGTCTGGGTCCACAATCCGAACCACGCCATTCCGATCACCACGGCGAGCGAAGCGCCCATGTTGACGCCCAGGATTCCGGGATCCGCCAAAGGGTTTCGGGTAATCCCCTGCATCACCGCGCCGGCAAGACCGAGCGCAGCACCCACGATGATCGCGAGCACCGTCCGCGGAATGCGCTTGGCAATCGCACCCTGACCGATGTTGTCGGTGGAACCGCCAAGTGCGGCAACGATGTCGGACCAATCGACCTCACGAGAGCCGATGACGATCGAGGCGCACATGAGCACGGCGAGGACCACGAGAAGGGCGATCAGCCACAGCGAATTGCCGAACGTCGGGCGCCGCGTATCGCTGGCGCCCGACGCCGAATCCTGCGAGGTTACAGTCACTCCGACTTTCCAGCAGCCCCGGCGAGCAGATCGACATAGTCGCCGAGTACCCACGAAATGGCGAGCGGAGTCGGGTTGGCCGCCGTTCCCATCGGCCCGGTTCCGTTGAGGAACACGATCGAATTGTTGGCTACAGCAGGCATCTGCGAGAGCAGCGGGTCAGCCTTGAGTGCGTCGACAAGTGCCTGGTCACCGTAGGTGACGATCAGTTCGACGTCGTCGAAGACGTCCACACGCTCGGCACTGACCTTCTTCGAGAACTCACCACCCGTCGAGGCGTCGGCAACGCTCTTCGGCGTCGAAAGTCCGAGGTCCTCGAAGAACGCGGCGCGTGTGTCGTTCGCAGTGTAGAAGCTGACCTGACTCAGGTCGGCAGTGTCGACGTGCGTCAGGAACATTGTTGCTTTGCCGGCAAGCTGCGGATGTGAGGCAACCTCGTCGGTGATCTCCTGCTCGATGGTGGAGATCAGTTCCTGCCCTTCGGATTCCATGCCGAGGCCCATGCTGTTGAACTTGATGACGTCACGCCACGACGTCGCCCACGGCCCCTCGGGATACGCCACCACCGGAGCGATCTCACTGAGAGTGTCGTAGTCCTCCTGCGTCAATCCGGAGTACGCGGCAAGAATGACGTCAGGGTTCGTATCGGAGACGGCTTCGAAGTCGATGCCGTCGGTCTCGTCGAAGAGCACCGGCGGCTTCGCGCCGAGGTCGTCGAGCTTTTCCTCGACCCACGGCAGCATTCCGTTGCCGTTGTCGTCGCCGAACGTCGCCGCTGCCATTCCGACGGGAACCACGCCGAGAGCAAGGGGCACTTCGTGATTGGCCCAGGCAACGGTGGCAACTCGCTCCGGCTTGGCGTCGATCGTCGTAGTTCCGAAAGCGTGCTCGATCGTGACGGGAAAGGAGCTGGATCCGCTTCCGGCGCTGCCGCCGTCGGCGGTCTCCGAGGAGTCGGAACTGCAAGCTGTCATGCCGAGGGCGACTGCGACCGCTGCTGCGGCCACCGCCAAGAAGCGTTTTGAACGCATGAAAACAGAACTCTCTCGAGAAGGGGTACGGCCCTCAACCCGGCTCAATCGGGCACTTAGGTGAGGTTTGCCTAAACCGTATACGGGAGGGCAATGTGGCGCAATCGCGTGTTTGGGACACCCCCTGTAGCGATCGAGACAAGGTGTGATGGCCGATCAGCTAGCCCGGAACATCCCTGGTGTGGCCCCGGTGGTGCGCCGGAATGCCGCACCGAACGCACTGGTCGAGTGGTAGCCCACGCGCTCGGCAACCTCTTGCAGATCCAAGCCGTGTGCAAGAAGCGTCACCGCCCGTTGGGCGCGCACCGCTGACACCCACTGCCCGAAACTCATCCCGGTCTCCGACCGAAATACCCGGGTGATGGTTCGCGGGCTGACGCCGAGGAGCCTTGCCCAGTCGGACAGCGTTCGCATGTCACTCGGATCGTCACCGATCGCGTCGACGATGGGTTGCAGAAGCGCCGAGTCCGGCACCAGAACCAGCAACTCGTTGGGTGACGGCGCCAGTACGTCGATCACCATCTGCTCTGTGAGCGAGCGCGAAGAGGTTCCGAGTGAATCGTCTGCCAGTCGCTCGAGGAGGTTCCGCAGCAGCGGAGTTACCTCGATCGCCACCGGCACGTCGGACAGAGACGGAACCGATGCGATGTCGAGCTGAGCGGCCCGATACCAGGTTCCGGCGGGCATCCACAGACCGACGGTCGGGGTGATCGTCCACGTGCGCGATCCCACCGTGGCGCTCGACGCTCCTCGCTCGTTCCACAACAATTCGTGGGTCGGGTGCGAGTGCGCCTCCCACCGGGTCTCGCGGGAGACAAGTTCGTCCATGCCCGCGATGACAAAGGGCACCTCGACCGCCCCGGCCGAGTAGACCGGGAGCGTCCGACTGTCGACGGTCTCCAACGGGTTCTCCTCGGTTTGCGCGGCTGCTCCGGAGAAAGCATAGGTCGCGGGGATCGGTTGTTGGTTCCTACGATCGCGAGGGTCACCGACCGAAATTCGCCGAGGTGACGTCACACACATTCAAAAATTGCGAATGCACCACAACAAAAAGAAGGTCACAGACCGGAGTCTGTGACCTTCTTTCTTGTGCGCCCGAAGGGATTCGAACCCCTAACCTCTTGATCCGTAGTCAAGTGCTCTATCCGTTGAGCTACGGGCGCATGTTCTGTTGTCTTGCTGGTCTTGCGTGTCTTACCGTCGTACTTTCTATCATTTCTAACCCGCCGGTCAAAATCACCGGCTTGGCGGAGGCGAGAGGATTTGAACCTCCGGTCCCTCGTAAAAGGGACAACTCATTAGCAGTGAGTCCCATTCGGCCGCTCTGGCACGCCTCCCTGGGGGTTCCGATCCTTTCGGACCGCCGGATCGAAAGATTACACACCCTTCGCCACCAAAGGCAAAACGCGTGGTCAGCGCCCTGATTTGTCGGCTTACCGCAGGTGGCTGTCGAACCAGTCGAAGATCCGGGTCTGAGCTTCGACGATCGAGGCCGAGCCAGGGTCGTCGAGGTCGGCGTCCTCGGACAGCTGTGGCGGCTCGTCCGCCCGGTGAGCCAGTCCGGCGTAGCTGACCACCAGTGTCGCGACGTCGGCCTTGGCGGTCGCTTCCCGGAGCAGAGTCACGTGCTCACGCGGCGTGCTGGGATCGTCCTCGCCGTACAGCGCCAGCCACGGCGCCTGCAGGGAAGTGGCCGCGTCGACGAGTGCCTGAGCATCCACCGACAAGGCTTCGACGATTCCCCGGGCGGCGACGCTCACCGCGGCACCGACGGGACGGCTGGTGGCCACGAGCATCGCGGCGGTCCCGGCGTCGTCGAATCCGAGCACCCCGACGGTGTCCGCGAGAACTTCGCGTCCGACGAGCCAATCGAGGGTCGCGTCGAAGTCGGCGAAGAGGTTGTCACCGAACACCTCGCCCTGCATGTGTTCGGGTTCGCGGTGGAACAGGTGCGGTGCGACGCTCACCCACCCTTCGCCGGCGAGTGCGCACATCAGATTCAGCAGAGCCGGGCTGAACTGGCGGGCTTCATGCAGGACGACGATCCCGCCCCGCGTCGGGCCGTCCGGCTCCACCACCGTCAGCGGAACAGCCGTGGCGACCTCCCCTTCGGCTCCGCGCAGATACGCGGTGGCCCGGAAGATTTCCGACATCTTCTAACTCTGACACGCAGACGGCCGCTACGCACCAAATCGGTGCGCGCATAATCGACTCGTGACCGCACACATTCGCCCCGACCTCGCCTCCATCCCCGCCTACGTTCCCGGACGCAATTTTCCGGGTGCGATCAAGCTGGCGAGCAACGAAACGACCGTAGGGCCGTTGCCCGGTGTGCGTGACGCCGTCGCCGACGCGGTCGCCAATGCCAACCGCTACCCGGACAATGCCGCGGTCGCACTCATCGAGGCGCTGGCCAGCTTCCTGAAAGTCGAACCGGCCAACGTCGCCGCTGGTTGTGGCTCCGTGACGCTGTGCCAGGAACTCGTGCAGATCACCTGCGATCAGGGTGACGAGGTCATCTACGCGTGGCGTTCGTTCGAGGCGTACCCCGTGGTCACCCAGGTCGGCCATGCCGTCTCGGTCAAGGTTCCGCTGACCGAGGACTTCGGCCACGACCTCGACGCGATGCTGGCCGCGATCACGGATCGCACGCGGTTGATCTTCGTGTGCAACCCCAACAACCCGACCGGCAACGCGCTGTCGAAGGCAGAGCTCGAGAGCTTCCTCGACGCGGTCCCGGCGCACGTCGTCGTCGCACTCGACGAGGCGTACTTCGAATACTCACGCTCGGACGCCGACGGCATCGAACTGTTCCGCAGCCGCCCCAACGTGGTTGTTCTGCGCACCTTCTCGAAGGCGTATGGCCTCGCGGGAATTCGCGTGGGTTACGCGGTCGCGGATTCGGAGATCATCGTGGCCCTCGGCAAGGTGCACACCCCGTTCACCGTGAGCGCTGTCGCGCAGGCCGCCGCAATCGCTTCCCTGGCTGCAGCAGACGAACTGCTTGCCCGCACCGAAGGCGTCATCGCCGAGCGGACGCGAGTGCGCAGTGCACTGATCGAAGCCGGGTACACCGTCCCCGAGTCGTCGGCGAACTTCGTCTATCTCCCCCTCGGAGAGCTCTCCCCCGGTTTCGCCGAGGCGAGTACCGAGGCGGGCATTCTGATCCGTCAGTACGGCGTCGAGGGCGTCCGGATGACCATCGGCGATCCACACGAGAACGACGCGTTCCTCGCTTTCGCGAACACCGACGTCGCGAAGCAGGCTGCGGGCATCGGCGTCACCGCGTGACACTCGATACATAACTGTTACGCCGAGGACTGGAATTCGTTTCGGCGGACGGGCACACTCAGGGAGGTTCGAGGCCGGTCCGAGTGAGGGAGCACGACGCATGACGCGACGCATGACACGAACGTGTGCCGTGCTCGCAACGACCCTTCTCGCCACCTCCGCGACCTCCCTGAGTGCCGTCGCCACCGCCGAGTCCCAGGACACGGTGTCGGTACGTCTGTTGGCCTTCAACGATCTGCACGGCAGCCTCCGCCCGCCGGAAGGCATTCGCAGCGAGATCAGGCAGGCCGACGGCTCGCTCACCCCCGCAGGTGGCGCGGCGTATCTCGCGGCATACGTGACGCAACTTCGCAGCCAAGCCACCAACTCGCTGCTGTATTCGGTCGGTGACAACTGGGGATCGTCGGCATTGGAATCGGCGATGTTCAACGACGAACCGACGGTCGAACTGCTGAATCGGATGAAGATCGACGCTTCCGCGATCGGCAACCACGAACTGGACAAAGGGCTCGCCGAGTTCCGTCGTATGCAGTCCGGCGGTTGCTCCGCCGTCGACGCGTGCACGTTCAGTCCGTCCTTCGGCGGCGCCAACTTCCCACTGATGGCCGCGAACATGACGTACACCAACGGCACTCCGGCCACGCTGCCCTTCACCGTGAACATGGTCGACGGCATTCCGCTCGGAGTCATCGCGATTTCCCCCGCCAACACGTCGCAGATCGTGACACCGGGTGGGATCGCCGATCTGCAGTTCGGCGACGAGGTCGAAGCGATCAACCGCACCGCCGATGTCCTCGACTTCTTCGGCGTCAAAGCCATCACCGTTCTCCTGCACCGTGGGGACGAACCGGCCGTCGAAGGTGGGCCCAACGACTGCAACGTCGAGTCCGGCCCGGCCCGCGACATCGCTCTTCGTGCCTCACCGAAGGTGGACGTCATCTTCACCGCCGACAGCCACCAGCAGTACAACTGCGAATTCCCTGATCCCGCAGGCAATCCCAGAGTCGTCATGCAGGGCGCTTCGCACGGCCGGATCGTGTCCGTCGCCGACGTCACCATCGACCGCAACACACGCGAGGTGGTTCGCGATCAGACGTCCGCTTTCAATCAGATAGTGACACACGATATTTCGCCGGATCCCGATATTCAGGCTCTCGCCGACCGGGCCTGGTCGGAGGCGTCGGAAAGCGCTCAGCGACCGGTGGGGACCATCACCGCCGATCTGACACGGGATCGCGTCCCCAGCGGTGAATCGACACTCGGCAACCTGGTCGCCGACGCTCAACTCGCGGCCGGATCGACACGAGGCGCTCAACTCGCGTTGACGAACCCGGGCGGTATGCGCGAGGACTTGGACTTCGGCACTTCCGGCCAGGTCACCTACCGCCAGGCCTACGGTGTTCAACCGTTCGGCAACAGCCTCGAAGTGCTCTCCGTCACAGGAGCGGTGTTGAAGGACGCTCTCGAACAGCAATTCCAGATCGACCTCGACGGCACCGCTACCGAGCGCATCCTCTCCCCGTCCGCGGGCTTCACCTACGCCATGGACCGGCGAGCAGCGCCGGGCTCGCGAATCTCGGAAATGCGCTTGAACGGGCAGGACATCGCCCCCGACGGCGTCTACAGCGTCGTGGTGAACAAGTTCCTCGCCGAGGGCGGGGACGGTTTCACCGCACTGAAGAACTCCACCCAGATGACCGGCGCGGGCAACGACCTCGACGCCTTGACTGCCCTGTTCGCAGCCGGGTCCCCGGTCTCGCCGCCTGCCACCGATCGCATCCGCACCGTCGGCTGAATAGGCATCCCCCCGCTCGATTGCCTAGTCTCGACGGGTGATCATCGCGACCCATAACGGCAAGTTCCATGCAGACGACGTCTTCGGCGTATCGCTGCTCAAGCAGCTGTACCCCGACGCCACCGTCGTTCGCAGCCGTGACGAGTCCGTCCTCGACAGTGCGGACATCGTGCTCGACGTCGGCGGTCGCTACAACCCGGCCGAGGGTCGCTTCGACCATCACCAGCGCGATGCCGGCGAGCGCAGCAACGGCATCCTGTACTCCGCTTTCGGTCTGCTCTGGCAGGAATACGGCCTGCAGTTCTGCGAAGGCGACGCCTCCGTTTTCCGCCGAATCGACAGTCGTCTGGTCGAGGGCATCGACGCCGTCGACAACGGCCAGGAGATCTACACCCTCAACGACTACGGCACCAAGCCTTTTGATCTGTCGTCGGTGCTGGACCTGTTCAATCCGATCTCGTCCACCGACGAAGAGTTCGACACCCAGTTCGAGCTGGCCGTGGTTCTCGCAACTCAGGTCTTGATTCGCCTGCGCGCCAAGTACGCCGGCGACGCTGCAGCCGAGCGCGAGTTCACCGAGACCTACGAGAAAGCAACGGATCCGCGCTTCGTCGTGCTGGAACGCTTCGTTCCCCACGGCCGCGCCGCGTCGGCCCAGCCAGAACTTCTGTTCACCATCTTCCCGAACACCAACGGCGGCTGGTCGATTCAGACGGTCAAGCCCGCTGACTCCAAGTTCGGTTCACGAAAGCTGTTGCCGGAGCCGTGGCGCGGCCTGAACGGCTCGGACCTTGCCGCCGAGACGGGCGTCGACAGTTCGGTCTTCTGCCACAAAGCTGGGTTCATCGCGGCTGCGCAGACCCGTGACGGCGCCCTCCAGTTGCTCGAACTGGCACTGGCCGAGTAGTTCTCAGCTCACAGCCCAGTTCACATTCCCAGGGCGGTCTTCACTGTCGGCCAGGAATCTTGAAGCGCGTCTTGCCAGTACGGCCATGAATGGGTGCCGACGTTTCGATACGCGAACACTGCGGGAATCGACAACTCCCCTAACCTCGCCTCGAACAGTTGCGTGCACGTGTTTGCCAGTGCCTCGAGCGGCCCGCCTTCGATGGCCGTCTGCAGGCCGCCCGGGGTGAAAATGTTGTCGTATTCTCCGGGTGCGCCCGTGCCCGAGGAAACGTAGATCGTCTTTCCTCGCAGCGTTTCAGCATTGGTGGACGGGTCGTGCTTTTGCCAGTCGGGGTCCGATGACGGGCCCCACATGTTGGTGGCGTCGCCTGCCTTACTGGCCACGGTGAGCCGCACGGAATCCTGCGAAGACGACTCGGAGTTGTCGAGACAGCCACTGTACGAGGCTAATCCGGTATAGAGCTTCGGGTGATGTGTGATGAGGTTGGCCGCGCCGAGCGCACCCATGGACACCCCGCCGACCACATTCATCCCATTTCCGGAAAACGCAGAATCGATCAACGCCGGAAGCTCTTCAGCGAGAAACGATTCCCACTTGTTCACACCGAGGTTCGGATCGTCGTTCTTCCAGTTGGTGTAGAAACTGCCGGTACCGCCAACAGGGAGAACGACGTTGACGTTCTTGTCGGCGAAAAACGCTTCGATGTCGGTCTTTTGAGTCCAGGTGCTTTCGGAGTATCCGGATTCCGAACCGGCACTGACGCCGTCGAGTAGGTAGAAGGACGGACGCGAACCGGCGCTCGACGCTGGATGCAGAACCTGCACTTGCACCTCGCGCCGCATAGCCGGCGAATCGACGAACACGGCGCTACGAGTGGGCGACAATTGCTCGATGCGATTGATGTGAGCCCCGGTCTGACCTGTCAGATCTCCTGGTGGATTTTCGGGCGCCGGTTCGGCATACGCCACTCCGCCCACAACAAGCGCGAGCACGACCAACACAATCCCGACAAACCCAAATCTCCGCATCCGTCAAGCGCCCCCTGAGCATCGCACGACTATCGCTAACCCTCGATTGGACAGGACGAACGTCCCGAGGTCAACCCACTGGTTGGGATTTATTACTCGCGGGTATCCAATGGAGTTGGACAGTTTTCCACCGATGCACACACAGGTGTGGATAACTTCATTCACATCCACTTCCCAGTTGTGCATAACCTGTGGACAAAAGGATGAATTACAACAGAGTTATTCCTTCTACCTGCAACGACCCGTTTCCCCACAGTGTGCATAACTTTGACGAAAAGGCTGGGCAAGACAGCGGTTTCCGGGCGTGTCCACGCAGTTCACACCGTCGAGCCACTCTTTGTTCACAGGGACGACACCACCGACCGAGAACGCTCCCCACCCCGGCTTCATACTTGGTGCATGCTGACCGCTCTCCTCGCCGCCACAGCTGTGCTCGCCCTACTGACCCTGGTCCCGGGGCCCGACATGGCCGTCGTGACACAGGCTGCTCTCGGCGCCGGAAGATCCGCCGGATTCCGGGTAGCGGCCGGCATCGTCTCGGGCCTTCTGGTGTGGGGGCTGCTGACCGTCCTCGGGTTGTCGGCGATCCTGGCCGCGTCAGCCGAGGCGTACACCGTGGTCAAGCTCGCCGGTGCTGCATATCTGATCTATCTCGGTGTGCGAGCACTGTGGGAGAGCCGGACGTCGCGGATGCAACACAATGCCGACGCTCCACGGTCGCAGAAGGCCGGAACGTGGAAGACGGGCTTCACCACCAACCTGCTCAACCCCAAGATCGCCGTCTTCTACACCGGACTGCTGCCGCAGCTGGTTCCGGCCGGGTGGCCGACGGGACCATCGCTTGCGCTGCTGGTGCTCATCCACGCAGCGATCACCATCGTGTGGCTCAGTGGCTACGTGGTCCTTCTCTCGCGAGCGCGTAGCACCTTCGAGAAGCCCCGAGTGCGACAGGCACTCGAGCGCATAACCGGAACAGTTCTTCTAGGATTCGGAGCGAAGATCGCGCTCGAAGCGCGCTGACACGGCAATCGGAAAAGAGTAGACAGTGGGCGCGTGGGGATCGGGACCGTTCGATAACGACGGTGCAGGGGATTTGATCGCGTCCATCGGACACGGTGACTTCACCTTCGAATCGGTGGAGTGGGCATTCGAGGACGACTACCTCGAGGTGGACGGCGGCCAAATCGCCGTCGCCTTGCTCGAATTGGTGTTGATCGTGCGCGCCGATCGCAAACGCGACCCCGCCGCCCAGGACCTCGATCTCGATTCCTTCACCTCAGCCCTGACCAGCGAACGGCTCACCTGGCTGATCGAGATGGTGGAGCGCACCATCTCCTCGACCGATTCGGAACTGTTCGAACTGTGGGACGAGCAGGGACCGGAAGAGCTTGCCTCGTGGCGCGTTCCCGTCGTGGACGGTCTCGAGGATTTGCGTGTTCTGTCGGTTCAGTAGCCCGCCGACGGATCGATTACCGCAGCAAGGTCCTCACCCGCAGCGAATCGAGCGACGTTGGCGGCCACGTGATCTGCCAGCACACGCGTGAGCGTCATAGCCGGGTTGGCGACGTGCGGAGTGATGATCGCGTTGGGCAGCTTCCACAACCGGTGCCCGTCCGGCAGCGGCTCGGGGTCGGTGACGTCCAGTGCCGCCCCGCCGATCGAACCAGCTTCGAGAGCATCGACCAGCGCGTCCGTGTCGACCAGGTTGCCGCGTGCAATGTTCACGATCCAGCTCGACTCCGACATCTGGTCCAATTCAGCCTTGCCGACCAGATGCCGCGTCGCGGACGTCGACGGTGCTGCGATCACGAAGTGATCCGCCTGGGACCAGATTTCACCGGTTCGATCGGCCGAGAGCGTTTCGGAGGCACCTTCGACGGGGGTTCCCGAGCGGGTGACGGCGATGACTCTGACCTTGGACGCGGCGAGGTACGGGATCAGCGCACGGCCGATTCCGCCGCAACCGATGATCGCCACTGTCGAGCCCTGCAAGGTGCCCACCCGTGGATCGAACTCTTCTTTTCGCCACGACTGCGCCGCCAATTGTTCGGGGAGAGAACGCACTCCGGCGAGGAGGAGCATCATCGTATGTTCGGCCACATTGCCCGCGTAAGCCCCGGCAGCGGACGTCCAGACCCGCTTGTCGTCGATCACATCGGCATCGAACCATGGCTCGATCCCGGCGAAGGGCAACTGCACCCAGCGAACCGAGTCAGGTAGCGACGACGGGAACGTGTCCGGACCATGTACCCAGACCACGCCCTCCGCCTCGGCGAGTGGAACGAGAACCCCACCGACTCCGCGAATTCCGTCGGCAATGTGCGGATCCTCGACGGGGCCGAGATGGATGCGAGGGGCGCTGGAGGCTGTCATGTAGGTGCGTTCCTTCGAGAGTGGCGGGGCGATCGGATCAACTCATCGGTGTGCCCCAGCGTACGGGCGCCTCGCCAATTCGGCCCGTCTAGCCGTTCGCCTTTGCGATCGAATCCTTGCCTTCGGCCGCTCCGCCCTCGATGGTGTCGTGCTGGATGGGAACGAACTTCTTCTTCGGCAGCAGGAACAGCCACGTCGCGAAGACGAACGGGCCCGTTCCGGCCGGCAGGCTGATCGGAGCGAACGCAGACACCAGCGTGCCGTGGATGACAACAGTGACCAACACTCCGAAGACGGTGTAGACGAACACACGCCACGACGGGTTGTAGAACACCGATCCGAGAGCAATTGCCGTCAGCACCGAACTGAGCCCGTAGAGACCATTCCCGATGTCGACGGTGTTGGCGCCCAGCGCCAGTACCGAACCCATCGCTATCGCGGAACCGATGAGCGCGAACAACGCCGCCCAACGCGACGCGACCAGCAGCGCGATCACGAAGATAATGCCGGTGACAGTGTTGTTGATCAGAAAGATCTGGGAGACGTTGCGAAACAGCGTGTCCCACAGGAAGCTGAAAGTGATGTCGGCATGAACCGACGCGTCCCCGATGTGCTGGGGAAACTGGCCGGCGCTGAGGTCCGACGTTTCGATCCGCAGGAACTGGAACGCCGCGAGGAGGAAAAACCAGTTGACGAGGTTGAACGGAAAGGTCAGCGCCGGTACGCCCCAGGTCTTGAAGACATTGGCGACAGCCAGGAACGCGATGGTCGACGCGGCAGCTCCCACCACGAGGTAGATCCACAGCATCACGCCCCCGGCAAGGAACGTCGGAAATGCAGCTCCCACAAGAATTCCGTTGTATCCGTACAGGCCGATACGCATCGAATCGTCGTCGGAGTGCAGCATCATGCCGGTGACGGTGGATACCACCAGACCCACCACGGCACCGATCGCGACGGTGATCGTGTCCGCGGCTATCGCGCCCCAGAAGATACCGACCAGAAACAGCAGGCCCGTCAGCGCATTGCCCTGGAACATCACCTGCCCGGAGCCTTTGAGATTGGTGTCGATGAATCTGAGCACGACGTTCTTGTCCGCGACGTCGTCCCAGGGTTTGGTGATGGTGGTCATCGCACGTCCCTCGATCCATATCCGACGATCCGCGTCATCCCCAGAGCGGGACGGGCGGAATGGTGGTGTCCAGAACTGCCTTTCGCACCAGAGCCCAGAAATCACGAACCTTCGCCTTGACGGGTTCGCTCTCCGGACCGAGGACTTTGAAGATGAGACCGGCGTCGTTCGGTAGCCGACTCGCTCCGGAAACGACCTTGCCGTCACGGCCCGGAACTACCTCTTCGAGAATCGCGTCGGCGTGCTCCTTCGGTGTCAGCAAGATGACATTGCCGAACACGTCGTGGTCACCCATGATTCCGCCGTATCGCACAGGGAAGCGTGCCGGTTCGATCACCAACTTCTCGGTGAAGAGGTTCTTCCCGTCCGGACGCTCCGCCTTGATCATTGTGGAGTACAGGTCGTAGACGAACATCTCTCCGCCGTCGTGGTACTTGCGACCCGACATCACGATCTCCGAGAACAACAGCGTTGCAGTCGGATCCACCGTGATGTCGGTGCGCGCGTAGTACCTCGCGTTGCGGTGTGGGATCGTCACCCCCGGCATCAGTTCGAGATACGAATTCTCCGCGAGCACCACTTTCTGGAGTTGCGACGCGTGATTGGCATCCATCCGGTGAACCTTGGTGGCCGACTGAGTGGTCACGTGCGCGAGAGAACCCGGCTCCATCTCGATGGTCAGGAACAGTCGATCACCTTGCAACACACTGCCGGACGTCGAGATCATGTAGACGCACGGCATGGTCGGCAACGCTTCGTCCCAGTACAGCGCCTGCTGAACGAGCAACGGTGTCTTGCGGTACATGTCCCGCAGAATCGTCTTGTCGCCACGGTCGACAAATCGCATCTCGAGAACGCCGGTCTTCCCGACCTTGCCGGCCGGAGCCTGCTTCGGCTGGTCCTGGTACTGGTCGAGTTCCGGGATGGTCGGGATCGGACCCGGGAGCGCCCGCGATGCTCCCGGGGCGAGCGGTGCGCTCACGGTGCGCTCGCTCCCACTTCCTCTTCGTCGAAGAGGACTCCGTGCACGATGAGGTCCACCACTTCCTTGATGCCTTCCCCGGTCATGCAATTGGTGAAGACAAACGGCTTGTCTCCCCGCATTCCCTTGGAGTCGCGATCCATGACTCCGAGATCGGCGTTGACGTACGGTGCGAGATCGGTCTTGTTGATGACCAGGATGTCGGACTGCGAGATTCCCGGACCGTTCTTACGCGGAATCTTGTCGCCTGCGGCTACGTCGATGACGTAGATGAAGAAGTCGACGAGAGCCGGGCTGAACGTCAGTGTGAGGTTGTCGCCACCACTTTCGATGAAGACCACGTCGGTGTCTGGGAACGTCTTCTCCATGTCCTCGACGGCCGCGAGGTTCATACTCGGGTCTTCGCGAACGGCGGTGTGCGGACAGGCCCCCGTCTCGACGCCGACGATGCGTTCCTCCACGAGAACACCTTTGAGAGCCTTACGCACGTGCTTGGCATCTTCGGTGGTGACCACGTCATTGGTGATGATCAGAACGCTGGTGCCCCGCTTGATGAACTCCGGCGTGATCGCCTCGATGAGTGCGGTCTTACCCGAACCCACGGGTCCGCCGATTCCGATGCGCGTTGTCTTCTTCATCGTTCTCCTTCTAGTTCATGAACATTCGGACGTGCGCCTTGACGTGAACCGCAGCCAGAATGTCGATCATCGGGGCGAAATTGGACATGTCGTCGAGTCCGTAGTCACGCACTGCGGCGTACTCACGGCCGGCGCTCTGATTGACCTCGAACAGAATCTCCTGTGTCGCAAGGTGATCTACTCGGACGATGCGAAGCGCAGCGCCGAGCAACGTCATCGCGACACCGTACTGATTGACCGTGAAAGCGTCCTCCTCCGGAGAACCCATCTCCGCGAAAGCAATTCCGAGGCCGACGGGGTAGGTACCCGGCGTCTCCCCCGATGCGATCGCGGCCAACCACTTGTTGAACAGGGTCTCACCGGCCAAGCGCCCGCCGAGTTCGGCCAACTTCTTACCCATCCGGGTACTCATCGTGCGTGCTTCTTCGTTGAGCTTGCGTTCGATCACTGCATGATCAGCGGCGAGGATCGCCGAGAAGTCACCGGCGGTCGCGCCCCGGTGCGCTGCGAGTACGGCGATACCGTCGCACGTCGCGCCCTGATGGGCGGCCGAGAGCACAAACTCCCGCAGCGACGGACCGCCCGTGACAATTCCTTGCGCCACGGCCGATTCCAAACCGTTGGAGAACGAGAAGGAACCGACCGGGAACATGGAATCGGAAAACTGCATCATCCGCATCGCGCGGTTGATGCTGAGCCCGGATCCCTCAGACGAGAGGGTCATGGGTATGCCCCTCGCCCTCACGCGCGGCCGCACCGAACAAACGGCGTGCCTCGTGTGGAGCGATGTAGGGAATGACCTCGGCGCCCGGGATGAAGGTGTACTCGATGCCCTCGAAAGCATGTGTCCGCATCACCGAGCCCATGACCGCCTTGTCGACTGTCAACGGAACGTAGACCTTCATTCCCTTCACCACCGCAGGCCAGTGCTGGTTACCCACGGCATGTCCCAACTCCAGGCACGTCTGAATCATCTTCTCGGGCGTGACGTCGACCAGCGCGCTCAGGTCGATCTCCAACACGTCCTTGAGGTTGATCCTCGCCACGACGACGGTGTTCGCCGGCTCGTCCCACAGCAGAATGTCGCCGTCCTGCAACTGAATACCCCGATCGAGCGAGACGGCCAATTCACGGCCACCGATCGTGGTGCGTCGTAACCGACTCTTCTGCGCTTCCCACTGATCGAGCGACAAGACGTCGACTACCGCATTGTCGAGTCGACCGGCCCACTCCTCGTCGGTCTCCTTCCCGAGCAGCGCGTCGACTCGCGTCGGCTTTCCGCTCGGCGCGGTCATCTCGCCGTGCGTGTGTGGCGTCGCATCGGCGCCGTGCGTGTGTGTGATTGTTCCCGACACTGGAGACCCCTAACTGAAGAAGTAAAGTTGGTTCAAGCGAATGGTTTCGGCAGGTTCGACGTATGCGTGGACGCCGTCCGCAGTCACCGCGAAGGTCTCCGGGTCCACCTTGATTTCCGGAGTGGCCGAGTTGCGAACCAGATCACGCTTGGTGACTGTTCTGGTCCCCTCGACAGCAACAACCTGACGTTCGAGACCGAGCCGGTCCTTGATGCCGTCGTCGAGTGCCGCTCGCGAGACGAACGAGACCGAACTCTGCGGCAACGCCTTGCCGAATCCACCGAACATCGGCCGGTAGATCACCGGTTGTGGTGTCGGGAGTGAAGCATTCGGATCTCCCATGGCATGCCAACTGATCAGACCGTTCTTGATGATCGTCTTCGGCTTCGCACCGAAGAATGCGGGCTCCCAGAGAACAAGATCCGCCATCTTCCCGACACCGATCGACCCGACCACATGCGAAAGACCGAACGTCAACGCGGGATTGATCGTGACCTTCGCGACGTAGCGCAACACGCGGAAGTTGTCGTGCGTCGGTGAATCCTCTGGCAGCTTTCCGCGGGACCGCTTCATACAGTCCGCTGTTTGGATCGCGCGTAGCCAGTTTTCTCCAACGCGGCCCATCGCCTGTGAGTCACTCGAGAACATCGAGATGACGCCCATGTCCTGCAGTACGTTCTCCGCACCGATCGTCTCGGCGCGAACGCGGGACTCGGCAAACGAAACATCGGAGGGCACTTTGGGATTGAGGTTGTGACAGACCATGATCATGTCGAAGAGTTCGGCCTGAGTATTGATGCCGTACGGCAACGTCGGATTGGTCGACGCCGGAAGTACGTTGTCCTCTCCCGTCACCCGCAGAATGTCGGGTGCGTGACCGCCGCCCGCGCCCTCGCTGTGATAGGTGTGAATGGTACGGCCTTCGAAGGCCGCGATGGTGTCCTCGACGTATCCGGCCTCGTTGAGTGTGTCCGTGTGAATGGCGACCTGAACGTCCATTTCGTCTGCCACCCGCAGAGACTCACGAATTGTGGCCGGGGTTGCGCCCCAGTCCTCGTGGACCTTCAGTCCGGCCGCACCGGCCTTGATCTGTTCGACCAACGACTGATGCCCGGACGAGTTGCCCTTGCCCAGCATGCATACGTTGACCGGCAAACCCTCGTTGGCCTTGAGCATCATCTCCATGTTCCAGATACCGGAAGTGATGGTGGTGCCGTTGGTTCCGTCGGTCGGGCCGATACCACCACCGATCAGCGTCGTCACTCCCCCACTGAGTGCGTGGTACGCCTGTTGTGGTGACACGAGGTGCACGTGCGGATCGATGCCGGCGGCAGTGAGAATCATCTGCTCACCGGAGATCGCGTCGGTCGCCGGACCGGTGGTCAGCCCCGGAGTGACGCCTTCCATCGTGCTGGAGTTTCCCGCCTTGCCCCAGCCGACGATCTTGCCGTCCTTGATTCCCACGTCCGCTTTGACGACCCCGATGGTCGCATCGACGATGACCACGTTGGTGATCACGAGGTCGAGCGCACCGTCGATGCTGCACGACTCCGGATCCTGGCCCATGCCGTCGCGCAGCGTCTTGCCGCCGCCGTAGATCGACTCGTCGCCGATGGTTCGAAGATCTTCCTCGACCTCGATGTACAGGTCGGTGTTGCCGAGCCTGATCTGGTCACCCGTGGTGACCCCGAAAAGGCCCGAATACTCTTGTCTCGAAATGCTTGTCATGGGTGTCGCTCTCCTTCGTCCGCCGTGAACGAGAATCAGTCGGTTTGAGGTTCGGACAGGAAGCCGAGTTCTTCGGCACGCTGGACGGCTCCGGGAAGCCGAGGGCGGTAGGCGGCGTGGGTCGGCGCCCAACCGTCGACAAGTCCGTTGAAGCCTTGAACCCGTTGCTTGCCGCCGAACGGCACCAACGTCACTTCCTTTTCGTCGCCCGGCTCGAATCTGACCGCCGTGCCCGCTGGAATGTCGAGGCGCCAGCCGAAGGACTGTTCACGATCGAAGGACAACGCGCGATTGACTTCCATGAAGTGATAGTGCGAACCCACCTGGATGGGACGGTCACCGGTGTTTCGGACTCGCAACTTCAAACGGGGACGGCCCTCGTTCAGTTCGATCGGCTCGTCCCGCAACACGTATCCGCCGACCGGCACTTTCTTCTCGCCGCCGGAATCCTTCTTCGTCGATTTGCTTGCCATCTTGGAGTGCTCCTGACATCTCGGTCGGGCTACTGGATCGGAGAGTGCACGGTGACGAGCCGGCTACCGTCGAGGAACACCGCCTCGACCTGCACACGCGGAATCATCTCCGCGACACCTTCCATCACGTCGTCGACCGTCAAGGCGTGCGATGCGTCGGCCATGACCTCCTCGAGAGTCTTGCCCTCCCGAGCTCCCTCCAGAGCGGCTGCAGTGATGACTGCGACGGACTCCGGATGGTTGAGTCTGAGCCCCTTTGCCTTTCGCCTCAGTGCGACATCCGCCAACATGAGAATTGTCAGCTTGTCGAGTTCTCGCGGTGTCAGATGCATTCCGAACGCTCCTTGTCGATCATGCGGTAACTCCCTGTCGTCGAATACATGTCAGCTCCCCTGTTCCGTCGCTTCGGTGAGTGGTTCGGCCGCTTGCTGGACAAAACCGCTCCTCCTGCCGCCCGAGTACTCGTTGATCGCGTCCAGTACCGCCTGGGCATGTTCCGAGGCGACCAACACCTCGACACGCAACCGCTCGGTGAACACGACGTCGTTGCGTTGTCCGCGGAACTTGAGCGAGGCCGAGTCACTCGCGGAGACATGCGCTTCCGATACGACTATCGACTCCGCTCCGGCAGCCAGCAGCGCCTCCCGAAGCTTCTCGGACTCGATGGTCTGCAATACCGCGGTGATGAGTTCGTGCTTCGGGGCGGCGAGGTTCGGAACAAGTTTTGTCCCCTGGACCAGGACCCCCGAGTCGAACCCGCTGGTCTGCGGCGCACCACCGGCGTCGACGAACGCGGCGTTGTAGCGGTATGCGTCCATGCCTTGCTGACGACGGTCGATGTCCACCTGGTCTTTCGGGGCCAGCTTGAGACCGATGGTCTTCTCGATGCCCGTGGCGATCAGCCAGGTCACCACGAACGAGAAAGCGATGACGACGATCAACGCCAACGCCTGCTCGCCGAGTAGTCCGGCGCCGCCGCCGAAGAAGAGTCCGTCGCGGCCGATCGAATTGATCGCCTTTTCGCCGAACAAACCGAGAAGGAGTGAACCGAGGATGCCGCCGATGAAGTGGACCGCGATGACGTCGAGCGCGTCGTCGAACTTGAAGATCGACTTGAGCGCGAGCGCGAAGTGGCAGACCAGTCCGGCAAGCGCGCCGATCGCCAACGCGGAGAAGGTGCTGACGAAGCCGGCGCAGGGGGTGACGGTCGCGAGACCGGCTACCGCGCCGGTGATTCCACCGATCGCCGTGGCCTTGCCCTCGGTATACCTTTCGATGACGAGCCAGACGACCATGCCGCCCGCTGCGGCGATGTGAGTGTTCATCAAGGCTTGTGCCGCAACACCATCGGCGGCCAATCCGTCGCCTGCGTTGAATCCGAACCAGCCGAACCACAGGATGCCTGCGCCGATCAACGCCAGAGGCACCGAGTGCGGGACTGCCTCGGCGTTGGGCCATCCCGGACGTTTACCTACCACCAGCAAGATTGCCAGGGCGGCGGCGCCGGCGGATGCGTGGACGACAATTCCGCCGGCCCAGTCCTGAGCTCCGCGGAGCGCCAACCAGCCTTCGGGATTGAAGAGCCAGTGCGCAATCGGGGGGTAGACGATGATCGACCACAGCACGAGCAGAACGGCCCAGCCCAAGGGCTTGAGCCGGTTTGCGGTCGCACCGGTGATCAGCGCGGGCGTGATGATCGCGAACATCATCTGATAGACCACGAACGCCAGAGTCGGTACCGCGACTGCACCTTCGATCAGGTGGAAGCCCGGGGCGGCGGCAGTGTGTATGTCCTGCAAGCCGAACAATTTGAGGTCACCGAGGAAGCCGGAACCCCAGTCTCCACTGAACGCGAAGCTGTATCCGAACACGACCCAGGTAATCGAGACGAGTCCGAGTGGGACGAGGTTCTGCTGCAACATGACGAGCGCACTGCTACCACGCACCAGACCGGCGTAGAAGAAGGCGAGTCCGGGAACCATGAAGAGAACCAGGCCAGCGGAGATCAGCACCCACGCCGTGTCCCCACTGTCTATCACTGCTTCGGCTAACACCATTTCCATCGACATCGACGACCTCCGAGCATTATTCGGACCTGAACAAAGTCATTGGTTAGAGCAGCAATTCGCGATGTTCCAATTCACTGCGACAGTTACGCTACGCCCCATAGTTGCACCTTCTCAGCAAAATCGGGGGAACATCCGGTTTTCACGTTTAGTAGAGCATTGTTCTGGGAAAAGATGGGACTTTGCCTAAACATTGCGGACGCTCCACAACCTACAATTGCGGGACCAATTCTCACCGAAAGTGGTTTAAGTCTTGCAAAATGGGGAACGTAGCCGCAGGTGAGCGACACTTTCGAAGCAGAAATGCCGTTTCCAGCTCGGGACTTAGCTCCCTAACCAAGACAGCCGCGAGCGCCCTGTTTGATTACCAACGTCGGTGACCCGCCTATCCAATCGGGTAGGTAATTTCACCGAACATCTTCTCACCTGTTCAGATGACTAACCTTCACTGCACTGAGGGCAATCCTGTCGTTAATATGTTCTTCATCCGTACTGGATATTTCGACCGGAAAGTCGAAGATCACCTTTCGATAACCTTTGAAGGTGAAAAAACTCTCGCTGTAACTCTTTTGTTATGCAGAACCTAGAAGGGAGGATTGATCCCACCAGGCGAGCACTCGGATGCCGGACACAGTCAGCCACTTCGACGGCTCTCCCGCCTTTGTGTCGACCTCGAACCACACCCGCCCCGGTTGGCGACCGGCCTGGAGCCACGTCCCATCCGAGGCTCGAGCGACCCGGATCATCTCGATCGCGTCCGCCATTCGCGGATCAGGCTCATTTCCATACGACAACGACGCTTCGCGGAAGTAGTCGGCTGCGTTGAGCACGTTGTAACGCCACCGGAACGGGTACGCAAACCGGCCGACCCAGGGCCCCACCGGTTCGCAGGTCGAGAGTCGCCGGAACAGACCGCGCTGCAACAAGTACTCCTCACCGGATCGCCGAGCCGCGCGCGTCTCATCCGTTCCCCCGGTCGCGATCTCGTACGCGAGAAGCCCTTTGAGTGAATTGAGCGTCGAATGAAACGACGATCGCGTCGAACCTTCGGTCCACTCGCAGTTCCACCCACCATCCGGAAGTTGATGCCGCACAAACCAATTAGCGAGTTCATCAACGCAAACATCGAGCCACACACCGTTTGCCACCGTCCAGGCGTTGATGCAGCAATCGACCTCACCGTCCCAGTACGGCCGGCCCTCGTACTCCCAGCGACAGTTTTCCGCGAGCAGTTCTGCGGTTCGACGCTCCCGCAGAACACCGGCGTCGAGGCCCCACTCACGCAAGGAGTTGAGCGTCCAGGTTGTTGCCGTCCAGGGTTGCGAACTTTGTTCTGCTGCTTCGGGTCCCGCGAAGTCGAATTCTGCCGGGAAGAACGCCCCACCCGCCCATTGGCCGTCTCGGTCCTGCAATGAAAGCAGGCGTGCACCAAATCCTTTGGTAGCGATCGACCCGCGCGTCGCCGCCCACACAGTGGGCGCTTCGTTCAACAGATCGCGCTCCACCTGCCACCGAATCGCTGGATCCGAGTCGAGGAGCCACGCGAGCAAGTCGGTTCGGGGTGCCATCTGGCAATACTATCGAAAGGCGAAGCAGGCCATCCGGTTAACGCATTTCTCGACGTCTGATGCAATGGTGAACTCCGGACCCATTGCGTGGCCTACACCGGGTAATCCAACGCCGCCCGCACCGCCACGATGTCGGCGGCAGCGACCTCCATTGGCTTGTCCCCCAACCGAATCAACGTGCCAGTGGACAACTCCTCTACCACCGCAGATTGGGGCAGCGCGCTGCGATCGAACCTAACTCCGGAATGGAAGTATGTTTCCCATCCCACCTCGACCTCACCTTTCGACCGATTCTGAAGATCTATGTAGTCGCCGATGCTCCACCGAGCTCGATCCGGTTTCCAATGCTTGACGATAACTTTCATGATCGCGTCTCCGATGTCAGGGCCGAGCAGCTGCCGGGTGCTGTCGGTGAGCTGCGTCTCCGTCGGCAACGACACCCGGACACTGTTGGGGGCGCTGGTTTCTAAGCCGCCGACCCTGGAGATGATCCGCCGCGCGGTCCCGTCCTCGGGCGACAAACCGATGCTGTACCCCGGTCCGGGGGTGTCCGAGTATCCCACCTCCTTCGAGCGGGAATGCTCGAAGATTTTCACCAACCCGTCCACACTGAGATCCGCGGGGCCTTTGTCCAGTTTTTTTGGTGTACACCCACGGCAACGCCAACTCCGGGTCGATCGTTTCCAGGTCGTCGAGGAAAGCGCGCATCGTCTGCGCCACCTCCTGACTCGACTGCACCCGCGTGCCCCAATATCCGGCTACCGTCGGCCATCGCCCGAAAAAGCTCATCGCCCCGTCCTTTCCAACCACTGCGTAATAGTCTCCGTCCGACTACGTGTCGCGACATGAGCAAGGGTCGGCGGTCACGCGGCGTCTTAGACCGGGTAACCCAGTGCTTCCCGCACCGCCAGGATGTCGTCGAAGTTGACGTCTAACGGTTTCTCGCCCAACCGAATCAGCGTTCCGTTGGGGAGTTCCTCCAGTACGGCGACGACGGGCAGTTTGCTGTGATCGAGATCGATCCCGGACTGGATGTATGTCTCCCACCCGACTTCGATTTCGCTGACCTCATTTCCCTGCGCATTGCGGTACTCCCGCGTCCCCCACCGCGCAGACTCCGGCGACCAATGCTCGATGATCGCTTTCATGATCGCGTCCCCGACGCGTGCAGTCAGCAACTGCGACGCCTCCCCGATTGCTTGTTTCTCCGGGGGGAGGGTGACGTTGACGAGATTCGGAACCCTCGGAACATTCCGGCCGAGAGAGAATTGGATTCTCAAGAACTGATATCTGTCCGGGTGCAACAAACTCACGATGTAGCCAAGGTCGAAGGCAGCAACGGATTGCCCTTCGATATCCTTCGCTGCCCGGAAGATTTTCGCTAGGACTTCCACGCTTAGATCGGTCGACTCGAAGGCAGTCTCGGGCGAAAACACCCAAGCTTCTCCAAGTGCTCGATCAATGTTCCTCAGACTATGAAGAAACGAGAACACCTCCGCTGCAATGCCTTCTACCGGTTGCGTCCGAGGGCCCCAATACCCGATCACTGTCGCGCCACGATCCGAATTCATCGACCTTTCCTTTCCAGCCACTCTGCGATCGTCATAGTCGTTCTCGGCAAATCATTGTCATTGAACAGTTGTGGTCCGGGTTGCTGCGGAGCGCCGGGGGCATCCGGATTCACCGGCACCTGACCGACATCAGGCAGAGTCGGCACACTTGGTTCCTCGGTGCGACCTGGCGAGGGAGCCTCCAGGGTGGAGTTCTCGGGTCTCGGGTTCGACCCCGGATCGCCAATCCCACCGGGCGAGAGTGATTCCCACTCGCCACGATCGGGATCGCCGGGAAAGTGGGTTGCGAGGGTTCCGGAATCGCGGGATCCGGGCGTGCAGGTTCATTCACGGACGGAACAGAGGGTTGATCATGCTCGGCAGGTGGAACTGTGCCGTCGATGGCGGGTATGCCGCGCGGTGGCACTCCACCCGGAGCGTCGATCAGCTGGTGCGTAGCCGGATCGGGACCGCGGCGCGGTAATTGCGGGCAGGCTGGTCGGTCCGCGCCATCCCTACCTGCAGGCAGCCCCGAGTGCGCCCAACGTAGGGCTCACAGCCGTCTGAAACCTTTGGGTAGAGGAATCTCCGGTCGTTCGGTCGGCAGTCCTGCTGCTGCGCGGATGCTTCGGATGTCCTCGACTGTTAACGGCGTGGACAGATTCTTCTGGATGACGATTGTGCCGTCCTGGTAGGGAAATGCCTCCACGCTGGGCGGGAGCTGCGTTTCCTCGATCGGCAACTCAGGACCGAAGTAGGTGCAACTGCCCACGATCGCGTCACCCGGTACGTTGAACTGAGGCGATGATTCGGTTCGGCGGTAGAGCACGGTGACACGCGAGTCCCAGATATCGGCTAGCCCCTGAACGAGCTTCAATGCCAGCGAAATCAGTGATTCGTCGGCAAAGGCACATGCGAATGCGCCGGACCCTGAGGTGCCCCCGAAACTAACAACGACTTTGACGTCTCCAGCGGGTGAATACAGGGTCATATGTCGTCCCAATGAGAGGGGATACATACCGCCGGTGGCATCAGGGGATCGTCTGCGCTCGATCAATGCGGCTTCGATCGATTTTTCCGTCGGAGGTACAAGGATCTGACGGATATTCGACGCCAAGGCTTGCTCGAGTCCGGCACCGTCGGGGAGGGCATCGCCTACTGTTTGGTACAAGTCGACGTCGAAGACAGGATCGATGTCGCGAAGCAATCGTAGCGAACGTGCAACGAGCGCGGCCGTGACGGCCTCGCTTTCAGGCGCACCCTTTCGTGGAATGACCTTCACTGTCAAGCCCACCGTAGGATTGCGGCGCAGTGATGACGTAGGCACTTTCACTCCCCTCCAAATGCGATGATGTTGATGTTCTCCATCCCGATGACCTCGTCGAACGCATCCTCCATTATCTGAGCAGCTTGTTCTTAAGAACACCATCACCTGCGGACGTGAGCTTGGCCGTAACTTCTGGTGTCACAGCCGGCGCGAGCCTTTCGGTAGGCGAACCTCCGGTCGTTCGGTCAGCAGGCCGACTGCTGCACGGATGCTTCGGATATCGTCGGCAACCAACGGGGCGCGTGGATCACGCTGGATGACGATCGCTCCTTCTCTTGTACGGAAAAGCTTCGACAGTGGGTGGGATCTGCGTTTCGTTGATCGGCATCTCAGGGCCGAAGTAGGTGCAACTGCCCACCGTTGCGTCGCCGGGCACGTTGTACTGAGGTGTGAGCTCCGCATCCCGGTAGAGCACGGCCGTGGGAGCGTCCCAGATATCGGCCATACCCTGGACGAGTTTCAATGACAGTGAGATCAGAGATTCATCGGCGAAGCCCCCTGGGTACGGCCAGATGAAGGTGCAAAGTAAGGAACCTGCTCCTGCCGTACTCCCGAATCCGATGAGAATTTCGATGTTTCCGTTGTCGGTGAACAACCTGAGTTGATGCCCGAATGAGAGTGGGTAAATCCCGCCTGCGGCATCAGGAGACTTTCTGCTCTCGATCATTGCGGCCTCGAGGAGGCTTTCTGCCTGAGGCGTGAGGATCCGCCCACCATTCAATGCCAGAGCCTGCTCGACCGTAACGCCGTCGGGAAGGTCATTCCTCACGGAGCGATACATGTCGACGTCAAAGACTGGGTCAAGCTTTCGAAGGAACTGCAGTGACCGCGCTGCCAGCACTGCGGTGACCGATTCGGCTTCCGGCGGCCCCTTCCGCGCCATGACTTTCACGGTCAACCCGGACGCCGGATCGCGACGTAAAGATGAAGCAGACAACGTCACTCCTGCTCGAAGACGATCGACCAATCGGAACAGTCTCTGGCGCTACACCGGGTAACCCAACGCCGCCCGCACCGCCACGATGTCGGCGGCATCGACCTCCATTGGCTTGTCCCCCAACCGAATCAACGTGCCAGTGGGCAGCTCCTCTACCGCCGCAGATTGGGGCAGCGCGCTGCGATCGAACGTAACTCCGGAATGGAAGTACGTTTCCCATCCCACCTGGATCTGACCTCTAACTCGCGGTTGCAGATCGAGGTAGTCGCCGATGCTCCACCGAGCCCGATCCGGTTCCCAATGCTTGACGATCACTTTCATGATCGCGTCCCCGACATCCGGTTCGAGCAACCGTCGCAATTCGGGGGGAACATCCTTCTCCGTCGGCAACGACACCCGGACACTGTTGGGGGCACTGGTTTCCAGCCCGCCGACCCTGGCGATGATCCGCCGCGCGGTCCCGTCTTCGGGTGACAAGTCGACGTCGTAGCCCGGTCCCGGGGTGTCCGAATACCCCATCTCCTTCGAGCGGGAATGCTCGAAGATTCGCACCAACCCGTCCACGCTGAGATCTGCTGGCACTTTGTCGAACTCGGCAGTCGAGACCCACGGCAACGCCAACCCCGGGTCGATCGCTTCCAGATCGTCGAGGAAGGCCCGCATCGTCTGCGCCACCTCCTGACTCGACTGCACCCGCGTGCCCCAATACCCGCCCACTGTCGGCCGCCGCCCGAAAAAGCTCATCGCCCCGTCCTTTCCAACCATTGCGCAATAGTTTCCACCGTGACACCGACGACGTTCTCGTCGTCGAAGCCTCTCAAGGCGAGTTCAGCATATTGTTCGTTGAGCATCACCCACACGAGCTCAGCGTCCATCCCGGCTTGTGCGAGGGCATCGAGCTGCGCCTGAGCGGTCTTGGGCCAATCTTTTTGCCAAACACGGCCCCGGAAGTCCGTTACGTAAGGTTCACCGTTCCGGTCGAAGATGAAGTCGTAGATGTGTTTCGCATCGACGATGACGTTCATGTCCGGGAACCAACCGTCGAACTTGAGCTCACCGTTCTTCCCGGCATCGAATGGCAAGATGAACGCGAACTGCCCGTCCACCAGCGTGACGAGTTCCTGAAATACCCGAGAAGGCCTCAACCTCCGAGCGGCGTCGTACCGGAGACCTTCGCCTGCATCACCCCATACCCCGACATCGGTGCCATCCCGATCACCGATGATCCGGGACTGCAACGTACGCAGATCCAACGGGCCGACTCCTTCGACCTCCACGATGTCCGGCGGTGTTTCGCCGGGTGCGAGTTGCGGTGGTTTTTCTCGTGCGAAAGGCATCCACCACAACGGATCCTGTTCAACCCCTGGTCCCTCCGGGCTGTCAGGCTGTGTGGGAGGCATCGTGACCGCGGGTCGCTGCGTCGGATCCTCGATGACGCCAGGGCTGGGAATGGTGCTCGGATCGGTGGCGAAGGGGTCGAATTCCGGTAGTCCGGGTTGCTGCGGAGCGCCGGGAGCGTCCGGATTCACCGGCACCTGCCCGACATCGGGCAGAGTCGGCGCACTCGGTTCCTCGACCTGACCTGGCGAGGGAACATTCGGGGTAGAAATTCCTGGTGTCAGGTTCGGCCCTGGATCACCGATCTCCCCCGGCGTGGATGGTTCCCACTGGCCGCGGTCGGGATCGCCGGGCGAAGTGGGTTGCGAGGGTTCCGGAATCGTGGGATCCGGGCGTGCAGGTTCATTCACGGAAGGGATCGTGGGGTGGTCATGTTCGGCAGGTGGAACTGTGCCGTCGATGACGGGTATGCCGCGCGGTGGCAGTGTGCCCGGCCGGGGAATGTTTTGAGCAGGGGTCGATGGTGAAGTAACCGGGGGCCGGGTGGGTGTTGTCCGGTTCGAGACGATCAGGTCTTCAGCCCGGATCGCGCCGACGGCCAGACGGGCCCCGCGCAGCGGTGGGACGACGAAGCTCATGATCTCGTCGGTGTAGGGCTGATCGAAAGCGACACCGGGGTCCAGATGCTGCGCGTCGCCTATCCGAACTGGTTCGCCGGTGCTCCAATCGTACAAGGACAGTTCCGAGTTGGAATGGTCGAAAACCTGGTAGGGGCGTCCCTGCTCGTCGTAGGTGACCTGCAGGTCGTGCTCTTCTCCCTGCGCGTCGGTGTACGTCCAGCTCCACACGTTCGGCACCTTCGAAGGTGTGCCGGACCAGTTGGTTCCGTTTTCGTCCGTGAACGAGACGTCGCTGACAGCGGGTTCGGTGGTGTAGTCCTGCCCGCCGATGTTCGAAGTGATCGGCTCCTGGGTTTGATCGGCGAGTATCGCGTCGCCGACAGGGTTTCCGGTTCCTGTTTCGGTGATCGGCGGTTCGGAGACCTCGGAGTTAGGGTCACCGGACATGAGCTGGCCGAGGTCTGAATCTGCCGGGTCCGCAGGTTCGGTGGTGTAGTCCCGCCCGCCGATGTTCGAAGTGATCGGCTCCTGGGTTTGATCGGCGAGTATCGCGTCGCCGACAGGGTTTCCGGTTCCTGTTTCGGTGATCGGCGGTTCGGAGGCCTCGGAGTTAGGGTCACCGAGCATGAGCTGCTCGAGGCCTGAATCTGCCGGCTCCGGGGGGTTGGCGGCGAGGACGTTTTGTGCGTCCCTGCGTGCTTGTTCGCCCTCCGGGGTCATCGGGCCGATGAAGTTCGCCTGCGCTTCGAGCGCAGCACGTTCTTCCGGTGTCAGCTCCGGGTCGGCGAGGATCGGGTAGAGCAGGTTCTCGATACCGGCGGTGTCGACGACCTGAACGAGTTGCCCGTCCCGGATCTCGTAATGCGTCGGAACAGGAGTGCCGTTGGCGTCGTACGCCCACGGGGCATCGATTGTCGAGACCGGATTCCCGTCGGCGTCGAAGACGGTGACCGTGCCATCGGGGTTGACACTCATGTGACCGCCGGGCGGCACCGTCACCGGAATCACGGATTCGTGCGACGACGTTTCGTCGTGGATCAGGAAGAAGAACCGGCTTCCGCCGGTGATCGGATCGAACACCCGCAACGAGGACTGCCCGCCAGGTGCGTACGCAGTCAACGGCGACGCGACAGTCCCGACCGCCTGGGAGAGCACTGATTCGGGCGTGCGGGGGCTGAAAGGTCCCGGCCGCCCGCGCACTCCGATACCCGCAGCGGTGAACGCCGCGGCCCCGACGAGGACCAGTTCGAGATACCTGTCACGGCCCGAGTCCTCCCCGGTTGTGGAAACATCTGCTGCCGGATCCGGAACCGTTTGGGCCGGTGCGATATTCGAATCCGAATCCGAATCCGCGGGGATCGGTCCTGGACCGCGATCGGTGGTGGTTCCCTCACCCGGGGTGGGTGTGGGTGAGGGAACCGCTGATGCCGATGCATTGGGGAATGCACCGACACCAGTTTCCGAGGCCGGGGACTCGGAAGTAATGGGCGGAACCTCGATCGTCGGCACAGGGACGATGGGGGTGCCGTTGTAGGTGGGAAAGTTCGTCGGAGCATTGGCCCCGACATTTGGGCCACCGCCTGGAGCCTGCGCACCGGGGAGCCCGACAGTGGTCGTCGGCGCAGCTGTCGACGTCGTGGACGGCGCACTCAGGCACGGGTTGATGATCTCTAGCGGGATGGGCGCACCAGGTGGCAGCGACGCAATGAGATTCAGGTAGATCTGATGATCACGTGCCCGCACCGCCGCGCAGTCTTCTTCCGGCGTCGCGTTCGCCGGAGCGGCGGAGAGTGCGATTCCCGCACCGATCACTCCGGCCGCTCCGGTCAACAGCGCCCCGGCGGCAAGCACTCCCGCGAGAGTCCGGCGAAGTCGTCTACCGGACTTCACCGGTGCGCACCACGATTGTCACTCTTCTTCGTTCGGAGTAGCGCGATGAGTTTGTCTGCGCCCCACCAGAACAACCGTCCGGAGATCGACATCCACAAGAAGAATGCCAGGTAAACCAGGATCGTCCCGTAGTCGTTCGCCCAGCCGGCGAGCTTCCCGATCACCGCGAATGCCGCGATCAGCAACCCCAGTCCAACTGCCGTAGCGATCACAGCCTTGGAAAGTGGACTGAGTTCGCTGTCCGGATCCCAGTCATCAACGTCTGCAACGTCTTTGCTGTCGACGGCAGCGGGTTCCGGTTGGACACTGCGACGTTCGGCGTTGTTGACGGTCATGGCTGAAACTCCAAATAGGAAGGGAGAGCGGGGACAACGAGTCGCCGGCGTTCGGCCTGGTATCAGTTCCAGTACTGCTCCGTCAGCACTATGTGCCCCTCACTGGCGGGGTGATTCGGTTCGGAGACAAAGACATTGGCATGCCCACCACGCGCGGCTGCTTCACCGAGCACAGCTCCTTCGAGGGCGTCGACCTTGCCATCGGTAACAGTTATCGCGGAACCAGGCGCCAACCAGACCCCCCTCAGCGAACCTGGAACGATGTTCGCAATCGCATCAGGAATCGGGCTCGCCGCCAGCGCCGCCGTTTCGGCGTTCGAAAGTGAAAGTCCGATCCGGCCATGTTCCGGTTGCACGATCGGAGTTGCAGCAGATGCCACGCCGGCGCCGAGAACACCGATCAGGGCGATACCTGCGGTGAGGGTTCCGGCAGTGGCCAAGGTACGAATCTTCATGATTTCTCCTTTGTGAGCGTGATGAGTAACCACCCCGGGACGGGACGGATCAGAAATTGCTCGCCAGCATCGCCGGCGAAGTCTGCGTGAGTTAGAGCCAGGTGGGATCGGAGTACACGAACAACGTGTTATCCGACGTTGCCGTCGACACCGAGAGTTGTGCGTAGGAGCGAATCGTCACCGGCCCCATGCACGCATCAACCTTCACGTGCACGTTCTCTGCCGTGATCGACGCCTTCGACGCCTCGAGATCCTTCTTCCCCAACGGAATCGTCGTGATCGTGCCCGGCGCAATCGTCGACTGAATACTCGGATTCACCGACGCATTCACACCCACGTTCGCCGACGGGACACCCGAAATACTCACACCGACAGACGGGCCGAGCGAAAAGCCAAGCCCCAAGCCAAGTCCGGAGGAGACATCGATCTGGCAGCCGATCTGCAATCCCTGCTCGACATAACCGGTCTTCACTGCCGAATCGCCCGCACCACCGATCGTGCCGGTCACCTTCGCCGACACGAACCCCTCACGGGTGAACGCCGTCGTCGCCAGATTCGGCACCGGGTTCGCCGACAGTTTCGTGGCGGCAAGATCCAACGACCAGCCGTCATCGGTGATCGTGCTCGCGAATTTGTCCGACAACGCCGTTGGCGTTGCCGATGCGCTCCCTGCGAAGACCACACCAGACGACAGCGCGGCAACCGCACACGCCGCGAGCCCTACCGCGGCCCTCGATCGACGATGGGATACGCCGTTTTGCGATTCGATCGACATGAACTGCTCCTCCACGTGACACAGCAACCAGAGCGGTAGCCGACAACTAACTGAATTAGTTACCGGACGGTACCAATCGTCCTGTTTGCCCGCCAGCGCGCCATCTCCCCCATCTTGGATTTAGGGTGAACTTTCGGTAACAGATATATATCGACAGGCTTATCAGCAGCGAAAAGGACCTAGGTCCCACTATGAGCAAGGTCACCGTTTACGGACGAGAAGATCACTCAGAAACAGTGCGGCAAATCGAATTGAATCCGCATTTCGCGGGCCTCAGAGCAGTTGAAGACCGAAAGTGCGGGCATCAAGCCAGTGCGCGTACTTGAATATGAAATTAACAGGCATTACTTGGCAATCAATCGTGAAGTACGGCGCCCGAGCGGGGCCTGGGAGCGCAACTCTGCACAGCTCACGCCGAGATACTCACTTCGTGGTCGGCGCGAACTCGTCGGACCCAACGGCATCGCATCGTTAGCTTGTCAATCACTGATTCGCGCAGGCGACGCACACAAGTAGTACGCAAGTACGAGAAAAGGCTCTGACCAAGACCGGAGTCCTTGATCAGAGCCTTACCAACTCGGGGTCGAAAGTTATGCCGGTTCTCTCATGATGCCGAGATGCCGTGCAGTCCCGGACACCCCAGGAACCTCTTGCACAGGAGACCAGGTGTTCAGCCCGTCCGTGCTGTCGGAGTAGAGATACTTTCCTTCGGTATAGGCGTCGAGATAGATCCGCCAGTCGCCGCTCGGCAACTGAACCACGGCCGGACCTTCGACAAGCGAACCCCAATTCCCGGGCGGGACAAACGAATAAGGTCCCGTCACCGAAGGAGCGACCGCATGCTCGACGACCTTCCTCGTCTCGTTCTTGGTGAACGCATGATAGGTCGATCCGACTTTGACCACGGTGGTGTCGATGTGGTCCGCACCGATCCCGGC
This sequence comes from Rhodococcus sp. IEGM 1406, assembly GCF_030056745.1. Taxonomy (NCBI): domain Bacteria; kingdom Bacillati; phylum Actinomycetota; class Actinomycetes; order Mycobacteriales; family Nocardiaceae; genus Rhodococcus; species Rhodococcus sp. IEGM 1406. Next base: position 87,664 of record NZ_JASHKO010000006.1, on the reverse strand, counting down.
GAGCGGAACAGGCGGGCTCCACAACCGGAGCGACGGTTCCAACGCCGTCATCAGATACGGCACAAATCCTCCACCTGTCGACATCGACAGGATGACGTTGACGCGATCGCCGTCCACAAACCATTCAGGCGCCCAGGCCTTGGTGACGAATGGTGACAGCGACGGTCCGTCGCTGAAACCGGCCGAACCCGAGAAGCCCGGCGGACTCGCAGAACCGGTGCCATCTCCCGTGCCAGGCATCAAGGCGCAGCAAAACGGAACCGGATAGTTCCCCAGCGGCGTCCAGTTGATGCGGTCGCTGCTGCGTGCGAACCCGATGTTCGCCCCACCACCCGTCGTGTAGGTGAGGTAGTACAACCCGTCCGTGTTCCGGAAGATGCTCGGATCACGCACGAGCCCAGACGGCGGCCTGTACGCCGACTGCTGGACGAGCTGAAAGCCGGTGCCGTCGACCGACTCGTAGACATCCATGTCACGGTCGCTGGCATTGCTGAACGCCACCATTGTGTATTTCCAGTCAGGCGGCGGCGCGGCGCTGCTGGCAGGGGCTGCGACCAGCAACCCCGCGACGACGAGGATCACCAGCGATACAACAGAAAGGCCGGTCCGTTTTGTCGGAATCACCGATGAAGTATGTATGACAGCAGGCCCACCATGGGTAACTTCGGTCGGAGGCAGAGCAGGATCGTTACCTAAGGCGATTCGTCTTGTAGTGACGGCGGGACGCCGGCAAGGTCGGCCGTTAGCATCACGCCATGGAACTTGGGGTGCATTTCGCGCTGTCAGACAGCGTGGCAGCGGAACTTCTGGACGCGCGCGGCGACGACGACAAACTCGGCGCTGTGGTCGAGGACATCGAGGAGACGGGCCGATCCGAGTTCTCGTGCGACACGGACAAGGCGTGGGATCCGATCCTGTGCGCCCTCTCCAGCACGGGGTACGAGCGCGTGTCCGAGAACTGGCCGGCCTACGGCGTGATCTTGGGGGACGAAGACCTCAACACCGACACCGACGACCAACTCGTCACCTACCTGGCACCCGATCGGGTCGCCGAAGTCTCCTCGTACCTGGCGGAAGTCACCGAATCCGAGTTCGGCGTGCGCTACGACGCGATGCCACTCGACGACCGCAACCCGGAGTACGGCTCCGACGAGCGCGGGTACGCCTGGGGCTGGCTTCAGGAAGTGGCGGACTTTTTCCAGCGCGCGGCCCGCGAGCGTCGCCACGTGGTATTCACCGTGCGGTTCTGACAGTCGAGAGCCCACTGCCGAAGCAGCGCGCCCTCGAAGAATGAAAGACCGCTTTGACAGTGGCGCTCAACTGCGGAGAACCCTCTGCGCGGGTTCTTGCTCTGACAATTCCTCTGCCGCAGCGTTTCTGGGTGACCGCGTACGTGCCCTTCTCGCAGCCAGACTGAGCAGTAACGGAACCGTAACGACAGCCCGCGCGCTTCTCCGGCATTCACGATCTTGACCAGCAGTTTCACTGAAACAGTTTATTCTTCAACGGATTTCCAGTAGTGAGCTGCATCTCAAACCAACCCAATGGATTGCTCATTGTTTGCGACATGTCGTTGACTGTTACCGGAAGAATCAGACAAAGTGGCCCGTGGAGGCGCCAACTCGAGTGGGCCACCGACGAGGGAGAAGCCGAATGACGCACCTACGCAAGATGATTACCGCGGCCGCATTGATACCTGCCGGTATCGCAGCCATCGCACTCAGCGGCGCGGGCGCCGCATCAGCTGTTACTCCGATCGCCGACAACGGGCGCATCGGCGTGCAACTGAACCAAGGTGAGACGGCATTGTTCGGCCAGCTCAATGCCGGCGCTGCGATCGAAAGCATCACTAACTCCAACCAGATCGGCGTGCGCCTCGCACCAGGATCGCGCTTCGAGAGCGGCCCCAACGTCGTCTGGGGACGTCTCGACCAGTTCGCCAACGAAGCAGCCTCCCGTGGTGGAGAAATTTCTCTCGGCGTACTCAACCCGGCGAGGGGTTCACAGCAGTTCTTCTTCATTCAGAACTGGTAATACGCTCCGCCGTCGAATTGATACTTCACTCTTCCTCCGGCGGGGCTGAGCATTTTTCGTTTCCCGTGGCAATGTTCGTCGCCGAATGTTGAACAGGCGACGTTATCCCGGACGACTTTTGCGAGGACTGCAAACGGGCACCGATGCGTGCGGGAAATTCCCTGTGCCGCTGCGTAATAACGCATCCACAACCGACCCCTGAGGCGAACGAATGAGCTGGACTCGAAAAGAGATAGCGATCATCGTGACCGCCACCGCGGTCGGGCTGGTCGTCGTCCTGGTGGTCGGGGTCAATCTCGCCGCCTCCGTGGTGAAACGGGTGCTGCCGTCATATGAAGCGGTCACCGAAACCAGCCAGCGATTGACCGACACGGATATGCAGTTCCCGGATATCGACTGCACGCCAGTCGAATGGCGCGGCGACATCACCCGTCAGAAGAGGTATGCGGAAGTGGTGGTGGCCTGCCTGGACGAGATGTGGAGCCCCGCTGTCGACAGAGAACTCAGAGGCGGCAACCTCCTGACACCTCACGTCGACATGCGCCTCGAAGGCGACGATGCACCCATCCTCTGCGGAGAAGGCGCAGACGTCTACGGGATCAGTTTCTACTGCCCCAGAAACCAGACCATCCGCATCTGGACGTACGACAGTTTCAACGAACTCGACCTCGTCAGAGTCGCCACCCACGAATACGGACATCACCTTCAGGAGGCGATGGGGATCGAATCGCAGCTGTCGTCATTGGCCGCGCAGGAAAACGATCACCGCGAGGTGATGTTGATGACCAAACGCCTGGAAGCTCAAGCTGAATGCCTGTCCGGCGTCAGCGCGAATCACATCCTGCCCTACCTCGCCGAACTGTCCGTACAAGAAGACGACATCAACATCCCTGGCGAAGACCCCGAAGACACCCACCCGAGTCAGGCCAACAACAGAATGTGGTTCAACCGAGGAATGCAGGAGGGACTCAGCTCCTGCGACGCGTGGAACACACCGGAATCAGAGATTCGATGAATGCGTAACGCCGCCTGAGTCCCTTTTTTGAGGGGCGTGGCTAGTCATTCATTGCGGAAGGAGCTGGGGCGGTGGAGTGGTTGCGAGATTGCGGGAAGTCCCCCACAAGAATGATCATGCCGCCGTCAAAGGCTGGATCCAGCTCTCGAAGGAACTGCAGCGACGTCGCTCGACGCCGACGCGGACCTCGTCGACGGCAATCTTGGCACGATCGGACACAAAAAGGCCCCTCACCTGTATGAACAAGTGAGGGGCATCTGCGGAAGCGGAGGGATTTGAACCCCCGGTGGGTTTAACGCCACGCTCGCTTTCAAGGCGAGTGCATTCGGCCGCTCTGCCACGCTTCCGTGGGCGATCCTATCGGGTGTTCCCACGGACCGCGAAAACGGCTCCGACGTCAGCGCTCGCCGATGGCTTTGTCGACCTTCTCGAAGACGTCTGCCAGCACGTCCAGTTCCTGGGGAGTCAGCAGATCGACCAGATTGTTCCGCACGCCTGCCACGTGAGTAGGCGCTGCCTCGGCGAGGCGGCGCCTACCCTCTTCCGTGATCCGAGCGAGCACGCCGCGACCATCCTCGACGCAAGTGTCTCGCACGACGATGCCCTGGGATTCCATCCGCCTGATCTGGTGTGTGAGGCGACTCCGCGAAGACAGCACGCCGTCTGCCAGGTCACTCATCCGCAACGACCCGTCAGCTGACTCCGAGAGCATGACCAAAATGCGGTAATCGGCCAACGACAGGTCGTGTGAATCCTGCAGTTCGCGGTTGAGAACCTCCATGAGGCGCTGATTACCGTCCATGTAACCGCGCCATGCACGCATCTCGCATGGCGTCAGCCACGGTGTCTCACCGTGCGCCGCCTGCGATGTCTCCTCGGTTGTCGCTTCAGCTGTCACAGGTTCCAAGTTTAGACCTGTGTCCGCCCGTCACAGTAAGACTCACCCTAAAGTCACGAATTGGACATCAGGATCGAACGGTCGATTTCGGCGACCGATGCCAACCCCGCCAGTCCCATGGTGAGATCCAGGTCGGCCATGAGACTGCGCAATGCATGACGCACTCCGTCCGCTCCGGCCAATCCCAACCCGTACACCCACGGCCGTCCATACAGCACTGCGTCGGCACCCAAAGCCAGAGCCTTGATTACGTCTGCGCCACAACGAATTCCGGAGTCCATCAGGATGTCCACCTCATGCCCCACCGCATCAGCGACAGGACCGAGAGCGTCGAGCGCCGAAATCGACCCGTCGACCTGACGCCCACCATGGTTGCTCACCACAATGCCGTTGGCGCCGGCCGCGACGGCCTCACGTGCGTCGTCGGGATGGACAATTCCCTTCACCGCGATCGGAAGTGTCGTCCACTGGCGAAGTTTCGCGATATCCGCGATCCGCACCGCGTGATTGCCGAACAACGACACCCACGTGAGAACCGCGATCTGCAGGGCTTCTGCACTCTCCTCGGGAGGCGTCGCCAATTTGGCGCGGAACACCGGATCCGACAGATAGTTGGCAATACCCTTCGCCTGCAGGAACGGCAGGTGACCGAGCTCGAGATCCCTTGGACGCCAACCCATACCGGGAGTGTCGGCAGTCAGGACGATAGCCTTCGCGCCCGCCGTCTCCGCCCGACGGACAAACGACTCGGCAAGCTCGTCGTCGGCCGGCCAGTACAGCTGGTACCACCAGTTATCGCCCGAGGCCGCCGCTACGTCTTCGATGGTCGAAGACGCCGCCGTCGAGAGAATCGATCCGATCCCCAACTCGGCAGTGACCGAACCGACCGCAACCTCGGCGTCGTCGTGGACCAAGCCGAGCACTCCCACCGGAGCCGTCAGAATCGGTGCGGCCAACCGCGTCCCCAACACCTCGACGCTCAGATCGCGCGCGTCGGGCGCCGCAGTCCCCCGCAACATCCGCGGCACGATCGCATGCTTGTCGAACGCCCGCAGATTCGACACCGCGGTCCGTTCGGTCGACGCGCTACCGGCGATGTACCCGAAAGCCTCTGGTGAGAGTTGCTCGCGCGCGGCATCTTCCAAGCCCGCCGCAGTCATCGGCAAAGCCGGCTTCGCGCCGCTCAGTCCCGTCAGATAGATCTCGTTCTGCATGTTCCCGAAGTAAGTCACGTCCGCGACGGTAGCGGCAAAACACCCGTCAGCGGGGAGATTCGCTAGCGTCGTATCCATGTACGCCATAACGATCGATCAGCCCGGCGGTCCCGAGGTCATGAAATGGGCGCAGCAGCCCGATCCTGAACTACCTCGCGGGCACGTACTCGTCGAGGTCGCCGCGACCGCCGTCAACCGCGCCGACCTGCTCCAACGTCAAGGCTTCTACCCGCCGCCGCCCGGCGCGAGTGACATCCTCGGCCTCGAATGCTCGGGCGTGATCGTCGAACTCGGCGAAGACGTCACCGGTTGGTCCGTCGGCGACGAAGTCTGCGCATTGCTGGCCGGCGGTGGCTATGCCGAGAAGGTTGCGGTCCCGGCAACACAACTTCTCCCCGTTCCCGCGGGCGTCGATCTCCGTGTCGCAGCGTCACTGCCGGAAGTTGCGTGCACAGTGTGGTCCAACGTCGTGATGCGCGGCGGCCTACGACGCGGACAGGTACTACTCGTCCATGGCGGTGGCGGCGGAATCGGCACCCACGCCATCCAGGTCGGCAAAGCCCTCGGCGCCCGCGTCGCAGTTACCGCGGGTTCGGAGGACAAATTGAACCGCTGCCGCGAATTGGGCGCGGATATTCTCATCAACTACCGCGACAGCGACTTCGTAGCATCACTCGCCGAAGCCACCGACAACCACGGCGCCGATGTGGTTCTGGACAACATGGGAGCGTCGTACCTCGGGCGCAACGTCGACGCACTCGCCATGGACGGCCACGTCGTGATCATCGGAATGCAGGGTGGCCGCAAGGGCGAAGTCGACATCGCCAAGCTGATGGGAAAGCGCGGAAACATCACGTCGACGGGCCTGCGCGGGCGTCCGCTCACCGGCCCCGGCGGTAAAGCGGACATCGTCGCCGACGTCCGTGCGAAGTTGTGGCCGTTGATCGCCGATGGATCGGTTCAACCGATCGTGTCGACCGAACTTCCGATCACCGAGGCGCCATTAGCCCATCAGTTGCTGGATTCGCCGGAAACCGTAGGCAAGGTCATCCTCACCGTGAAGTGAGCCGAGCGGGATCGATCAGCCCAGGGCGCCGAGTTCGGCGACCAGCTGATTGATCTCGTACCGAGTCGTGTACGGCGCAAGGCCGACGGTGACCGCGCCGCCTTCGTCGTTGACACCGAGGGCGTCGAGCAGCCTGGAACCACCATGCGTACCGCTGACCGTTGCGATGCGCTTGTCGGCCAGGTGCGCGGCGACCTTGTCTGCCGCCATCCCCTCGAGTGTGAAGCTGAGCGTAGGCACCCGCGTGGGTGCGCCGCCGATCACCATCACGTTGGGCAGGGCTGCGAGAGAACGCATGAGGTGATCGAACAGACCGTCCTGGTAGTCCTGCAGCGAGCTGATCGAGGTTTCGAGGCGCTCACGCCTGGTTCCCGTTGCCGATTCGTCCAAGCCCGCCAGGAAATCGATCGACGACGTTAGACCGGACAGCAGCGCGAACTGATGACCGCCCACCTCGAGTCGCTCGGCACCACGCGCGTACGGGTTGAGCGACACGGCCGGAATTCGGTCGAGCAGTCCGGGATCGCGGAAGACGAGTGCGCCCACCTGTGGACCGCCCCACGACGGCGCGCTGACGGCAACGATGTCCGCCCCGAGATCAGCCATGTCCACATGCGCATATGGCGCTGCACCGACGGCGTCGACCACCATCAGTCCGCCGAATTCGTGCAGACGATCAGCTGCGGCGCGGACGTTCGGAGCCGAACCGACGACCGGTGATGCGGCCGTCAAGGCCACCAAGCGAGTCGTCGAGGTGATGAGATCGTTGAACTGCCAACTCGGGAGCTCACACGTTTCGATTTCGACCTCGGCCCATCGAACCTGGGCGCCGTAGCGACTGGCCACACGAAGCCAGGGCGCGACGTTGGCCTCTTCGTCGAGGCGCGAGAGCACGAGACCGGTTCCGAGGCCCAACCGCGAACTCAGCGACTCGGCGAGCCAAGCCAACAACACCGCTCGGTCTGATCCGAGAACGACTCCCGCAGGATCTCCGCCGACCAGATCGGCGACCGCGGTGCGCGCACTCTCGAGAATGGCAGCACTACGACGGTTCGAGACGTGGCGACCGGAGGAAGAAGACGCAGAGGCACGGAACGCGGTGGAGACCGTCCGCGAGACGGCGTCCGGGATCTGCATTCCGGCCTGCGGATCGAGGTGGATCCAGCCGTCACCGAGTGAGGGAATCAACCCCCGTACGCGGGCAACGTCGTAAGCCATGCTCGACACTCTAGGTGCAGACGCCCGCTTAGTCGAAGGCAGTCACCCAATTACCCGTCAGTACAGTTATTCGATAGCTAACTTTTTGGGGGTTACGCGGCGTTTGTCGCCCACACACGACAAGATGGAAGCATGACGAACCCCGACAAAGAGCAGGTACTCGTTATCGGACCCGACGGTCGACCCGTCGCGATGCCGGCGGCCGAGGCAGAAGCCGCCACCTCCGGCACCACCGAAGGCGCGGAAACAGAAGCCGAGTCCGTCGCCGAGATGGTCGAGCAGCCGGCGAAGGTCATGCGAATCGGCACGATGATCAAACAACTCTTGGAAGAAGTTCGCGCCGCGCCGCTCGACGACGCCAGCCGTAAGCGCCTCAAGGACATCCACACCTCGTCCATCCGAGAACTGGAACAAGGCCTGGCACCCGAACTCCGTGAAGAACTCGAGCGACTGAGCCTCCCGTTCACCGACGACTCCATTCCCTCCGACGCCGAACTGCGAATCGCGCAGGCCCAACTCGTCGGCTGGCTCGAAGGACTGTTCCACGGAATTCAAACCGCACTGTTCGCCCAGCAGATGGCAGCGCGCGCTCAGCTCGAACAAATGCGTCAAGGCGCACTGCCTCCCGGCATGAGCATCGGGGCTCCGCATTCGCCTGCACATCCGGACCAACAGAGCCCGGGAACCGGCCAGTATCTGTAACCCGGACCACCACTAGGTCCGAGGGAAATCCGGCGCCGACGCCAGGCCGGTAGGCTCGACCTCCGTGTCAGCATCCGCAATCGAATCCGAGACGCCGGACGCACCTGCGCCCGTGTCCGACTCCCAGACGTTCCGTCGTGCGTTCAAAGACCTTCGCGACGGTCTGAATCAGCGTGAGTTGTGGCTCAGCCTCGGCTGGCAGGACATCAAACAGCGCTACCGCCGGTCGGTGATCGGTCCGTTCTGGATCACGATCGCCACCGGCGTCCAGGCCACCGCCATCGGCATTCTGTACGCGGCCCTGTTGGACATGCCACTCCAGGAGTTCCTGCCGTATGTGACGGTGGGCCTGATCGTCTGGAACCTCATCAATGCCTCGATCATCGAAGGCTCCGAAGTCTTTGTCGCCAACGAAGGCCTGATCAAACAGCTGCCATCAGCCTTGAGCGTGCACATCTATCGACTGGTGTGGCGGCAGATGTTGTTCTTCGCACACAACCTGCTGATCTACGTGATCATGGTGATCGCGTTCGGGGTCTGGCGGAACCTGAGTTGGGCGTCGTTGGCTGCGATCCCGGCGTTGGGACTGATCGTGCTCAACGCACTGTGGGTCTCGATCGTGTTCGGAATCTTCGCCACTCGATACCGTGACATCGCACCGATTCTGTCTTCGCTGACGCTGCTGCTTTTCGTGCTGACACCGATCATGTGGACAACACAAAGCCTCGAGGCTCAGGGCGGCGCGGTCCGAGATCGTGCAAAGATCGCCGAACTCAATCCGCTGTTCCACTACCTGGACATCGTCCGCGCGCCGATGATCGGGCAGCCGCAAGAGCTTTACCACTGGTACATCGTCATCACGATCACGGTGGTCGGCTGGGCCGTCGCATTGCTGGCGCTTCGCAAATACCGGGCCCGCGTGCCCTACTGGGTTTAGGGACATCGCAATGACCGAACATGTGAACATCTCAACGCACAACGCCTGCGTCGACTTCCCGATCTTCGACGCGAAGTCCCGGTCGATGAAGAAGGCATTCCTCGGTAAAGCGGGTGGCGCCATCGGCCGCAACAGTTCCGACGTTGTGGTCGTGGAAGCCCTGAAAGACATCACGATGACGCTCAAAGAGGGCGACCGTGTAGGGCTGGTCGGCCACAACGGCGCCGGAAAGTCCACCCTGCTGCGCTTGCTCTCCGGGATCTACGAACCCACCCGGGGATCCGCCACCATTCGCGGACGCGTCGCACCTGTTTTCGACCTCGGAGTCGGCATGGATCCCGAGATCTCCGGCTACGAGAACATCATCATCCGCGGCCTGTTCCTCGGTCAGACCCGCAAGCAGATGCTCGCGAAGATGGATGAAATCGCCGACTTCACCGAACTCGGCGACTATCTCGACATGCCATTGCGCACGTACTCCACCGGCATGCGCGTGCGCATCGCTATGGGCGTGGTCACCAGTATCGATCCCGAGATCCTGCTACTCGACGAAGGCATCGGTGCCGTCGACGCCGAATTCATGAAGAAGGCCAGAGTTCGGCTGCAAAAGCTGGTGGAACGCTCCGGCATCCTGGTATTCGCCAGCCACTCCAACGAATTCCTCGCTCAGCTGTGCAACAGCGCGATGTGGATCGACCACGGCCAGATCCGCATGCAGGGTGACATCGAGGATGTCGTGCGCGCCTACGAAGGCGACGACGCCGCCGAACACGTGCGCCACGTCATCAAGGAGATGGAACGGGAGAACACCCTGTGAGCGCACCCGAGAAAATCATCGGGGTTGTCGTCACGCACAAGCGTCGTGAACTGCTGGCCGAATCCTTGAAGGTCCTCAGCACCCAGTCGCGGCCGCTCGATCACCTGGTTGTCGTCGACAACGCCGACGAAGCCGATGTGAAAGAGCTCGTCGACAACGCTCCACTGCCGACGAGTTACATCGGTTCTCAGCACAACCTCGGCGGTGCCGGAGGATTTGCTCTGGGCATTCTCTACGCACTTTCGCTCGGCGCCGACCGCGTCTGGCTCGCCGACGACGACGGGCGTCCGGAGGGCCCCGAGGTCCTGGAAACCCTGCTCGACTGTGCAATTCGGAACGACCTGGCCGAGGTCTCCCCCGTCGTCTGCGACATCGACAACCCAGACCGCCTCGCGTTCCCCTTGCGCCGCGGCACGTCGTGGCGCCGGTTGCGTTCCGAACTCGGCGACGAGGATCTCCTGCCAGGCATCGCGTCCCTCTTCAACGGTGCACTGTTCACCGCCGATGCGATCGATGCTGTCGGAGTTCCGGATCTACGCCTGTTCGTCCGCGGCGACGAGGTCGAGGTACATCGTCGCCTCGTGCGCTCCGGCCTGAAGTTCGGTACCTGCCTGCAAACTGCTTACGTCCACCCCAACGGCGCGGACGAGTTCAAGCCGATTCTCGGCGGACGCATGCACACGCAGTACCCCGACAACGACACGAAGCGCTACTTCACGTACCGCAACCGTGGATACATCCTCGCCCAGCCGGGAATGCGGAAACTGCTTCCGCAGGAATGGGTTCGGTTCGGCTGGTACTTCCTGATCACCCGCCGCGATCCGGCAGGACTACGCGAGTGGATGCGACTGCGCAAACTCGGCCGGGAAGAAAAGTTCGAACGCCCGAGTTAAGTCAGTCGTCCTGAGTTGAATCAGTTGCCCTGAGTTGAAGCAGTTGCCCAAACATCTTTTAAATCAGTTGCACAGTCGCGTCTGCGGCTGAGACGATTCTGATCCGACGCATGGTGCGTCCTGAGAATTACGAGGAGTGAGTATTGATGACTGTCGTGTTCCGCAGTTTCAGCGCCGTCAACGTTCACACTTCTTCGTACTCGAGGACACAATCACCATGCCGGAAAACAACACGCTCCTGACCGAATACGGTTGGAACGCAACACTCTCGAACACATTCACTACCCTGGCCCCACCGGACTCCGCACCCGGGCGCGTTCTTCGCGTCGACCGCGGCCGGTGCGACGTGGCCGTCGCCGAAGGCACAGTTCGCGCACTCACCGGCAGTGATCCGCTCGCTACCAGCCAACTGTGCACGGGTGACTGGGTGGCCGTCGCCGAGGTACTGAACTCACGCGAACCCGAGATGCACACGGTCACTTCAATACTCCCCCGATCGAGCAGCATCGTTCGATCCTCGGCGTCCGGAAAATCGGAAGGCCAGATTCTGGCTGCGAACGTCGACACCGTCGTCATCGCCACGGCTTCGGACGGCGACGTCGATCTCGGGCGCATCGAGCGACTACTCGCACTCGCCTGGGAAAGTGGCGCAACACCTGTCGTCGCACTCACCAAATCGGATGCAGCTCAATATATCTCCGACACTCTAGGTGAGGTCTCTGCCATTGCGCCCGGCGCAACAGTGCTGGCCGTCAGTGCCGAGACCAACGAAGGAATGGATGTACTCGATGCAGTTCTGGACGGCACCGTGGCGATACTCGGTCCATCCGGCGCCGGTAAGTCGACGCTCGCGAACGCACTCCTCGCGGACACCACAGGCGCCGATCGACTCGAGACCGGCCGCGTTCGAACCGGCGACGGAAAGGGACGCCACACCACAGTCACGAGAGAACTGATCCCCTTCTCCGGCGCCCGGACGTTGATCGACACACCCGGCCTGCGAGGGGTTGGCATGTGGAATGCGGCGGAGGGGATCGACAAGACGTTCCCCGAGATCGAGGAACTGATTGCAGAGTGCCGGTTCTCGGATTGCGCACACAACTCCGAGCCTGGATGCGCAGTCCTGGGCGCACTCGGGCGTGGTGAGATCGATGAGCGGAGACTCGCGAGCTACCGGAAACTACAGCGAGAGAACGCGTGGAACGCCGCGCGAAGCGATGCTCGTCTGCAGGCAGAGAGGACGCGGGAGATCAAGGTGATCTCCCGACATCTCAAGAGTCACTACCGCGGTCGGAACCGGTAGCGAACAAAGCCTGGCAGCATGGAGGTGATCCCGACGAGAGGTTGCCATGTTCGAGCGGTTACGTTCCAGCGCCAGGACCAAGCTTCAGCGTGCGGTATCCGAGGTGGTCGAGACCGCCGACCGTCGCAACGCCGATTGCACGCAGCAGATCCTCGACGCGCTGGCACTCTCACGTGACGAACTGGCCGAGGCCCGCGGTGACATCGCGGGCCTCCGGTCCAGGATCGACGAGCTGGAATTTCGCCAGCGTCGGGATCTGGCCTACGCCGTGGATCTGGAAGCGACAGCGTCGACTGCCGAGTTCATCCTCGAACACCTTCGAGTCGCGGAGACATTCGGCCACCCGCACGACACGCTGCGCCACGCATTGGGCTTGATCGAAATACCCGGCATGGCACTCGAATTCGGCGTCGCCAGCGGAACCACACTCAGGATCGTCGCGGAGGCTTTCACCGAACGTGAGGGGACCGTCGCAGGTTTCGACGTGTTCTCCGGCCTTCCGGAGACCTGGCGCACCGGGTTCCCGGTCGGCGAGTTCGCACAGGAATCCATCCCCGAAGTGCCTGGAGCGCAACTTGTTCCGGGCCTCTTCGAGAACACCTTGCCCTCGTTCCTGAACGACGAATCCGGCCCCGTTGCGTTCCTGCACCTCGACGCCGACCTTTACTCGTCCACCAAGACCGTGCTCGATCTCCTCGGCGACCGACTGGTCCCCGGGTCGATCGTCGTCTTCGACGAGTTCTTCAACTATCCCGGATGGCAGCAGCACGAATACCGGGCGTGGACGGAGTTCGTCACACGCACCGGCATCTCGTTCGAATACCTCGGGTACACCGTCGACAACGAGCAGGTCATCGTCGAGATCACCAGCTGAGAATCACTTCTCGTACAGACGTGCCCAGTTCTCTCGACTCGTGAGTTCCGGCATCGCAGCACGGTACTTCGCCGACACGGCAGGTGCTTCCTTCTGGAATCGACGCAGTAGCTTCACCGTTCGGATCAAGAGAGCACGCGCCGTAGCCTTGTCTCGCTGCCGGATACGTACCCCCGACTGCGAAGCATCGGTGACGACTACATGGTCGAACTGCGAGATGTGCCACCAGTGCGCATCCTCGCGCGGAATATTGACCAAACCGCCACGGGTGCGCCCCAGCCACTGATTCAACCCACGTTTGGCCAGAATCACTCGCATCAGGCTCGGTTCACCACCGGCACGCTCGGTGTGGAGTTCGTTCGAGGCGATCGGGGCGGTAGCCGCATCGTGTTTGATCGTCTCGGCATACTGCGCTCGGCCGGCACGGATGCTTGCCATGGCCTCGATGCCGCCGTCCCGCAACGCTTCCGGACCGTCGAGATAATCCTCGATGCCCTTCAACGTCGTGAAGGCAAGGCCGTATTGCATTCCGACGAGGAATTCGGAGATCTGGCGGAAGAACTGACGTGAAAGTCCCTTGGTGTCGAGATCGCTGTGCAAAGACCCGACGACGAGGGAGTTACGCGTACTGAAGTAGCGGGCCCAGTCGTCGAAGTCCTTCCAATAGAAATCGGCATGCCACACAGCGGCGTTGGGCAACGTGACGGTGACAAACCCTGCTTTCCGGGCCCTGATTCCGTACTCGACGTCATCCCACTGAAAGAAGATCGGAACGGGTAACCCGATGGCTTCGACAACTTCGGCGGGGATCAGGCACGTCCACCAGGCGTTGTATCCCGCATCGACTCGACGCTCTTGACGCTTCTTGAGCATGCTCGTGTTGATGAGAGCCTTGGGCACTCGTTGCCCGTGATGGAGAGTCTTCAGATCTACGTCTTCGGCACCGACATTGAGGAAATCGGGATTGAGCAGATACATCATCTGCGCACCCACCAATGTCGGTTCCACCGTCATATTCGCAAAAGCGTTGAGGCGCAACACTGTTTCTGGTTCACAGAGAATATCGTCGTCCATCAGGATGACGTCGGCGAGATCTGCCCCCTCGGATGTAGCCTCGAAAAGCCCACGTGAAAAACCGCCCGCTCCGCCGAGATTCGGCTGCTGCAGATATTTCAGCTTCTCACCGAGCTTGTCTGCCGCCTCGACGAAGCGCGCCCGATCTTTCACCAGGTCGTTACCCTGATCGACGACGTACACGGAGCTGACGAGGTCACGCACAGTGGCATCGGAAGCCAGTGCAGCAACAGTCTCGGCACAATCGTCGGCCCGATTGAAGGTGCAGATCGCCACCGAGACCGGGCGAACCGTCTCCGGAGCGGCCACGGTCCATTCCAAGTGGTCGATCGTCATCGGAGCGTCGACAGAATCCACCTCGAGCCAGAGGGCGCCGCCGTCGACGAACTTGTCCAACGATGTGGTCAACGTGACCTCCGAGGACCCCGATCCGTCGCGGGTCTCGAGAATACGGCGATGCCCGGCGATATCCGAAGCAACCATCCGGACGCGGAACCGACCCTCGCTCTCGATCCGCAGCGAAGCCTCGACCTCAGTGACAGTCGTCCACCGCTGCCAGTAGCTGGCAGCGAAACGCCCGAAATAGGTGTTGGTGCTGATACGTGCGCCCTTGTCCAGAGCGACTCGGTGCCGGGTCCGCTCACCGGAGCCCTTCCGGAACTCGACGTACAGGTCGTCGTTGACTATCGGCGACATTCCGACGAACACGCCGCGCTGGACCACCAAACGGCGAGCCATGACCTGCCCGTTCTCCGGCGCCCCCACCTTTACCTGCTCGGGCATATGACTCCTACGTGAATCTTGAAAAAGCTGTACCTGTCACTCGCAGGGTATCCGAGGTGGAATTACCCCCGAAACTCGAAAACACAGCCTCGGCTACTGTCTCTGGTGCATCCACCCGTGCGACCTGGAGATCCCTTGACACTCGAACTACCCGCTCCCACCCGTCGGGAACGCTGGAGCTGGGGCGCTGTGATCCCAGCAGTCGTGTGCCTCGCATTCTTCGCGATCGTCACGGTGGACCCTCGCTACTTCTATGTCGACGACACCGAATCCGGTGCGGTCGGCAACTGGGTTCAGCTGGGCCATCTGATGCGAGAGGGACAATTCCCCTCGCTGGTTCTGGATCAGTGGATGGCTGGAAACTATCCGGTCGAGGGTCAGGGTGGGCTGTGGAACCCGGTCCAGATCTTCATCAACTACATCGCACCGTCCGTCGACAATCTCGCTTTGCTGGCCACGCTGGTGAAGTTGGCATTCGCGATCATCCTCGGATGGGGCGTCTATCGAGTCTGCCTCGAATACGGCGCGCGCCCCTACTGGGCGGCCGTCGCCGGAAGCGCAGTGCCCTTTGCCGGGTTCACTCTGTACTTCGAGTACCCGTCGTGGGTTACGTCGGTGATCGGAATGGCCTGGGTGGTGCAGGCGTGGGCCAGCGGAATTCGCTATGCCCGCGGCCGGTCGGGGCCGATACCCGTCTTCGTCTTCCTCTATCTCGCGATCAGCGTCGGATACGTCCATGCGGCATTGATGGCCGGAGTGACCGTCGGGGCACTGATGGTGGGCGAATACGTCCGCAGTCCGCAGTGGCGGACAACAGTGAAGCTCGGACTGGTCGGCGTCTCGGCCGCAGCCTGCGGCGCGATCACCTTTCTTCCCGGTCTGCTCTCCTCGGCCGTCACATGGCGCACCGGCGAAGAAGGTACGTTCAACGACAATTTCCTGACGGCACCGTGGTCGGAAACACTGACGGCGAGTATTCCGTCGTCCGTCTCGAGCATCGAGTCCTGGACGGGCGAAACCACCTACGCACCGATCACCTACATCGCCTGGTTCGCGATACCGGCACTGGCATTCATCGGCTGGCGGAAAGCACAGGGTTCGCTGCGAGAGTTGGTGACCCCGCTGCTGCTGTTGGCCTTCATTCTGCTGTTCACCGCGGGCCCCAGCGACATCGGCCAGATTCGGTGGCCGGCACGACTACTTCCCTTCGTCGCGGTGTTCTCCCTGGTACTACTCGGTGTGCTGCTGAGCCGATTCGGGACTTTGGACAAACTGCGATCACGCGTCATCGCTGCATCGTTGATCGTGTTCGTCTTGATGATTCGTGCCAGTTCTTCGGGTCCGCAGTACTTCATCCGGCATCTCACCTGGGCTGTCGTGATCATCGCCGTCGGAGCACTCGCCATCTACCTCGGTCGTAGATACGGCGCCCCGGCGATCGCAGGTCTACTGATTCTCACCATCGCTCCGGTGACTCTGTATCAAGTGATCGCGTATCCCCAGGCGCTGAACAAGTGGTACCTGCCGACCAGCCAATCCGAAGCCAAGGCGAACTTTCCGGATTTCCCGGGCACGACCCTTCAGCTCGGCAATCGCGCGCTGATCCGAATCGACGCCGAAACAACAGAACTCCCGTGGACTTCGCAGGTGTACGGAAACTACGCCAAGGTGCTCGATCTCGACTACGTCAACGCGTACACCCCGGTCGGCCACGCGGACTTCGCTTCGCTTCTGTGTATGGGATTCGACGGGTCGACGTGCGACGACGCCTACCGAAACGTGTTCAGGCCGGATGAATACACCGGTCGAACCAGCGCAGACCTGATGCTGCTCGACCGCGTCGTCCTTCAACGGAAGCAGTACCCGGGCGCTGACAACGAACCCGCCCCACCCGGGTGGCACTGGGCAGAAGTGCCCGAGGTCGCCCAGGACCAGATCTACGTCCTCGAACGCGACGCCGGCCCGATCTCCGGTCAACCGGGCCGTGTGTCGGCAACTGTCAATGCCGACGCACAGTCCGAGTACATGAGCGTCAAGAACGAGCGTGTGCGAGTCAGCTCACCGGGCGGTGGCAGCGTGGTATTCGCACGGTTGGCATGGCCGGGCTACACCGCGACCCTCGACGGCGAACCCATCCCGACCAAGGGCCTCGGCGGAACGTACCTCTACGTCGATCTGCCGCCTGGCACCGACAACGCGGAACTGGTGATCAACTTCCGTTCCCCAGGACAGAGGATCGGCTATGTCGGTATGGGCTTCGGGCTCGTTATCCTTGCCGGCCTCTCCGTGATCTACTACCGCGACAGGCGTCAGAGCCGGGACGGGACCTCCGCGATCACCACAGACTCGTTGTAGATGAACGGCTTTCCCATCCACCGCGGAAACGGGAACGACAGCGAGCGCCTGACTACAAGACCGTTGTCCGCACAGATCTTTTCGAGGTCGACGCCGTCGAGGAAGACGGTATGCGTGGGATCGCTGGCGAAGCCACGTTCCTGAGGGCAGATCAGCATGACGGTCGCACCCGGTTCCAGGAATGGAAGGTACTCGGCGACGATGCCGGAAGCTTCTCCCGCCGGCAGGTGCTCGAGGAGATGCGCCATCAGCATTCCGTCGAAGGTTCGCTGATCGCTTTCGGAGTGAAATTCCGCAGAAGAGTACGCCTCGAACCCGAGCGATCGACAGAACTCCACCGAATGTTCGTTGTGGTCCACCCCGACACTGCCAGGGGGAAGATTTCGCAGATTTCGGCCGATCCCGCAGCCGACGTCGAGCACCTTCCGGCCGCCGAGGAAACGTCGGATATTCCACTGATACGGCGCTTGCACGTTCAGAACGCGCTTCCATTTGGCGCCTTGAAGCTCACGCAACCGAGCCGTGTACTCGGTGTCGGTGGTATCACCGCTACCCGTATCGGCTCTCCCAGGAAGGCCTGTGTTCTCGCGATTGTTCTCGCGTCGATCGTTGGTGTGATCTTCGAACTCGGCCACTGGAGACTCACTTTCGTCGAGTGATCCGGATCATAACTTCACGATTCTCCGACATGTACGCCCCCACGCCGAGAAGCCGACCCTCGGCGACGTATACACTCCCCGCCTGTGAAGACCGATGGCACACCCGAGTCGGTGCAACCGCACCGAATTTCCGTCGTCGTGCCGGTTTACCAGGGCGAACACACTCTCAATGCACTCATCGACGAGATACTTCCCCTGACGAAAACCCAGACCACTCCCGGCGGGCGGCCGTTGGTCGTCGAAGAAGTCCTTCTCGTCTTCGACCACGGTCCGGACGGATCAGCTGCGGTCATCCGTGAACTCGCGAGACAACATGACTTCATCCGACCCATCTGGCTCTCGCGCAACTTCGGCCAACATCCGGCAACACTGGCGGGAATGGCGTCGAGTGGTGGCGAATGGGTTGTCACCATGGATGAAGACGGCCAGCACGACCCGGCCGACATCGGTGGACTCCTCGACACTGCACTGGATCAACAGGCCACCCTCGTCTACGCGCAGCCCGTGAACGCGGCACCCCACGGTGCGCTACGCAACGCGGCGTCGAAGTCGTCGAAATGGTTGACCACCAAAATTCTCTCGTCCGAGAACTCCGTGAAGTATCAGAGCTTCCGACTGGTCCTCGGAGAGGTCGGACGGTCGGTCGCCGCATACGCCGGATCCGAGGCTTACCTCGACGTGGCTCTGGGCTGGATCGCGGGAGAGGTCACCACCAGCCCGGTTCAACTGCGTGAGGAACGCGGACGCGCATCCGGATATCACCTCAGAAGCTTGCTGTCGCATTTCTGGCGAATGGTTCTCTCCAGCGGCACCAAGGGCCTGCGAATGGTCAGCTTGATCGGCTTCCTGTTCGCTGTCGGCGGTCTCGTCATCGTCCTCTACGTGTTGGCGTCGTACGCGTTCTTCGACGCCGGCGTCGAGGTACGAGGATGGGCGTCGACGATGATCGTGATGCTGTTCGGTTTCGGGGCAGTGCTCTTCTCGTTGGGTGTGATCGCCGAATACATCGGTGTCGCAGTCAAGACGGCAATGGGAAAGCCGCCGTACCTCATCGTCAGCGACCCCGCGTCAGGCCCGTTGGGGCGCCGGAACGCCACCGAGCCACCCGCGTAACAATGAATGTCCCCACGTGGGTAGTCGGCAGCGGCGGCCTCCTCGGCAGCTCCGTGGCCCGCGAACTCGAGCGCCGTGGGGCCGACATCCGCACCAGCCGCGTCCCGTGGGGCGAACCCGCTCTGGCCAGAGAAATCCTGTTCGCCGATGCCAGGAAACTGGTTACTGACGCCGCCGGCGGCCCGTGGCGAATGGCGTGGTGCGCCGGTGCAGGTGTGAACGGTACGAGCAGTGACGAATTCGCTCGCGAGAACCAACTCATGAAGGACGTTCTCGACGAGCTGGGGACGGCGGACGCAGGCGTCGGGACCGTCTTCCACGCTTCGTCTGCCGGCGGCGTCTACGCCGGAGCTCCCGGAGCACCGCACACCGAAACAAGCGCGACCAATCCACTGGCCGACTACGGGCGAGCAAAGCTCGATGCCGAATCGATTGTTCGCGAATTCGGCTCCAGGAGCGGAACCCGGACTGTCATAGGAAGATTCGCAAATCTCTACGGCCCGGGTCAGAATCTGGCGAAACCCCAAGGCCTGATTTCGCACCTCTGCCGAGGCTATCTGCTGTCGATGCCCATTTCGATCTACGTTCCCATGGACACGCTTCGGGACTACGTTTACGTCTCCGACGCGGCCGAAATGGTGGTCGACAGCTTCACCCGAGCGGAAGCGTCGCAGGAACCGACGGTCACCAAGATCTACGCGTCCGGACGCAGCGTCACCATCGGGGCGATCCTCGGCGCGTGCCACACCGTCTTCAGAAAACGCCCCAACGTTGTGCTCGCCAGTTCTCCACTCGCTTCGGCGCAAGCCCGAGACCTACGGCTGCGATCGATCGTGTGGACTGATCTGGACCAGCGCACACATCGCCCGTTGCCTGCCGGGATAGCGTCGACCCTCGACTCCATCCGCCGCAATCTGGCTGCTCGCTAGGAAGTGGTCTTCTCGCCGGCTGCCACGTATGCCTGCTCGGTCGCGTCCTTCTGCGGACGCCACCACTGTTCGTTGTCGCGGTACCAGTCGATCGTCGCTTCCAGACCACTGCGGAAGTCCTCGTAGCGCGGGGACCAGCCAAGTTCTTTCCGGAGCAGACTCGAGTCGATCGCGTACCTCACGTCGTGCCCCGGGCGGTCGGTGACAAAATCGAACTCGTCGGCGCCACGGCCCAATATCTGCAGAATCGACTCCATGACAGTTCGGTTGTTCACCTCACCGTCAGCGCCGATCAAGTAGGTCTGACCGATCCGGCCACCGTCGATGATCGCCCAGACCGCGCTGTTGTGGTCGTCGACATGAATCCAGTCACGGACGTTCAAACCGTCGCCGTACAACTTGGGACGCAATCCGGCGAGAACATTGGTGATCTGCCGCGGGATGAACTTCTCGACATGTTGATAAGGGCCGTAATTGTTCGAGCAGTTCGACAGGGTGGCCCGGACGCCGAACGAACGGGTCCACGCGCGCACCAACATGTCGCTCGATGCCTTCGTCGACGAGTAGGGGCTCGACGGGTTGTACGCGGTCGACTCCGTGAAACGGTCCGGATCGCCCAGTTCGAGGTCTCCGTACACCTCGTCGGTGGAAATGTGGTGATACCTGACGTCGTGCTTGCGCACAGCCTGCAGGAGCGTGAAGGTTCCCACGATGTTGGTCTGCACGAACGGCCACGGATCAGCGAGCGAATTGTCGTTGTGGGACTCGGCAGCAAAATGAACGACGACGTCGGCAGCGCCCACCAGTTCGTCGACGAGAACTGCGTCGGTGATGTCGCCGTGAACAAACGTGATGCGGTCGGCTATCGAATCGAGCGAAGACTTGTTGCCCGCGTAGGTCAGCGCATCGAGCACCGTGACCTCGGCGTCGGGGCGCTCTGCCACCGTCTGATGGACGAAATTGGCGCCGATGAAGCCTGCACCGCCAGTCACGAGAACTCTCACGTTTGCGCCTCCACGATCACCGAATCGAACCGATCTATCTACCGGCCACGCACGATACCGTGCGCCCGAGATTTGTTTCTCCAGCGAACACTGGAACACTTCGAGGCATGCGCGGAATCATTCTGGCGGGCGGCACGGGGTCGAGGTTGCACCCCATCACGCTCGGCGTGAGCAAACAGCTGGTCCCCGTCTACGACAAACCGATGATCTATTACCCACTCAGCACCCTGATGCTGGCCGGGATTCGCGACATCATGATCATCACCACAGAAGACGACGCACCGCAGTTCCAGCGGTTGCTCGGCGACGGCTCGCAGTTCGGCGTCGACCTGACCTACCAGATCCAGCACGAGCCGAATGGTCTCGCACAAGCCTTCGTACTCGGAGCCGGCCACATCGGTTCGGAATCCGCGGCCCTCGTCCTCGGCGACAACATCTTCTACGGCCCAGGTCTGGGCAGTAAGCTCACGCGTTTCGAGAACATCGACGGTGGCGCCGTATTCGCGTACTGGGTTTCGGACCCCACGGCTTACGGAGTCATCGAGTTCGACCGCGAAGGCAAAGCCGTCTCGCTCGAGGAGAAGCCGGCGAACCCGCGCTCCAACTATTCGGTGCCTGGCCTTTATTTCTACGACAACGACGTTGTCGCCATCGCCAAGGACCTCGAACCATCGGCACGCGGCGAGTACGAGATCACCGACGTCAACCGTGCGTACCTCGAAGCTGGCCGCCTCCAGGTCGAAGTACTTCCTCGCGGCACCGCGTGGCTCGACACCGGAACTTTCGATTCGCTTCTCGACGCATCGAACTACGTGCGCACGATCGAGGAGCGTCAGGGACTCAAGATCGGCGCGCCCGAAGAAGTTGCGTGGCGGCACGGATTCATCACCGACGACGAGCTACGCATTCGTGCTGAGAAGCTCCTCAAATCCGGATACGGAAAATACCTTCTCGAACTTCTCGACCGCGGCAAGGACTGGTGACATGGCAGATACTCACGTGATGAGCCAGTATCGCGAACTGAAAGTGCCAGGGGCCTGGGAATTCACACCCAAACAGTTCGGCGACGACCGTGGAGTCTTCCTCGAGTGGTTCCGTGAACCCGGATTCTCCGAGATCACCGGCCGCACCCTCGACCTTCAGCAGGCCAATTGCTCGGTCTCGGCTGCCGGCGTCCTACGAGGCATCCATTTTGCCGACGTCCCTCCCGGACAGGCCAAGTACGTCACGTGTGTCAAAGGCGCGATACTCGACATCGCCGTCGACCTCCGCGTGGGATCGCCGACCTTCGGCCAGTGGGATTCGGTCCTTCTCGACGACGTCGACCGCCGAGCGATCTTTCTGTCCGAAGGGCTCGGGCACGCCTTCCTGTCCCTCGAGGACAACTCGACAGTGGTTTACCTGTGCTCGACGGGATACGCCCCCGAACGTGAGCACGAAGTTCACCCCCTCGATCCCGACATAGCGATCGACTGGCCCACCGTGGGTCGCAGCGGTGAGCCCCTGAACATCACGCTCTCCGCGAAGGACACAGCGGCACCGTCGCTTCAAGATGCCGTGTCGGCAGGGCTGCTGCCCACGTTCGGCGAAGGCTGATGGCTTCACCGGATTCGACTGCAACACCCCCCGCCGGAATGACCGGCAGGCCGGGTCCGTTGATGCGCGTCGTCAAGAATCAGGCCCTTGCCTTTCTGCTCGTCGGTGGCGTCAACACGGCGCTCGGAACCGCCTGGTTCATTGCCTGGCAGATCGCGCTCGGCGATCAATTCGGCTACCACTTCGCGATCGTTGCCGGGTACGTCTGCAACCTGCTGTGCGCTTTTGCGATGTACCGCTACCTGGTCTTCGAGGTTCGCGGTCACTTCCTCCGTGACTTCTGGCGATTTGTCGTCGTCAATTTCGGCGCCTTCGTGATCAACCTCGCGCTGATGACCGTCGCGGTCTCGGTCCTGCACTTTCCTCCCATCCCGTCACAACTCGTCATCACAGCGGTAACCGCAACAGCAAGCTTCTTCGGTTACCGCGATTTCTCGTTCAGTCGAAACAAGAGAACAGGCAACTCATGACTCCGCGTGTTTCCGTCGTCGTCCCGGCTTACAACAATGCCGACTACATTGCCGAGACGATCGACTCGATCCTGAATCAGACCTACCAGGACTTCGAACTGATCATCTCGGATCATTCGTCAACCGACGACACCGTCAAGGTCCTGGCGCGATACGCCGACGATCCGCGGATCGAGATCCTGTCGACCGAGGCCGGCGGCGGAGCGAAGCGAAACTGGGACCGGGTCAGCGAAGCCGCGAACGGAGAGCTCCTGAAACTGGTGTGCGGTGACGACACCATCTACCCCGAGTGCCTGGCGGAACAGGTCGCGGCTTTCGACGAGCACCCCTCGGTGGTACTCGTGGCCTCGCAACGCAAACTGGTCGATGCAAACGGAAAGACCATCCTCTCCGCGCGCGGACTTGCAGGGCTGAAGGGACTGGTCACCGGGCGCGACGCGGCCCGAAAGACGGTAACGGCGGGAGCGAACATCTTCGGCGAGCCCGGATGTGTACTCATGAAGCGATCCGCCTTGAAGGCCATCGGATGGTGGGACGACACCAACCCGTACGTCATCGACGAAGCCACGTACACCGCCGTCGCACTCCAAGGCGACGTCTATACGATCGCCAAGCCCCTCGCGTCCTTCCGCGTCAACGCCGGACAGTGGAGTGTGCGTCTGGCCAAGGATCAGGCACGCCAGGCAGCGGCATTCCACAAAGATCTCCGGGAATCGGATCCGACTCTCGTCTCCGCAATGGACGTCCGAATCGGCGACGCACGCGCACTCGCCACCTCGTTCATGCGTCGCGGCGTCTACATGCTGTTGCGCCATCGCATGTCTTGATCGTTGCCGGTTGGGTAATCTTCACCTTTCACACTCGATGGGATGACGACCGGCGGGACGGACGGCTGGATGACCAAACGTGCGGGCAGACGCGGTCTGTGGACGGCCGCCGTTCTCGCAGCCGGACTCGGCGCCCTCGCACTGGTCGCACCGCCTCTGACGCCTGGCACGATCGAGTCCGCACCGGTCACGGTTATCACCACCACCCCACCGGCGCCGGTTGTTCCGCTCACCCCGGAGGAGCTCTCGGCCCAGGTGGTCCCCACCATCGTCACCATCACCGCGCCGGCCGGATTCACCACCACCGCCGGAACCGGGATCGTGCTCTCCCCTGACGGAGTTGTGCTCACGAATCACCACGTCATCAGCGGGGCCTCGGATGTCACTGCCGTCAGCATGTCCAACGGACTGATCTACGACGCCGAGATCCTCGGGTACGACAGCGTCAGCGACCTTGCCGTCCTTCGACTCGCGGGCGCCACGGATCTGCCGGTGGCTGTGGTCGGCAAATCAGCAGAAGCCACTCGTGGGGATGCCGTCACCGCAATCGGAAATGCGGAAGGCGGCGGAGTGCCCGTCCCAGCTCCCGGCGTCATCACCAACCTCGGTGTCACCGTCAACACCCGCAACGTGTCCGACGGATCGCGAAACCAGTTGAAGGGCCTCATCGAGGTCGACGCGGACATCCGGCCGGGCGATTCCGGTGGCCCCCTGGTCAATGCCGTTGGCGAGCTGATCGGCGTCAGCAGCGCGGGCAACGCCGTCACCGACCGCAGCGAAACCTCGCCGGCGCCTCAGTCCTACGCGATACCGATCGACACCGCACTACCGATCGTCGAGCAGGTACTCGGCGGCCGCTCCTCCGAGACCGTGCGTGTGGGACCGACACCCGTACTCGGTGTCGCGGTGAAGGATCACGCGGAGATGCCGGCCGGCGCGGAAGTTGTTGCCGTGAGCTTCGATTCGCCGGCCGAGCGGGTGGGGCTGACCAAAGGTGCGGTCATCACCGAGTTCGGTGGCAGCCGGATCGCGTCGTCCGCTGATCTCAACGCGGCGATGAGCTCGCGCCGCCCCGGCGACACCGTCGCGGTGACGTGGGTGGACGCAACCGGGCAACCCGGGACCGGTTCGCTGGTCCTCGACGAGGGGCCACCTCGCTAGTCGTACAAGGCGCCAGCCGTGAAAGCATCGTGGCATGACCACGGTTCTCCTGCTCACCTGTGACGGCGCCGCCCGCGAGGCGGATGTCGAAAGCAAACTCGTCATGGAAGCTCTCACCTCCTACGGCATCGCGTCGACGATGGCGCCGTGGTCGAGCCGGTCCCTCCTCGATATCGACGCCGACCTGGTTCTGATCCGGTCGACCTGGGACTACACCCAGCGCCTCGACGAATTTCTTGCCGTTCTCGATCAGCTGACCGCCCCGATCGCCAACCCGCTCCCGATCGTCGAGTGGAACGCCCACAAGGGATACCTCACCGAACTTGCCGCGGCCGGCGTACCTATCGTTCCAACCGCTGTGATCGCTGCCGGAAAGCGCGAAACACTCACCCTCCCTTCGTTCGAGGGTGCCGAGGTCATCGTCAAGCCTGCAGTGTCCGCCGGCGCTGTCGGAGTGGGAAAGTTTGCCGCCGGGTCCGAACAGGCCCACGCTCACCTCACCTCGATCCTCGAGAGTGGCAACGACGCGTTGGTCCAGCCCTTCATCTCGGACGTCGTCGACGGCGAGCGCTCGATCATCCACCTCGGCGGACGCTACTCCCATGCCGTCCGGAAGATCCCAGCCACCAACGACTTCCGTGTGCAGGAGTTCCACGGCGGAACCAACTACCTCCACGAGCCTTCCGCCGCCGAACTCGCGGTGGCCGACGCGGCACTGGCCGCGACCCCATGCGGCCCCGGCGAATTGCTTTACGCGCGTGTGGACGTCGTGGGTCCGGTGGATCAACCACTGCTCATGGAAGTGGAACTGATCGAGCCCGAACTCTTTCTGCCATTCGCCCCTGGATCTGCCGACGCCCTCGCACGGGCAGTTGTCGCGTCACTGCGCACGTGACTCCTGGGGCGGGACAGCATCTAGCCTGGCGCGAATGAACCTGGCAACGTCACGTAGCGCGGCCCTGCTCTCCGGCAAGCCAGGCCAGACGGCGGGAAACGCGTGAACCTGGCCGTTCCAGATCTGCAGCGAGCACGGCACCCCCGCGGCGGCGAGCCGTTGCGCCATCACCTCCGAATCGACTCTGAGCACCTCGGATTCGGCGGCGATCAGCAACGACGGCGGCAAAGCTGCAAGATCGCCGTCGACGGGCGAGTTCGTCTGTCCGCCAAGCTTTCCGATCGCCATCAATGCCGACACCGGGGCGATCACGTCGCGTCGAGCGTTGGCATGGACCGATTTGGTGGTGCAATCGAGATCGAGGAGCGGCGAGAGGCCGACAAGACCGGCCGGAACCTCGAGCCCCGCGGAAACTGCTGCAAGCGCCGTCGCGAAGACCAGGAAACCTCCGGCCGAATCACCAACGAAGACAACCTTTTCCGGCAAGGCTCCCTGTTCGAGGAGCCACCGGTACGCATCCAGACAGTCGTCGACGGACCCGCTGATGCTCGTGCTCGGCAACTGCCGATACGCGATGTGCAGGACCGGAAGGCCGGTTCGCTTGGCGATGCTGGCAACGACCGGCCGATGCGTGTTGAGCCCGCAGCACATGAACCCGCCGCCGTGCAGGTAGAGAACTACACCCTCGCGCAGATCAGCCGTCGATCCTGCCGTGCGCACGAGTTCGCCGTCGAAACCTGGAAAACGCATCGCTTCCCGATCGATCCCGGACGGAATGCGTACACCCGCGGCCGAGTCCAGAACTGCGGCGCGGCGCATTGCGCCAGGCGTCAGCGGCGCGATCCCGACCACGGGCCGAAGCATCCATCGACACGCGTTGTAGAGGACCTGCGATTCGATACTCGGCCTGCCGTATCGAGTTCCGGTCCTACGACTGACTGTCGGCAACAGAGACATCTGTCCAGATTAGAAGCGATCAGGCACCGAAGAGGTCGACTTCGTCGAGATCGTCGACGATCGTGACCTTTCGTTTCCGCCCGCCGATGACCTTGCCCAGACCACGCAGTCCACCGGACTGAGCTTTCGGGGCGGGCTCGATGCGCTGCGGCGCAACTCTCGTCCGCGCTGCACGCTGTACGGGCTTGGGTGCGGGAGCTGATGCCGGTGCCTCCGGAACGACGGGCGCCGCCGGAACCTCGGGTTCGGGAATCTCTGCTGGAACGACCGCTTCCGGCTCCACGAAGCCCTGAGCAACCGGCGCCTCGGGCGCGACCTCAGCGACCTCAGCCACCTGCTCCACCTGCACCGGTCCGTCGATCACCGGGATGTCCGACGCCCAGCGGACCCGATACTCGAGGCCGCGCGATGCCAGTTCACGCGCGAGATCCGCGTGCCAGACCCCGTCTTCGCCGTCGCCGTATGCCCGTGCGTCGGTACTGACCCAGATGACGTCGACCTCCGGGTTACGGTCGGCGAGATCGAGCACGGTCAGCCAGTTCAGCGTCGCCGGGTAGCCGTCTCGCTTCTTCTTGTCGGTATAGGGCCGACGCAGCGAGATCGCCCTCTCGGCCACCTCGAGATGCGACACGTCGACTGGATCGACCACTTCGACGCCGATCGCCACGAGGTCTTCGATCACGTCGTCGACGTAGCCGTCGGCCTTGTCGTGAGCCGCGTCGACGAACCTGGTGAGGTCGCGCCGCAACCCCAGTCGGTCGTACATGCGCGCCTGGACGCTCAGGGCCGCGATCATCTCCGCCGATTCCTCGCGGTAGCGGCTCGCAACTTCGAGCACGACCAATCGAGGCACGACGACGCGGTGTCCGAGTGCGCGAGCGTCGGCGATGGCGGCGTCGAACCGTGCGCCCCTGGTCAGGGCCGAAGAATCGAGAACGATGATCATGGGCTCGATTCTCTCTCGAGAAACCGGACGAATGCGCTAATCCACCCCGAACCGTTACTTGATCTTGAAGATCACTGCCCGCTGAACGATGAAGTTGATGACCGTCGCGGTGCCCTGCGCGATGACGAAGGCCAGCGGCATGCGCCACCACTCGTCGGCGAGCACATGCACCATCAGCGCGTTGAGCCCGACCTGAACCGCAAAAGTGACCGCGTACAGCACGACAACAGCGATGAAGCGGGCGCGAGAAGGCTCGGCCTTGAACGTCCACCGCCGGTTGATCAGATACGCCGTCGTAGTGCCGGCGATAAAGCTGATCGACTTGGCCACGCTCAGATCGAGGCCGACGACCTTGAACAGGAATGCGTACAGCCCGTAGTCCACGACCGCCGACAGCCCACCCGTCGCGACGAACCGGACGATCTGCGTTTTCAGGTCCATCGCGTCGTCGGCGATGTCCGTCGTGACAGGAATCTCGACGGGCAGCGGGACATGGGGTTCGTGCTGGTGACTTGCAGGTGTTTCGGGCACGACGACGAGAGTAACCACTCGAGTCGGAGCCGTCGGCACTACTCCCAGGTAACCTCTACCTTGATGTCCACGACAGCAGAAGAGACGCCGCAGCCGGCTCTCCACACCCAAGCCCGCACCCTCACCGGTTGGGGACGCACCGCCGCCACCACCGCACAGGTGCTGTCCACCCCCGACGTGGAAGTGATCGCCAACGCGGTCGCCCAGGTTGCGGAACAGAACGATTCCAAGCCATCGCATCTGCGACGCGGTGTCATCGCGCGCGGCCTCGGCCGCTCGTACGGCGACCCGGCGCAGAATGCCGGTGGGCTGGTCATCGACATGAATGCACTCAGCCGCATTCATCGCATCGATCGCGACACCGCCCTGGTGGACGTCGACGCCGGTGTGAATCTGGATCAGCTGATGAAGGCTGCTCTGCCGTTCGGCCTGTGGGTTCCGGTCCTGCCGGGTACTCGCCAGGTCACGATCGGCGGCGCCATCGGCTCGGACATCCACGGCAAGAACCACCACAGCGCAGGTAGCTTCGGCAACCACGTCGTGTCGTTGGATCTACTGACGGCCGACGGCAAGGTTCGCACGCTCACCCCCAAGGGCGGGCGCAACGACCCGAAGGCCGCACTGTTCTGGGCCACAATCGGCGGCATGGGCCTGACGGGCATCATCTTGCGGGCAACCATCAAGATGACACCGACCGAGACGGCGTACTTCATCGCCGACGGCGACGTCACCAACAGCCTCGACGAGACCATCGCGCTGCACAGCGACGGCAGCGAGGCCAACTACGAGTACTCGAGCGCCTGGTTCGACGCGATTTCCGCGCCCCCGAAGCTCGGCCGTGCGGCAGTCTCGCGCGGATCTCTGGCGAAGCTCGACCAGCTTCCGGCCAAGCTGCAGAAGAACCCGCTCGCCTTCGATGCGCCGCAGTTGCTGACGTTCCCCGACGTCTTCCCCAACGGGCTGGCCAACAAGTTCAACTTCACCGCGATCGGTGAGGTCTGGTTCCGCAAGTCCGGCAAGTACCGCGGCAAGGTCCAAAATCTGACGCAGTTCTACCACCCGCTCGACATGTTCGGTGAGTGGAACCGGGCGTACGGATCCAACGGATTCCTGCAGTACCAGTTCGTGGTTCCGCCGGAGGCCGTCGACGAATTCAAGAAGATCATCGTCGACATCCAGCGCAGCGGGCACTACTCGTTCCTCAACGTGTTCAAGCTGTTCGGCGAGGGCAACCAGGCGCCGCTGAGCTTCCCGATCCCGGGCTGGAACATCTGCGTCGACTTCCGCATCAAGCCGGGCCTGAACGAGTTCGTCACCGAACTCGACAAGCGTGTCCTCGAATTCGGTGGGCGCCTGTACACGGCCAAGGATTCGCGGACGTCCGCGGAAACTTTCCACGCCATGTACCCGCGCATCGACGAGTGGATCGCGACGCGCCGCAAGTACGACCCCACAGGCGTTTTCGCCTCCGATATGTCCAGAAGGCTGGAACTGTGATCAACGCTGTAGGTAACCCGCAAACCGTTTTGCTTCTCGGTGGAACCTCCGAGATCGGCCTCGCCATCTGTGAGGAATACCTGAAGAAGGCGCCGCTCCGCGTCATTCTGGCGGCTCTTCCCGGCGATCCGGGACGCGAAGCTGCGGTCAAGCAGCTCGAAGCGAAGGGTGCCACCTCGGTGGAGCTCATCGACTTCGACGCCGTTGATTTCGAATCGCACCCGAAGGTGATCGACCAGGCGTTCTCGAACGGGGACGTCGACGTCGCGATCGTCGCCTTCGCACTGGACGGTGACTCCGAAGAGCTGTGGCAGAACCAGCGCAAGGCGGTTCTGGTCGCAAACGTGAACTACACAGCGTCCGTCTCGGTCGGTGTTCTTCTCGGCGAGAAGATGAAGGCTCAGGGCTTCGGCAAGATCATCGCGATGTCGTCGGTTGCCGGCGAGCGCGTCAAGCGTGCCAACTTCGTCTACGGCTCCACCAAGGCAGGCCTCGACGGTTTCTACCTCGGACTCGGCGAGGCTCTCGCGGAATTCGGACCGCAGGTCACCGTCGTTCGCCCCGGCATGGTGCGCACGCAGTTCAGTGCCCACGTCAAGGAAGCTCCGCTGACGGTCAACAAGGACATCGTCGCGAAGCTCGCTGTTGCCGCCTCGGACAAGGGCAAGGAAATCGTCTGGACTCCCGGCCCGTGGCGTTTCGTCATGATGGGTCTGCGCCACGTGCCGCGCCCGATCTTCCGGAAGTTGCCGGTTTAAGCTCCTCCCGTGCCAGAAACAACGACTGCTCCGAGTACAGAACTTTCGACCCCGTCGCCGTGGCGTAATGCCGCGGCGACGGTGGTGGAAATGGCCCTCGGAGCGCTGGTCGCCGCTGTTGTAGCCGCTGTCGGGCTCTTTGCTTTCGGCCGAGTGCAGTGGCCGGCGTTCACGTCTTCCAACGTCACGCAGGCCGTCACGACGGTGCTGCAGGTGCTCTGCATCGCAGTGGTCGGTGTTGCGGTTCTGATGTTCCGCGCCCGCAAGGCCGAGCGGGTCGCAACACTCCTCTCGTGGGCCGGGCTCTCCGGTTTCGTCACCACGACGCTCGGACTTCCCCTGGCCGCGACGAGTCTGTATCTGCACGGCGTCTCGGTCGATCAGCAGTTCCGGACCGAGTACCTGACCCGGCTGACGGATTCGGCTGCGCTGCAGGACATGACGTACGTGGATCTGCCGCCGTTCTACCCGGCCGGCTGGTTCTGGATCGGTGGACGCGTCGCGAACCTGCTGGGCATGGACGGTTGGGAAGCCTTCAAGCCCTACGCGATCGGCTCGCTGGCTGTCGTCGCCGTCGTTGCACTCGTGTTGTGGACCAAGCTGATTCGACGCGATTGGGCCGTAGTCGCAGCGTTGGCCGTCACTGCCGTCGTGTTGGCGTACAACTCCCCCGAGGCGTACGGCGCCGTCATCAACCTCCTGATCCCGCCGGTGCTGATCCTGGCGTGGGGGGCTCTCGATCGCCCGGGTGCCTCTCGATTTGCCGGAGCCGGCGCAATTCTCGGGACGGGCCTGTTCCTCGGTTTCGCCGCAACCGTCTACACGCTGTACCTCGGATTCGCCGCATTCGCCGTGACTCTGATGGCCGTCGTTGCCGCA
The DNA here is from genome assembly GCF_030056745.1 of Rhodococcus sp. IEGM 1406. Taxonomy (NCBI): domain Bacteria; kingdom Bacillati; phylum Actinomycetota; class Actinomycetes; order Mycobacteriales; family Nocardiaceae; genus Rhodococcus; species Rhodococcus sp. IEGM 1406. Next base: position 56,259 of record NZ_JASHKO010000006.1, on the reverse strand, counting down.
GTACTTGCCGCCCGCGCCCAGAACACGTGGAAAGCCGCGCTGGGTCCCCTAGTCAGGCTCGCCGCAATCGCGGTGATCTCGGGTCTGGTCGCTCTGACGGTCTGGGCGCCTTACCTGTTGAAGGCACTCTCGGGTGCCACTGCAGAATCCGGCACGGCAATGCACTACCTCCCCGATTCCGGTGCGGTACTGCCCTTCCCGATGCTGAGTTTCTCGCTCGTCGGCGGACTGTGCCTACTCGGCACGGTCTGGCTGATTTCTCGTTTCCTCTTCTCCCGCCGCGCCCGGGCACTCGGTATCGGTGTCATTGCCGTGTACCTGTGGGCACTGCTGTCCATGACGTTCACCGTCGCCGGCAGTACGCTCCTCGGCTTTCGACTGGAGCCGGTCCTGATCGGACTCCTTGCCGCCGCCGGCGTGTTCGGATTCTTCGAGTTCGCCGGTTGGATCGTCCTGGCCACCAGCGAAAATCCCCGCGTCAAAGCGGTACTGGTTGCACTCGGTGTCATCGGAGCCATCGCCTTCGCGCAGAACATCCCGCAGGTGCTGGCGCCGGATATCGCTGTGGCATACAGCGATACCGACGGCAACGGCGAGCGCGGGGACAAGCGACCTCCCGGGGCCGAAGCCAATTACGCGGACATCGACCGGATCATCCGCGAACAGTTGGGACGTGAACCCCATGACACGGTGGTACTCACCGCCGACATCGGCTTCCTGAGCTTCTACCCGTACTTCGGTTTCCAAGGTCTGACGTCGCACTACGCAAACCCCCTCGCCGATTTCCGTGCCCGCGCCGCACTGATCGAGCAGTGGTCGGAACTGAAGACCCCTGACGAACTGATAGCTGCGCTGGACGCGTCGCCGTGGCGCAGTCCCGACGCCTTCGTCTTCCGCCAGGGCGCCGACGGGTACACACTGCGGTTGGCCGAGGATGTCTACCCCAACGACCCGAACGTCCGCCGCTACACGGTCACGTTCCCCAAGGAACTGTTCGACGATCCTCGTTTCACAGTCACCGAGCAGGGCCCGTTTGTGGTCGTTACCCGCTCTGACGCGATCTAACCAGGAGATACGTCACAAAAGGCTTACCGTCGGGGTCGTTGACGCGACCCCGACGCACCCCTAACTTCATACCGTGACCCGAACCGATGCCCGAGCGGCAATGATCGATGCAGCCGAGCGTCTGGTTGCCGAACGAGGTCTGGCCGCTCTGACGCTTCGTGATGTTCAGACCGAAGCCGGACAGGCCAACAAATCGGCTGCGCAGTATCACTTCGGTTCACGTGAAGGTTTGCTGGCGGCCGTCGTCGAGTCCAGAATGCGACCTGCCGGTGAGCGTCGACGCGAGTTGCTCGACACGATCGATCTCGACCCGAATCCACCGACGATGCGTGCCCTCGTCGAGGCTCTCGTCCTGCCGTTGGCGGAACAGACCATCTACCGCGAAGGCACGTTGTACGCACGGTTCCTGGTGCAGTCGATCTTCGACCCGGCCATGTCGTCGACCATCCGTGATCACATGCAGGCCGAGAGTTTCCGCGAAGTTCAGCGGCGGATAGTCGCTGCGTCCTCGTTGCCGGCAGAGATCGCCGAACTTCGGGCGGCAACTCTGACCGTGCTCGCCGTCGTCACTTTTGCCACGTGGGAGGGTCGCGTCGACAGCCGAGAACGTGCTCACGTGATTGTTGCCGACCTGATCGAAAGTTGCCTCGGAGCACTCTCGGCCCCGGCTGCGCAAATCTGACACGCTGTCCGGCGAGTTTGTTTCCGAAACTGCCGGGGTACTCAGCCCCTCCAAGCGCAGTCGAGCAAACGGCCGCATCAACCACCGGCGGGGTAGGTGATGACAGTGAGCGAACTCGTTACGCAAAGCCGCGAGCTTGTACCGCATCGTGCAGTTCTCGATTCCGCAGAACATGTTCTGGTCATTGCGCGCGGCAAACCGTTCGGGCGCGAGCAGGCCTTCCACGAAGTGTTGAGCGTCGCGATTCGCAATCGCATCGAAGTACTCACTCTGGCAAGGGCTCTCATCGACGTTTCCGAGTCCCGCGACTACCGCGCGATCCCGACCGACACCGCACACACCGTTGCGGTGCTCGAATGGGGTGAGCTACTCGAGATCCCGACCGAACACCACGAGAAGTCCAGAGCCGAATCGGCTGGAGACGCCGATGAATCGAACGACTTCGACGATCCGATCGAGCCGGAGTATCTGGTCGAGACCGACGTGGGCGGACGCGTCGTCTTCGTCGCCCTCGCGTTCACGATCGGCGGGATAGTCGGATTCTTCGCGCACGACTGGGCGCTTCTGCTTCTGATCACCGCCGTGTACCTCGTGTGGATCGCGGCACGGCTGGTCGCGAAACTCGTCAGTGTTTCCCGCAGTGCCCATTGGGCGGACGCCGAGCCTATTCGTGGCACCGATTCGACAACTCACAACGCGGAACGCTCCCACCACCACGCTGTTGCAGCGTGAGGGCGGGAGCGCCCGTACTGCACTACAACCGTTGCGGCACACCGTAAGTGACGACGGTATCGCCATTCGACGTGACAGCCTTCGCGTAGGGCCTGATGGTTACCGGCCCGATTGCTCCCTGTACGTATCCGTGAACTCCGGAGAGCCGGACGGCTGCTTCAGGTCCGTCGAATTCCTGGTCTTCGAGTAGCGCGACGTCGGTGATACCGCCCGGCGCCAGATCGACGTCCAGTTCCTGTGAAGGAATGATGTCGCCGCCGATGGCGAACCCGTTCGAAATGTCCAGGCCCAGTTCGAAGTCCGGAACCAGACCGATACCGAGGTTCGTTCCGCTCTCGACTGCCCAGTCGAGGCCGGGACTGTTGAGAACAACCGTCGCGCCGGTCAACGCGATCGGGTAGCCGATTTGATAACCGATCGTCAGCTTCGTTCCGGTGAAGCTTGCCGCGTCCGGCCCGTCGATCTTCACGCCGGCAACCCCGTCGTGGAAGAACTCGACGCTCAGCGGTGAGCTGTCGAGAGGCGGAAAGACGTGGATAGCGGTATCAGCCTGATAGACCTCTATCCGATTTCCTTTGACGTCGGTGATCGAACTGGTGTTGTCGACGCCTGCCGACGCCGTCCCACCCCCCAGGACAACGGCCAGTAAGGCCACTGCTCCCACTGCGCTACTGCGAACTGCTGTCTTCGACATGCACAAGCACCATCCCATCCGGTATAGGCCCCGGACGTAGGTTCCAACTCTTCGTCGAGGATGGGATTCGTCGGGGCTGCCTGAACAAACGCGAGCAAGATCCTTGTTGCGATACCCCGGTCACGAACCCGTCAAACGATGCACGAAAACATTACTTTCCGGACAAGTCGGGTGGCCCGGTTTGTCCCGTCGGCTGCGCCCGCTCGCGGACGCGAACCGTTTTGTTCGTTACTCTGACAGAGGAAGTTATCGAATCGAGACCTAAATAGGCCACCCCGAACTTCTGAGAACTGCCACTTCAGGGATGGGCGCCAGAACCGAAAGGCACCGACTGCATGACCGAGACCTTGCCCGACGTCCAACTGCTCGAAGAAGCACGTCCAGGGCGAGTCCGTTCAGCAGTGCGGCGCTCGGTCGTCCAGCGCGGGCGTCTTGTCGACCTCGCGATCATGGCGACGTTCACCGTTGCGGCGATCTACGTGATGTCGAACCTGTGGAGCGATCTGCAGTCCGGCTATCTGTTCAACGCGGGCCGCGACCAGGCCATGTGGGAATGGTTCTTCGCCGATACCGCTCACGCCCTCGCCCAGTTCCGCAGCCCGCTGTTCAGTGACCTGCAGAATTACCCGCTCGGCGTGAACCTGATGGCCAATACCGCGATGTTCGGCATCAGCATCCCGTTGGCCCCGATCACGCTGATCTTCGGACCGACAGCCACGTATGCGATCGGGCTGACCGCCGGCCTCGGCGGCACCGCCATCGCTTGGTACTGGGCATTCTCGCGGCACGTACTGACCGGTGTCTCCGTCCGCTCCAAGATCGCCGCCGCCGTCGGAGCGGGGTTCTGCGGATTCGCGCCCGCCATGATCTCGCACGCCAACGGTCATCCGAACTTCGTGGCTTTCTTCGTACTCCCCTTCATCTTCTTGCAGGTAGTACGCATCTCGAACGGCAAGCGTCCGGTTCGCGACGGAATCGTTCTCGGCCTACTCGTCGCGTGGCAGATCTTCCTCGGCGAAGAGCCGCTCCTCATCTTCACGATGTCAGCCATGGTGTTCGGCGCCGCCTATGCACTACCTGACCTGGCCAAGTCGCGCCAGGCGATCAAGCGCGCGATGCCCGGTCTCGTGATCGGCGGCGCGGTCACACTCCTGATCACCGCGGTGCCGCTGTGGTCGCAGTTCTTCGGCCCTGCGAGCTACGACGGCGTCTCACACGGTCAGGCAGGCAACGACACCGCTGCACTCACCACGTTCCCGACCGAATCGGTTGCGGGTGATCCCGAGGGCGCGGAGTTCCGAATGAACCCGACCGAGGAGAATGCGTACTTCGGATGGCCGTTGGTGCTCCTGCTCCTCGGTGCAACGGTGTGGCTGTGGCGCATCCGTCTGACCCGCGCTGCCGCCGCCGTGATCGTGGTGATGGGTGTGCTCTCGCTCGGTTCCGAACTGACCATCGACGGTGACAAGACCGGCATCACCCTGCCGTGGAAACTCCTCGCCGACTTGCCGTTGTTCGAATCGGTGCTCGAATCCCGATTCGCCATGGGCGCGATTCCGGCGATCGGGCTGCTGCTCACCCTCGGCACCTACCGCGCTTTTGTCGAACTTCGTGGACCGCGCCGCACGGCCGCCGGTGTCTGGCTGGTGGCGCTCGCCGTCGCGATGATTCCCCTCATCCCGACCCCCATCGACGCCGATCAGCGATCTGCGACGCCCGAATTCATCACCAGCGGCTCGTGGGAGAACTACGTCAGCGACGGCACTCTGGTGACGGTCCCTGTCGCGAGCGCCGAGGACGCCCGCGCACTGAGCTGGCAGGTCGACGCCGACTTCGGCTTCCCCATTGCCGGCGGGTACTTTGTCGGCCCGGATTCGAAGACCCGCGCCGGAATCTACGGCGCCGAGTCCCGGCCCACCTCGACCCTGCTGGTCAATGCCAAACAAACCGGCAAGGTCCCGTTGATCGACGTGGGCACCAGGGCGAACGCACTGACCGACCTGCGGTACTGGCACGCCGATGTACTGGTGCTTCCCCGATTCTCCGGCGACGACGCCCTGCGCCACACGGTCGACGAACTGGTCGGCTTCGACGCCAAGCGCGTCGACGACGTGTGGGTGTGGGACGTACGAGACCTCGTGAGCGGCAAGACCTCCAACCAGAGCTAAGCGGGTTGATCAGCGGGTCATGATCACCGGACCGTCTTCGGTGATCGCGACAGTGTGCTCACTGTGCGCAGCCCTGGCGCCCGAAACGGTGCGAAGGGTCCACCCGTCGGCGTCGTGCCGGTAGTCGTCGGTTCCGTCGGCGATGAGCATCGGTTCGATGGCGATGACCAGGCCGGGCCGTAACCGGAAGCCTTTGCCTGCTCGACCTTCGTTGGGCACATCCGGCCCTTCGTGCATCTCGCGGCCGATGCCGTGCCCACCGTGATCGGCGAGCATTCCGTATCCGAGGCCGCGCGCGTACTGTCCGATCGCGGCACCGATGTCGCCCAATCGGTTTCCGGGCTGGGCGGCGGCAATGCCACGGGCTAGTGCCTCATCGGTCGCGTCGATCAGTGCCTGATCCTCACTACTTCCCTGTCCGACGGTGAAGCTGATGGCGGAGTCGCCGCACCAGCCGTCGAGTCTCGCACCGCAGTCGATACTGACCAGGTCACCGTCACGGAGTCGGTACCCATTCGGGATACCGTGCACCACAGCATCGTTCACACTGATGCAGGCGACGCCGGGAAAGGGTATCGGCGCCGTCGCCGGCCGGTAATTCAAGAACAGCGCCGAGGCGCCGGCAGCCGAAATGACCTCCGCGGCAACGGCGTCCAATTCGAGCAACGTCACTCCGACGCTCGCCGCCTCACGCGCCGCAGCCAGAGCCTGCGCGGTGATTCTCCCCGCCGCCGCCATCGCGTCGATTTCCCCTGCGGTCTTGATTTCGACCATCTCGAACACCTTCCTTGTCGAATAACTATACCGGTATTACTATAAGCACATGGTGCGCGTGCCGCTGACGGCGGAAGAACTCGAACGAGGACTACGACTGGGTGAACTCCTGCGATCGGCGCGGGGGGACCGAAGCATGGTTCAGGTAGCGCTCGACGCCGGTATTTCCGTCGAAACGCTGCGCAAGATCGAAACCGGACGCATCGCGACACCCGCCTTCTTCACCATCAGCGCGGTCGCGGAAGTGTTGGGTATTTCACTCGACACCATCGCCCGAACACTTGAAACACCACAATCCGAACAGGAAGTTGCATCCTGAGTAGTTCTCTCAGGATGTGTGGGCCCGCACTCGCCTAACATCGTTCCTTGTGCCGTCTGAAGTAGTAGTGCCCCCGAAACCCGTGCCCACTGGCCCCGAAGCTCCCCGAGAATCGGATTCCCAGAGAGTCCGGACGGCACGACTCATCGCGATAGTCACCGGCCTTCTTGGCCTGCTTCTTGCACTCGCGACGCCGTTCCTGCCCGTCAAGCAGGAAGCCGCGAGCATCGACTGGCCGCAGGGTGGGACCGTCAACAGCGTCTCGTCGCCGCTGATCTCCTACTCGCCCACATCGCTCGACATCAGCATTCCCTGTTCCACCCTCGGCCAGTTGGGCGGCAGCGACGGCACACTGCTCTCGACCATGCCGAACGGTGCGCCGGACCGAAACGCCCGCGGCCTCACCGTCCGCACCACTGCCGACCGCCTGGAAGCACTCACTCGCGATTCGGTGCTGATCTCGGCTCCGCTCGATCAACTGAGTGGGTGCACGGCGATCACCATCACGACCAACTCCGAGCAGACCGTCGCGGCGGTCACCGGAATCGACGGCGTCGGCACCACCCTGACCGGTGACTACCGCCCACAGGTTGTCGGCATCTTCACCGACCTGCAGGGCGCAGCGCCCGCCGGACTGTCCGCCCACATGGACGTCGACTCGCGGTTCTCGTCCAGCCCCACACTTCTCAAACTGTTCGCGATGATCGTCGCGGCACTCTCGACCATCGTCTCGCTGTACGCACTGCACCGGATCGACGGCGTCGACGGCCGTCGTGCCCGGCGGTTCCTTCCGGCACGGTGGTGGAAGTTCACCGGCATCGACGCCCTGGTGATCGGCACGCTGGCGCTCTGGCATGTGTTCGGCGCCAACACTTCCGACGACGGTTATCTGCTCGGCATGGCCAGAGTCTCGGAGCACTCCGGGTACATGGCGAACTACTTCCGTTGGTTCGGCGTCCCCGAAGCGCCGTTCGGTTGGTACTACGACGTGCTGGCGCTGTTCGCGAAGGTCAGCACCGCGAGCATGTGGATGCGCCTGCCCGCATTGATCGCCGGCATTCTGTGCTGGATGGTCATCAGCCGCGAGGTGATACCGCGACTCGGTGTTGCGGTGCGCCGCAACAAGGTTGCCATCTGGACGGGCGGGCTCGTGTTCCTGGCCTTCTGGTTGCCGTACAACAACGGCCTTCGTCCCGAACCCATCATTGCCCTCGGCGCCCTGCTCACGTGGTGCTCCATCGAGCGCGCCATCGCCACCGGACGTCTGTTGCCCGCCGCGATGGCCGTGCTGATCGCCGCATTCTCGCTGGCCGCCGGGCCTTCCGGGCTGATCGCCATCGGCGCGCTGATCGCCGGAGCCCGGCCGATCCTGCAGATCCTGATCGCCCGCGGCAAACGCGTCGGCTTCCTGTCCCAGGTCATGCCGATCCTCGCAGCCGGAACCGTGGTTCTTGTCGCAGTCTTCGCAGATCAAACCCTCGCAACGGTTCTCGAATCCACCAGGGTGCGAACCGCCGTCGGGCCGAACGTTCCGTGGTTCGAGGAGCGGTTGCGGTGGGACGCACTGATGACCATCTCCCCCGACGGCTCACTGGCCCGCCGCTTCGGCATGTTCGTCATGATCGTCGGACTCGTCTTCTGCGTCATGATGATCCTGCGCAAGGGCCGGATCCCCGGCACCGCGATCGGGCCCTCGCGCCGAATCCTCGGCATCGTGTTCGCGTCGCTGCTCCTGATGCAGTTCACCCCCACCAAGTGGACTCACCACTTCGGTGTGTACGCCGGTCTGGCCGCTACGGTTGCCGTGCTCGCCGCCGTCGGCGTGAGTGCGTCGAGCATGCGTTCCAAACGAAACCGCGCGCTGTTCGCCGCGGGCATCCTGTTCATCCTCGCTGTGGCGTTCACCAGCTCCAACGGCTGGTGGTATGTCTCGAGTTACGGCGTCCCGTGGTGGGACAAGCCACCGTCAATCGCCGGCAAGGGATTCTCGACGGCCTTCCTCGGCCTCACGATCCTCACGCTGCTGCTGGCAGCCTGGTACCACGTCATGGAGCCGCGCGAGCGAAACGGTGCGGAAGACAGCGTCAAGAAGACAAGGCGACTTCGCCTTCTCGCCCCGTCACCGTTGACCATCGCGGCCGGAGCCGTCGTGCTCTTCGAGGTGCTGTCCCTACTCAAGGGAGCGGTCGCTCAGTACCCCGCGTACTCGATCGGCAAGTCCAACATCGAATCCGTCTTCGGCGGAAGCTGCGGTCTCGCGGGTGAGGTACTCGTGGAGTCCGATCCCAACACCGGCGTCCTGCAATTGGTGGACAGGCCCACCGACCTCGCCGGCGCCGGAGCTTTCGGTGCAAGCGAATCGACCGGATTCTCGCCGGACGGAGTCGCCGGCGACCTCACCGCAGACGCCGAGGACTCGACGGCGGGCAGTGCAAACAGCCTCGACACCACGACCTCTCAGTCCGGCACCACCAGCACGCCCGGAACCGGATCCGGAACCGCTGGCGGCTCGCAGTCGACCTCGGGCGTCAACGGCAGCAACGTCGCGCTCCCGTTCGGGCTCGACCCCGCAAAAACGCCGGTGCTCGGTAGTTACGGAGCGCCCCAGAACGCGTCACTGACCACCGGTTGGTACTCACTGCCCGAGCGCAACGACGCCGCGCCGCTCCTCACCGTCGCCGCGGCCGGACGAATCCGCTACGTCAACTCCGACGGCATCGTCACCCCCGGCGCGGTCTTGCAGGTCGAATACGGCAAGAAGCAGGCCGACGGAAGCGTCGACGCGCTGGGACGAGTCGATCCGATCGACATCGGCCCGTCGCCGTCGTGGCGCAACCTGCGCGTTCCGATGGATCAACTGCCCGCAGACGCCGACACCGTGCGTCTGGTGGCCAGTGACACCGACATCAGTGCCGACCAGTGGCTGGCGGTGACACCGCCGCGAGTGCCGACCATGCGCACGCTGCAGGACGTCGTCGGATCCACCGATCCGGTGCTGATGGACTGGGCCGTCGGTCTGGCCTTCCCGTGCCAACGTCCGGTCGATCATCTGTACGGCGTCGCCGAGATCCCCGAGTGGCGCATTCTGCCCGACCGCATCGGCGCGGAGTCCACCAACGCCTGGCAGGACCACTACGGCGGCGGACCGCTCGGTTGGACCAGCGAACTGCTCTCGGCCAGGGCATTGCCCACCTACCTGGACAACGACTGGGACCGGGACTGGGGTTCGCTCGAGCAGTACACACCGCTCGATCCGGACGCGATTCCCGCGCAAATGAACGTCACCACCGAGACCCGGTCGGGCACCTGGACACCGGGCCCGATTCGTTACCAGTCGTAACTGTTACGCGTGGACCTACCAACCACCCAGGCACGGTAGGTCCACGCTCAGCCCTGACATACCATCGGTAGCCGTGCCCGACGCCGTGACAGCTTCACCCCAGACTTCGAGTTCGCCGCCTCCTGCTGGTCAGGATGCCCGCGAGCGTTTCCATCGCACTCGATGGGTTGCGATCATCGCCGGCTTGCTCGGCTTCGTACTCGCACTGGCAACTCCTCTGCTTCCTGTCGTGCAGACGACGGCGACGGTCAACTGGCCACAGAACGGCGTGATCGGCGACGTCGAGGCACCGCTGATGGCGCAGGTTCCCATCGACGTCAACGCGTCGATCCCCTGCACCGCGGTCAGCTCACTCCCCGAGGGCGGCGGCATCCTGATGTCGACGGCACCTGCTCAGGGCGACGGTGCCGCGCTCTCGTCGATGTTCGTCCGCGTGTCCGCTACCAGCGTCGACGTGCTCGATCGCAACGTTGTCGTCGCTTCGGCAGCGCGCGAGGACGTCGAGTCGAGTCGCTGCGGCGCCATCGCGTTCAGCTCTGACGTCAACCGGACCTCGGCGGAGTTCGTCGGACTCACGTATCCCGACGGCAACCCGATTCGTGGCCAGCTCGACGGCGACTTCCGCCCGCAGGTGGTCGGCGTCTTCAGCGACCTGCCCGACGGCGCTGCCCCCGAGGGCCTCGGCTTCTCGATGACGATCGACTCACGTTTCTCGTCGAGCCCCAGCGTCCTGAAGCTGGTCGCGATGATCGTGGCAGTGCTCTCGACCATCGTCGCGCTGGTCGCCCTGGCTCGCCTCGACGGCACCGACGGCCGCAAGCACCGACGTTTCCTGCCCGAACGCTGGTGGAAGTTCTCCGGTATCGACGGAGTTGTGGTCGGCACGCTGGTCGTCTGGCACTTCATCGGCGCGAACACCGCCGACGACGGTTATCTCCTGACCATGGCCCGAGTCTCGCCGGACGCGGGATACATGGCCAACTACTTCCGTTGGTTCGGCGTTCCCGAGGCCCCGTTCGGCTGGTACTACGAAGTCCTGGCCGTGATGGCGAAGATCTCGACGGCGAGCCCGTTCATGCGTCTGCCCGCTCTGCTCGCCGGAATCCTCTGCTGGATGGTGATCAGCCGCGAGGTCGTCCCGCGTCTCGGCCGGGCGGTCCGCCGGAGCAACGTCGCCCTGTGGACCGGCGGTCTGGTATTCCTGTCCTTCTGGCTGGCGTACAACAACGGTCTTCGCCCCGAGCCCATCGTGGCTCTCGGCGCACTGCTCACCTGGTGCTCCATCGAGCGCGCCATCGCCACCGGACGCCTGCTGCCCGCGGCCACGGCAATCTTGATCGGCGCCTTCACTCTTGCCGCCGCACCCACCGGATTGATGTGTATCGCAGCCCTTCTCGCCGGTGTGCGCCCGTTGGTGCGCATCGTCGTCAAGCGTCACCGACTGGTCGGCACACTGCCGCTTCTCGCTCCGATCGCCGCTGCCGGAACCATCGTGCTGGTGGTCATCTTCGCCGACCAGACCTTTGCCGGCGTCATGGAAGCCACGCGCGTCCGAACGATCATCGGGCCCAATCTCGAGTGGTACCAGGACTTCCTGCGCTACTACTACCTCTTCGTCCAGACGGTCGACGGCTCGGTTGCCCGACGCTTCGCGTTCTTGACGATGATCCTGTGCCTCTTCACGACGCTCTTCGTGTTGTTGCGCCGCGGCCGCGTCCCCGGCGCCGCAACCGGTCCGTCGTGGCGCCTGGTCGGCGTCGTCTTCGGCACGATGTTCCTGATGATGTTCAACCCCACCAAGTGGACTCACCACTTCGGTGCGTACGCGGGCATCGCTGGTTCTCTCGCCGCGCTGACCGCCGTCGCCGTGTCCGCGTCGGCCCTGCGCTCACGTCGTAACCGATCGGTGTTCGTGGCCGGACTCCTCCTGATGCTGGCGTTGACGTTCGCCGGTATCAACGGCTACTGGTACGTCTCGAGTTACGGCGTGCCGTGGTTCGACAAGACCATCTCCTACGACGGCCGTGAATCCAACACACTGTTCCTCGCGCTCTTTGCTCTCGCTTTGGCCTTTGCCGCCTGGCAGTACCTGCGTGAGGGATTCGCAGCTCCGCCCGAGAAGCCGAACACAGCCAAGGGCAGACGAATTCGCAAGTTCGCGGCCGCTCCGCTCACCGTGATCGCCGGTCTGATGGTCCTGTTCGAGGTGCTCTCGCTGCTCAAGGGAGCGGTGTCGCAGTACCCGGCGTACTCGCTGGGCCGAAGCAACATCGAGGCACTCGCGGGCAAGACCTGCGGCATGGCCGAGGACGTTCTGGTCGAGACCGACGTCAATTCCGGGAATCTACGGCCGCTCACCGCTCCCGGATTCAACGCCGAGGATCCGTTGTCCGGAGTTGATTCGAAGGGCTTCTCCCCCAATGGGGTTCCGAGCGATCTGACTGCGGATTACATCGAAGTCAAGCAGGGCATGGGCAATACCGACACCCAGAGTGTCGGCCCCAGCTTCGCCACCGGTTCCGGCGCCGGAACCAGCGGCGGCACCGGCAACATCGGCGTCAACGGCAGCACGGCCAAACTCCCCTTCGGCCTCGATCCGTCGAAGACGCCGGTCATGGGCAGCTACCAGCCCGGCGTGCAGGAACCTGCTTCCCTCATCTCGAGTTGGTACGGATTGCCCACTCGCAGTGAAGAATCACCGCTGGTGGTCATGTCCGTAGCGGGCCGCGTCTGGTCCGTCGACAACACCGGTGCGATCACGTACGGCCAGTCGCTGCTGGTCGAGTACGGCAAAACTCAGCCCGACGGAACCGTGCAGGTTCAAGGTTCGTACATGCCGCGGGACATCGGGCCCGCGCCGTCGTGGCGCAACGTCCGCATCCCCATCGACGAACTCGCGCCGGACGCCGACGCCGTTCGAGTGGTCGCGTTCGATCCCAACCTCACAGGCGATCAGTGGATGGCATTCACGCCGCCGCGCGTGCCGAAGCTCAAGTCCCTGAACTCGTACATCGGCAACGAGCAGCCGGTCCTCCTGGACTGGGCTGTCGGCCTTCAGTTCCCGTGCCAACGTCCGTTCACACATCAGAACGGTGTGGCCGAGATGCCGAACTTCCGCATCCTCCCGGACCGTCCCCTGGCCGTCAGCTCCACCGACACCTGGCAGTCCGCGGACAACGGTGGCCCACTCGGATTCACCGAGGTCCTCGCCGGTGCGACGACGGTTCCGACGTACCTGAAGGACGACTGGGCGCGGGACTGGGGATCACTCGAGCGGTACGACCGGTACTTCCCCAATGCTGTTCCGGCAGAGGTGGAGACGGGCACGGCAACCCGCTCGGGCATGTGGATGCCCGGCGAGATGCGGGTGCACTAGCCTGCGCCGCCTACTCGGGTTACTGCTCGGGTGCGACGTACGGAGACGGCCGAGACCGCTCCGACAACGACGACGCACCCGAGTAGTTGCCCAACGCCCGGCCGTTCGCCGAGCAGCACAACTGCCAGCAGCACGGCGAGAACCGGTTGCATGAGCAGGAGCGTCGCGCCCACCTCGGCGGGAAGCCGAGGGAGCGAGTGCCCCATCAGCATCCAGCCGAACACCTGGCCGACCAGCGCCAGTGCCGCGAGCCAGCCGAACGCTTCCCAACCCGGGACGAAATCGATCCGGCCCCACAGTGATCCGATGACGGAGCCGGCGATGCCCGCGGATGTCGTCGAGATCAACACCTGGCTCGCGGCCCGATCCGCCTCGCCCGTACGACCGACCACGAAGATGTAGCCGCCGTACGCGATTCCGGAGACGAGCGAGAGCGCCGTTCCCCACAGCAGGTCGTCGCCGGTTCCCCCGCCCCCGAACACGCCGCCCGCCAAGGCGATTCCCGTGAACATGAACGGTAGGGCGAAGACGAAGCGCATCGGCACCCGATTGCCGAACACCAACCAGGACAGTGCGGGCACCACAATCACCTGTACGTTCACGACGACGCTCGCCATACCCGCGCCGATCATCAGAATCGACTGCGACCACAACGCGAAATCCAGTCCGAGCAACAGACCGCCGAGCACCTGCAGAACGGCTGCCCGCCGGCTCGGTTTGCCCACCCGGCGGTACTCTCGCCACGCCAACCACAACAGCGGCGGCAAGGCCAGGAAGCAACGGAAGAAGACGGCCGTCGAGGGCCCGACATCAGCCAGCTTGATGAGGAGCGAACTGATCGAGATCGCGGCTGCGCCTCCGACGACGAGCAATCGAGGGTCGATGCGCCCCCGAGGAGTTCGGGTGGGTGTCGGTGTCTGCGCGGTCGCGGAGGTCAGAGTGGTCACTCGACAATGTTCCTGCCGCTAACTATTCAGCACAAGCAAATGTTCAGACCGTATATTCGGTAGCATTTCTACTGTGTTGAATCTCGAAAGACTCCGCGCCCTGCACGCCGTCGCCGAGAACGGATCAGTGGCGGCTGCCGCCCGCACCTTGCATGTCACACCGTCCGGGATTTCGCAGCAGTTGAACAAACTCGAGCGCGAGGTCGGTGTTCCGCTCCTCGAACCGCAGGGCCGCGGTGTGCGACTCACAGAAGCGGGCCGAATCCTCGCGCGCCGAACCGCAGAGGTTCTCTCGACGCTCGCTCAGGCCGAGGCGGAAATCGCGTCGCTGCAGAGCGAGGTGACGGGCCGCGTACGCATCGGGGCCCTGGTCTCCCCCAGCAGGACAGTGCTGCCGCGAGCCATCGCCGAGATCAGGCATGCGCACCCGCAGCTCGAAATCACCTTCAACGAAGGCGAATCCGAAGAACTGCTCCCCGCACTGATTCGCCGCGACCTCGACGTCGTGGTGGTCGACAGTTGGAGCACTCTGCCCGTCGAACTTCCCGACGGAGTCTCCTTCACGCCCGTGTACGACGACGTGGCGCTGCTCGCTCTCCCCGCGTCGCATCCGCTGGCGGAGAACAAGGTCGTCGCGCTCAGCGAGCTGTCGGAGCATGCCTGGGCGACGTGGACCCGGGGAACGGACTTTCACACCTTCACCGTCAGGACCCTGCGCGCGCAGGGGTTCGACCCACGAATCGAGTACGAGGTCGCCGAGTTTCCCACCCAGGTCGAATTCGTCGCTCAGGGCCTCGCCGTCGCTTTGATCCCGCGCCTGGCGAGAGTTGTACCACCGGAAGGTGTTCGAATGCTCGACACCCTTCCGCCGCTGGGCCGCGACATCTACCTCGCCTGGCGGACCGACAGCGAAAGACCTGCCGTCCTGGCGGCGATAGAAGCGCTACGCCGCCAGTTCGACGCCCTCGGTGACAAGAAGAATTAGAGCGGCATCAAGTTGTGCTTGCGCGGGTTCTTGAAAATCGTCTTGTCCTTGAGCAACTTCAGAGCCTTGCGGATTTCGAGACGCGTCTGCGAAGGCTCGATCACCGCGTCGATGTATCCGCGCTCGGCCGCGATGTACGGCGTCGCGACGAACTCGTTGTAGAAGTTGATCAACTGAGCACGCACCGCGGGTGCGTTCTCGCCCGCCTCGGCGAGCTGACGACGTCCCATGATGTTGACGGCACCCTCGGCGCCCATCACGGCGATACGAGCGGTCGGCCACGCGAGGTTGATGTCGGCACCGAGCTGCTTGCAACCCATGACGGCATAACCGCCGCCGTACGCCTTACGAACCACCACAGTCACCTTCGGGACAGTGGCTTCGATGTACGCGAACAGGAAACGCCCGCCACGCTTGATGACACCGACCTTTTCCTGATCGACGCCGGGAAGAAAGCCTGGTGTGTCGACGACAAAAACGAGCGGGATGCTGAAAGCGTCGCACAGGCGCACAAAATGGGCAGCCTTGTCGGAGCTGTCTGCATCGAGGGCGCCACTGAGGTACGTGGGCTGGTTGGCCACGACACCGACGGGCAGGCCGTCGACGCGGGAGAACCCGGTTATCACGTTGTGCGCGACCTGGGCTCCGATTTCATGGAAGGTTCCGTCGTCGAAGATCCGCAGAATGATGTCGTGCATGTCGTAGCCGGCATTGTCGGCATCCGGCATGAAGGCGTTGAGTTCGAGATCCGACTCGGTGATCTCGGGTTCGAGACCCGGGTTGATCAACGGCGCCTTCTCCGTGCACGAGGACGGCATGAAGCTCAGGTACTCACGCACCCAGTCGAATGCAGCCTTCTCGTCGGGAGCGACGTGATGGATGTTTCCGTACTCCGCCTGCTTGCGCGCTCCGCCCAGATCCTCGAGGCTGACCTCTTCGCCGGTGACCGACTTGATGACGTCGGGTCCGGTGACGAACATGTACGACTCTTCGGTCGCGACCACGACGTCGGTGTTGATCGGTGCGTACACGGCACCGCCGGCGCACTTACCGAGGATGACCGAGATCTGTGGGCAGACGCCGGACAAGGGCTCCTGACGTGAACCCATGTTGGCATACCAGGCCAATGAGGAAACGGCATCCTGGATTCGAGCTCCACCGGAATCGTTGATACCGACGACCGGGCAGCCCACCTTCAGTGCAAAATCGTTGACCGCTGCGACCTTACGGCCGAACATCTCTCCGGCGGCACCGCCGAACACAGTCTGATCGTGCGCGAACACGGCAACCGGACGCCCGTCGACAGTTCCGTGACCGGTCATGACGCCGTCGCTGTACGGGTTGTCCTCGCCCGCCATCTTCACCAGGGCGCCGACCTCGACGAAGCTACCGGGATCGAGCAACATGTCGATGCGCTGGCGCGGCGTACTGTGCCCTGCTGCATCGCGCTTCGCAATGGCCCGAGCCGAGCCGGGTTCCTTTGCCTTCTCCAACTTTTCGCGGAGTTCAGCGAGCTTCTCCGCGGTGGTTGTCGTCACTTCTGAACTCCGGTTTCCGCTGCTTTGGTCTGAGCTGTCTCGATCTGGGCCAGCTTGGTGGTGAGGTCTGCCGCAACCTTCGCGATGTACGGCTCGTCGACGATCTGCAGGTGGTCCCCGCCGATGTAGACGACCTCGAGGTTCTTCACGTAGTCACCCCAACCACCATCTGCCTTGCGGGTCTTGAATGCAGGCTCGAGCGTCATCAACTCGTCGTGGTACTTGTCGGCCATGTAGAGCACGACGTCGCCGTCGTAGCTGCTGAACTCGGCCGTCTGGATGGCACGGTTGTCCAACCACGACGTCCGCTGATGCTCGATGATGCCGCCGGGAATCTTGGCGCCGCTCATCTTGATCATGTCCATCAAGATCTGGATCTGATCCTCGTCCGCTTCGGTGGAGGCCAGAACGTCAAGCGGCAGCGGAACATCCAGGTTGTAGGTGCGCTTGGCGAACTTGCCGTAGCGCTCCCAACGCTTGCGTCGTTCCGCCTCGGTGTCCGGCACGACCTCGCCGGCCATGACGGTGTCGAGCAGTCCGACCACACGCACGTCAGCGCCCTGCTCACGCAGCAACTTCGCGACCGCATACGACATCACGCCGCCGAACGACCAGCCACACAGCACGTACGGTCCGTCGCCCTGGATCTCACGCAGCAGCGGAACGTAAGCAGCAGCACGGGTTTCGATCGAGCCCTCGACCCGCTCGAACCCGTACATCGGCGTGCCGGCGGGCAGGCGCTTGAGCAAAGGCTCGTACGTCACGGTCGAACCACCGGCAGCATGGAAAACGAATACCGGTACGGCAGTGGAACCTTCGGGACGGGCACGCAGAGTGCGTACGAGTCCGTCGATCTTGCCGTCGTCCTCGAGGTACTGGCGCACGACGTCCGCGAGCTCTTCGATGGTGGTGGAATCGAGAACGTCGTCGAGAGTGATCTCGCCGCCGGCACGCTCGGAAAGCCGAGCAGCAAGCTTCTCGGCGACCTCGTCACCGACGATCGGCAGATCGTTGAAAATACCCTTGGCGGACTTCCCGGTGACGACGGCCCACGTCGCAAACGTCAAGCGCTCGGCCGCATCTCGCGGCGGAACATCGGAGCCGGCATCGTCGGCAGTTCCGGCTCGAGAAGGATCGGAAGGCGCAGCAGCAACCGGAGCAGTCGCCGGCAGTTCCACCGACTCCTCAGCGGGAGCAGCGTCCTCGTCAGCCGCATCGGCTACCAACTTCTCGGCAGCCTGCTTGTCGGCCATCGCCTGAACCTCTTCGCGATTGTCGATCGCGTAGCGCAGGTACTTGTTGACCTCGTTGAGGCTCGCGTCCTTGACTGCCTGGAGCTGGAGCTGCGGAATGTCGAACTCGTACTCGACGCGGTTCTTGATACGCATCGCCATGAGCGAATCGAGACCCAGTTCGATGAGCGGAACCTCGGCCGGAAGATCTTCCGGCGAGTACCCCATCGACTCGGCCACAACGATCTTGAGGCGGTCGTCGAGGCTCTGCGAACCGTTCGGATCCCACTTGTCTCCGGCGTCTTCGACGACCTCGGCCAGGGTTTCCATCGGCGCACTGGTCTTGACCGGCGCGCTAATGACCAGCTCGGGCAGCGGCTCACCGGACGTGACGACGGCGTCGAACAGCAAACGGAACGTAGCGCCCTCGCGTGCGTGCACCTGCACCGACGCTCCACCCGGATGCGGGTTGAGGGTTGTCGTCAGGGTCGCAGCGCCGGCCAGTTCACCGTGCGGAACGGCAGCGGTGAGAGCGACATCCGAGAGCACCTGTCCGGCAGCAGCGCTCACGAGCACAGCCAGATCGGTGACGGCGGATGCGTCGACCTCCCACACGTGGCGGCCGTCGGGCAGAGCGACGTGCGAGCCGGGTACGCGAGCCGAACCGCCGGCACTGACGCGAATGTCGAGCCAGTACGGCTTACGCAGGAATGCAGTACGCGGAACCGAGGCGAAATCGCCTGCAGGAAGCAAGGACTCGAGGTTCACGGCATGGCCGTGCACGTACAGCTGCGCGAGAGCGGCAAGCACACCCGCGGACTCGTCTTCCTTACGCTTGAGCGTCTGGATGAGTTCCATGTCGTGCAGGCCCGAATCGAACGCGGTAGCCGCCACCGACATCAGCGTCACCGGGTTGGGTGCAAGCTCGACAAAAGTGGTGTGGCCGTGGGCAACTGCACCGCGTACCGCATTGGTGAAGTACACGCTGTGGCGAAGGCCCTTGACCCAGTACGCCTCTTGATGGATCGGCTCGTGACCGGGACGGTAGAAGGTGTCCTTGTCGACGGACGAGTAGACGCCGAGCTTCAACGTGGTCGGCTCGATACCGGCCAACTCCGCGGCAAGCTCGCCGAGCAACGGATCGACCTGTGAGGTGTGGCTGGCACCCTTGGTCTGCAGGACACGCGCCATCTTGCCGTCCGCCTCGGCGGCCGCGACGATCGCCTCGATGTCCGGCTGCGGTCCACCGATCACCGTGTGCGTCGGAGCTGCGTAAACGCAGACCTCGAGCTTGGGATACGTGGGCAGCAGCGCCTCGATCTCGGATGCGCTGTACTCGAGCAGTGCCATCAGACGGATGTCGTCACCGACGAGTGCGCCCTCGGCCTCACCCATCAGCCGTGAACGTGAACAGATCACGCGCACAGCGTCTTCCAGGTTCAGACCACCGGACACGTATGCGGCAGCGGCCTCACCCATCGAGTGCGGAACCACGGCTTCGGCTTCAGCGCCATGGTGACGCAACAACGCAGCCAGACCGACCTGGATGGTGAAGATTCCCACCTGTGCGGTCTCGACGTTGTACTCGATCGCATCGTCGAGGAACATCTCGACCATCGAGTAGCCGGCCTCGTCCTGGATCAGCGCATCGACCTCGTCGACGGCTGCCTTGAAAGCCGAGTTCTCCGTGTAGAGCTGCTTGGCCATCTTGCGGTGCTGCGAGCCGAAGCCCGAGAACACCCACACCGCGCCCTTGGGCGACGGCGAGTCGGCCGAGAAGACTCCTTGAGCCGGCTTGCCTGCGGCGACGGCGCGCAGCGAGCTGATGGCCTCGGACCGCGTCTTCGCCAGAACAGCGGCGCGCGAGCGTCCGTGGTTGCGACGCGCGAGTGTGCGGGCAACGTCGGCGAGGGGCGTCTTGCTTCCCTCTTCGGTTTCGAGCCAGTCGGCCAGATCTGCAGCTGCGCGGCGACGACGCGAAGGCAGCGCACCGGACACAGCCAGCACAACGGTGCTCTCGTCCTCTGCTGCCGGTTCGTCAGCTACCGGGGCATCCACGACTGGTTCATCGACTGCCACGTCGGCGGGCACGTATTCCTTGACCACGACGTGCGCGTTGGTTCCGCCGAAACCGAAACCGGAAACACCGGCGACGGCCTTGCCGGTGTAACGCGGCCAGTCGGTGGCCTCGGGCGTCACCTGCAGGTGCGACTTCTCGAAGTCGATGTGCGGGTTCGGGCCCAGGTAGTTGATCGTCGCGGGAATCTTGTTTTCCTGCATCGCCAGAACGACCTTGATCAGGCCGGCGGCGCCCGCAGCTGCTTCCAGGTGCCCGAAGTTGGTCTTCGCACTACCGAGCAGAGCCGGCTTGTCGTCGTCACGGCCACGACCGACGACACGGCTGAGCGCGTCGGCCTCGATGGGATCACCGAGATCGGTACCCGTTCCGTGCGCCTCGATGTAGTCGACTGTGGTCGGCAAGATTCCGGCGTCGCGGTACGCGAAACGCAACACGTCGGCCTGGGCGTCAGGGTTGGGCGCGAGCAATCCGTTGGAACGGCCGTCCTGGTTGACCGCGGATCCGGCGATCACGGCGAGGATGGAATCGCCGTCACGCTCGGCGTCTTCGAGACGCTTGAGCACGACGAGTCCGCCACCCTCACTGCGAACGATGCCCTGAGCGTGTGCGGAAAATGCACGCAGTTTTCCGTCGGGAGCGAGCATCCCGGTCTGATCGAAACCGAGGGTTCCGGGAGGGGCCAGCAGCATGTTGACGCCACCGGCCAGCGCGATGTTGGAATCACCACTGCGCAGCGAACGCACAGCCTCGTGAACGGCAACCAGCGAAGACGAGCACGCGGTGTCCAGAGCGATCGACGGTCCACGGAAGTCGAAGAAGTACGAAACCCGGTTCGCGACGATGGCCGTCGACGTTCCGGTCAGTGCGTACGGGTGCGCCGTCGTCGGATCACTGACCGCGAGCAACTGGTAGTCGTTGGCGGAACTGCCGATGAAAACACCGACCTGCTTGCCCTTGAGCCCGCTGGCCGGAATGCGCGCGTGCTCGAGCGCTTCCCACGCGAGTTCCAGGGCGAGGCGCTGTTGCGGATCGACGTTGACGACCTCGAGCGGAGACATCGCGAAGAACTCGGCGTCGAAGCCCTTGACGTCGTCGAGGTACCCGCCCTTGGTGTTGGCGTTCTCGACCGCGGCCCTGATGGCTGGATCCGACATGAACTCGGCCCAGCGGTCCTCGGGGAGGTCGCTGATGCCGTCGCGTCCGGCCGCCAGCATTTCCCACATGTCCGAAGGCGTGTGCCCGGCACCGGGGAATCGTGTGGACAGTCCGACGATGGCGATGTCGTGGGCGTCCGTCGTGGCGCCTGAGACGTAGTACGACGCGTCGACGGTCTCCTCCGGCGCCTCGGGCTCACCTTCGATGATCCGAGTAGCCAGCGAAGCGATGGTGGGGTGTTGATAGGCAACGGTGGCGTTCAGCGTGACGCCGAGCAGATCCTCGATGTCTCCGCTCAGAGCGACTGCGTCCCGCGAGGCGAGCCCGAACTCTTCCATCGGGCGATCGTCCGTGATCGACCCAGCCGGCTGACCGGTCGCATTCGCGATCCAATTGCGAAGCCACTCACGCAGCTGCGCAACACTCATCTCGCTCACAACGTCTTTGCTCTGCACACCATCTTGTTCAACCATCAACTCACCAAGCCACCGATCATGAAGGGACTGCTCCTCAAACGCTATCGGGGAATGCGGTCTGCTGATAGCCGCCTCGCAACGTTCCCTCGATATAACTCGCCTTACACGCGCGGCGAGCGATCTTGCCGCTGGACGTACGCGGAATCGAACCCGCGGGGACGAGCAGGATGTCTCGGGCCGTAACACCGTGACGGGAAGAAATCGCCGCACGCACGGTGTCCGCGATCGGCTGCGGATCGGCCTTGCCTGCTCCGGGAGCACGCTCGGCCACGATGACCAACTGCTCCGAGGAATCGTCGTCGTCGAACTTCAGACCCGAGTGCGTGTTGGAGAACACGACAGAAGGCAGCTGGTTGGCCGGTACGGCAAACGCAGCGATGAAGCCGGGGCGCAGGGCGGGGCTGGCTTCCTGAGCCGAAGCCTCGAGGTCCTGCGGGTAATGATTGCGACCGTCGACGATCACGAGGTCCTTGACGCGACCGGTGATGTACAGCTCGCCGTCGACGTAGACGCCGAAGTCGCCGGTACGCATCCAGTTGGCATCCGCAGGCGTGCCCTCGGTGTGGCTGTCTTCGCTCAACCGATTGTCCAGCTTGTTGTGGAAGGTCTCCGCCGTCTCGTCGGGGCGACCCCAGTAGCCGATGCCGATGTTCTCGCCGTGCAACCAGATCTCGCCTACGTGATTGTCGGGGACCTCGGTCAGAGTTTCGGGATCGACGATCGCCGCCCACTGACTGCGCGAGACGTACCCACAGGAGACCTGTGCGATGGCGTTCTCGGAGTACTGGTCGACGATGACCATGCGGCCCTTGTTGAGTTCCGTGCGGTCGACGTAGATGACCTTGGCCTCGTCGGAATGCTTGGTCGAGGAGACGAAGAGCGTCGCTTCGGCCATGCCGTACGACGGCTTGATCGCAGTCTTGGGCAGACCGTACTGAGCAAAAGCGTCGTTGAACTTGCGCATCGACGACGTCGTGACCGGCTCACTGCCGTTGATCAGGCCGATGACGTTGCTCAGGTCCAGGGTCTCGCCGTCCTTCGGCAGGCCGCGCGCGGCAGCGTGCTCGAAAGCGAAGTTGGGAGCGGCGGCGAAGGTGCCTGCGCCGTCGGAAACCGCAGCCAGTTCCTTGATCCACCGGTACGGCCGCTGCACGAAAGCGCGCGGGCTCATGATGGTGATGTACTTGCCGCCCAGAGCAGGCAGGATGACCGTCAGCAGGCCCATGTCGTGGAACAGCGGCAGCCACGTGACGCCGCGTGAGTCCTCGTTGAGTTCGATGGAGTCGACCATCTGGAGCGCGTTCGTTCCGACAGCGCGGTGGGTGATCTCCACGCCGGCGGGAACTCGGGTCGAACCGGAGGTGTACTGCAGGTACGCGATGTCGTCGAGTTCGATGTCGGGACGAACCCACGTTTCACCGACGGTGTCGGGAATCGCGTCGACGGCGATGATGCGCGGACGCTCGGCAGCGGGAAGCGAGCGGAACAACTGACGAACACCGGCTGCCGACGATGCGGCAGTCAGAATCGCAGTCGGCTTGCAGTCACCGAGAACAGCGTGAAGACGGTCGGTGTGGCCGGGCTCGTCCGGATCGAAGAGCGGCACCGCGATGGAACCTGCCTGAATGGCGGCAAAGAACGAAATGACGTAGTCGAGCCCCTGCGGCGCAAGAATCGCGACACGGTCGCCACGCTTGGTGACCTGCTGCAAACGGGCTGCAACAGCGCGCAGACGCACACCGAACTGCTCCCAGGTCAGCTCCAGGGCTTCACCGTCACGCTCGCGTGAGTAATCGATGTACCGATACGCGAGCTCGTCCGCGTTGACACGCGAGTGTTGCTCGACGTAGTCGACCAGCGTGAAGCCTGGTTGCAGGCGGATCTGGCCCTTCTCGTCGAGAAAGCCATCGAACAGCGCGTTCATTCCATCTCCTCCGAAGCGATCACACAAGCACTGTCTTTCATGCCTGCGCCCCAGACTTCCTTCGCTCTCTCGGGTCCATCTTCGATCAATCGAATCGCACTTTGTGCGCAACTCACCTGAATCACTTCATCGATCCCAAACCATCGATATGTTACAGATTCGCATCGTCCGTATTCTCCGGCCTACTCGCCCGCCAGTAACGGGATGATCGGGGCGAACGCTTCCATCTGCGTCGGGAAGACCCCGACGTACGACATCGACGTCTTCTCGCGGACCAGTCGAATCTGGTCTGCGATTTCCTCGAAAGTGCCCACAGCCAGGTATGGAGAGTTCAGCAACTCCTCCACGCTCAGCTTACGATCCACTTCGATGTTCGGCGGAAAACCTTGGTCCAGAGCGGCGATTGCCATCTCGGCAGCCTGCTCTCGATCGTCGGTGATCATGATCATGGTGATGGTCCAGTTGAGTTCGATCTCATCGAAACGCTCGCCGGCAGCTTCGCGGATCCGCTCGACACGTTCGATGGTCTTTTCCATCGTGATTCCGGAGAGCAGAAGCCGCCCGTCACGGTTGGTCGGTGTGGCGACCGAGATGATGTCCGCGTACTTCGCGGCGAGAGCGAGCATCTTCGGTCCACCGCCTCCGACGATGATCGGCGGCCGCGGGCCCTGCCGCGGTCGCGGGCTGCCCTTGAGGCCACGCACCTGATAGTGCTTGCCTTCGAAAGTGCATTCCTGCCCGCGCAGCAGTGTGTCGAGAATCTGCAGAGACTCCTCGAGTTTCTCGATGCGAACGCCGGGGCTTTCGTATGCGATGCCGCCCTTGTCGAACTCTTCCTTCATCCAGCCTGCGCCGATACCGAGTTCGAGTCGACCACCGGACAGCACGTCGATAGTCGCCGCGTCCTTCGCGAGCACAGCAGGATGACGGAAGCCGTTGGCCAACACGGCAGTGCCCAGACGGATCTTGTCCGTGGCCACTGCGAGCGCTCCCAGAGCGGCGATCGGTCCGACCTGATTACCCAGGTGGTCCGGAATCATGAACGAGTCGTAGCCGAGTTCCTCGGCCTTCTGCGCAAGCTTGATGAAACGTCGCGCACCACCCTCTTCGGCGTTGCCCTCGCCACCGGCCGCAAACCGGAATTTGCGTAGGGCATCGCTGCCGTGGGTGGAACTCATATAGCGATTCTCCTGTGATGGACACGTACGTCGTACTCGGACTTCGAAACCGGACAAATCGAACCTACTCGCCAGTCACTTACGTGACAGCACTGTAGAGGACGCCCCCGGACCGTGCAGCACTCTACCGGGACCAAACGAGCAGATTACCCGCGAGCGAACTCCCGAGACGCCCGATTGTGACGAATCAACAGTGCGGCGGTGACTCAACTGTGGGGCGGTGTCGGTGCGGCGTCGATCTTCTCCGCAGCCCACTGTGCCATCCATTGGGTGGCCGTCGTGCCGTTCGGATCGACTTGGAAGGAGTTGTACATCGCGTGCACAGGGTTGTTGTAGTACTCGAGAAGCCGCGGCGCCGAACTCAACCAGTTGGTCGGATTGAGAGCGGCGGCCGGAGCGTCGCAGATACCGTCGCTCGGCGCGCAGATCTGATAAGTCCGGTCGTTGAGGTCGCCGAATCCGCCTGGCCTCGGGCCGGTCATCGTGAGACCGGGAAGCTTCAGCCCGTTCAGCGACAGCTCGGCGCCGACACCGGCAACGCTCGGGCCAACCGTGTTCCCGAACGCCGGATCGCGCCGACCGTCGGCAATCAAGCCCACGCCCAGAACCAGATCGGCAGGCACCGCGCCGGTACCGTCGCCGATACTCGCGGCGACGTCACCCGCGATCACCGCGCCCTGGGAAAATCCGGTCAGGACGTAGCTCGTGAGCGGGCACTCGGCGTGCCGCTTCATCAGAAAGTCGTTAGTGGCAGCAGTTCCCGCAGCCCGGCTGTTGTTGTAGGACTGCTGTCCGTCCGGCGGGATCGCAACCGGATTCGAAAACTGTGCGACGTAAGGAACGGTGTAGACGTCGGCCCTCGAACTATCGAACTTCTCCTGAAGAGGACGGGTCACGTTCAGCATCAACGACGCCGGATTGGCCGTCGGGTTGTACGGGTCGTCGGTAGCGCTCGACTCCCACGTACCCGGTATGGCTACTACCTGGACATCGGGGCAACTGGCCGGCTGAGAGACCGGTGGCTCCGGACTCGGCGGGATCGGAGTCGGCGAAGGCACCCGCCCGGCCAGGATGTACCAACCGCCGATCACGACCGCTGCGACCACAAGAATGATCAGCAGCGGGATCAGGCACCCACGACGCTTTCCAGACCTCGCCATGACCCGCGCCTACTTGCAGTAGGTGGTGTTGGCGACGTCGATATAGATCTGAGCGTTCGCACCTGCCTGCTCGGGAGTGATCTGCTTGCCTTCCGCCGACGCTTCCTGGCCGACGAAGGCAGTCACGAAGGTCAGGACCTCGTCGTCGGTCTGAGGACCGGCAGCGCAGATGTAATTGGCCGTGTTGACGGCGATGCTTCCGTCACCGGCTGGGGTGATGCCCTTCGCCTTCAGTCCGTCGAGGAACTTCTGTGCCTCTGGACTGACCTCGACGACTGTGGGGCCCGGGAAGCCTTCGATGCTCTGCGGCTGCTCCGGCGGCGCGGTGGCTGCTGCTCCTGGACTGGTGGGCGCAGCCGACGCCGTCGTGGTCGCAGAGGCGGACGCAGACGCCGAACCGCTCGAGGACGAAGCCGCAGCGGACGTCGTGGTGACCGGATTGGAGGTTGCAGTGGAGTCGTCACTACCGCACGCGACAAGCGCACCACCCGTGGCGAGCGCCAAGGCGCCGACCGCGATCGCGCGTGCACAAGTGTTTCGGTTACCCGAGAAAAGCGACATCAATGTCCGTCCTTGCCTTCAGTCGAAAGTCCATCAACAGGTTACGCAACGCACGCGGGCGGGCACCGATCCGTGATCGGGCCCGCCCGTCGTGCACCACTGTGAGTTAGTGAACTTCTGTCTTGTCACCGATCACCGTGATGTAGCCGAACTGGAAGTTCTGCTGGACACCACCGGGAATGTCGAATTTGTCACTGATCGGGAATCCGAGGCGGCCGCCCTCGTATCCGACGCTCTTCCAGCCGTCGAAGAGCGGGCCGTTCTCGACGGACCATGCACCGGTGCCGGGGCTCCAGTAGATGTTGCCGCCCTCGAACTCGGTGAAGCGTCCGTTGTCCTTGATGGGAACCTCGTTCGACTTCGGGAATCCGAGCCAGCCGTTTTCCCAACCGAGTTCGCC
Organism: Rhodococcus sp. IEGM 1406; assembly: GCF_030056745.1. Classification (NCBI taxonomy): domain Bacteria; kingdom Bacillati; phylum Actinomycetota; class Actinomycetes; order Mycobacteriales; family Nocardiaceae; genus Rhodococcus; species Rhodococcus sp. IEGM 1406. Next base: position 29,473 of record NZ_JASHKO010000006.1, on the reverse strand, counting down.
GTACTTGCCCATGATCATTCCGAGAACCGCGTGAGTTCCGTTGGCGCTGCTGTACATCGCGCCGATCTCGAATCCCTGAACCTTGCCCGGCTTGCCGGGCGTCGCGATCTCGTCGGCGGTCGGGTAGCCGAGCGGGCCACCTTCCCATCCCTGTGCGGACCACTCGGCGAGGATGTCGCCGCTGACGGGGTGAGCGCCGGTCTGCGGGGTCCAGTAGATGGAGCCGTTCTGGAAGTGGTTGAAGCGTCCGCGTCCGTCGGGGGTACCGAGTTCCGGGGTACGCGGGAAGCCGAGCGGGCCGGCCGCTGCTCCGGTGTTCATGTACGCGCCGGCGATACGACCGGCGACAGGCTGGGCGCCCGTTCCACTGGTGAAGTAGATGCGACCGTTGCGGAAGTCCTGTGCCAGTCCACCCGCGACGCTGTACTCGGGCGTGATGCAGTCGCCGATCCAGCCGTTGGCTGCAGCCGTCGCACCGATCTCACCCGAAGTGCCGCAAGCCGGCTTCTCGACCTCGACGCCGATGGCGTTGGCCAACTGCGGCCACAGCTGATGAAGCTCGAACTGCCAGTACGGCCACGAGTGGGTTCCGGACGGGCGGTAATTGACCTGCGCGGGGATGCCGAGCTGGTTGAGCTTGGTCGCGAAGGTCTGCGAGGTCAGGCGAGCGAGGATCTCGAGGCCCATACCTGCGTAGTTGGTGCTGACGCCGGGAATTCCCGACGGCTGGTCGTACGGGCCGGTCGTACCGCTACCACTCGAGACGTACAGACTGACGCCCTTGAGCTTCTCGGCGAGCGCATACGGATCGTGTGCAGCCCACTGTGCGTTGGACGGCGGTCCCCACATCGCGGCGGAGTTGTATCCACCGGCGTCGGTCATCGCGAACTGGATTGCCTGAGGCATGCCGAGCGAGGTGGTGGTGAGGATGCCGGACAGCGAAGCCGCGAACTTGAAGAAGCCGGGGTTACGCGCCGTGAGGAACATAGCGGACGTTCCGCCCATCGACAGTCCGACTACTCCGCGCGTCTGCGTGGTCCGCCAGTCCTTTTCGAGGATCGGGGGCAGTTCCTTGGTCAGGAACGTCTCCCACTGGTAGTTCTTGCCGTTGTCGGGCTCGAGCCAGTCGGAGTAGAAGCTGGACTGACCGCCGACGGGAAGAATGACGTTGACGTTCTTGTCCGCGTAGAAGGACTCAGCGTCGGTTTCGTAGGTCCAGGCGTTCTCGTTGTCGGTCGCGCGAAGACCGTCGAGCATCCAGACCGAGGGGAAGCTGGCCGACGGATTGACGTTCCAATCGCGAGCCAAGAGGATCTGCACCTGAATCGGGGTGCCCATCGCGGGAGAGTTCACCCACAGCGCGACGCGACGCTCACTGAGCCAGTCGACCTTCGTGACCGCTGCGCCGGTGGGGTTCTGGGTCACGGCCGGTGCGGCCTGAGCAGGTGCCGGCGCGGCTGCCGCGGTTCCGGCCGTCGTCAAGCCCGCGGCGATCGGCAGTACCAGCATCGCTGCCAGTGCGCCGACGACCTTTGTCCGGAAGGTTGCCCGGGACCGGCGACGGTCCTCCGTGGCAAGGCCTACTCGCATGAGCTCACTCTCTTTCCTTACGTTCGGTCCGCGCGTCGATCGTGTAGCCGCCTGAGCAGCCAGACCCCCGTTGAAACTATTTCTACACGCAAACGATCCCCGCTTGGGGTAGCCGCGCTGTTACTGGTGGTGCAATTGTTACTGACCTCAGGCGATCGTGCAGCACCTGAATACACAAGTGCCGTCCCGGTTTCCCTTGGAGGGAGTCCGGAACGGCACTGGTGAAGTGACTAGGTCACGGGATGGCGCACGATCACCAAGCGTTCATGGTGTCGAGGATCTGGCCGCGAGCCTTCCACAGCTCTGCCGACCAGTACGGCCACGAGTGCGTGCCGTTGGACGGGAAGCTGTAGGTGGCCGGGATACCCAGCGAGTTCATGCGGATCTGGAATGCACGGGTGTTGACCAGGGCGAGAGCTTCGAGGCCCATGCCGTTAGCCGTGTTGTAGTAATCGATCGGTGCGCGCGGGTGGTCGTATTCACCGGGCAGGCCGCTTGCCGACGAGATGTACATCGACAGGCCCTGCAGACGCGGTGCGAAGACGAACGGGTCGTTGCGCAGCCAGGACGGGCTCCACGGCGGTCCCCACATGGAGTCGACGTTGAAGCGACCGGCATCGAGCATTGCGACGCGGATTGCCTCGCGCATGCCGGGAGCCGAGATGTTCAGGTAGCCCGACAGCGAGCCGGCGAACTTGAACTGGTCGCGGTGGTAAGCAGCCAGCGTCAGAGCAGCGCTGCCACCCATCGAGAGACCGAGAACCGCGTTGTTGTTCGGCGAGACGCCGTAGTTCGCGAGGAAGTTGGGGAGTTCCTGCGTGAGGAACGTTTCCCACTTGTACGTGATCTGCTGACCGTTGAAGTTCGACGGTGCATACCAGTCGCTGTAGAAGCTGGACTCGCCGCCGACGGGCATCACGAGGGTGATGTTGTCGTTGCGGTACTGGTCCATCGCGTTGGTCTCGAAGCTCCACGCGTTGGCGTCGTTGCGCGCACGCAGGCCGTCGAGGAGGTAGAGGGCAGCGTTTCCGCCGCGTGCGGCCCACTGGACCTGGACCTTGATGTTGCCCATCGAGGAGGGCACCCACAGCTCGTCGTATCCGCCGGAGGGGGCGGTGTGGCTGGGAGCAGTGTGCGCGGGCGCAGCAGAGGCGACAGCACTACCGGCAACTCCTGCAGCAAGGGGTAGCACAAGTGCTGCGGCACCGATGGCCAACGCTCGGTGCTTGAGGCGCTGGGTCAGCCTCTTTCTGGCAAAACGCATGGATACTGCTCTCTCTCTTCGTCTGCGGCACTCACTCGGTGGAGTGGCTCCGGCGGATTCCGTCGGGGAACAGGCTTTTCTGCCAGCCCGAACAAGTTCGGGTCGGCAGCGGACCTCTTCCAAGTCACACTGCGCTCGCTGGACTTTATGTCACAGGTTCAGCTGTGACAAATAGACAGACCGTTACGTCTCAGTCCGCGGGCGACGCCGTCATCACCCGCAGGGAGTGATTCAGGTTAGGTGAATCGTCTTCGAGTACATCGTGGCCAATCGATTCGGTGTTACTGAATCGAAATATTCAAACCTTCAACCGTCGGTGATGCTGATCACATCACTTCGGCGGCTCCGGCGGAACGAGCCCGCAGCGTTCCAATTCGTAGGCCGGAACCCGGTCGAATCGGTACTTCGCGAAGTCGAAAGCCTGCTGGAAGTTCTGTTTGAATCTGGCCCAGGTCAGCTCGGAGCGATACGACGTGAGCAGCTCCTGCGTTTCCGGGCACGTGATGGCCAGCTTCGCGTCGGCAACCCAGTCCTCGTCGAGGAAGAACGGCAGCCACGGGCGAACGTCGATCATTCCGGTATCCGCGACCACCCAGTCCGGGTAAAGGTTCTTGTCGTGCCCGATCCGGCCGTCTTCGAGGCGCTCGGTGTGTGCTGCCAGGGGGTACGCCAGCCCCATCTGATCGAGCACCCGAACGTCGAGGCCCACGTTCATGCTCGTCATTCCGAGGTTGAGGAAGAAGACGACGTGCTCGGCAGGCTCCTCGAGCGGCCCTGGCGGTGGGACGACGAACCAGGAGTCGTAACTCGCCGACGGCAACAGCAGCCCACCCTCCGGAGTCCGCGCGATGGTCTCCACCATGGCACGCATTCGCGGATAGTCGAGGTAGTCCTCGGCAAGAATCGGGTGCTTGTGACCGGTGTTGAGTGCATAGAACGCACGCTCGTCGACGATTCCCGAGCGACCCACCACGGAGCCTTCCGGCATGCCCGTCGTGTTGGCGGCGAAGAAGGCCCAGATGATCGTGCCGATCCACAGCACCGCCGAGACTCCGAAGATCGCGGTGTCGCGGTTACTTCCGAACGCTGCCCGCGCCGGAACCCGCAACGGAATAACCGCGACAGGGATGAGCAGGCAGAACAACACCGGCAACAGGACGCGGCCGTGCATGAAGTCGCCGCCGACGCGTAGCGAATAGATCCCGAGGATCAGCCCACTGCCGAGGATGAACGTGACGACGGCCCGCGGCGTGCGCAGAAACTGCTGAAAGCGCTGCCACAGCGAGCGTGCGGGTTGATCGGTGGCGGTAGCAGGTGCGTCCGCTCGGCTTCGCCACACGAGCAGCAGCGCGCCGATGAGCAGGAACAGCAGCGGCAGCCAGAGCAGGTACGGCCCGACGAGGTTCCACAGGTACGCAAAACCCTGCGCCCACTTCGCGCCACCGGCGTCCTTCGACACCGCGGTGTTCGGGTACGGCAGGGCGTAATAGCCCATTCGCCAGATCTGATAGCCCACCGGCACAAGTCCGGCGACGACCACGATCAGTGCACGAATCTTCCAGGTCAGGCCTGCGGAGAGAACGATCATCATCAACGCGGCAGCACCGGGAATTGCCATCTCGGGTCGAACCAATGGTCCGAGGCCTGCCACGAACGAGAGAGTCAGGATCGACGCCGTGGACGGCGTCGACGCCTGCGCCCACCGAACGAGCAGTAGCCACAGGAGCGCGATCCAGAAGATCACCAAGCAAGTCTCGAGCCCGGAAGTGGCGAAATCTCGCGCAGGCGGAACCGCGATGTAGACGAGAACACCTGCCGGTACCAGCAGGATCGTTCCGCCCGCCGACGGCCGAACGCCGCGGTACAGACGACCGGTGCCGAGCATCGCCAGCACGACGGCAGCAGTCGAGAGTACGAGCGCGATCGTCAGAACGACGTATTCGAGGCGGATCTGCGTGAGCCAGCTGAACGCGTAGACGATGTACGTCCACGCGGTACTCGTGTTCGCCTCGACACGCTCCCCCGCATTGAAGACCGGGCCGTTCCCCGCGAGCAGGTTGCGGACGGTTCGCAAGACGATGAGTCCGTCGTCGGCGATCCAGCGACGCTCCCACGCCCCCCAGAACATGAGGGCAGCAGCAAGCACCACCCCGCCGAGAAAAACTCCTCGACTGAGGGTGGTGCGATTCGCCGCAGTGTCGACGTGCGGGTCGGCCTCGGTGCGTGGCTCAGACGAGGTAGACAGCGACACCCACTACTCCGATCCACGCAATCGCGAGGAGTTGCAGCACCCGGTCACCGAGCGCGATCTCCTCAGGCTCTCCGGCTTCGCCGCCGTCGACGTCCACCGCGTATCGCAGCACCGCGATGGTGAAAGGCACCATCGAGATGGCATACCAGTTGGTGCCCTTGATGGCGTCCTGTTGGAACGCCCACAGTCCGTAGCAGAGGACCAGCGTCGTCGCTGCCATCGTCCACACGAAACGCAGGTACGTCATCGTGTAGCTCTCGAGGGACTTACGGATCTTCGCGCCGGTCTTCTCGGCCAACTGCAGTTCGGCGTAGCGCTTGCCTGCCGCCATGAAGAGTGAGCCGAACGCCATCATCAGCAGGAACCACTGCGAGAGATCGATCTCGGCGGCAACGCCACCGGCGATCGCTCGAAGCAGGAAGCCGGACGAGACGATGCAGATGTCGATGACGGCCTGATGCTTGAGACCGAAGCAGTAGGCGAGCTGGATGACGATGTACACGCCCATGACCACGGCGAGTTGCCAGTTGGCCAGGAAGGACAGCCCGATCGCACCGGCAAGCAGCACGACTGCCATGCCGTACGCGATGTTGACGGGTAGAACTCCGGCCGCGATGGGACGGAATCGCTTCGTGGGGTGAGCACGGTCGGCTTCGACATCCATCGCGTCGTTGACGAGGTAGATGCCCGATGCCGCCATGCAGAACACGACGAACGCCAGCGCGACGGGCAGGAGCACGTCGGCTTCGGTGGCGGTTCCGGCCGCGATGGGCGCTGCCAGCACAAGGACGTTCTTGACCCACTGACGTGGGCGAAGCGCCTTGACGATGCCGGCGGGCAGGGACTTCGGGGGTCCGCTGACCGTAGCCGGTTCCTCGCTCATTTATCTCCACATTTCTGTTCGGCTCTGGCTTCTTCGACCCGGCGAACTACCGCCGCGGATGCGGCTCCCAGTGCCGCTCCGGCGAGTACGTCGGTCGGGTAGTGAACTCCCAGGACCAGACGCGAGAGCATCATCGGGGGCACCAGCAACGCCGGTAAGGGTAGCCCGGTGAGTCGACCGATCAGCACAGCCGCCGCCGTCGTCGACGTCGCGTGTGACGACGGGAAGCTGAGCTTGCTCGGTGTCGAGACGTTGACCTGCACCGAAGGGTCGGAAGGTCGCTTGCGCCTGACGACTCGTTTGATCACCACGGAGGCGGCGTGTGCACCGAATGCGCCGACGGCTGCTCCGGCCCACTCACGTCGACGCGGCTTGTCCACAGCAGCTCCGACGGCAGCGATCGCGATCCACCCGAGGGAGTGCTCACCGAAGTGAGACATACCGCGGGCGACCTTGACGGCTCCCGGCAGCTGCCCGACGGTCGATTGAATTCCGGCCAGAATCTGTACTTCAGGAGATGCCGAAGACACGTTCCCACCTTTCCGTGCTGGTCAGTGAAGGAACGGCGTCCTGGTACTGCTTCTTGAGTTCAGGGAAACGCGCGGCGAGTTCGCGGCGCAAACGCATGGCTTCCTTGAGCAGTTCGAGTGCCTGCTTGGGGTTGCGCTTGCGGTAGACGACGCCGCGGCCGTCGGCGGTGGTGACGGTGACGCCGTCGACCTGCGAGAGCAGGTACCACCTGGCGTCGATGGTCGGCACGTTGAGCTGAGGACGCTCGTGATGCTCAGGGTGCGCAGGCTTGAGGTTGTGTACCACGGCCTTGCCGACGCGGACGATCTTGGCGACGGGGTTGGTCGGCGCGCTGACGTCCCCGACCTCGGCGCCGGAGGGCAGCGGTAGTGCGGTTGCCGAGGGCACCACGACGGCGTCGGGGTACTCCTTGCGCTGGGCATGGACCTCACCGAGTGCGGTGGGCAGCATGTTCGCGACGTGTTCCGGTCCGGCAAGGAAGTCCGCGATGGCCTTGTTCTGGATCGCAACGGTGGAGTACTCGAGGCACAGCAGGTGCTTGAGAGTCGCCTTCACCGTGTTGACGACAAGGCCGCGGCCGTTGCCCGGCATATGGAGCGCGGCCACCACCAGACGGTTTCGGAGGTGGAAGTACGCCTGCCAGTCGATGGCGTCGTCCTTGTCGCTCCACGCCATGTGCCAGATCGCGGCACCGGGCAGCGTGACGGTCGGGTATCCGGCTTCCTTTGCGCGCAAACCGTATTCGCAGTCGTCCCACTTGATGAACAGTGGCAGCGGCTGCTTGAGCTCTTCCGCGACCTGGCGCGGGATCATGCACATCCACCAGCCGTTGAAGTCGACGTCGATGCGACGGTGCAGCAGTTTCGAATCTCGCAGCGAATTCTTGGAGAAGTCGTGGTCGTATTCGACGTTCGGCGCCGCAGACCACATGAAGATCCCGCGGTTGACCACTTCACCCATCACATGAAGGTGGCTGCGTTCCTGCAGGTTGAGCATCTGCCCACCCACCAGCATCGGCGACTTCGCGAAGCGCGAGAAAGCAAGCGCGCGAAGGATCGAGTCGGGTTCGATCTCGATGTCGTCGTCCATGAACAGGATGTGCTGGCACTGCGTGGTCTTGAGTGCCTCGTACATGATTCGGCTGTATCCACCGGAGCCGCCGAGGTTGCCCTGATCGTGAATGGCGAGCCGATCACCAAGTGCTGCAGCAGCTTCGGCGAACCCGGGCTCGTCACGCACCTTGCGGGTGCCCTGGTCCGGCATGATGACGGCCTTGATCACGTCGGACACCAGAGGATCCGAGGACAATGCAGCCAGCGCCTTGACAGCGTCGGTCGGGCGATTGAACGTCGGAATACCAACGGCAACAGTCGCTTCGCCGGGCGCCTCGACGGGCGCGTACCAGCCGCCGCTCTCGACGACGACGGCCGTATCGGTGGTGATGTCGAACCAGATCCAGCCACCGTCCTCGAACGGCGCCAGTTCCACCTCAAACTCGACCGCGGCATCGCCGTCGGCAAATTCCTTGCCTTCCACGTGAATTCGCGAAGAGTCCGCCTTGGAACGGTAGACATCCACGCGGCCGTGTCCGGACAGTTCGAGTCGAAGGACCACAGATTTCAGAATGGACCAGCGGCGCCAGTAGCTGGCGGGGAACGCGTTGAAGTACGTGGCGAACGAGACCTCGGTCTCGGCGCCGAGCGCGACGGACGTCCGCGAGGTGGAGTGAGCCCGACGACTGTTGGTCGAAGCTTCCTCCAAGTACAGCGTGCGGACGTCGAGAGGTTCGCCGGCACGGGGCAGGATGATCCGGGAGAGCAGGGACTTGCCGAGGTAGGTCACCTCGTCGCCGGTGACGACTTCTTCGCCTTCGAGTAGATGACGTGCGTTCATTCGCTCTCCCCTGCCAATTCCGCACCCGTTTCGAGATGCGGGCGCAGGGTGTTCTCGAACATCGTCAGTGCGCTGGCGATCGCCATGTGCATGTCCAGGTACTGGTAGGTGCCGAGACGCCCGCCGAAGAGGACCTTGTTCTCCGCGGTCTCCTTCTTGGCGCGGGAGCGGTACGCGGAGAGCTTCTCGCGATCCTCGGGCGTGTTGATCGGGTAGTACGGCTCGTCCTTCGCCTCCGCGGCACGTGAGAACTCACGCATGATGACGGTCTTGTCGGTCGGGTACTCGCGCTCGGGGTGGAAGTGACGGAACTCGTGGATGCGGGTGAACGGCACGTCCGCATCGTTGTAGTTCATGACCGGTGTGCCCTGGAAGTCTCCGGTGGGCAAAACCTCGGTCTCGAAATCGAGGGTGCGCCATCCGAGTGCACCTTCGGAGTAGTCGAAGTAGCGGTCGAGCGGGCCCGTGTAGATGACGGGTGCGTCGGGGCTCGCGGTGCGCAGTTCGTCGCGAACGTCGAAGTAATCGGTGTCGAGGCGGACCTCGATCTTCGGATCCTTTGCCATGTTCTCGAGCCACGCCGTGTAGCCGTCGACGGGCAGGCCCTCGTACGTGTCGTTGAAGTAGCGGTTGTCGAAGTTGTAGCGGACCGGCAGGCGGCTGATGTTCGCCGCGGGCAGCTCGGTGGGGTCGGTCTGCCACTGCTTTGCCGTGTAGTCACGCACAAATGCTTCGTAGAGCGGGCGTCCGATCAGGGAGATCGCCTTCTCTTCGAGGTTGGAGGCATCCTTCGAATCGATCTCGCTGGACTGCTCGGCGATGAGGGCCCGTGCCTCTTCGGGAGTGAAGTACCGACCGAAGAACTGCGACACGAGGCCGAGGCCCATCGGGAACTGGTACGCCTGTCCCTTGTGCAGCGCGAAGACGCGGTGCTGGTAGTTCGTGAACTCCGTGAACTGGGTGACGTAGTCCCAGACCTTCTTGTTGGAGGTGTGGAACAGGTGGGCACCGTACTTGTGGACCTCGATGCCGGTCTCCGGCTCAGCCTCCGAGTATGCGTTCCCCCCCAGGTGGTGACGGCGGTCCAACACCAGCACACGCTTACCCAGCTGGGTAGCGGCACGCTCGGCGATGGTCAGCCCGAAGAATCCCGAACCGACGACGATCAGGTCGTACTGGGCACGGGCGGTCTCTGAATTTGCAGCGGTCACGATGAACCAGGGTATCGGACCTGTTCGGACGCCGAGGGTTGGATGCGTCACCAGGGACGATGCGGCAAGTCAGGACGTTGCAAGACCGATCAGACCGGAAGCACTCGGTGCACCGTTCAAATCGAATTCGATGGTGATCGGTTCGTCGACGGGGAAGTGTGCGGGAAGTAGAAGCAGTCCCTCCGACGCGCAGCGTTCGAGAAGTTCGCGGCGGGTGACCCCGGCGATCTCGGGATCGGCGTCGCCGCCCTGGCTGAGGTCCGGGTACAGAAACTGGATCGGATGGTGGATCACGTCGCCGGAGATGACGGCGCCGCCGTCGGCAGTGCGGATCTCGATCACGACGTGGCCCGGCGTGTGACCGGGCGCGCCGCGCACGACGACGCGTGTGCCTTCGGACTCGGCCAGGACGTGGCCGTCGTCGACCGCCTCCCACTTCGCCCCGTCCAGAACGGGACGGACGCTGTCCTCGAAGGTCTGCGCCAGATCCGAGACCACTCCTTCGTGTGGACCGTCGGCGGCGAGTTGTTCGAGCGCGGCCAGTTCGGTGCGGTCGAAAATGTATGTCGCGCGGGGAAAGGTGGGCCGCCAGGTTTCGGCCTCGAGGTTGGTGTTCCAACCACAATGATCGGGGTGCAGATGTGTGCTGACCACCAGATCGACGTCGCCCAAGTCGACGCCGGTGTCGGCGAAGCGCGAGAGGTAGTCGGTACCGAACATGTGGTGCGGCAGGAGGTTCGGCCGGTGCTTGCTGTTCCCGTTGCCGGTGTCGACGACGATGGCCTTGCCGCCGATCTCCACCAGGTAGGTGTGGATGGCAAGTACGAGGTCACCGCTACCCGCGTCGAAGAACTCCGGTGTCAGCCGCGCCGACGCGTCCTCGATCTCCGCATCACCCGCGTGCGGAAAAAGCTCTCGCGGCGGAAACGGCCAGTGCGCCAGCTCCGTCAGTTGGGTGACGCGCGCCGATCCGACGTCGATGGTGAAGCTCATCAGTGATTGCCTTCCGAACAGCTCGATCCCGCTTGTAGGCACACACAAAGGCACCCACCGAAATGCTCGGTGGGTGCCTGGTCGGTGTCAATGGTTTTCGACGCCGGTGATCAAAGACTCTTCGCGATGATGCCCTTCATCACTTCGTTGGCGCCGGCGTAGATCTTCTGGACGCGGGAGTCCTCGTACATGCGCGCGATCGGGTATTCACGCATGTAGCCGTATCCGCCGTAGAGCTGCACGCACCGGTCGACGACGGCGCACTGCTGTTCGGTCAGCCAGTACTTGACCATCGCGGCGTCTGCGCCGTCCAGCTCGCCATTGAGGTGATCCTCGATGCAGTTGTCGAGGAAGACACGGCAGGTGCGCGCGATCGTCTGGCACTCGGCCAGCTCGAAGGCGGTGTTCTGGAACTCGAAGAGGCTGTGCCCGAACGCTTGACGCGCCTTGGTGTACGCGACGGTCTCCTCGACGGCACGCTCGATGGTGCCGATGGCCTGCGCGCCGATGATGAGACGCTCCTGCACCAGCTGCGCCATCAACTGACCGAAACCGAGCCCCTCGGACTCGCCGAGGAGGTTCGAGACAGGAACGCGAACATCGGTGAAGGACAGCTCCGACGTATCGGCGCCGTGCTGACCGACTTTGTCGAGGACGCGGCCGACCGCAAAGCCTTCGCAGTCACGCAGATCCACGATCAGGAGCGAGACACCCTTGGCGCCCGCCTTGGGATCGGTCTTGACGGCAAGCACGATCATGTCTGCGCTGCCACCGTTGGTGATGAAGGTCTTCGACCCGTTCACGACGTAGTGGTCACCGTCGCGGATCGCGGACGTGGTGATGGCCTTGAGGTCGGAACCTGTTCCCGGCTCGGTCATTCCGATGGCGCCGAGGATTTCACCCGTCGCCATACCTGGCAGCCAGGCCTTCTTCTGCTCTTCGCTTCCGTACTCGAGCACGTAGTGGGCGACGATGCCACTGTGCACGGAGTTCCCGAGTGCATAGTCCCCGCAGTAGCCCTGCGCCTCGAAGACTGCAAGATCGTGCGCGAAAGTTCCACCGCCCCCGCCGTATTCCTCGGGAATCGAGCAGCACAGCAGGCCGAGCTTGCCGGCTTCGAGCCACACGGACCGGTCGACGCGATGCTGAGCGTCCCACTGCTCACGCTTGGCGATCAGTTCACGATCGAAGAAACCACGGGCCAGTTCGGCTACTGCGGTGATCTCGTCGTCATGCCACGACGGCTTGCGCTTGGTCGCCATGATCAGACCCGCTTCAGCAGGGCAGCGAGTGCCTGACCGCCGCCGATGCACATGGTGACGATGCCGAATTCGAGGTCGCGACGGACCATGTCGCGTGCCGCGCGCAGCGTGAGGATGGCTCCGGTAGCGCCGACCGGGTGTCCGAGGGCGATTGCTCCGCCGTACGGGTTGGTCTTCTCCGGATCCAGGCCACTGTCACGGATGACGGCGATGGCCTGCGAAGCAAAGGCCTCGTTAACCTCGGCGGTGCCGATGTCGGACGGCTTCAATCCTGTTTGCGCAAAAAGCTTTTCGAGAGCGAGCACGGGAGCGTAGCCCATCAGGCCGGGCTCCATCGCTGCCGTCGTGACAGTTTCGAGCGTGACGAGTCCGGTGAGACCGCGCTTGGCTGCCTCGGTTCCTGTAGCGAGGACGAGGGCGCCGGCGCCGTCGTTGATGCCCGACGCGTTACCGGCGGTGACGGATCCGCCCTCTTCGAATGCGGGGCGCAGCTTGGCGAGGGTTTCGACAGTGGTTCCGGGCTTGGGGTGCTCGTCTTCGCTGACGGTGACGGAGCGCCGACCACCGGTCTCGACGGGAGTGATTTCCTCGGCGAATGCTGCCTTGGCTGCGTCGGTAGCAGCGCGGCGCTGAGATTCCACGGCGAACTCGTCCTGCTGCTCGCGGCTGACGCCGTACTTGCGGGCGACGGCTTCGGCGGTGCGGCCCATATGAGCCTTGCTGAACGGGTCGGTGAGCATGGCGACGGTGCCGTCGACGAGGCTGCGATCGCCGAGCTTGTAGCCCGAGCGGGCTGCGAAGTCGTAGAAGGGCATGCGGGACATGCTCTCGTCGCCGCCGGCGAGGGTGATGGCAGCTGCGCCCCAGCGCATCTGCATCGCCGCCGACCACACGGCCTGCAGGCCGCTGCCACAGAGGCGGTTGACGGTGTAGGCGGGAACGTTCTCGGGCAGTCCAGCGGCGATGCCCACGCGGCGTGCGTTGTAGGCGTCTGGGCCGACCTGGCCGATGCAGCCCATGACGACCTCGTCGATGTCTTCGGGTGCAACGCCGGCGCGGCTCAGCGCGGCCTTGGCTGCTGCGGCACCCAGTTCGTGTGCGGGTACGTCCTTGAAGACGCCGCCGAAGCTACCGACGGGGGTCCTGGCCCCGTCGACGATGACGATCGGTTCGGGTGTGGTCATGATTGTCCCCATCTGCTGTGCTCACGTCGATTTCTCTGTCCGTGGCCGATACTAGGACATCTAAGTATCTCGCAGATGGGGACGTTGGTGTCAGGGTGTGGGAGCGCTCTCGGACACGGGTACAACCTCGGCGTCGGCGCCTTCGGCGTCCTCGGTCTCTTTGTGGTTCCGGTATCGGTAGAGCCCAATGCCCACGAGGATCGCTGCGAGCCCCAGGGACACGATCATCTGGCTGCGCGTCGAGTCCAGGGTGAGCATGCCGATGCAGAGCGCGATGATGGCGGCGATCGTCGCGTAGGTCAGGTACGGGAAGAACCACATCTTGAGCTCCAGCTCCTGGCCCGAAGCTTCGAGCTTGCGACGCGTGCGCAGCTGGGACACCGAGATGACGAGCCAGACGAACAGAGCGATCGCACCGGAGGAGTTGACCAGGAACAGGAAGACCTTGTCCGGGGAGAGGTAGTTCATGCCGACGGTCAGGAAGCCGACGATCGTCGAGACCAGGACGGCACGCATCGGGACGCCGGTCTTCTCGATGCGCGAGAGCGACTTGGGGGCGTCGCCGCGGCCGGCCAGGGAGAAGATCATGCGGCTCGCGGTGTAGAGACCGGAGTTGAGGCAGGACAGAACCGACGTGAGGACGACGACGTCCATGATGTTTCCTGCGGCCGGAATGCCGTAGGAGTCCATGACGGCGACGTACGGGCTGAGCGCGACCGATGCGCTGTCCCAGGGAAGCAGAGTGACGACCACCGCGATCGAGCCGATGTAGAAAATGAGGATTCGCCAGACGACGGATTTGACGGCTGCGCGAACAGCTTCGAGCGGGTTGGCCGATTCACCGGCGGCGATGGTGGCGATTTCGGCGCCGAAGAACGAGAACACGACCACAAGGACTGCGGCGAGCATGGCTCCTGTTCCGTTCGGCAGGAAACCGCCGTGACCGGTCAGGTTGGTCATTCCCGGTGCTTCGACGCCGGGCATCCATCCGCAGATCGCCACGATGCCCATGCCGAGGAACGCGATGATGGCGACGACCTTGATGGAAGCGAACCAGAACTCGAACTCGCCGAAGGACTTGACCGAGATGATGTTGGTCAGCGTCAGCACGATCATCAGAATCAGAGCCCAGGTCCACTGGGGAACGCCGGGAACCCAACGATTCATGATGAGGGCACCGGCGGTGGCCTCGATGCCGAGCACGATGATCCAGAACCACGCGTACAGCCAGCCGATCGAGAAGCCCGCCCAGCGGCCGATGGCCTTGTCGGCGTACGACGAGAACGAGCCGGTTTCCGGCGACGCTGCCGACATCTCGCCGAGCATGCGCATCACGAGGATGACGACTACGCCGGCCAACGCGTAGGAAACCAGGACACCCGGTCCCGTCTCCTGGATCGCCACACCGGAGCCGACGAACAGTCCGGCGCCGATGACGCCCGCGATCGCAATCATCGACAGATGCCGCTTCTTCAGCGTGTGCTGAAGTGCCGGCTGGTCTGTACTGGACATCAGTACTCCTTGTGGGCTGTTCGGGACGTGGATCTCGGTGACGCTCTTCTGGAGCGCATTTTCGATAGCGCCAGTGTCGGACCTTCGGCAAGCTCGCGTCAGGCTCCACTTTGTACAAACGTGACCGCAGGCACTACAAAGTGGCGAGTCCGAGGTGTCAGACTGGACCCATGCCCATCACGCTCCGCCAGCTTTGTGCGACCGAACAGTTCGGCCTTCGCGTCCTGGCGGGGCACGACCAGCTCGATCGCACTCTGACCTGGGCACATGTCTCCGAACTTCCCGACCCGACGCCCTTCCTCGACGGCGGCGAACTACTACTCATCACCGGGGTGTCACTACCGACGACGGCCGCGGAAACGACCCGATTCGTACGCACCCTGGTGGCGGCCGGAATTGCCGGAATCGGTTTCGGAACCGGCCTCGGATACGAGCAGGCGCCGCAGACTCTGGTGGATGCGGCCACCCGTTTCAGTGTGCCCCTACTCGACGTCCCATTGCGAACACCTTTCATCGCCCTGACCAAAGCGGTGTCGAAAGCGCAATCCGACGACGACATGAAAGCGCTGCGCAGCAACTACCAGAGCCTGCGGCGACTACTTCAAGCTGCAGTGACGGTCAACGGCACCCGGGCAGTCGTACGACGGGTGGCGGAATTGATCGGCGGATGGGCGGCCCTGCTGGACTCGGCCGGCCATACCGTCGAGATCTCACACACCGCTGCTGCCGCAGGAATCGAGCGAACGGCTCCCGAGCGCGACGCCCGCCCGATGGAAGTCAGTTTCCTCACGAGTGAGAACGAGGACGTCATCTCGCACCCTTTGATGACGTCGAGGGGAAAGCTGATGGGGTATCTCGTCGCCGGCTGCCCCGGCGCCGTCGGCTCTCTGAATCAGGGCATCGTCATCGCCGCCGCGTCTCTGCTCACGTTGATGACGGCTCGAACCCGAGATGCGCAGTTGACGATGAACCACTTGCGTACCGTGGCGATGCATCAGCTGTTCGAAGGACAGAATGCGCTCGCCCGCAACATCTCCGGTGAACTGTGGGGAGGATTTCCGGTCGAACCTTTCCAGGTCTTCCACGTAGCGGGCCCGAGTGGCCTGCTCGAGAGCGTGTCCGTCTCACTGCTCGACGGCCTCAGCCGCGATCTGGCGTTCGGCATCACCGACGGAGCGTTGATCGCCGTCGTCTCGGCTACCGACAGCGGGCGAATCCTCGCCCGTGTCAACGAAATCGACGTAACCGTCGGCGTGTCGGACATGCTGTGGTGGGACGATCTCTCGCGCGCCAGACGCCAAGCCGCGCAGGCAGCAGCCGAGGCCGGCGCCCGCAACCTGCCTTCGATGCGGTTCGCCGAACTCTCGGAGAGCGGATTGTCCGCATTTCTCGACCAGGATCGCTCGACGGCATTCGCGGCGGCACACTTGCGCCCGCTCCTGGAAGCGAAGGGCGGTAGCGATCTCTACCGAACCTTGGCCATGTGGTTGGCACACAACGGTGTGGGCGACGCCGCAGCCACAGCGCTGAATATTCATCGGCATACGTTGCGCAGCAGACTCGCTCGGATCGAGAGCCTTCTCCAACTGGACCTCGGCTCCCCCACGGAACGTGCGGAGTTGTGGCTCGAGTACCGCTTGCTCGGCGACGCTCCGACCATCTGACCGACAACCAATGAGCCCTGAACGACCTGAAGGGCCTCCGCCGGGTTACGGCAGAGACCCTTCAGAGTCGATACGTGCGAGTCGCTACCGACCGACCTTCCCCTAGCTTCCGCCCGTCGGTATCCACTCGCGGAGCACGTTGGCATCAACTACCTGCGCACCCAAAACCTTTGTCCAGATGATGGTTCCGTTTTCGTAGACACGGAAAGTGCCTGCTTCGGAGGGCAACTGCATCTCCGGGCCGGCAGGAGCACCGAGAGAGCCGCTTTCACCGCCGAGCTCCCGATACTTCTTCTCGATCTGCGTCTCCGTAACCGTACCCGATGGATCGTCGGATGGCGAATTGGATTCCGGCACTGTCGATTCCGAATCCGGTGCCACTACCACACCAGCGCCGTCGCCGACGGTAAACCAGTCCGATTTCAGGCCGAGTTTCTGACGGAACTGCATTCCGGTGGCGCCAACAGTTGCATCTGTTCCGACCACCTCGACTGCCGTCACTCGCCCGCCGTCGGTACCGAATCCGTTGCGCGAGAGAATCTTGAGCGATTGCAGCTCGCCCACATCGAAGGCGTCCGCAATCTCACCCGCGGTCAGATTCACTGTCCAGTCGTGATTGGGCGAAAGGGCGTCACCGAGATCCTCGACGGCCGGGAATTCACCGCCGGAGCTGTAACCTCCTGTGGACGAAGAGAATTCGGTGGCAACAATCTTGCCGTCACGCGACAGAACGGCGCCGGCGGTGGACCGAACGGCTTCAGTGGTCCGGGGATCTTCCTTGCCAGCTCCGCCGTAGACCTGGCAGTCCTGAGTGTCGCACGTGTCGGCGTACGAGCTGCGATGCTCGGTCGCAGCGTACGAGCGCGCCGCCACGGCTTGCGCCCGTAGTGCTTCGGCCCCACCGGAATCGGCCCATTCGGCTTTCGCCTCGACCGGCACCACGCCGAGCAGGTAGTCCTCCATGTCGAGGAGATTGACCGTCCGAGCCGAGCCGTTGTCGAGCACTACGCCGAGGGCGCCGCGATAGGGCGCGTCGTTGTTGCACAGCTTCAGGAACTGGTCGGCGGGTCGATCGGGACTGAGATCCACAGGATCCACCCACGGATGCTCGGTGACCGCTTCCCAGACAACCCCGCCACCACACCCGCTGGTGACAACCACCTGCGCACCGCCACCGGGCAGTGCAGTGAGATGGGCAGCCTCGCCCGGCGCGGTGCGCTGACCGTTGACCACGAGGCCGGCGTCGGAGTAGACGTCGAGCGTCGAGTTGTCCTGGGCTGTGAGCCGCACACTCATCTGGGCGGGCGGCAAGGAGTCCAGGACGGTTCCGCCGTAGTAGTGACTGAGGATTCGCTCGCCGGACCAGCCGTCGTTCTTGGCGTAGCCGTAAGCGCCCCACTGCCCCATTCCGCGGCCGTGTCCGTTGCCATGACCGGAGAGCGTGAATTGTGTATCGGCGGCGACGGCGTGCAGGATCGACGGCTCGTCAGCGCGGATTTGCGTGAAACCTCCGATCGCGACGCCGAGCGCAAGAGCCGGAACGAGACCGAGGACCGAGACCCGCATCAGCGAGGTTCGCCTCCCGGGTCCGCCCACCAGAAAGCGACCTGCGCGACCGGACACAGGCTTCTTACCTGCAGTTCCGCTTCTTCCGCTTCTCGCCATCAATGCTCTCCTCATCGCTACCGGCCTCACGAGTCCGCGAAGTCGGTACTTCGCGCGCAGGCCAGTCCACAACGATTTAACTAAAGTCTCACCCTAAGGTTGAGCGTTATGGACTTTTGTGACTAGTGTGGCAAGAGTGTTTGGAGTTAGCAACACCAGTCACACGAGTCACATCAGCATCACGAGTTGCAGACGTACGCGTCCGAAAACTGGAGTTCAACCCCAGAACATGGCATCCGACCTGCTCGGATCCGGTTTTGAAGGATTCCGTTCACGGCCGTCATCGGCCCTGAAGTTCGCTCGCAAGTAACTACAACCGAGGAGTAATCCCTTGCCACACCGTCGACCGAAGCCCTCGCTCGTACTCGGGGCTGTAGCCGCAGTGGCTGTCGCAAGTCCTTTTGCGGTCTACGGCTTCACGAGCACTACGTCCGATGTACGTTCCGCGAACGAAACGACGTCAGTAGCAGTGCCGACCCAGATCGCAGAGGTGCTCCTCGCGTCGGTGCCCGACATCATCATTCCGGTCAAGGAGCTGACCGGTCTCGATCTCCCCGACATCAACCTGGGCGATCTCAGAAACCTCAAGCTCCCGACCGAAATCCCGCTACCTCCAGGGATCACGTTGCCGACCGAGCTCTTCCCGGCACCCGCTGCTCCCGGGGCCCCGACCGAAACCGCTCCGGTTCCCTCCGAGGAAGAGCCAGGTGCCGTGGTCAAGGAAGTCACCCGCGACACTCCGTTCAGCATGGTCGCGTTGACCTCGGACACGCTCGCCTCGGCGCAGTCCAAGGTCCGCGCCCTGGCCGAGGACGGCACCTGGGGTCCGTGGTTCACCCCTGACGCCATCGACTCCGCCAGTTCGGATCAGGCCACCAACGCCGGTACCGCCACCGAACCTGTCTTCGTCGGCGCCACCAAGTCCATCCAGATCCTCACCCCGCAGGGTGTCGCTGCCCCCGCGGCCGAAGCTGTGCCGGCTCCGGAAGCCGCACCCGCACCTGTCGAAGCACCTGCTGAAGCGCCTGTGCCTGCCGAAGCGCCGGCCGAAGCACCTGTGCCTGCGGAAGCACCCGCAGCCACCGGCGAACTCGGGTACACCCCGGCTTCGGTGTCCAAGCCGCTTCGCCAGGCGACGACGGCAGCAGATGCCGTTACCGCAGTGTTGATCGATCCGGGTACCAGCGACGCGGACAGCAATCTGCAGGCAGTCGCGGCACCGCTCGGCGGCAGTGGACCCTCCGTCATCACCCGCGCACAGTGGGGAGCAGACGAGTCACTTCGCTGCGACTCCCCCACGTACGACGACTTCACCGGTGGAGCAACTGTCCACCACACCGCGGGCAGCAACAACTACACCAAGGAAGAATCGGCCGGCATCGTCCGCTCGATCTACGCCTACCACGCACGCACTCTCGGCTGGTGCGACGTCGGATACAACGTCCTCGTCGACAAGTACGGTCAGACCTTCGAAGGCCGCGCAGGCGGACTCGACAAGGCAGTTCAGGGCGCGCACGCCGGCGGCTTCAACGAGAACACCACCGGTATCGCGATGATGGGTGACTACTCCACCGTCGAGCCTTCGCAGGCGACGCTCAACGCCGTCGGCAAGTTCCTCGGTTGGAAGCTCGGCCTGGCCGGCCTCGACCCGAAGGGCCGAACGACGATGTACTCCGAGGGCACGGAGTTCACGCCGTACCCGCAGGGCGCAGCAGTGGATCTGCCGATCATCTTCGCCCACCGCGACGTCGGAAACACGGCTTGCCCTGGTGATGCCGCATACGCACACATGAACGACATCCGGAACATCGCGGCCGCGAATATCGGCGGATCGTTGAACCCGTCGAACCCCTCCAATCCGTCGACGCCTGCGCCCAAGCCGACCACTCCGGTCGACACGGTCACCGGTGGCACCGGATCGTCGATCCCGGATCTGGTCACCCAGATTCTGAAGATCACCGACAATTCGCCGCTCGCGCAGAAGTGGATCGCCGAAGGTGGTGACCTCGGACGCCTCGGCCAGGCGCTGTCCGGAATCCTGCAGGCGAAGCTCGGCAACCAGGGTGCGTTGTTCCAGAACGGCGCTGTCTACACCTCACCCAACGGCGGAGTGTTCACCGTGCTCGGCGAGATCTTCAAGTCGTGGCAGAGCTTCGGTTCCGACGCGGGTGAACTCGGATTGCCGATCTCGGACGAATACTCGATCCCGGACGGCCTGCGCAGCGACTTCGAGAACGGTTCGCTGATCTTCAACCAGATCACCGGCATGGTCACGAAGGTCCTCAAGACCTACAACGAGACCTTTGCCCAGGAAATGGCCAACAGCGCGCCTGTCGGCTGACACTCGCGCAGTACACGTCCTCGGGCGCTGGTGGGTTCTACGACCACCAGCGCTCGAGGACTTTTGCGACCCCGTGCGCCGAATTGGTGTCGGTGACCTCGTCGGCTGCGGCTTTGGCTTCGGGGTGAGCGTTGCCCATGGCAACGCCGAGGCGTGCCATCCCCAGCATCGGGATGTCGTTGGGCATGTCCCCGAAGGCAACCAGACCCGACAGGTCGAAGCCGAACCTTTCGGCCGCGGCAGCCAGGCCGGACGCCTTCGTGATTCCCGGCGCCGAGAGTTCGATCAGTCCGTTCTCGGTGGAGTACGTCATGTCGGCGAGCGCACCGACGTGCGGGGCGAGCGTGTCGTACATCGCCGTGCTGGTCATGCCTGGACGGCGAATCAGGAGTTTGACGGCCGGCGCCGCAAGCACTTCGTCCTCGGACATCTCGGTGTTGTCCGGGTTGAGCCAGGCGTGTTCGTAATCTGGTGAGCTGACGAACTGTGGGGTGGCGGCGTCGTGTGCGCTCTCCCCCACCCGTTCCGCGGCCAAACCTGCGCCCGGGAGTGCAACCAGTGCCAGCTCGGAGAGTTCGGTGAGTGCGGCGACCGACAAGGTCGCGGCGCTGAGGACGCGGTCGGCGTAACTGTCGTAGACAACAGCACCGTTTGCGCAGACCGCGAGTGGCGCATATCCCAAACCTTCGACGACGGGCGAAATCCATCGCGGAGGACGTCCGGTGGCCAGCAGGAACGGCGTGCCGGATTCGACGACGGCATGCACGGCGGCGCGGGTGCGGGCACTGACCAACTCGTCGTGATCGATGAGGGTGCCGTCGACATCGGTCGCAACCAAGGTTGGGCGGTCAGGGCTGATACGACGGTCTGGGCTCACACCGCCATTGTGCCTGCCCGGTACGACGGTCTCGCTCAGCGCGCCCGCTTCGCGCGTCCTCACCGGAGATCGCGAACCCCGAGATTCCCGCAAATCACATTTCAGTCCGACCGGTCTGGTATCTATTGCGGGAGAACCAGACATTCGGCCTTACCTGGGTACCGCTGCCCTGCTCCTTCGGCGCACCTGACTCAGGGTCCTTTCGTCCTCGAACCCGAGACGATCAACCTTCTCAAGGAGAACACCCCATGTCCGTGCCACCCGATCTGCCGCCGCCTTACGGGGGCTCACAGCCTCCATTCCAGATTCCGCCACAACCGCAACCTGAGACCAAGAAGTCGAAGAAGTGGCCGTGGATTGCCGGTGCAGTCGTCGCGTTGCTCGTCGTCGCAGGCATTCTCGGCGGACGAGACAAGGACGACGCAAAAACCACCAGCGCTGCACCGAGCTCGAGCGCCTTACAGGCCACTACCAGTGCCGTTACGTCGCGCGCCTCTGTCGCACCGATCGTCAGTTCGTCGACCGCTGCTCCTGCCCCGCCATCCAGCAAGGTGGCGGAGCCCACGACGACCACGTACCAGGCGCCCGCACCTGTGGTCACTCCGACAGTTGCGCCTGCCCCGGCCAGGCCGCAGGTCAGCTCCGGTCAGCGCAACGCCGTCCGATCCGCCCAGCAGTACATCGACATGACTGCCTTCTCCCGCAGCGGACTGATCGAACAGCTCGAGTACGAAGGTTTCTCCACGGAGGATGCGACGTACGCGGTAGACAATTTGAACGCCGATTGGAACAAGCAGGCTGCGCTGAGTGCCGAGCAGTACCTCGAGATGACGTCGTTCTCCAGGTCAGGACTGATCGAACAGCTCGAGTACGAGGGCTTCACGAGTGCGCAGGCCGAGTACGGAGCCAACGCTGTGTACTGACCGCATCAGCGCAAGCGCCGTCTATTCAGCGCGCCCGCTTCGCGCGCTCCTGGGCATCCATGGCCGCGGCTTCCGCCGGCGTCGGCGCGCCACCGCCGAGTCGGCGAGGCACCCAGTACGCCCCGGGTTCGTGCACGAATCCGTCCTGAACGTGGCGCAGGATCGCATCCATCTCGATGCGCAGGATCTCGCTCAGCGCTTCGGCGGGCTCGACCGGATCGATCGGTGCACCCACCTCCACCGAGATCGGGAAATGATTGCGGCCCAGATTTTTCGGTCCGCCCTTGGTGACGATCCGCTGGGCGCCCCAGACGATCAGCGGAATTATCGGCACGCCGGCGTCGATGGCCATCCGAGCTGCTCCGGATTTCATTTCCTTGATCTCGAAGCTCCGGCTGATCGTCGCTTCCGGGTAGACGCCCACCAATTCGCCACGCTCGAGGGCGTCGACTCCGGCTCGATACGCCTGCGCTCCGGCGGAGCGGTCCACTTCGATGACGCCGCATCCACGCATGAGGAAGCCGAGGACCTTGTTGTCCGCCAGCTCAGCCTTGGCCATCACTCTGAGCTTGCGTTTCGCGGTGCCGACCGCCAGGGCCGCCGGTATGAAATCGAGGTAACTCGTGTGGTTGATCGCGATGACGGCACCGCCGGACACCGGGACGTGTTCCGTCCCGGTGCGGGTGACTTTCACGCCCTGGAAACCGCTCAGACCACGCGCGACTACCTCGACGGCGGTGTAAACGGGTTCGAAGGACATGGGTCAGCCTTCGGACTTCCGCGCCTCACGTGCTTTGGCTTTCGCCTCGGCCTCGTCGGCATCCATCTTGTCGGCCTGCTCGAGCGTCGGCGCGCTGCCACCGAGGCGGGCCGGTACCCAGTACTCGCCGGCGGGATGGTCGTAGTCCTTCTGCAGATCGAGCAGCAACTCCTGCATCGTCGACCGTAGCTTCGCCGTCAGCTCACTCGCCGGTTCGAAAGGTGCAATCGGCTCGCCGACGGCAATGGAGATGGGAGTGTTGGTGCGGCCCAACCGCTTCGGATAACCCTTCGTCCACACGCGCTGAGCGCCCCAGATGACGACGGGAACGATCGGGACGCCCGCCTCGATCGCCATCCGGGCGGCTCCGGACTTGAATTCCTTGATCTCGAAGCTCCGACTGATCGTCGCTTCGGGGTACACACCCACCAATTCGCCGCGCTTCAGGAAATCTACGGCCGCCTTGTAGGAGTCGGCGCCCGCGCCGCGGTCGACCGGGATGTGCTTGAGGGCCCGCATGATCGGTCCGGAGATCTTGTTGTCGAAGACCTCCTTCTTCGCCATGAACCGGATGTAGCGCTTGGGGGTCCGCGCCGGCAGTCCCGCATACGTGAAGTCCATGTATCCGGTGTGGTTGATCGCGATCACGGCGCCACCGGACGCCGGGATGTTCTGCTCTCCCTTGACGGAGAACTTCAGGCCCTCGAAAGCGAAGACGGTACGGGCGATGCCGATGACTGTTCTGTAAACGGGATCCACAGTTCGCTAGCGTAGACGGGAATCCGTGATCTGACCCGCAGCAGTTATGGGGTGGATGTTGGTCAGAATGTCGCAAAAGGGGCGTAAGAACGAATGAAGTCGGCAGGACGAGCGGCAGTGGGGGCAGTCGCACTCGCCATGACGTTGGCGATAACCGCATGTGAGGACGACGGACGGACAGGAATCCTGACGGACGAACCGTCTCCGCCTACGACGGAAACCACGACGACAACCACTCTCGCGCCCACGACCACCACTGCGCCCGCCGCGCCGGTCGCGCCACCTCCGGTTGGTGACGTGCCCGGTAATCCGGCTGCTGCGCCGGCCTTGGCGGCCTGGGCAACGGACCTGGTGTCCTTGGACGTGGCTGCGCTCACGAACGCATGCTGGACGATGCCGCCCACAACAATTGCCGACCGATACTCGGATGTGCCCGCCATCTTGACGGCCATCGCCGCACCAGGCGTCGACGGCCAGTACGCGGTCACCTGGAGTGGAGGCGGACTCTCCGTCGCCGCCAAGCGCTCGGAGATCGCTTCCGGCTATGCGTGCCCGTTCGTCTTCCCTGCGGGGCAATCAAACTTCTACACCGCGGCCGACGCTTCCCACGCCGTCGTCCGGTTTCTCTCACGCGCCACGGGACGGCCGGTCAATACCCGCGACGTCGAGACGTTCTATCCACTGATCTGCCCCGGCAACAGCCCGTGGGATCCCGACGGCACCGGCGCCACCGGCCAGCCGCCACTCAAGCTCGATCCGAATCAGCTGGCCGGTATCAAGTCTTTCGACGCCGACGCTGCAACAGTCACTCCGGTTCGCGGCGACTACGTCCGTGTCACCCTGCCCGTCAGCGCCGGAACCGGTAACTCACGCCCGATGCAGTTCACCCTGTCGATCGGCCCCGAGGGATACTGCCTCGGGGCCGCGACCTGAACTGTTCCGGTCAGGAACCGAAGGGAAGGAAATCGCTCGAGCCAGCGCTGCCTGAACCGAGGCTGCCCGTGCCACCGCCGGTTGCAGCCTTGATCTGAATTGCGTGGGCCGCCGAGGTGGAGCCTGTGAATCCGGCTGCGCCGCTGTAGATTGCCGAAATCGAATGCGCGCCGGTTGTGGTGAAGGTGTGGTTCAGCGCCGCGATCCCGTTGACCACTGGCACAGCGTCACCGACCGGGGTGTCCCCATCCATGAACTGCACCGTTCCACCGTTCTGCACCGAACTGACAGTCGCCGACAGGGTCACCGACTTGTTCACCACACCATCGGCAGGCACCGTCACCACAGTCTCCGTGGTGACATCCGAAGGCGCAGGGTCCGTTACATTCACCGTCCGCGCCTGGGCCGAGGACCCGACTACACCGGCTCCTCCCGAGTAAACCGCCGTGATGCTGTGCGCACCCGCAGAGGTAAACGTATGCGACAGACCAGCAGCGCCGGCCGTAACCGCTTCAGGACCGCCGATCGCGACGCCACCGTCGTAGAACTGCACGGTTCCGACGCCGACAGCGTCATCCGACGACGTTCGGACTGTTGCCCACAAGTCGGTCGCCACACCAGTTTTGGCATCGGTGGGGATATTCAGTTCGACGACGGATTCCTGGTCGGCAACACTG
The DNA here is from genome assembly GCF_030056745.1 of Rhodococcus sp. IEGM 1406. Classification (NCBI taxonomy): domain Bacteria; kingdom Bacillati; phylum Actinomycetota; class Actinomycetes; order Mycobacteriales; family Nocardiaceae; genus Rhodococcus; species Rhodococcus sp. IEGM 1406. Next base: position 4,300 of record NZ_JASHKO010000006.1, on the reverse strand, counting down.
ACCTGAACTGACTTCGCACTCGCAACCGAGTTCTTGAATCCGGCACCAGCGGTGAAATCCGCGGTAATGCTCTGAGCACCAGCAGCATCGAAGGAATGCGAGAGCGTCGCGGTCCCACCGGACACCGTGACCGGGGAACCGATCGCCGTGCCGTTCGACTTGAACTGCACCGTACCCACAGCATTGTTCGGAGCAACCGTCGCAGTCAGATCAACAGCCACACCCGTAGTTGCCGTAGCAGGAACCGAGAGCGACGTCGTCGTCTCCACATCCACCGGAGCCGGATCCGAAACGGTCACCGTCTGAGCAGATGCCGACGAACTCACGAAGCCAGCACCGGCAGTGAAATCGGCCGTAACACTCTGAGCACCAGCAGCATCGAACGCATGCGACAGCGTCGCAACACCCGACGTGACTGCCACCGGAGTGCCGATCGCAGTGCCGTTCGACTTGAACTGCACCGAACCCACAGCGTTCTTCGGAGCAACCGTCGCAGTCAAATCAACCGCCGCACCCGTAGTTGCCGTCGCCGGAACCGAGAGCGACGTCGTCGTCTCCACATCCACCGGAGCCGGATCGGACACCGTCACCGTCTGAGCCGACGCCGACGAACTCACAAACCCTGCACCAGCGGTGAAGTCAGCCGTAACACTCTGAGCACCAGCAGCATCGAACGAATGGCTCAATGTCGCAACACCCGCGGAGACTGCCACCGGAGTGCCGATCGCCGCACCGTTCGACTTGAACTGCACCGTACCCACAGCGTTGTTCGGAGCCACCGTTGCCGTCAGATCAACCGCCGTACCCGTGATCGCCGTCGCCGGAACCGAGAGCGACGTCGTCGTCTCCACATCCACCGGAGCCGGATCCGAAACGGTCACCGTCTGAGCCGACGCCGACGAACTCACAAACCCTGCACCAGCGGTGAAGTCCGCCGTAACACTCTGAGCGCCAGCAGCATCGAACGAATGCGACAGCGTCGCAACACCCGCGGAGACTGCCACCGGAGTGCCGATCGCAGTGCCGTTCGACTTGAACTGCACCGTGCCCACCGCATTGTTCGGAGCAACCGTCGCAGTCAGATCAACCGCGCTGCCCGTGATCGCAGCGGCCGGAACTTGAAGCGTTGTAGTCGTACTCAGCGCGGAGCTCGAGATCTCGATGGTCTGAGCTTGCGCGGTCGAACCACCAAAACCGGCAGTGCCTGAGTAGACCGCAGTGATCGAGTGCGACCCCGTCGTAGTGAACGTGTGATCCAGGGTCGCTCCGCCGGCAGTCACCGCGATCGGTCCGCCGATGTCTGTGCCACCGTCCTTGAACTGGACCGTTCCGCCGTCAGTTGCCGGAGAGATGTTTGCGGTCAGCGCGACCGAGGTCTGCTCGACGGCGCTGCTCGGAACTGTCAGCACCGTGGTCGTCTGTACATCGGCAGCAGCCACGCTCACTGTGCGCGCCGGTGACGTTGAGGTCAAGAACTCGAGAACTCCGTCGTACACAGCGGTGATGGAGTGATCTCCCGCCGCGGTGAATGTATGTGGCAGTGTGGCAACGCCATTGACGACGGCCACCGGGGCGCTGATGTCAGTCCCGCCATCCTTGAACTGAACGGTGCCGCCTGTCGGCGCCGGGGAGACCTGCGCAATCAAATCCGTCGATTGACCGATCGTTGCCGACGCGCCGGACGTCACTGCGGTCGTGGTCGCCACCTGCGAGACGACGTTGACGGTGGCCAATGCCTGACCACCCGCATTCAATCCCGCGCTGCGTGAGTCATGCGGAGAGCAGTTGTACCTCTCCCAGTATGCGACGGTGAAGACGTCCTTCTCGCGCTGCAAGAAGGTGAAGGCATTTTTCGGAGAATCAAAGGATCCCGAATTGCCATCCGTCACCCTTAACTTCGGCTGCACAGTGCTACCCGCACCACCCGCAATCACCGTCACATCGATCGCCGGCAACCGGAAAGTCTTTCCAGCCTCCGCGCCGATTCCGCCATCATCGTTCTTACTTGTACTCGGACCGTTTCCACCACCGCCATTGGAGTCAGCAGTCTGATTGTTCCCCGAAATACGCAAGTGAGTGCCCGCAGCATCCGGCGAACCACCGTCGTTGATTCGAATTACCGAGGGCGCCGCACCCGACAAATTCGACGACGTACCCGCCACTACCTGAGCATCGACCAACGACACCCCCGCAGGAATGTCGAAGTCGTACTTCATCCGTGTCCACCTGATCGCCGAACGCCCCGCATGACCACTCGTGGGAACAGTCATCGCACCTGGCTGGACTCGGTAGGTGAACGTCGACCCCGCCGCGACCTTCTCCGGAGCCGAGATGGTCACGCCCGTGGAGTGGAATTCGTCGGAGATGCTACCCAAGCCAGGGTGCTCGTAACCATCGCAACCCAGTTTGAACCCGATCGTGTTCTCCACCGCGGGAGATGACGTCGGAGCAGCCGAAGCAACACCACCTGCCACCAGCACGCCACCGACCAACGCCGCCACCACAACCGCGGAACTTCTTCTCACCAACACGAACTCTCCTCAGCTAGCAACAGACGTGGATCGGGAACCGCACGGAAGGAGGTCACTCGAACAGAGCGGAAATCAGAATGGAGCTGGACGCTCGTACAGTACCCGTCGAAAGTAGTACTTGTATCAGTTATTTCAGACAAATATTCACGAATTGCCGATAGTTCTGCTAACGACCAATCATCGATTCGCGAAGAGTGATGCCCCTTGCACCCGTCGGGCGCAAGGGGCATCACATCATCGGAGAATCAGGACCCGAACGGCAGCGACAACGATCCGAGCGAACCGAAGTCACCGCCCCCGTTACCGACGTTCACAACCGATGCAGTCGACGTGGAACCCGTGACGCCCTGGGCTCCGCTGTAGACCGCGGTGATCGAATGGTTGCCGGTCGTGGTGAAGGTGTGGCTCAACACAGCCTGCCCACCGACAACATCGACGGCCGTTCCGATCGGAGTCGTTCCATCGAAGAACTGGACGGTTCCCGACGTCGCGCCGGAAGAACTGACCACAGCCTTCAGCTGCACCGACGTGCCGACCTTTGCCGAAGACGGAGCCGTCAACGACGTAGAGCTTTCGACATCCGACGGGGTCGGAACCGTGACATTGACGTCGACGGATTCCGCGGTGGACGACGTGAACACGCCGGAGCCACTGAATACAGCCGAGACTACAAAGGTGCCTTCTGCTCCGAACACGTGCGGCAGCTTGGCAACTCCGTCAACAACCGCGACCGGGGCACCCTGATCGACTCCACCGATCTTGAACTGAACCGTTCCGCCGGACGGCACCAGGGCGTCCGAGGGATCTTCGGACACTGTCGCGAAGAGATCAACAGGCAGTCCGACCTTGGCTTCACCCTGAACGCTCAGAACCGTCTTCGTCGCCTTGTCGACCGGAGCCGGATCGGAGACCGTCACCGTCTGAGCAGACGCCGAGGAACTGACAAACCCTGCACCAGCGGTGAAGTCCGCCGTAACACTCTGAGCGCCAGCAGCATCGAACGAATGGCTCAATGTCGCAACACCCGCGGAGACTGCCACCGGTGAACCAATGGCCGTGCCGTTCGACTTGAACTGCACCGTACCGACAGCATTGTTCGGAGCAACGGTTGCAGTCAGATCAACAGCCGTACCCGTGATCGCCGTAGCGGGAACCGAGAGCGACGTCGTGGTCTCGACATCGACCGGAGCCGGATCAGAGACCGTCACCGTCTGAGCGGACGCCGAGGAGCTGACGAACCCTGCACCGGCGGTGAAGTCCGCCGTAACGCTCTGAGCGCCAGCAGCATCGAAGGAATGCGAGAGCGTCGCAGTCCCACCGGACACCGTGACCGGAGAACCGATCGCCGCACCGTTCGACTTGAACTGCACCGTACCGACAGCATTGTTCGGAGCAACGGTTGCCGTCAGATCAACAGCCGTACCCGTGATCGCCGTAGCGGGAACCGAGAGCGACGTCG
>NZ_JASHKO010000006.1:0-210 GCF_030056745.1 Rhodococcus sp. IEGM 1406 | reverse complement strand
TGGTCTCCACATCGACCGGAGCCGGATCGGACACCGTCACCGTCTGAGCCGATGCCGACGAGCTGACGAACCCTGCACCAGCGGTGAAGTCAGCGGTAACACTCTGAGCGCCAGCAGCATCGAACGCATACGACAGCGTCGCAACACCCGACGTGACCGTCACCGGCGAACCAATGGCCGTGCCGTTCGACTTGAACTGCACCGTACCGA
>NZ_JASHKO010000069.1:0-207 GCF_030056745.1 Rhodococcus sp. IEGM 1406 | reverse complement strand
AGGTGCGCCCGTCGACCCGCGGGCGACAAGCCGGGGGCCCGGGGTCGGCGGAGGCGGTGGCGGGCGCCCGGACGGGGGGCGCCCCCGCCGCGGTCTCGCCCGCGCCCCCCTCGCCGCCCAGCCCCACCCCCGCGCCGCCCAGGCCGTACGACCCAACTTCGTCCCCTGCGGCCGCCAGAAACCGGACTCTCGTGGCAACCCCTGCTG
>NZ_JASHKO010000068.1:0-207 GCF_030056745.1 Rhodococcus sp. IEGM 1406 | reverse complement strand
CGAGTTCGGTGTCCGGGCTTGCACGTCGATGATCGACCCGCACAAGCACGCGATGGCCGAGTGGCTCAATCAGTGGGCCGTCGAATGTGCCGCGCAAACACCTGATTGCCTGCACACGGCCACGTTCGACCCCGAGGAGTCGGCGGCGTCGTACGTCGGAAAGGCTGTGGAGTCGGGCGCGCGAATCTTCAAGTCCCACATCCAGGT
>NZ_JASHKO010000067.1:0-207 GCF_030056745.1 Rhodococcus sp. IEGM 1406 | reverse complement strand
ACATCGACCGGAGCCGGATCAGAAACCGTCACCGTCTGAGCCGACGCCGAGGAGCTGACAAACCCTGCACCGGCAGTGAAGTCAGCGGTAACACTTTGTGCACCAGCAGCATCGAAGGAATGCGACAGCGTCGCAACACCCGCGGAGACTGCCACCGGCGAACCAATGGCCGTGCCGTTCGACTTGAACTGCACCGTACCGACAGCG
>NZ_JASHKO010000066.1:0-208 GCF_030056745.1 Rhodococcus sp. IEGM 1406 | reverse complement strand
GGTCAACAGCGACACCGCGTGGCCGACCAGCAGTCGTTCGGACTGATCCAAGGCCGCATCGGACGCCACCGCCAGCGTGCCGCTCACGCCAAGCTTGTGAATGGCCAGATGGCCGTCGTCGTCCACCACGACCCGGCTGCGCTCCTTGGCTGATCGCTGCCTGCTGCGTTCGGGCTGAGACGAACTCGCACTTTCCGTCAGAGCGAGC
>NZ_JASHKO010000065.1:0-209 GCF_030056745.1 Rhodococcus sp. IEGM 1406 | reverse complement strand
GTGGGGAAGTGGGTAGGGGGGTCGGGGTGTTGGCCGAGGCCGTGGTGGCGCGGGCGCGGGTCACCGGGCGGTGGATGCTCGGGGGCGGGGGTGGTGCGGCGGGGCGGCGGGGTGGTGGTCGCAGCGCTTCCGTCGGTGAGCCTGCGCGGGCGGGGCGGCGGCTGGGCGTGAGCCTCGACGTGGCCCGCTGGGCCCGCTCGTTCGTCGAC
>NZ_JASHKO010000064.1:0-209 GCF_030056745.1 Rhodococcus sp. IEGM 1406 | reverse complement strand
CTGCGGGACTGTCGGCCAAGCGCGAGATGTCCACCACCATTATGGGCCAGGACATTTCGTGGCCCGTCATGATTTCACCGACCGGTGTGCAGGCAGTGCACCCCGACGGTGAGGTCGCGGTAGCTCGTGCGGCTGCAGCACGGGGAACAGCCCTCGGACTGAGTTCTTTCGCCAGCCAGACCATCGAAGAAGGTGCCGCGGCCCTCCCG
>NZ_JASHKO010000063.1:0-209 GCF_030056745.1 Rhodococcus sp. IEGM 1406 | reverse complement strand
GGGCTCGTCGAAGACGAGGCTGACGGCGGCCCGAAGCTGCTCACTGCGCAGTTCGCCGATGGGGAACGTCTCGCCGGCGGGATCGACGGTCACCGCACCCGAAGTCGGTGCGTAGAACCGGGGGAGACGCAAGGACAACGCGGTCTTGCCCGACGCGGCCGGACCCACGCCGGCGACGGTCTCGCCCGGTTCTATGCGGAGGTTCAGCC
>NZ_JASHKO010000062.1:0-210 GCF_030056745.1 Rhodococcus sp. IEGM 1406 | reverse complement strand
GCCGGGCGTGCCGTAGGGCGCGGCGGCACGGGCGTGGGTCGGCGCGAGGGGGGCACTGTCGGGGGCGCGGCCCGCGGGCGCGCGCGGCGGAGCGGGGTGGTCGCGGGGGGTGCGGGCGGGGCCCGGCGCGGCGCAGCGCCCCGCGCCGTTGCGCACGGGCGCGCCGACTCCCGCAGTGTCTGGGACGCGACCGCCGCCACACCGCACCCC
>NZ_JASHKO010000061.1:0-210 GCF_030056745.1 Rhodococcus sp. IEGM 1406 | reverse complement strand
CGGGCCGACGACCCCCGCGCCGCCCGGGACGCGCTGCCGCCGCGCCTGCCCCCCGCCCCGGCGGCCCCCCCGCCGGCCGCCCGGCCGCGCCCCCCCAGGAGCACGCCCGGGCCGACTCGCCGCCCCGGTCCCCCCCCCCGAGCACCCGGCACCCTCCGACCTGCCCGCCGGCGCGCGCGCCGGGCCCGCCTCCTCTCTGGCGCTCCGCCC
>NZ_JASHKO010000060.1:0-210 GCF_030056745.1 Rhodococcus sp. IEGM 1406 | reverse complement strand
GTGCGAGCGTCGGAGCCGGTGTTCCGGTGGCCCGCGGGACATCGGGTGCAAACCGGGGCAGGTGGGCCGCCGACGCGCCGCGCCAACCGTCGCTCGACTGAATCGGGTCGCCGACGGCCGTCAGCGCCAAACTGCCGTCGGCTCCCCCACCGACCAACGAGGCCAACAACACTCGCTGAGCGAGACCGGTGTCCTGGTACTCGTCGAGAA
>NZ_JASHKO010000005.1:33032-666336 GCF_030056745.1 Rhodococcus sp. IEGM 1406 | reverse complement strand
TTCAACGATCCGAGGAGTCGACCCATCGGGGTACGAGCTCCCGCAACAATCACAGTGGTCGTGTCGGTCATGCCAGTTCAACTTTCAGTTCGGTGCCGGTCGCGGCGACAACGTCTTCGACGCTGACATCGGGGGCGAGTTCACGCAGGACGAGTGGGCCTTCGTCGCTCACATCGATGACGGCGAGGTTGGTGATGATCCGATTCACCACGCCCTGGCCGGTCAGGGGCAGGGTGCATGCGTCGACGATCTTGGGGTTGCCGTCGCGGTCGTTGTGCTCCATGACGACGATGACACGCCGGGCACCGTGGACGAGGTCCATTGCGCCGCCCATGCCCTTGACCATCTTGCCGGGGACCATCCAGTTTGCGAGGTCACCCGTCTTCGACACCTGCATGCCGCCGAGAACGGCGGTGTCGATGTGGCCGCCGCGGATCATCCCGAACGAGAGGGCCGAATCAAAATATGCCGCACCGGGATTGACGGTCACGGTCTCCTTGCCGGCGTTGATGAGGTCAGGATCGACGTTGTCCTCGGTGGGATACGGTCCGGTACCGAGAATTCCGTTCTCCGAGTGCAGGACCACACGAACGTCCGACCCCAGGTATCCGGGAATCAGTGTGGGAAGACCGATTCCGAGATTGACGTACTCGCCGTCGATCATCTCTGCAGCCGCCCGCGCTGCCATCTGCTGGCGCGTCCAACCCGTCACTGTCACTGGTGCGGTCATCGTGAGGTTCCTTCCGAAGCGCTGACGGTTCGCTTTTCGATTCGCTTGTTCTGAGGGCCGGTGTGCACAATTCTCTGCACGAAGACTCCGGGCAGGTGTACCGATGCCGGGTCGATTTCACCGGGCTCGACCAGACGTTCCACCTGAGCAATGGTGACCCGTCCCGCCATCGCGGCGAGCGGGTTGAAGTTCATCGCGGTCTTGTCGAACACGAGGTTGCCGTCGGTGTCACCGAGAACAGCGTGCACGAGTGCGTAGTCGGCGTTGATCGCCTCTTCCATCACGTAACGCTTGGTTCCGAAGACGCGAGTCTCCTTCGGAGGCGATGCAATAGCGATCGAGCCGTCGGCGTCGTAGCGCCAGGGCATTCCGCCGTCGGAGATGGGGCTACCCACTCCGGCCGGTGTGAAGAATGCGGGGATTCCGGTTCCGCCGGCGCGCAGACGCTCGGCGAGCGTGCCCTGCGGCGTCAGTTCCACTTCGAGTTCGCCGGCCAGGTACTGCCGGGCGAACTCCTTGTTCTCGCCGACGTACGACGCGGTCACCCGTCGGATACGTCCGGCGCTCAGCAAGATTCCGAGACCATGATCGTCGACGCCGCAGTTGTTGGAGAACACCTCGAGGTCGGTTGCACTCGTTGCTGCGATCGCGTCGATCAATACGTCGGGGATGCCGCACAAACCGAATCCGCCGACGGCCAGCGTTGCTCCGTCGACGATGTCGGCGACCGCGTCCGCCGCGGACTCGTACACCTTTGCTGTCATGTTTTCTCCCTGCCAAGCGTTCATTGAGTAGACACTCACTCACTTCGCTATCCAGTGAACTATCTCCAGTTCACAGGTTCAAGGGATCTTGAATATCAAGACAGAACTGATCGACTGCTGACCATCTGAAGAAAATTCGTTCACTGAATGGACGCTAGGATGAACTCATGCCTACTCACGAGCAATCACCGGCCATGGTCGCGCGGGTGGCGGCACTTCTGCGAGCCCTCGGCGCCTCTGAGCCAACGGGCATTTCCACCACGGAATTGGGCAAGGTCACCGGCCTCGCTCGGCCCACCGCGCACCGACTGCTCACGTCTTTGGCTGCCGAAGGACTGGTCGACCGTGACGCACGAACCGGTCGGTGGTCTCTCGGCCCGGAGTTGTACCTCCTGGGCGCCGCGGCCGGAAATCGGTACGACATCACCGACCGCGCTCGCGACATCGTCGACGACCTCGCCCGGGTCACGGGGGAGAGTGCATTCCTCTCGGCACGTCGCGGCGACGAGACCGTCTGCATCTTGAGTCAGGAAGGCAGTTTTCCGCTGCGATCTCACGTGCTGCACGAGGGGAAGCGATTCCCGTTGGGGGTCGCGTCGGCGGGGCTTGCCATCTTGAGTCACCTGCCGACGCGGGACGTCGACGACTATTTCGCCCGAGTGAATCTGGAGTCGGAATGGGGTGAGATCCACAGTGAGGCATCAATCCGCGAGCGAATCGAGTCGACGCGTGTCACCGGCTATGCCGTCAATCCAGCCCTCATCGTCGAGGGAAGCTGGGGGATGGGTGCCGCGGTGTTCGACCGCAACGGGCGCCCGGACTGGGCGCTGAGCCTGACCGGAGTGGAAACCCGCTTTCGGCCCGCGCGTCATGCCGAGTTGGGAACGCTACTTCTCGAATACGCTCATACGCTGTCGAACCGACTGAAAACGCATGCAGTGGTCTAACTTTCGGGAACTGCGTCATGCGCAGCAGCAGTTCTTGCCTTCGTGCGCACGTGGGCCTTCTCGCCTTGCGGGCCGAACAGATGCAAGATCTCCACAACCTGTTCATCGGCGGGCCCGAACCAATGGGGCTCGGCGGTGTCGAACTCCGCGACTTCACCGGGGTGCAGGACAACCTCGTTCGTACCCAGAATGAGACGCAGATCCCCGGCGAGGACGTAGAGCCATTCGTAGCCGGCGTGGGTGACGAGCTTCGGTGGACGTGGACCGATCACCTGTTTGAACACCTGCACCCGGCCCGGATAGCGCGTCAACGGAACGACGGCACTGCCGTTCTTGCGTCGGCTCGGGGTGAGATGGACCCGAGGATCGCCCGTGGCGGGAGCGCCGACGAGTTGGTCCAGCGCGACCCGGTGAGCACGCGCGAGCGGTAACAGCAGATCGAGGGTGGGACGACGCTTACCCGATTCGAGTCGCGACAGTGCGCTGACGGAGATTCCGGTGGCGTCGGACAGGGCCTCGAGGGTCAGATCGCGATCCCGACGAAGCGTTCGCAGTCTCGGTCCGATATCGGTAAGCAACTGCTCGAGTTCGGCGTCCATGCGCTCATCTTTGCAGTTTCTGCAAATTTCTTACCGGCTTCGCGGGCCGGGTTGCGACGATCTTTTCGACTGGCGAGCACGGCAGAACACTTCGAGAGATGGAGTCCGAGATGAAACCTTCGAGCGGGATCGACGAACCGAAAGTGATCGGACTTGACGCACGCCGCCGGTGGGGCATTCTGGCCATCTGCTGCACGAGCTTGTTCGTCGTCGGGTTGGACACGACCATCGTCAACGTCGCTCTCCCCGCGATCGGGGAGGGATTCGGCGTCGGAACCGTTGGTCTCGAATGGATCGTCAACGCGTACACACTCGTCTTGGCAAGCTTGCTGATCTCGTCCGGCGCCCTGGCCGACAGGTTCGGTAGAAGGCGGATCTTCCAGATCGGACTGGTCGTTTTCGGGGTGGCGTCGATCGTCTGCGCGCTGGCCCCGTCGGTGGGAGTTCTGATTGCGGCGAGGATCGCGCAGGGAGTCGGTGGGTCGATGCTCAGTCCGGTGGCCCTGGCGATCGTCGTCAACGTGATGACCGACCCGAAGGAGCGAGCCAAGGCGATCGGCGTGTGGGCTGCGGTCTTCGGTCTGAGCATGGCAGCAGGACCGATAGTCGGCGGAGTCCTCATCGAGAGCTTCGGCTGGAGATCCGTTTTCTGGATCAACGTGCCCGTCATCGCGGTCGTTCTTGTGCTGACCGCGGTGTTCGTGCCGCAGTCCCGGGCTGAACAACCTCGACGTCTCGACTTACCGGGGCAGGTGCTTCTGATGGTCGTCGTGGGCGGATCCGTGGCTCTGCTCATCGAAGGCCCACGAATCGGGTGGCTGGCCTCCGGTGCAATCGCGGGTTACGTCGCCGTCGCTGCCGCGCTGGCAGCGTTCGTCCGGGTCGAATCGAGAAAGAGCGAGCCGCTCATGGACCCCTCGCTGTTTCGGCACCGACCGTTCACCGGGGCAGTCCTCGGCGCGATCGTGGTGTTCGTGGCACTCAACGCGACGCTGCTTCTGGGCACCTTCTACCTTCAACAGGCGCGTGAAATGACTCCCGCCGCCGCGGGCGCGATGACACTACCGATGGCAGTCGCCGCAACCATCTGTGCGCCGTTGTCGGGGATTCTCGTCGGACGCTTCGGTGCACGATTGCCGTTGCTGATCGCCGGAAGCTTCACCGCGCTCGGCGGACTGTGCCTGGTCTCTCTCGACAACAGCACAGGCACTGCGACGTTGCTAATTGCGTACCTGTTCCTCGGTATCGGCTTCGGTTTCTCGAATGCTCCGATCACCAACACCGCCGTCAACGGACTACCGAGAGCGCAGGCAGGCCTTGCCGGCGGGATCACCTCCAGTGCAAGGCAGTTCGGCGCTGCTCTCGGTGTGGCGCTGGCCGGCGGCATGATCGCCGGCAGCGCACAATCAGACATCGCCGAGGCATCGAGAGCGGGTTGGATCCTTGTCGTCGCATGTGGACTCGTGGTTCTTGTCATCGCCCTGATGTCAGGAGGTTCCGAGAAGACGAAGGGGTGAGGAGTGTGAGTTCACCCTGCGCGGGTGATTCCAACGCCGCTGCCGCCGGATAGAGATTATGGGTATCTGATCGTCGTATCCGAGCGGGGAGTGCCATGTGCCAGACACCAAAGGACGCAACACCGGCCACCGTGACGGTGAATCGCGAAGCGGTCACGCGGTACGCCATGGATGACCGGCAAGATTTTGTCGACGCGGATCGTGGCTTGATCGCACCGTTGCCTGGCAATGTTCTCGGCGACGACGGGCATGTGGTCTTCGACCCCGAGGCATTGGCGTACATCGGCGACGACGTTCCGGCGCCGGACACCGTCAATCCCAGTTTGTGGCGCCAGAGTCAGGTAATTCGCCGGGGTGGGCTCTACCAGGTGACGGATCGCCTCTACCAGGTGAGAAACAACGACATCGCAAACCTGACGGTCGTCGAGGGTGATGAAGGCCTGATCATCATCGACTGCATGGCGGGAGTCGAATCAGCGCGCCAGGGCATGAAGATGATTCGCGAGCACGTCAGCGACAAGCCGGTTGCAGCGATCATCTACACGCACACCCATATCGACCACTACGGCGGAGTCAAAGGCATCATCGACGTCGAGGACGTTGCGTCGGGAAAGGTGCCGATCATCGCGCCGGGCACGATCGCATCGTTCGACAAGTTCGCAATCGGCGAGAATGTTGTCGCCGGCAATGCCATGGCGAGGCGGTCGTTCTATGCCTTCGGCGGATTGCTCGACCTCGGTCCGAAAGGGGCGGTCTCGTGCGGGATCGGCGTGCTCAGCACCAAAGGCCCTCAGATCTCGTATATTTCCCCCACCGACGGCATCACCGAAACCGGAACGAAGCGAGAAATTGCGGGTCTGGAGTTCGAATTCCTCTATGCACCCGATACCGAGGCTCCGGAGGAGATGCACATCTGGATCCCCGAACTCGTTGCACTGACGTGTGCGGAGAACGCCAATCATTCACTCCACAACATCCAGACCCTGCGCGGTGCGCGTACCCGCGATGCCCGCAATTTCGCGCGATACCTGGACGAGACTTTGGAACGGTGGGGCGACGACGCGGCCGTTCACTACGGACCGCACACCTGGCCGGTGTGGGGCAACGAGGACCTCGTTGGCTTCATCGAATCACAAAGGGATACCTACAAATACATTCACGACCAGGCGCTCCGGCTGGCGAACAAGGGATACACGCCGCTCGAAGCCGCCGAGGTGATCGAGCTACCCGAGGAGCTCGGCCGCAAGTGGCACAACCGCGGGTACCACGGAACTCTGCATCATGACGTGCGTGCCGTGTACACCAAGGAACTGGGAATGTGGGACGGCGATCCGGTGACGCTTCATCCACATCCACCGGTCGAGTCGGCGAAGAGGTTCGTCGATCTCCTTGGGGCGCAGAAGATCCTGGATGAGGGTAAGCGAGCATTCGACGCCGCAGACTACCGGTGGGCGGCAGAGATCCTGCACAAGTTGGTGTTCGCTCAACCGGAGAACACCGAGGCGAAGAACCTTCAGGCTGACGTCTACGAGCAGATGGGGTATCAAGCCGAGGGACCTCAGTGGCGAGGTATCTACCTTTCGGCAGCGTTGGAATTGCGTGAGGGCTCGCAACCCCCGCCGTACATCACTGCGAGCGAAGACAGCGTCCTCGCGATGCCCATCGATATCTTGTTCGACTTCGTAGCAGTGCATCTCATCGGAGACAAGGCAACTGACGTCGACCTCCACATCGATTTCGTGTTCACCGATCACGACGACGAGACCTGGACGGCCTGGGTCAGGCGCGGCGTCCTCAATGCCCGCCGGGGAGCGGCGTCGAACACACAACTGACGGTGTCCGGGCCGAAAGCTGCACTGATCGGCGCACTTCTGCAACCGGGTGCGGCTGCGGAACTTGCCAAAGCCGGGAAGATTACGCTCACCGGAGACGAAACGGCGCTGGAGACACTGGGAGGGCTGCTGGATACCTTCGATCCCAGTTTCAATATCGTCACGCCGTGAGGAAGGGATAGTTTTCGATGTGTACACGCTTGGTCTACTTGGGGCCCAACGACACTGTGATCACTGCTCGATCGATGGATTGGAAGGTCGATCTCGGAACCAATCTCTGGGCATTTCCGCGGGGCATGACGCGCGAGGGTTGCGCGGGTCCGAACTCGATTCAGTGGACGTCGAAATACGGAAGTGTTGTCGCAACGGCCTACGACATGTGCACAACCGATGGGGTCAACGAGGCAGGACTGTCTGCAAATCTCTTGTGGTTGGTCGAGTCCGAGTACCCGGCATACGACGGCTCGACTCCGGGTCTGTCCATCGCAGCGTGGGCGCAGTATGTTCTGGATTGTTTTGCGACAGTTCAGGAAGCAGTCGAGGTCTTGGCAGCGGAACCGTTCACCGTCGTGACTGCTGCTGTTCCCGGTGAAGACCGTCTCGCTACCCTGCACATGTCACTCTCGGACGCCAGGGGAGACAGTGCGATCATCGAATACGTCGGTGGACGCGCGACTATTCATCACAGCCGTGCGTACCAGGTGATGACAAATTCTCCGATCTTCGATCAGCAACTCGCGGTCAACGAGTACTGGAAGCAGATCAACGGGACTGTGATGCTGCCCGGAACGAACTGTGCCGCTGACAGATTCGCCCGCGCGTCGTTCTACGTGGATGCGATACCGCAGACGGACGATCCGCGGTCCGCGTTGGCGTCGACATTCAGTGTCATTCGCAATGTTTCGGTGCCGCTGGGCATTTCGACTCCAGACGAGCCCAACATCTCGTCGACCCGCTGGCGTACGGTGGTCGATCACAAACGCACGCTCTATTTCTTCGAGTCTGCGATGACCCCGAATACGTTCTGGGTGGATGTGGCGTCGATGGATCTCGGGGAGGGGACGCCCGTCCGCAAGCTCGGGCTGGGCCCGAACGAGAGCACGGTCTACTCCGGAGACTCCACCGACCAGTTCGAACGGGCGGAGGCCTTCACGTTCGCAGGAGCGTAGGGATTCTGGGACCCACGAAAACCCAATTGTGAAACTTCTTGACATTTCTACTCCGTTCAGATGAAACTTTGTTGCATATTCGGGTTTCGTCAACGGAGGACGGCATGGGCATCACAGTGCAGACACGGAACGATGGTGCGCAGCTCAAACGGCGCAGGGCGCTCGTCGCCGGCTCCGTCGGAAATTTCATCGAGTGGTACGAGTTCGGTGTGTACGGGTTCTTCGCGACGATCATCGCGTCGAACTTCTTCAGCGCCGACGGCTCCGGCGACCTCGAAAGCCTGATCAAGACCTACGCGTCGTTTGCGCTCGCCTTCTTCTTCCGCCCAGTGGGGGCCGCACTGTTCGGTCGACTCGGTGACCGCATCGGCCGACGCCCCACCTTGGTGATCGTTCTTCTGCTGATGTCGGGTGCGACGACCCTGATCGGTGTGCTCCCCACCTACGAGAGCGTCGGAATTCTGGCACCGCTGCTCTTGACGGTTCTTCGGATCCTCCAGGGACTGTCGGCCGGAGGCGAGTTCGGCGGCGCGGTGTCGGTGATGACCGAGTTCGCGCCCCCGGGACGACGCGGACTGTACGGGTCGTGGCAGTCGTTCACGGTCGCGCTCGGATTGCTTGCCGGTGCCGGAATCGCGGCGCTCCTCGCGACAGTTCTCGACTCCGGTCAGCTCAACGACTGGGGCTGGCGCATCCCGTTCCTCCTCGCACTTCCGATGGGCCTGGTCGCACTGTGGCTCAGGCTCCGACTCGAAGAAACGCCGTCGTTCGAGCGTGCCCGCGCAGTCCAGTCCGAACCGACAGTTGATGCAGCGACGCCGGTAGTGCAGCCGACTGTCGGCGAGACCGCCAGGGCGATCCTGCTCGGCATCGGTCGGTTGATGGGTTGGTCTGCGGCGGGTTACACGTTCCTCGTCGTGATGCCGACTTATCTTCAGAGTTCACTCAACGCGACATTCCATCAGGCGCTGGTTGCTTCGGTACTTGCCAATGCCGGCTTCGCGGTGACGATTCCGCTTGCGGGCGGGCTCAGTGATCGCATCGGAAGACGCGCGGTCATGCTCACCGGCACCGTTTTGATCTTGGTCCTTGCGTTGCCGCTGCTCAACGTCCTGCAGAATGAGCAGACGTCTCTGACCGCCAAGGGATTTGCAGTGTTTGCCGCCGGCGCCGCAGTGGGACTTGTCGCCGGACCCGGACCCGCCATGCTCTCCGAGATGTTCCCCACCTCGGTCCGGTACACCGGATTGGGACTCGCATACTCCCTGTCCAACGCGGTCTTTTCGGGCTGCGCCGGTCTGATAATCACGTGGCTGATCAAGGAAACTTCCAATCTCGATATTCCGGCCTACTTCGTGATGGCAACGTGCGCCGTCAGCGCGATCGCTTTGAGTACCTTGCGAGGAAATGCCCACAAGCGGGCACTCGTCGACTGACCGCAGCTTGCCCGAATGCCGAAACGATCCGAGTAAGGGAAATTTCATGAGAGTCATCGGCCTGATGTCCGGTACTTCGTACGACGCTATCGATGCTGCCGCAGCAGATATCCGGATCGACGGGGACACTCTTGTGCTGACCCCACTGGGAATGGTCAGCGAACCATATTCCGGTGAGTTGCGGGCAGCGGTGGCCGCTGCGGTACCGCCTGCGTCCACCACTGTCGGTCAGATCTGCCAACTCGACACCGAGATCGGGCAGGCATTCGCGGCCGTGGCTGCGCGGGCGAACGCGGAACTGTGTGGCGGCAGTGCGGAATTGATCTCCTCACATGGGCAGACGATGTTCCACTGGGTCGAAGGAGCGCAAGTAAAGGGCACTCTCCAACTCGGGCAGCCGGCCTGGATAGCCGAGAAGACCGGATGCACCGTCGTGTCGGACCTGCGCTCTCGCGACGTGGCGACGGGTGGACAGGGTGCACCATTGGTCAGCGCGTTCGACGTATTGTGGCTCAACGGAAGAACTTCGGGTTCCGTCGCGCTCAATCTCGGTGGCATCGCGAACGTCACTGCTCCGGGTGGCGGCGGTACGACGGCAGATGGTCCCGCAGTACCGATTGCCTTCGACACCGGCCCGGCAAATGCGCTGATCGATGCGGCGGTAAGCGAATTCACTGCGGGGGAGCAGTGGTTCGACCTCGGTGGCGCTCTGGGTGCAGCCGGCACGCCGAACGTCGATCTGCTTGCACATCTACTGAGCGAACCGTATTACACGCAGCCCGCTCCCAAGAGCACGGGCAAAGAACTGTTTCATCGGGACTATCTGCTCGCCGCTCTGCGGGGCTACGAGTCGTTGTCTCTGGCAGACATCGTCGCGACTCTGACTGCACTGACGGCCCGGACCGTCGCCGATTCCGTCAAAGCACTCGCGGCCACCGAAGTGGTGGTGTCAGGTGGTGGCACCAAGAATCCGACGTTGATGGCGATGCTCCGTGACGAACTGGGCGACATCGCGCTTGTCTCTTCGGACGAACTCGGAGTCACCTCCGACATCAAGGAAGCATTGGCTTTCGCGGTTCTCGGCTTCCTCACCGCACACGGATTGCCCGGCAGTATTGCTTCGTGCACCGGTGCGCGTCACGCCAGTGTGCTCGGATCTTTGACGCCAGGAAGCCGTGGGCTGCCTAGAATCACATCGGTGCCGTCAGCTCCGAAAATGATGCGAATCGAGGCGTTATGACTTTGGACCGGAGTGCTCCGGCGTCCGTCGACCTGCTTGCTCGTATTCGCGCATCGCTGAGCAGCCTCTCACCTGCCGAGCTGCGGATCGCCGAAATCATCGAAGCCGACCCCAGCCTGGCGTCCACACTGACGGTCAACGATCTTGCCGAACGAGCGTCGACAAGCACGGCGACAGTGGTCCGCACAGCCAAAAGGCTCGGCTTCGAGGGGTATCCCCAGCTTCGTCTGGCATTGGCGGCCATCAGCGGTTCCGCGTCAAGTGATTCGATTCCACTCGGTGTGGACATCGTTGCCGCCGACTCTGCCAGTGAAGTCATGGCCAAACTCGCCGAGTTTGAATCCGAACAACTCAAGGGCACAGCACAATTGACTGACCCTGTTGCACTCGAAGCAGTGGTGTCGCGGATTCGATCCGCCCGCCGGGTCGAGGTGTACGGCATCGGCGCGTCAGGCATCGTCGCGCAAGACCTCACGTTGAAGCTCTCGCGGATCGACGTCAACTGCCGGGTTCATCTCGACCGAGACGCGGCCATGGTCAGCGCCAGTTTGCTCGGGCCGGACGACATAGCAGTGGGAATCTCGCATTCCGGCGAGACTTCTGATGTGGTCGAACCGCTTGCCCTTGCCCGTCGTACCGGGGCGTCGACGGCCGCGATCACCGGCGGGGCGCGGTCGACGCTCGCTGTGCAGTCACACCACGTTCTACTCACTGCCGGTAGAGAATTCGGTTTCCGGTCGGCAGCAATGGCAAGCCGCACCGGCCAGTTGTTGGTAGTCGACACAATTTTTGCGATGGTCGCGCACTCGCTGCCGAGCGCCCTGTCTGCGCTGCAACGAAGTCATGATGCCATTGCTTCGAAGCGTCACTGACGAGGAGTCGTCGCTGTGATTACTGACGAGGAGTCGTCGTAGTGAAATTTGATCGAGGAGGACTCGCCACAATGCAATTGGACATGCTGTCTACCGAGAGACCGAACCCTCTCACCCGCGATCTCGACGTCATGTCGGTGTCGGATCTGCTGACGGTGATGAACCAGCAGGACGCAATCGTGGCCGACGCGGTCGCGGCGGTGTTACCGGCCATCGAAGCCGCAGTCGATTCGATCGTCACCGCTCGGGCACAAGGTGGTCGGCTGATCTACCTGGGAGCTGGGACCAGTGGGCGTCTGGGAGTGCTCGACGCGGTGGAATGCCCTCCGACTTTCGGGACCGATCCAGGCGAGGTGATCGGAATCATCGCCGGTGGCCCGGGAGCGTTTCTGAACGCCGTCGAGGGAGCAGAGGACGATCCGCGAGCGGCTGGGGCCGACCTCGACGCAATCTCGTTGAACGCCACGGACGTCGTGGTGGGTCTGGCGGCGAGTGGTCGTACTCCCTATGTCATCGGGGGACTCGACCATGCCCGCGCACTCGGCGCCGCAACAGTGGCAGTCTCGTGCAACCGAAATGCGGCAATGAGTTCGCACGCCGGAGTGGCCATCGAAGTGGAGACCGGCCCCGAGATCCTCACCGGATCGACGAGGCTCAAGGCCGGGACTGCACAGAAGATGGTGTGCAACATGCTTTCGACGGCAAGCATGGTCCGTTCCGGCAAGGCGTTTCACAACCTGATGGTCGACCTTCGGCCTACCAACGCCAAACTGGTCGATCGTGCAAACCGGATCGTCGCGGCAGCCACCGGAGTGGATACCGAGATCGCTTCGGAGACCATCGAGAATGCCGACGGTCATGTGAAGGCAGCGGTCGTCATGTTGTTGGCCGAATGCGACTTCGCCGAAGCAACCGAATTGTTGGATCGCGCTTCGGGTTCCGTACGCGAGGCCATCGTCGGAGCCGGCAAGAGCAGAGAGGAAGCCTGAATGGAAATCGTCATAGTTCCCAGTCCGGAAGACGGCGGGCGAATCGCTGCCGACATCGTTTGCGGCGCAATCGAAAAAGGAGCGCGGACGCTCGGCCTCGCGACGGGATCGTCACCGCTGCACACGTATCGGGAGCTGATCAAGCGGCATCGAGAATCGGGAGTGTCGTTCGCGGCGATGAGCGCGTATCTTCTCGACGAGTACGTAGGTCTCACGCCCGATCAGCCGCAGTCCTACGCGCACACCATCCGCACGGAACTCGTCGATCACCTCGACATCGACAATGCGCGAGTGTTCAGCCCCGATGGGGGAGCCGCGGATCCCAGTGAAGCTGCACGGCGTTACGACGCTGCCATCGTCGACAACGGTCCCATCGACGTGCAGATTCTCGGCATCGGTCTCAACGGGCACATCGGCTTCAACGAGCCGTCCTCCTCACTCACATCGCGTACCCGAGTGAAGACCTTGACCGAGAGGACCCGCGCCGACAACGCACGGTTCTTCGCAGACCCAGCCGATGTGCCGCATCACGTGATCACGCAGGGTCTCGGAACCATCAGTGATGCAAAGCATCTTGTGCTGATTGCGGAGGGGGCGCGCAAAGCCCCCGCGGTCCGGGCTGCGATTGAAGGTCCGGTGTCGGCGTTCTGCCCGGCATCGGTACTTCAGTTGCATCCGCACGTGACAGTCGTCGTAGACGAGGCAGCGGCCGGTGAACTCCAACTAGCGGACTTCTACCGCTACACAACCGAGCACAAGCCGGCCGAGCAGGGTTTTTGAAAAGCGGACTTGATCTCCAGCGCAGTTGAGGTCCTAGCCTCGGGGCATGATCAACGCTAGAGGTTCAGCGGTATCCCCGCCGGCGGCGCCCCGGATTTTCTCACCACCGCTCAGGGTCGCGATCGTCGGAGCGGGGCCGGCGGGAATCCACGCTGCCGGCGCTCTCGCTGAACTGGCTCCTGGCACCAAGATAGACATGTTCGAGCGTCTACCGACGCCGTACGGACTCGTGCGCTACGGTCTCGCCCCAGGGCACGCCGAGTCCGAAAAGTTCGTCGATTCTCTGCACACCGTGCTGGTCGCCAGTGACTTCCGGCTGTTCTGCAACGTAGAGATCGGAAAGGACCTTTCCGTCGAGGACCTACGTTCTTCCTACGACGCGGTGATCATTGCAACCGGTGCGCCGCGGGATGCACTACTCGACATTCCAGGCGTCGAGCTTCCCGGTTCATTCGGGGCCGCCGATTTTGTCGGTTGGTACAACGATCACCCCGACGCCCCCCAACATTGGCCCTTGCACGCCGAGTCGGTGGCAGTGATCGGCGGCGGCAACGTCGCGCTCGATGTCACGCGGATGCTCCTCGCCGAGGCGCAACCGCTGCAGGCCACGGACGTCTCCGACGAAGTTCGGGAAGGGATCGCCGGCAGTCGCGTTCGTGAGGTACACATCTTTGTCCGGCGCGGACCCGCCGACGCTCGATTCTCCCCGAACGAGTTGCGCGCTCTCGGTGAACTACCCGGCGTAGATGTTGTCGTCGATGCTGCCGATGTCGCGCCGGACCGGCATATCGAGCGGATGACAAAACAGTTGGTGCACACCCGACTGGCAGTCGAGACACTCCGTAGTTTCGCGGACACTGCGCCTGCCGACCGAACTGCCCAGCGTCGAGTTCACCTGCACTTCTACCGACAGCCCGTGGAGATTCTCGGCAACGGGAAAGTCGAGGCGCTCCGCGTCGAACGGACTGACCCCGACGGCTACGGTCACGTCACCGCTTCGGGTGTCTGTACCGACTATCCGGTTCAAGCTGTGTACCGGGCAATCGGATTCCTCGGCACGCCACTTGCCGGGGTGCCCTTCGATCACGGGCGCGGCATAGTTTCGCACCGGAACGGCGCGGTGGTCGACGAGAGCGGTCTACCGACCGCGGGCTTGTTCGTGACCGGCTGGATGAAGCGCGGTGCCGCGGGGCTGATCGGTGCGGCGCGGCCAGACGCTCACCAAACAGTCGAAACGATGCTGCACCAACTGGATTCGTTCGGCGGGCGCCGAGCAGATCGCAACCGGATCGAGGAGATCCTCGCGGCCGGCGATCTGTTTCCCGTCGATTGGGAAGGATGGCTTCGTATCGATGCCGCCGAAAAGGACCTCGGTGTCGAGCACGGACGTCCACGCGTCAAGATCGGTGACCGCGAAGAACTCGTTCGTATCGGCACGAAGTCGGCAGTTCACGCCGAATAGATTCGCTGGGGTCAGAGGTACCGCCGGGGTTACGCTGAAATGAGTCGCCTCGATTCATCGTGCTCGAGGTGCGGAGCAGAACTCATGAATGAACGTGGTGCGCAGGCCAGTGACGCGACAGTCGCGAGCGGGCCCCTGACCGAACGGGGCGCCGTCACCGAGTTGCGCCTGTCCGCACTGCCGGTAGTACGCGGCGAATCGAACGATGCCGACGGTCTCGGGCGCCTGGTCGGGGACTGGGAGGCGGGACGAACCCCGTCCGACCTGAGTGAATATCTGCCCGATCCAGCCAAGATTCGTCGGGGCGCGCTGATCGAACTGGTCGGAATCGACATGGGGTACCGCTGGCTGAAGAATGACGGTCCGAAACGACTCACGGAGTATTGCGCCGAGTACCCGGAATTGCTCGAAGAGCCACTACCGGCCGAGCTTCTGTACGAGGAGTTCCGGCTGTGGAAGCAGGGCGGGGAGGACGTCGTAGCGGCCGAGTACCTCAGCGAGTTCCCTTTGCAGGCAGAGGGTTTCGAGCGGTTGTTCGACCGTGATTCGATGGCCGGTCGAGAAGACGTGATGATGTTGGGGCTCTCGGGTTTCGACGAGTTCGAGATCGGACAGCGCCTCGATGATTTCGAACTGGTGTTGGTACTCGGGCACGGTGCATTCGCCCGAGTGTTCCTGGCACGGCAACTGTCGATGCAGCGGTGGGTTGCGTTGAAAATCTCGCGCAACGTCGGGGTCGAGCCGCAGACTCTCGCCCAACTCGACCATCCCAACATCGTTCGCGTCTTCGATCAACGGCTGCTCGAGGAACGCGCACTGCGAGTTCTGTTCATGGAATACGTGCCAGGCGGGACCTTGCTCGACGTGGTCAAACTTGTCCGCGTGACACCGCAGGCTCAGCGGTCCGGACAACTACTTCTCGACGCCATCGATCAGACCCTGGCGAAGAAGGGGGAGATGAAACCGAGCGAGACGAGTTTACGTAACGAGATCGCAGCGATGTCGTGGCCGGAGACCGTGGCCTGGATGGGAATGAGACTGGCCGACGCCCTCGAGTACGCGCGTGAGCACGGCGTACTACATCGGGACATCAAGCCGGCGAACGTACTTCTCAGTGTCGAAGGCATTCCCAAACTCGCCGATTTCAACGTCAGTTCGAGCGAGGAGGTTTCGACCGAGGATGCTGCCTGCTTTGTCGGAGGCTCGCTTGCCTACATGTCTCCAGAGCAGTTGGAGGCCTGTGCCGGGGGGTCTCCCGGCACACTCGACACCCGTAGCGACATCTATGCGCTCGGCGTGATGCTGTGGGAACTCCTCACCGGGAGTAGGCCTTTCACGGACGACGGCACGGGGCAGAACCCACCGTCGCCCAAGAAGGCGCTCGAGGCACGCCGGCGTGGAGTGGATCCCGCGGCCGAGGCCCGGTTACCGGACGACTGCCCGCCGGCGCTGCGCCGAGTACTGGTGAAGTCTCTTTCGCCCGAGAGAGACGGAAGGTGGTCTGGCGGACGAAAGCTTGCCCGTCAGTTCGCACTGTGTCTGGACCGGTCTGCCCGGAACCTGGTGGACCCACCGGAAGGGAGCCCGCGTTCGACGTTGTGGAAGTGGGCACTGCCGATTCTTCTGGCCGCGATCGGAATTCCGAATCTCCTGGCGGCGGGCTACAACTACTACTACAACAAGATGCTGATCATCTCGGGACTCTCGCCGCAGGCTCAGCAGCACCTCGAGCAGGTTCATCTGGTCATCGGGGTGGCCGCGTTCTCGCTCGGTGCCGCGGCGATCCTGTATTGGTGCCGGCTTGCGCTCACTGTGCCTCACGGACTGCGTCACGGTCAGACGTACAACGCGGAGGTCTTGAACAAAGCGCGTACCGCGACGCTGAACGTCGGACACCGCGCGGTGGTGATCGCATTCGGTCTGTGGGTCCTGGCCGGTATCGCATATCCAGTTGCGTTGCAGATTGCCGCCGGAGGTATTCCGCAACGAGCATACGTGCACCTGATGTCGTCGCTGGCAGTGTGCGGCGCCGTCGCAGTCGCGTATCCGTTCTTCATCCTGACGTACTACTCGGTTCGATGTCTGTATCCGATCTTGTTGTCACACGGCGAGTTACGAAGCGACGACGGACGCGATATTCGCTCGTTGGGTCGGAGCAGCACGCGTTACCTCGCAGTCGCGGCGTCGGTTCCACTGGTGGGAATCGCGGGACTCAGTTTTGTCGGTTCCGGGGCAGGGGAGGAACTCAACGCAACCGTCCGTGCGCTGTGTCTGGGCGGGATCGCGGGCTTCATCGTTGTGTATCAACTGTTTCGACGGATCGAAAGTGATCTCCGAGCACTGCTGCGCGTTGTGTCTCTCGAGGTGTCGGCGTCTCCGTAATTGCCTGACAACCGCACCCGGGTTGGCCTATTTGGCAGTGCTCTTGCGCGGTCGGCTGCGACGAACTGCTTTGGTGGGCGGCGGAGACTTCTCTTCTGATTCTTCCTGAGGGTCGTCGCGCCAGTGAATCTCGATTTCTATCTCGACCTCGTTGCCGTCGACTTCGATCTCGAGTTCCCACCGAACCTGTTCCGGAACACTGATTTCGATCGAGTCCCCACCCGACCCCAGTTCCACTTCCGATCCACTGGCGAGGGCCTGGCCGAGGGCGATGAGTCGGTCGGCGACTTCCTGCCGTGAGAGTTGTGACTTCCTCTTGATCTCCAATTTGGGCACGATCACTCCTGACCTCGGCGGATTCTCCCCTTCACCGTAGTTGGAACAAACGGAAGATTGTTACCTTTGGACGATGTCGACCCGCTACCACGTCACCTCCGCCTTGAACCGTGCGTCGATTCAGCGGTATGGATTGGACTGGCGCCGAATGGGCTCAGCTCGCGGAATCGCAGGAAGTCTACGAGCAGAGCAGGAGGGATGCTTCCTCGCCAGCGACGAGGGCGAACGGGACTGGTTTGTCAGAATGAACAACACCGGCGGCGCGGTTGACGTATGGGAAGTCGACGGTATCGACGCTGCATCTCTTGTTCAGTCGCCGGAGGGGCACTACTACTTCCCCGGCGTCATCGCCGCCGCTGAACTGCGACTGGCGCAACAAGACCTACCCCCAGTTCATCTCCCATGATTCCCGGGCCCGTTCGTCCTGTTCGGAGCGCTGACGAATCGGTCGGCAAATCCGCGTAGGCGAGGATTTTCGCGAAAGTCTGGGTTCAGTCCAGAAGATTGCGCAATAGTGGAAAGGTGCCTTCGACGCCGGATTATGCAGCCCAACTGCGTAACGCTGAGCTTCGCGTGACTCGTCCCAGAGTCACGGTGCTCGAGGTTGTGCATGCACGCCCACACGCAGCCACCGAGACTGTCTTCGATGCTGTGCGGGCTGTTCTGCCAGGGGTGTCGCGGCAGGCGGTCTACGACGTGTTGCACGCTCTCACCGACGCCGGGCTGATCAGGCGGATCCAACCGTCCGGATCGGTGGCGCTGTACGAGTCTCGCGTCGGTGACAACCACCATCACGTCGTCTGCCGGTCCTGCGGGGTCGTTGCAGATGTCGACTGTGCAGTCGGAGAGGCACCGTGCTTGACGCCGTCGGCGCACAACGGCTTCGTCCTCGATGAAGCCGAGGTCATCTACTGGGGCCTGTGTGCCGACTGTTCGACAACTCAGAGTTTGCGATCACACCCGTGATCGAAGTCCGTTCTACTCGCTCATGGAGGGATTACCGTGTCCGATAGTTGCCCGGTTGCTCACGATGGAAACACCGCGAGCACCAGCGAAAGTGAAAACCCCGCGATCCCGTCTCCGACACCGACCGGGAATCGTCCGAGAACCAACCGGGACTGGTGGCCGAATCAGCCGGATCTCTCTGTCTTGCATGCGCATTCGTCCAAGTCGAATCCGATGGGAGCCGACTTCGATTATGCGCAGGAATTTGCCAAGCTCGACGTCGAGGCGCTCAAGCGCGACGTCATTGCCTTGATGACGGCGTCGCAGGATTGGTGGCCGGCCGACTACGGACACTACGGCGGACTCTTCGTGCGTATGAGCTGGCATGCTGCCGGCACCTATCGCATCGCAGACGGCCGCGGCGGTGGCGGTCAAGGCGCTCAGCGTTTCGCCCCGCTCAACAGTTGGCCGGACAACGCCAGCCTCGACAAGGCACGTCGCCTGCTCTGGCCGGTCAAGCAGAAGTATGGAAAGCAGGTTTCCTGGGCCGACCTGCTGGTGTTCGCAGGCAACTGCGCTCTGGAGTCGATGGGGTTCAAGACCTTCGGCTTCGGCTTCGGCCGAGAAGACATCTGGGAGCCCGAGGAGATCTACTGGGGTCCTGAGGACACCTGGCTCGGCGACGAGCGCTACAGCGGAGACCGTGAGCTGTCCGGACCGCTCGGCGCAGTTCAGATGGGCCTGATCTACGTCAATCCCGAAGGACCCAACGGACAACCGGACCCGGTAGCGGCCGCCCGCGACATCCGAGAAACCTTCGCTCGCATGGCGATGAACGACGTGGAAACGGCCGCGCTGATCGCCGGCGGCCACACCTTCGGCAAGACACACGGTGCCGGTCCGGCCGACCTCGTCGGACCCGAACCGGAAGGCGCACCCGTCGAGCAACAGGGACTGGGCTGGAAGAGCGCCTTCGGTACGGGCGTGGGTAAGGACGCGATCACCAGTGGTCTCGAGGTCGTGTGGACTCCCACTCCGACGAAGTGGGACAACACTTTCCTGGAGATTCTGTACGGATACGACTGGGAGCTGACCAAGAGCCCGGCGGGTGCGTGGCAGTGGATCCCGAAGGATGGCGCGGGGGCCGGCACGATCCCGGATCCGTTCGATTCGACGGCCGGACGTACTCCGACGATGCTGACCACCGACCTCTCCCTACGCCTGGATCCGACGTACGAGAAAATCACACGGCGTTGGCTCGATCATCCCGAAGAATTCGCTGAAGAGTTCGCCAAGGCTTGGTACAAGCTCCTGCATCGCGACATGGGACCGGTCACGCGCTACCTTGGACCGTGGGTTCCCGAACCGCAGTTGTGGCAGGACCCGGTTCCCTCGGCCGATGATCAACTGATCGGGGACGCGGACATCGCGATCCTCAAGAGTCGACTTCTCGATTCCGGGCTGTCCGTCTCACAGTTGGTATCGACCGCGTGGGCGTCGGCTGCGAGCTTCCGCAGCACTGACATGCGCGGCGGCGCCAACGGTGCTCGAATTCGCCTGGAGCCGCAGAAGAACTGGGAAGTCAACGAGCCCGCAGCCCTCTCCGCGGTGCTTCAGACCATCGAGCGAGTTCAGCAGGAATTCAACCAGGCTGGTGGAGCCAAGGTTTCACTTGCCGACCTGATCGTTCTGGGTGGTACAGCGGCAGTCGAGCAGGCCGCGAAGAACGCCGGACAAGACATCACGGTCTCGTTCACGCCGGGACGTACGGATGCGACTCAGGAGCAGACAGACGTCGACTCGTTCGAGGTACTCGAACCCCGGGCCGACGGATTCCGGAACTACCTCAAGGGAGGGGAGAAGATTCCGGCAGAGATTCTGTTGGTCGACCGCGCGTACATGCTGTCGCTGACCCCGCCCGAGGTGACAGTTCTGGTCGGCGGACTTCGCGCGCTGAACGCGAACTTCGGCAAGACCGGCCACGGGGTGTTCACCGACCGTCCCGAGACGTTGACCAACGATTTCTTCGTCAACCTTCTCGACATGGGTACCGAGTGGAAGCCGTCGAAGACGGATGAGAACGTCTACGACGGGGTTGATCGGGCGACTGGAGATCCGAAGTACACGGCAACTGCGGTCGACCTCGTTTTCGGATCGAATTCGCAACTGCGCGCACTCTCCGAGGTGTACGCCAGCGAAGACGCGAAGCAGAAGTTCGCCGAGGACTTCGCTGCCGCCTGGACCAAGGTGATGGACCTCGACAGGTTCGACGTCAACTGATTCAGCAGATTAGCCGACGGCGCCCCGCGAGCTTTGTTCTCGCGGGGCGCCGCCGTTTCCCGCACGATAGCGTGGTCATGTGGCCGATCAATTTGCGCTGGTACCAGCGGTGTACGTGATGTTTCGTCGAAGCAACCCGGCGCAACGGCCGGAGGTGCTGTTGCAGTTGCGTGAGGGCACCGGTTTCATGGACGGATACTGGGCTCACGCTGCTGCGGGACACGTCGAACTGGGGGAGTCGGCACTCGATGCGGCTGTCAGGGAGGCCGCGGAAGAACTTGGCGTGGAGCTGCTTTCCTCGGAACTGAAGCCACTCACCGTATTGCATCGCCGACATGCGGAAGGGTTCGACCCGGTGGATCATCGAGTGGACTTCTTCTACGAATGCCGCACGTGGTCGGGTGAACCACGCCGGATGGAGCCGTTGAAATCTGCAGATCTGCGGTGGTGGCCGGTTGACGAACTCCCGGAGAAGTTGGTCGACCACGAGCGTTTCGTGATCGAAGCCCACCACGCCGGTCAGCTCGCACCCATCCACAGTTACGGCTTCTGACCGAGCGAGGATCCAATTCAGGCTTCGCTCGCAACGATGACCGGGCAGTGAGCTTTTCGAATCATTGCACTGCTCGTTGTGCCGAGAGCGGTGTCGTCGAACGAACCTCGGCCGCGCCGGCCCACGACGAGAAGCCTTGCTTCGGTGGAGAGTTGTTCCAGAATGGCAACCGAGGGGCCGTCGAACTCGATCTGTCGGATGGTGACGCCGGGGTAGAGCGTGGCCCAACCTGACAGTTGCCACGTCAGCGGCGTCGAATGCTGGGGCGCGTGCCCGGCTTCGAAGTTTCGACTCAGCTCGGCCTCCGGCGGGGCAGCGTGCACGACGACCAGTTCGGTGTTCGCCGCCTCGGCTTCCTTGAATGCAATGGCCAGAGCACTTTCGCTGTAGGCGCTTCCGTCCAAACCGACGACAACGGGAAGATCAGCCGTAGCCTGGCTTTGACACGAAGTTCCGACTGTTGCGAATGAACATGCCGGGGCGGGTGCAGTGAGATCGTCCTGTTGAGTGACGATCAAGGGGTTGACGATCAAGGCGGCCTCGGACGTCAACGCGGTGAGGATTGCGGTGTTCTCCCCGGAGATCAGATCGGTCCGGATCCGAAGATCTGGCGACACCGACTCTGCGATCTGAATGGCTTCCATGAACAGGCCGGTCGGTGATGCCGAGGTATTTGGATCGCCGGTGTTCGGATCTGCGGAGTTCGGAGCTACGAAAACTATTCGCATCCAGAGACTGTGGCGATGCGCGAACTCGGCCGCCCACGTGATCACGTCGGTGCGCAGCGGGGATCCATCGATGCACACGACGACCGCTCCGTCTGCGGACCACTCCGAGGTGAAGACGTCAGTCGAAAGTTGGGAGGTCATTCCGAGCTCCTCGCGTTATGTCTGTCGAAGGTTCTGCTGAATGCGAACTGGCTTGCAGGACAATGCCGAACAGCAATCCTGCAACTACTATCGAGCAAGCGGCAGTTGTCAGAGGCAACCACACGAGCGTCGTGACTGCGAACATGAGGACGAGCAACGGCATCAGGAGATGGCCGGGTTTCGCTCGGCGTTCAACCTGCTGACTTTCTGCCCAAGCTCGATACTTCGTGCCGTCATTCATGTCGTTTCACCTCTGTGCTTACCGTGGAAACCGGCTTGTGGCCAAGCAGTCCGACGTGCGCCTCGTCGCGCATCCTCTCGACCATGTGGGGGTAGTGCAGTTCGAATGCCGGCCGCTCACTGCGGATTCGGGGGAGTTCGGTGAAGTTGTGTCGTGGTGGAGGGCAGGACGTCGCCCATTCGAGTGAGTTTCCGAATCCCCAGGGATCGTCGACCGTCACGATCCGTCCGTACCGATAGCTCTTGAAAACGTTCCAGATGAACGGAATCGTCGAGGCTCCGAGCACAAACGCGCCGACGGTCGAGATCGTGTTGAGAAGAGTGAAATTGTCCGACGGCAGGTAATCCGCGTACCGCCGAGGCATACCCTGAGCGCCGAGCCAATGCTGGACGAGAAATGTCGCGTGAAAGCCGATCAGAGTCAACCAGAAATGGATCTTGGCGAGCTTCTCGTCCAACATCCGGCCGGTCATTTTCGGGAACCAGAAATAAGTTCCGGCGTATGTCGCGAACGCGATTGTTCCGAAGAGGACGTAGTGGAAATGCGCGACAACAAAGTACGAGTCGGTGACATGAAAGTCCAGGGGCGGGCTTGCGAGAATTACGCCGGAGAGTCCGCCGAACAGGAATGTGACCAGGAAGCCGACGGAGAACAGCATCGGCGACTCGAAAGTCAACTGCCCCTTCCACATCGTGCCGATCCAGTTGAAGAACTTGACTCCGGTGGGAACTGCGATCAAGAAGGTCATGAACGAGAAGTAGGGGAGGAGAACGGCGCCGGTTGCGTACATGTGGTGCGCCCACACAGCGATCGACAGAGCTGCAATTCCCAGTGTTGCGTAGACCAATCCGGTGTATCCGAAGATCGGCTTGCGGCTGAAGACAGGGAAGATCTCGGAGACTATGCCAAAGAACGGAAGCGCCAGAATGTAGACCTCGGGATGGCCGAAGAACCAGAACAGGTGCTGCCACAACATGACTCCACCTGTCGCGGGGTCGAACAAATGCGCTCCCAGGTGCCGGTCCACCCACAGCCCGATCAAGGCAGCAGCGAGCAGCGGAAAAACGAGGAGGATCAGCATGCTGGCGACCAGCGCATTCCACGTGAAGATCGGCATGCGGAACATCGTCATCCCGGGGGCCCGTAGGCAGACGATCGTCGAAACGATGTTGACTGCGCCGAGGATGGTGCCGACGCCGCCGAGAGTAAGCCCGATGATCCACAGGTCGGCACCCATACCGGGGGAGTGGAGTTCGCTGGTGAGTGGCACGTAAGCGGTCCAGCCGAAATCTGCTGCACCACCGGGTGTTACGAACCCGGCGGAGGCGATCAGGCCGCCGAAGAGATACAACCAGTAGCTGAACGCATTGAGCCGCGGGAAACACACGTCCGGCGAGCCGATCTGCAGCGGCATGAGGTAGTTGGCGAATCCGAAGAAGACCGGGGTCGCGTACAGCAAGAGCATGATCGTGCCGTGCATGGTGAACAGCTGGTTGTACTGCTCGTTTGACAGGAATTGCATTCCCGGGACAGTCAATTCCATGCGCATGAGCAGCGCCATCAGTCCGCCGATCAGGAAGAAGGCAAACGATGTCACGATGTACATCAGCCCGATCATCTTGTGATCGGTGGTCCTCAGGATCTCGACCAGTTTCGAACCCTTCGGAGCGGTCCGGGGAATTGCGCCGAGGTGGATATCGACCTCGTCGACCGGCCGGGGCGCGAGATCAACCACGACGGCCGCCTGTGTGCATCGACGTGACGAAATACCGAGAATTATTGGGACTGTGGAACATAAACGCAATGATCGCGGCGGCCACGACCTCGGACGAGGGGAAAAGGTCCCGAGGATCGGACAGGGCGGCATGGCGTAGATCACGTGGTCCGGTACGGTCGAAAGACAGTTGTCCTTGCGGATGGAAGCGAGTTGTCATGGCATGTCGTATCAGTGAATTGGTGCTCGGTTGCCGGGATCCTGAGGTTCTGGGGCGGTTCTGGTGCGAGGTCCTGGACTTCGTCGTGCTCGATCGAATGCACGACGGTTCTCTGGAGATCGGCCCGCGCGAAGGGTTCGGCGGTCCGCAGCCGACGATCATCCTCAGTCGCAGAGACGAACCGGAGAAGGGTAAGCCCCGCCTGCATATCGACGTCAACGCCACCGACCGCGATCAGGAAGCCGAACTGGAACGCCTATTGGGTCTTGGTGCGCGGCCGGCCGACATCGGCCAGACGGGGCAGGAACAATGGCATGTCCTGGCCGATCCAGAAGGTAACGAGTTCTGCCTGCTCAAGGCCCAACTGGATCCGCTCTGACGCTCAACGGTGCTGGATTGACAACGGACTTCGCCTGGGGCTCAGCGGAACTCGCCACACCAATTCGGTGACGCCGTTCTCGCTGGTGATGTTGCTCGAGCCGCCGCACTGACGAGCGCGGGTCGCCAGGTTGTCGAGACCGTGGATTCTGGTTGCCTGGTCGATTCCCACACCGTCGTCGACGATGCTGATGACAAGATCTTCCGTTGCCCGGATGGTGACGTCGATGGCGTTGGCATGGGCGTGCCGCAGAGCATTGCTCAACCCTTCGCGCACAACGGCTTCGGCGTGCGGGGCGAGTCGAGCCGGGACGGAACTGTCGATGGTCCCCTCGAAAGTGACGCTGGGAGTGATCGACGAGTGACCGGACAGACCGTTGACGGCGTCGAGTAATCGGCGTCGCAGGCTTGTGGGAGTCGACATCTCGCTCGTGTGGAGGTCGAAGACTGCGGTGCGGATTTCGCGGACCGTTCGATCGAGTTGATCAACGGAGTTGTCCAACACCGTGCGAATGGTTTCCTCGTCGCCGGGACGTTGCAATGCCCCCTGCAAACTCAATCCGGTGGCGAACAACTGCTGAATGACGTGGTCGTGAAGATCACGCGCGATTCGGTCTCGATCTTCGAGGACGTCGACCAGTCGCTCTTTTCGTTGCTGTTCGGCGAATTCGACAGTGACAGCGGCGATGTCGGCCATTGCCGTCAGCTGCTCGATCTCATCGACGCCCCACGGACGATCGCTGCGGCGTGATGCGAAGAGGACGCCGCCGCCGAACGAGGTTCCCGACAATGGGAGTGCGACGACGGATTCCTCGCTGGAAACATGCAGTGCCGGAACAGCACTGGCGCTGGGGGCGGAAATCGTTCGCCGGCTGCGGGCAGCTTCGTCGATCACGGTTCCGGAAAGATCGAGAACTGTGCCGTCCGAGACGGTCGTCCCGCGAGTCCGGGATTCTGCGACGTGAACACCCGGCCCTTCGCCGAGGTCGTAGCGAACTATGCACACCAGATTGCCGTCGGTGAGACGGCGCGTCGTGCGAACCAGTTCGGCCA
Source organism: Rhodococcus sp. IEGM 1406 (assembly GCF_030056745.1). Lineage (NCBI taxonomy): Bacteria > Bacillati > Actinomycetota > Actinomycetes > Mycobacteriales > Nocardiaceae > Rhodococcus > Rhodococcus sp. IEGM 1406. The sequence goes on along the minus strand of NZ_JASHKO010000005.1, from coordinate 641,028 downwards.
GTGTCTCGTCGCGAGATCCTCCACTGAGCAGGCGTGCGTTTACGGCGGCGACGGCCTTGAGCCACGCTTCCCGCGTTTGGGATTCCTCGAACAGACGCGCATTGTCGATGGCGATGCTCGCAGCGTTTGCCAGAATCTGGAGTACGGCCTCGTCACGGTCGTCGAATGCAGTCCGTTCCGAGCTGTCCGCGAGGTAGATGCTGCCGAACACCTCGCCCCTGACGAAGATCGGAACACCGAGAAACGTGTCCATCGGTGGGTGATTGGTTGGAAACCCCGCCGAGGACGGGTGTGAGGCGATTCGGTCGGTTCGAACCGGACAAGGTTCTTGAACGACCAGGCCCAGCAGTCCGTGACCTTCGGGAAGATGCCCGATCTTGGCAACCTGCCCCTGATTCAAACCGGAATGGATGAAGCGCGACAAGCGGCCGTCGGGAGACTTCACGCCGAGCGCACCGTAGTCCGCTTCGAGCACATGTCTTGCGACATCGACTATCTGTTGCAGCGTTTCGTCGAGTTGGAGGGTGGACCCGACGGTCAGTACGGCACTGAGCAGTTTGGGAATTGCAGTCGGGTTGAGGGCAGTCAGCTCTGCGCTTCCGGCGATGTCGCCGAAAAGGCTGAGCATGAGCGCGTCGCGGCTACCTGGCATGGTGTGTGCCTGTAGTGGCGGAGAATGGTGAACCGGACGGCGTCAGTAGGTGTGTGGTCGCCTGTCCCGATGGATCCGGGTGAGCAGTGCCCGCACGAAGCTTTGTCGCCAGAACTGCAGCCTGAGTTCGACGTTCGAGACCCAGTTTTTCGAGGATGCGTGAGACGTAGTTCTTGACTGTTTTCTCCGAGAGTTCCGCGTGCGTGCTGATCTCTCGATTGCTCAGCCCCTTGCCGATCAACTCGAAGATCAACAGTTCCTGATCGGTCAACAGTGCTGCCGCAGTACCCGACTCCTGCTCGGATCGGATGCGCCGGACCAAACCGACCACCGCCTGAGTGTTCAACAGCGATTTGCCGGTGGCGACCGTACGGATCGCGGATACCAGGTCGTGGCCGCGGATGTTCTTGAGGACGAATCCGCGTGCGCCGGCGATCAGGGCGTCGAGTAGGGCGTCGTCGTCGGAGTACGACGTGAGCATCAACGTGGCCGCTTCCGGACAGGTCGACGCCAGTTCCCGGCACAGTTCCACACCGTTGCCGTCGGGAAGTCTGACGTCCATGACGACCACGTCGGGTCGGCATTCGGGTATTCCATCCGAAGCTTCGCGAACACACGACGCCTCGCCCACAACGTTGAATCCCGATACCTGATTCAACAGGTCTGCCAATCCACGACGGACGATCTCGTGGTCGTCGACCAGATAGATGCCGATCGTCACGGTGGTCACCTCTTCCAGCTCGCGCCTGCCATCGATGTTACCGGACGGTAATGTACTGGCAAGGACGGGTTGTTCGTCAAACGGTCGACAAAAAACCCGCGTCGAACGGTGCGAGACCGAGTGTCGATTGCACAGAGTCAAAGGTCCCGATCGCGACGAGATATGGATCACCGAGGTACGGCTAGGCGATCAGTGTGAAGTGAATGTGATTGCGCCGGTGCCGTTTCGATCGTTTCAGTCCGTAGGCGCGAGTTCGACCGAAACGTAAACTCCCTTGCCTTTTCGATGTGCGAGGGCTTCGCCAGGACGATCGATACCGTCCAGTTGGAGAACGATGGGGCCTTGTTCCGGATAGAAATTGCGCCACCAGCTTTTCTTGTCCGGCATGGCAACTCCGATCGTCACATGGTCGCCTTTTCTTTTGTAGGACACGGGCGCGCTGAAGGTACGTCCCGATTTGCGGCCGACGTAGGTGATGACGGTCATTGAACGGCCGAGTAATTTGCCCACGATCGGAGCGCCGATCAGTGGTTGGACCACTACGTTGACGGCGGCGGATACACGTTGGAAAGTGTTCACAAGAAGCCCTTTCGCTTCGGATGCTGCACGGATTCGAACGCTGCACGGAAATGGTGCGTGCTGTAGTTCTATCCTGCTCGACGGTGATTGTCGCGTGGCAGAAATTGGTACAAACCGGTGCGCCGAAGCGAGTAGCGTGGGGGTACGTCGAGGGTCATTCGTATATGCGCGGTCAAGCCATGTCGTCCTCGACGCCAACCCGGTCTGTGGTCGAACGGCCGAGAACTGGAGCGCCTGTATGGCGTCGAACCCGTCCGATGTGTCGAATGCACCAGGGCAAGCCGAGTCGACAGACGCGGATCAGAACACGCCGTCCATCTGCCCTGCGTGTCAGCACAGTATGGAATCCCACGATCCGCTCGGCGTTCGGTTCTGCGCAGTGACAGCCGACCGCGGTCTCGATCGAAAGTGCATCTGCGCTGCCGATCGTGAGGAGATGCAGCACTATTCGCGATACTGATCCGCCTGGGCATCACGTCAATTCCTCCGTCAAGATTCGACTGCCACCTCGACGACACTGCCCGCGCCACTGAAACGCGCCGCGGGTGAACCGCACTGAGCAATAGATTCATCCTCGTCGCGACCACTTGCCGCGCAGAAGCATCAGTGCGGTAAGGGTGAGGCCCCATCCGATCGTGGACCGTGCGACGCCCACGCCTGCCTGTCCGGTGACATCAGTACTGGCGTCGATACTGAATGCTGTGGTGAATCCCGCAGCCGTGCCGGCAGCTGCAGTCAGGCCGCCTGCCTTCATCCATCGCGACCGATGCGCGGAAACGAAACACGCGAGGATCACCGTTAATCCGCAGGCAAACACCTGCCAGGGAGGAAACTGCGTCGGGGCAGGCAGGCCGGGGCCGCGGAATCCGCCTTTGTAGTCGGCTGACCAGCTGAGCCAGCCCACACAAGACAGAAAGCCCAGCGCAAAGGCCAACAGACCGGTGCGCCACAGTCCGAGTGGGCCCGATCCCGTGCGCCCGGCGTCGAGGGCGGTCGTGGAGTGCTCCACGCCAGTTCGTTCCGAACGCCAGATTGTCCAGATGATGCTTGCGCCGATAGTTGTGGGTACGCCGACGAAGATGAATGCAATCCAGAGAAACTGCGGCCAGGAAAACTCGAGATCGACAGTCATGATCGGAGTATGCGCGAACTTCGAATCCTGTGCGCCCATCTACCGATCTGGCGAGTTGCGGGTCAACCTTCCTCGACCTTCTCCACATGTGTACTTGCCGGGTCCAGGTCGATATTCCGTGCGTTGATCAGTCGAAGCCTGGGCACCGGATCGCCCGTGGTGTCGTCGATCAAGATCGAGTGTGGCTCACCGTCATCGAAGGCGTGGCGCTCTCCCCATTGCCGCAGGCTCGTGATCACGATGAACAGATCCATACCGCGTCCGGTCAAGACGTACTCGTTGCGGGTCCCTTGTTCGTTCGGTCGGACTTCGAAAATTCCTTGCTCGACAAGGGTTTTCAGCCTGTCCGTCAAGATATTCTTTGCGATGCCCAGGTTTCGCTGAAACTGACTGAACCTCGACGACCCGTCGAAGGCGTCTCGCACGATCAACAGCGACCATCTGTCGCCGATGATGTCGGCCGCTCGGGCCGTCGGGCAGTGTGGGTCCGTCCATTGCGTGCGATCAGGCATCGGGTTCCTCATTGGTTGCGTTTTGAAACTGTATTGACATAGTCTTCAAATGGTATCAAAACGCAACCAAATTGAGGTGGAAGTGACTGCACGTCAATCTGTCGAGAACGCACGGGACAAGTTCAAAATGCCGCGTGGACTTCGCCTGTTGCTCGCGGTGCTCTGCGGTGTCTCGGTAGCCAATATCTACTACGCACAGCCGCTCCTCGGGCAAATCGGTTCAGATCTTTCCATCCCTCCGGCCGGCCTCGGCTTCGTAGTCGCGCTCGCCCAAATGGGTTACGTGGTGGGGTTGATCGTGTTGGTGCCACTGAGCGATCTCGTGAATCGCAAAAAATTGATCGCAATCCAGATCGTCTCTGCTGCAACAGGAACGATGCTTGTTGCTGTGGCCGCCACGAATCTGCAACTGCTGATCGGGATGGCCGTCGCAGGCACCTTCTCGGTCGTCGTTCAAGTCGTAGTCGCCTACGCTGCGGCAATCAGCGACCCAGATGAGCGCGGCGCAAACATCGGTGTGATCACCAGCGGCGTTGTCGTCGGCATCATCCTCGCTCGAACTGTCGCCGGCGCAGTTGCGGATCTGGCAGGCTGGCGGGCTGTCTACGCGGGATCCACCTTGATTTCGGTCCTGATCGCGGCGCTCGCGTTGACGATGCTGCCGAAAGACCCTCGTTCGCACTCGGATCGGGGTTCGTACGTGGGTGCAATGGGATCGGTCGTGACATTGACTCTTACGAACCGACTATTTCGCACGAGGGCTCTGATCACCCTGTTCCTGTTCGCGTCCTTCGGTGCGCTCTGGAGCGGTATGGCATTACCACTGAGCGAGGAGCCATGGCGATTGTCGACCACACAGATCGGGTTCTTCGGAATCGCCGGATTGGTCGGAGCATTGGGCGCGATCGGTGCCGGACGTTGGGCCGATCAAGGCAAAGCCCAACGCGTCACCGGGGCGTCGTTGGTCGTTCTCTTGCTGTCGTGGGTTTTCAACGCGCAGGCGACGCACTCGCTGGTGTTACTCGTAGTCGGTGTTGTTGCGTTGGACTTCGCCGTGCAGGCTGTTCATGTCTCGAGCCAGAACCTGATCGTCGCGGATGAACCGGAATCGGCCGGGCGGACCATCGGTAGTTACATGGTGTTCTATTCGTTGGGCAGCGCGGCTGGGGCGGTTTCCACCACTATGGTTTTCGACGCGGCAGGGTGGGGCGCTGCAAGTATTCTCGGCGGCGCCTACGCGTTTGCAGCCTTGATCGTGTGGACGGTCGATCGATTGCGGACCCGCAACACACTAGGGAGTTGGGAGCCACGTCCTGGCCGCGACGATCAAGGCGTTCACACCGATGGTCAGGGTCGGCTCGATCACGGGAGCGTAGTGCGGGGAGTGGTTCGACGGCACGGTTCGCAAAGCCGGATCGGTCATGTCACCTGTCGTGAACAGTGAAGGGTCGGTACCGCCCAACAACCAGTACGACAGTGGCGCACCGGCACTGGTCGCGAGAATGCCGACGTCTTCACTACCTGCTCCCGCACCGGGATCGAGAATCTTGTTCGTCCCCAACCATTCGGCGAAGGCATCGAGTGTCTTGTCCAGCGCCGCCGGGTCATTGACGACGATCGGAAAGTGCTCCGTCTCGGTGATGGTCGGTGGGGTGGGAGCGCCGGCGGTGGCCGCTTCGCCCTGGACGATGCGGTCGACGCTATCCAGGATGCGCTGACGCACAACTGCGTCGTAGCTGCGGATGTTGAGTTGCAGTTCTGCTTCGCCGGGAATGACGTTGGCGGCATCTCCAGCATGGATGGAGCCGACGGTGAGGACAGCTGTTGCAGTACTCGGGACCTCGCGTGAGATGACAGTTTGCAAACGCAACACGGTTTCGGCCGCCATGACCACGGGATCGACCGAGTTCTCCGGCATAGATCCGTGGGCGCCCTTTCCGACCAGTCTCACACGAAGTGAGTCCGATCCCGCATACGAGGGGCCGGCGTGCCCGGCGATCGTGCCTGCCGGTAGCGGCGATACGTGTTGGCCGAGAACGATGTCGGGCTTCGGGAATCGCTCGAACAGTCCGTCGTCGACCATGGCTTGCGCACCCGCGCCAAGTTCCTCCGCCGGTTGGAAGACGAGGACAAGAGTGCCGGACCAGGTCGTCGTGTCCTGCGAGAGGATCCGGGCTGCACCGAGTAAGCAGGTCGTATGCAGGTCATGGCCGCACGCGTGGCTGGCCGAGACGGTCTTCCCCTGGTCGTCGGTCGTTGTCACGGTGCTGGCGTAGTCCAATCCGGTTTCTTCCCGAACCGGGAGGGCGTCCATGTCCGCACGCAGCAGCGCTGTGGGGCCCGCTCCGTTCTTCAGGACTCCGACGACTCCGGTTGTCCCGACGCCGGTAGTCGTGTCGAATCCCAGTGCTGTCAAATGTCCTTCCACCAGACTGGATGTTCGATGCTCGTGAAATCCAAGTTCCGGGTTGCCGTGGAGGTCTTTGTACAGGTCGATCAAATCCAGATCCACTGCGATCGTTTCGTGCACTGACGAGGTCATGAGAGTCCTCTCGGTAGCGTCTTTTCAGGCTAACCGGGATGACGGGTCGGTAAACAGGACCTTAGGCCCCACCGCGTCCGCGATGCGGAGTTCTGGTGCTACGGCACGTAGAACGATGCGACACCTGGGGTGATGATGGATCCGGCCACAGACGTCACGGCGACAGCGACTTGACCGGTCCCGGTCTGCACGATCGCCCCTGCCGGGACTCCGTTCAGACCGTCCGAGAGACGAGCGGAGCCGGAGACCCCGGTCGAAAGGTTCAGCCAGCGCACTTCGGACGAGAGCAGGCATCCCCAGCGGTCTTCCTTGCCCCCGGTGATCGTCACTGTGCCGGGTAGTTCGCCGACTACAGCTACGCAGCGGACCGCCGGCGCATCGAAGCTGCCGTTCGGGTTGCCGTACGGCGCAGGGTTGATCTGGAATGGAATGGTCACCGCAGCGGATGCGAGCGCTACCGACGTCAGAGCCGACGTGATCACGACGGATGTGCAGACGCTCAGTCGGCGAACGAGATTCATCACGGAGGCCTCCAGCCATATCCAGGCGATTTGCTTATTCCCCGACATAACGTCTTGGTCGTAACTTCCCTTCTTGCACCGCCGCATTGAAGACGACAGCCTCACCATATCCGGTTGCACAGGAGAATTCAGGTACTCGTCGCTATTCGATACCTGTAGCGGCGTCAGATGCCGTCCGTCGAACCGCTCGAGGGGATCAGAACGCGCGGATTCAAGATGTTGTTGGGGTCGACAGCGTTCTTGATGGTCCTGTTCAGTTTGCTGACGACGGGATCGAGCGAGTTCGACAAGCGATCTCGTTTGTCTTGTCCTACACCATATTCTGTTGCTGCGAATCCGCCCAGAGTGCTCACGAGTTGATAGATTTCTTGTCGTGCCGCGGAGGCGGATTCAGCGGCGGCCACGTCTCCGACGGGGTAGTTGAGGACTGGGTGCGTGAGCTCGTCGGCGGCGTGGGTGTAGCTGACGATGGTGGTGCTGTAGCGCTTCGCGATGTCGGCTATACCGTCGGTTAGCTCGGGGAGTCTGTCGATGGGTACCGCGACGTCGTCGCCGATGACCACCCCTTTCTGCTCGAAGGCTTCGTAAACGGCATAGCGGGGGCGGATGAACAGTTCGCCTTCGTGAGGGTCGTCGGTAGCGTATGTAGCTGTGGCTCGATGCTTTTCGCAGAGAGTGCTCATCAATTTCATCTCTGTCTCTGCGCCGTTACCGGCGTCGGATCGCCCGATCAGGAGTGCTCCGGCATCGGTGTCCAGTTCCATGTTGAGGAATTCTTCCGCCACTTTGATGGCTGCGTTGTCGAGGATTTCGAGTTCTGAAGGGCGTATTGAACCTGTGATATCTCGGGCAGCGGCAACTGCGTCGGCCATGAGTGGAAAGAAGGCCACCAATGTGTGGGGAGTCGGAGGCTGAGGGATGAGTCGCAGCGTCAGCTCGGTTATCACACCGAGCGTTCCTTCACTGCCGACGAATAGCTTGGTCAATGCAAGCCCTGGGGTGTCTTTGATCCGTTTTCCGCCCAGTTCGGCGACGGATCCATCAGGCAGCACAACCGTCATACCCAGGATGTAATCACTGGTGACGCCGTATTTTATGCAGCACGGTCCGCCTGCGTTGGTGGCGGCATTACCGCCGATGGAACAGATTTCATAAGACGACGGGTCTGGTGGATAGTACAAACCTTCGCGTGCGGCAACAGCCTTGACGTCATTGGTGATTGCCCCTGGTTCGACGATCGCGGTTCGTGACGAGACGTCCACTCGAATAGATTTCATTCGCTCGAGGCTGAGGGTGATAGCGCCGTCGACGGCGGTGGATCCGCCGACGACGCTCGTGCCGGCGCCCCGTGGAATGACCGGGACATTGTTACTGTTGGCGAAGCGCAAGGTCTCCTGGACATCTGCCGTCGTCGAAGCACGTACGACGGCGATCGGAGTGCCGGCTGCGGGATCGAAACTCCAGTCCTGCCGATAGGACTGGAGTAGATCTGGATCTGTGATCATCGCACCCGGCGACAATCGTCGGGCGAGCGTGTTCAAAGCGTCGACATTGACCATGATCTGGCTTCAGCCTTCCGATCCGAGATGTGAAACTCATTGCGTCCAAGGCATGTCCGTGGACCTAAGAGTTGAAAGTTAGTATCTCGAGTGCGGTTGAGATCCACCGAATGTGTCGCACGTCATATGTTGCTGAGGTCGGTCAGAACCTGATCGAAGGCACCGGTACGTCCAGGTGTCACTACCTTCTGAAACAGAGTCAGGACACATTCGTCAAGGGTGTCCGTTGCCGTGAGGGTTCTTCTGGTGACGATACTTCTACCGGACCATCGCCCACGTTCCATGTGAGCCAATGCGATTCCGTCACGTCGGGCTGTTGCCTTTCGGCCCGATGAATGAACGAAGAGGTATCTTCTGCCCGCGATATCGACTTCGCACAGCTTGTTCTTGCGGCGCATGGCCTTGGGTCTCTGGTCGATCAGAGTCCCGATCGTTCCGTCGGACAATCGAAGTGATGCAGGTCGGCCTTTGCGGAATGCGAGCCTTGGTCGATCCTGCTCGGCTGTTGACGATTTCCTCTTCCGCCCGCCGGAAACGCTCTCCAATTCGTCGTCGGGTGCGGGAATCAGTTCGCCTTGGACGCTCCCCGACGGATCGAATATCGATACGGCCGAACCACCTTCGGCAAGGTTCACGAACCAGCCGGTCTCTGTAGGGGTGTTCCATTTCATGCAGATGATTATTCTTCATCGGTGCCGAGGAACGTCAGCAGATAGTCCGAGACGAGGATCGCAGTTGTCGGGAAAGATCTCGACGGACTCGAGGACCTAATCGCGCAGTGCATCGATCACTTCGCCTCGTGACGGAGCTTCTTCGCTGAATTCGTTGACAATCGCTTCGACGGCCAGACGATGAAGAGCCTGGTGCTGGTCGACGACGTGGCGTAGGCGGGGAAGCATGCCGCGTACGGTGTCAGGCTCGAGTGAGTGGGCGATAAATCCGACGGCTCGCCCGTCGAGGTTGCAGGTCAGGCTGTAGTAGTCGTCGTCCAATCGCTCACCGTCGGACAAGATGTAGTGCCCGCGGACAAGGGTGCCGAGCGCTTCGTCAGTGATGCCGAAGCCGGAGTCTGTCGTCACGAGAGCAGCCTAAAGGTTGACGAGGGCAAGGCGTAGTTCTGCTGAGACGGCCACAACGTCCGAACCGTGGCAGGAGCTGTTTTTCGCCAATCCACTCGCAATGTCCCGCTGACTGGGCATCCGGAACCTTCTGCGCCGCGACTGCCTTAGCGTTCTACGTCGATAACCACGTGAAGGGATTTGTTCAATGGCTAAGAATCAGGCACCCCCCGCGACACAAGCCAAGGACATCGTTGTCGATCTACTGGTGATCGGGTCCGGTACCGGCATGGCTGCCGCCCTCACCGCGAACGAACTCGGCTTGTCCACGCTGATCGTGGAGAAGACGCAGTACGTCGGCGGTTCGACGGCGCGGTCCGGTGGTGCGTTCTGGATGCCTGCCAACCCGATCTTGGCGAAAGCCGGTGCGGGCGACACCGTTGAGCGAGCGAAGACATACGTGCGTTCGGTGGTCGGTGATACTGCCCCTGCCCAACGAGGAGAAGCATTCGTCGACAACGGTGCGGCCACTGTCGACATGCTCTACCGCACGACGCCCATGAAGTTCTTCTGGGCCAAGGAATACTCCGATTACCACCCCGAACTGCCGGGCGGTAGCGCCGCCGGACGTACCTGCGAGTGCCTGCCGTTCGACGCGTCGGTACTGGGAGCGGAACGCGGTCGCCTGCGCCCCGGTTTGATGGAAGCCGGACTGCCGATGCCGGTGACGGGTGCGGATTACAAGTGGATGAACCTGATGGTGAAGAAGCCGAGCAAGGCTTTTCCCCGCATCATCCGCCGCCTGGCGCAAGGCGTTTACGGCAAGTACGTCCTCAAGCGTGAATACATCGCGGGCGGTCAGGCGCTCGCCGCCGGACTGTTCGCCGGTGTGGTCCAGGCCGGTATCCCGGTGTGGACGGAAACGTCGTTGGTTCGGCTCATCACCGAAGACGGCCGCGTAACGGGTGCAGTTGTGGTGCAAGACGGACGTGAAGTGACGGTGACCGCTCGGCGCGGTGTCGTCCTGGCAGCCGGCGGGTTCGACCACAACATGGAGTGGCGCCACAAGTACCAGTCGGAGAGCCTCGGTGAGCATGAGAGCCTGGGCGCAGAGGGCAACACCGGCGAAGCGATCGAGGCAGCACAAGAGCTCGGTGCAGGTATCGGATCGATGGATCAGTCCTGGTGGTTCCCCGCGGTGGCAAGCATCAAGGGCCGCCCGCCGATGGTGATGCTCGCAGAGCGTGCGCTGCCCGGCTCTTTCATCGTCGACCAGACCGGTCGTCGATTCGTGAACGAGGCGACGGACTACATGTCGTTCGGCCAGCGCGTGCTCGAACGGGAAAAGGCTGGCGATCCGGCCGAGTCGATGTGGTTTGTTTTCGACCAGGAGTACCGCAACAGCTACGTGTTCGCAGGCGGTATCTTCCCCCGTCAGCCCCTTCCGCAGGCGTTCTTCGAGTCGGGCATCGCGCACCAGGCGAGCAGTCCGGCCGAACTCGCCCGCAAGGTCGGTCTCCCCGAGGATGCGTTTGCCGAGTCCTTCCAGAAGTTCAACGAGGCCGCTGCTGCAGGTAGCGATGCGGAGTTCGGTCGCGGCGGCAGCGCATACGATCGGTACTACGGCGACCCGACAGTGTCTCCGAACCCGAATCTGCGCCAGCTCGACAAGAGCGCCCTCTACGCGGTGAAGATGACGCTCAGCGACCTGGGCACCTGCGGCGGTGTGCAGGCGGACGAGCATGCACGCGTGCTTCGTGAGGACGGCAGCGTCATCGACGGCCTGTACGCGATCGGCAATACCGCGGCCAACGCATTCGGTCACACCTACCCAGGCGCCGGCGCGACGATCGGCCAGGGGCTGGTTTACGGATACATCGCGGCCCATCACGCAGCAGAGAAGTAGCTCAAACCGTAGATGCACTAGCTAGTAGATCGACCTGACGGGAGATCAGCGCGCGTTTCCGATGCCGGAACGTGCACTGGTCTCCCGTTCGGCGTGTAGCAGCAATGCCAGCTGTATGTCCCATCTCGGTAACGCTGACGTGCCGGGTGACCGAGGCGCGGTATCGTCTCCAGAAGTGATGTGAGGCACTGATTTTTTCACCAGATGCCGTGGAATGAAGTGGCGCCTGATATCGACCGGTCGGGTCGAAAGCGCAAAAACAGGTACGTACCCAGGTAATTCAACCGTGGCGTGGAGCGTCGTGAAGCGACAGCGTATGAGGTGATTCCTCATCCGCAACGCAAGGATCTTCATGTTCCACCCCATTTCCGACCAACCGGGTAGACACCCACCCTGTCGATCTTCGAACAAAATGCCCTCAGTTCGGTCCGGCATTCGTAGTCCTCGATCAACGATCGATTCAGGCACTGCCTCGAAGTGGAACCCGTATCTCCTGTGCTGTCACCAGGAGATACAGACCTGCGGGTCTATGCGCGCGATCGCGTTCGAGAGTGGTCACCGTACTTCTCTCCATGGCGCAATCCGAAAATTTCACTCCAACGGAGTCTCGGTGCGATGCACCGCGTAGCTCAGCACGTACTGAGTGCTGTCTGGCGGTAGAGCCTGCGCCGGCTCCGAGCACATCAGTCAAGGAAAATATGAGTAAGCACAGAAAACACAAGCCTTCCAGCACAAAACGATTCATCGCCGTAACTGCAGGACTGGGCGCCCTTGTGGGGGCCGGAGCAGTTGTCAATGCAGGTACCGCCGGTGCGCAGGGCTGGTCGGCGAGTTGCAGTTGGGAGTGGCCGGTAAGCGGATCACTTTCGCAGGGGTACCACGCGGGACATGACGGAGTCGACTTCGCTGTCAACGTCGGCACCGCGCTTCACGCGCCGACATCGGGCACGATTTCTGTTGCCGGACCCAATGATCCGGGTGGATACGGAACGTACATCCAGTTGGAAGCGGACAGTGGCGAGCAGATTCAGATGGGCCACCTCTCCGAAACCTGGGTCGGTGTGGGGCAGCACGTCGAGGTAGGCGACCAGATCGGGGCAACGGGTAACACCGGTAGCTCCACCGGTCCACATCTGCACCTCCGCATTCACACTGGTGGCGCCGTCGATCCCATGTCCTTCCTGAGTTCGATCGGGGCGTGCGATACCGGGTCGAGTATCGTGCCCGCACCCGCACCCGTGCCGGCACCGGAAGTAGCACCCGAATCCGCACCGGAATCGGCGCCAGTTCCCGTCGTCTACTCTGAGGCAGCCGAATCTGCACCGGTAGAGAGCATTCCGGAGTCGAAGGCTCCAGCGTCTGGCGAAGAGGTAGTCGTTGCGGCCGGTGATACATTGTTCGGCCTCGCTGCAGAACGAGGTCTCACCTGGCAGCAGCTGTGGGACATCAATCCACAGATCGCCGATCCCGACCAGATCTTTGTGGGCGACGTAGTCAATCTGTGAGAGTGGATAATTCGATACTGATCCTGGGGTGAGTCAAAGATTCGTATACGACCGGTTCCAGTACCCGAGTTAACTCCGAGTTCCAGTTGGTGCGTGTGAGCGCTGCAGCCGGGCCGTGTATTTCACGGTCCGGCTGTTTGTGCGCTCCGAGAAGTGATTCCTACCGAAGTGCTGATGCGTGGCGGTTCGCTTCTTGGGCAGCCACGGCCAATCGCGGGGGATCTTGCCGATACTATTGAGCCCGTGAACCGGTCCGCGATCACCTCCCTACGTCGACGTTGGTCAGATGAGGGCGTCGACAATTTACGGGCGCAGCTGCTCGATCAGTCGCGGATCGTCAAGCCGCCCCACACTCTCGTCTCCCCATGGGCGGAGACCGATGACGGGCTGATCGACGTGCGTGGCCTGACAGCGGGTAGCGGTGGATTGGACATCCGGTATCTCACGTTGGAACGGATTGATCTGAGTTTCGCTCGGGGTGCGATCTCCGTCTTCGAATCCGAATTATTCGACTGTCGTTTCGATTTCGTGGCACTGACCGGACAGACCCGTTTCAATCGCCGATTCGAACGGTGCAGTTTCCGGGGTGCCACGCTCTCGCGTCTGGCGCTCGGACCGAGGGTCGTCGATTGCGATTTCACTGGAGCCAAAGCACGCGGGCTCCGCTCCGTGCCCAATACTGTGTTCGAACGATGTGCATTCGACGACACAGACCTGCCTGGTGCGCAGTTCGCCGATACCTCTTTCGTGGAGTGCACTTTCGGCGGCGCACGATTCTCGGCGGCCACGAGTTTTGTGCGGTGTTCCTTCACCCGGACCGCTGTCGAGTTCTCCGAGGCGCGAGTGTCGCGAACAGCATGTGACGGCACCGTGATTCCGGATCAATGGGCAGGTGAGGCTGATTCAGCAGTCGCACTGGAGCGGTATGCCGGTCGATATGCCCGAGCACTCGGCGTGGGGGACACAGAGGGTATGGCCCTCGATCCTGAAATGGATGATTCGTAAAGGGGGCAGATCGATGACTCGCGGGGTCACGTTCAGAACAGTATTCGGTGGACCGTCGGTGCCGCTCGACTTCATTGAGGAGTTGAGTCGGCTCAGACACCGGCTGAGGGGCATCGCGATGCAGTACGACTTCGATCTGTTTGTTGTCGTTGGTGGCGACATCACCGTGGTGACCGATCCGACCGGGATCCGGCTTCCGCGTGTGTTTCTGGGCAGGCGTACCGCTACGGCGCAGGTTCAGATGAACACTGACGACGTGATGGGGGTGTCCGACCCGCGTGCATTTCTGTACACGACGATCCATGCGGCACTGACGGAACTGATCGCGCGTGTCTCAGACCGCGACAACGTCTTCGATGCGGACGGGGAGCGGGCGAAGATCGAGTTCTTGATCCTCGATGACAGTGGCGAGCGCGAATCAAAGCTGTGATGGCAATGACAAATGCTGCGCTCCCAAATTCGTCAGGCTGTTGTCACTTTCTGGCATCAAACACTGCGGTGGGCCCAATGAATCCGGACATTCCGGCTATACGATGTGTGTATGCGTTGTAACCGTACGTGTCACGGGTGGCCGGTGTCGGCGCGCTTCGTCCTTGTTGTGTGAGTGTTTCGTCCCGCTCCGCCCATTTCGGGCGATTCTTCATCTAGCTGAGGTTGGTGAATCTTCGGCTTGCGTCGTGGAACGATCCTCAGGCTTCGCCCGGGCTTGACGACTGAATACGGCCTTCCGTCCGCCCGAATAGGCGGACGGAAGACCTCAATTCAGTTGCGGGTGAACGCACTCGGCGATCGCGGTCGGGTCTTGTCAGGGTTGAAATTCGTCGTTGGATGAATTCTCCGGCGAGCCGGCCGCGAGTATGCGCGTCCACCACCTTTGTCGCTGCGGATCTTCGTTCCAGACGACCGGTTCAGCCAGAGCTGCGGCGGGGGCCATGATTGGCGCGGGCATAGTGGACCTCCTGGATGAAAGGTTCTTGTACAGTCGATTTCGTGCCAAGCCGTTCAGGTCAGGCTTCGATCTGTCCCTGAGTTTCTGCCTCGGAGTTGGCAGTGCTGGACGGCGGCCCCGACGCGATTTCGATCCGCCGCGGTTTCGCCTTCTCTGCGATCGGCAAGCTCACGGTCAACACGCCGTTGTCGTACGAGGCGACGATCCGCTCGGAGTCGATGTCCTCACTGATGGACAGCTGCCTTCTATACGTTCCCGTGAAACGCTCACTGGCCAGCCACGTCACTCCATCTTCGGAGAGAGCACTGCGGTGCGCGGTCAAGGTCAAGGTCGAGCCATCTACCTGTACGTCCACCGATCCCGGGTCGACGCCGGGAAGATCGGCGTGAAGGACGTAGTGATCATCGATCTTGTAGAGGTCCATCGGCATGAAACGTGGACTTCGGTTGCTGCCGGTTCCGGTAGCAAGCAAGGACTTGGTGATCGCGTCAATGTCGGTGAAGGGATCGAAACGAAGCACAGCAACACACCTCCCGTATCGTCTAAGAAAGGCCACCGTCACCTCGACGGCGACCGAACTCACTGTGCGAGAACATGATAACCAACCGATCTGGCACTCTGCAACCTTGAGTGCCAGATTCTTCGACTGAACTTCGGCTAGATTTTCGGGAGCATCTGGGGGCGTGACTGTTCGGTGATCACGCGATCACTCGAGTCCTGCTGGATCAGGACACCCGGGTTGAGAAATCCGCAGATGCCTCGGTTCGATCCGACTCGAACGAGTGTGATGAAGTACCAGTCAGCTTGTGGTGCTGGCTATTTCGTTGAGAGCTCGTTCTACGGCTTGCGCGATCTTGCTTGCCGGAGGGAGATGCTCGGCATCGGTCTGGATTCCGATCCAGAATTTGTCGTTGTAGGACGCTGCTGTGAAGCCGATTCGAACATTGCCCGCCAACGGGCCGAGCGGCCAGAGTTGGACGAGCGCTGCCCCGTCGAGCGTGAGCGGACCGCGTGGTCCGTGAACATTGGACACCACTGCACCGATCATGTGCTGTCGCTTCGCGAATTTGTCGAAGATGCCGGCTACACGCGGCGACCGAAATGTTGTTCCTGCCGCACGTGCGGACGGTTTTGCGGCCGCAGTTTGCTTCGCGACGATTGCGACGGCACGTTCCAGGTCTGTTTCTTGAAGTGGGAGGTCGATGATCATGAATCCGACGGCGTTGCGTGCGTCTCCGATCGCTGTGACTGCGACGGGGACCGATACGGCGATCGTTTTCGGAATGGACTCGCCACGATCTTCGAGGATGAATCGCAGTCCGGTGCCCGCTGCAACGAGGTAGGCATCGTTCAATGTGCCTCCCACACTTTGCGCACCGCGCACGACCGGAGCGGTCCGGGTGCTGACGGAAGCGATGGATCTAGTGGTGCCGATTGTGCCGAGGAGTACCCGTGATCGGATCGGCCGATGTAGGAACGTCCCGATTCGAAATCGGAGGAGGTCCAGGGAACTGGCCTTCTGGGGGATGTGTGGCTCGGGGGAGTGGCCGGTTTTCGCCGTTGGTGGCGCCCCTGGGTCGGGTTTTTTCGAATCAGGCGAGGCGAACAAGCGCTCGAAAAGGTCGCTGGCACCGGCGCCGTCGAGAACCGCATGATGCACTCGAATGACGATGCCGCACTGACCAGTTCGAGCTACAGGAATCAATGCGATGTGCCACAACGGTCGGGTGGTGTCAAGGGGTTGCATCACAAGTCGACCACAAACCGCTTCGAAGTCGGGTTCGGTGGGACCGCGTTCCTCCAGTGAGACATGGAGGTCGACCTCTATGTTGCTTTCCGTCCACCACCATGACCCATGCCGCACAATCGGTCGTTGCCGCAACAACGGTTCCTGCGCGATCTGCGCGGCGAGTGTTCGGTGAAGATGCGCTAGATCCGGTCGACCGTCGCTGTCGACAAAGCCGCCCGGAGAGAGCAGACCGGCAATAGTGACCAGGTACGGCTGGACATCCACACCGAGCTGGAAGCTCGCAGCGTCGACGGGTGATATCGGCACGTCGGGTGTGGTGTCGACCATCTGCTGAGCCTAATCGAGGCGACACGGTGGACGGCGCTGGTTTCGGCTAGCGGATCACCAAGTCGTGGTCGGTGGCGCTGAGCGTGATCGCGGCAATGGGGTTTCCGCGCATCCAGTCCTGCACGAACGCGTTCAGAGCGGGGTTCGATGCCCGATCCGCGTACGCGTCCGACGGGATCTCGATTGCCCCGACGAGGTGGCGCGGATCGGCATCGAGGCCGGATGCGCGGGGAGTCATCCGTAGTCCGTCGGCGGTGTGCAGGACGACCGGAAGAACCGTGCCATCCGGTGCAGTCACGGTCGCGGTCCGGGTGGTGGCGACCGGGTCGAAATGGTCCACGTCCAGTCGGTATCCGGACGGTTGTGCGTACTGGCCGATCGCGTCCAGCATGCGCGGATCCACCACAGAGTACGGAAACCCGATGTCGATCAGAGTCTGACCGTCGATGGCGCCGTCGCGGGCGGGCAAGGTCGTGGACAAGTGCCAGGGGGCAGCGGGGGACAGGGTATCCGTCGACCGGTCTGTCGGCGCGTTTTCGATCAGTGTGCCGAGGAGGGACGCGCCAGTCGGCGTGAACTCCCAAGCATCCCCGACGAGATCCTTGTGCCAGAAACCGGATTCGGCGCCGCGGCGGCCCTCGACACGCAACTCCCGCCGGTTCGGGCCGGGGCCGAGTGAGTGCACACTGATCGCGGATGTGACTTCACCGGGAATCTTGGGCTGGTGCACCCAGTCCGGTGCCGGAAGTTGGATCGCGGCGGTGCTGCGGTCCAGCGTTTCGGCCACGAGGTTGGGTGCCGACGGCTTGTCCGACTGATCTTCCCAGCTGTAGCGGAAGAAGATCGAGTCCGATCCCGAAGAATCGAAATCAAATGTGCGGGTGTACATGTCGCCGTGCTTGTTCATCACGAAAGTGGTTGATCCGGCCGCCGACAGCGAGTCCGCCTGGAATCGCCCGCCGAGCGGGCCGCCGATCTCGTAGCTGTCGTCGTTGGGCAGCCACGGGTCTGCGTAGGTTATTCGGCTGCCGTCCGCGGTCAGCGTGGGGATCATCGTCATCTTGGCGAGTCCGACGAAGTGAATCCGTCCCGCGATGTCGATGAAAGTTTGATTGTCCCAGGGCGACGAGACGCTCAGCGCCCACCCGTTCGGCCGGTCTCCCGGAAGTTGTCGGCCTGGACCACTCCAGAGGGGCGCGCCCCACGCGGAAGTCCAGTTCCACACGAGCGGGTCCTGGGAGGCGTTGTCCATCGTGTAAATCCAGCCGTTGTCGTCGACTGCGACGAGTTCGTCGTCGTCCAGTGATATCCCGACCAGTCGTCCACGTAGGCATTCGGGCATCGGCACGAAACGCCATGGCTCGGTCGTTGGTTCGCCGGGTGCCCGCGGACGAGCGAGTAAGTCGTGGTCGACCAGTGCAAAGTCCCAGAATCGATTGAATTGGGTTGTTGGCGTGCGAATCTCAATGGAAGAGGGGGTGGCCGTGCCGTTGAACAACGGAAGGTTTTCCAACCCGACTCGTCCGCCTCCCGAGGGTGCGCCGGGTGGCAGTTGGGCGGTTCCGAATGGTACGCAACTGGCCGGCCCGGTTTCGGTGGGCGTGGCTGCGGAGAGGGGAGTGGACCACAGCAGGCCGGCGGCGAAGAGGATGCCGACGGTCGACAGTCGCGATCGGTACGGGTGCGAAACTCCACTCGCGGTCTCGTTCACCGTCCGATTGTCGCATGATCGGCACGTTGAATCTGCGGATTGTGAGGTTTGTCCATCTGTGTCGGTTGCGGCGAGAGTGCCGATCGCGGCGTTGGTTGTTGTGGGTGGAACGAGAGTGCTTGTACTGCAAAGGTATTCGCCGTGTAGCTGAGTTTGCCATGACCTGCAGATACGGTGGGGTGATGAGAAGGCCGAAGTCGCTGGGTGAATGGTTGGTAGCTGACCCTCCGGAGTCGTCCAAGCCACCGGGGCCGATTCTTTTGGCATTCACCGTTGTTCCGCTTATTGCGTTGGTCTGCCGGCATTACGGGTGGTGGCCTTCGCCATTCGGTGACTTCAGGTGGTTCGATCCTCTCCTCGTCAGCGCTGCGGCTCTGCTCACCTTGATCGTTGTTGGTCTGGTGTGGGCGGTTCGTACGCTCTACGTTCTCGGCCAGGACCGACGGTGGTCGTGGTGGATCCTGCCCTCTCCGGTTGCCGTTATCGCCGCGGTCGCTGCGGTGTTGTTGATGCCGCCGGCAACTTTCCTCGACAAGAGCGGAGAGTTCGAGACCGTCGCGATTGCTCTCCTGGAGCAGCCTGGATCGACTGTGGAAGAGCTCGAGATCGGCCAGTTCGAGATCAGCAGTGCCCATGTCGTACGTCCCGATGAGGTCTACTTCATCGACAACGACAGCATGTTCACCACCACGAGTGGATGGGTGTACTCGCCCAGCGGCGCACCAACGGGGTTCGACGATTTCTCCGCAAAGCACCTCGGCGGACCTTGGTACGAGTTCACGGCGGTCTGGCGTGACTGATTCACCGCGCCATTTCACGCATGAAGTGCGTCGATAAATCGAGTGGCCCGTGTCGAGGACCTGTGGCTACCATCGGGGTGTGGACATCGTGATGCCCCATGGGCGTGAGGGGGTTGTCGGCGTCGTCTTCGCCGGCAGCAGATAGCGCATTTCGGACCCGACAGCACTAGGTGCTGGTCGGGCCATGAGCTGTACCCACCTTCACCGATCCACGATTGGCATACACCCATGATCATTTTGACCGATACATCTACCCGTTCCAGCCTCGTCAACGCGAGCCGTAAGGAGAAGACTGATCTCACGTTGCCGGATGGCTTCGACACCATCGACTTCGACGCTCTCGACTATCTGGGCTGGCGAGATCCCAAAATGGGCCGACGCGCCTACGCGATCGTCCCGACACTCGACGGGGAGATCATCGGAGTCTTGCTCGTTCAAGCGCAAGCCACTCCGCGGTCGCGTGCCCAGTGTTCCTGGTGCCGTGACACGCGCCTTCCCAACGAGGTCGTCTTCTACGGCGCCAAGTTGGCCGGGCCCGCTGGTCGACGTGGCAGCACAGTCGGAACACTGATCTGCCGAGACTTCCAGTGCTCGGCCAATGTTCGTAACGACCCCCCGCTCCCGTATGCCGGCTACGATGCCGGCGCTGCGCGCCAGGACCGGAAAGATGAACTGGTGCTGCGTGCTTCGAGTTTTGTCGAGCGAGTGGCTCGGCAGTAGAGGGGACCCCGGGGACGCGATATCCCTGTTGTGAAGTTCGGCCCCTCCCTGGGCTGAGGAAGGGGCCGAACTGCCTGGACGGTGTCGATCCGAGGGGCACTCGGACACGGTGCGACATCTGGCGTCGCACATGATTACTCGGTCAGGGCGTTGCTCGACGTAAAGTGACCCAGGCTCCGGCTATGCAGGCGATGGCCAGGGCCAATGGAAGTAGTGCCATCGGCACCACTCGGGAAGTATCGGCAAACCACGAACCGATCGCCGGCCACCAGCTGGCCCAGGTGATTACGATCGCTGACAGGCCGAGCACACCGAAGAGACCGGTGAGAGAGGCGAGCAGACCGGTGGTCCTCCATCGCTGGTAGATCGCACCTGTCAGCATTGCGATCGAACTGGTCAGCAGCAGCGTCGCGAACAGCGCGAGCAACTGAACGGCTGCGCTGTCGGTGAAATAGCGTGCGATGCCGAACATGCGCATGTGCACACCCCAGCCGTTGGTGGCGGACTCCACCACTGACAGCAGTTGTAGCGCGATTGCGAAGATTGCGGACTGTGCCAACGCCATTATCGTGGTGGCAGTGAAGAACTCGCGGCGAGTCACGCTGAGTCCGAGTGCGAACGGGAACGTCTGGGTCATCGACTGGAGGTAGAACGCCAGCACGAAACCGTAAACGGAGAACACACTGCCGGTGAATCCCTCACCCTCATCGTTCCGGACGATCGCGTAGATGGTGAAGCTGATGAGGAAAGAGATCAAAAGGATGCCCACCGGCCAGGCGATCAGCAACGGCCACGCGACCGTGTGCAGTTGGAGGACGGAACCGATCCTGGACCGGGTGGGCGCCTTCGGGACCGTCCGTGGCGCTGTCGTTGCGATGCTCATGCGGTGATCTCCTTGCGCTGCGTCGAAGTCGCGATGACAAGTTCCTGCAAAGATGCCGGTTCCACTTGGACTCCGGCCTCCCGCAGTCGGATTCGCTCGGTCTCGGTCACATCGGCCTGCAACATGATTCGGCTGTGGGAGCCTAGTGTCTCCCGGCGCAGGACCCTTCCGGACGCGGCAACGGCATCCACCGCATCAAAGGGGCCGGATACCACTACGGCGCGACCTCGCAGTGCGTCTGCGTCCTCGTCGACGACAATCCGGCCGCTGTCTACGACGATCACGTGCTCGAGCAGATTGGCTACCTCGTCGATAAGGTGAGTCGAAAGCACTACAGTGCGAGGATGTTCGGCATAATCGGCAAGCAGACGATCGTAGAAGAGTTGGCGTGCAACGGCATCGAGGCCGAGATACGGCTCGTCGAAGAGCGTGAGCGGTGCACGGGAGGCAAGTCCGATGATCACTCCCAACGCTGACCGCATGCCGCGCGAGAGCTTCTTCACCTTGCGGCACAGTGGAAGTTGGAAATCGTCGAGCAGTGTCTCGGCGAACGCGTGGTCCCAATTCGGGAGCAGATGGCCGGCGGCGACGAGTACATGCTTGACCTTGAGGTCCTCGGGGTACGTCTGGCTTTCCTTGACGAAGCACACGTTCGCCAGGACGTCGGCATTTTCGAAAGGGGCAGCGCCGAATACCTCGACGTCGCCGCTGGTGTGCAGGTCCTGTCCGGTCAGTATCTGCATGATCGTGGTCTTGCCTGCGCCGTTACGGCCGAGCAGGCCGTAGATCTTGTTCTGGCCGATCTCGAACGAGACGTCCGAGAGCGCATCGACGTCCCCGTAGCTTCTGTTCACTGCTCGCATCGAGGCGACGAGTTCAGTTTCGTCGAAACGCCTGACGTGCGACTTGGTCGTTGTCGTGCTTGAGTTCATCGGTCCGCCTTCCTGTCGTCCAGCATGGATTTGAGTTCGTCGAGGGAAATCTGAAGGCGGTCGGCCTCCATGACCAACGGCTCGATGTATTGGCGCGCGAACGCTTCTCGTCGTCTGAACCTGAGTGCGTCGCGGGCGCCGACGGTGACGAACATTCCGATTCCCCGTTTCTTGTAGAGGAGCCCCTCGCCTACGAGTTGATTGAGGCCCTTGGCTGCCGTCGCCGGATTGATTCGGTGGAACGCCGCCAGTTCGTTGGTTGAGGGCACCTGCCCGTCTTCCGGCAGTGAGCCGTCGATGATCGAGCCTTCGATCTGCTCGGCGATCTGCTGGAACAGTGGTCGTCCGTCGTCGATCACGATGATCGACGCCCGGTGTTCACTGGTTCATTACTCATGTAATGAACCATAGAACGTCGTGGGGCATGTTGGCAATGAGATCGCGGAATCTGGCACCGATGCCTTGGGTCTCCGAGCGCTACCCATCGGGATATTCATCGCAGAGGCTGATGGAACAGCTTGGATGCAGACCAGATACGACTTCCAGATCCCCGGGGCGCTGCGCACAGGCATTGAGCTTCTGCGGAACCGTGGAACCGCCGATCTAGGTGGTCGACCACGGGACGGGGCACCTTCGGGTGGCCGGTAGTTATCGCCTCAATGAATTCGGCCACCTCTTCGATGACGGCAACTATGTCGCGGGGGTCATTCTGCATGGGCGTTGTAGCTTGGGGAGTTTGCTATGCGTTGACGCAAACACCCGTCAGCATCGGCAGTTCGCCACCCAACGTGAAGCAGGCGAAACCGCAGCCTCGGCTTCGGGGCGTAACCCGGAGTCGTAGAACAGAAGCCGGACCGCACGCCGCGGTCGGGCCCCTTTCGTCAACCCAAAGACGGAATCGCATCCACCGCAAGTAGGGACTTAGCGCCCCGTTTTGGTGTTTCTGTACTGATTCGCAATCCCGATACGTACGCTTCCGACCAGGGAATCGGACACTCGACCAACAGGGGTATTTATGCCGAATGTGACAGTGAAGTTCGGGGGTTCAGACCCGGAAACAGCAGACCTCGCACGCCGGGCACTGCAACCAGTACTCGACAGCATCTACCGCACATACCGCAGGAAACCGCTCCCATTCGTCGAAGCCGCACTGAAACGCGCAGGCCGAGGGAGCTTCTCACAAGCAGGAATTGAACGATTCGCCAATTACATTTCAAGAGGCGACCGACCGATCCTCACCAAATAGTGCGGCCGCCCGTAATCAGGCCGAAGACCGAAGCGTTTCCACCGGCTACCTGGTCGACGACTAAATTTATCGGTGCCAACTAGGTACAGGTCCATCGTGGTCAACATCGGAGACAGCTCCCGCTCGCGTCCGAGATCGGTAGCTGCCTCAACGTGGCAAGGGCACTCGCGCCAGCAGACGTATTCGATCACCTGGAGCTGAGAATGCTGTTTGAGCAGATGCACATTATATCGACCTCTGTGTGAATTCTGCTCACGGTGCATACTCGCGTGATCAAACCGGCGTCGCTGTGACATTTGGTTGCTGATCCTATTTGGGGCGGCCTCCACCGACTATTTGGGACCTGTCAAACACAATCTCCCCTTCCTGGACAGTTAGGGGAGATTGTGTTTGTGACCACCGCACGATCCACGCATCTGCTGATATGCAAGTTTCAGGCAGAGCTGAAACTGTCATCCACATGCGGTCGGCCGATCTTTTCTACAAGTCGGGTGCGGTTAGTGGCCCTGCGCCTTCTACTGAGAAGGGGATCGTGGAACCGTTCGCCATCGCCACGATCACGTTGACGATAGCAAAGAGGACGTTATTCATTTCAAATTCACCTCCTCTCTCCGTCTAGGGCCCGGCAGCATTCGCTACTGCATACAGGGCAGAGGTCCTGCTATCGAAATTGGGACCTGCAATGTAAGCGGGCGAGCCTGGACCGAATGAGGTGACTGTCCTGATATATCCGAGGCCATTTGAGGAGTTGTAGTCCACCAACCAAGGTCCACCAGAATCGCCTCCGCCAAAGTTGCCCGGTTTGGGAGTTGCGTGAGAAGCCGTAGCTCCGAACGTCATAACCAAGGAAGACGCTGCAGTGCTTGCGAGGAATAAGGTTTCGACTCTGGGCACCTACGGCCTTCTATCGAATTGGGGCCAACCTGCCGGTTTTTAAGATCTTCGGGAGGTAGCGCGGCGCTAATGTGACAGTCCTCCAAACTGGGGTATTTCTTCGAGCTTTATCCGGCTCTTTCGGATCCGGAGTGTATGAGTCGAACCACGGATGATCCGAGCAGGCACAAGATGTAGGTCGGTGAGGGTTTTTAATGTGCAGGCCGATGGTCGTGCATTGGGACTTACGGTTAGGGCTGTCCGATACTGAGGAAGAATACGTACTTGATGCTTTTCGAAGGTGATTTTTGACGGACTTGGGTATTTTCACAGTTGTGATTGTGAGAAGACCTGCATTCTTGCGTGAGTTGTGGTTCCCGGCGTCCGGGTGCGCTACGGCAGATCGATCATCGACCTCGATGCCACCCTCGTGACCTCCCATTCGGAGAAAGAGAAAACTGCGCCGAATTTCAAGCGGGGCTACGGTCTCCATCCTCTTTTGGCGTTCGTCGACCACGGTGAACACGGCACAGGTGAACCCTTGAGTTTCCTGCTGCGGCCAGGCAACGCCGGTTCCAATACCGCTGCCGACCACATTCAAGTGACCCGACAAGCATTGGCGCAGTTGCCGTTCCGAACCAGCGGCGGCGTCGGGAAGAAAGTGCTGATCCGCACCGACGGTGCAGGCGGCACCCATGCCTTCCTCGAATATTTGACCGCCCGGCGATTGTCGTATTCGGTCGGGTTCACCTTGACCGACGCGATGGCAGAGGCGGTTGATGACATTCCCGAAGATCTGTGGATACCGGCACTCGATTCGGGTAGCGGCATCCGAGACGGAGCCGGGTCGCAGAACTGATCGGGCTCGTCCACTTGCCGGGCTGGCCTGCAGGAATGCGGCTCATCGTGCGTAAAGAACGACCCCATCCCGGCGCTCAACTGCTGACCGACCGTAACGGTCTGCGGTTGACCGCGTTCGTGACCAATACAGTCGTCGGGAGCCTGCAAACCTTGGAGCTGCGGCACCGTCGTCGGGCTCGCTGGGAAGACCGAATCCGCACAGCCAAGGACACGGGTTCGACGAACTTGCCGTTGCACGGTTTCGCGCAGAATGCGATCTGGTTGGCGATCGTCACGCTCGCTTCCGAGTTGACAGCATGTATGCAGATATTGGCGTTGGCCAGCAGTGATGCACGGCGGTGGGAACCGAAACGACTCCGCTTGCGACTGTTTTCGATTGCCGGGCGCCTCGCCCGCCATGCTCGGAAAACGCGCCTGCGCCTATCGGAGCGGGCGCCGTGGTCCGGACTGATCACGGCAGCGTTGGCAAGGCTGGAGGCGTTGCCGGCACCGACCTAAATCACGGTGAATCTTGTTGGCACGAGCGGAAAGAACACGACTCCGGAGAAGTGGAATCTGGCAGCATCCCGACTGCACACGGGTCGACCAGGGGCCTCTCATGAAAGATTGAGGCTAGCACCCCGATTTGCGTTGGATGCATGTTGACTGATCACTGAATGGAGGAGGTTGTGTACCTGCCGTGTAGCTGTCACAGGATTTGGGGCCCAAACAAGCGAAGTTCGCCTGCCCCAAAAGGGCTCTGAACTGCGGAGAATCGGTGGAGCCGATGACGGGAATCGAACCCGCGTATTCAGCTTGGGAAGCTGATGTTCTACCATTGAACTACATCGGCGTCGCAGCCGACCGGACGTGTTTTCACCGCCGATCAACGTGCTTTCCGAACATTATCAGACGAGCATTCGAGCAGACGTATCACTGGCCGTCGTTGAAGAGAAGGCGCGTGTCGAAGTCGGCACAATTGGTGGATCTTCGTCTAAAAGTTATGCGCGGGAAAGCCTGTCGGGATGGAGAACTCGCGACAGGTGGGGCTGGGCTCTGCCGTGGGAGTCCAGAACCCGCGCATCGTGTTCGGTAACCACGGTGTGATCGCACCCATCGATGGGTCGGCACTGCCCGCAGAACCGGTAACCTCTACCTGTGCTGCTCTCCGATCGTGACATCCGTGCCGAAATCTCCGTTGGACGTCTGGGTATCGACCCTTTCGACGATTCCATGGTGCAACCGTCGAGCGTCGACGTGCGCCTGGATGGTCTGTTTCGGGTGTTCAACAACACGCGGTACACGCACATCGACCCGGCACTGCGCCAGGACGAGCTGACCAGCCTGGTCGAACCAGCAGAGGGCGAGCCGTTTGTGCTTCATCCCGGCGAGTTCGTTCTCGGTTCGACTCTCGAAGTGTGCTCACTGCCGAACGACCTGGCCGGCCGCCTCGAAGGTAAGTCGAGCCTCGGGCGCCTGGGCCTTTTGACGCACTCCACTGCCGGCTTCATCGACCCGGGTTTCAGTGGCCACATCACACTGGAGCTGTCCAACGTCGCAAACCTGCCGATCACGCTGTGGCCGGGAATGAAGATCGGGCAGCTCTGCCTGCTCAAGCTGTCGAGCGCTGCAGAGTTCCCCTACGGAAGCTCCGAGGCCGGATCCAAGTACCAGGGTCAGCGCGGCCCGACTCCGTCGAAGGCGTACCTGAACTTCAACCGCAGCTGAACGAACCAACTTCGGGGGGAGTCGCATGATCGGAATTTTCTACGGTCTGGTGTTCATGAACTTGTTGTTCGTGACCAGCACCGTGTGCTTGATGAAGCCGTCGAAGGCCAGTGTTGTTGCGACCGTCTGCGCAGGAGTGGCGTGGCTCTTCTTCAACGGCCCGCTGGAAGGTCAGGTCTTGTGGTCGTTGAATCGAGAACACGGTCTGACGGTCTCGGATCTGATGTCGCTTGTTGCCTTCGGCATCGCCGCTCGTGGTTGGAATCAGGTCCGTAAGGTCCGCGAAACCGTCGACGCCGATCGTTACTGACCTGCGAGCTCACCTCAATTGAACGCCACGATTCGGGCAGAAGTTTCGACCTGGAGCACAACGGTCGGCGAATCGGGCACAATTACTGAGTATGTGGTGGATTGTCGGAGGCGTACTACTCGTATGGGTCGTGTGTTCCATTCCGATTGCCATCCTGGTCGGACGCGGTATCGCGCGCCGGGACCGCGCAGAATTCGACGGCCGAAATCAACAGTGGGCCGACGAGGTGGTCAGGTCGATAGAGAAGCAATCGGATCAGGACAATGCCGATCGGCGTAAGCCACCACTGATCAGCTGACCAGCTGGACTTTCCGGAGGTGAGTGGGCGTGGAACTTCCATCCGATACTCCCGACGACGTCGTGGCCGCAGCCGCCGGAGGACCCAGGATTCCGCAGTTCGATCCCACAGTCGGGATTCCGGTAGTTCCGCCTGCGGGAGATGCTCCACACCGGTTGGTGGTCATCGGCGACTCGCTGTCGCAGGGATTTCAGAGCGGGGCGGTCTTCAATACCGAGCTGTCGTATCCGTCGATCATTGCTCACCAGTTGGGCTGGCTCGATCGGTTCCGCTTTCCCCGATACGGCGGTCCGGGCGGGCTCCCACTCAACATCGAACTGCTGCTCCGCACCCTCGAAGAGCGCTTCGGCCCACGGCTCGACCTCTGGGAGGTTCCGCTCGCACTCTTTGCTGCACGCGAGTTCATGGACCAGGTGGAGGACTACTGGGAGCGTGGGCCGGGCAGCGAAGCGCCGACGTTCTCGGCGATCAATCACAGCCTTTCGGTCTACGGGTGGGATCTTCGTGACGCTCTGACCAAGACCGCACATGGGTGTGAGGCAGCCCTGCACGAACCGCACGACGACCTGATCAGCCAGATCGTCGAGAACAACGGCGAACGCGCCGCACTGAGAGTTCTGCCGCGAGGCTCCGAGGCAGAGAAGCGCATGACGGCGTTCGACGCGGCAGCGGAACTGGGCAAGGAAGGCATCGAAACTCTGATCGTCTTTCTCGGGGCCAACAATGCGCTCCGCACCGTCACCGAACTCCGAGTCGAGTGGAGCGGCAACAACTTCCGTGACCCGGACGGCAAGCGCGAATACACGGTGTGGCAGCCCGAGCACTTCGCGTCGGAGTACGCCGAGGTGCTGGCCGCGATCCGCAAGATCAACGCCCAGCACGTCATCCTCTGCACCGTCCCACACGTGACCATCGCACCGATCGCCCACGGGCTCGGCGGCAAGATCGAAATCGGATCCCGCTATTTCCCGTACTACGCGCGACCGTGGGTGCGCGACAAAGACTTCGACCCACAGCGCGATCAACACATCACCGGCGCGCAGGCGTGGGCCGTCGATACCGCAATCGATGTGTACAACGACGGAATCGAGCAAGCCGTCGCGAATGCCCGTCGGGTGGGGAAGGACTGGTACCTCTGCGATATTGCCGGGTTGCTCGAGCGCGTGGCCTCACGGCGCTACGTCACCGACGTCAATGCGCGGCCGTCATGGTGGACGCCGTACCCCCTCCCCAAAGCACTGACCGACTTGCAACCCGTGCCGGACTCGCTGTTCCTCTCCGCCGACGGTCGCGGCGGCCGCGCGTCGGGCGGCCTCTTCTCGCTCGACGGCGTTCATCCCACGACAGTCGCGTACGGGGTGATGGCGCAAGAACTGGCGAACATCATGGTCACGGCCGGGGTCCAGTTCGACCGCGCTCAGGTCGATTTCGACCGACTCGTCCGACGCGACACCTTGGTGCGCACTCCGCCGCAGAATCTCGATTCCACGCTCGGCGTCATCGGCTGGGCTGACGAGCATCTCGGCTTTGCCAAACGTGTGTTCGGCCTCTGATTTTCAGCTTGCCTTCGACATCGTCGGTGCAACGATGCGTTCCGCGTACTCCCGCAACAGCACGACCAGGTCTACGTCGTCGACGGAAAGTCTGCCGGTCGGACCTATCGCAGCCAAGGCACCGACGACACACCTTTCCGCGTCGTGGATCGGGACGGCGACGGCGGAGCGTCCGACACGAATCTCGTCGACCTCACGGGCGGGCTCGCCGCGCCGGATCCGAGAGAGTTCGAGTTCCAACTGGTCGCCGTCGGTGATGGTGTGTGCGGTGACCTTTCGCAATGGGGCCTCGGCCAATTCGGGTCGGCTGGCGAGGAGCAGCTTCCCGATAGCCGACGCGTGAACGGCTGTGACCAGCGTCCGTTCGCCGCTGAGCTCGTGGTCTGGATCGCGATCGACCAGTCGAATTCTGTTCTCTGCAAACGACGCGAGGTAGACGCCGAACCGTAGCTGTTCGCGGAGTTCTTCGAGGAGCACCGAATTGTCGACGGGGGTGGGTTCGGCGGCAGCCCCGGCCAATTCACGTGTGCGCCGGCCCAGCGCGAAGCCGGAGAGGTCGGCGATCCGAACCAGGTAACCGTCGGCGACAAGGATGTTGAGCAACCGATACGCAGTGGCAGGTGGGATGTCGGCCAGGGCAGCAATGTCTTTGGCGGTGGCTCCCGATCCGAGCCTGGCCGCCGACTCGAGGAGGGCAAGGGCGCGCTGAACCGCTCGGGGTTCGTGCCCACCGAGGTCGCGTGGTCGGCCCACCATCAGCGGGCGCCGGCAGTCGGCTCGCCCACCAGCACGATGTTTCCGGCTGCGTCGGTGGCGAACACCCCAGCTCCTGGTAGTACGTCCTCGGTTTCGGGACTGTCGAACGCGCCGACGTGCAGCAGGCTCTTGGGGCTTCGGCGTTGCAGGTAGAACTGCCAGAGCGTGCCCGAGGTCAGGATCACGAGCACAGCGATCGGTGCAACGTACGCATGGTCGATCGTGTTGGCGTAAACGAGGTAACCGAGAACTATCGCACCGGCACCACTTCCACATGACGCGGCTGCGAGAACGCCGGGAGTGTGCTCTCCGATACGCGTCAGGAAGACAACCGATGCGATCGCCACCAGTGCATAGGCAACGATGACGGCACCGCGAACCGTCAGTCGAACGTCGTCGAAAATCTCTCCGCGTCCAAGGATGGCAAAGGCTCCGCCGCCCACCAGAACTGTGCAGACGACGACGGTCAGCGCGAAGTAGGGCGTGCGAAATGCGCTGTGAACCGAGGCGAACCGGCGGGGGAGTAGGCGTTCGACGCCGAACGAGTAGACCAGTCGCGACGCAGCATTGGACGACGCCATCGACGACGCCAGCCACGAGCACCCCAGACCGACGTTGAGCGCGATGACGACACCTGGACTCACACCCGTCGCTGTTCCGTGGAGATAGGCGTTGACGAGGGTGTCGCTACGTCCCGACCAAGCGGCCCAGCCCGCAAAGATGAAGAGCGATCCACAGATGATCGGGGTGAGAAGGACTGTGCGGGTGACGGTTACCAGCGGACGACGAGCTTCGGGGCCGAAGAAGGCCGCGCTCTCGAATCCGGCGAGAGCGAACACGGCAGCCAGGGCGGTGAGTAACAGCCCGTGGCCGGAGGTGGGCGGAACGATCTGTGCTTGTTGACTTCCGGAACCGCCCACAATCATGAGCCCGACGATGAACAGAAGTGAACAGCTTTCGACGACGAGGATCGCGAGAGCAGCAAATCTGACACTTCGAACGAGGGCACCGAGAATCAGCAGGGCTATCCCCAGATAGAGCGCGATGACGTGAAAAGTCTTGTCCACGTGCACACCCGCGAAGCCGAGTAATGCGATTGCGACCTGTCCTCCGTGATAGAGCGTCATCACCGCGCTGCCGACGTACTTGACCAGCATGGCGATGCCGGTGGTCAATGCTGCCCGGGTGCCCAGGCCACGAAAGACGAAGCTGTGCAGCCCGCCCGATGCTGCCATTCGGCGCGTGAACTGCGAAACGCAGAAAGCGATGAGCGTCACCAGCACGGTGGCCGCGATGATGGTGATCATCCCGCTCAACAATCGGCCGTGTGTCAGCATGGTGACGGGCAGAACGACCATCGACACAGCAGGGGCGGTGGTTGCCACCGACTGGGCCAGCACTTCAGCGCCCGAGAGTTGCCGACGGCCCAAGGCGCGCAGCGGTGATCGCGCCGGGGGCTGCTTCTCGCGCGTGGTGAAGGACCGCGCGATAGCTTCGGTGAGAGCGGACATGTCGCGTCACGCTAGTCCGGTTCTGTAACGCGGATATTGCGGACATGCTTCCGCTGATCGCACTCGGGTGAGAGAGCCCGATGCTGATGCTCGCAGGTTTCTCACTCGGTCCCCACTGACTGTTTCCTGCGCGTCAAGTTCCGGACCCAACGCTCCTGAAGTCTGTGTTCAACACCAACCACCCGGGTCACCGGGAGCACACTGGGGAGCTCGAATGCCATACACACGTAGATCTTTCATGCGCAGTCTGGGAATCACCGGCGGCGCCGGCCTGGCACTCGGTGCTATGTCGTCCATCGGCCTGGCGCCGGCGGTGGCATCGACGCCGAGGCGATTTCAGGCACCTGCCGCGGGTGACCTGATCGGAAAGGTCAAGGGAAATCACTCCGTCGTGATCCTCGGCGGTGGACCGTCCGGTCTGTGCTCCGCCTACGAACTGCAGAAGGCCGGATACAAGGTCACAGTCCTCGAAGCGCGCAACCGGCCGGGTGGTCGGGTGTGGTCGATCCGCAACGGCACCGAAGAAACCGACCTGAACGGTGAGACACAGACCTGTACGTTCTCCGAGGGGCACTTCTACAACCTCGGTGCGACGCGTATTCCGCAAAATCACAACACCATCGACTACTGCCGCGAACTGGGCGTCGAACTGCAGATGTTCGGAAACCAGAATGCGAACACCTTCGTCAACTACACCGGCAACAAGCCGCTGGCGAATCAGTCGATCACCTACCGAGCAGCCAAAGCCGACACCTACGGATACATGTCCGAGCTGCTGCAGAAGGCCACCAATCAGGGCGCGCTCGACCAGGTCTTGAGCAAGGAAGACAAAGAAGCACTCTCGTCCTTCCTCACCGACTTCGGCGATCTCTCCAGCGACGGCCGCTACGTCGGATCCTCGCGTCGAGGACACTCCGCCGAGCCGGGCGCCGGCCTCAACTTCGGAACCGAGATCGAACCATTCGGGATGAGCGATGTCATCCAGGGCGGCATCGGACGTGCATTCTCCTTCGAGTTCGGTTACGACCAGGCCATGACGATGATGACCCCCGTCGGCGGCATGGACCGGATCTACTACAAGTTCCAGGACGCGATCGGGATGGACAACATCGAGTTCGGTGCCGAGGTCAGCGGCATGAAGAACGTGCCGGAAGGCGTCACCGTCGACTACGTCGTCGACGGCAACACCAAGTCGATCACCGCCGACTACGCAATCTGCACGATCCCACCGCACCTGATCAAGCGGCTGAACAACAACCTGCCCTCCGACATCCTGCTCGCATTGGATGCAGCCAAGCCGTCGTCGTCGGGCAAGCTCGGTATCGAATACTCGCGTCGGTGGTGGGAGACCGAGGACCGCATCTACGGCGGCGCGTCGAACACCGACCGCGACATCTCCCAGATCATGTTCCCCTACGACCACTACAACTCCGACCGCGGCGTCGTGGTCGCGTACTACAGCTCGGGTAAGCGTCAACAGGCTTTCGAATCGCTCACCCACCGTCAGCGGCTGGCAAAGGCCATCGCCGAAGGCGCAGAAATCCACGGCGACAAATACACTCGCGACATCTCGTCGTCCTTCTCCGGAAGCTGGCGTCGCACCAAGTATTCGGAATCCGCCTGGGCATCATGGGCCGGCGCGGGAGATTCCCACGGCGGCATGGCAACTCCCGAGTACACCAAGCTGCTCGAACCCGTCGACCGGATCTACTTCGCCGGCGATCACCTCTCCAACGCCATCGCCTGGCAGCACGGGGCCTTCACGTCCGCGCAGGACGTCGTCACCCATCTGCATCAGCGTGTTGCGCAAACTGCCTGACGTGCTTCGTTTTCCATCACTTTCTCTGGAGGTTACATCATGAAATCTCGCAGCACCAAGGTTCTTGCAGCGGCATTCGCCGCCACCGCGCTACTGGGCTTCGCCACGGCCTGCTCGTCCGATGAGGCGGACGCCGAAACCACATCGAGTTCGTTCGTCTCCAAATCGATTCTCGAAGCGGGGCAGGCAAACCCGATGATCGCTCAGGGTGTCGCGATCGGCGGCGACACCGCGATCTACAAGACCAGCGGCATCGGCCCGTCGGCAGGAAACAAGGCGGCGCCGGAAGGTTCGCCGGAGTCGTACATCGACGGCCAGTTCTCCGGCGGAGTTCTGCCTGCCGGGGTCACCGTCACCGAGGCGCAGGGCATCAACGTACTCAAGAAGATCCGCGACAACCTCGAAGCCCAGGGATTGAGTCTCGAAGACGTCGTGACGATGCGCGTCTTCCTGGACAACGCGCCGGGGTCGGACAAGGCCGACTACACAGGATGGAATCGCGCGTACCGCCAGTTCTTCGCCAATACCAATCTCGACACCGGTGATACGGAGCTGGTGCCGATGGGCACTGCCGAGCCGATCGCTCCGATCGAGCGCAACAGCGCTCGGCCCACCCGCTTCGCCCTCGAGGTTGCCGGACTGCCCGTTGCCGGTTGGCTCGTCGAGGTAGAGGTCGACGCGGTGTACCCCGATGGCACGGAACCCGCCTGATGGGCGCGCTCAGCCCGACCCACTGGGCAATCGTTGCAGTAGTGCTCGTGGTGCTGTTCGGTTCGAAGAAGCTGCCCGACGCGGCCCGCGGCCTTGGCAGGTCGATGCGGATCCTCAAGACCGAAGTCGGTGAACTGCACTCGGATACGGACCTCGCGTTGGAGAAGCGAGACTGACCCCTGTGCGCGGTTGAGGAGTCCCCACACTCCTCAACCGCGCACAGGTCTTCTAGATCAGACCTTCGGAACGCGCTACCGATGGTGGTGACGGCGGACCCTTCACGAAGACATCGATCAGCACGTCCTCGTCCTGGTACGACGCGAACTGCGCCAACCCCGGTGTCTGGCGCACAGCCGAATGAACGGCGTCACCGTTCTGCGGATACTCCGGTACGACGTGACGCCAATGGGCGCACAGCAGCGTTCCACCAGGCTCGAGATGCTCGACGACGTGCAGCATTGCCTCGATCAGCTTTTCGAAGGTCAGGTAGTAGCCGACCTCGCTGATGACGACGAGGTCGAAAGTCTCGTCGGGCCAGTCGTCACCCAACGCCCACAGACGAAATTCGGCATCACGTCCGGTAAGCCGCGCACGGGCGCTCTCGAGTGCGGCCGGGACGATGTCGGTGGCGAGAACGCTGTCGCAGCGCTCTGCCAACTTCTCGGTGAGAACCCCGATCGAGCATCCCGGTTCGAATGCGCGACGGTATCGAGGTTTGGGGAGCATCGCGGCGCTGAGCGCGTACTTTCGCTGCTCGTACCACCGGGATTCGAAGTCCCACGGATCGGATTGCGCCGCATACATCTTGGCGAAGTAGTCCGCGGGAAGCTCACGATCGGTCATACGAACACCGTTTCGTACGGTCGCAGTAGTCGTTCCATCGCATGTCGGGGGAGGATGGGGGCATCCGCGGGATGGTCGGAAAGCGGGGCGATCTGTGAAGTGAACTCATTGGCAGCAGCGGATTTTGCAGCCTGAACGTCGGAGGGCAAGGCCACTCTTCTGGCCCTTTCCCACGGGACTGCTGCATGATCCGGCTCAGCCCAATGCCACGCCCAGATGGGGTACTCGATCAATCGTGATCCAGTGTCCGCGCAGGCCTTCGCTGCTGCCTCCCCGGTGGCTTCATGGTCGGGGTGGCCGTCCCCGCGCCATGTCGAGGCGCACCAGGTACCCGTCGAGGAATCACCGAGAATCGAGCTGAGACGGTCGGTCAACTCCTGTCGGTTCTCCCTGATCTTCCCGTCTGGAAGGCTCAATCGAACCGGTGCGGGAATTCCGAGTACACGCGCTGCTCGATCCGACTCGGACCGCCTGAGATGTTCCATCTCAGGCTGAGTCACTGTTGGTGAATCGGGATGTGAGGCTCCACCGTCGGTGACAGACACCACGTGAACGTCGATGCCGGAAAGCGTTGCGAGAAGAGCAGTTCCACCCAGTCCGAGTATTTCGTCGTCGGGATGGGGGGCGACGACGATCAATCGCGAGCACCCGGTGAGATCCAGTTCCGGAAAGCTGCGTCCCCACTCCTGCCATGTCGATTCGGGAGTGCCGCCATCGTCGACAGGCTTCTGCGCGAACAGTTTCGAGTTCACCACGGCCGTTTCCCCTTGGCCGCAATCCGGCCCAGTTCGGCGAGATCCTTCTCGGCGTGGCTCTGCCGCAAGTAGACGGTGAGGTCGGCTACCCGCGCGGCATGCTCGGCGTCCATGCAGAGCGGTGCGGCGCCGAGAGCGCGTCCCACCCGATCCAGGGTCTCGGTGGCGGCGCGCTCGACAATTGCCCGCACACGGAGTGCCCGCTGCATGGCCTCGGCATTTTCGTCGAAAGGATCGGCGTCGATCTCCGCCGCCGCGACTGCGAGCGCGTTGCGCGCTGCGGCCAGCGCCGCATCGACCGCGCCGAGGTGGGCGAGTAGGTAGGGATCGTCGCTGCTTGCAGCCTTGTCGTACAACGGATCTGCAACGCCGCAGGCACCGCCGTACCAACATGCAGCCACGCCTATCGCGCCGTGCCAGAACCCCGGCCTGCTCAGGTAGTCGCCTGCCGTCCCGACCGGTATCGCCGGAACCATGTCGAAGTCGACCGCGCTGGAGTCGCTTTCGGCCATACCGACGGCCTTCCACGAATCGGGAACGGGATGCACCCCAGGTAGTCCGAGCTCAACTGCGAAGAGTGAGGGTACTCCGTCGACCAAGGCGGTGATCAGTGCATGCGTGCAGGTGTTGGCACCGGAACACCACAATTTGCGGCCGGTGAGCGTCCAGATCCCTACGTGCTCAGACGCATTCACCACAGGTTCGGGTGGCTCGGCCGCCCACACTCCCCACAGCTGCCCGGGTTCGGGATCCGGCCCGTCGAGTTCGGTGAGTATCGCGACGGCATCGGTGTGAGCCTCAGCCATCCGCCCGAGAACCACATTCTCGCGCGTGAGCTCTGCCAGGGAGGTCCACCGCGCGGCTGTCGCGCCGCCGCCGGGAAGCGGCAAGTACAGTCCACCTGCGTCCAGGAGTGTGTGTAGTCGTTTCATCGTGCCAGCTCCGCTTCTTCGTTATCGGCGGTCGTACAACCCAGGTTACGGATATGTCCGGCAAAGCCGCCCGGAGTTCGGCCGTCGAGACGCGCAGACGTGGTGACCGCAATGTCTTCTGCCCACGCGATACAGGCACCAGCCTCGCTCAACCGCCGGACGAGATCGACGTCCTCGTCTTCTTCGAGATCGGAGAATCCTCCGACGCTCCAGTACATATCCGCGCGGACACCGAGGTTGGCCCCGTGGACGTGACCGTGTCGGCCATATGGATGTGCGTGGTACATACGTTCGTATCGTTCACGAACGGAGTGTGGATGGCCTTCCCAATCCGCGATGCGTACGGTTCCCGCGACGACGTCCGCAGTACGCGCATACTCCAATTGGCGCGCAATCCAGGTGGGGCCGACCACCGAATCTGCATCGGTGGTGGTGAACCACGCCGAAGCTCCCAACTCTCGGCCGAACTCGGAAAAGCCCGTCGCTCGCGAACGTCCGACGTTCTGGTGCTCGACGCGAAGTACTTCGACCCCGTCGGGGATGACACCGGCGGTTCCGTCCGAACAGTTGTCGAGGACGGCAACCAGTCGGACGGGGACAACGCAAGCCGACGCCGCTGTTGCGAGTGCGCGAAGGCAACTGGGGAGGTCTTCGGCTTCGTTGTGGGCGGGAACTACGACAAGAACCTGGTCGATTGGCACAGTGACGATCCTTTCCTCACCCTGGTACGGTCGGGTCTTCTTTCGTCCCGGTTCTCAACAGATAACCACATTTCGGACGAGTGCCGCCGCTCGACCGCCAGCAGTCACGCAGGTCGAAAACTGTTTCGGTGAAACATCTCTGGATGCGTTTGGGAACTGTGACTTCGGGGTACAAGACGGGGTTTTGCGACTGTGCTTTCGGGTGCAAAACGGGGTTTTGCACCGAAGAATCTTCAGAGCCGGCGGTGGCGCACCGAATCGATGAGCATCCGGGCAACCTCGTGCAGTTTCACGTTGGTGTTCTGCGATTGCTGCACAAGACGGCTGAATGCTTCCTCGGCGTCGATGCCGTGGACGGCGATCAGGACACCTTTGGCTTGTTCGATCTCGGCCCGAGATTCCATGGCGCAGTGCAACTGTGCGATGTGCTCGTGTGCTTGACGCCAGCGTCGTGAATCTGCGATCGCCGCGCCCGCACCGGCGGTGAACAATTTCATCAACTCTTCGTCGAAGGCCTTGAACTCTGTCGAGGCGAATCCGTAGACGTTGAAAGCGCCGAGCAGCTCGGTGTTCCCTTCGCCCATGGTGATCGGCACGGACAAGTAGGACCGGACGCCTTGTTTGCGGGCTTCGTCGGTGAATTCCGGCCATTCGTCGACGTGATCACCCACCTTTGCCCGAACCGAGGACACCGTGCGCGCGGCGTCAACGCACGGACCACGATCAGCGGAGTGCTGGGCGTCATCTATCTCGGAAAGGTAGTCCGCGGTGGACGCAGCAGTTCGTGGGCCATCGGTGGACAACACCGTCACGCTGACAGCATCGGCGTCAGGCAGTGCTTTGACCGCGGTCTCGGCCAGACGTTGGAGCATGGAGTCGAGATGCTCGTCCGTGTTCAGACTGGACCGGAGTCCGGCAATCGCTTCGGCGAGTGTGTCGAGCGAATCTGCTGCGGAAGCAAACGCCGCGGCTACCTGAGGAGCGTCCGCATTGCCTGTCATGACTCAGGTCTACTCCGCAAACTGCGACGATGTAACCGTTCCGGGCAGTCGATGCTGCGATGTTCGCATGAAATCCGAGGTTCCTGGGTAGCCGCACGCAGCGATGTGCGATGTCGCCTGAAAAAGAGGAGCCGATGATGATCCTGCGTCTACCTGGTGTGTATCGACCGCAACACGACACGTCGTTACTGGCGGATGCGCTGCTGTTCGAGCACCTCACCGCTCGCAGCCGGGTCCTGGATCTGTGCACGGGGACCGGCGCCCTCGCCGTCGCGGCATCGGCGGCTGGTGCAGGCCACGTCGTCGCGGTCGACATATCTCGCCGAGCGTGCGCCAATGCTCGTCTCAACGGAATCCTCAACGGAACCTTGATCGATTCCCGTCGCGGCGACCTCACCGAGGCGGTACACGGCGAACTCTTCGATCTGGTGATCTCCAACCCGCCGTACGTCCCTGCACTGGCAGACGATCTACCTACCGCTGGAATCGAACGGGCTTGGGACGCAGGCAAGGACGGACGCGCCCTCATCGACAGAATCGCGGCCACCGTTCACGAAGTACTCGTCCCCGGCGGCACACTACTTCTTCTGCAGTCGGTACTGTGTGGGGTCGACAAGACCGAGGCGATACTCGAGGAACACGGTATGGCCGTGGAGATCTCGGCCCGGAAGTACATTCCCTTC
This sequence comes from Rhodococcus sp. IEGM 1406, assembly GCF_030056745.1. Taxonomy (NCBI): domain Bacteria; kingdom Bacillati; phylum Actinomycetota; class Actinomycetes; order Mycobacteriales; family Nocardiaceae; genus Rhodococcus; species Rhodococcus sp. IEGM 1406. Next base: position 602,704 of record NZ_JASHKO010000005.1, on the reverse strand, counting down.
GGGCCCGTGATGCGCGAGAGGCGCACCATGCTCGAGGCACGAGGGTTGATCACCACCGGTCAGGAAATCGAACAACTCGTGATCATTCGCGCAACGAAGTCTCGCCCTTCTCCCAACTCGATGTGAGGTGATCGCCGAGAAGGTCGTCGAACGCGAGGCACGTTGCAGCGCCGAACAAGATGTCATCAGTGCGGTGCGGCTGCGAAGAAGCAAGACCGCCGGCAAGTTCCCGAACGGCGATCTGTTCGTGAACGGAATCCGCTTCCACGTGCTCGTCGTAGAACAGTGTCGCGTCCGAACCGAATCCGAGTCGGCGCAAGCCGGCACTGTACCGTTTGCTCGGCAGCGCCGACGTGGTCTCGACGGCGCACAGGTGCCCGACCAGCGCTCCGAGATGTCGGCGATGAAAACCGAAGAGCGAGAGAGCATTCAACGACGCCAAGGTTACCGCGGGAACAGCGTCGATGTAGTGTCCGTAGCGGTCCGAAAGGCCGACAGCCCGCATGGTGTCGGCAAAAAGACGCGAATGCATTCGCTCTGCGCTGCCCCCTCCGTACTCGTCGCTCTGCACTTCGACGAGGGCTGCTTTGACGGCACCGGAGAGGCGCGAAATTCCAAGGGTGTGCACATCCGCTTCACGCAGCTGATTGAGCGAACGGTGAATCAGCACCTCCGCGAACTGATCGATTGTGGCGTCCTTCGCCATAAAGGACGCCAGACCGGGGCCTGCACTGGGAGCCGTCATCGCCCACAAATCGGCTACGACGTCACCGGACGACGGAACCTTTCCCACGAGTTCCACGATGGCGGCCTCGAAATTCGTCTCGAGACGCGACCTCGCCGCGAGCAGGTCCAGATTCCACTCCCACGCGTCCGAGACGTTCTCGATTCCCTGCAAATGAAGCTCGTAGAGGAGCGTCAGAGTCAACTGAGCGTCGTCGTCTCGAAGAATGTCGTAGGTGGGGTCGATGGACCGTGCAACCTCGTACGCGTCAGCGGCAGCCGTAAGCTCCCTCGGATCGGCCGAGGAGCGCAGAATGGAAACGAGAGTGGCGCTCAGTGGGCCGCGAGCCTGTGGAACAGGCATGGAAGTGGGCACGCCAGTGGCCGAATCGAGAAGTGAAGAGGACATATGACCGCGTTTCCCGAATCGTCATCTGCCGAAACACCGAGTGTTGCCGGTAACAACACCACCATAACCGCCTGCTCGGACGGCCCGCTGCTGGTGCGTGGTGACTTCGAGTTGCTCCGTGACGACGGCACTCCGATAGAGAACAAGCGCTCTACGGTTGCTTTGTGTCGATGCGGGCGGACCGGCATTGCGCCGTTCTGCGACAGCTCCCACAAGAAGAAGCGGGCGCGAGCGACGTAACCGGGGCCAACTCGGAACGAGCCCGACCTGTAAACCAAGACGGCCCTGAAACCAAGAAAAGGCTGGATGCCGGCACCGTGCGGTGCAGCGTCCAGCCTTTTCAGTCTGAAGTCAGACTGGGATCGAACTCAGATGGCGCGAACGTTCTGAGCCTGGGGGCCCTTCTGGCCCTGTCCGATCTCGAACTCGACCTTCTGGCCCTCGTCGAGGGACTTGTAGCCGCTGCCCTGGATCTCCGAGTAGTGAACGAACACATCCGGTCCGCCACCTTCCTGCTCGATGAATCCGAAGCCCTTTTCACCGTTGAACCACTTGACACTGCCCTGAGCCATAACCAAATTCTCCTGGATCCATCGAGCCGAGCCCTCCCATCGAGAGTCCGGTCTCACACCTGATCCTGCCATGCTCTTCTTTTTCTGTCTCCAATTACATGCATGGCGAGTTGCAGTATTTGACGGGTTTGTCCCGTTCCTGGACCACGTCGGAAGCAGGTGATTGTTCAACTATGCGCGTTTACCTGCTGTGATGTATTCGTCGCTTCGATGTAGCGCGAAATGACAACACCTGTGTTAAATCTGGATTCGCGGCGCAGAATGCCACCCCGATACCCAGGAGGGGACCAAATACCCAACTCGATCGGGGTCGAGATCAGTCCGAATCGTCGGGTTTGGTGTGCCCGTCGAACGTCACATGGATGTTCTCGTGGGGAACCGCGCGTTGGGCTTTTGCTTGATCGGCGAAGGTACGCCGATCGCCTTCGATGAGTTCGGTGTTGTCGGTGAACGGAGCCAACAACGCCCGCGGATGGAGTTTGTCGACTCGCACGACGTTGATTTCCGCGCACATGACGATCGAGGCGGCAGCGAGGAACAAGAAGGCCAACAAACCCAGAACGATGGCAAAGACGCCATTGGTGGTGGAGGCACCCCGCACCACGGACGTCACGTAGAGGGCACCGAAGGACTGAAGTGCTTGCCAGAGAACAGCAGCGGCGATCGCTCCAGGCGCCACATCGGCTACCGAGAGCGGGCGGGCGCAGGTGAGCCGGAAAGCGACGATGAAGATGCCTGCATTCAAGACGACTACCGCAAGGGTCAACAGGAAGCTGAACGAACCGCCCAGATGAAGCGCACCGCCGATGTTGGAGACAGCGGTGGTCCCCAAGATCGCGAGACCGATGGTGCCCAGGAGCAGTAACCCTTGAAGACGCCCGCGGATGGGATCCGGTCGCATGTTTCGGGGCACCGACCACACCGTGTTCATCGCATTCTGGCAAGCCAGAGCGACACCGAGGCCACCGTAGAGACCACCGACGATTCCGATCACCAGCCCTGTGACACCGCCGCCGATCTGTTGCGCATTGCCCAGATCGTCACCGATCACCGGAAACTGATGCAGAGCGGAGTCCAAGATTTGTTGCTGAAGCTCGGGGTTGCCAGAGAGCACGAAGCCGAGAATGGTCGAGAGCAACAGAAGAAGAGGGAAGAGCGAGACGAAGCCGTAGTACGCGATCAGCGCGGCGAGATAAACACCTTGATCGTCGAGGAACTTGTAGAGGACCGCTATCGGGAACCCCAGGGCCGGATGCTTCTGTTGCAAGGCATCGAGGCGCTTGGCGATTGTCATTCTCGGTCTCTCTCAGCTCGTCGGACAGCCCGACGAACCTTAGTCGCTGCGAGCGCGCGGCGCTCGACGCCGGTGCAGGCTTGGCGTCAGGAGGCTTCGAGTGACTTTTCTGCTTCGGCGAGCGCGCGCATTGCTCCCTCGACAGAGTTGGTGACCGGAAATTCCTCTTCCGCCCGTGCGGCCCGAAGCAAGCGTCGAAGCGGGTGTGACCCGATGACGGACCACTGGAAGTCGTGCGCTCGTGAACGGGAGTTCAGTTCGGCGAACAGTTCGAGGCAGACCGCACCGACGAACAGTGAGTTTGACAGGTCGAGAATGACGCGGGACCACTCCGCAGCGTACGAGTTGAGAAGTTCTCTCAGTTCTGGGGCGGACAGTTTATCGAGGTCGACGTCGACCTGGATCAGGACTGTCGAGGGTGCTATCCGCCAGGCCGCGAAGCCATGTGTGTCCACGATCGGACCCAATTGTGTTGAGGGATCGACGAAATCGATCGCTGTGTGGTCGAGTTCATTCAGATTCATGGCAGATCCGGTCTGTGTGCTTTTCGTCGAAAGGCTGACGACCGACCTGGCGGCACGGAAAGTGGAAGAGTCCAGGTGTGGAAAGCATTGAGCCCAATGGATGTACGCAGGAAGTTGTGACCTGAATCCAGAGTCCTGATGCGAACCGAGCGCCAGCGGCTTCAGCCCCGGCTGTATTCTCAACCTCGGTATCGCTCAGTGTAGCTCGAGGGCTTGGATCGGTCCAGGCTTGTAGTCGAACATTAAGCGGTGCAATGTTTTTGGCTCAAGACTTCGGTATGGTTGGGGATCGGTGCCACCTGACGAAGGGATTCAGATGAACGACCGCGATGCACTCACGGCCATCTCGACCAAGCTCGACACACTGATCGGTGCGGAGACCAACGGTCTGCAGGACGAGGTTCCGCCCGGTTCCAGTGTTCAGCGCACCGAGCAGGACGGCGAGCACGGCCGGTGGGGGCACGATTACCGTCTCGCCAACAAGTATCTCGAGGCTCTCGACATCGGCCAGCCCGGGCTCATTGACCGAGACGAGATGGAACGTCTTGCGCAGGAATACATCTGATCCTGGGGACCTACTTCAGAAGATTTCACCCATCTCGGTGCGCAGCTGCTTCAGTGTCTGAGTGAGGATTCTGGATACATGCATCTGAGAGATGCCGATCTTTTCGGCAATCTGGGACTGGGTGAGATGACCGAAGAATCTGAGAACCACGATCGTGCGCTCGCGCTCCGGTAGTGCAAGGAGCGCGGGTCGCAGGGTTTCGTGATTGTCGATCCGACTGATCGCTTCGTCGTACTGTCCCAAAGTATCGATCAGAGTCAGTCCGCTCCCGTCGCCGGCTGACGCGGTGTCGAGCGGTGTGGTTCGATACGAATTTCCGGCGGTCAACCCCTGTTCGACCTCGTCCGGCTCGATGTCGAGCTCCGTCGCAAGTTCCGCTACCGTCGGTGCACGGCCGAGCGTCTGCGACAACGACGTGAGCGCCCGGTTGAGGGCAAGATGTCGTTCCTGAAGGCTGCGAGGTACGCGTACGGACCAGCCGTGATCGCGAAAATGCTTGCGTACCTCGCCCATTACGGTGGGGACTGCGAACGACAGGAAATCCGATCCTTTGTCTACGTCGAATCGCTGCACAGCCTGTACCAACCCCACGCGCGCAACTTGTTCCAAGTCCTCGAAAGGCTGGCCGCGCCCCTGGTAGCGACGTGCAACGTGGGTGGCGAGCGGTAGGCACAGTTCGATGATCGAGTTGGTGATCTTTTCTCGGGTCGGATCATCCGGCGGAAGCGACGCCATCGAGACGAACAATTCGACAGCTAGTTCGTACTGGTCCTTCTTGTCCGGTGGTACAGCCTTGCCCGGTGGGACAGTATCGTCCGGTGGGACAGCGGTCACGCACGCTCCTGGAGCAAGCCCTTTTCAAGCGTCATCGTCAGGGTGATGTGACCGTCCGCGTCGATTTCCGATTGCTCCAAACGGACCGAGTCGACCAGTGCTTCGAGAACGAACCATCCGAAGCTGTGGGACTTGTCGGGTATTTCGGAGTGCGCGATCACCGACACGACGATCCGAAGAGTGCGACCGTAGGTCTCGAATCGGCAGGTCAAGTCGCTGGACGGTATCGCATGGCCGATGAGGATGCTCGCGACTTCGTCCATCGCCAGAGCAAGGTCGGCTGTCCCGTCGACGTCCAATCCGGTGTTGTTGGCAACCGTGCGGGTGATTCCGCGCAGAGTCGGCAGTTGGGAGTACGACGCTCGGACGCGGAGCGAGGCAATGGAGTCGTGAGTAAGTTCGGCTTCGGTCGGACTCGACAGAGGAATCAAGGGGCTTCCTGTAGGTAGATGTGGCGTAATTCCGGCGGACCGAGGCAAGGAACGGTACCGGCCATGCGTGCCAGCCATCTCTACCCCGGAAGTATTCATGGCCTTCGATTACCCTTCGCCCGGCGAAGTAATCCTCTTTACCCGAACTAGAGGATGAATTGTGAGACACATCACCTGTGGTGCGCTCGTACCGAATCCCATCTTTCATTTGTGACCCGTTCGGGTACGTCCGTTTCATGGGCACTCAGGCGGACAGGCAGATCCCCGTACACGCACGACCGGAAGGCGTCACGGACGACGAGGTGAAGGCAGCAGGGGTGTTGTCGAACGCCCTCGAAACGGTGGAGCGGGCGCGAGGCGCTCTGTACGACTTCCATCAGCTGATCGGACATGCGGATCTGATGCTCGACGAGGTCGTAGAGCTACTGCGAACCAGCGGTAACGACGAGCTGGCCGATCAGGTCGAGAAAGAGTTGATGGGCCGGAACGTGGTCGAAGGGCGCTGGACCTTCCAGCTGGTCGAGGAGTTCGACGAAAACTACTGGTCCTTCTTTCGCGAATGCGAACAGGTGGTGCGTGACAAGCTGGCCGGTGGAGTGCCGCACCTCTTCGAAGCCGAGATGAAGGAGCGACGCCGCACGCACGGTTTACGGCATCACGAGGCCAGGCCTTGAGGTTGCCACCTACTCCGGTGAGTTCGCAGCGGCACTGATCAGTGGTTCAGTTCGACCTTTACGCAACGATTCTCGTTCGGTCGCGGTCATGCCGCCCCAGATACCGTGGGGTTCCCCGGTCTGGATGGCGTGCACGAGGCATCTCTGAACGACAGGACACCTGGCGCACACCAGCTTCGCCGAACTCTCGCGTTTCGCTCGCCTGGAGCCGCGCTCGTTCGTGTCGTCGTAGAACAGGGCGGGGTCGGTGTCGCGGCAGGTGCCGGACAGCTGCCAATCCCACTCGTCGGCAAGGGGCCTGGGAGATGTGTAGGAGCGCATGAACATGGACGTTCCCTTCGCTGCGTGACGAACTCGACTCGGATCGGGGATCCGGGTCGGGTGTTAAGGCAAAGCTCGGTCCCGCCGGCCTGAACCGGCGGGACCTTCGAGGCTCCTCCCTCGAGGGGAAGATTTCGGGGGTACCTCTGGTCGGTCATTACCCAGCCGTACAACCTTCGAATCCCGGTCGTCAGGAATTCTTTTGATCGACGGCACGTCTCTCTGCTGCGGCGACAAGACCACCAGCGATGTCGCGCACCTTGACGTTCCATTCCTGCGACATCTCGACCAGAAGGTCGAAGGCTTGGTCGGCCGAGCACTCGCGCTCGGCCATCAGTAATCCCTTGGCCTGCTCGATCACGGGCCGAGAATCCAAAGCTCTTCTCAGTTCGTCGTTTTCCGCGCGAAGGCGGGTGAGGACGTCTGACGCTGAACTGGACTGCTGAGCCTGGGGTCGTTGAACCTCGTACACACGATGAAGCACTCCGATCACCCTGCCGTCATCATCGGTGACGGCGGAATTGACCGTATTCCAATAGCGCGTGACAAACAGCCCACTACCTCGCTCATCGCGCACGTCGTAACGCTGAGTCGGCAGTGCGTCCCGAGTTCTGGAGTGCATCGTGCGCTCGAATGACGCTGTCAACGAGAAGATTCCGTCGGCAAACGAGTCGTCGGGATTGTCGGGGAAGGCTTCGAACACCTCCACTCCGTGCAACTGATCGAGGCTGCGGCCGGACACGGCAAGGTATTCGTCGTTTGCGCCCTGGATACGGAAATCGCTGTCCACGAGCAGAAGAGAAGAAGTGCTTGCCGCAAATCGATCGCTTCGAACGATCGAGCGGAGAGTGCTCGAACTCATGATTGTGTCGTTTCTGTCCTGTCTTCGACGGCTGCGGCCCCTGATATTTCAGAAGTAATTGATCGCGAGAACTCCAAGGGCGGTGCCTGCCACGATCGATCCGAACAACAAACGCTGCTGCAACACGAACATCTGATACTCGCGACGTGTTTGTGCCGACGTGCCGCGCGAGTCCGCAGACATGCTCTTGCCCTTTCCTGTTGTGGGGATCGCGATTTCGGCCGACCCCCGATCGGCCGAAATCGCGGACGGTGCGTCAGCTCTGACGCGCCTCATTTGCGGCATCCTGCTCGGTGGACGCGCCTTCGTGTACGAGGCTGCCGCCGGAGTTCTCGAGGTGCGCACGAACGAACCACTGGAACTTCTCCAACTGTGCCGTTTGGCCGATCAGCATGTCTTCTGTGATCGGATCGATCTTGCCGACGTTGTCGATTGCAGTGCGGCTGTCGGTGATGACCCCGGTGTAGACGAGGTCGAGCGCAGCCAGATGGGCGCGAGCGTCGTCGCGGCCGACGGAGTAGTCGTCCCAAGTCCGATCGCGCTCGATCGCTCCCGCTGTGCCCTTGGGGGAGTTGCCCAGTGCCGCGATACGTTCCGCCACATCATCGGCGTAGCCGCGAACCAGCTCTACCTGTGGGTCGATCATCTCGTGCACGCCAATGAAGTTGGGTCCGACGACGTTCCAGTGGACGTGCTTGAGCGTCAGATGAAGGTCGTTGTAGGCGCTGAGGCGTTCCTGCAGAATATCGGCGACGGACGAACCGTCTGCGCTGCTCAGTCCCGGTACGGTGAACTCGGACATATGTTTTCCTCTCGTCTTGATGGGGATCGCCCGCGAACGGGGCGGTCTCGCGCCATCGTCAATCGGATCGCGTGTCGGTCAGGTTCAGTGCGCGAGTGCTACTGGCTCCTCTGTCACCGGGTCGCCGTACATCATCGCGATTCGGCGCTTGACCTCTTCGGTTGTCAAAGTCGCGCTTGCAACAGTGATTCCGATGCCGGTGGTGCTCTCGCCCTGTGTGGGCGGGATGTCGATCGTCGTCATCTTGCTCCCGGTGAAGAGTGTGCCGTGAGGGAGTCGGCTGAACCACCGACTCCGACGTCTGAGTGTTCTACACCTTCGAGTGCCGGTTATGGCGCTTTCAAGTGCTACAAAATCTATATCAGCCGATGTAGATAATTGGCAAGGCTACTTCGATTCGACAGCTAATGGAAGCTCGCTGTGCGATCTTGTCGAAATCGGCTTTGATCTGCCATTACATGCCTTCTCGGCTCGACGATTTTTGTCATGAGTGGCCCTGGACACGCTTGAATCTATGTCCTGGGCGTCAGATTCACTGCGTGATGATGCTAAGGTCGGATGACGCCGATTGAGACAGCCGACACCGAACTAGGAGGTTCCAGTGACGTCGGAATCCCAGACCCGGGCGCTGCGCGGCGTATACGGGATCTCAGTGATGTCAGAACTGTCCGGGGTAGGACCTCAGACGCTGCGCCTTTACGAGCGAAGGGGCCTGCTCACACCAACCCGCACGGATGGCGGTACACGCCGGTACAGCGAGGCCGACCTGGATACGCTCGGACGAATCACCGCGCTGATCGACGACGGAGTCAATCTTGTCGGTATCCGTCTGATTCTGTCCCTGGAGGCCGAGAATGCAGTCTTAGCGGCTCGAATCAGCCAGTTGACCGACGAGGGTGACTAGTAGCGTTGCTCCATACGATGCCGTTCAGGATGGAGTTTCGGTACGGGTAGGGTCGCCGAAGTCCGCGTCGGCGGAGATCTTGTTGCCTGCCGCTTCGATCTGTTCGAGCACGGCGTCCAAAGCATCGACCAACCATTGATGCGACGCTTCCGCGAGGAGGCGATCCGGTGTGTCGGTGTTTTCGGATTGGAAGAACCGCACCAGCCACGATTCTCCGTTGTCGGGTCGATCGGAGAGTCCGGCCGCGGTATTGGTCGCCAGAAGATAACGGTTGTATTCGAGATCGACACGAATGGCGTACTCGCCGAACAGGTTCACCACATTGGCCGGCCGATGAGTAGCAGCAGCGAGCGCGATGAGAGCGTCGTTGTAGGTTTCGGAGTACTTCACCGTGAGGGGCATGGTCGGCCTGTCTTTCTGGGCCGATGCAGCATTGCACGGCTATGTTGAGGAGATCAGTTCGCAGCCGCTGCTTGACGATGAACTGAAACCAATCCTAGCTCGAGTCTCCGCTCACCCTTGACGCAAGCCCACGGGGTCAGTTGTTGCGTGCAAAGTCAGACTCGCGCTCCGTGACGAACTGATTGTCCGGGCGCGGTTCGGGCGGCGAAAGTGCAGTCAGGAACGACTCGGCCCACTGATGCACATCATGCGTCATGACCTGGCGATGCAGCGCAGCCATACGGCGACGGCCCTCTTTCGGATCCTGATGAACTGCGGTCAGGATTGTATTCTTCACGCCGTCCAAATCGTGCGGGTTGACCAGGTATGACTGTCGTAATTCCATTGCAGCACCGGTGAACTCGCTGAGAACGAGAGCGCCTCCGAGGTCGCCTCGGCAGGCCACGTACTCCTTGGCCACCAGATTCATCCCGTCACGCATCGGCGTCACGAGCATGACGTCGGCAGCGACGAACAGTGCGATCAGTTCTTCGCGGTCGACCGGCTGATACAGGTAGTGAACTACGGGGCGGCCGATCTGACTGTGGTCGCCGTTGATGCGGCCCACCTGTTCCTCGATGACACTGCGAAGGTCGATATAGTGTTGCACGCGTTCACGACTGGGCGTGGCGAGCTGCACCATCGTGTACTTCTCCGGATCCAAGCGGCCCTCGTCGAGGAGTTCCTTGAGGGCTTGCAGTCGCAGGTCGATGCCCTTGGTGTAGTCCAGGCGGTCGACTCCCAGCAGGATTTTTTCGGGATTTCCGAGCTCTTCCTTCAATTCGCGTGCGCGGCGCAGGACCGATTCGCTCTTCGACTGGCGCTCCAGCTCGGCCGAATCGACGGAGATGGGAAATGCCCCCACCTTGACGACGCGAGAGTCGAAATCCACATGCCCGAGCGCACTTCGAACACCGACGCCCGCGGTCGTTGTCTTGAGTCCGAGTAGTTTTCGGGCCAAAAACAGGAAATTGTTTGCGCCACCAGGCAAGTGGAAGCCGATCAGATCGGCGCCCAGCATTCCCTTGACGATCTCCTTGCGCCACGGAAGCTGCATGAAGAGCTCGACCGGAGGAAACGGAATGTGAAGGAAGAACCCGATCGTCAGGTCCGGGCGCAGTTCGCGCAGCATTGCCGGCACGAGTTGCAATTGATAGTCCTGCACCCAGACGGTGGCTCCGTCCGCGGCGCAACGGGCGGTTTCCTCGGCGAACCGCTGGTTGACCGCGACGTACGTGTGCCACCACGACCGTTCGAACGTCGGTGCCACCAGGACGTCGTGGTAGAGCGGCCACAGCGTGTCGTTGGAGAACCCCTCGTAGTACTCGGCGAGGTCCTGAGAGGTCAGCTCGACGGGAAACAGACGAAGGCCGTCAACCACTATGGGATCTACCTTCTCGTCCGCGACGCCCGGCCAGCCGACCCAAGCGCCGTCTCGCTGTCGCAGGATGGGTTCGAGAGCAGTGACGAGTCCACCCGGACTTCGCTTCCAGTTCTTGCCACCGTCCTCGTCGGTTTCGAGATCGACGGGTAGTCGGTTTGCGACGACGACGAATTCGGAGAGCTTTTCGAGATCGGTACTCACGCCGACATCGGCTCCGCCAGGGTCTCGTCCAGCACGGTGGTCGAGGACAGGTATGTGACCGCCTCGGCTGTCGAGTCGGTGAACACGATGTCTGCGTCCATCTTCAGAAGAGACAGCGGGCGCCTGACGGGGTGCGCTGCGACGAGCGTCCAAGGAACGCCGAGCCTTCGTGCCTTGGCCGACAGAGTCTCGATGATGGAAAGACCTCCGACGGAGATGAACTGGACGTCCGAGCAGTCGAGTACGAACGGGTGACGCTCACCGATCAGGTCGTCGACGCAGGCAGCGAAATCAGCTCGGGACCGGACGTCGATCTCGCCGCTGACCACGAGTGATTGAATGTTTTCCGCACACGTCGTGGTGAATGTGGGGGGACTGTCCGTACGCTCATCTGTAGTTCTCGAAAACTCGTTCATCGAAACTCCTGACGGATTGCTCGAAACGGTTCGTTCGAACGGTCTGGTTCGAAACGGTTTCGTTCGAAACCGGGAAACGGCACGGGAAGCAACGCACGAACCGTGCTCGTCTTCAACGGCTGGGTACTCAACCGTGCTGAGTGCCTACCTTACCGCATCGCGAAAACCCAGGTGAAAAGCGTTAGATCCGTAAGGATTTCAAGGACCCGTGAGCGTCGGCCCACGGGACCTTGGTCCCGATGACTGAGCTCTTGCGCGATCAGTCGGTGTCGGTTGCCGGGCCGGTACTCGAGGCTCCACCCTCGTCGGCCCACGTACGCTCGCCCGACGGATCGGTCTGAACGTCCTTGTGTGCGGCATCGGCCCCGGTTCCGGGACCGTGGTCGGTGCCGGTGGTCTGCGGCTCGTCCGTCTGATCAGTGCGGTCGGTGGAATTTCGTTCACTCATGGTGGCTGCGTCTCTCTGAAGGTTGGTGTTCATGTACTTGTCGTTTCTTGCTCACCCGCGAGGGGTACTCAATAGGGGTAGTACGTCACGTCGAGTCAGTACGTCACGTCGAGCCATACCGGCAAAGTCAGCTGTCACCGAAGCAGGAGATTTCACGTGAACCATATGACCGTGACGACCGAACACCTGCGTGCACTGCTGGGCAGCGGGCCCCATTCGGAATTGGTAGCGGTTGGGGGTGAGATCGAGATCTACGTCCCCGATGAAGAAGGGTTCGGCCTCGATGGTATCTCGCTTGTCACTCGCGAGCAGTTGGCCGAGCGCCTACCGTCCTCGCCCGACAACCCCGACGAAGGTGAACTACGTATCGCCGCAGAATCGTTGAGCGAGATGATCGCCGAACTCGGCGGCTGAAGTCTGAAGTTCGGGGCAGCTGACTTCAGATCTGCGGGATCGGATCCGGGGGATACGGGTTCGGTGGCGTCGGAGTCGGTGGCACGGGCGGGGGATTCAGCGGATCGGGTGGTGCCGGCGCGGGTGGTGTCGGCGACCCCGGATCGGGGACGGGGCCCGGATCCGGTGGTGGGGGCGTGGTCATGAGTGCCGGGTTCCCAAACACTTGCCGAACAAACACCTAGTGCTCGGAGTGGCTTTTGGTGTTCTCCTCGGCAGGTAGATCATCCACGATGTCGACTACGGCGATGTGGACGCTCTCTGCAGAGACGGGTGGGTCCATGTCACCGAGGATCAGGTGAACGACATCGACGACGGTGAATCGAACCCGGTCCGACAGTTCGGCCAGATCCACTCCGTATGGCGCTGCCAGTTCGATACGTAGTGAACGTATTTCGTGGCCGTCGACGAAGAACTCGATACTGCTCGGCGAGCAGTGGTGTCGAGAACGTATCTCGGCGGCCAAATGGGTGCGGAGTACGTGATCGCTCACCGACACCGTGCCTAGACGTGGACCTTCGGACGCGTGTGCGTCGAGCGGCCAACCGGACGCCGAGGTCGACCGTAGCGCCCGGATCACCTTGTCGCTGATTCGATCCCAGCCTGGCTCGGGAGCGTTCCGCAGGACGTCGGATGCGTGCGCCATCAATGCGTCGGTTCGTGATTCAGTCATCGCCACCTCGTCATTCGTTCACTCAGGTTAGCCCGTGCACGATGGTGATGCCCTCGCACTGCATCCGGAGTGAGTCTCAGAATCTTGCCGATTTGAACGAACGTGAGCATCTCCACCTCTCGCAGCGTCCAGGCCGCACGCTGGCGATAAGGCAATTCACCCAACGCTTCTTCCAGTGCCTCCAGGAACGCGGCGTTCGAGGTCGTGTCGAACGGGCCGGCCTCGGGAGACGGCACGAGAGGATCCAGCAGCTTGTCGTCGATCGGTTGCGCTCTCTTGATTCGATAGCTGTCCACGATCTTTCGGGAACAGATCGCGAAAAGCCATGTTCGCATCGACGATTCGCCACGAAATGAATCGAGTCGGCGCCACGCGGCCACGAAGGTGTCCTGGACTACCTCGAGAATGTCGCCTTCATCTGCGAGCATTCGACGCGCATAGCGGTGAAGTGCAGGTCCGTAGTAGTGCACCAGTGACTCGAATGCTTCTCGGTCGCCGAGTATCGCAGCGTCCACCGTTGCGGTGTCCAAGCCGTCAGGTGCTTCGGTGAGCCCCTGTGTGTGCGGTAACGCCACAGTCGCTCCTCTCGCGGAAATGCGGAAAACTCGGCTGCGTTCGAAGATTGTTCGCCCGGCCGGGGCGTTGAATGTTACGGACAGTAACTAACAAGTGTCAGTGATGCACGTCACCTGACTGGGGCATTCGGTTTTGCCTTCGAGTGACGACTACACAGGTAGATCGATCAACAGGAGGAGATGACAATGGTCAGCACACAGGTTGCGACAGCATCTACGAAGGATGTTGCATCATCGAACGACTCGGCTCTCGTGAGCTCTCAAGGAAAGACGTCGATCGCCGACACCGTTGTCTCGAAGATTGCCGGCATCGCCACGCGAGAGGTGAGCGGTGTGTACGACGTCGGCGGCGGAGCGTCCCGGGTTGTCGGGGCACTGCGCGAGCGGATCCCCGGCGCGAGTGTCAACCACTCCCAGGGAGTATCGGTCGAGGTCGGCGAAAAGCAGGCAGCGGTCGACATCGACATCGTGGCCGAGTACGGCGTATCGCTCGCCGATCTGGCCACCGGCATTCGCCGCAACGTCATTGCGGCGCTCGAACGGATGACGGGTCTCGAAGTGACCGAGGTGAACATCACAGTTCACGACGTCCACCTCGACGAGGGCAGCGACGACGAAACCGGCGAGCCCAAGACTGCACGGGTGCAGTGAGTTCCGAAATCGCTGACACCATCGCGGCGGCTGTGACGGGGGTACCTGGGGTCGCCTCGCTTCATGCCGGAATGTTCGGCGAGGTTGGCACGTACCTCCCCGGTCGCCGCGTCGTCGGCGTGCGGGTGACGGAGTCGTCGACAGACATCCATGTGTGCATCTTCGCCGACGCCGCCGTTCGAGACACGGCTTTACGTATCCGCCAAGCGGTTTCAGGACTCGTTACAGGCCCCGTGAACGTGACAGTGGAAGACGTAGTCGGTCGTGGACGCGATGCCTGAGCACTCTCGGGGTTCAGTTCCCGATCGACGATCCGCACGCCGAGAGGCGATCAGGAACTACCACCCCGACGTGGGCGGATCTGCCGACGCGCTCAATCGAGCACTCGAACGCGTCGACCGGGACTTCGCATCCCCGATCGGTGTGGTTGTGCGCACGTCGCTGCGCGGCACGATGCGACAGATAGCCAAACCCGTTCGGGCCCAGTACACGCGGGTGCGCGCTCGGTTTCCGGGTGCAAAGACCTACACCGAGATCTGACAGGCACCATCGAACATCATCCACAACGGAGGATTCACATGACCACCTCGACTGTCGGCCTACTGGCAGGACTACTTCTCGGAGTCGCAGCTGCTGCAGGCGGTTTCACCGGATTCCTCATCGCTCTGGTTCTCGGTGTGATCGGATACCTCGTCGGTGGTCAGCGTGACGGCGAGTTCGATCTCGGTGTGATGCTGAAGGGTCGCGGACGTGGCTGAGACAGCTCGACCGGAGTCGTCTGTGCTTGGTGAGCCGGGCGATCGCGGAACGCTGACGATTCGAGACAGAGTCGCGCAGAAGTTGGTTCTCGAGGCGACGCGCGGAACCCCGGGGGTGCGCCATCACGCCGCCGGCATGGACAAACTGACCGGGCGCGAATTGCCGAGGGCGCGAGTGCTGGTATCCGGCAAGCGGGTACGGGCCAAGGTGGACATCGCGATCGAGTGGCCCGGATCCTTGTCGGTCATCGGTACCGCGGTGCGAGAGAACGTGACAACCCAGTTGCAGTCTGTATCGGGCCTGGACGTAGACGGCGTGGACGTGGCGATCGTGAGCGTTCTCCCGGCATCGACCAAGCGTGACGCGGGAAGGAAAGTGCGATGACCGCCGACAAGGTCGCACCACCCACTGCCTCGAGGGCTGCTGCTCCTGTTCCCCTTGCGGCGCCCGGATCGGCCGTCACGGGATTCCTCATCGCCGCGGCGCTACTCGCGCTCGGCGTGGTCGGCGTCCGCGACGCGCTGGTGGATACCGGCGTGATCACCGGGTCGCAGTGGATACCAAGTGCTGCCGCATATGTGGACGGGCTCGCGTACCAGGGTTGGATGTTGCCGGCGGGGATCGCAGCCGTCGTTCTCGGCCTGTGGTTCGTCATCCTCGGACTCAAACCGCGACGAAAGACTGCCAATGCCTTGGTCGGAGTCGCGAATACATGGATCGATCCCGCCGATGTAGCGGCGATAGCGTCTGTTCGCGTCGAGTCACTGGCCCAGGTTCGATCCGCTTCGTCACACGCGACCCGGCGCAAGCTGGAAGTGAAGGCCTCGGTCACGCCCGATGGAGCCGCGACCGCTGAATCGGAGATCCGTGCGGTGCTGGGGGACTTGGCCGGGTCGCTGTCACCATCGCCGCGAATCAAGGTTCGTATCCAGACGGGATCGATGTCATGACTCGGACGGCGACGGCGATGGATCGCGTGGCGACATGCGTGGTGGGGATGCTCGCGGTAGCGCTGGGAGTTGCAGCGATCCTGTGGAATCTCGACGCGATCAAGGATTTCCCGGCGCGTATCGAGATCCCGTGGGCTGAAGATCTTGTCGATCACTCGTGGTGGCCATGGGCTGTCGGAGCTGGGGGAGTATTGCTAGTCCTCCTCGCGTTGCGGTGGTTGATCGCGCATGTGCCGCTGCGTCGGGTGAAGGAGATCACGGTCCCTGGGTCGAACTCACACAATTCCATCACCGCGGATCTGGGTGCGGTGGCGGAAGGGGCGAGCGCATCACTGGAGGACTTCGACGAAGTGTCGCGTGTCCGAGGAAAAGCGTTGCTCGATCGTGGAGTTCGCACGATCGATTTGCGAGTGACATTGAGACGTAGCGTCGTATCCGGATCGGAAACGTTGTCCGAGTTGATTTCTCGCGTCACTGACACGGGGGATCAAGTCGAGTCGATGGTCGGTGATCCATCCGCCGCGACCAGAACTCACATCGCCGTGGAAAGCGCGAAACGCGATGAGCCGAGAACTCTCTGATCAATCGAGGTTTGAGCCTCCCGGTGACCGGGTATTGGTAGACCTCCCGATCGTGCACAGAGTCATGGATGTTGCTGTGGCACTGTGTGTCACGGTGCTCCTTGCGACCGTCACTTCGATGGCGATCGCGATCGTAGTGACGCTGATCATGTGCGCGTCGGTGAGTGTCGTTTCTCGTATGTGGTGAATCGCCAGTCATTTTGGTTCTGTCGTGAACACCTGATAGAAAGGTAAGCAGACAATGTGGCTGCTACTGAGTGCACGATCCCCCGCGTCGTGCGGCGGAGAGTCTGGTTGTGTGCAAACACAACCCGCGATCACGGTCTAGTTGCGCGGGCCGATCGCTCGGAACTCTCCCTTCACCGGCAGTCACTCATTGCGCCGTCCCTCTTTACTCTAAGGAGTTCAAATGCTTCCTCTCGGTATCATCGCCTGGATCATCATCGGTGGGCTGGCGGGTTGGATCGGCAGTAAGATCATGAAAACCGATGCGCAGCAGGGGATCTTCCTCAACATCGTTGTCGGTGTGATCGGCGGCCTGATCGGTGGTTTCCTGCTTCGAGTCTTCGGCGTCGATGTCGAGGGTGCAGGCTGGATCTTCAGCTTCCTCACTTGCCTTCTCGGTGCAGTCATCTTGCTGTTCCTGGTCAAGGCAGTCACCGGAAAGCGCTGACACATTTGTCCACGCAGTTCGAGTTCGACTGAATCCCAAGGCCGAATCCCACGGCCGAACGCACGACCGAATCCACACCGAATTCAAGAAGGAGAAACACATGTCTGACTTCATCGACAAGGCAAAGCACCGCGCTGAGGATCTCATCGGCGAAGCCAAGGAAAAGATCGGAAATGCCACGGGCAATGACGATCTGGCTGCCGAAGGTGTTGCCGATCAGGGCGAGGCAAAGGTCAAGAAGGCCGGCGACACTGTCAGTGACAAGGTCTCGGATATCAAGGACAAGTTCACAAGCTGAATGAGTTTCGGCGCGGTTGACCGGCATGTCCGGTCAACCGCGCTTTTGTGTGTCTCCTCGGCCGTCGCGGCTACCGCGATACGCTAGCTTCCGCGTTTCCGCGAGCCACTCCGGAAGCATGCGCATGTGTGCCGGCCTGTTCAGGATCGGATCGAAGGACGGCTGGAGGCAATCCGGGTGGTCCTCGACTTCGTCGAGACAGAGATGTCCGATCGGTATCAACTGAAGTTGAATTCTCGCGAGGTACACGGAGAAGTGCAGCGGGGAATGATCGACCGCAGCTTTTAATGCAGACAAAGAAGTGCCGGCCGGGTGGACGCCGCGCGGTGTCACGATCAGCCACGCCGCGGCCCCGCCCGCGCGTGAGTAAGGAACCAGTGTGCTGTATCTCGCGCCGTTCCACGAGAAAGCCGGAGCTGGAAACATTTTCGAGAAGGTAGAAAGTCCTGATGTTGCGAGAAGAATGTCCCACGGGTTTTCATCTGCGCCGACATCGTGCAACCGAAGCGCCAGGCCAAGTATGTCGGGTAGGTCTCCCGGAATTCCGAGTGCTTTCGACATTCGAGCGGTGACGGTAATCGTCGACGACTCCGTTACCGGCCACCACGGGGTGGCCGGCTTCAATGTTCCCTTCAGTTCGATCCCGTGCGGGTGAAAAACCCTGGCCATGCGCAGCGATGATGCGAAGTGGAACGGTGCGCCGACCAGCTTTCCGATCGCGCTCTTGCCGGCGGGGATGATCGAATTGAGCGTCACAGCTTCCTTGTCTGAGAATTCTCCGCCCCCCGAAGCGCCCAGACTGGACGGACGTTCAGGCGTGTTGACGGGCTTGCGGACGGTTTCTTTCGGCTTCCCAGCGGCAGCGATTGCTAATCATGTGACGCGCCGTAACAAAAGTCTCGCCGGTCGGGATAATTAGCCAAACGCACAAATTGGTCGTTATGGTTCGTTTGTCCGTAACGGTGCGATCGGACCTGCGACCGTCGCGAACTGGCGAGATTGCTACTCGTGATTTGTGTTTGGTGATTGCGCGGAAACAAGAAATGTCGAGGAGACACGCTGATGGGCCACTCTCGAACCTGGCTGACGCGCGCGCTGGCAATGCCGGTGGCTGTCGCGGTGACTTTGTTGCTTCCTCTCGGCAGTGTCGCCTCGGCCCAGGATTTCGAGGACGACGCAGATACTTCGGTGGTCGCCGCAGCCACAACTCCGATCTCCTTCACCGAACTCGGCCGAGGAACGGACATCGTGTTCTCTTCCGATGACGCACCAGTGTTGGTGACCGTGCCGGTGCCGGACGGACTCACCGCAACAGCCGTGACCGGAATCCTGACCGCCCCGACCGACTTCAGTAGGGGCTGGCTCGAAGTGACTTCGGACGGCAGATTGGTGAGCCGCGTCGACTTCGACGCCGGGCAGGCCGGGGCCGGGTTACCGATTTCGGTTCCCTTGCAAGGTCTCGAAGTGGTCGACCGTAGTGTGACCGTGTCGATGATCGCTCACCTAGTTCCCGTCGACGACCGCTGCTACGACCGAACGAGATACCAGCCCCTCGCGCTCCGGGATGCCTTTGTCGCCTACGACGGTGCAGAGCGACAGCCCACAACTGTTGCAACCTTCTTCCCACCGATTTTGAGGAAGGCAACCATCTACGTCACGGATGGTTCGTCAGGGGCGCAGCAGAGTGCGGCTTTGCAACTGAGTGCAGCGATTGTCAACAAGTACGGAAGTCAGCCTGGTGCCGTGGTGGTGGAGCAGCTGCCGAACGGCCAGAGTCTGCCCTCCGCTGAGCCGGGACTGTTCGAGAGAGCTGTAGTGCTCGGTAACAGTGGGGACGCCGGCATCGATCTCGCGACGGCGCCGAATGGTTCACCCGTGCTGCGGATTTCAGGGGACGACAAGATGCTCGTTCCTCAGGTCAGTCTCTTGGCGGCGAACTTCGACGGCTACTGGGCGGCGAGCAGAGCGCTGGCGTCACCGGACAACGCGGTTGCCCAGATTTCCCAGGACGCCATCACCGTCGGTGAGCTGAAGCTCGGAACGCTGACGGCTTCCGGTCTCAATCACATCGAGGTCGGCGTCCCGTTCAGTCAGTCGCAACTGGGGCGTCCGATGAAGGATGTCTCGGTGCGAATGATTGGTTCCTATGTCCCGCTACCGAATTCGCGTAACGGAGAACTGTCGATCTCACTCGGGGATAGACGACTCGCCTCGCAGACGGTTAACGAGACAGGGCGCTTCGACATCGGCGTCGATGTTCCGAACGAACTCCTGCGTCGCGACTTGACGTTCGAGGTCTCGATGGATGTGACCGGCGACTTCCAGTGCGGCACCAGTAGCCCTTCTTCGCTCACTGTGGATCCGGCCAGCACCATCACGTCCACTACCGGATTCCCGCCGACGCCTGGAGGATTCCAGTCCTTGCCTCAGTCGATGCTGCCCACACTCGATGTCGGTTTGAGTCACGGTGATTTCGCAGATCTCGTTCGAGCCCAGCGCCTCGTTGTCGCGATGCAGCGGTTGAGCTATCTGCCGCTGCAACCGCGCGTGCTCCCGTTCGGCGACGCGGCGACCAGTTCGCTGCCGGCGTTGTTGATCGCGGCGGACGGGACGCTGCCCACTCCGGTGGCTCTACCCATGGACACGGCAGATCAAGGTCTCCTGCGCTTGCAGGGTCTGGAATTCGGTGGACAATACGGTGCCTTGCAGGTGGTTTCGGGTTCGCACAACGAAGTAGTGGCGCTGACGTCTGAGGGTGATGCGGCCGATGCCGACGGTCTGCTCAACTGGTTGGAAGGTGGGAAAGACCGGTTCGCAGAACTGACCGGCGATCTACTGGTCGCACCTCGCGGAGGTGAGCCGTTCGACGTCGGAGTCGACGTCGCCCCGTTGGGCACTGCGACCTCGGCCGAAGAAGAGACCGGACTGAGCGCGGTCACGATCGGCTGGATCGGATTCGGGACCGTGGTTCTGATCGCTGTTGCCGTCGGTGGTGTGCTCGTGGCTCGGCGTCGCGGACAGTGACCGTCACCGATCGCCCGGCCCTGTCCGTCGCGGTCCACGATCTACCGGGCCGGAAGCCATGGCGGATGTTCGTCGTGCTCTTCGCGATCTACACCGCGTTGGGCGTATGGATGAACGCGGGTATCGGGTTCATCTTCACCGATTCGCTCAGTCGTGTCGCCGCGGTGTCGGCGATGCTGCTCAGCCGTGATCCGCACTTCGCGGCGATCGGATTCGTGTTCACCCCGTTGACGGCGGCAGTCCAGATTCCGATGGGCCTGATGGGTCATTGGTGGCCGGATCTGCTGCGGTGGAACATCACTGCGGTCGTGATGTCCGCGGCCTTCATGGCTGGCGCGGTGATTCAGATACGCGGGATCAGCCGCGACCGTGGGTGTCCGCGATGGGTCACCGTCGTCCTTACCGTGCTGTTCGCTGTCAATCCGATGATCGTCATGTACGCGGCGAGCGGAATGAGCGAAGCTCCGTTCCTTTTCTTCGTTCTGTGGGCGACACGTCGACTGATTCGGTGGATGCGCAGCGACGACGTACACGACCTCATCGGTGCGGGCCTCGCGTTCGCTCTGGCGTACCTCACTCGATACGACGCATTGGCACCCCTGTTTGTCGCGGTGGTGCTGGTGACCGTGGTGAGTTGGCTTCGTTTTCAACCGACAGCGGAGGAGCGGGGCGAGGGCGCAGGACCTGGCTTGCGGCTCTGGGCAGCAGCGCTCGACGGCGCCGTCGTGCTGATGCCGGGTTTCCTGGCCTTCGCCTTGTGGTCGTTTGCCAGTTGGCTCATCACGGGTCAAGCGTTCCAACAGTTCTCGTCGGTGTACGGGAACAGTTCCATCCTGGAACAGGCTGGTGCCGGAACCGACTCACCGGTTGCCCGCCTTGCGTTCTCGATCACCGAAATGGCGGTACTCGGGCCGGCGCTCCCGGTGTTCGTGGTCCTGGCAGTCATCTACGCACTTCGGCGGCGCGACACCGAAGTGGTGGTGCCTCTTGTGCTGTTCGGCGCCATCCTCGGAGCGCAGACGTTGCTCTACCTGATGGGATCGACGTTTCCTCTTCTGCGCTTCTACATTTCGATCATTCCGCTGTGTTTCGTATTGGTCGTCCTGATCGCTCCTCGCGGAGCGCCGGTCATCACGCGTCGACCAGGGGCTGCTGCGTCGCGCTCGGTGTCGACGTACCCCGAGCAGGCGGGACCGTCTCTACCTCTTGTGATCTCCCTGTGCTTGCTGGTCGGTTCGACGCTGGTCACGTTTGTCGCGATGGGTAGTGCGCGGATCGCAGTGCTCGAGCATTCCATTGCCAGCGCGATCATTCCGGGCCGCCAGAACCTGGAGGAGCAGACGAATCTACGCACGTTTGCGGCCGAGCGTCGCATCGCCAGGTACCTGGACGACTTGGCTCTGCCGGAGGGGTCGGTTCTGCTCGACACCGTACAGAGCTATGCCGTCGTGGCGTCGTCGAACAACCCTCGGCAATTCGTCGTGCCTTCCGATGCGGACTTCGTGCGCGTACTGAACAACCCGGCCGAACATCACGTCGAGTACATCCTGTCGGTTCCGAACACCGGTCGCGGTGTGTCGGACGCGGTCAATCGGCGTTATCCGACGATGTACGACACTGGTGCCGGCGGTGTGGGAGCACTGGTGCTCGAGGTGCCCAACGACGGCGGCATGGACCCTTCGGCCTGGCGTTTGTATCGCGTGACCGGTGAACGTCAAACGGGTCGATGAGGGAATTCGTGTGGGAGGATTGTCCGTATGACGTGGATGGTTGTAGATGTCTTCTGAAGAAGCGCGTCCGCGTGTGCGTGGCACAGTGCGTCGCCGTATCGCTGCCGCTGTAGTCAGCTTTGCAACCGTCGCGGTCGTGACAGGAATGTTCACGACGCCGGTGGTTGCCGATTCGCCCAAGACGGTTCGGGTCGGAGCGTCGTCGAGCGGACTGACACTCGACGGACAGCCGTGGTGGCCCACCGGGCTCAATGCTTATCAACTGGCCACTGATTGGTCGGTGAACTTCGGCTGTGGCGCGATGGTCGATCTCGATGCCTACTTCGGTTCTCTGCCACCGAATTCCGTCACGCGTTTCAACGCCTTCCAAGCGCTCGCGGTGAACAAGGTGTCCGGGGAGATGGATTTCGGACCGATGGACGCGGTGTTCGACGCTGCGGCGCGACACAACCAGTTCACGATTCCGGTGCTCTCACCACAGGACAGCGGGTGTGATGACGGGCTGTTCAAATCCAGGGACTGGTACACCGACGACTGGAAGGTTGCGAACCTGATCCCAGGTCGAGCCACCATGAGCTTTCAGGACTGGATGCACACCGCCGTCGACCGTTGGAAGAACGAGCCTTCCGTCGCGGCGTGGGAACTGGTGGGGGAGCCGGAACCGAGCCTGTGTACCGACGCCGCCTGCAATTGGTGGACAAGAACGTGCCCGTCTGATTCCGCGCAGGTGTTGCGGGAGTTCTTCGACACGGCAGGCGCCGAACTTCGGGCGATCGATCCGAACACCCTGATCACGGCGGGATACGTCGGGGGCGGTCAGTGCGGCACTGCTGGTGACGACTACCAATACGTGAGCGAGTCCGACTTCGTCGACATTCTGCAGTATCACGACTACGGAGCAGACGGGGTTCCGCTTCCGGGCGACCAGTGGAACGGACTGGCGCGTCGCATCGAACAGGCCACGAACGTCTCGAAGCCGTTGTTGGTCGCTGAGACAGGCGAATTGGCGGGCAGTTGTGAATCATTGGCAACCCGAGCCACGAATATCGAGACGAAGCTGACGGGGCAGAAGGCGGCCGGCACGGCCGGAGCTCTCCTGTGGGCCTTCGTACCGGATCCGCGGCCGAACGAGTGCACAATGGACATCGGGCCCGACGATCCACTCTTCGACGTGATCGCTTCACTGGCAAGTTAGGACACTGCTGGTAGTCCACTAGGAGTTCCGCCCAGTGGGAGTATGGTCACGATCTGATAACAACCTGAACCTGGCGTTGTGACGTGATGACCGTATTTCGTTTGCATCCAATGGTATTCAGTGGCATTCACCTGCGGATAACCGAACTTGAAGGCCCGCGGGACCAAGCAGGACTATCGACGTGGCACCCGCAGGACCTACGTCCGGTTGTGCGAGGACGGTCCAATCGAGACGCCGGCAACGGAAGTTGCGCTGTACCTGCCCCTTTGGTTGACAGAGCAGTCCCTTTCCGATTGACGTCGAAATGCGGGCACGACCGTTCGCCGCGGTAACGGGTAGTGAGCGGAGTTCGGTGCGGCCCTCGCGGAAGTGACAATGTGGGGTGGTGTGTAGCTCTCGCGCGCAACGAATTCCGAGTTCGAGTCGACTTGCGACGGCATCGGCTGCCCGGTAGACCTTGTGCGCAGGCTGTACATGCGATGTGAGCTTTCGGTCGTCGAAATGAGGGGACGACCGCTGCATGCGCGTAACGGTAAGTGTGTGGAGCATCGCGTGAGCGGAGAGGTGAACGATGACTGGATACTCTGAACGGCCTTTCAGGACTGCGGTGGTACCGGCTGCCGGGATGGGGACCCGCTTCCTTCCGGCCACCAAGACGATCCCGAAAGAGCTACTCCCCGTCGTGGATACGCCCGGGATAGAACTGGTTGCCAGCGAAGCGGCTCAGGCCGGTGCAGAACGCTTGGTGATCGTCACCGCGCCAGGCAAGGCATCGGTGATCGGTCACTTCGTCGAGGACCTGGTGCTCGAGGGCAAGCTCGCCGCGAGTGGAAAGCACCATCTGCTCGAGCGTGTGCGTCGAGCACCTGGCCTCATATCGGTGAAGCCTGTCGTCCAAGAAACCCCGCTCGGCTTGGGTCATGCCGTCGGTCTTGTCGAGTCGGTGTTGGATGCCGACGAGGACTCGTTCGCGGTGCTGCTTCCCGACGACCTGGTTCACCCCTGCGGCGTTCTCGACGCTATGGCGAAGGTCCGTGCCGAGCGTGGTGGTTCTGTGCTGTGCGCGTTCGACGTCGCGCCCGATCGTGTGGGTGCGTACGGAGTATTCGACGTCCAAGCGCCTGAGGAAGGCGATGACCCCGATGTGCTCGCGGTCGTCGGCATGGTGGAGAAGCCGGACCCGGCGGATGCTCCGTCCACCCTCGCCGCAGCCGGACGCTATCTGCTCGATCGCGCCGTGTTCGATGCGCTCCGGCGAATCTTGCCTGGGCAAGGTGGTGAGCTGCAGCTGACGGATGCGATAGCGCTGTTGATCGCGGAGGGGCATCCGGTTCACGTCGTCGTCCATCACGGAACCCGCCACGATCTGGGTAACCCGGGAGGCTTTCTGCGAGCATCTCTCGACCATGCGCTCAGTCGCACCGAGTACGGTCCGGAGTTGCGAGTCTGGCTCAAGGAACGATTGGATCAGCCGGATCCGCAGTTGACGTACTGAAGAATGCCGTCCATGACAGCTGAGATCGGAATATGTTTTGGTGCAAGAGAATCCGCACCATTTTCGGTTAGTGCGTATGTGAATGTCGGTAGCCCGGATTCATTCGCTGCGTTTGTCGATACCGCGTCGGGTGAGTTCGTCCACCAGGGACTGTGTCGCAATCGTCGCGACGACCGACGGTGGAGTCGTTCCAGGCTCCGCCTCCTCAGAGGTCAGATAACCGGCGGCTACGAGGACCTCCATGATCGGAGCGTCGAAGACCTGACATGCCGTCCGCATCGTGTCCTGCGTGGGAGGGCGCTTGGCCGACAGCCATCGACTCAGCTCGGAAGGTCGAATCTTCAGCGCACGCGCAGCTTCCTGGATGTCGCCGAACGAGCGAAGTTCCAGTTGATTCTCGACCCATGCGGAGAAACCACTCATAGCGGTCATATTGCCTGAGCCGAGAGGTATATGCCACTTCCTTTCGGCCACGAGTCGAGGACAATTGGATATCTGCCATGTCGTGGCAAAGTTTTACGTCGACGATTCGCTTATTTGCAGTTACGCGACGTCGCCGACTGAGGCTGACTTCTGCGCTGAGCGGGGATTATTCAGCCCGGCGTTGGCGAAGGGTGAAATTGAGGGTGAAATGCATAAAATTCGATTGTCGGAAGCAGGAACTCAATGACAACGCCGAGTCAAATCAGACCTGAAGGCCTTCGGGATGATGCCGCTCCGACGGCAGGGCGAACAGGCAGAATTCCTTTGTCGCCGACTACCGCCGTCTGGATGGCGATCGCGGTCGTAGTTCCGATATACCGCTCGTTGCCCGGCGCCGTCACGCAGTTGTGGGCGATGGCAGTGCTTGCGGTCATCGTGGCGTCAGTAGCACTGGGACGAGTTGCTCGGCCGCAGTTTGTCGGCGTCTGGTTGATCGCCGGCTACGCCGCTCTTGTCGCCACGGTAACAGCAACGCGTGGCAGTGACGTCACCGGAAATCTCTACGTTGGAATCCAACTCTTCATTGTTCTCGGGCTCGGAATATTTGTGATGGTCGCCAATGTCCGGCGCGATCCGGAATTTGTCAGGCGTGTATGTATTGCGTTCATAGCAAGCCAATCGGTTTCTGCTCTGGTCGCCGCTATCCAATTGGCAGGTTCATCCGTCTTCGGTTTCGGTGTTGTGAACGGTCGTGCTCCAGGTCTGGCAGGTCACCCGAACGTTCTGGGCATCATGTCCTCACTTGCGCTGATTCTGTGCCTGGGGGCTGCAGTGCAAAAGGTCGGAAATCGGGTCGTTCTGGTGCTGATCTCGATTGTGAACGCGGTGGGACTGCTGGCAACCGGTAGCTTGAGTTCGTTGTCGGCGTGCGCGATCGGATTGATCGTGGTGGCGATTTCTTCGCGAGTGAAGATCGCCACCATCGTCAAGAGTTTTGTCGGTGCCTCCGTCCTCTTCTGGATCGAAATCACCTACACCGAGTTCGGAAAGCACCTGGAGACGCCGGCCGATCGATACCTTCAGGTCACAGGGCAGACCAAGGCCGTCAGCACTCTAGAGATCCGTAACGATACTTACGGATTCGCTTGGGACGCTATTCGTGCGCATCCGCTGTCCGGGGTGGGTTTGAACGCGGCCAATGCGGCCTCGTTCGACAACGTCACAGTCGTCCACAATGTGTTTCTACGATCCTGGTACCAAGGCGGGGTGGTGCTTGCCCTGGCTGTGGCACTGATCATCTGCGCGTCGGCATTGGTTGCGTTCAGATCGATGAAGTCCGGCAAGAACGCCGCCGCGGCCGGCGTTCTGGTCTCGATGATGACGTTCGCTCTGACATCGGCATTTTTCGAGCAGGCATACTACTGGCTACCGGTCGTACTCGCGTTTGCGTGTCTTTCGACCGACAGCGATCGGACCGCGAGCTCCAAAGCTCAACCGGCGCAACAATCTCCGATCGGGAACTGAGGCTACGTGTTCAGTCCGTGGAAGGTTTTCTCCCAGTACGACGGATTGCGTATCAACTGATAGGTGCCCTTTATGGCTGCGATGCTCATCAGTACCCAGTAGAGCGGAGCGGTGAGGCAGGCAATCAGCAGCATGGGATTCCGCGTCTCGCGGCACGCCACCAAGTTCATGTAAAGGACTGCAGCGTTACCGAAGACGAGTGACACGAGTGCCGGAAAGTAGACGTAGTTGGGAAATACGTCGTGGATGACCTCAGGCTGGCCGAGGATCCATCCGAGACTGATCAGCCAGAATGCCATGTTCAGCGTCGCCACGACGGGTGTACCCGCCATCAAGATCGTGAAGCGTAGAAATCCGACCGTGCCGAGTCCGCGCCACAGTTTCACGGGTTGACGCATGTGAACCAGCCAAGTCTGCAGGTAGCCCTTGTACCAGCGTGAGCGTTGTCGGATCCAGTTGATCGTGTCGCTGTTGGCCTCCTCCAGCGTCGTCGAGTTCAGAACAGCGGTCCGGTAGCCGCTCTCGGCGATGCGAACTCCGAGATCTGCGTCCTCCGTGACGTTGAAGGGATCCCAGGCGCCGATCTCGTCGAGCACACTTCGCCGAAGGTGATTGGACGTGCCCCCCAAAGGAATCGGTGACTGACTGCGCATCAGCCCAGGGAGGATGAAATTGAACCAGAGGGCGTAGTCGGCCGTGAACCATGCGGTCAACAAATTCTGAGTTCCGTTGTGAAATGCGAGTTTCGCCTGAACGCACGCAGTATTCGATGGAAGTTTTGCGAAAGTTGCTACCACACGACGTAACTGGAGCGGATCCGGAGAGTCCTCGGCGTCGTAGATGGTGATTATCTCGCCCGTAGAGAAGTGCAATCCGTAGTTACAGGCTTTGGGTTTGGTGCGCGGATCTGCAGCAGGGACCTTCAAGATACTCACCACAGCATCGACTCCGGCGGCAGTCGCAGCTTCGATAGTGACAGTGTCATCCTCTTCGAGGAGCAAGAGCACCTGCAATTTGTCCGAGGGGTAGTCGATCGCGCGCATAGCGGAAATCAGGTCTCCGACTACTTCCGGCTCGTTGTATGCCGGAACAAGGATTGTGTAGTGCGGGAGTTCTTCGTCCGAAAGCGAGCTTGCCTCTTGATCGCTGATCGTCATGATCGAGGAAGCATCCAAACCTCTTGTGAACAGCACGAGTCGATCAACCATCGCCCACACGTAACCGAGAGTGCACGCCAATGTGAGAACGATCAGCGTGGGAGTAAGGAAGAAGACCAGACACACCATGGTGATCACGAGAATCAGGAGCAGGATGTTGCGCTGCCACGGATAGAACGCAACTGATGCCGATGAAATCGGTTTGCGTTCACGCAGTCCGTTCACAGCGTCGTGGAGTGCGGCTCGTTTGAATTCTTCGGAGCTTTCGCCCTCAACCGAGAGATCGGGATCTACCACTTCTGTGCCTCCACGACGAGCCTTCCGAGTGACTGGAGCATACCTAGATCCTTGTACTGAGATTCGCTGTCCACAGTCGATATCCGGCCTCTGAGTAGAACGGCCAAGGTGTTGCTTCCATTCGAAGCCATTGATGGTTTCGGTTCGGGGAACAAGGCATTCGGTTCATGATTGTCCACTGTCAAGAGTGTGACGCGTTGTGCGGCACCGTCGCCGCGTGTCCACACGAAATTGAGGTTGCTCCAGGTGAGTAGGAGGGAGTCGTCGACAACTGTGTACATTTCCGCGACGACTCCACGACTCAACTCGACTCGTACGGTGGGGCTGACACGTGCGTTCTGGAGATCATAAGTTGTATTGCTCGGATAGACAGACAGAGTAGACGGGCGACGCACTTGAACAACGTCCATTTGGACAGTGCGTGGGCGCATCTGGGTGTCCCAGGCAGGATTGGGCGTATCAGCACGAATCGTCTGGCGAGTGAGTGCCGAAGTGGAACCGAAGTATTTTCTCGGCCAATCGTATTCGTTGGTCGAGATTTCACGCCAACCAGCGGGGACGATGAGGCGTGGATCAGCAGTCGCCGGCGGGCCTACCGAGACCGGAACGCCCTGAGCGGTGGGCACCGGCGTAAAGAACATCACGATCGCCGCGGCGAACACCACCAGGATCGTCCAGTTGCTGGTCGACGTCGAAGGATTCCGGAGCGGACGCTCGAACGGCTTCCATGACCTTCCACGTCGCTCGTACAGGTAGAAGAACCCGCCTACCAGTAAAGCGCTACCTAGTGCTGGTAGCAGCTGGATGCTGAACAAGGGTGCAGTCGGGTACTGACGGGAGAGATAGTAGACCAAGGCGGCACCCAGGACGGACGAGCCGACGAACCCGGCGAATCCTCGTCTCCAGGTCCTACTGACGGCGATCGTCGTTGCGGCCGAAGCGACCAGCACCATGATGATGCTGTAGTCGAATCGAGTGCCGCCGAGTTCAGTCGCCAGCGTGCGGTAGATGAGCGGCGCCAGGACGATCGGAACAACCCAGATTGCCCAGTAGCGGTTCACCGGACGCAGCCCGAACATGAGAACCGCTGCGCTCCAGACGAATACCCAAGCCGCGATTACATCGATATGCATCAGTTCATAGTTCTCGGCAAAACGTGGCATGAGGAGTGCCTGTAAACCCAGAGAGACAAGTAAGCCGATACCGCCGACAATCTTGTCCGTCTCGCGGTCGTGGATCGGAAGGTCCGGGCCTCGCCGCAAATCTGTTCCGACGGCGGCTATCAGGCAGAGCAAGGGGAGGACAAAAACGTATCCGATGGCGGTACCGCTCGCGGTGCTCCTCCACAAATTGGTCCAGGTAGGCCAGAAAGCAAAGATTGTCGCGGCTGCAATCATCAGCCAACGTACTGTGAGGCGGGGGATAATTCCCGACTGCGTGCGTAGGTCGCGAATCTTCAAGATATGTAGTCCTATTCGAACTGGTCGTCTACTCCGGCCGTGTCGGCTGCAGCGAGGTTGTGTCAGCGAACCCGACTTTTGTCGACCTTACGTGATCGATCGCAAGGTGCGAATCCGCACACCGGCCGATGCGGAATGGCCGAAGCCGGCTAAGAATCTCACATATTGAGACGAAGGAAAAATTTCTTTTCGGGGCCGGTTAGTTGCGAACTGGACGAGCGACCTGTTCTTGTTCTGATGTTGATGCCTGTATCAGCAAGGGCTGTAGTGCTATTCGCCTTCGAATTGCACATCGAAACGGCAATAGGGACCAAGATCCCTGTCGGGGACGTAGGTCCCCAACGGCGCAGGCACCTTCTGTCGGCGAAAGTCATAGCGTTGGTTACCAATGGAAATGATCCTCTGTTCAGGCGGTATCGGTAATGCGGTGCCCTGTGGCAACCGCCTACTGGCGAGTAAGGTCCTCCCGTTTGCCGCACTTTCGTTGAAGTAACGCGATAGTTGCTTCTGAATCGATTTCTCGTCCAGTTGTTCCAGTCGATCCGCCGCGGAAGGGCGAGAGGCAAAGCGCTTGCGCTGCGGCCATATTGGAATAGGTGGGGGTGTGGGCGGCTACAGGCCTGAACTGGGATGACTTTGCGTTTGATCCTGCGCTCGGACAGTGCTGCAATGTAATCCAATCGGAGCGTGAGAGCGTTCCGATTCTCGAACAATTGCACTCCTCGGATCGAAGCGAGCAATTTGCTGTTCCAGTGGATTGCTCAAATCTGGTGAATCACGCTCAACACCTGTCAACGACACACGGATTCAACGACACACGGATTCCACGAATGAGGAAGGGACTGATCACGTGACGGCGCTCGACGTGTCCACACTGGGCAAGACCAAGCACACGCTTCCCCGCGCAGTGCCCGACCTCCGCCGCGGATCGACTTCTCGGAGGGAATGGGAAACGGCATACCGCAGAAGGCTGTTCCTGGGCGATTCGGTGATCATCGTGGCGACGGTTTTTCTGGCTCAATGGCTACGATTCGGCGGAGACGGCCGTGCGGTAAGCCCCGGAATCCTCGGGCAACTCAGCTACACCGGTGTGTCAATTGCATTGGCGGCGATGTGGTTATCGTCTTTGGGGATCTTCCGCACTCGCTCGATTCGTGTGATCGGCAGCGGCCCCGAGGAGTACAGACGAATCTTCGTCGCGACAGTTCGCCTCTTCGGTCTCATTGCGATTGTCAGCTTGCTGTTGCAGTTGGACATCGCACGGCTCTATCTGGCCTTCGCATTTCCGGTCGGTCTGACCGCACTGATGGCGAGCCGCTGGATCTGGCGAAAGGTGATCGCGCGGAAGCGGTCTCGCGGCGATTTTCAGACGTCCGTCTTGGTCGTGGGAAGCCCGGTTGCAGTCAAGAAAATGGCCCAGACCTTCGAACGAGCTCCCGGTGACGGGTACCGGGTAGTGGGCGTCTGCCAACCCAGTCAACTAGGACGTCGCGACAGAGTCATAGTGGTCGACGGCAACGAAATACCGGTCCTAGGCGACGAGCACGACGTGACCGACGCACTCGATTTGGTCGGTGCCGATGCGGTGGCGGTTACGGCGACGGAACACCTCGGCTACGACGGTATGCGGAAACTGGCCTGGGATCTGGAGTGTAAGGACGTCGATCTTGTTGTGGCACCGGGAATCCTGGATGTTTCCGGTCCGCGACTGTCGATGCGGCCGGTGGCGGGCCTTCCACTGATTCACGTCGAACGTCCGCGATACCATGGTGCTCAACGGTTCGCCAAGACAGCCTTCGACGTCGTTTTCGCATCTGTCATTCTCATTTTGATCAGTCCCGTTTTGATCGTGACGGCCTTGGCAGTCAAGTTCACCAGTCGGGGTCCTGTGCTCTATCGGTCGGAGCGAATGGGATTGGACGGGGTTCCCTTTCCGATGCTGAAGTTCCGATCGATGGTTCAGAACGCAGAGACGCAGGTCGACAGCCTGCTGTCGGATAACGAGGGCGCCGGCGTCCTGTTCAAGATGCGTGACGATCCTCGGGTTACCAAGGTGGGGCGCGTCATTCGAAAGTTTTCGATTGACGAGTTGCCTCAGTTCGTCAATGTGCTCCGTCGCGAGATGAGCGTAGTTGGCCCGAGACCGCCGTTGAGGCGTGAGGTAGAGGCATACGACGGGGCCGTCAAAAGGCGACTGCTGGTCAAACCGGGTATCACCGGTTTGTGGCAGGTGAGCGGGCGCTCGGATCTTTCGTGGGAAGAAACCGTTCGGCTGGATCTGTCCTATGTCGACAACTGGTCGATGGTCGGGGACGTGATGATCGTCGTGAAGACGCTCAAAGCCGTAATGGCTAGTGACGGCGCATACTGATCCGTTCAGTCAGTCTTTCGTATTCGTATCGCGAATCCGATTCGCCATTCCCGGCGAACTCTGCCTGGGATCCGAAGTAAGGGAACTGCGCAATGCACACTGGCCAATCGGTGGTGCTCGATGAGAACTTTGGGGGAGCAGGCTCGATGTCGTCAACAAAATACTCGATGTATTTGGCGGTGATTCCAACCTATCGGAATCCGTGCATCGAGGTGTTGCGTGAGATGGAAGAAGGAAATCTCGATATTCTCGCTTCGGACTACGGGCTGGATTCCACGGTGCGAACTGGCATCGACAAGGATTTCTACGACCCCGTTCGACGGATCGGAATCTTCGGTGACAAGGTTCTTCTTCAGGTGGGTTCTTGGAAAAATCCGCTTTCCGCGTCCGTGACTATCCTGGATTTGAATCCCCGTAGTCTCACATCGTGGAGTATTTTGGTCCTTCGGCGAATAGCGCGTCGCCGTACTCTTCTTTGGGGCCATTTGCATCCCAGGCAAGGTTCTTCGTCGAAGACGGCTTTCCTTCGGCGAACGATGCGCCGCTTGTCTCAGGGGACCATTCTTTACGGGTACGCCAGTGTGGTCCCAGCCAAGCTCGAGGTTCCAGGCCAACCAGTTTGGGTTGCACCCAATTCTTTGTACAAACGCGCTGACATCAACGCTGGTAACATCGGCGAATCGCGTAGATCAATTGTCTATGTCGGCCGATTGGTTGCCGAGAAGAACGTCGATCAATTGGTTCCAGCTTTCCACCGATCGGGCCTCGTAGACGAGGGTGCCGTGTTGGAAATCGTGGGTTTCGGCAATGCGGTGGAAACGATAGAACGGCAAATTCTCGAATTAGGTCTGGAAGAGTCCGTTGTGGTACACGGTCGCATTGAAAGTCCGATCGAACTTGCTGAAATCTACGCACGCTCAATCATGTCGATCTCTCCCGGATACGTCGGGTTGAGTGTCACTCAGAGTTTGGGATTCGGAGTCCCGATGCTGTACCCCGAGGACGCCCCGCACGCCCCCGAGATCGAACTTGCTGCTGTCGGTCCTATGCAGAGTTACTCACCGACGACCGAGGAGTCGCTGGCTGCGGCGCTGCGAGACTACTTCCTGCATCTTGTCTCCAATCCCGTTCCAGCGGAGGAAGTTTCAGCGAAGGTCGGGGATCTCTATTCCGCCGAAACCATGGCATCGGGGATCTCTGCTGCGTTGCGAGGTCAGGTCGTCGAATTCGACAATGAGGGATGGCCCAAGGAGATGGTCGTACGATGAGCAACCGATCACGCCTACCGTCAGGTGTCAGGCGAGCCCTTCGCGGAATTATGAATGGACTCGCAATATCGAACGGGAATGTTTCAGTAGGGCGCGACTTCAACGCCGGCCGTGGAGCTATCATCAGTGCGCCTCACCGACTGAATATCGGCGATAATGTCAGTGTCGGACCCCGAACCGTTATTCAGGTAGATGGCTCCATCGGATCCCACGTCATGATCGGAATGAACGTCTACATCGTGGGGCGCGAAGACCACGCGATCGACGAGGTGGGTATTCCGATGCTCGCGTCGACGTGGGTGGGGGACCGTCAGCCTGGTGCCCGCGATTCTGTCGAAATTGGAACAGACGTATGGATAGGCGCCTGTTCGGTGATATTGAGCGGTGTGAAGATCGGTGACGGTGCGGTTATCGGAGCCGGTTCGGTCGTGACGAACGACGTCGAGAGTTTCTCGGTGAATGTCGGAGTTCCGGCACGGAAAGTCGCCGAACGATTCGAGAGTGACACGCAGAGAAGTGCACACCTGCAAGCTGTGCACGGACTGCCGTCCTGAGTTAGCTGAAAAGGGAAATGAGCACGATGGATAATCAGGGAAATAAAATCCTGATCGTGGGAATAAACTATTCTCCTGAGCCAACCGGTATCGCTCCGTACACGGAGGGTTTGGCAAATGCGATAGCGGATGCCGGTGCTGACGTCAGGGTAGTGACAGGCTATCCGCACTATCCATTCTGGCGAAAGATGGATGGCTTCTCAGGTCTGTCCTCCGTAGAGCAGTCGGAAAATCTGACGGTTCAAAGACTTCGTCATTACATCCCTCGGAATCCCAGCTTCCTGCGAAGAATTCTGATGGAGGCAAGTTTCGCTTTGAGAGCGACCTGGGCGACTCTTTTCCATCGAGCAGACCTCATACTGTGTTTAAGTCCTACACTTTTGTCCTCGGCGGCATTTGTCATCAGGACCAGGCTCCTTCGGTCGCGCACACCCGTGGTGCTGTGGGTGCAGGACTTCTACGGACTGGGCGCGTCCGAGACCGGTCAGCTGAGCGGAGGCCTGTCGTCTCTCGTTGATCGAGCCGAATCCTGGATCTTGCGAAAGTCCGATCACGTCGTCGTGATCCATCCACGGTTCGCGAAGCATGCTCAGGACAACCTCGGAGTCGACTCGAGCAGCGTCACAGTCATCAGGAACTGGACCCACCTGGATCTCTCCCAGTCTGCCTGCACCCGAGAAGATTCGCGAAAGCGATTGGGCTGGGGGCCGGAACAGAAGATAGTTCTGCATGCCGGCAATATGGGTGCCAAGCAAGGGCTCGAGAACGTAGTGGACGCCGCGCGTTTACTTGGGCCGCGGCAGTCCGACATCAAATTCGTGCTGATGGGGGATGGGAATCAGCGGGCCCATCTCGAAGAGCTGTCCGAGGGATGCACCGGGATCGAATTCATGGATCCTGTTGGCGGC
This sequence comes from Rhodococcus sp. IEGM 1406, assembly GCF_030056745.1. Taxonomy (NCBI): domain Bacteria; kingdom Bacillati; phylum Actinomycetota; class Actinomycetes; order Mycobacteriales; family Nocardiaceae; genus Rhodococcus; species Rhodococcus sp. IEGM 1406. The sequence continues at coordinate 567,880 of NZ_JASHKO010000005.1, read as the reverse complement.
GAGGACTTCACCGATGTGCTGCGAGCAGCGGACGCACTACTTCTCAACGAGTTGGCCGATCTTCGCAGTATGGCCGTTCCGAGCAAACTCACATCGTATTTCGCTTCAGGGGTACCCGTCGTCGCGGCTACGTCTTCGGACAGTGCCTCCGGCGAGGAGATCGCCCTGTCCGGGGCGGGAGTACGTGTTGACGCCGGAAATCCGGAAGCATTGGTACGTGAAATAGAGATGCTGGTATCCGACCCCGTCCGTGCCGCTCAACTCGCGCGAAGCGGGGGGGAGTACGTGCACGAAACCTTGTCTCCCGGCTCTGCCACCACGGCGTTCGGTGACCTCTTCGACGGACTCATCAATCGAGACAGTTTGCCGACTCGACCGACGCAAGCCCGAGCGCGATGACACACCCGCAGCTCTCCCTCGGTGAATTCACCGGGGCAGGATACGACAAGGGACGTCCGGCATCAGTGCAGGTCGCCTGGCTCGCGGTGGCACCACTGTTCCGGGCCTGGTTCGTGCCGGCACGCATACGAGTTGCCATTCTCAGACTGTTCGGCGCTCAGATCGGTGATGCAGTCCTGATTCGGCACGGCGTGAAGATCCATTGGCCGTGGAAACTGTCGATCGGTGATAACACTTGGGTGGGTGAGGGAGCATGGATCCTCAATCTCGAACCGGTGAGTATCGGGTCGAACAGTTGTGTCTCGCAGGACGTCTTTCTGTGCGCGGGCAGTCACAGCAGAAAGTCACGGACTTTCGAGTTCGACAACGGACCGATCGTCATCGGCGACGGAGTGTGGATTGCGGCCAGGTCCACAATTCTCCGTGGCACGTCGGTCGGTGACCACTCGGTTATCGGCGCAAATTGCCTTGTTACATCTGATGTTCCGGCGAGTTCGATCGTCCGCGCCCCGGTTTCGTCGATCGGACGACCATGAAGGGCGCACGACCGCGCTGCGCCGGGGTTCCGCACTCGTTCGAGTGCCCGGGTGGTGGAACATGAAGGTGATGACGAACCCCCTGGTGGTTCAGTTCACGGGAATCGCCGGCGGACGTCTTGTCGGTGCGTTGATTCAGGCACTGAGTATGGTCCTACTCGCGCGTATCTCCGGTCCGTCCGGCTTTGGAATCTTCGCTGCGGCTTATGGTGTCGGACTGGTGCTTCAGACCATTCTGAACTTCGGGTTCACCCCATTTCTGGTTCGGATCCGTGCGTTGGGTGACCAGGACCCCCTCATCGCGTCGACCTTGGAGTTCTCGCGCCGCGCCAACCTGGCCGTTGGTGCATTGCTGGCATTTACCGCGGCGGTAGCCGCGGTCTTCGAGCCGAAGCTTTGGTTCGTAGTGCCGTTGACAGCTTGGGTTGTTCTGGACAATTACGTCGAGACGCTGCTCTCGCTACCACTCGCTGACGGGAATACCTGGCAGAACGCGGTGTCGTTGCTCCTCCGGCGAGCACTTGCTCTCGTTTTTGTTGCGGCGGCTTGGCTCGCAGGAGTCGACGCAGTGTTCTGGTATTCCGTGGGCCTCGCGTTCTCTTCGATGATCGCTGTCTTCGTGGCCATTCGGCTCGGACCGGCGATCACTCGTGTGAGATCGAGACGCTCGTACAAGTCGATCATCGGCAAGTCTTCGCACTTCTGGTTGAATTCCGTTGCTACTCAGACGCGCAACTTCGACGTACTGCTGGTTGGACTTGTCACGTCGCCGGCCGTCTCCGGAATCTACGGCGTGACGAGTCGTATCACCACGCCGTTGCGGCTGATTCCCACATCATTTGCGGCAGTTCTCATGCCGGCGGCGGCGCGCTCGACGACCGGGCGAATCACCCAGGGCATTCTGCGACCCGCGATGTACGTATGCATCGCAAGCGCGGTGATCTTCGGTGTGATCGCAGCTGCCATACCTGTGCTCGTTCCACCGATTTTGGGCGATGCGTACGTAGACGCGGTACCGGTAATGCAGGTCGTCTGCTTCAGTTTGATCTTCGCAGCGATCTCGTCCCAATTGAATGCGATTCTGCAAGGTACGGGCAGAGTTGAAATTGTCTCCTACATAACGGTTGTGAGCACCTTGATCTGCCTCGTCGGAATCGTGCTTGCTGCCCCCCGTTACGGGGCGCTCGGAGCGGGGTGGTCGCTCTCGCTCAGCTATGTACTTCAAACCGCATTGCTGACCTGTGTCGTTGTCGTTGCAATGAGGAGGGATCCCCATGCGTAGGTTCTTCATGAGTATCGCAGCAGCTCAGGGCAATCTGGGTGACATCGAGATACGGCGAACAGCAGTCGACTACATGCGTGAACTGGGGTTCAAACCCGTTGTCTTTTCCGGCAGTATGAGCGCGGAGTACGTCGATGCCTTCGATTGGGAACCAACCGACGAGGTCATGGATTCGGGTATCAGCTTCTGGCGAGCGATTTTGTCCGATACGGTGCGCCGAAAGCGGGCAGTGATCGTGATGGCACCTGGGCCGGCGGTTCTGGGGGCTTCAGCAGCAAGCGTCGTCAAGCACTCGTTGTTGGTGACAGTCTTTGCGGTGCTGCGCATTTTCGGTACACGAGTCCTCGTTTTGGGACGGTCGATCGAGGTGCGAAGCTCGATGGCGGCAGTACCCGAGAAGATCCTCGTCGGCGTAGCCGACGTCTACGCGGCACGTGACAAAAGGACGTGTGAGTACCTGCGAGGCAAGAGTCGGTTCTATCCCGATCTCGCGTTCCGGGCCGGCGTATCCGACGGAGCGAAGTCTGCAGGCCGAGAATCTGCGAGCCGAGAAATAGCCTTGCTTTCACTTCGGCATGACCGACCGGTGAACTACGCGGTTCTTCGGTCGATCCACAGTCAGGTCGAGGCAATCGGCTTGAATCTGGTGGCCTGCTGCCAAGTTGCCGAGGACGACAACCACAATCGTGAAGTTGCTGCAACGCTGGGTATTCAGTACGTGGGATGGGACGATGACGTGACCCATCGGCAACAGGAGTCCGCTGTCCGCGCCCTGTACGAGCGCGCTGCCGTAACCATCAGTGACCGCCTCCATGTTTTGATCCTGAGCGCTCGAGGCGGATCGATACCGGTGATGGCGGGCAGCAGTTCGGTACCGAAGCTGAGGGATTCGCTGGAACCGGTACTCGCGCCGCAGGCCTCCTGGATGGACGATGCGACGGGTGGCAGCTTGAATCTCGGGCACGACGAATCTACCCGTATCTCTCGCGGAATGGATTCCGCTGCCGCGGAACTGGAGGATTTGAGATCGCGGATCAAGGGGGCAGTAATGCCGTGAGGGTTTCTCAGTTCTGGTTGTGGGTTCGTTACTCCCACACAACACAATTCGGCCGATGACTACTCGCAGACAAGTATCTGCTTCGAGGACGGAGTTTCAAGTGAAACGTGCACTGATTACCGGAATTACAGGCCAAGACGGTTCATACCTGGCCGAGCTGTTGTTGAGCAAGGGATACGAGGTCCACGGACTTATTCGTAGGTCGTCCACGTTCAATACAGCTCGAATCGATCACATGTATGTGGATCCCCACACGCCGGATGCAAAACTGTTCCTTCACTACGGAGATCTCAGCGACGGGGCGCGTTTGGTCACTCTTCTCGCACAGATACGCCCGGACGAGGTCTACAACCTCGCAGCGCAGTCCCACGTGCGGGTGAGCTTCGACGAGCCAGAACATACCGGTGACACCACGGGAATCGGGTCGATCAGGTTGCTCGAAGCAGTCCGGATGGCTGGTCTCGAATGCAGGTTCTACCAGGCGTCCAGTTCCGAGATGTTCGGTGCGACACCGCCTCCGCAAGACGAGCAGACTCCCTTCTACCCGCGATCGCCGTACGGTGCGGCGAAGGTGTACTCGTACTGGATCACCAAGAACTACCGCGAGGCGTACGGGATCTTTGCCGTGAACGGAATTCTGTTCAACCACGAATCTCCCCGGCGAGGCGAAACATTCGTCACTCGCAAGATCACGCGAGCGGTGGCGCGGATCAAGGCCGGTCTGGAAAGCCATTTGTACATGGGCAATCTCGATGCAATCCGCGACTGGGGCTATGCGCCGGAGTACGTGGAGGGAATGTGGAGAATGCTTCAGGCCGACGAACCGGACGATTACGTGCTCGCGACAGGCGGTAACTACTCGGTCAAGGATTTCCTGACGGTGGCCTTCGAGCACGCCGGCCTGAACTGGGAAGATCACGTGCGCTTCGACGAGCGCTATCTGCGGCCGACGGAAGTAGATGCGTTGATCGGAGATGCCGGTAAGGCGGAGCAGAAGCTCGGTTGGAAGGCGACTGTGCATACCCCGGAGCTGGCTCGAATCATGGTCGATGCGGACATCGAGGCTCTGACGTGTGAGGGCAAGCCCTGGATCGACCGTCCGAATCTGGTGGATTGGGAGCACGCTCGATGACGGGGGAGTACACGCAGAAGTCCCTCGATCGGAGCGACGCGGTATACGTTGCGGGCCATCGTGGACTCGTTGGTTCAGCGATTTGGCGTCGGTTGGAAGCCGACGGCTTCAATCGCCTTGTCGGTCGCACGTCCGCCGAACTCGATCTTCGCGACCGCGGTGCCGTGTTCGAATTCTTCGCCGCTGAGAGGCCGAAGAACGTGGTCCTCGCGGCGGCCAGAGTGGGCGGGATACTGGCGAACAGCACACTGCCGGTGGACTTCATCTCCGACAACCTTCGCATCCAGGTGAACGTGATGGACGCGGCGGCCGAATTCGACGTAGATCGCCTTCTATTCCTCGGATCATCCTGCATCTACCCGAAATTCGCGCCTCAACCGATTCGCGAAGAGTATCTACTGACCGGTCATCTGGAACCGACGAACGATGCATATGCCATCGCAAAGATCGCGGGAATCCTGCAGGTACAGGCTGTTCGCAAGCAGTTCGGGCGACCGTGGATCTCCGCGATGCCGACGAACCTCTACGGCCCGGGTGATAACTTCTCTGCCAAGGGCTCTCATGTGCTGCCGGCCCTCATCAGGCGCTTCGACGACGCGCGCCGTGATGGAGCTGCGTCAGTCGTGAACTGGGGCAGCGGGACGCCGAGGCGCGAGTTTCTCCACGTCGACGACATGGCGGATGCCTGCCTTCATTTGCTCGACCACTATGACGGAGCAGAACACGTCAATGTTGGTACGGGCGAGGACCAGAGTATCGCGGAGATTTCCGCGATCGTGGCGGACGAGATCGGGTTCGACGGCGAGATCGAATGGGATCACTCGAAACCTGACGGGACGCCGCGGAAGTTGCTTGACATCGGGAAGCTTCGAGATTTGGGGTGGCAGCCCAGGATTGATCTTCGTGCGGGGATCGCATCGACCGTGGAGTGGTATCGACAGAATGTCGATTCGATCAGGACATGAAGTACTACAGCATTATTCGACGTAAACCCGACTTCGACAGGCAGACATCGTTATGACTTCTCGTATTGCGGTATTCGGCACCGGCTACCTCGGGGCGACACATGCAGCTTGCATGGCCGAGTTGGGTCACGAGGTTCTCGGGGTGGATGTTGATCCGAACAAGCTCGCTATGCTCGAAGCTGGGGAGGTTCCCTTCTACGAACCGGGCCTCGAGGAAGTGCTGCGCCGCAACATAGCCGCGGGACGTCTTCGATTCACGGCTTCCTACGAGGAGGCCGCAGAGTTCGCCGACATCCATTTCCTCGGCGTCGGTACGCCGCAGAAGAAGGGGGAGTTCGCGGCCGACATGCGTTTTGTCGATTCGGTGATCGAGACGCTTGCACCCCTCTTGACCAGGCCGACCGTCATTTTCGGGAAATCAACTGTGCCAGTGGGTACAGCAGAGCGATTGGGTTCGCGGGCACGGGAACTGGCCCCTGCCGGACAAGACGTCGAGGTGGCGTGGAACCCGGAATTTCTCCGGGAAGGCTACGCGGTGAAAGACACGCTTCACCCGGACCGGCTTGTGCTCGGGGTCGACCGTAATCGACCCGGACGTGCGGAATCGGTTGCGCGTGAAGTGTACGAGCAGCTCTTGAACGAAGGTATTCCCTTCGTTGTGACCGACCTTGCGACTTCGGAGTTGGTCAAAGCGTCAGCCAATGCATTTCTGGCGACGAAGATCTCGTTCATCAATGCGATCTCGGAGGTGTGCGAGGCGTCGGGCGCGGATGTGACCGTTCTTGCCGATGCCATCGGCCACGACGAGAGAATTGGTAGGCGATTCCTCAACGCCGGAATCGGTTTCGGTGGTGGCTGCCTACCTAAGGACATCCGTGCTTTCATGGCACGTGCGGGTGAGCTGGGAGCAGACCAAGCACTCACTTTCCTACGCGAAGTCGACAATATCAACATGCGTCGTCGTACTCGGATGGTCGAACTGGCTCGAGAAGCGTGTGGTTCTCTACTCGGAGCCAATGTGGCGGTTCTCGGTGCAGCCTTCAAGCCTGACTCCGACGACGTGCGCGACTCACCTGCGCTGAACGTTGCCGGCCAGATTCAGCTCCAAGGCGCTGCCGTCAATGTCTATGACCCGAAGGCCATGGGAAACTCGAAGGCGTTGTTCCCCACCCTCACTTACACTTCGAGTGCACTTGACGCGTGTGCAGGGGCTGATGTCGTCTTAGTTCTGACCGAGTGGACCGAGTTTCGAAAGTTGTTGCCGTCGGATCTCGAAGCGGTCGTCCGCAAGAAGGTCATCATCGACGGACGTAACTGCCTGGAACCGACCACCTGGCGCGACGCAGGGTGGACCTATCGAGGTCTTGGAAGGCCGTAGATCGGTGAAACCATCAGTGAGGGATGGCTATTGCACGGCGTCGAGGGGAGTGCCCGCGTGTCTGGGACGAAGGTCCGTCAGTAGATGAACTGTTCCGGTGTGGAAACTTCGATCGCCGCCCGTCGATTTCGGGGCGAGTGGTGTTTGCCCTGTTCGATTGGTGTGCACCGGCTTCCGGTGGCGGCGGGCGTTGTTGGATGTTCGCGGACTTTGGTCCTACGGCCGGCTGCGGGTGTGTGATCTTCGCGTGGTCAGCACATTCGGCTGGCGAAATCGAGGGGTTTCGATGCTGCGTTGCGGTGGTGAAAAGAACCACGACACAGTAGAGTTCAGCCTGGCTGCACGTTACGTCCGCTCTCTTCGATGTGCAGTGAACTCCAGGTGGCGGTGTCGGCCGATGAGGCTGACGAAGAGAACTGGACCCGATGTCCGTGTCGCAGGTTCGCCGCTGCGTCAACATGTAGTCGTGCCGTCAAGTGTGGACCACGAACTGAGATGCGTGAGATGCCACGAAGGTTTCTTGTCCCTGCCTGTTTCGGGATCGACCTCTCTGTGACGCAGGGACGCGCGATAAAAAGATTGGCTGCCTCGTTCAGCCTGGATTGAGTGCAGCGGCTCGACAAGCGGCTGTCGATTACTACTCGAATACGTACTACGTGCTCGAGCCGAAGGAGATTCGACGATGGATGTACGGGACTACCTGAAGATCTTGCAGGCACGGTGGAAAATAGTCGTTGTCGTCACCGTGGTTGTGATCTTGGGCGCTTTGGGTGCCTCGTTGATTGCGACACCGGTCTACCAGGCTTCCACGCGCCTGTTCGTGTCGACTTCCACTGGAACGACTGTGAACGAGGCTTACCAAGGCAACCAGCTTTCACAGCAGTTGGTCACCTCCTACGCCAAGCTCCTCACTGGGGAGACGCTCGCGCAGCGAACAATCGATGCAGTGGGGTCAGATCGATTGGGTGGGCTGTCCGCGGCGGAGATCTCGTCGAAGGTGACCGCCACATCGGCGCCGGATACTGTACTTCTCGATTTGAGCGTGCAAGATGCGTCGCCTGAACTGGCACGCGAAATCGCAAATGCGCTGTCGGACGAGTTTGTCGTGATGGTCAAAGATCTGGGTACGCCCGCGAATGGTGGCACAGCGCCGGCGCGCGTCGTTGTTGAGCAGCGAGCACAAACTCCCGCGGAACCGGTGTCGCCGAAGACTTCGCGGAACGTGGCGCTCGGTGCCGCGATCGGGCTTCTGCTGGGGATCGGATTGGCTGTCGTGCGTGATCGCCTGGACAACACCGTCAAAGAGCGCAAGGTGGTCGAAGACATCGCCGGCGCGGCGATGGTGGGAACAATTCCGTTCGACAAGGAACGCGAAGTTCATCAAGCGATCAACTTCCACGAGGGCAACTCCGCAAGTGCCGAGGCGTACCGCGAACTGCGAACCAATCTGCAGTTCCTGGCCGTGGATCGTCCACCGAGTGTCATCGTCGTCACGAGTTCTCTTCCCTCCGAGGGAAAGACCACGACCGCGGTGAACATCGCACTCGTGCTGGCCGAGGCAGGCAAGAAGGTGTGTCTCGTCGAAGGTGACCTCCGTAAGCCTCGCGTTTCGAAGTACCTTGGACTTATCGGAAGCGTCGGTCTGAGCTCGGTCTTGGCTGGGCAAGCAGATCTCGACGACGTACTTCAAGTCACGAGCAACGCTGACCTAACGGTTCTTGCTTCAGGTCCGATTCCCCCGAACCCGAGCGAACTGCTGGGGACTGACACTGCCCATGCAGTCTTTACCGATCTCCGCAGAAGGTTCGACTACGTCATCATCGACGCCTCGCCGTTGCTTCCGGTTACGGATGCTGCAGTGCTTTCAGCGCTGGCGGACGGTGCGCTCGTGATTGCTCGTCACGGCTCGACGAAGAGGGATCAGCTGAGCAGGGCGGTCGGCAATCTCCACAGTGTGGGCGCGACAATTCTCGGCACTGTCATCACGATGACCCCGCTGAACGGTCGTGGTGTCTACGAGTACAAGTACTACTACGATTCCGATCCGGTTGTCGCAGACGTGGCCGTGGGAGGTTCCGTGGACAGCAATCCAGTCGGCGAACGAAGGGTAACGTCGACAGTCAACTGATCTGGTCGTACGTTAAATCCCGACGCCTCACAGGGCCCTCGAGCAATGCTCGAGGGCCCTTCTCTATGTGGTGAATCGGACGCAATTCACTAGTCGGGTCCTCTGAGTCTGCGACGCTGCGGTCTGACCTGTCCTACTTGACCGGTGCCGCTGTGGCTTTCATCTGGTTGCGCCTGACGAGCCGTTGTGGCTTCCTGTTGGAGTCGTGTGACGAGTATGGCGGACCGCAGGCGGACCAGCACGGTTCGGCGATTGGAGTTGCGCAACGTCTAGATCTCGGTTTGGCATCCCGTGCTGGATTCAGGCAGTGGGTGCAGTAGCTGTTGGCGCAGCCAGAGTCGTGGACGGGGCCCGACATTGTCCCGGCAACCAACTGGTGGATCGCTCGCGGCGGCCGGTATCTCGGTGCTATCCAGATGCGGCACAGCATGAACGAGATCTTGGCCGATTTCGGTGGTCATATCGGCTATGGAGTCCGGCCGCCGGAACGCCGGCAAGGTATCGCGTCGACGGCGCTGCAGGAGATTCTCACGTATGCCACACAACCGGTGGGCCTCGGTCGAGTCCTGATTGCCCGCAACGAGATGAACGTGGGTTCACGCAAGGCCATCGAGGTTTGCGGGGGTCTACTCGCGAGCGTGCGCCCAGCTGATCAGTCGACCGCAACCTCGGCTGTTCGAGAGACACGCTCCGCTACTGGGCGCCAACGAGCATGTCGAGCGTCAGTTGACCTATACGCGGCCGCGCACACTTGCCATGGCCGCGCACGCTTGCCATGGACATAGCCGTCGGTAGCGGTCGCCCCGCTTTGTAGTCGAACGGCTGCACAATTCCCCCTTCTCGAATTGGATTGTGCTGCAAATCTTTCTGCACCGCATAGACGGTCAGTGGCGGTCCAGGCTCCTCCTTTCGCATGTCTGAATTCTCGGTGTCGCCCGATCGTAGGTTCGCGCATTGCCGGCCAGTCGAAAGTCAAGCGCGCAGAGGCCAAGTGCCGGACAATCGTCCAGGTCTGAGGCGACGCCGAACGCATCAAAGTATGGTTTGCAGAGCGATTACCAACTGCGTGCTGGTTTCCGTCCAAACGTGGAGTCCAATTGATCAAGGCGATGAAAACTATAGGTACGCAATGGTAATGGTGAGGAATGTTCGCACCCTCCTGCTTAGAGGGTGAATAACTGACCTCACCGCTGGCGTTCGGAAGAAGTTCGGAAAGCGCTATTGCCACACTGTCCGGAATGTGGCAAACTCCTCACTGGTACTGACCAGCTAGCCGAAAAATTGCCAAGACGTGAGTCCTGACAATATCGAGGCTGGCGACGTCAGCGGGCGATGAGAAATCGCCGATCGTCCTGTGTTTGGGTCGTTAGTGGACTCTGCTTCAATCATGGGGTGTGAGCTGCGGCAATGCCGCATAAATCGACAGTTGGGCCGAGGCCTGACAACAGTCGCCGGGATAACTGCAAGGCGCACGTAATGCGACCATTCGCACTGAACGCAGCAATGCGGAGCAGTTGCTTCGCTGTCGAAGTTTCGGGATTCGGCAAGGCGGTCCGATGGACCTCGGCCGGCGAACAGCTTCAGGCCGAATTTTGTGCATGGGGAAAGGTTTCTGAACACATGACGGTTCTCGAGATGGCCGCGCCCACGAAAGAACGGCCACAACAACACCGACGAGTAGCGCCGGAGAGGGCTGGTGGAGTTTCCGCACGCAGGAAATGGCAATCTGCGTATCTTCGTCGTCTGGCGATCACCGACACGATCATCGTTGCGGCAGTTGTGTTTCTGGCTCAATGGTGGCGATTCGGTAGCGACGCGGATGTCGTCGACGGTGAAGCATTCGGCCATTTCAGCTACACCGCACTGTCTTTCGCCCTGATTATCGGCTGGTTCGCCGTGTTGAGAATATTTCGCACCAGATCTCCTCGCGTGATCGGAAGCGGCCCTGAAGAGTACCGATTGATCGCTGTCGGAACGCTCCGCCTGTTCGGACTGATTGCGATTGCCAGCCTTCTCCTTCACCTGGAGATCGCGCGCCTGTACCTCGCCGTGGCGTTTCCGATGGGATTGACCGCCTTGATCGCGAGTCGTTGGATCTGGCGACGGGTGATTGCTCGTGAGCGAGCCCGAGGTGAATTTCGAACTGCCGTACTTGTGGTCGGTGTGCGAGGGGCGGTTGTCGATCTTGCACGCAACCTCGAGCGCGACGATGCCCATGGATACCGAGTCGTCGGAGTCTGCGTACCTGGCTACGGAGGAGACGTGGGCGAAGTTGTCACAGTGAACGGTCGGGACATTCCGGTGCTCGGAGATGAGCACAGTGTCACGGACGCAATCGAACAGGTCGGTGCCGACACGGTGGCAGTGACGGCGTCGGAGCGATTCGGACCGGAAAGGCTGCGCACGTTGGCCTGGGATCTCGAGCGCGATCATGTGGACCTTGTTGTTGCACCAGGGATTCTGGATGTGTCCGGACCGAGGCTGTCGATGCGCCCGGTCGCTGGATTTCCGCTGATCCATGTCGAGCGTCCGCGCTATCACGGCGCGCAGAAGTTCACGAAGACGACCTTCGACATCGTCTTCTCGACCGTGGTACTCGCCGTGATCAGTCCGGTGCTTCTGGCGGCTGCGATCGCAGTCAAGCTCACGAGCAAGGGGCCGGTTCTGTACAAGTCCGAGCGGATGGGGTTGGACGGGCAGCCGTTCCCCATGCTCAAGTTCCGCTCGATGGTCCAGAATGCGGATTCTCAAGTCACGGCGCTGATGATGGAGAACGAAGGCGCCGGAGTGCTTTTCAAGATGCGAGATGATCCGCGTGTGACGACGGTCGGTCGCTTCATGCGTCGGTACTCGATCGACGAGTTGCCCCAGTTCGTCAATGTTCTTCGGCGCGAGATGAGCGTCGTCGGACCTCGGCCACCGCTTCGGCGCGAGGTCGAGATGTACGACGATGCGGTCAGTCGCCGGCTACTGGTCAAGCCCGGTGTCACCGGCCTGTGGCAAGTCAGCGGACGTTCTGATCTTTCGTGGGAAGACACTGTCCGCCTTGATCTTTCCTACGTCGACAACTGGTCGATGATGGGTGACGTCATGATCGTCGCGAAGACGCTCAAGGCGGTGGTGGGAAGTGATGGCGCCTACTGACAAGAATGCGGCACCGGCGCCTTGCGAAAATGAGGCACCGAACAATCCGCTGATCTTGCGAACGGCATTGGTGATCGCAGTCATCGGCGCGAGCGGAGCCTTTCAGGCCTACACGCAGAAGACAGCGCTCGGATCGTTGCTCGTACACGGTTCGGCCGTTCTCTCGGCGACACTCGCGTTGGTCTACTTCCTCGACCGGCGATACTCACGCAACGCGTCCTGGCCTGTCTTCACGCTTCTGATCGCGGCCGGCGTTCCGGCAACCAGCTGGTACTGGTCGACGTTGCCCCGGAACTCCGTCGTCGCCGGCATCGTCATCGTGTGCCTGGCGATCACGGGAATCATGGTCGCCCGCGAGTTGACCTTCCCGGTGCGAGTGCGGACTGTGGCCGTCACCTTGCTGGTACTACTCGTGCTGTCGCTGATGGTCGTGGTCCTCGATCCTTCGACCGGCATCGATGTGGACACCCGCACTGTTGCCTATCGCGGAATCTTCACGCACAAGAATACTTTGGGCCGAATGGCTGCGATCGAAGTTGTCCTTGTTGCTGTCATGCTCATGCTTCCCGACGTCAAGCGTATTCCGTGGGTGGCGGCGCTGGCTGTTGCCGGCATCGTGTTGTTCGAAGCCCGGAGCCAGACCAGTCTCGTCGCTGCAGGCATTGCGCTGGCGACAGTGCTTGCTCTGAAGTGCCTTCGACGGACACCTAACGCTCGCCTCGCCTCGACGGTGATCATCGGGCTGTACATCGGGGTGTCCGGCGCGATGAAGGTGCTCGGACCCGATGTCGCAGCGCTACTCTCGCGAGATGTCACGTTGACCGGCCGGCTGCATCTCTGGACGGTATCCGAGTACTACGCCGAACAGCGGCCCCTGCTCGGATGGGGCTTCGGCTCGGTCTGGGCACCTGACAGCGTTGTCGGACAGATGATCCGGTCCAAGCTGTCCTTTCCGGCGACCAGCGCGCACAACGGAATGCTCGACATTCGTCTCCAGATCGGTTGGATCGGATTCCTGCTGCTGTTGGCCGGCTATTACCTGCTTCTGAACACGGCGCTCGGGCGAGCTCGCAGCAGAACGGAGTACATCGCCGTCGTCGCGATCATGGTTCTCGTCTTCTCGATGGACTTGACGGAGTCGACGCTCTTCTTCGGCGCCATGTGGCTGATCGCATGGGTCTTCCTGGCGCCGTACGGACCCTCGACGCACCGCTCTCACAGTGCAGGCAACGCCGAATTGTCGATCCGTAGGGGTCGTGCGTACGGGTTCGCTCCGGAGCGAAGAGGAGGTCAGTGAGATGTACAAGTCGTTCGATGTGGCGCGTTCGAAGCCTGAAGTGAACCCGACGTCCGCCGGTGGATCCACGCCGCCGAAAGCCTTGATGTTCCATGCGATCTATCGGAATCCGGGTGGTGAGGAGCAGAGCTTCGCGAACGAATCCAAGCTCCTCGAATCGATCGGATACGAGACGGTTCAGTGCACCACCGAGAATTCCAAGATCTCCCGGGGACCGTGGGCGGCAGTCACCGCAGTGTTCAGTCCTCGAGTACTCGTCGATGCGTTGCGCATCATTCGTTCGGAGCGACCGGACATCGTCTACGTGAACAATCTCTGGCCGGCGTTCTCGGCTTCGTTGCTCGTGGCCGCACGAGCCGCCGCAATTCCTACGTTGCAGGCGGTTCGGAACTATCGCCTGGCCACACCGTCAGCCAAGTTGCGCGCAGATGGCACGTGCACCGAATGCGGTTCCACCAATTACTTCACGAGTTGTGTCCGCAACGGATGCTACGGAAACAGCCGACTGCAGAGCCTTGTCTGCTACCTGAGCGCTGCGGCGGTCAAGCTGAGCGTCTTGGGGTGGAAGCAGCACAGGTTCGTCGCAACGAGCGCAATGACAGCACGTCTGGTCGAGGGACGACTGATCGATTCTGGCCGCGTCGTGGTTCGTCCGAACTTCGGATTCGAAGAAAATGAACCCGAGTTCCGGAGCACTGATGCGGTTGTGTGCGTCAGCCGACTGACACCGGAGAAGGGCGTCCTGGACTTGGTGCGCAACTGGCCGCAGGGCGCTGGAAGTCCCTCGCTCACAGTTCTCGGTGACGGACCACAGTACGGCGAGATCTCCAGCATAAGCGCAGCTCTCGACAACGTCACGCTGGCCGGATTCACTTCACACGAAGATGTGATCGAGATACTCCGCGACAGTGCGGCGTCCGTGGTGCCGTCTCAGTGGGCAGAACCGTTCGGGCGGGTTGCGATCGAGTCGATGTCGGTTGGCACCCCGGTCATCTACGCAACCAGCGGTGCACTCGCGGACATCGTCGGACCGGGCGGAACGCCTCTCCATACCTTGGAAGAGTCGTCGATACGCGAGGCCCTCGACCGAATCTTCGGAGCGGACGACCGATCGGCGATACGCAGATCCGCTTATCGTCACTACTCGAATCGCTTCACATCGCGCAAAGCGGCGACGTCGATGCGTGAGCTCATCAACGAGGTGAGATCGTGAACGATCGCACTCGGCATGTGACATTCATGGCCGATCAAGGGCTTTCGAGCGTCCTCACTTTTGTCGTTCTCACCTCGGTGGCACGACTCGGTGGTCCGATCGAAGTCGGCCAGGTTGCCGTGATTCAATCGGCGGGTCTGTTGGCACTGGCACTGGGGAGAGCGATCGGCGTCGACGTCTGGCTGTCGCGAGGGGCGGGGTCCGACGAGCGTGGACCGGCGTTGGCACCCACGATCGTGCTGGCGGCGGTATCGGTGACATCGGTGTGGGCACTGTTCCTGATCGCCGGCTCGGACTCGATGAATCTCACGGTATACGCCTTGGCTGCAGCTGGTTTCGTGGTTTTGGACGTGATACGCACGATGCTGATGCACGACGGAGCGAGTTGGATCTCTGCGTCGATACAGATCGTGACACTCTCGTTCGTCCTTATTGCAGCTTTCCTGGTCGAGAATCTGACACTTGCACTCGTGACCTATACGGTCGGTGTCTTCGTCGCGCTCGCGCTCGGTCACGCATCCATGCGTCTGGTACCGCCGGTGCCGTCGGTCAGGTACTCGCGCACTCACCGATACAGATCCGTGCCGTTTGCGATCGAGATATTGATGGGATCAGCTGCGCAGCAAGCGATGTTCTTGATACTCACCGTGGTGGCGTCGATCTCGATGATCGGTGAGATCAGAACTGCCCAGACACTGCTCGGTCCACTGTCCTTGATGTTCGCGGGCATCTCGCCAATTCTGATGCGTAAGTTCGGCAGTGGTGTCGAAGCGATGAGCGCGAGCGAGTGCATGGCACTCGGCCGCCGAGTGGGCTTGCAGATCTTCTGGGTTTCGATCATCTGCGTTTCGCTGATCTGTCTCACACTCGAGATTCGACTCTCGGGAGTGCGATTGATGGATCATCTGGTCGGACCGCACTTTCCGAACTTGATACCGGTCATTCTGCTCTGCGGGTTGGCGGTGGCGTTCAACGGGATTCTGCTGGGAGTCGGCACGTCGATCCGCGTCGTGGACAAGACGGGAAACCTCAACAGATTTCGCGCCTTGCTGTTGCCTCTGCAGTTTCTGATCGTTCTCGGGGCAGGACTGACCGACAGCGCCGTACACGTCGCAGGAGCATTGGCCGCGTCGGCGTGCGTCAGCGCGAGCGTCGCACTCCTGGTCTCGATGAACCGTGGCGCCCGACCGAAAGTTGACCTCTCATGAAGAATCCCAGCGGCGTCATAGTGGCGATTCTGACCTTCCGTCGCGAATCGGAACTGGCTGTATGCATCGACAGCGTCCGGGCATCGATCCAGGCTTCCGGTGTCTCCGCCCAGGTCGTAGTAGGCGACAACGACCCGGAATCCACCACACCGACGTATGTTGCCGACGGGATCGAACGACTGCATCTCGGATTCGGCGGGGTATCTCCGGCGCGACGTGCGCTGGTCGATCTCGCCCGTGCACGAGATCGTCGGTACATCGTCTTCGTCGACGACGACGAGTACGTCGATGTCGACTGGCTGTCGAATCTCCTCACCTGCGCCGCAGATTTCGACGCAGGTGCTGTGGCCGGTCCTGTGATTCCGGTGGGTCTGCCTGCCTCAGAACTTCCATTGCACACTCGCGTTCGCCATTCGACCGGCACCCCGGTCGCGTCTGCAGGCGCTGGAAATCTGTTGTTGGACCTGAAGACTTTGAACGGCTTGAACTTCAGTGACGACTGGGATCTACCTGGCGGCGAGGACACCGAGTTCACGCTCAGAATGAGCGCCGGCGGTGTCCGGTTGTTGTGGTGCGACGAGGCGCTTGCGTACGAACCCGTCGACGAGAATCGGCGTCGGGACTCCTGGCTCTTCGCCCGGTATGTCAACAACGGACGAATCCTCGCGGTCTGTCAGGGACAGTTCGACCTGCCACTGTTGACGGCTCAGAGTGCCAAACGCGCTCTGCTCGTACTCGCGTCGGCGACGTTGATCCCCGTTGCCCTGATCAGTCCACGGATCAAACGCGTGGTTCTCGACCACGGTGCACGCAACATCGGTTGGTTCTCAGAGCGATTCAGCTGCCGCGATTCTCGGAAGCCGCGCGCACAGAGGCTGGTGGTAGCGCGATGACACGGTTGTTGATGACGGCATACGCCTGCGATCCGAATCAGGGGAGTGAATCCGGTGCGGGTTGGGCGCTTCTCTCGGCGGCTTCCGAACTGTGTGAGTCGATCACGGTGGTGACTCGCTCCGGTGAGGCGACCGCATTGGAATCGGAGTGTGAAAAGCTCGGTTGCGAAGTTCGTGTCGTGCGAATAGCGACTTTGACCGCGGAAGAAGCCGGATCGTACGGTCGCTACCTCCGATGGCTCTGGCGCACTTCGGTGTTCGTTCGGCGTGAAGCGGCAAACTTCGACGTCCTGCACCATGCAACGTTCGCCTCCGACTGGCTGCCTCCACCGGTGCTGTTCGGTGGAGCCGGCGGCGCACGACTCGTATGGGGGCCTGCCGGGGGCAACACCTACCCGCCGATGCCGCTCGCCAAGCGCATCGGTGTGCGGTATCTGGCATCCACGGTAGTTCGAACCTGCTCGACGAAAGCCGTTCGGTCACTGACACATATCTTCATGGCCGGACGAGTTGACACTTTCATCGCGATGAACTCCGACAGCGGACGTGGCGCACCGCGGGCACGCAACGTCGTCATCCAACCCAATTGTGTTCTGGACTACGACGGAATCGAGAAGCAAGCGGTACCCAGGCCGAAACGAAGGCTCTTGTTCGTAGGAAGACTGTTGCAGTACAAAGGAATCGACCTGATTCTGGACGCGCTCGAGCATTTGGGCACCGAGTGGTCCATGACCTTTGTCGGGGACGGACCCGCCCGCGGGCGGATCGAGAAGTCGCTTCCGTATCGGCGCGGTCAGGTCACGCTTCGCGGGTGGCGCGACAGATCGGAAGTGGTGGGCGAGATGGGGTCCTCCTCCGTTCTGCTCTTCCCGAGCATGCACGATTCGGGCGGCTGGGTGGCGGCCGAAGCGGCTGCGGTGGGCCTCCCGGTGGTCTGTTTGGATCTCGGCGGTGTGCCGACACTGGCCGGTAGGAACGCCGTGGCGATCCCGGTTGCTCCGGCGTCGACTCTCGCCTCTCGTATCGCTCGATCGGTTGTCGAGACAGAACTTTCTTTCTTTGAACCGCAGCGTGATTGGACTCGATCTCGGTTGACATCGGTCTTGTCGCGCAGTTACGGCCAGTGCAATGAACGTCAACAAACGAACTCGAAGAAGTGGTGAGACAGATGAGCAGTCCGTTCGAGGTCATCGAGGTGGGTGGCATTCCGTTTGCCGCGACCAATCTCGAGGGAGCTACCGATTGGGTAGTCAACGACAGACGAGAGGGAGCGGGAACCGGAGTCTCCGTGAGGTTGTCGAATTCCTACTGCGTGTCGGCGGCGCACAGCGATCGCGACTACTCAGCGGTTTTGAAGGGTCCCGGTGTGAACTTCGCAGACGGAACCCCGGTCAACTGGGTGATGCGCCTGATCGGCGGCACCGCTTCCGATCACGTCGGTGTTCGACCAGTCCGGGGTCCGTCGTTCTTCGAGGCCACCCTGGACAAGGGGCGCCGCTACGGCCTTCGTCACCACTTTGTCGGCACGACAGAAGAGACGTTGAGCCTCTTGACGGATCGAGTCGAGGAGTTATACCCGGGCATCGAGGTGGCTGGCACTTATGCCCCGCCGTTTGCCGCGTTCAGCAAGGAGTTCGTCGATGACATCATCACGAAGGTCGGTCCGTCGGCCCCGGACATCGTGTGGGTCGGCTTGGGAGCTCCGAAGCAGGATTTTGTCACGAAGGCGATAGCGGATCGAACCGACTACGTGGCCGTCGGTGTCGGCGCGGCCTTCGACTTTTTGGCCGGAACTGTTTCGGAAGCACCATCTTTCGTCCAGAACTCGGGTTTCGAGTGGCTGTATCGACTTGCATCGGAACCCAAACGTCTGTGGCGGCGCTACCTGTTCGGTAACTCGACATTCGTTCGGTTGGCATCGCGCGACATTCGAAAGTTCCTCGGCCGTTCGGGGGGACGCACATGAGCGAGATCAAGACTGCCGGGCGATTCGGAGGAATACGGACCACAACCGTGGTTTCGCAACTATCAGGCGGGCTGTCCCGCAACGGAAGGAACGCAGGATGAAACGCGCACTGATTACCGGAATCACGGGACAGGACGGCTCTTACCTCGCCGAGTTGCTGCTCTCCAAAGGCTACGAGGTTCACGGACTGATCCGTCGATCGTCGACGTTCAATACTTCGAGGATCAACCACATCTATGTGGACCCCCACCATGCGGATGCACGGCTTTTCCTTCACTACGGTGACCTCAGTGACGGAGCGCGCCTGGTGACGCTGCTCGCGCAGATCAAACCGGACGAGGTATACAACCTCGCTGCGCAGTCTCACGTCAGAGTCAGCTTCGACGAACCCGAACACACGGGGAACACGACAGGTGTCGGGTCGATCCGACTACTGGAGGCGGTTCGGATGGCCGGACTCGACTGCCGGTTCTACCAGGCGTCGAGCTCTGAGATGTTCGGTGCCACACCACCGCCGCAGAACGAGGAGACACCGTTCTATCCACGCTCGCCCTACGGTGCGGCGAAGGTGTACTCGTACTGGATCACCAAGAACTACCGTGAGGCGTACGGAATCTTCGCGGTGAACGGAATTCTGTTCAATCACGAGTCCCCCAGGCGCGGTGAGACGTTCGTGACGCGCAAGATCACGCGGGCAGTCGCCCGTATCAAGGCCGGGATCGAGGATCATCTGTACATGGGTAATCTCGATGCGATACGCGATTGGGGGTACGCGCCGGAGTATGTCGAGGGAATGTGGCGCATGCTGCAGGTCGACGAGCCTGAGGATTTTGTGCTGGCCACCGGTGGCAACTACTCGGTGCGCGACTTCCTCACAGTCGCTTTCGAACACGCAGGTCTGAACTGGGAGAACCACGTTCGATTCGACGAACGGTATCTTCGGCCGACCGAGGTGGACGCACTGATCGGGGATCCGAGCCATGCCGAGCGCAAACTCGGTTGGAAGGCCGGCGTGCACACACCCGAACTGGCCCGGATCATGGTCGAGGCAGACATCGAAGCGCTCGAACATGAAGGGCGCCCGTGGATCGACACTCCGGCACTTCCCGACTGGTTGGCGACGCGATGAGTGATTCATTCGCAGCGCGACCACTCGATCGAGGCGCACCGTTCTACGTGGCTGGACACCGAGGTCTGGTCGGCTCTTCGGTGTGGCGAAAACTGGAATCTGCCGGCTTCTCCCGGTTGCTCGGACAGACCTCCGCCGAACTCGATCTGCGTGACCGTGAAGCTGTTTTCGATTTTTTCGCCCGCGAAAAGCCGACCAACGTGATCCTTGCAGCAGCAAAAGTTGGGGGGATTGCGGCGAACAGCACGTTCCTCGTCGACTTCCTGTCGGAGAATCTCCGTATCCAGGTGAACGTGCTCGACGCTGCCCTTGCACACGGCGTCGAGCGTCTCCTGTTCCTCGGATCATCGTGCATCTACCCGAAATTGGCGCCGCAGCCGATCAAGGAGGAATACCTGCTCACCGGGCATCTCGAGCCGACCAACGACGCCTATGCAATAGCAAAGATTGCGGGAATACTCCATGTTCAAGCTGCCAGGCGGCAGCATGGTCGATCCTGGATCTCGGCGATGCCCACCAACCTGTACGGCCCGGGAGACAATTTCTCGCCGCGTGGATCGCATGTACTTCCCGCCCTCGTTCGGCGCTACGACGAGGCGCAGTCATCCGCAGTGCCGTTGGTTGTCAACTGGGGGAGTGGCAATCCTCGACGTGAATTTCTGCATGTCGACGATCTGGCGTCGGCGTGTCTGCATCTGCTCGACAACTACGACGGTGCATCGCACGTCAACGTGGGAACCGGCGAGGACCACACAATTCGTGAGATCGCTTCGATGGTCGCCGACGAGGTCGGATACACCGGCGAGACGCGGTGGGACACCTCGAAGCCTGACGGAACAATGCAGAAACTTCTGGACGTGAGCATGATTCGTGAACTCGGATGGCGGCCGACAATCGGATTGCGCGAAGGAATCGCGTCGACGGTCTCGTGGTACCGAGACAACATCGGTGCCGTACGCACCTGAATTACCCATCCCATCAACACTTCACACACTGTCGAGAAAGCAGATCGAGCAACATGAGCACTCGCATAGCAGTTTTCGGCACGGGATACCTGGGCGCGACACACGCGGCGTGTATGGCCGAACTCGGTCACGAGGTCCTCGGAGTGGATGTCGACGCGGCCAAGCTGGAGAAACTGGCAGCAGGGGAAGTTCCTTTCTACGAGCCAGGTTTGGGCGAGGTCCTACGACGAAACATCGATCGAGGAAGGCTGAAGTTCACGTCGTCTTACGAGGAAGCCGCTGAATTTGCGGACGTGTTCTTCCTCGGGGTCGGTACGCCGCAGAAGAAGGGTGAGTTCGCCGCTGACATGGTCTACGTGGATGCCGTGATCGAAACTCTGGCACCGCTGCTCACCAAACCCGCGGTCATCTTCGGGAAGTCCACGGTGCCGGTGGGAACCGCGGAACGGCTCGGTAAGCGCGCGCGGGAACTGGCACCGGTTGGTGACGGCGTCGAAGTCGCATGGAATCCCGAGTTTCTGCGCGAGGGGTTTGCCGTCCAGGACACATTGCATCCAGATCGTCTGGTGCTCGGGGTCGACCGCGGTCGACACGGTCGCGCGGAATCCGCTGCGCGCGAGGTTTATGCAGACCTCCTCGATGAGGGAATTCCCTTTCTCGTCACGGACCTCGCTACGTCCGAGTTGGTCAAAGCGTCAGCGAATGCATTCCTGGCCACGAAAATCTCGTTCATCAACGCGATTTCCGAAGTGTGCGAGGCTGCTGGCGCCGACGTCACAGTGCTCGCCGACGCGATCGGGTACGACGTTCGGATCGGACGTCGATTCCTCAACGCGGGAATTGGTTTCGGCGGCGGTTGCCTACCCAAGGACATCCGTGCCTTCATGGCTCGCGCCGGTGAACTCGGTGCCGACCAAGCACTGACGTTCCTACGCGAAGTCGACAACATCAACATGCGCAGACGGACACGCATGGTCGAACTGGCGCGGGAGGCATGCGGATCGCTTCTCGGTGCGAGAGTCGCAGTTCTGGGTGCCGCGTTCAAACCGGACTCGGACGACGTTCGTGATTCGCCGGCGCTCAACGTCGCGGGTCAGATTCAGCTTCAAGGCGCAGCAGTGAACGTGTACGACCCGAAGGCCATGGACAATTCGCGTGCGCTGTTCCCGACGTTGACCTATTCGGCAAATGCGTTGGAGGCGTGCGAAGGCGCCGATGTCGTCCTGGTGTTGACCGAGTGGCCCGAATTCTTGAAGTTGCAGCCGTCCGATCTCGATGCAGTCGTTCGCAAGAAGGTGATCGTCGACGGGCGCAATTGCCTTTCCCCCGACGAGTGGCGAGGCGCAGGTTGGAACTACCGCGGACTGGGACGCCCGTGAGCACAGGACGTTTCGTCCGTCGCAGCTGATCGATATCGAAATTGAGAAAGCCCGGTTCGCCCTCGCGGTCTGACCGGCAAAGACCGCTCAGACCCGCAGTGGACATGCGTGAGCCGAAGGAGACATCAAGATGGAAATTGTCGACTACCTGAAGATATTGCAAGCCAGATGGCGAATAGTCGCTGCTGTAACCGTGCTCGGAATCCTGGGAGCCCTTTGCGCTTCTCTTCTTTCGACGCCCGTTTACCAGGCCTCGACGAGGCTGTTCGTTTCGACGTCGGCGGGTACCTCGGTCAACGAGGCACTGCAGGGCAGTCAACTTTCACAGCAGCGAGTTCTGTCCTATACAAAACTCCTGACCGGCCGGACACTTGCGCAGCGGACGATCGACGAACTGGGACCGAGGGTGGTCGGCGGGATGTCGGCTGAAGAGTTGGCCTCCAAGGTCACTGCGACGTCGGCGCCCGACACTGTGTTGATCGACCTCGGAGTCAAGGATCCTTCACCGGAGCTCGCGCGAGAGATCGCAAATACTCTGTCGTCCGAATTCGTCGCACTGGCAAAGGAACTGGAGACACCCGAGAACGGCGGAACGCCGCCTGCACGTGTGGTCGTCGAGCAACAGGCCCAAGAGCCGTCTGTTCCCGTTTCGCCCAAGACTTCGCGCAATCTCGCTCTCGGAGCAGTGGCGGGACTGGTGTCGGGAATCGCGCTTGCGTTGATTCGCGATCGACTCGACAACACGGTGAAGGATCGTCGAACGGTGGAAGAGATTGCGGGTGCGGCGATGGTGGGCACGATCCCGTTCGACAAAGTCGTCGAAGTCAACCATGCGATCACTTTCAGTGACGGAAATTCCGTGAGTGCCGAAGCCTTCCGTGAATTGCGCACCAACCTTCAGTTCCTCGAGGTGGATCATCCACCGCGTGTCATCGTCGTCACGAGTTCGCTTCCCTCCGAGGGTAAGACGACGACCGCCGTGAACATCGCTCTTGTCTTGGCGGAGGCCGGTAAGTCAGTGTGCCTGATGGAAGGCGACCTCCGGAAGCCGCGAGTGTCGAAGTATCTGGGGTTGATCGGAAGCGTCGGCGTCAGTTCGGTGCTCTCCGGTCAAGCGACGCTGGACGATGTGCTTCAGCCGACCGAATTCGACGGGCTGACAGTGCTCGCCTCCGGACCGATCCCGCCGAACCCGAGCGAACTACTCGGCACGGACACGGCCAAACATGTTCTCGATGAACTGCGGGCGCGATACGACTACGTCATCATCGACGCCTCGCCGTTGCTACCCGTCACGGATGCCGCGGTCCTGGCCGCGATGTCGGACGGTGCTCTGGTGATCGCCCGACACGGCTCCACGAAGCGCGATCAACTGGCGCGCGCGGTCGGAAACCTACAGAGTGTGGGTGCACACGTCCTGGGCACTGTCATCACGATGACGCCGTCTCGCGGACGCAATGCGTACGAGTACAGCTACTACTACGAGTCGGACAAGTCGCTACCGCAGTTGACCGCGGTGCCCGCTCTCAGCGCTCACCGAAGCGAAGTCGGCTGAGCAGCGGGCCGAGGAGATCAGCGATCTCAAGTCCGATCTCGTGAAACACGTTCTCTTCCTTACCCATCGGATCCATGACGTCCTCGGGTTCGGCGGCACGAAATCGGGGCCTGGCGGCGGCGAGGTCCTCGACAGTTCGTGCATCTGCGAGCGAGCCCAACCGTGCGGCTTCTCGAAGTGTGAACGTGCGCTTGAGCCGCGCCGGAGCCATCGCCAGGACTTTGTCTCGCTGACTTTCGGTCATCGTGAGAATGAGGTCGGCGTCCGAGGCCAGCGCTGTTGTCATGCGTCGGGCTTGAAACTCCGTGGGGTCGCCGCCGAGCCCCGCGAGAACCCTCGCAGCAGTCGGCTCGATCGGGTGTCCGACCATCGCCCGGGTTCCGGCACTCGACGCGGTGAATCCGGAAACTCCGGCTTCGGCGGCATAGGCACGTGCAAGGCGTTCGCCAGTGGGTGATCGGCAGATGTTTCCCGTACAAACGAAGAGAACGTGCATGGCAGAAGCATAGGTTGCACGCGCGACGCACTCGTCGTACGCCCGATGTTGGTTTCGCGCCCACCTGGCGTACGCGTTTCGGAAAGTTCGGACGCATACCAACAACACATGAAGATGACCGTGTTCGGAACGGGATACCTGGGGGCGACCCACGCAGTGTGTATGGCCGAACTTGGTCACGACGTGCTGGGAGTCGACATCGACCAGTCCAAGGTCGACAAGTTGTCTCGTGGGGAGGTCCCGTTCTTCGAGCCGGGTCTGACCGACATGCTCGAGAAGAATCTGGCGTCGGGTCGGCTGCAGTTCACGACTTCCTACGCCGATGCCTCGGATTTTGCCGACATCCATTTTGTCGGTGTGGGGACGCCCCAGAAGAAGGGGGAGTACGCCGCAGATCTCAGTCATGTTCATTCGGTGATCGACATGTTGGCGCCGTTGTTGCGAAAGCCTTCGCTGATAGTCGGGAAGTCGACGGTGCCGGTAGGCACGGCAGCGGCGCTCGGCGAGCGACTGCGAGCGAATTCGCCGGCGGGTGGCTCGGTAGAGGTGGCCTGGAATCCGGAGTTCCTGCGTGAGGGACACGCGATCGCGGATACCTTGAGCCCTGACCGGTTGGTTCTGGGGATCGATCGTGACCGGCCGGGAAACGCCGAAGGCGTTCTTCGCGAGGTGTATGCCGAGATACTGGGCGCTGGGGTGCCGTTCCTCGTGACCGATCTGGCGACGTCCGAGTTGGTCAAGGGATCTGCGAACGCGTTTCTCGCGACCAAGGTGTCCTTCATCAATGCGATTGCGGAGGTGTGCGAGGCGACCGGCGCCGACGTCACGATGTTGGCCGACGCTCTCGGGTACGACGCTCGGATCGGTAGACGGTTCCTCAATGCGGGCTTGGGGTTCGGCGGTGGGTGCCTGCCGAAGGACATTCGGGCGTTCATGGCACGCGCCGGGGAATTGGGTGTCGACCAGGCCCTGTACTTCCTCCGCGAGGTAGACAGCATCAACATGCGACGACGCACAAAAGCTGTGGAACTGGTGACGGCAGCCTGCGATGGCAGTTTGCTGGGAGCTAACGTCTCGGTTCTGGGGGCCGCGTTCAAGCCCGAATCCGACGATGTACGCGATTCGCCTGCGCTCAACGTTGCCGGAATGATGCAGTTGCACGGGGCAGCGGTCACCGTTTTCGATCCGAAGGCCATGGACAATTCTCGCCGACTGTTTCCCACCCTTCACTATGCAACCTCCACGTCAGAAGCTTGCAGAAATGCTGATGTGGTCTTGATCGCCACGGAATGGGACGAGTTCGCCTCACTCGTGCCCGGCGATTTGGAACCGCTCGTTCGGCGGCGGGTGATCGTTGACGCCAGAAATTGCCTCGATCCGGACCTGTGGCGCGGCGCCGGTTGGAACTACCGCGGATTGGGGCGGTAGGTCGACCGTCCAGGTTGCGAAAAAATAGCTGCGAGAAGGCCTTAGGTGAGATGCGCGAACCTCGCAGACCATGCCCAGTGGGTAGACTTCCGGCCGGGGAATGACGGGGTCTGCTGACGGAACCCGTCGCCGGTCGACGAAGGTGGATCATGAACTTGGTTTTGGGTGTGACGGTGGGAGCCAGCGCTGTGCGTTTGGCGCGCCCGGGGACGCCCGACCACAGTGGTCCGGTGTTCCGATCCAGAGCCGTCGATCGCGGTCGTGAGATTCCGGAGGAAGTCGCAGCGGAGGCAACCGGCGTGGCCTTGACCGAGAATGCCGATCTCGGCAGCAATACGGTCGTCGCCTACCGGGATCAAGCGCAGGCCGGAGCACTCCAAACAGCGTTCGAACAGAAAGGCATCGACAACTTCGAGCTGGTTCCCGAAGTAGTCGCGACGCTTCGAATGCTCGAGGAGTCCGGTGCGCTGACCGACCAGAGCACACTCGTCGTCGTCGACATCGGTAGTTCTGGATCGACGATCAGCATTGTGGACAGGCAGATGCGGTCTACCGTCGTCACCGCCCGGTCGACGCGGGTCAGCGGAGATCACTTCGACGAGCTCGTTTACTCGGATCAGACCGTGCGTCGCCGTATAGCTACGCCGGCCGACCCGGGTGGCGATGCCGAACTGCAGGCGCGATGCCGACTCGCGAAGGAACAGCTGTCCTCACGAAGTGCGGTGTGCCTGCCCGGGCCCGGCGGGCTTCTCCTGCTGTCGCGGGAAGTTTTCGATTCGTTGGTCGTCACGTCGGTGGAGGCCTTCGCACGCGAGATACGAGAGGTCATCGCAACGTCCGGCCGTAACCCCGACGCGATTCTCCTGATCGGTGGCGGTGCACGCATTCCGATCGTGCGGGCGACCCTCGCCGCGTGGCTGAAGTGCCCCCTCATCGCGCCCGAGCAGCCGGAACTCGTGACTGCGCAAGGCGCTGCGCTGATCGCGGAGTCGTCGATGACGCCATCGGCGCGCGCGGTATCTGCCCCGGTTCAGGTTCCGGCTGTAGCGCCGATCTTTGCGCCGTATCCGATCCACACCCCGGCGGAGGTACCCGTTCCGGTTCAGGCGTTCAGCCACGGAGGGGTGGCAACGCTCGCGGAATCGGAGCGGCCGAATGCCTTGTCCGAAGCCGCTTCCGGCACGAAGTCCGTTCCGCAGGAACAGGTGCCGAGCCCTTACGCGGCGGAACTGCCTCAGCCGCGACCGAACCGACACGAGCAACGATTCGATCCGGCCGCAAATCTCGCGGTCGCCGACAGCGACCAGGCCACGGACGGATTCGGTACAGAACATGACGCCGACACCGAGGCTGTGATGGTTGACGCCCAGGCGTACTCGGCGATGTACGAAGGCGAGGCACCCGGGGCAGGAACCGCACACCCGTCCTGGCTCGCCGGGACACAACCCGTCGAATCGACATCCAAAGAGCCGAGAAACCCGCTACGGTTCGCGGGCCTCGGCGCCGGTGTGATCGCGGCGATCGTGATCGTGGGGTTGGGATTGGGCTACGGAGGAAAGGTCTTCGATTCCGAGGATGCCGGACCTGTGGCAACCGAGGTGACTACGCCGCCGCCGACGACCACGACTACCCCGCCGCCTACGACCACAACGACCCCGCCCCCGACGACGACGGAGGAAGCCCCTCCGGTCGTCGAGGCTCCGCCAGTCGTGCAGGACACTTACGTGCCGCCCGCGCCCGCTCCCGCGCCGCCACCGCCCGCGATCTACATTCCGGGGCTTCCGCCGATTCTGTTACCGGTTCTCCCACCGATTCCCGGACTCTGAGGCTCGCTTTCAGCGTTTGGAGTGTCGGCCGCCTGACGTGGGGCCGGCCTTGACCGCACTACCGGGTGGGCGAGCCAGAATCACGGCGATAGCAGTAGTGAGCGGAACAGATAGCGCCAGAGCAATCCCGCCGACCGCGGACCGTACGATTTCGATCGCTACAGCGTCACCGACCAGGACGTCCTGAAGAGGGCGACCGCTGACGCTGAAAAGCAGAAGCAGTGGCAACGCCCCGCCGGCGTACGCGAGAACCAAGGTGTAGACCGTGCTGGCGATGTGATCGCGTCCGACCCGCATCGCCCCGCTGAACACCTTTCGGCGGGGTGCGTGCTTGTCGAGTTCGGCCAACTCGAACGCCGAAGATGCCTGGGTGATGGTGACGTCGTTGAGAACACCGAGCGATCCGATGATGAAGCCCGCCAGCAGCAGGCCCGTGATGTCGATGTGCTCGATGTATGTCTGCACATTGGTGTTCTGCTCTTCGGACAGCCCGGTGAGGTGCGTCAGTTCGATACAGAGGTAGGAGAGAACGGCAGCGAGCACCATCGCGGCAAGGGTGCCGAGCAAAGCCGAACTGGTCTTGAGTGAGACACCGTGCGCCAGATAGAGAACCGCGTACAAGATCACCGCGCCGGCGACCAGTGCAACCGGTATCGCAGGCTTACCGTCGAGCAATGCGGGCAGGAGAAACCCGACGACGACGCCGAAGGCGATCACCAGACCGACGAGTGCGCGTAGTCCGCGCCACCGCGCAACGGCGATGATGACGACGGCGAACGCGATGACGATCAGCGCCAGTGGGAGACCACGCGAATAGTCTTCGAAGGAGTACTGCGTGTTTCCGTTCGGGTCGGTCTGACGCACCAGGCGAATGTGGTCACCGACCCGTAGATCCGGTTGTCCGGCACCCGGGATGATCTCGAGGAGTGTCTTCGTTCCGGCATTCGGCCCGGACTCGATATCGACGATACTGCGCTGGCACTGATAGGCGGAGGTGGGTGGCGGTTGCGGTGCACCGACGAATACCCTTCCGGCGGAGGAACTTCCGCAGTCGCCGAGATCCTGCATCGTGACGGTGCCCGCCTCGGTCTCCACCGAACTGCCGTCGGCATTCTGAAAGGGGAGCGGGACGGGAATGGTGTTCTTGTCCGGCCACAGCGCGACAGCTGCCGCGACGACAACCATGCCGATGACGACGAGCAAGCCTATGACGACGCGTGATGCGGTGGGGCCGATCTGAATGGGGCCACCGTGGCCGTGGCCGTGACTCATCGGAAACTGAGTGTCGGACTGGGGATTTGCACCGGTGCAATGTTATCGGCTCCGAAGCGAATGGTCAGCTTCTGCGGATAGTGTCGATCGACGACAGCGTCGGCACAGGTGATTTCCGGGAAAGAGGCGAAACTGGGATTGGTCGAGCTGGGTGGCGGGGAACAGGGGGGGTTGTCCCCGCCACCAACCTGGTATCCACAGGGGGGGGAGGGATACCAGGTGCTCGCGGCACCGAAGTGCTGATAACCAATGTACCCAATTTCAATCGGGTTTGGCGCGTTGTCCAACTACCAATTTCACGACGAATCACGTACCGGTTGGACCGTTTTCGCATCAGGGCAGGTCACTAAATAGTTAAAGTGTCAATCAAACCGCCTGGTATGCGAATGTTGTGACCAAGGTCTCACAAATACCCCGCACTTTTACGTTTACGGGGTATTTGTACAACGAATTGTTTACCTGATTTTGCCCGATTCGACGGGCCGAAATCACTGCTTGTAACTGGTGAGGAAGTTGCCGAATCGCTCGATGGCCACGGCGAGATCCCGGGCCCACGGAAGGGTCACGATCCGAAGGTGATCGTGGTTCGGCCAATTGAATCCGGTGCCTTGAACCATCAGGATCTTCTCCTGGAGAAGCAGGTCCTGAACCAACTTCTCGTCGTCGTGGATCTCGTAGACGTTCGGATCCAGACGAGGGAACGCGTAGAGCGCACCGCGGGGTTTCACACACGAAACACCCGGAATCATGTTCAATCGCTCCCACGCGACGTCGCGCTGCTCGAGCAGGCGACCGCCGGGCAGGATCAGGTCTTCGATGCTCTGGTGTCCGCCGAGGGCGACCTGAATGGCGTGCTGTCCGGGGACGTTGGGGCACAGGCGGGTCGACGCCAAGAGGTCGAGTCCCTCGAGGAAGCCGGCGGCGTGATCCTTCGGGCCCGTGATCGCCACCCAGCCGGAGCGGTAGCCGGCGACGCGGTAGGCCTTCGAGAGGCCGTTGAAGGTCAGGCAGAGCAGATCAGGGGCAAGTGTTGCCAGCGAGATGTGCTTTGCGTCGTCGTAGAGGATCTTGTCGTAGATCTCGTCGGCGAGCAGCAGAAGCTGATGCTTGCGTGCCAGATCGACCAACTGCTGCAGAACCTCCATGGAGTACACCGCACCCGTGGGGTTGTTCGGGTTGATGACGAGGAGAGCCTTGGTCTTGTCGGTGATCTTGGATTCGATATCGGCGATATCGGGATTCCAGTCGTTGGCCTCGTCGCAGAGATAGTGGACGGGCGTGCCTCCGGACAGGCTCGTCATCGCAGTCCACAGCGGGTAGTCCGGCGCTGGGATCAGAACCTCGTCGCCGTTGTTGAGAAGGGCCTGCATGGTCATCGTGATCAGCTCGGAAACACCGTTACCGAGGTAGATGTTGTCGACGTCGAGCTCGGGGAAGCCGGGAACCAGCTCGTAACGCGTCACGATTGCGCGCCGCGCCGACAGAATGCCCTTCGACTCCGAATAGCCCTGCGCATAGGGCAGGGCAGCGATCATGTCCCGCATGATCACGTCGGGAGCATCGAATCCGAACGGTGCCGGGTTGCCGATGTTGAGCTTGAGGATCCGGTGTCCTTCCGCCTCCAACCGGGCGGCATGCGCGTGCACCGGCCCACGGATTTCGTACAGGACGTTCTGGAGCTTCGACGACTGCTCCAGCTCGCGCTGCGGCTGACGATGGCGGACGGGTTCTGGTGTGCTCACGAGTTACATGATTCCACCACTGTGCAAGTGCATTGTCGGGGACCGTGTCGCGCGACCAGTTGGCTATTGTCGAGCGATGACCCCCAGCGAGCAGATTGCAGCCCCGTACGGATCGTGGACTTCTCCGATCGGAGCAGCGGATCTGGCTGCAGGTGGCCACCCTGTCGAGGGTGGACGATACGTCGGTGACGAGATCTGGTGGGCTGAACTTCGTCCGACCGAGGGTGGTCGGACATCGATCCGTCGATCCGGTCTCGACAACCAACCCGTCGACATCCTCCCTGCGCCGTGGAACGCCCGGACCAGGGTTCACGAGTACGGCGGTGGCGCCTGGACCGTCACCGAGTCCGGAAAACTGGTCTTCAGTGAATTCTCCGATCAACGGGTGTACATCCTCGAAGGAGTCACTCCGCGGGCTCTGACGCCTGAACCCGCGTCGCCGGCCGCGTTGCGATACGCAGACCTGCAGATCGTGAACGGTGAGGTGTGGGCGGTTCGGGAAGCGCACGCGGAGGACGGGGCGATCACTCGCGATATCTGCGCGATTCCGCTGGACGGTTCCGGCAAGATTCGCTCGATCGTCGGCGGCTCGGACTTCCTCTCGTCACCGAGGCTTTCGCCGAGTGGAACCAAAATAGCCTGGATCGCGTGGAACCATCCGCAAATGCCCTGGGACGGTACCGAACTGCGGGTAGCTCCACTCGTTGACGGCGTCGCTCAGAAGTACTCCGTGCTGATCGGCGGACTTGAAGAGTCCGTCCTGCAACCGGAGTGGATCACCGACGACGAACTCTACGCAATCAGTGATCGCAGCGGCTGGTGGAACATCTATCGCGTCGGCGGCAAGATCACCCCGATCTGCCCGGTGGATGCGGATTTCGGTGGCCCACAGTGGCGCTTCGGTGCGCGCTGGTTCGTCGAACTCGACAACGGGCACCTTCTCACCGCACGCACGGTGGGAACCGACACGCTGGCGGTACTCGATCCGGCGTCGGGGGAACTGCGCGACATCGCGATCCCGGGTGTCACCAGCATCGGCCTCATGCAGGTTCGCGGCGATCGGTTGCTGCTCACCTCGGGAGGCGCGAAACTGGCGGGCGCGCTACGCGAGTTCGACCTCGGTACCGGCGAACTCACCGAAATCCGTTCGTCGGTCGAAGAATTGCCCGAGTCTGCATACCTTCCGGAAGCGCGAGCTGTCGTGGCTCACGGACACGGGCGAGAAGTTCACGCCGTTGCGTATCCGCCGCGCAGTCCGCGATACAAAGGACTCGACGGCGAACTGCCGCCATACGTTGCGTTTGTTCACGGTGGGCCGACGGCGCACGTCGCCCCGGCCCTCAACCTCGTCTACGCCTTCTTCACCAGCCGCGGAATCGGCGTCGTCGATGTGAATTACGGCGGGTCGACCGGCTACGGACGTGAGTACCGCAACCGGCTGCGCGGACAGTGGGGTGTCGTCGACGTGCAGGACGTCGTCACCGCCGTCACCGGGTTGGCTGAGCAAGGGCTTGCCGATCCGGCCCGCCTTGCCATCGAAGGCGGATCTGCCGGTGGATGGACCGTTCTGGCCGCACTGACGACGTCCGACGTGTTCGCTTGTGGTGCTTCCTATTTCGGCGTGGCCGAACTGGACCTGTTCGTGCAGGAAACTCACGATTTCGAATCGCGCTATGTCGACGGTTTGATCGGCCCGCTGCCGGAATCTGCCGACCTGTACGCGGAACGTGCTCCGCTCAACAACGTCGACGGGTTGAACTGCCCGGTGTTGCTGCTCCAGGGTCTCGACGATCCGATCGTGCCACCTTCGCAGGCGGAGCGATTCCGGGATGCTCTGGTGACCAAGGGTATTCCGCATGCCTACCTGGCCTACGAGGGTGAATCTCACGGATTCCGCAAGCAGTCGACCATCATCAGCTCACGCAACGCCGAGCTGTCCTTCTACGGGCAGGTGCTCGGATTCACCCCACCCGGCATTGCGACGCTCGAGCTGTGGAAGCCTGCGATCAGTAGCTGACGGCCCCGCGGCTGCGCGCAAAGGCCGCGAGGATCCGGCCTACCACCAGTGACGGGGTCGACAGGTCGGCCCACGTCCACCTCGCGACTTCCCACCCCGCGTCACGGAGTCGGTCTTCGCGGAGCTTCTCGTTCCAGAGCACGTCCTCGGCGCTGCGACCGGCGGGCACCAGTCGGCCGTATTTGATGCGGCCGTCGAACTCTCCGATGGTGCGCTGCTCACGCCACAGGAAGTCGACGCGGCCGGCCAACCCTCGGGCGTCGTGGATTTCGACCTGGGGTTCGGGGAGTGGTAAGTGCTCCTGCAGGAACAATGCGAGGCTCCGTGATTCACCGACGCTTTCGATGCGCGAGTCCATCGCGGTGAGCGCGTGGAGCGCATGTCGATGGCGCGGATGGTTCGGGCTGAGTGCAAGCGAGGCCGCAACTGCATCTTTGGTCAACGCTGAACGGTGCAATGCTGAATTGCCCACCACGAGAGCCGGTTCGAAAGGGAGCGTCCTCGCGAGATCCGCAACAGTTCGTGCCGGAGTCGTGACGCGCAGGCCGCCGACGTGGGTGACCTCGTCGTCGGTGAACGATACCGAGTGCACGTGTCGTCGAGCGGATTTACGGCCACCGCCTCGTCGGTCCCGAGAGAGGTGCACAACTTCGAGCGGAGTGTTCCAGAGTTCGAAGCCGTGCACCACCGCTGCCGAGATGTGGCTGACCGCTGCATGTGCCGAAGCGGTACCGGCCACAGCCTCGACGCGCAATCGATGTAGCCCGTAGGCGTCGAGGCGGGACAGGTGGTCGCTGGGTACGTAGGCACCGCGATGGATTCTGGACCAGTTTCCACTCGCGCAGGCCTGCCGGATCTCGGAATCGGTACGACCTTTCGACAGTTGCTCTGGCCGACGGATGATGCGTATTTGTTCCCCCATACCGATCGATCTTGCTGCGCCCGGCACTGGAAAGGAAGCCGTGAACCCTGGGCTGTGGATAGCCGTGAGTGAACACCACTTGTCCACAGTTCGAACCGGTTTCGCGTCGCTGGAGAGGGTGTTGGGTGTGGGGAAACGGTGGCAGGTTCTCGGTGTCGCACTCTAGGCAACCCTTGCGTCCGGAGCGTTTGCGTGCCAGGCTGTTGAACTATGACTACAGGAAAGGCGGACACCGCCACCGTCGCGTGAGCGCCGCACCGTTTCGCTCGTCGACGTCACGTCGAGCGACATCGACCGAGAACATCGATATCTTCGATGAAGACAATCAGGCCTTGGAAGCAGTCCGCGACGTATGGCTCGAACGCGGTCTGTGTACACGTCCGGCCGATCGATCCACGGCAGAATCTGCTGTCGCGCAACTATACCGACGATCCGGGCTCCCAAAACCGGAGTTCGTCTGGGTTCAGTCGCCCTCTGCTGGATCGGATCTGATCGCCGCCGAAGGTCTGTCGAACAAGATGTCCTTCGACGGCACTGGACTCGACTGCGCTTGCGGGCACATCGCGAGCATGTTTTCGGCGTCGCGCCGACGTATGAACGCGCGTATCGAACGTCGGAGCATTGACTGGCAGATAGAACGCTGGAAGATGGAACGTCGCGCGTTCGGGGGCGTTGGTGCCAGCGTGTCCGAGGGGTCGGATCAGCGGGGTTCGACTCAGCGCCGCGTCAATCCAGCGCGGATCATCAGATCCGCAATCTGGGAATCGTTGCACACCACACTGTTCGACGGCGTCGCAGCTGCGATACGAACGATGTCGACCCCGGTGGCGGGTGGAGTGACCTGGTACGGGCAGCAGGACGCCCATCGAATCGCGTACTACGACACATGCCATCGATACGGTCTTGCGACCTTCCGCTCGGAAGACCGTGAACTTCTCGATGTGCAGACCGCACTGGCTGACTCGACCGGGTGGTGGTGGGCGTTCGACGACGTGTGCATCATGGCGGAACGACCCAGGGTCTTGCACTCGGAGCGGATACCGGGCAGTGCGCGGGGAGAACGCCGACTCCACCACTCTGATTCCCCGGCACTCGAATTCGCAGACGGAACAAAGGCGTTCGTTCTGCACGGAGCGATCGTTCCCGACTGGGTAGTGCTCGACCCGACCGCCGAACGCATCGCACACGAGCGCAATGTAGAGATCCGTCGATGTGCAATCGAGCGGATCGGGTGGGATTCCTACATCGAGCTGGCCGGCCTGACACTGGTCGACCAAGCCGACGATCCCGGTAATGTCGGTTGCCTGCTGCAGCTCTACGCGTCACCGGAGGGCTGGGGCCGAAGTGGACGCATTCTCCTCGCGGTCAACGGTTCTTTCGAACGCGACGGGCATCGGCGTCGATACGGCCTTCACGTACCCGGATGGTTTACCTCCGCGTTGGATGCCGCCGGTTGGACTTACGGCATCACCGGCGCCGATTACTCCCGTCTCGTTCGTCGAACCTGAATCTCGACCCCTCAAGCCCCAATCCTCAAACCCTCAATCCTCAAACCCTTGGTGATACTTATGAACTCGAACATGACCTTGTCCGCTCTCACCACCCTCACCGGCCTCGATGTCTTCGACTACCTGGACCAGGAAGTGTCCATTCCTGTGATCGACGGACTTCAGGCGCAGGGCGATCTCATCGTGATCCCGTTTTCGCTGCTCGCAAATATCGTGGCGCCTCTGCCGTGGACACGCTCTGTGAGAGTGCCGCTCTCGGGAGTGGAGTTGCTGCGAAGCGCGGCGGGCGGTAACCCCCACAGTCTGGTTGCAGACGAAGGGGAGTGCACGTGGTCGACGCCGGTGAATGATGCTCGGGGCCTTGCGCTCGGCATGCTCGACACCCGAGTGACCGCGTACCTGATCCATCCGGAGCACGGCGCGACCGGAATCGCTCCGGGGCGATACGTCATCGGACGGCAGCAGGAAAGGGGCGTCGGGCGTGCGCGCGGTGCGGTGATGCTTGTCGCAGATTGACAGGGCGACCTCGATTTGGCAGCGGGGGAGTGAGCACCACTTGTCCACGGCGAGCACCGCTTTCCGCGTAGAGCAAGGTGTGTTGAGTCGAGGGAAAGGGTGCTCGGTCGGGATTGGCTCCCCACACAAACACGAATGCCCTCACCATGACGGTGAGGGCATTCGCGTGTGGAGCGGTTACTTCTTGCGGCCGGGAGCCTTTGCGCCGGCCTTGAATCCGAGCCCACCTGCCTTGGGGGCGGGCGGCGCGGCAGCAGGAGCCGGAGCTTCCGCGGGTGCGGACGCTTCAGCAGGTGCTTCGGCGGCGGGTTCTGCCTTCACGGGTTCGGCGGCGGGTTCTGCCTTCACGGGTTCGGCCTCGGGAGCCGGTGCCGCAGCTGGCGCCGGGGCTGCAGCAGGAGCTGCCTTCCGAGCGCCGGGAGCCTTTGCGCCCGACTTGAATCCGAGTCCGCCGGCCTTGGCGACCGGTGGAGCCTTCGGGGCTTCCGCCTCGGCGGCCGGAGCCTCTGACGGTGCAGATGCCGGTGCAGCGGCGGGTGCAGCCGGAGCAGCGGCAGGTGCTTCAGCAGCAGGTGCAGCCTTCGCACCAGGAGCCTTGGCCCCGCCCTTCATCTGCAGTCCCTTGCCGCCGGGAGCCTTGGCGCCCGACGCCAGGCCCAGACCCTTCGGCTTGGCGACGGGTGCAGCAGCTTCGGGTGCAGCAGCCTCAGCTGCCGGTGCTTCCGCTGCCGGTGCGGCAGCGGCCTTTGCTCCGGGTGCCTTGGCGGCGCCCTTCATCTGCAGTCCCTTGCCGCCGGGAGCCTTGGCTCCGCCCGCAAGACCGAGCCCCTTGGGCTTTGCCACAGGTGTGGCCGGTGCAGCAGCTTCGGCGGCGGGAGCTTCCGCGCTTGCGGCGGGAGCTGCCTTCTTGGCGCCGGGAGCCTTTGCCCCGCCGGCCATTCCGAGGCCCTTGCCTGGTGCCTTGGCTCCGGGAGCTTTTGCGCCTGGTGCTTTGGCGAGGCCCTTCATGGCCAGACCCTTGCCTGCCGGTGCAGCCTTGGCTTCCGGAGTCGCGGCGGCTTCCTCGACTTCGGCGACCCGATCCTGCTCGACGGTCTCAGCCTTTGCCTCAGCAGCGACCGGGGCCTTCTCACGCGGGATCACCTTGATGTTCTCGCCGAGCTGGGCGGGATCGAGGCGGGTGACGGAGTTCAGCATCAGCTGCGCGACGTCGACGACCTCGACGCCTTCGCCCTGGCCTTGCTCCTGGCGGGCAGTGACGCCGTCGGTGAGCATGACGCGGCAGAACGGGCAACCCGTGGCGATCTTCTTGGGGTTGGTGGAGAGCGCTTCGTCGACGCGGTCGACGTTGATGCGCTTGCCGATGTTCTCTTCCATCCACATGCGAGCACCACCGGCACCACAGCACATGGAACGTTCGCCGTGACGCGGCATTTCGACGAGCTTGGAGCCTGAGGCTTCCATGAGTTCACGGGGAGCGTCGTAAACCTTGTTGTGGCGTCCGAGGAAGCACGGGTCGTGGTAGGTGACGTCTTCGCTCACGGACGCAACCGGGATCAGCTTCTTCTGGCGCACCAGACGGTTGAGCAGCTGAGTGTGGTGCACGACCTCGTAGTCGCCGCCCACCTCCGGGTACTCGTTGCCGAGGGCGTTGAAGCAGTGCGCACAGGTGACGACGATCTTGCGCTTCTTCTGCTCGATACCGTCGAAGACCGAGTTGAGCATCTCGATGTTCTGCATTGCGAGCTGCTGGAACAAGAACTCGTTGCCGGCACGACGTGCGGAGTCGCCGGTGCAGGTTTCGTCGGCGCCGAGGACCATGAACTTCACTCCCGCGGTGGCAAGGAG
The DNA here is from genome assembly GCF_030056745.1 of Rhodococcus sp. IEGM 1406. Classification (NCBI taxonomy): domain Bacteria; kingdom Bacillati; phylum Actinomycetota; class Actinomycetes; order Mycobacteriales; family Nocardiaceae; genus Rhodococcus; species Rhodococcus sp. IEGM 1406. The sequence goes on along the minus strand of NZ_JASHKO010000005.1, from coordinate 530,679 downwards.
TTCGGCGACGGCCTTGGTGGTCTTCTTGGCACGGTCTTCGTAGGCGCCGGCGCAGCCGACCCAGAAGAGGTACTCGTAGTCCTCGAAGCTGTCGGCGTCCTTGCCGAAGACGGGGATCTCGAAGTCCATCTCGTTGATCCAGTTGAGACGGTCCTTGGAGTTCTGGCCCCAGGGGTTGCCCTTGTTCTCGAGGTTCTTGAACAGGCCGGCGAGCTCGGAGGGGAACTCCGATTCGATCAGGACCTGGTAGCGACGCATGTCGATGATGTGGTCGACGTGTTCGATGTCGACGGGGCACTGTTCGACGCAGGCGCCGCAGTTGGTGCAGCTCCACAAGGTTTCGGCGTCGATGACCGGGGCCATCTCACCTTCGACGGTTTCACCGACGAGCTTGCGGTCGGCCTCGAGGCGTGCTGCCTCGGGGATGGCTGCGAGTGCGGCTTCCTTGACGTTGCCTTCGCTGTCGACGAGTCCGATCTCGTCGCCGCCCATGTCCTTGCGTCCACCAGCGAGCAGGTACGGGGCCTTGGCGTAGCCGTGGTCACGCAGCGACATGATGAGCAGCTTGGGGGAGAGCGGCTTTCCGGTGTTCCAAGCAGGGCACTGGGACTGGCAACGCCCGCACTCGGTGCAGGTGGTGAAGTCGAGCCAGCCCTTCCAGGAGAAGTCTTCGATGTTTCCGGCGCCGAGAGTGTCGGTGTCGGGGTCGACGTTCTCCATCGTCAGGACTTTGCCCTTGGACATCATGGGCTTTGCCGCGCCGAGCGCGACGGTGCCGTCGTCTTCACGCTTGAAGTAGATGTTGAAGAACGCGGAGAAGCGGTGCCAGGCGACGCCCCAGGTGATGTTTCGGCCCACGATCGCGAGCCAGATCATGCCGGTCATCAGCTTGACGAACGCGAACACCGAGATCATGACGGGGCTGGCGGGAAGCAGTTTGGCGACCTGCATGGTGAAGAAGTCGGTCCACGGGTTGGCGTGACCGTAGGTCGCGATCTTGCCGGCCTTGACCATGATCATGCCCAGGCCCTCGAGCAGGACGATGCCCTCGATGACGTAGGCGGCCTTGAAGTTGGAGCCGCCGAACCGGGACAGGCGCGCAGGCAGGCGCGGGTGGTTGAGCTGACGGATCACGATCAGCGTGGTGATACCGATGACGGTGCCGAGGCCCAGGATCTCGTCCCACAGGTGCCACGCCCACGTGTTACCGAAGATGGGCCAGTGGAACTCGGGGTTGAACGTCTGGCCGTAAGCCTCGAACCAGAGCAGGAATCCGCCGAGGAAGCCGACCATGACGAGCCAGTGGGCCCAGCCGACGCTGCGGAACTTGTTCATGCGCGTGTGCGCGATGAACTCGATGATCATCTGTTTGAAGCGAGGGAAGAACGGGCGCCATCGATCGGGTGCCGACTGGCCGATGCGCACGGTGTTGAACATCCTCAGCGCGCCTGAGAGGAAGATGTACCAACACACCAAGCTCAGCAGAGCACCAATCGTGCCCAACGTAATCGTCAGGGCATTCATGTCGCGGCCTTTCGTTTCAGGGCGACGCGTCGGCCACCTCGGGACAGCCCACTGATACTAACCTGCGTTATGTTACCCGCCAGTAACTAGCATTACCAGCCTGTAGATACCGACTGGTAACCGCTCGTGGCCTGGAGAGATCAATCTTCTGCGTCGGACGGGCTTGGTCAAACGCAGACATGTCTGGTCGTCACGTTAGGCGGTGGCCGTCGGGCTCCTTTCTGTCAGGCAGCCCTAAGTCGGTTTCCGGGCAGGTGAGGACAACCGACCGGCTGTTATCGTTACGCCCGTCACGCACAGGGGAAACGGGTGGTGTGAGTCATCGACTTGCGCCCGCTCGCTCCCGGGGAGGATCAAAAATGTTCATTCGTAAAGCTGCGGCCATCGCAGCGATGACCATTGCCGCTACGGGCATCGCTGCAGGTACTTCTTACGCAGCTCCGGAGACGTCACCCGACGTTTCGTACACCGCCGAGGTCGTCGACCAGGCTGTTGTCACCACAATCGATGCCGGGGCATTCCGGGTATCGGGTGACGGCACACACGTCGACTTGCAGAACAGCCAGGGCGCAACTCTCGTGAGCCTTCCTCTCGCGTTCAACCTCGGGGACGTTCAGTTCCCGTTCGACGAGACCATCAGTGAGGACGGCAAGACCCTCACCCTCAAGCCGAACCTGGACCCGGCCAGCTCCAAGCCGAAGCCGGTCGCTGCCGAGTTCACCCCGGTTGCTTCGCCTGACGAGGATCAGAAGGCAATCGAGAAGTTCCAGTCACAGCTCGGGCTTGCCACGCAGATCGGTAGCCTCACCGGCACGATCGTCGGGGCGGTCATCGGTTGCATCGTGGGTCTGGCCGGCCTGGTCGTCGGCTGCTTGCCCGGCATTGTCACAGGGGCCGGTATCGGTGGAGTCGCCGGTACCATCCTCGCCGGCGGCGGAACCGCCGTCGTCGCAGGCTTGGACCTGATCAAGGTTCTGAACGCTCCGGCTGGAACAACTCTCTTCCAGTAGAACGTCACGAACGCCGAAACGGGCGCCACACCTTCAGAAGGTGTGGCGCCCGTTTTGCTGTCTCGGGGAATGCGTGCGATCAGTAGTCGCGAACCTTCAGGCCTGGATTGGCGGCGAGGATGTCGTTGATCGGCGTCGCGTACTGCGTCGGTGCTTCTTGTCCGAACAACGTCTCGGCCTGAGCGATCTCGCACAGGGGAGAGGTGGCGACATTGGACGCACTCGTGATGCCCACTGCCAACGTTCCGGAGACGATGGGGCCACCGCTGTCACCCTGCAGGACGCAGATGTTGGTGGTGAAGCCGTTGTCGAGGGTGTGATCCAAGACCTTGGCGACGCGGTTGACGCCGGTGACGACGCCGCAGCTGAAGCCTGTGGTCGATCCTGCCTTGCAGACCGGGGCGCCCACAATGGGATCGGCGGTACCGGTGATATTGACCGAACGGTTGAACGGGACCCGCACGCTGTTGTTCTCGAAGCGGTACTTCGCGTTGTCGTCGATGTTGATGATCGAGTAGTCACGCCCGTCGAAGCTGCTCTTGGCGAAGTATCCGACGCGGGGCCCGGTCTGGTTGTTCACCATCGGGAAGACCTGGCTCGAGTTCGAGGTGCCGGCAGCGGCACGGTTGGGATCGCAGTGACCGGCGCTGATGTTGACCGTGCGTCCTGAACCGTCGGTGCCGTTGAAGCCGAATGAACAACGTAGTCCGGTGTTACCGGAGGTCGCGCCGAAGGCGTCTCCGCCCAGTGCAGCGTCGCCGGTTGCGGATCCGGTTGCGGGAATGAGGTCCGCGACGATCGGGGGAACCAGTAGCGGCGCAGCGGTGTGGACGACGGTCCGCTTCAGGAACTCAGGCAATTCGATGCCGGCGGCAGGATCGGCGGTGAGGGCGACTCCGTTGCCGACCACGTCGACGGCGATGCCACGCACGAGGTCTGCGACCTCGGCAGGCTGCGAATCGAGCCAGGTGTTGAGTGCCGAGAGTTGACCTTGCAGAGCCTGCTCGCTCTGCGCGACGTCCTTGACCTCGAAGCCTGCCTTCTCGGCGGCCTCGCGGGCAGCATCCTTGTCGCGACCGTCAGCGAGAGCGACGATGCCCTTGCCGAGGTCGTCGAGCCACACGCCGGCAAAAGAGTCGGGAAACTGGACGCGCGCGATGGCGGCGAACTCTGCGAGCTTCTGCGCGAGTTCGGAACGCGAGACGAACTGGTCGGGCGTCAGCGCCAAGTCGTGCTGTAGGGCTTCGGTGAGTTCGACGGGCAGATGGGCTGCCTGATCGGATACCCCGGATTCATTCGGTTCTGCGTTCGCGACCGCGGTAATCGGTCCGAGGAGCAGCAGCGCGGCCGAACCGAACACTGCGGCGCGACGTGCGATGGAGCTTCGCATGTGGGCCTTTCCACTTCGTTGACCGCGTACCACCCCCCTGGGAGCACACGGATACGGCTCACGGACTTGTGGTGAGCCGATCACAGTCGACCATGACTATATGGGTTCGAACGCGCTATTCCCACCCGTTACATGAGCAAACAGCGCTGACCCCGACCGACAACAGCACTGTGCCCGCCGATCAGAACAGATCGGCGGGCACAGTGCTGTGAATCAGGCGTTGGTCAACCCGCAGTGCGAACGCGGATTCCGGAACCGACACCGCCGCCGGATGCACGATCTGCAGCGTCGAGGATGTCTCCGACCGGGATACCCAGATTCGAGGTTCCACCGGAGGTCGCGAGTACCAGGTTCGCTTCGTTGCAACTGGGTGCGCCGCTGCTGTTGGAACCGCTGGTGATGCCCAGCGCCAGGGTTCCGGAGACGATGGCGCCGCCACTGTCCCCGGCGAGGGTGCACGCGGTACCAGCGAACCCGCGGACGGTTCGTGAATCGCCGTCAGCCATGACCAGTTGTGTTTCGACGCGATCGGCTGCCACGACGCCACAGGTGAAGGACGACGTCTGACCCGACTTGCAGATGGGAGCGCCGATCACGGGACGTGCTGTTCCGGTGATCGCGAGGGTGGTCCCGTTGGCACCGCGGACGGCAGCGCGGTCGAGGCCCGCGTCGATGCCCGACTGGTCGAACTTGATGACCGAGTAATCGAGATCACCGGCGTTGTTGCCGACGGAAGACTGTGAGAAGGCGCCGATCAACTGACTGTCGTCGACGTTCGCGTGATTCGGCAGGTAGACCGGCGACTTCGAGCCCTCGGCCGGATTGCAGTGTCCGGCACTGATATTGAGTGCATTGTTCTGATCGTCGACGGCGTTGAACCCGAACGAGCAGACCGAGATGTTCTCGGTCGGCGTCTCGCGAATGGGACCTGTCGACGTGATGTAGGTGTCGCCGCCGAGCGCTCCGGGATCAACCGATCCGCCGCCGTCCGGGCTGAGAACGATCTTGGTGTTCTCGAGCAGGGTCGGAAGATTGAGTGCCTGCCCGACGGGGCTGTTCGCAACGTCGATGACGACCTGATTGTTCAAGACGTCGATAGTCGCCGAATTGACTGCGCGTGATATTTCCTTGGGCAGCCCGGCGATCCATCCGTTGACGTCGGCCAGCGTCTTCTCGAGGGTGTCGGCGGAGACGGGGGCGACGTGGGTGCGGTATCCGTCGTCGGCCGCGATTCGAGCAGCTTCGGTGGTGGTGACGGCTACGACGGGTTGACCGTCGAGTCCCATCCACGATCCGGCGTAGTCGCCGGGGCGCTCGGACTTGAATTCCTGGGCGTACGCGCCGAGTTCCTGAGCTTTGGCAGCGCGGTCGAGATACTCCTGTGGGGAGATCTTCAGATCGCGTGTGATCGCCTCGACCAGCTCAGCCGGAAGCTGGTCGGCTTCGAGCTGTTCGACATGCGTGTCGGAGGCGGGCTCTGCCGATGCCGTCGTGGTGAATGGAGCTGCGAGCAGTAGTGCCGAGGCGCCGACCACAGCGGTGCGGATCGCCAACGAGTTACGCATGAAATCCCTTCAAGTCCCCGGCACCGAGCCGGTAGGTACCGCACCCACCATAGGGGAAAAGTTTCGACGAGGAATATGCGCCTCCTCTCTGGCTGTTCAACCTTTCTGTCTAACTTGGCATTCCGGGTCTCGGGGCCAATGGCATGACGGGCATGTCGGGATTCGGCACCACCGGATCGGTTGTGTCGGTCGGGTTGGAGGGCTGCGTCGGCGTTGTCTGTGTATCAGTGGGGTCGGTCACGGCGGGAGTGTCCGGGGTAGCCGGATCGACCGGATTCAGCGGTCCGACGACCGGCGGCAGGTTCTCGATCCGAAGGGGGTCGAGCTGGATGGTGATCGGCGATCCCTGTTGCGCGGGGACGTTCGCCGTAGTGGATTTCTCGGTACCGGTGCCCGGACTCGCCGGGATGGGCTGGGATTCGGATGAGGTCGATTCCGCTTCGGATGACCACGACTGCGCCGTCGGCTGCGCGCCGAGAGCGGGTACTTCCGACGGGAGCGAGGTCGCTGAGTGCGAAACCGTGCCGGGCTGACTCGCCGCAGTGGCGGGCGTGGTGCCGGTGGGCAGGGGAGATTGTGCGTCGAGAATCCCGGGCGCTGAAATGGTCGGAGTGTGTCCGATGATGACCGCGGCCGCGCACCCCGACACCGTCAGAAAGACTGCGGCGGCGGCTGCGGCGATGATCGGTCGGCGCTCCGATCGCCACTGACGATTCAGCCAACCGTCGACGCTCGGTGCTTTCGTGCCCGGTACTTCCACGCCGGATTCCGGCTCCGGTTCGGTCAGGACGAACGGCGGAAACTCCTCGAGGGTGTCCTCTGGCTCGGCAAGATCGGTTGGCTCGGGTTCGGAACAGGTAGAGGTGATCGAGTAAGGCGCGGCCAACGCTGCGGCTCCGCGGGCTGCACTGTCGTCGGCATCCGGATCCGCGAGCCAGGCCGCGGAGGCTTTCTCTTCCGGAATCAGTTCGACGCCGTCGAGATCCATGCTGTCGAGTGCGCCGCGCAGTGCGTCGACGGAATCGCTCGACCAACCTGCCGGGATCACCGCAGAGATGTTCAGGTTCTGATCAGTGAGTGTTCGGACCTCCTTGACCAGGCAATACATTGCTGTCGCTACGAGTTCCTCTCCTCGCGTCATGTGCTCGGAGAAGTTGTCGGTATCGTCAGTTCCGACCCTGTCGAGGAACCCGCGCAAGCCGGTTGACCCCAACGCGGTTTCACCTAGCTGCACGGTGCCGTCAGGAGCGTGGTGCAGCACCGATTCGCGTTCGAGGATCACTGGTTCCGAGTCGGGTTTCGCGATCGCAGCAATGCTTCGTTTATTGCCGACGGCGAGTTCGACTCCCCACTTCATAGCAATCCCCGTTTCACAGTTACCGAACTTTGCTCGGCGTGCATGTCCTGATTCCTGTGAAAACTATCACTTAAACGGATATACGCAACCCTCCGGACAATATGCAGCTAACTATTTGTTCGGCGGTGTCATGCTGCGAAGGATGGTGAGTAGTTCCGAACGAGACTGCGCCCCGACGCGCCGCTTGATGCGTGCGACATGGTGCTCGACGGTTTTTGCGGAGATGTAGAGGCGTTCGCCGATTTCCCGGTAGGTCAGGCCGACGACGACGAGTTCGGCAACTTCTTGTTCGCGCTCGGTCAGTACCGACGGTGGTGCCGCGCTGTCGGTCGAATCGGTTGCATTCGTCTCGGCCGTCGACGTTGTGCGTAGCGAGCGCGCAACGTGGAGCAATGCGGTGGCCGATTTGGTGTCCGGTGTGCGCAATGCTGCTTCGCCCGCCAAGCGGGCCGCGTCCCAGGGCAGCCCGATGCGGTTGAGTGTTCGCGCTGCAGCTTCCACGTCGTCTGCGTCGACGCTGCCCTGCATGAGTAGGAGCCATTGGCGTCCGGCGGTCGCCAAACCGGCTGCGTAAGTGTGGGTTTTGGCTGATTCCGCGAGTGTATGGGCGTGTGGAAGGAGATCGGCCGGTGACTGCGAGAGGATCGACGCCTGGACGCCGTACCAATGCAGCGGCGAAGACCACAGCGGAGGCTCGCCGAGTGCTCGGAGGAGCGTGCGTGCGTCGTCGACCAGATGCTCGACCTGCTCGGCCTCGTCGAGTCGTACTGCCGCAAGCCACAGTTCGCCGATGGGAAGCAAATTGAAGAGATCCACGCTGCAGGACGAGAGGGTGCCGGCTGCGCCCGACCAGGCGCGCCGCAGCTGGGCGAGATCGCCGGAGCGTCGAGCGAGACCCACGATCATGGCATGCAGAAACAGTGCGTCACGCTCACGGAGGGGGCCGCGGACTACCTCCTCCGGTAGATCTTCGACAGCAGTGTCGTGCCCACGGGTCATCGCGATCCACGCGTCGAGAAGGTGAAGCCGCGCCCACGTGTGACTGCTTGCGTCGTCGGCGGCGATCGCGGCCGCGACGACAGCGGCGGCCCGTTCATGGGCGCCGTTGTGCAGGAGTGCAAGAGCTACCAGCGCCGGGGCGGAATCAGGCTGGAATTCAGATGTGCCGGAGCCGCCGGGGAGCGAAAGTGCGCGCGACATCGTGTTGAGCGCACTCGGTGCACTCCACGTGACCGATTGCATCAGTCCATTGGCCAGTGTGGCAGCGCCGACCGTGGAGCTCGACGGTGATCCAGTATGCCCGGCGAGCGCCGCGTTCGCGTCATCGACGTTGCCGATGCCGAGGAAGGTGATTGCGGCGAAGGGGGATTCGGTTTCGGTGCGCCCTGGCCCGAGCCAGGTGTAGAGATCTGCGGCGGCGCGGAGTTGGCCGCATGCTGCGGACGAAGCTGCGCGGATTCGCACCGCCGCAGCCAGTCTCGCGTTGTCGAGATCGGGTTCGGCGATGACGGAATCGGCCAGGCGGCAGGCAGTGTCGAGGTCACCACTCCGAGCCGAAACCTGGGCGTACAGCAGCGTGTCCGCCACGCCGAGAGGCTCGATCGAATTCACACGACGAAAAAGATCTGCCGCGACGGTCGGCGTGCTCGCGTCGACTGCGTCTCGTAGTACAGCCGTGAGATCGCGGTGGCGGATGCCGGAGTCGAAAAGTCTTCGTGCTGTATCGATATCGAGGGTTCTCGCGTTCGCTCGTGATTCGACGATTCTGATCAGCTCGCTGCGGATACGTCCTGTGCTGGTCGACTCTGCCACAACGCTCGCGACGAGAGGTGATCGCGAACCGAACAGTCCGGTGGCCAGTGCTCGGTCGAATGCCGCTGTGAGACTGAACTTCTCCTGCCCCAGATCGAGCTCGAAAGCGTCGATGTCCGGGACGGCGAATGAAACCTCGAGGATCTCACGCTCGATCGGATGCAGAGCGGTGACCTGATGGAGGATGTGTGTGCGTACGGCTGTCGCCATTTCCGGGCGGCCCGCCGAGGCGGCGGTGAAATACGCTTCGACGGCCCCGAAGGAACCACCGGCCAGATGCTCGAGCGTCAGCACGGCACGATCGTCGAGCGGAACTCTTCGCTCCGCGGCGATCTTCCGAATATCTGACCGGTTCAACGGGTTCAGATGCAGGACGGTACCGAAACTCGAGATGTTCGAGTAGATCGGTGCGAGTGGAGGATCGATCCGATCGGAGGCGATGACTACTCCGAGGTCGTCACGTTGAACCAGCTCGTTCAGAGCACGGATTTCGTCGGGGGTCAGAGCCTGCGCGTCCGCGATCACCACAATCGCATCGGCCGGGGCGTCATGCGTGACGACGGTGACCACAGGTCTGTCACCAGATTCGATCCTCTTGCGCACCGCCCTCGTCACTTGGGGCCGAGCGCTGGCGTCGGTCCCGGTGACGAACAGGCGCAGTGGCGATGCAGTCAGGTCGATGCCGCGCAAAAGTCCTGCAATGTAAGATGATTCGGTGCCGCTGTCACGGTTCATCGAATGCCCGCCGGTCAGCGGATCGGCGCGGTGACGCCGCCGACGACACCACCGACCACGTTTCCGACACCACCGACGACGTTACCGAGACCTCCGACCACGCCGCCGACACCGTCCCCGACGCCGTCGACCAAACCGCCGACACCGTTGCCGATGCCGGTCGCAGCATCACCGATACCGGTTCCGACGCCTGCTCCGGGCGCGGGCGCTGGTGCCGGTGCCGGGGCGGGAGCCGGTGCGGGCGCCGGGGCGCCGGGTGCGGCAGGTGCAGGCGCCGACTGGGCGGTCTCACCTGGTGCGGGAGCAGATCCAGCTGGTGCGCCGGCAACCGGAACTGCCCCTGGTACCGTCGTCGAACCGCCTGCGGCAGCAGGAGAGCCGGGCTGATTGTTCTGAGTAACGTTGTTCGCAGTCGTGGATCCGTTACCTGCTGCTTCGGCTGCCGTGGTGCTGCCGGGGGTAGAGCCCGGCGTGGTCGAAGCGGTGGACGAGGTGGACTCACTGGTGGTGTCCGCCGAACTGGACGGAACGTTGATCTTGTCCATGGCCGTTCCGATTCCGAGTCCGCCTGCGGCGAGCACGATGAACGCTCCTACCACCGCAGCAACGACGCCCACCCTCGACGAGCGTCGAGTCGCCGTGTTCTCTTCCTCTGTCGGCTCGGCAAGCAACGGAGTCGAGAAGGCAGGAACCGGTGCGGGCTTGCGCGACGGCTCGGCGGGAATCACCGCAGTGGCGGCGGCCGGCACTTGCGAGTCTCGGGCGTCGAGGGCGAGTGCCGCGGCGCCGGACGCCGCGCACGACGCGGGATCGGCGTCGGCGATCACCGGAACACGAAGCTCCGCGGACAGTAGTTCGGCGACAAGGGGAATGGACGAGCTTCCGCCGGCCAGAACAACCTGATTGACATCACTGGACTCGACGCCGGCAGATCGCAGGCTTTCGCGCACCAAGGCCACCGATTCGGTGAGGGCGGGCCTGATCAGATCCTCGAGCTCGGAACGAACCAGTCGAATGTCGCTGACGGCGCCGGGAAGCGTCACGCGAGCAACGGTTTCCGTCTCGGTGGAAAGTTCCTCCTTGGCTGCGCGGGCTTGCTCGCGCAGAGTTTCCAGCGCTGCAATCGTCTCGGGAGCAAAGGGATCAAGGGCTGCGAAGTGGTCGGAAACCGCATCGAGCAGGTGCACGGTGACGAGGTGATCGAATTCGTCGCCGCCGATGTCCTCGCTGCGCAGTGGCTTTCCGAAGATCTCGCTTCGTCCGCCGGTCGTGGACATCATCGTGACGTCGAGCGAGCGAGCGCCGAGGTCGTAGACGACGGTCAGACCGTCGTTGGCAGCGTTTCCGGAAGCGGCGAGCCACGCCATGACGGCCGCGGGTTCGGCGACGAGAGTAGCCCCGTGAACCCCGGCGTCGTCCAGCGCGGACTCCATGGTTCGTGCTGTGTGACGATTCCACCCCACCGGGTGAGCCAGGACTACAGTTGGACCTTCTTCGCCGCCAGCCTGGCCGACGAGCGCGCCTACCGCTGTCGCTGCGAGAGCCTCGCCGCGGTACTCGGTACCGTCGGCGGCAAGTATCGGGATCGGGTCTCCGACGCGCTCGACAAATCCGGTGATGACGGTTCCGTCGTCCAATTGCAGCGCACTGGGTAAGCGGACCTGTTGCGTTTCACCGGTCGAGCCGTCGGTGACAGCTACGAGAGTGGCCGAACCGATGCTGATGCCGAGCCCTGCCGCCATGAACGAACTCCCCTGGTCGTGGGCGACAGAAGGACTGTCGCGGTTGTCTGCGATGTCGGTTTCAGGACCTAGATCGTTACCGGATCGGAGGCGTCGCGGCGAAGTAGGGGACCGATCCCCTAATCGGAGCAAATCCCCCTATTCCGAGCGGGCGTACCCCGTAGGGGCCTTCCCCGTCTGTCCACGCAGAAGAGGGGGGTGCTCCCCGTTGGCCCCAGTCGCAAAAGTTCTTAGCGTTGATTCCACTCGCTACCTCTGGCAGCGCACCAGTTTCCGGATCACCGGCAACAACCCACCGGCAACAACCCGGTCAACGAACTTCAGGAGAACCCGCCATGGCAACGAACGCCGTACTCGAATTCATCCTCGGGCTACTTCGTGACGACGAGGCAGCTGCCAACTACTGCGCCAACCCGACCGCGGCACTCAATGCTGCCGGTCTGTGCGACGTCAGCCCCGCCGACATCGTCGCCGTCGCTCCGCTGGTTGCCGAGTCCGGACTGTTTGCCGGTGGCGGCGCCGACCTGTCCGCGATCGTCAACGCCGGCGCGTCCGCTGCGGGTGCCATCGGCGGCGGTCTCGGAATCGGTGGTGGTCTCACCGGTGGACTGGGTGGCGGCCTCGGCGGCAGCCTGGGTCTCGGTGCCGGTGCAGGCCTCGGAGTCGGAGGCGCCCTCGGCGGCCAGTTCGACCTGGTCGGCGACTTCGCAGCAGCCCTCAGCGCTGCGCTTGCCATCGGCGGCGAGATCAGTGCCGACCTCGGCGCAGCCTTCGGCGCCGTCATCGAAGCCGGCCTGGGCCTCGGCGGTGCACTCGATCTCGAAGGAGCTCTCGATCTGGGCGCACAGCTCAGCGCGGCTCTGGGCGGCGCCCTCGGAGTGACCGGCGGTCTGACCGCGGAACTGGGCGCAGCCCTCGACGCCGCCATCGGCGCGGTCGGCGGACTCGACCTGACGGCGGGGCTCAGCGGAGCCCTCGCACCCGTCTTTGCCATCGGTGGCGACCTCGGAGCCGACCTCGGACTGGCTCTCGGTGGACTCCTCGGCGGCGCAGCAGACCTCAGCGGTCTCCTCGACATCGGCGGCGAACTGGGCGCGAGCCTGACCGGCGCACTGGAATCCGCCCTTGCACTGGGCGGCGGCCTCGATCTGGCCGGCGCTCTGACGGGCGACCTCAGCACGGCGTTGTCCGGCGCGCTCTCCGGTGTCCTGGGAGCCGGCGGCACGATCGGCGCCGATCTGGGTGCATCACTCGGCGGCGTCCTCGGAGCGATCACGGATGTCAGCGTTCTCACCGATATCGCGGGCGGCCTCGATCTCGGTGCTGCACTGAGCGGCGCACTCGGCGGAGCTCTCGGAGTCGGCGGCGGCTTGGAAACTGCACTCGGCGGCGCACTCGACGCAGCACTGGGCCTCGGCGGAGGACTCGACCTCGACGCCGTACTCGGCGGGGGTGCAGACCTGGGCGCGCAGCTCAGCGCGGCACTCTCCGGCGCCCTCGGTGCCGGCGGAACGGTCGGAGCCGACCTGGGCGGCGCACTCGGTGGACTGCTCGGGGGAGCACTCGACCTCGAAGGCGGTCTCGGCGCAGACCTCGCAGCGGCTCTGGGCGGCGGTGCGAATCTGTCGACGGCTCTCGAAGGTGTCCTCGGTTCGGCACTCGGCGTCGATGCCGGGCTGGCGGGCGGTCTCGGCGGCGCACTCGACGCAGCGCTGGGCGCAGGCGGACTTACCGGAATCGACCTCGGTGGTGCACTCGGGCTGGGCGGCGAAGCAGGCTTGGCAGCCGGTGTGGCTGCGGCTCTCGACACCGCTCTCGCAGGTGCAGGCGGCTTGGGTGCTGTCGGTTCCGTGGGCACGGACCTCACCGGCGCGCTGGACGGTGCGCTGGGAGCCGGCCTCGGGCTGGGGGGCTCTCTCGACAGCGTTCTCGGTGCCGAGGGCGCACTCGGTGGAGCGCTGGACACGGCACTGAACCTCGGCGGAATCGACACCGGTTCGATCGGCGCCGACCTGCCCTCCGTCGACCTCGGCGCAGTGAACCTTGGCCCGATCTCCGCTGAACTGCCTTCCGTCGACCTCGGAAGCATCGCGGCAGACGGCCTGAACCTCGGCGGTGTGACCGGCGACCTCGGAGCAACGGTGGGCGGTGCTCTGGACGCAACAGCAGGTCTCGACGCAACAGCAGGTCTCGACGCCGCCACGAACGCTGCGGCCGGTTTGGGTGGGTCGCTCGGCGGAGCACTGAACGGCGTCACCGATCTCGGTGGATCGCTCGGCGGGGCTGTCGGAGCAGTCACCGACGTGACAGGTTCGATCGGTGCCGACGCAGCCGCGGCTGCCGGTGGCACCGTCGACGGTGGCGGTACCGTTGGCGGCGGCGGAGTCGCTGACCTGGGTGGATCCCTCGGTGGAGCAGTCAGCGGCGTGTCCGACCTGACAAGTTCCTTGACCGGTGCGCTGAACCCGTGGTCGTCGATCGATGCGACCGACGCTTTCGGTGCGGGCTCCGATTCGGGACTGAGCGCCGATACCGGACACTCGCTCTTCGCCGAGGATTCGGTTGCAGCACCGGTCGATCACATCGACCCGGTTGCGGTTGTCGATCACCTGCATCCCTGATCTGCTGACGCAGGAACTGAAATCGGTCAAAATGACCTGATGTAACAAATCCGGCCCTGCGTGCGCTATGCGTTCGCAGGGCCGGATATTCGAGTCGGGAAGAATTGCGGGTCAACGTAGCTCATGAGTGATTCAGCGAGTCAGGTAAGCAGTCGGAAGGCGCGCGTCGCGTCGTCGACGGCGTCGTTGCTCGAACGAACAGCCGTCGTGGCGAAGGATTTCGGGCGCACGGATCTGGTGCGCCGACTCGAGAATGCTCAGGTCAGAGTCAATGATCCACGTATTCGTATCGTGGTGGTCGGTCCCCTCAAACAGGGCAAGAGCCAGTTCGTCAATTCTCTGCTCGGCATCGACGTGTGTTCGGTCGGTGACGACGAGACCACTGCCGTGGCGACGGTCGTGCAGTACGCGGAGACCGCGGTCGCCGAATTGATTCTCGCCGATCCGGGTGCGGCGCCCATCCGGGTGCCCCTCCCGCTCGAAGAACTGATGGGGATCACCCCGGCCACGCCTCGCGCCGAAGGGCGTGAAGTTCTGCGTGTGGAAGTGGGTGTTCCCAGTCCGCTGTTGGCCGACGGTTTGGTTCTGATCGACACCCCCGGTGTCGGTGGTCATGGAAATCCGCATGCTGCAGGAACATTGGGATTGATCACTGCGGCCGATGCCGTGTTGGTTCTGTCGGACTCCAGTCAGGAGTTCACCGAACCCGAGCTGGGATTCATCCGCCAGGTCGTCAATCTGTGTCCTGCGGTGGCCGGTCTGATCAGCAAGACCGATCTGTACCCGCACTGGCGACAGATCCTCGACGCCGATCGCGGACATCTCCAGCGCGCCGGGTTGGACCTGCCGCTCATTCCGATCTCCTCGGTACTGCGGTCGCACGCACTGAGGCTGGGGGACAAGGAACTCGAGGCGGAATCCGGATTTCTGGACCTCTATCAGTTCCTGCGGGACAACGTGGTTGCGCGTGCCGAGTCGAACACGCGACGCGCAGTTGCGATGGACGTGCGTTCCTCGGCAGCACATCTGACGTTGGAGATGGGCAGTGAGCTTGCGGCGCTGAAGGATCCGTCCACCGCTCAAGCGGCGGTCGCCGGCCTGCAGCGTGCCCGGGCAGCGGCCGAGGAACTGCACAAGAAGACCTCGCTCTGGCAACAGAGCCTCGGCGACGGCATTGCAGACCTTGCCGCCGACATCGATCACGACCTCCGGGACCGGTTGCGCCGGGTCACCCGCCAGGCCGAAGAGACGGTCGACGAAGGCGATCCAGGTAAGGACTGGGACGTAGTGGGGGAGTGGCTCGAACAGGAGATCGCCACCGCTATCGGTGACAACTTCGTGTGGGCTCACGATCGAGCTCAATGGTTGGCAGAAGTTGTGGCGCAGCACTTCGCGGAGACCGGCGACGTCGCGCTCCCGCATCTCGACGTCGCCGACACCGACGGTTTCCTGGAACCGGTTGGCGCGTTGTCGGACCTCGAATCCGGCCGTATCGGCATCACTCAGAAGGTCCTGGTCGGCATGCGCGGCTCGTACGGCGGCGTCCTGATGTTCGGCTTGATCACCACGATGATGGGCATGGCACTGGTCAACCCGATCTCCATCGGAGCCGGGGTTCTGCTGGGTACCAAGGCTTATCGCGAAGACAAACAAGCACAGGTGCTCAAGCGTCGGGCCGAGGCGAAAGCGGCAATCCGACGGTTCGCCGACGACGTCAGCTTCCAGGTGGGCAAGGAGTCGAAGGACCGCCTCCGCCTGGTGCAGCGGCTTCTGCGGGATCATTTCACCGACATCGCCGAGCAGGCGCTGCGCTCGATCAACGAATCCCTCCGCGCCACGCAGGAAGCCGCGCAGTTGGAGTCGAGCGAACACGCCGCTCGTATCAAGCGTCTGGAGACCGACATGCGCGTCGTCGCAGAGCTTGACGCCGTTGCCGGAACGCTGATCGGCGAAACTCCCGCTCCTGCTCCGGCAAAGGTGACCAACGCATGAGTGCCACGACCGCCGTGGAGTCGGCACATGCTCTGATCGACCAGGCCAGACGGGTCTACGCGGACCAGCCGCAGACGCGAGCCCAGTTGGGCGAATGCGCTGCCAGGCTCGACGAGCCACTCCGGGTGGCGCTCGCCGGCTCCCTCAAGGCGGGGAAGTCGACGCTGCTCAATTCGCTTGTCGGACAGGACATAGCGCCTACCGACGCGACGGAGTGCACGCGCGTCGTCACCTGGTATCGGAACGGGACAACGCCCCAGGTGACTGCGACGGCCGAGAACGGTGCCGAGTTCAACGTGCCGGTGACGCGCCGCGACGGCAGGCTCACGTTCGATCTGGGGGAGTACACCGCAGACTCGGTGGACCGCATCGACGTCGACTGGCCGTCTTCGGCATTGGCTCGTACGACGATCATCGACACCCCAGGTACGTCGTCGCTCTCGACCGAGGTTTCGGCCCGAACCTGGGACATGCTGGTTCCCGATGGTGGTGCGCCCGGCGCGGACGCGGTGGTCTACCTGCTGCGCGCCCTGAACGCCAGTGACATGCAGTTCCTCGGGAAGATCGCTGATCATGTCGGCGGAGAATCCGGCCCACTCGGAGTGATCGGTGTCCTCTCGCGTGCCGACGAGGTCGGCGCAGGCAGGCTCGATGCGTTGTCTTCGGCGAAGGACGTCGCGGCACGATTTGCCGAGGAATTGGAGCGAACCGGCCTGTGTCAGTCGGTGGTTCCCGTGGCAGGTCTGCTGGCACTCGCCGCACGGACGATGAGGCAGAGTGAGTTCGCTGCCTTCTCGGCGCTCGCGCAGGTTGCATCCGAGGATCTGAGCCTGGCACTGCTCTCCGCGGATCGTTTTGCCAGGCAGGACAGTCCACTCCCGGTCGATGCGGCGATGCGGGCGCAATTGGCCGATCGGTTCGGGCTCTTCGGAATTCGCCTCGCCGTGACGTCGATCAAGCTGGGTGCCACTGATTCCCCGTCCCTGGCCGCGGAATTGCTGGAGCGAAGCGGACTGGACGAGCTTCGTCAGGTGATCGACGTTCAATTCGGGCAGCGCGCGGATCAACTGAAATCGCACACCGCGCTGGTGACGTTGGGCCGAATCCTCGAAGCCGATCCGAGTGAGGAAGGCGATCTGATCGCGGCGGAGGCACAACGGTTGCTTGCCGATGTTCACGGTTTCCACGAACTTCGCCTGCTCGGGCGACTTCGTTCGGTACACACAGATCTGCCACCCGACGACCTGGCACAACTGCAAAGGCTGATCGGTGGCTACGGAATCCGGGCCAGTGACCGGTTGGGCTGCGAACCGGAAGAATCGCCGGAGGTCCAGCGTGCGCGGGCTACCGCGGCTGTCCGGCGATGGCGGGAGTTGTCCAGGCATCCGCTCTTCGACAGGTTCACCTCCCGCGCCTGCCTGGTTGCTGCCCGCAGCGCCGAGGGCGTCTTGGCTGAAATTGTGCCCGAATAGGGACCCGTTCACTGTGCGAGCGCTTGGAGAGGGTTCTATCTTGAGTTCGGGATGACCCGGACATAACTCCCAGGTTCGGGTCCCACCTCGATGGGAGCACGCGCATGGCGAGTGACATCAAGTCCGCTTCACCGGATCGAGCCACCCTCGTCCTGGGGACGCTCATCCTGGTCGCTGCGGTCGCGAATCTCAATCTCTCGGTCGCGAATGTCGCGCTGCCGGACATCGGGCGGGCCTTCGACGCCAGCCAGACACAACTGAACCTGATCGCGGTCGGGTACTCGTTGGGCCTGGCCGGAACGGTGCTCTACCTTGGGGCGTTGGGAGACCGATACGGCCGCAAGATGCTGCTGGTCACCGGCATGGCGCTGTCTATTCCGGCGTCGATCGTGGCTGGATTCGCCGGGAACTTCGAAGTGCTGTTCCTCGCTCGGATAGTCGGAGGCGTCTCGGCAGGTCTTGCATTCCCGACCACGCTGGCGATCATCACGGCGCTGTGGGCCGGACCGGCACGGACCAAGGCGATTGCCATGTGGTCCGCAATCGGTGGCGCGATTTCAGCACTCGGTCCGATCGTCTCGGGGGCGCTGCTCGAGCAGTTTCACTGGGGTTCGGTCTTCTTCGTCACCCTTCCGTTGGCTCTCGTGGCACTGATCTGTTCGCTGGTGTTGGTGCCCGCGCACGTCAACGAGACGACCGAGCGAGTTGATCACCTCGGCGGCATAGTGTCGATCGTCTTCATCGGGTCGCTGGTGCTGTCCATCAACTTTGCGCCGGTGAAGGGTTCGGGCACGTTGGCTCTGGTGCTCGGGGCGATAGCGGTCGTCGCGGGTATCGGGTTCTTCCTGCAACAGCGACGCGCGGTCAATCCGCTGTTCGATCTTCACGTAGCTGCGCGCCCGACCTTCTGGGTCGCGGCGGTGGGCGGGTTGGTCGTGTTCGGTTCGCTCATGGGCGCGATGTTCATCGGCCAGCAGTTCCTGCAGAACGTCCTCGGCTACTCGACGCTGGCAGCCGGTGCGGCGATCATTCCGGCTGCGCTGGCGATGGTGATCGTTGCGCCGCGCTCGGCGACCATGATCGAAAGGTACGGCGCCCGCGTCACGCTGCTCTCCGGCTACCTGTTCGTGGTTCTCGGGTTGTTTGTCGCGCTTTTCCTGTGGAACGAAAGCACACAGTATTGGCAGGTCGCGCTTGCCTATGCGCTTGTCGGGATCGGCGTCGGCCTGGCAGGCACACCGGCATCGCGTTCGCTGACCGGATCCGTTCCCGTGCACCGCGCTGGTATGGCGTCGGGAACCTCGGATTTGCAACGCGATCTGGGCGGCGCCATCATGCAGTCGATTCTCGGCGGAATACTCACGGCCGGGTACGCAAAATCGTTGGGGAATGCGATCTCGTCCTCGCCGAACGCATCCGAGGTGACTCCCGAAACTCAGGCTGCGCTCACCAAATCTTTCTCCAGCGCCGAAGTTCTCGCGGAACGCTACCCGCAATACGCGGACCAAATCATGACCGCCGCCAAAAACGCCTTCCTGGACGGGGATACAAACGCCTACATCGCGGCGATGATCATCGTGTGTGCCGGTGCCGCGGTGGTGACGTTCTTCTATCCGCGCCGCGAGCGCGAACGTGTCCTGCTGGCGCAGTACGCGGCAGAATCCGATCTCGCCGCGGAGAAGAGTTGAGCGCGCTCTGGTACTGATGAAGGATGCCACAGCTACTTCACATCGATTCGTCTGCCGAACTCCACCACTCGACCTCTCGTGATCTCACCGCCCTGTTCGCTCAGCAGTGGTCGAACAACAGTCCGGATCACACGACGGTGACGGTGGACCTGCACCGGGATCCCTTGCCGCACCTCGCGGACGCGGCTCTGCACTATGCACCACGTTTGCGGGTCGAGGGAGAGATTCCGGATCCCGCCGCGGAAGCACTACAGGCTCGGGTCATCGAGCAACTTACCGCTGCAGACGTAGTCGTGATCGGCGCGCCGATGTACAACTGGTCGATCCCGTCGACGTTGAAGGCGTGGATAGATTACGTGCACGTCCTGGGGACTACGGTGCCTTTCGACACGCGTACTCAGCCGCTCGCAGGTAAGCCCGTGGTGATCGTGTCCAGCCGTGGGAACACCTATGCGCCGGGCTCGGGGAACGAGGCCAACGATCACACCGTCCCGCCACTCGTTCAGGTGCTCGGGGTGTCGATGGGAATGGATGTCTCCGTCATCACCGCGGAACTGACTTTGGCGCAGCGTATTCCGGCGATGGCACCGCTGATCGAGCAGGGTGACGCGAGCCTGCGTGCTGCCCGGGAGTCGTTGACCGAGCTGGCCCGTACCTTGGGGGCCTGAGTTCTCGGTCGACCGGATACTCTGTCGCGATGCCTGTAAAATTCGGATTGTGGCGTGTTGACGGAACCGATGTCCTGCGCGTGCCACCCCGAGTAATCGAGTCCGAGGCTCGGCTCGAAAAGATCATCGAAAGTCGCATCGAGATACTCGGCCTCGGTGATCTGCTGGTCATCGGCCCACAAGTGATGACGGATTTTGCCAAACGGATCGATCTCCTCGCCATCGACGCGGAAGGAGACCTATACGTAATCGAACTGAAGAAGGACCGAACTCCACGCGACGTCGTCGCTCAGGCACTGGAATACGGTTTCTGGGTGCGTGACCTGTCCTTCGAAGCCGTGAGTGACTTATTTGAGAAGAATCACCCTGGTGAAGATTTTGCTTCGGCATTCATTGATCGGTTCGAATCCGAAGTGCCTGAAGTAGTGAACAACGATCATCATCTCGTGATCGTGGCTACTGGTCTTGATTCGAGTACCGAGCAGATCGTCGAGTATGTCCGGGGCTATGGCGTCCCGATCAACGTCCTGTTTTTTGAGTACTTGTTCGACGAGGATCGCGAATACCTCGCCCGGTCTTGGATGTCTGACCCGGCTCTCGATCTCCCACAGGCAGGCGCGGGAAACAAGAAGCAGCCAACGTGGAACGGTGTGGACTTCTTCGTGGCGATTGGGGAGGGTCGGCACCGCAACTGGGACGACATGCGGGAGTACGGGTATGTGTCAGCGGGTCAGGGGGACAAATATCGAAAAGCTATGTTCAAGCTTTTTGAAGGCGCGCGCGTGTGGGCAGAGATACCCTCGACGGGATACGTCGGTGTCGGTGTTGTCGAAGAACCAGCCGTCAGAGTGGCTGATTTCAATGTGGATATAGAAGGAAAGTCGATTCCTCTACTCGAGTGTCCCGTGCGCGCGAATAGCTTGGGCGAGAACGCAGACGACGAGGAACTGAGCGAATACCTGGTTCGTGTGCGTTGGCTGGATGCTCGGCCCCGTGAGCAAGCGGTCTGGGAGAAGGGAATGTTCGCGAATCAGAACGTGGTCGCCAAACTACGGCAACCGTTTACTCTTCAGCGGCTGTCGGAATCATTCGATTTCGAGTAATTCGCCTGTAGGCCTGCTTATCTGAGTTCGCAGTTACATCAGGTCCGAGATCATCGACGCCACGTCTGACGGTTCTACGTCGTAACCCGGGAAGTAGCAGCACACTTCGTCGGCATGCTCGCCGAACCGCCGCCGAATCTCGGCAGCACACTCTTCGGGGGTGCCGACGACGGCGAGTGTGGTCAGCATCGGATCGGTGATCAGTGATGCCATGTCGGCGTAACCACCTCGCTTCGACAGGGCATTGAGTTCCGGTTGGACCTCGCCCCACCCTTCGACGTCGAGCACCGGACGGTATGCGGGCGTCGAACCGTAGAACGAGAGCAGGGCTCGGACGCCTCGGGCGGCCGCGGCAAGTTGATCGTCGCCGCGGCCGACGCCGACGATGACCTGCGGGATGATCGTGAATTCGTCTCGGGTGCGGCCGGATTCACGGAGGCCGGCATCGACGGCCGGAAGTGTTCGTTCGAGGAAATGGCGTTGCGTGTGGAACGGCATGACCAGGAGTCCGTCGGCCACCTCCGCCGCCGTCCGGGTCATCACCGGTCCGAGCGCACCCATCAGGATGGGCGGCGGTCCATAGGGATTGGGGCCTGGATCGAACGTCGGGGGCATCAGAGTGTGGGTGAAGAACTCGCCGCGGAAGTTCAGCGTCGAGGTGTTCTCCCACGCCGTGAAGATCGCCTTGACCGCTGCGACCGTCTCCTTCATGCGGGCCGCTGGACGCGACCACGTTGCGCTGTAGCGTTTTTCGATGTGCGGTTTGATCTGCGATCCGAGACCGAGGCGAAAGTGGCCGCGACTGAGCAACTGTAGGTCGTTGGCCGAATGCGCCAGATGCATGGGACTGCGGGGGAATGCGATGGCGACGTTGGTCATCAGGTCGAGGTCGACGGCCGATGCCGCTTCGACGAGCGGGAAGAACACGTCGTGTGGTCCCTCGAAGGTGAACAGGCCACCGGCGCCGGTGTCCGCGAGTTCACGGCTGCGAGCAGCGCCCGCGCCCGGCGCGGAGTCGAGTTGTACGTGAACCTTCATCGGCGTACTCGCAGCCAGGTGCTGACACCGGGAGCAAACGGAGCGATCGCCGCCACTGCTACAAGGACGCAGTAGAGAATCGGACCCCATCTCAGAACTCCGGCGCCGATATCCGCGGCGCCGTCGACCAGAGACATGAAGCCGAGTCCGGCCGCGATGCTGAGGGCTCCGACGGTCGCCGTCATCACCCGCCCGGCGTTCTTGCGGGCACGGAGGAGTTGAAGGCTCATGAGTGCGAGCAGGATCAGGACGAGAGCGCCGCCGCCACTGCCGGCCAGGACGACCGTCACGGCATCGGAGATGTCGGTGGACGAGTATCCGGGATTGTCGCGCGCAGTCGATTCTTCGAGGGCTGACCGGACGTCGTCGAGGCTGGTGACTACCACTCCGGCGATACCGGCCAGGACGACGAACGAGCCGATCCAGGCAGAGGTGGACAAGGTCACGGCCTTGGGCATCTCGTCGTTCGCTGCAGGTCGGAGCGGCCGAACCGAGACGTCGGGTCGCTCGGGTGCCGGGCGCGCCGGCGCCGGTCGAGCAGGTCGAACGGGAGAATTGTCGGGATCGGTCACCGGCCGATCGTAGCCATTCGGAGAGATTCGGACGTGATGTGGCGCACTTTTTCGGCTTTTCGGGGAAGGCGGGAACAAATCTACGTGGGCTGTAGTTGACCATTTCGACAAGCTTGAGCGCCCTCGGCTCAACTTCAAGTTGACTCCCGGCCACGGTCGGAGGCAAACTTGAGCGGAGGACGCTCACCAAGCGAAAAACTCGCGGTCATGTTCGAGATCAACCACTCGGGCAGAGAACCGCAGAACGAAAGGTAGGAACACTATGGCTCGTGCAGTCGGTATCGATCTCGGTACGACCAACTCGGTAGTTGCAGTGCTGGAGGGCGGCGAGCCCGTAGTGGTCGCCAACGCCGAAGGCTCACGTACCACCCCCTCGGTGGTCGCATTTGCCAAGAACGGCGAGGTTCTCGTCGGTCAGCCCGCGAAGAACCAGGCAGTCACGAACGTCGACCGCACCCTCCGCTCCGTCAAGCGCCACATCGGCACTGACTGGAACGTGGAAATCGACGGCAAGAAGTACACGCCGCAGGAAATCAGCGCCCGCACGCTCATGAAGCTCAAGCGTGACGCGGAGGCTTACCTCGGCGAAGACATCACCGACGCCGTCATCACCGTCCCCGCATACTTCGAGGACGCACAGCGTCAGGCAACCAAGGAAGCCGGCCAGATCGCCGGCCTCAACGTCCTTCGTATCGTCAACGAGCCCACCGCGGCTGCACTGGCATACGGACTGGACAAGGGTGACACCGAGCAGACCATTCTGGTCTTCGACCTCGGTGGCGGCACCTTCGACGTCTCCCTGCTCGAAATCGGCGACGGCGTCGTCGAGGTTCGCGCAACCTCCGGTGACAACCACCTCGGTGGCGACGACTGGGACGAGCGCGTCGTCGCTTGGCTGGTCGACAAGTTCAAGGCTCAGAACGGCATCGATCTGACCAAGGACAAGATGGCCCTGCAGCGTCTGCGTGAGGCTGCGGAGAAGGCGAAGATCGAGCTCTCCAGCTCGCAGAGCACCTCCATCAACCTCCCGTACATCACGGTCGACGCGGACAAGAACCCGCTCTTCCTGGACGAGCAGCTCTCCCGCAGCGAGTTCCAGAAGATCACCTCGGACCTGCTCGATCGCACCCGTGCGCCGTTCCAGGCAGTGATCAAGGACAGCGGAATCGCTGTCAAGGACATCGACCATGTCGTGCTCGTCGGTGGCTCCACCCGTATGCCGGCAGTCTCCGATCTGGTTCGTGAACTGACTGGTGGCCGTGAGCCCAACAAGGGTGTCAACCCGGACGAGGTCGTCGCAGTCGGCGCCGCACTCCAGGCCGGCGTGCTCAAGGGCGAGGTCAAGGACGTTCTGCTCCTCGACGTCACGCCGCTTTCCCTCGGTATCGAAACCAAGGGTGGCGTGATGACCAAGCTCATCGAGCGCAACACCACCATCCCCACGAAGCGTTCCGAGACCTTCACCACCGCTGACGACAATCAGCCTTCGGTGCAGATCCAGGTCTTCCAGGGTGAGCGCGAAATCGCTTCGCACAACAAGCTGCTCGGCTCCTTCGAGCTCACCGATCTGCCGCCCGCCCCGCGTGGCGTTCCGCAGATCGAGGTCACCTTCGACATCGACGCCAACGGCATCGTGCACGTGACGGCGAAGGACAAGGGCACCGGCAAGGAAAACACGATCAAGATCCAGGACGGCTCCGGTCTGTCCAAGGAAGAGATCGAGCGCATGGTCAAGGACGCCGAGGCTCACGCCGAGGAAGACAAGGCACGTCGCGAAGAGGCAGAGGTCCGCAACCAGGCCGAGTCGCTGGTCCACCAGACGGAGAAGTTCGTCAAGGAGCAGCGTGAAGGTGAGAACGCGGGCAAGGTCTCCGAGGAGATCCTGACCAAGGTCGAGGCAGCGGTCAAGGATGTCAACGACGCCCTGGCAGGCACCGACATCGCTGCAGTGAAGACCGCAGTGGAGAAGCTGGGCACCGAGTCGCAGGCTCTGGGCCAGGCCATCTACGAGGCTTCCGCTGCAAACGAGGCCGGAAACACCGACGGCGCAGGCAATGACGACGACGTCGTCGACGCCGAGGTTGTCGACGAGCCCACCGACTCGGACAAGAAGTGACCTCGGACAACTCCGAGAACAACCCGGTCGACCCCGAGACCGGTGCACAGGGAGAGGCGGCGGGGGAATCCCTGCCGCCGCTCGACTCGGAAGACACAGGGGTAGTTCAGGAAGCAGAGTCGATCGTGGAGGAAGCATCCGCCACCGATCAGCTCGCCGAACGAACTGCGGATCTGCAGCGACTTCAGGCGGAGTTCACCAACTACCGTCGTCGCGTCGAGCGTGACAAGCAGGTCATCAAGGAAACCGCGCGCGCTTCGGTCATCACCGAACTCATCGGAATCCTCGACGACCTGGATCGCGCTCGGGCACACGGTGACCTCGAATCAGGTCCACTGCGTGCACTCGCGGACAAGCTCAACACGACCCTGACGGGTCTGGGTTTGACCGACTTCGGTAACGAGGGCGACGATTTCGATCCCGCACTCCACGAAGCGGTGCAGCATGAAGGCGAAGGCCACGACCCCGTACTCGGGACGGTCATGCGCAAGGGTTACAAGCTCGGCGACCGGGTCCTTCGGACCGCAATGGTGGCCGTGACGGACCGGGTAGGCGACAAGCCTGCAGACGGTTCAGAACAAGAAGCGAAGTAAGAGTGAGAGGAGGAGACGCCCAGTGAGTCAACGGGAGTGGATCGAGAAGGACTTCTACAAGGAGCTGGGCGTCTCGTCCACCGCGACGGCCGACGAAATCAAGAAGGCGTATCGCAAGCTGGCCCGGGATCTTCATCCCGACGCCAACCCTGACGATGCGAAGGCCGAAGAGCGTTTCAAGTCCGTCAGTGAAGCTCATGCCGTTCTGTCTGATCCGGACAAGCGCAAGGAGTACGACGAGGCCAGGCGCCTCTTTGCCAGCGGAGGCTTCGGTCCCCGTGCGCAAGGTAGCGGTGGATTCAACCCCGGCGCTGGTGGTTTCGACATCAACGACCTGTTCGGCGGCGGTGCCGGCGGGCAGGACTCGGGTCTCGGAGACATCTTCGGCGGATTGTTCAATCGTGGGGGAGCGGGCCAGCGCACAGCTGCGCCCAACCGCCCGCGTCGAGGCAAGGACCTCGAGACCGAGACGACGCTCGCCTTCCGCGAAGCGGCGCTCGGTGTCACGGTCCCACTTCGTCTGACCAGCCCGACGTCGTGCACCACGTGTCACGGCAGCGGCGCAAAGCCGGGCACCAGCCCGCGAGTGTGCCCGCATTGCAACGGAACCGGCGTGGTCAGCCGCAACCAGGGCGCATTCGGATTCAGTGAGCCGTGTGACGACTGCCGGGGAACCGGCTCGATCATCGACTCGCCTTGCGAGGACTGCCACGGTAGCGGCGTCACCAACCGGACACGGACCATCACGGTTCGCGTGCCGGCAGGCGTGAGCGACGGTCAGAAAATCAGACTCAAGGGCAAGGGCGAAGCGGGTCTCCGCGGAGCTCCGGCGGGTGACCTGTTCGTCAACATCCGCGTCAAGCCGGACAATGTCTTCGGCCGTAACGGCGACGATCTGACGCTGACGGTTCCGGTGAGCTACGGCGAACTGGTGCTCGGGACGACACTGTCCGTGCCGACCCTGGACGGCCGTGTCGGAGTGAAGGTTCCGGCCGGAACGGTGGACGGACGCATTCTGCGAGTTCGCGGACGCGGCATCCCCAAGCGTCCCGAGGGGGCCGGCGACCTTCTGGTCACCGTCAAGGTATCCGTCCCGCAGAAGTTGGACGACCCGGCGATCGAAGCGCTGAAGACCTATCTCGAAGCCGAGAAGGCGAGCGGGTTCGATCCACGGGCCGGGTGGGCCGGTGCATGATGACCGAACGACCGCAGAATCAATGGGATGCGACGGTCGATCCTGACGCCCAGATCTTCGTGATCTCGGTGGCAGCCGAGTTGGCCGGAATGCATGCGCAGACCTTGCGTAACTACGATCGACTCGGTTTGGTCACCCCTCACCGAACCACTGGTGGCGGACGACGCTACTCCCCGCGTGATGTTGCGCTTCTGCGTGAAGTGCAACGGCTTTCGCAGGACGAGGGCGTCAACCTCGCCGGAATCAAACGGATCATCGAACTGACCAACCAGGTCGAGGCTCTGCAGCATCGCGTCCGCGAACTGGCCGAGGAAATCGCGAAAGTCCATGCGGGCTATCGCCGGGACCTCGTTCCGATTCCACGCAACAACGCGTTGGTGGTTTGGAAGCCACGAAACCAGCGATAGTTCAGACCTTTACGCAAACGGCTCCACGCCCTGCTCGGATTCACCTCATCGAATCCCGCAGGGCGTGGGGCCGTTTTGGCGTTTCCACCCAGCGGGAATCGGTCTGTCGAGGCCGCCCGAATATGCATAGCGTCCGCTTCCATGACTCCTCTTTTGTGCGTTTGACGTTATCCAGATCACATTCTATGCTCCAACCCAAGCAACTGCTTGCTAGATCATCAAGCGGGTGCTTGGTTGGCTGGTGCTCGAAATCAGGCGTTCCCACCGGCCGATCCTTCTTTCGTCAGGTATTCGCCTGACGTTCGGTGCATACATGTGTTCTAGGAGTGCAGACATGAATCGTCGGCCCATTCTTGTTGCGGCAGTTGCCGTGACGGCTCTGGCTCTCGCGGGGTGTAGTGGTTCTTCGGAGTCCGAAGGTGGCGCGGATTCGCCGTACCGCGTCCTGCTGACCGGCGGGATCAGTGCGCAGGGTGTTCTCGCGGCGAACTCGCAGACTTCCCTGCTGGCCACGAAGGCCGGCGTTCAGGTCCAGAACGAGGCCGGGGGCATCGGCGGCCGTCAGATCGAGCTCACCACTGTCGACGACGCGGGTGATGCAACCATCGCCGTCACCAAGCTGCGCGAAGCCATCAACTCGGGGAACAAGCCTGACCTCTACCTCAACTCGGGTCCTTCGTCGATCGCGGCTGCGGTTCTCCCGATCCTCAAGCAGAACAACATCCTCTCGCTGAGCATGGCGCCTTCTCCCGATTCCACGGACCCCTCGAAGTTCCCGCTGAACTTCGACCTGGCTCCGGGCGCGACCGACACCGCTCGCGGCATCTCCGAGTATGCAAAAACCAAGGGCTACAGCAGCGTCGGAGTCCTGCACGGTAGTACCGCTTACGGTGAACTCTTCGGCGAGGAGATGACCAGTGCGCTCGAGAAAGTCGGTCTGAAAGCTGCCGGCAACGAAGAATACGACGCCGCTGCTCTGGACATGACGGCGCAGTTGCAGTCGCTCAAGAATGCCGGTGCAACGGCAATCGCGTTGGACGCGTACGGCGCCCCGCTCGGATACGTGTTGCAGAGCCTGGAGCGACTCGGCTGGGACGTGCCGTTGATCGGCAACACGTCGGTCTCTGCCACCAACCTCATCGCCAATGATCCGCCCGCCGGCGTGCTCGGCACCCCGCAGGTGAAGAACCTGGTGACGCAGGTGTTCACCAGCACGGTGTTCGATCCGAACAACGCGCTCGTCAACACGATGGTGGACACGATGGCGTCGCTGGGCTCGATCCCGTCGACGCTGATCCTCGCGGACAACTACGACGCATTCCCCCTCGTCGCGGCAGCAGCGGAGAAGGTCGGCAGTTCGACCGATCCGAAGAAGCTCGCCGAAGCACTGGAAACCGCAGAGGTTCAGGAGAATGCCAAGACCGCATTCCTCTCGCGCTACAACTTCAGCTCTGACAACCACGGCCCGAACCCGGATACCAGTGAGCTGAAGTTCATCAGCCCGACGAAGATCCTCAACGGTCAGTTCGGAAACCCGGCTGCGTCATGACCATTCTGTGGTCCGGATTGGCGCTCGGCGCGGTCTACGTGCTGGTTGCCATCGGGTACAACATCGTTTTCGTTTCCTCCAACACGTTCAACTTCGCTCAAGCTCAGCTGATGATGGTGGGCACTTTCGTCGCCTACACGGGTCTCGTGACCCTGAAACTTCCCGTTCTCGTGGTGGCCGTCATGGCAACCGTGACCGTGATGCTCCTCGCCTCGGTCGAGGAGATCGTCGCGATCAGACCGGTGGCCGATCACCAGAACCAGCTGGTCACCACGCTTGGCGTTGCCACTCTGCTCAATGGTGCAACTCAATTGATTTGGGGTAGTGAACCTCTCACGGTTCCGTTCTTCGGATCGAACGAACCGATCACCCTACTCGGCGGCCGTACCTACCCGGTCGAGATCGCTCTGCTTGTTGCGGCGATCGCACTGGTCATCGGGTTGAGTTACGTCTCGAAGAAGACCATGACGGGTCTGGCTCTGATCGGCATCTCCGAGGATCGTGAAGCGGCGATGCTGCGAGGAGTCAATGTACGACGGTTGGCGCTGGGTGCGTTTGCCTTCTCGGGTGCGTTGGCCGGTGTCCTCGGACTCCTTGTCGGCCCCAAGACGTTTGCAGTTGCGACGTTGGGTGCCGCGCTGGCCCTCAAGGGATTCGTGGCGTTGGCGATCGGCGGGTTCGGCTCTCTGCCAGGTGCTTTGATCGGCGGCCTGACCGTCGGCCTGGTGGAATCGTTCACCGCCCTGTGGGCGGGAAGTCAGTACAGCAATATCGCCGTCTTCACGGTGCTGATCATCATCTTGATGGTCAAACCTGCCGGCTTGTTCGGCAACGTCCGAGAACGGGTGGTGTGAAATGGTAAGCGCGTGGCGGACTTTCCGTTCCCTTCCGAGTTGGATCATCCCGCTGGTCCTGGCGGTAGTGATCTTGCTGCTGCCCGTGATGGGGCTCGACCTGTCGACATCACGGCAGATTCAATTGGCCTGCATCCTGGCACTTGTGGTCAGCGGCCTGAACCTGAGCCTCGGCTTTGCCGGTGAACTGGCGCTCGGCCAGGCCGCGATGTACGCGGCGGGTGCATACACCGCGGGTCTGATGTCCCAGGCCGGTCACACCGACATCCTGGTCCAGCTCGCTGCGGCCGGTGCCGTGGCATTGGGCGTCGGCATCTTGACGGGCGTTCCCGGTCTGCGACTGGGCAACTGGTCCCTGGCGATGACGTCGTTCTTCCTGGTGCTGCTCGTGCCGGACGTACTGGCGATCTTCGGCGGCAAGACCGGCGGCCGAAACGGCCTCACCGGTATGGAGCCGCCGACGCTCTTCGGCTCCGAACTCGACACCCAGCAGTACTACATGGTGGTTGTCGTGGTGACCGTCCTCTGGTTCGCGGTGATGCGCAACCTGGTGGTCTCGCGCCACGGCATCGCGTTCCGCACGCTCAAGCAGTCGCCGGTGCTGGCGTCGTCGCAGGGTGTGTCGGTGTTCCGGATGAAACTGCTCGGCTATGCGATCGGTGCGTTCCCGGCCGGTCTGGCGGGTGCGTTGTTCGCCAATACCGACCTGTTCATCTCGCCGGAAGCCTTCGGGTTCACCTTTGCGACAGCGGTTCTGGCGGCATCCATCCTGGGCGGTGCGGCAAGTGTGTACGGCGCCGTAGTCGGTGCCGCGATCATGCAGCTCGGTCCCAACCAGTCGACGGCATTTCAGGAATACTCGCTGATCTTCTACGGAGGCTTCCTGATCATCGGCGGTGTGCTGCTCTCCGGTGGGCTGACCAAGGTCGGGCGAGCGATCGTCTCGAAACTCGATCGCAGGGCCGGCCTGGGCGTAGTCGTCGCAAAGGAAAACAGCGGCGGAACACCGGAACTGGCGCCGATCAATGGCGCTCGGTTGGTGGTCGACGGAGTGTCCAAGGCATTCGGTGGTAACCAGGCACTCAATGCGGCAACCCTGACGGCAGAGGCCGGTAAGGTCACCGCGTTGATCGGGCCCAACGGTTCGGGTAAGACGACCATGCTCAACATGATCTGCGGCTTCTACACCGCGGACGCCGGCGTGATCACAATCGGTGACACGGTGGTCTCGCAGTCGTCGCCGCACAAGGTGGCGCGCGTGGGGGTGGCGCGCACGTTCCAAACTCCGACGATTCCGGAGAACATCACGGTTCTGGAAGCTGTTGCATCCGGACGGTATTCGGTGCACCGCGCGTCGATGGCGTCGGCTGTGCTTCGCCTGCCCAGCTTCCGCAGGATCGCGAAGGCCGACATCGTCGAGGCCGAGCGTGTTCTCGAGCTCGTGGGGATGTCGCACCTGCGCAACGAGATCGCGACGTCGCTGCCCCTGGGGATGCGTCGCATGCTCGAAGTTGCTCGCGCCGTCATCGCCGAGCCGAGGGTCGTACTCTTCGACGAGGTTGCGTCCGGACTCGACGAGGACGAACTCGAACGCCTGGCAGACCTGATCCGGGTACTGCGAGATGCTGGGGCCACAGTGGTGTTGGTGGAGCACAACTTCCGCCTCGTGCTCTCGCTCGCCGACGAGATCGTGGTACTGGCGCAGGGGCAGGTGATCGCCACCGGCGATGCGGCGACGATCGAACATCACCCGCGCGTGTTGAGCGAATACCTCGGAGTCAAGTCCGGTGATGAGGATGCGCTGCTCGAAGAAATCGGCGCGGTAGACCATCAGACCAGCGAGGTGAAGTGATGGAACCGATTCTGAAGGTCCGTAACCTGCAGACCGGGTACGGCGATCTGCGCGTCGTCTGGGATGTCTCGTTCGACGTCTATCCCGGTCAGGTGACAGCCCTGCTCGGACGCAACGGTGCAGGCAAGACGAGCACGCTCCGTGCTCTGTCCGGCCTCAACAAGGTGGCCTCTGGAACCGTCGAAATGGACGGTGCCGACATCACCGGAGTTCCCGCCCACAAGCGGGTGCGGCAGGGTATGGCGTACGTGCAGGAGGGTAAGCGGGTCTTTCACAAGCAGACCGTCGAGCAGAACCTTCTGCTGGGCGGGTACACCCGCAAGGCAAAGCGCGGCGAGCTGATGGAATCCGTCGAGTCCATGTACGAGATGTTCCCGATCCTGGGGGAGAAGCGTGCGCTTCCCGCCGGTTCCATGTCGGGCGGTCAGCAGCAGATGCTCGCGATCGGCGCAGCGCTGATGGCGCAGCCGCGGTTGCTCCTTCTCGACGAACCGTCGGGCGGGCTGGCTCCGGTGATCGTCGGTGAGGTGATGGACCGCGTCCAGCAGCTCAAGGAAACCGGCCTGGCTGTTCTGCTGGTGGAGCAGGCAGTGGAGGCCGCGATGAGCGTCGCCGATCACGTGACGGTCCTCGACATCGGCAAGGTGGTCCTCGACGCCGACGCCAAGGACATCGACGACCTGGCAGTGCTCAAGGACGCGTACTTCGGACGCATCTGATCTGCAGCGATGTCACTTCAGCCCGGCCACGTAGGCCGGGCTGAAGTTGTTTTCCCGCTCCGTGGCACGGGGGCTGGCCAGCTCTGGACCATCGATCTACCGTCCAGCAAACAACCCCTGCGAGAGGCAAACTTGATGACTGCTCCCGACGTGCTCGCCCCGGCAAAGCTGGGCCCGGTGACCTTGCGAAATCGAATCATCAAGTCCGCGACATTCGAGGGCAAAACTCCCGACGCCCTGGTCACCGACGAGCTGATCGAGTTCCATCGCCGCCCGGCAGCCGGCGGAGTCGGGATGTCCACCGTCGCGTATTGCGCCGTGGCACCGGAAGGGCGCACCGAATACGGCCAGCTGTGGATGCGGCCCGATGCCCTCCCCGGACTGCGACGACTCACCGATGCCATTCACGCCGAAGGGGCAGCGGCATCGGCGCAGCTCGGGCACGCCGGCCCCGTCGCGAATCAGAAGTCGACCGGACTGCCCGCGCTGGCACCGTCGAGTTCGTTCAATCCGTTGAGCATGAGGATGATTCGCACTGCCACCACAGCGGACATCACCAGAATTGCGGCGGCGCACGGGAGCGCTGCGCGACTTGCCGTCGAGGCAGGATTCGACGCCGTCGAGATCCACTTCGGCCACAACTATTTCGCGAGCTCGTTCCTGAGCCCGAAACTGAACCGTCGTAAGGATTCTTACGGCGGATCGCTCGAGAATCGGGCTCGCGTCGTACTCGAAACTGCGCGCAGTGTGCGCGACGCCGTCGGCGACAAGATCGCGATCTTGGCCAAGCTGAACATGGACGACGGTGTGCCAGGCGGATTCTGGGTGGACGAAGCAATCCAGGTGGCGCAGTGGCTCGAGGCATCCGGAAGTGTCGATGCGCTCGAGTTGACGATGGGTAGCTCACTGCTCAACCCGATGTACCTGTTCAAGGGCGATGCGCCGATCCGCGAGTTTGCCGCCGCGATGCCGCAGCCTGTTCGGCTCGGTGTGCAGTTGGTGGGCAAGAGCATGTTGCATGCCTATCCGTACAAGCCGCTGTTCATGCTGGAAGAGGCTCGGCAGATCCGTGCTGCGGTGAAGTTGCCGCTCGTGCTGCTCGGCGGTGTCACGGACAAAGCGGGCATGGATACCGCAATGGCGGAAGGGTTCGAGTTCGTCGCCATGGCACGGGCACTGCTCAGAGAACCGGATCTGATCAATCGGATCGCAGCCGAATCCGATACCCAATCACTGTGCATCCACTGCAACAAGTGCATGCCTACGATCTTCAGTGGTGCCCGCTGCGTGTTGGTCGAACGCGTCTGAGCTGGTCAGCGCACACCACGTCCCGACATCCATGCGGATACCGGGTCGTGGGCCGTAGCGGATCAAGTTCGTGGTTGCTTCAACGCTCGGTTCAGTTCTGCGTGAAGACGTCGTAGGAGGCGTTCATCGTGGGGTAGCCGGTGGCCATGTAGTCGGTGAGGATGACGTGCGTCGGGTCACCGATGATGCGGGTCCCGTCGAGGGTGGGGTTGCCGGCGTAGTTGTTGGCTGCCATGACGGTCTGGACTCCGTCGGCCACGTTGTAGGTGACGTCGACACCGATGCCGCCGGGATCGCTGCTGTAGGCGGTGACGATTTCGGTCGTGTGCGGAGCCAGGTAGGAGCGGGGGCCGTTGATCCACTGTCCGTAGGGGTTGGACGCGCTGTCCAGCAGCATCGGGTTGTCGGTGTTGTTGGTGATGGTCATGGCAACCGTCGGGCCGTCCGTCGGCATGGTGCCGGCGTTGGCGACCGCCGCGGTTCCCAGTGCGGTTCCGCCGAGAGCGAGGGCGATCGCGGTGACTGCTACGAAGCGAGTGGTGTTGGTACGCATGATGTCTGCTCCTGGGCTGGTGTGTGGTTGCCGTTCTCGGCGATGAATCAATCTTGTCGCGAATCAGGGCTGCTGTATGTCCGCCGACGGGGCCGTGGCGGGGTTGAATCGCGTGTCCCCCGATCGGGGGAGGCGCAAGTGCTCGCATTGCTGGTACGGGCGTGAGAAAGTGAGCAATGCGAGAAGGCACGAAGCCGGTGGTCGGCAAGGTTTCCGTGGTGGTCGGCGACGATCACCCGTTGTTTCGTGAGGGCGTGGTTCGGGCCCTGACCGGCAGTGACCGCATCGACGTTCTGGGCGAGGCCGACGACGGCGCAGCTGCGCTCGCAATGATTCGGGAATTACGCCCGAAGGTGGCGCTGATCGATTTCCGGATGCCGCACCTGGACGGGACCCAGGTGGCAGCAGCAGTGGTTCGAGACGAGTTGCCGACCAGGGTGCTCCTGCTCAGTGCTCACGACGAATCGTCCGTCGTATATCAGGCTCTGCAGGCGGGTGCTGCCGGATTCCTGCCGAAGGAATCCACCCGGGCCGAGATCGTGAGCGCCGTGCTCGACTGCGCCGCGGGCCGAGATGTGTTGCCGCCCAGCATCGCTGCCGGACTGGTAGGCGAGGTGCGTCGTCGCAGCGAGCCGTCCGGCCCGACTCTCAGCGCCCGTGAGCGTGAAGTCCTCGGATTGATCGCACAGGGCGCCAGTATCCCCACCATCGCCTCCCAGCTCTTTCTTGCGCCTTCGACCGTCAAAACCCACGTGCAGCGCCTCTACGAGAAACTCGGAGTCAACGATCGAGGCGCCGCCGTCGCCGCCGCGATGCGGCAGGGTCTGTTGGAGTGAACGGGAGTCACCGCAGTACGTACGTGACGTTCATGGCCGGGTAACCCGAGGTCATCGTCACCGTGACGTCGTGGCCGTCGGGGGCGTACGTTCCGCCGGCGTCTGCCCTGGTCTTCGAGTTGGTGGCGCTGAAGACAAACACTCCACCGTCGTCGGAGCGGTACGTGAGCACGACGGGGAAGTCGTTCTGATTCTTGCTCGTGGCGACCACGTTGACGTTCATGTTCGGCAGGATGTAGTCGGCCGGCGGGACGATCCAGTCGCCGTTCGGATTGGATGCGTCGACCAGATACAGGGCCCCGAAGCCCGAATTGCTGATCATCGCCGTCGTGACGGATGTGTCGGTTATCGACTTCACAGCGTTCGCACCGGCGGCGCGGGCGACCAGAGCTGCCATGCTGAGGCCGGAGAAGGAAATTGCTTCGGGTCGAATTGTGTTGGTAGCCATGATGTTTCTCCTCGATTTGTCGGCCTCGGTGACCGTGTTTCGGTGATGAGACAACTATGGCCCCGAAATCCCTTCGGGTCTGTCCACCTACGGGTCCGAGTGCTGGATGACATCGGTGTCCCCCGATCGGTGGACACCAACGCTCTCCACTGCCGTAGCCCACCCAGCGGGAGAACCCGTTCCTCTACCAACCAGTCCACTCGTAGCGTGACCACCATGACCGATCCTGACTTCTCCACCGCACCACTCGACGTCGTAGTCATCGGCGCCGGCGTCGCTGGCATGTACGCCATGCACCGACTTCGCGAGCAGGGGCTGCGCGTCCACGGCTTCGAGGCGGGCTCCGGAGTGGGCGGCACGTGGTATTTCAACCGCTACCCCGGCGCACGCTGTGACGTCGAGAGTTTCGACTACTCCTACTCGTTCTCCGAAGAGCTGCAACAGGATTGGGACTGGAGCGAGAAGTACGCCGCGCAACCGGAGATCCTCTCGTACCTCGATCACGTGGCTGATCGCTTCGACCTACGCACTGGCTTCACCTTCGACACACGCGTTCTGAGCGCACAGTTCGACGAGGGTACTGCCACGTGGCGAGTACAGACCGACGGCGGTCACGACGTCACCTCACGCTTCGTCGTGTGCGCCACGGGCAGCCTCTCGACCGCAAACGTTCCGAACATTGCGGGCCGTGAGACCTTCGGTGGCGATGTGTTCCACACCGGTTTCTGGCCGCACGAGGGAGTCGACTTCACCGGCAAACGAGTCGGCGTGATCGGTACCGGATCTTCGGGCATCCAGTCCATTCCGCTGATCGCCGAGCAGGCCGATCATCTCTACGTGTTCCAGCGGTCCGCGAATTACAGTGTGCCGGCAGGAAACACGCCTCTCGATGACAAGCGCCGCGCCGAGATCAAGGCCGGCTACGCAGAGCGTCGAGCGCTGTCCAAGCGCAGTGGCGGTGGATCGCCGTTCGTTTCGGATCCTCGCAGCGCCCTCGAAGTCTCGGAGGCCGAGAGAAACGCGGCATACGAGGAGCGGTGGAAGCTCGGCGGTGTCCTGTTCGCCAAGACATTCGCAGACCAGACGAGCAACATCGAGGCCAACGGGACAGCGGCAGCGTTTGCCGAACGCAAGATTCGCTCGGAAGTCCAGGATCAGGCGATCGCCGACCTGCTCATTCCGAACGACCACCCCATCGGAACCAAGCGGATAGTCACGGACACGAACTACTACCAGAGCTACAACCGTGACAACGTCAGCCTGGTGAATCTCAAGTCCGCACCGATCGAGGCGATCGACGAGGCTGGAATCAAGACGGCCGATGCGCACTACGAACTGGATGCGCTGGTGTTCGCCACCGGGTTCGACGCGATGACGGGAGCGCTCGATCGCATCGAGATCCGCGGCCGCAATGGCGAGACGTTGCGCGAGAACTGGCATGCGGGTCCAAGGACGTATCTAGGCCTCGGAGTACACGGGTTCCCCAACCTGTTCATCGTCACCGGGCCGGGTAGCCCGAGTGTGCTGTCCAACATGATTCTCGCTGCCGAGCAGCACGTGGACTGGATCGCGGGCGCGATCAACCACCTCGATTCGGCGGGCATCGACAACATCGAACCGAGTGCCGAAGCCGTGGACAACTGGCTCGACGAATGCTCACGCCGGGCGTCGGCGACGCTGTTTCCATCCGCGAACTCCTGGTACATGGGAGCCAACATTCCGGGAAAACCGAGGATATTCATGCCATTCATCGGAGGATTCGGTGTCTACTCCGACATCTGTGCAGACGTGGCAGCAGCGGGATACCGAGGCTTCGAACTGAACAGCGCGGTGCACGCATGAGTCGCCTCGAGGGTCTTCGTGTACTGGTGACGGGTGCGGCCGGCGGGATGGGCCGCTCACACTGCGAGCGTCTCGCCGACGAAGGCGCGTCCGTGATCGCGTTGGATGTCGTGCAGGCAAAGTCCGAGCTGGAGGAGACCGCCCAGGCGGTACGCGAGCGTGGAGGCGTGGCGGTCACCGGCGTCGCGGACATTCGTGACTTCGAAGATCTCGCCGCGGTAGTCGCCGATTGTGTCGCCGAACTCGGCGGGTTGGACGTCGTCGTCGCGAATGCAGGCGTGTACGACACGCCGGGACCGTCGTGGACCATCGATCCTGCAGTGTGGAACCGCTCGCTCGACGTCAATCTGACTGGGGCGTGGCACACCGTCAAGGCCTGTGTTCCGCACTTCGGCGACGGTGGATCCGTCGTTCTGGTCAGCTCGACAGCGGGAATCAAAGGTATTGCCGGAGCGAGTCATTACAGCGCCGCCAAGCACGCCGTGGTGGGCCTGGCCAGAACGCTGGCCAACGAGTTGGGCGCGGAGGGTATTCGCGTCAACTCCGTGCATCCGGGTTCGGTACGTACCCCGATGATCATCAACGAGCGAGTGTTCGCGAACCTGTGCCCGGACGTCGAGAATCCCACGGAAGCAGACGCCGCTGCAGTACTGAGCGCACGCAACCTGCTACCTGTTCCCTGGGTCGATCCGGTGGATGTCAGCAATGCCGTCCTGTTTCTCGCATCCGCGGAGTCCCGCTACATGACCGGCTGTCAGTTGGTGGTCGACGCCGGCCTGACCCAGAAAGTGTGAATTGATGACTTCTCGATTGGAAGGCAAGATCGCGCTGATCACGGGTGCGGCACGAGGAATCGGCCGGGCTCAGGCCGTGCGATTCGCCGAAGAAGGTGCGGACATCATCGCGATCGACGTGTGCGCGTCGGTGGAAACGACAGTCACCCCGCCCGCGTCGGAATCCGATCTCGCCGAGACGGTAGCCCAGATCGAGGCACTGGGGCGAAAGGTCGAATCTGCGGTAGTGGACGTTCGGGATCTTGAGGCACTACGCAGCGCGGTGGACTCGGGGGTCGAAACGCTCGGCGGACTCGACATCGTGTGCGCTACAGCTGGTATCACGTCTTCCGACGGGGCTCTGACGATGTCGGAAACGATGTGGCAGACCATGTTGGACGTGAACCTGACCGGGGTGTGGCACACCACGACGGTTGCGGCGCCGCATTTGATCGCGCGAGGTGGGGGATCGATGACACTCACCAGCTCCATCGCCGGATTGCGGGGGCTGGTCGGAGTTGCGCACTACACCGCAGCCAAGCATGGAGTCGTTGGTCTGATGCGTTCGCTGGCAAAGGAGTTGGCTCCGTACAACGTGCGGGTCAACACTGTCCATCCCACCAACGTCGACACCCCGATGATTCAGAACCCGTTGGTGCGCGGCAAGTTCCGCCCCGATCTCGAGAACCCGACGCGCGAGGAATTCGCTGCGGCGGCGATGACGATGAACATGCTTGCCATTCCGTGGATCGAACCGGTGGACGTAGCGAATGCGGCACTGTTCCTGGCCTCCGACGAGGCCCGCTACATCACGTCGGTCGCCCTGCCGGTGGATGCGGGGAGTTCGTCCCGCTGAAGTTTTGAATAGCTGAGGTTTGTCGCGCTGGGTTCCGCCACGGTGTGTAGCGTCGGTTTCACCTAACCGAAAGGCGCACACCGTGGCGGAACGACGCTATCTGGAAGTCACCGTCGGGACCAACATCGTCATGGTCCTCGACCACCGCACGGTGGAGGTCTTCGACCGCACCGCCGCGAGCACGAGCGAAGTGGCTCGCTGGCATGTCGAACACATTGCGGTGAAGGCGAAACCGTCGAAATCGGGATTGAAACTCACCATTGGAAACCGGCTCGCCGACGACTCCATCGCGGTAGCGGGTCCACGGGCATCGCTCACCGTTCCGCCGGAGAACGAAGCCGCCGTCGTCGCGTTCTTCGACGAGGTCAAGGCCGCTCGTACGTGACTCAGTCGCCCGCTGTCGCGCGCGCGGCAGCATGGGCGCCGGCAACACGACCGAACGCGAAGGCGTCGGCAATATGGAATCCACCGTCCTTCGCCGCGCTGTAGGTGGAACTCACTGCGCCCGCCGCATACAGCCCCGGAATCGGGCTACCGGCGGTGTCGAGGACGCGGGAATGACCGTCGCGGCGCGGCCCACCGCTACTCCATCCCAGCAGTGGCGGCCCGGAGACGGCGTAGAACGGAGCGGTTGCCACCGGGGCCAAAGTTTCCGGATTGCGGCCGAAGGAATGGTCTACACCGTCCGCGCACGCCTCGTTGTAGTGGTGCACGCTCGTTTCCACGACGGTGGGGTCCAAGCCGAGCTTCCCGGCGAGTTCGGCAAGCGTGTCCGCTTTGACGATCCAACCCTTGTCGATCTCGGCTTGATTGTCCGAACTCCACTCGTATCCTTCGTCGAGGACCATGTGTCCGACGGGCAGTGCGTCGCGACCGGGGCTCAGCTGCCCGGCCAACCTCATCGTCTCGTCGAACACAATGTTCATCGGTTGCACCGGAAAGTGTTGGTAGGAACCCTCTCTGAACACATGACCGTGCCGCATTTCGGCTGACTCGTCGGTGAAGCGTCGACCTTCCCGGGTGAGGAACACATAGTTGTGCGCGTTCCACAGTGCGAGGAAGAATCCAGTCGGATTTTCGAGGTCGCCGGGGATTCCCGTAATGGTCATCATGTTGTTCATGTGCCACAGATCCGCGCCCACTGCCTGTGCCATCCGGTGGCCGTCGCCTGTTGCGGAAGGTGAGCCCCAGATCTTCGGATTCTCCAGGCGTAGGTAATCGCGCACCATGGCCGGATTTGCTTCGAAACCTCCGGTGGCAAGGATGACACCTCGGCGCGCATGGATCTGCGAAGTTTGTTCACCCGAACGGATCTCGACTCCGGTCACCGATCCGGATTCATCCGTCAAGAGTCTGGTGGCTTCGGTGTCGAAAAGAGTTGTGATGCCGCGTTCAGCGAGAGCGGAAACGAGGAAGCGGTAGAGAAGTTCATTGCCCATCTTCCCTTCGATGGTATCCATCCCTGCGTAACAAGAACTTCCGTCGAGTTCGCCGTACTCCGCCGTGGAATGGAAATCGCCGGTCATCGCCACAGTTGCACCCAGACTGCGGAGCCAGTCGGACAGTCCTTGCGTATTCTCTGCCCAGGCGTCGATGACGTCGTCGGCAACGGTGAACGTTCCGTTCAACGAACGCAGGAAGGTGCGGGCGGCGGCAGGGTCCTGGTTGACGAACCATCCACTGCCGGACAGTCGAGTGTTGCCGCCCGCGGTATCGCGTCCACTCTTCTCCAGAATCACCACCGACGCGCCGTCAGCGTGTGCTTGGAGTGCTGCGGCGGATCCGGCAGCGCCCGATCCGATGACAATGACATCGACGTTGTTGTCCATGTCACAAAGCTATGGTCGGATGGTGGCGCCTCATACGTGCCTTCCCGGTGAGCGAGAGAAGGCCTGTTCCGGACATTCGCCTGAGGATCAGTGGGTGCCCATCTAGTACTCAGCTGTTGGGTCTCGACTTGAATAGCTGGACCGCACTGAGTGTTGCGACAATCGGCCAACACACAACGGCGATCCATACACTGGTTGAACGCTCGCCTTGAACGAGATCGTAAATTGCGAGGGCAGTCAGCAGAATCCCGATCCCGAATGCGATCCAGTTCAGAGTTCTGATGCGGGAGGCAGTTGGTGACGTCATTGAGAAACCCTACGCGACTTCTCGCGACCGTTCGGGAGAGTTCCCAGGCAGGGAGGGATGGCGGAATACGAGTATCGCTCGCGATCTCGACGCGATATCAGGAGTGGATGCGCGGCATGCCCGGGTCGGAGTTGTCGATGACGCAGTCGGCTCGGGTCCAGGGTTTTGCAGCGGCGAAGTAAAGCCGTTGCCCGCCCACATATCTGTTCATCGAAGGATGATCCGGATCCGCGTTCGTTCCGTCGCGAAGGTTCATTCGCCGCGCGGTCTCCTCGAAGGGCACGTCGAGAAAGATCGAATAGTCCCATCGTTCGGCGAGTTCGTCTTGATGCAGGAAGAGTCCTTCGACAAGGACTATCGCTCCATCGGCTGCATGCAGGTACGCGTCGCTGTCCCGCCGTTGTCGGTACCTTCTGCTCCCGCCCGGCCCCAACGGATCGAGAACATGTCGTTCGAGGGCGTCGTAGTCGTAGCTGTCGAGCCAGAAGCCTTCCGGTGATTGCCGACCTCTACGATGACGAATCTCCGGCGGATTCAGAAAGTCGTCGACGTGAATCACGATGGCGGGGCGTGTATTCAGCTGTGCTTTAAGGCTTTTAGCGAAGGTTGTCTTGCCGCTCCCGTCGACACCGTCGATCGCGACGAGAGGCGAGCCGCGCAACGCGGATATTTGGGCGGCTAAGGTTTCGAAGACCGACGCAGTGCTCATCGATCAATTCCTACTGCACTCGCAGCGACACGAAGAGGCCCCGTGTCGTACAGGATTCGGTGACCGTCTTCGAGAACACGTCGAGTGCCCGCGTCGAGCGGAACGTCCGCCCAGCTCTCGCTCGCGAAATTCAGCTCGACGAGGAGGCCGGACCGTAGGCGGAAGCGTCGTTCTCGAACTGGCCCCCAGTTTGCGGCTCTGATGAATCGCGCGTCGGGGCGGAGCCGCACGAACCAGTCTTCATTTGCGAGCGCGTTCGCGTCGTCGGCCAGGATCATCAGATCAAGATCACTCGCCATACGCTCCGCGCCGCGCGCGTAGGACCCGACCAGCGCTACAGCTTTGACGTCATCGTGCTCAGCGGCCCATCGTTCGACGTCGACGAGCAAAGCGTTGACCGCGCGCCTGCGTCCTTTCAATCGTGCTGACATACCGGCATCATTCCCCACCGTCACGGCTGTCCGTAGCTTCGCTGGTACCTCTATCCTGGAACTGTCAGTGATGAACCAGGGGAGGGATGCGTATGTCCAAGGAAGTATCGGCAGGTCTGGCTGTTGGTGCGATGGTCCTTGTTGCAGGCTTGATCTGGACTGGGTTTCCGCTCGACGCATATTCGGTTGTCGCCGTGATTTTTGCAATCTGCGGGGGATTCATCACCTGGATCTACCTGCGCGAGAACGTAGATGGCGTCCCACACACAGCGACGAAAGAAGGCAGTCGATGAAGGCAATCATCGTGTGTACCTCTGTCTCCCATGGCAATACGAAGCGTATCGCCGACGTCATCGGAGAAGTTCTCGATGCTCGCGTGGTCGAGCCCGGTGACATCGACGCCGCGCAGCTCGCTGACTGCGACCTGGTGGGCTTCGGCTCCGGCATCTACCTACGCTCGTACCACGAAGATCTACGCTCGTTCATCGAGGCACTCCCCGAAGAACGGCGATCCAAAGCTTTTGTCTTCGCCACCAGTGGTTTTCCCGACAAGGGGATTCATCGCTTTTCGCGTCCACTGGTTCAGCTGCTCGAGCAGAAGGGCTTCGATGTGGTCGCAGCCTTCTCGTCCCGTGCGTGGGATACGTATTTTCCGTTCAAGCCGTTCGGCGGTATCCGGAAGGGGCGGCCGAACGCCGACGACTTGGAATCGGCGCGCACGTTCGCCGAAGTCCTACGCGGTAGCGTTCAGGACAGCTTGCCCGGCACCGGGTAGCTGCGCAGGCTCATCTCCAGCTCACCGGCGTCGGCAAGGTCGTTGATCGTCTGACGCAGAGCGCCACACGTCCGCTGAGCGTTGGCTCGACCGTTCTCACGCCCCAGTTCCGGGCACACCACTTGCGATTCTTCGAGCCATTGAACGCTGGTGTGCGCTTCGCTGTATTTCTCGACCAGAACGCGGTTTCCGCAGTTCCGACAGCTGACCTGACGCATCAGCGTGCAATCAGATCGGCCGGTGACCAGAACGCGCGCATGCTCGTGATCTTGGCGTCCGCGTCGAAAGTCATGACGTCGATCGGTTCGACCTCGTAGACCTGATCGCCCACCGGTGTGACGACGCGGAAGTGGAAGGCCGCGCTGGATCCGCTCACCCGCAAGGTGAGAAGCTCCGTCTCTTGCGAACCGCCCTCGAGAGCGCCGTAGAACTCGGTGATCGCCGCTTTGCCGACACGGGGTTCGCTGCCGACCGGGTCTTCGAGTGTCGCGTTCTCGGCGTAGAGGGCGGCGATGTCCGCTGACGATCCGCGAGCCACGGCGTCGAGGTAGGTGGTAACCGTCGCCGTGATCGCGGCCGTGGTGTCTGGTTCGAGAGTGGTCATCGAGTTAGTCCGATCAGTCGAGAAGTTCAGGGTCTGACAACTACTTCGGACGCTATCGGTGCCGTCTCGATTCGGCGTCGCAATCTCCCACGCAGCGGGACGGCCCGCAAGAAATTCAGGCGTCGAAGCGTCCGAAGCCGCCGCGGTAGAACAGAAGCGGACCATCGTGGCGCAGCACGTTCAGATCGGTGATTCGTGCGACGACGATGGTGTGATCACCGGCGTCGTGCTCCTGCTCGACGGTGGCCTCGATGCGAGCGAGTGCGCCGCTGAGCGCCGGAGCACCGTTGCCGGCCGCGTCCCACTCGACGCCGAGGAACTTGTCGGTCCCGCCGCGAGCGAACGCCGAACACATGTCCTGCTGATCGTGGGCGAGAACATTGATGCAGAGAGTTCCGGATTCGCGAAGCTTCGGCCAACTTGTCGACGTCTTCGCCGGGCAGAACGAAAGCAACGGGGGATCGAGCGATACCGAGACCAGAGACTGGCAGGTGAAGCCGAGGGGTGAGTCTCCATCGTGAGCGGTGATGACGGTGACGCCAGTGCAGAAATTGCTCATCACGTTGCGAAGTGTGCGTCCGTCCAGAACTGGCGGCTCGGCGTTTTCCACGGTCATGTCGTCTCCTTGTTCAAATCTCTGTTCAAAACTCTGCAAACAGCTTCAGAAGCAACGATGTGTGGCGCCGCGGTCGTAATCCAGCGGCAGTCCCACTCAATGGCAGCAATGGCTTCTCGCCACGGGTTCGGACCGACCGAGTGTCAGGTGGAGGGGTCTCGGGCAAATTTGATCCCGCTCAGCGGTCCGTTCGGATTCTACGAAACCAGCAAATCACCAGTGATTGTTAGACTTCGGGCATGTCCGAACCTGATGACGTGTCCCGAGGACTTCCCGCTACCAGCTGGGCAGTGCTCGGGATGCTGACGTTCGGGGAGGAACTGACCGGAAACGATTTGAAGAAGTGGGCCGACTGGAGTGTCGGCTTCTTCTACTGGAGCCCGTCCATCAGCCAGGTCTACGCAGAGCTGAAGAAGCTCGAAAGCATCGGATTCGTGGAGTCCCGGGTCGTCTCCGAGCCCGGGGTACGGGGCAAGCGCCTCTACTCGATCACCCAATCAGGAACCGACGCCGTCCGGACGTGGTCACGGGAGGCGCCGGTGGAAGTCCCGGTGCTCAAGCACGGCGTCATGTTGCGTCTGTGGATGGGACACCTCAACGAACCCGAGCGACTGAAGGCACTGGTCGAAGCCCATATCGCCAACGTCGAAGAGCAGATTCGACGCGCGAAACTCCACGCAGATCATGCCGAGAACGAGCCGGCCTGGTCGTTCCCGGTCATGACGTTGCGATGGTCGGAACGGTACTTCCGAGCCGAGATCGAACTTGCTCGCGAACTACTCGAAGACATCGATCGTGCGTCCGCCGAGTTCGCGAACGTCGCCGAGCACGACCGACTGGGATCGCCGTTGCCCTCGACGCCTGGCAGATGGAAGAACGTCGAGGAGTACGTGTTGGCGCTCGAGCAAGCCGGTCTCACCGGCAACGGCTCGAATATCTGAGTCAGGCCCCGGCTGCGGTCGGCATGTTGCGCAGCAGGTGACGACGCTGCAACGTCGGAGTGACGCTCAGCGATCCGCCGTCGATGCCACGCCAAATGGCGGCGGCCGCCATCCGAACCGGCGCTGCGCTGACGTGGTCGAGTCGGAGAGCCTTCGACGGCGCGCAGATGGATACCGCGGCAACAGCGCGGCCGATGGGGCCGATCGGTGCCGCGAGACAGCTGAATCCCGGTAGGCCGTTTCCGGTTTCGAATGCCACCCCTGATTCGCGAATCCTGGCGAGGTGGGGCAGTGCGTAGCCCGAGGACTTCGGCGAACCGAATGCAAGCAGTGCCTGGCCGATCGCAGTGGTCTCGGCCCGGCGTCGACCACCCACACGCGTCGGCACCGCGGCAGCGAGGCGTCCGCCGATCTTCTCCATGTAGACCACATCGGGCCCGTCGAGGATGCCGAGGTGAACCACGAAGCCGGTGACGCGGTAGAGCTCGTGGAGGAGCGGCATGGCTGCAGCGTGGAGGCGGTCTTGATGAACCGCGAGCGATCCC
The DNA here is from genome assembly GCF_030056745.1 of Rhodococcus sp. IEGM 1406. Taxonomy (NCBI): domain Bacteria; kingdom Bacillati; phylum Actinomycetota; class Actinomycetes; order Mycobacteriales; family Nocardiaceae; genus Rhodococcus; species Rhodococcus sp. IEGM 1406. The sequence continues at coordinate 485,732 of NZ_JASHKO010000005.1, read as the reverse complement.
AGTTCGACGAGGCGCATACCGAGTTCGTAGTCGCGGCCGTCGCGGCGCAGCCAACGCATCGAGACGAGACGTTCGAGCATGCGGTGGGCAGACGAGCGTGGCAGGCCCGTGCTCCGAACGACCTGAGCGAGCGTCAACCTGCCGGGACCGTCGAAGGCGTCGAGAACCAGCGAGACGCGATCGAGAATTGCTGTCGGGGCCGAATCGGCGCCTAAAGCATCCACAGCCTGCAGTGTCATCGTGTACCTCACTTCTCTTAGAGCTCCACAACCAGTGAACTGGCTATTTCAATTAGAAATAGTGTCATAGAGTTCTGGATTTGTGAAGTGGATCACCGGTCTGTTTTCGGGCGCGTCACGGTGGAAACGACGAAGGGGCTTGCGCGAATGCTCGCGCAAGCCCCTTCGTTGGTTTACTACCGGCAGGTAGTACATCGTCGCCGACAGGTACTACATAGCTGCCAGCGGTTCGCTTCCGGACCAGTCGTGGCCCCAGTAGCTGTCAGCGGTGATCTCCTCGGAGGAGTACGAGTCCTGATCCACCTTCGCGCCCTCGGTGCCGAACTCGATGTCCCATCCGCCGGGTGCGCGGACGTAGAAGGAGATCATCTTGTCGTTGGTGTGGCGACCCAAGGTCGACGACACGGAGAATCCGTCCTTCATCACGCGGTCGAGAGCCTGGCCGACAGCGTCGAGGGTGTCGACCTCGACCATGATGTGAATCAGGCCGGGTGCGCCGCCGTGCGGTGCCGGGCACAGGGCCAAGCTGTGGTGACGCTCGTTGACGCCCATGAAACGGATTCGCAGCGGCCCGAATTCGGGCGGGGCCGGCAGGCGGAAGGCGCCGCGCGGGTAGAAGCCGAGCACCTCGGTGTAGAAGTCGAAGCTCGCAGCACTGTCCATCACCGGGAGCACGACGTGGCCGAGACCCTGTGCGCCGGTGACGAATCGAGCGCCGAAGGGCGTCACCACGGGGCTGTGGTCGAGGATCGCGCCGTGGAAGACCTCGATGGCTGCTCCGCCGGGATCGGTGAAGGCGATGACCTCTTCGACCCGTCGAGCATCCGCTTCGGCGAGCGAAAGCTGCTCCACCTCGGTGCCGTTCTTTTCGAGGGACTCCTGAACGCGGCGCAGTGCGGCGTGATCGGCGACCTCCCAACCGATGTTGACGATCTCGTCGCGCTCACCCTCGACGACGACGATGCGAGCAGCACGCTCGTCGAGTCGTAGGTAGAGAGCGTTCTCGTCCGGCCCACTGCCCTTGGCGAATCCGAGAACATCGAAAGCGAAAGTGCGCCAACGTGCCATGTCGTTGGTCGAGATCTTGACGTAGCCAAGTCCCTTGATGTCAGTGTGTGTCATCGTGTTCTGTTCCTGTCGATTTCTTGTGTCGAAGTCTGATCAGATCATCGCCCGCAGCGGACCCTGCGGATCTGCGCCGAGACGGCTCAGCGAGGCGGCGTGGAATACAGTGCCCGGCACGTGAATTGCGTGGTGCTGTCCCGCGTGGGCGTCGCGCCAGAATCGCTGAAGCGGCTTGTCCATCCGCAGTGCGTTGCCGCCGCAGCGCGGGTAGACCTGATCGATCGCGTTGATTGCGCGCCACGCTGCCTGCACCTGAGTCTGACGTCCCTCGGCGCGCTGCTCGAAGGTGACTTCCTTGCCGGCATCCACTCGATCCCACATGCGGTCGACGTTGGCCAGCAGGGTGTCGCGGGCTGCCCGGATGTCGGCAGTTGCCTGACCGATGGCGAACAAGGTGTACGGGTCGTCCTTGACCGCCGTGCCCTGTGCGTTGATGCGATCGGCCTGGTACTCGTTGGCGTGGAAGAGCATTCCCTCGCAGATGCCGATGGTGGCGGCGGTGATACCGAGGGGGAACATGTTCGACCACGGCATCAGGTACAGCGTCTCGGTGCGCCCGTACTTGCGCACCGCCGTTCCGTCGATGACCTCGTCGCAGTCCATGACGCGGTAATCGGGGACGTACGCATCCTTGACCACGAGGTCCTTGGAGCCGGTGCCGCGAAGTCCCATGACATCCCACGAGTCTTCGATGATTTCGTAGTCGGTGCGCGGAATGATCACATGGAGCATGCGCGGCGGCATCTCCATGTTGCCGTCCTTGTCGCACGCCATCGCACCGAGGAAAGCCCAGTCGCAATGGTCGGTGCCGGAAGAGAACTGCCAGCGGCCGGAGAACTTGTAGCCGCCGTCGGTGGGGATACACATTCCGCCGGGCATGTACGGCGATGCCATCCAGGTGTCGGGATCCGATCCCCAGATCTCCTGCTGCACCTTGGGATCCGCGAACGCGAGCTGCCACGGGTGAACTCCGACGATCCCGTGTACCCAGCCGGCCGAGGGATTGAGCGAAGCCATGCGCATCACGGTCTCGGCGAACTCGCGAGGATGCGCCTCCATTCCGCCGTGTTCCTTGGGTTGGAGCATGCGGATGGAACCGATTGCCTTCATCTTCTTGGCGGTGTCGTCGGCCACCCGGCCGATCCGCTCGGCCTCGATGCCTTCGGCGAAGATGTCGTCGGCCATCGCGTTGATCTGTTCGAGCACTTCGTACGTCATGTTGTTCCTTGCGTTCAGTCAGGTTGTCTCAGCAGTGTTTTCGACTGCGAATCAGGAGGTTGTCTCGAGCGCCTGGGCGTCACGTGCGGCAACGTTTTCGGCGACTTCCCGCTTCCAACTCTCCACTGCGCGGGTAGTGTCGATCTCGAATTCGAAGCGCTTCGTCATGTCTTCCGTGACGTTCTCGACATCGGTGTAGAACTGGTTGTACCAGCGCCGCAACTGGTAAACCGGGCCGTCCTCCTCCGAGAGCAGCGGGTTGTCGATCGGGGCCTTGTTCTTCCAGATCTCCACGTCCTGAAGGAATCCCATCTCGACGCCCTCGGTGAACTGCGCGGCCATCGCGGCAGTGGACTCGTCGTCCATACCGGGAAGCTTCTTGACCATCGCGCCGTACTGCAACACGAAGGCATTGTTCGAAATGGGGTAGTGGCAGTTGATCAATACAGTTTCGATGATCTGCCCGTTGGCTTCGCTCTTGATCCAGTCGATCATGTACGACGGACCGAAATACGAAGCATCCGAACGAAGAACAGCGTTGGGATCGCCGTAGTTGGTGCCGCTGATGATGTCCTCACGTCCCACCGATTCCATGTACTGGCTCGCTACGTGACCTTCGAAGATGTTCTTGAAGTACTTGGGGAACGAGTAGTGAACGTAGAAGAAGTGGGCCATGTCCACGACGTTGTCCACGATCTCGCGGCAATGAGAGCCTTCGATGGTGAGCGTGTTCCAGCTCCAGTCGCTCCACTCATCGCTTCCGAAGCCCTCGATGTCGGGAATCGTGACCTCGGCGGGCGGGGGATTTCCCTGGGGATCGTGCCAGACGAACAGCTGACCGTTCTTCTCGAGTGTGGTCCACGCCCGTGTCTTGGCCAGCGGCGGAACGCGTCGTGCGTAGGGGATCGCCGTACATTTTCCGTTACCGCCCCAACGCCAGTCGTGGAACGGGCAGGCGATCGAATCGCCCTTGACGGTTCCGTGAGCGAGGTTGCCACCCATGTGGCGGCAGTAGGCGTCGAGAATCTTGATGTCGCCCTTGCTGTCGGCGAAGACGACAAGGCTGGTGCCGAATGCCTCGATCTGGTGGGGCTGACCGTCGCGATAGGTATTGCTCAGTCCGAGGCAGTGCCATCCACGCGCGAACCGCGCCGGGGGCGCTGCCGCTTCGATTTCTCGAATTTCCTCGCCGGCGCCCGACTGCGTCGAGGCGTCCGTAGTGGTGAGTGGGCCGGTTCCGAGTGCCATGTCTTCCTCCGAGCCGCGTCTTGCGACGCTCCAGTGATGTGATCCGTCTCATACAACGACGAAGCGTCCTCTGGAGATACGGCAGTTCCCGCTGGATGGAACACCCGCTCGGTGACCTGCAGAGATTCAGCTCGCGAGTGTCGCCACATCGTCGATCGCGTAAGTCGCCCAGGCCCGAGCGGTGACGACCCCGGTGGGATCGGTGGCGACCAGAGCTACGTCGGCGACGCTCTCGTGGTCCTTCTCGTACGTAGCGAGCACCGTCACGGAGCAGTTCAGATCTGCTCCCGCGGAAGTTGCGGTGCAACGTCCGCGGAACCGTCGTAGCGACGCCGAGCCGTAACGACGAGCGGCGAAATCGGCAAGGGCAGCAACGGAATCGGTTCCGGTGCCCGCTGTCGGGGCTTCCCGGACGAAGACCTCGGCAACCAGATGCCCGGTCTGGTCGTGGTATTCGGTGATCCGCTCGAGAGTCGAGCCCAGCGGCCTCACGGATCCGGTGAGCAGCGCGCCCGGATCAGGGCGCCCGAAGAACACGACGTCCTGTTCGACGACGGACCCGTCGGGTGCCGAGCGCACGGTGCCGTACAGCGAGTCGAAATCCGAGAGGAGCGTGGTGGACGTACGGGGAGCAGATGCCGTGAAGTGGGCGGTACCGAGGTTGGTAGTCATGACACTCTCCGTTGGACGCGACCGAGACGCTGTCGTCTCGGTGGGTACATCGACGCTAATCACCGCTCTCGCGGGTGACGACGGGCTTCCCGCTGATCGGGAGCATTCTCGGATTCGATCGAAGAGGTGGAACCTGTTCCAGTTTTGTGCAATTCTGGATATCGTATCCGTGACCGGGAGCACATCTCGATGACTGCACGCGCCGAGCAGAAGGAAGACCAGATGACAGACGAGTTCGCTGACCTGCACCGACCGGTATACGGTCCGGACCTGCTCATCACCGCTCTGGAACGCAATCACGACAAGCCTGCGCTGTACCTCGGAGACGTGATCCTCACCGGAGGGCAGATGCGCGATCAGATCAGCTGCTTCGCCCAGGCTCTCGCGTCGTTGGGAATCACTCAGGGCACCAGCACCGCGATGCTGTCGAAGAACCGCCCCGAGGTGCTGATCAGCATGGGCGCGACCATGATCACCGGCTGCCGGGCGAGTGCCTTGAACCCGATGGGATCGCTCGACGACCACAAGTACATCGTCGACGACGCCGAGATCGAGACCCTCATCTTCGATCCCAACGCCTTCGAAGAGCGCGCCGCCGAGTTGAAGGCGTCGTCGCCTTCGCTGACCAACGTGCTCTCGATGGGCCCGTCCGAAGTGGGGATCGACATCCTTGCTCTGGCCGCGACATTCGAGCCTGCGCCGCTGAAGGCAGCGCACGTCGATGCCGAAGACGCCAGCAGCATGGTCTACACCGGTGGAACGACCGGCAAGCCCAAAGGTGTTGTGGGATCGTTCCGTTCGGGTGCAGCGCTCAATCAGATCCAGATGTCGGAGTGGCAGTGGCCCGAGGACAACCGCTTTCTCATCTGCACGCCACTCTCACATGCAGGCGCGGCGTTCTTCATCCCGACTTTGCTGCGCGGCGGCGCTCTGATCGTCCTGCCCGCCTTCGAACCGGGGGCCGTGCTCGAGGCGATCGAGAAGCACAAGATCACGGCAACCATGTTGGTGCCCACCATGATCTACATGCTCATGGACCACCCCGATCTGCCCAAGCGTGACGTATCGAGTCTGCAAACGCTGTTCTACGGAGCGTCCGCGATGTCCCCGGCCAGATTGCAAGAGGGCATCAAGAAGTTCGGGCAGATCTTCTTCCAGTTCTACGGTCAGACCGAGTGCGGCATGACAATCTCGGTGCTGCGCAAGGAAGAACACGTCGCCGACGATCCGGCCCGCCTCGCGACCTGTGGGCGGCCGGTGCCATGGCTCGACGTCCGGTTGCTCGACGACGACCTCAACGAGGTGCCGCAGGGAGAGCTCGGTGAGATCTGCGTGCGCGGCCCGCTGATCATGAAGGGCTACTGGAAGAAGCCGGCCGAAACCGCCGAGGCGTTCCGTGGGGGTTGGCTGCACACCGGAGACATCGCACGTAAGGACAAGGACGGGTTCATGTCCATCGTCGATCGCAAGAAGGACATGATCGTGACCGGTGGTTTCAACGTGTTCCCGCGCGAGATCGAAGACGTGATCTCGGCGCACCCGTCCGTCGCATCGGTGGCGGTAGTCGGTGTACCGGACGACAAGTGGGGCGAAGCCGTCAAGGCCTGCGTGGTGCTTCGTGCCGGACTGACCGTGGACACCGAGGAACTGGTCGACAAGGTGAAGGCAGCCAAGGGTTCGGTTCACGCTCCCAAGAGCATCGACTTCGTGGATTCACTCCCGTTGACACCGCTGGGCAAGCTGGACAAGAAGGCACTGCGCGCGCGGTACTGGGAGACCAGCGCCCGCGCAGTCTAGGAACCAGCGTCGTGTAGCGAAGGGTCAGCGTTTCCAGACGTAACGACGCTCCGGGCGGCCCACCACTCCGTATTTCAGCGAGGTGGTGGACCGCCCGGACTCGTAGAGGTACTCGAGGTAGCGCCTCGCGCTCGCGCGCGAGATACCGACTCTCTCGGAAATGTCTGTTGCCGAGGCGGGTTCGGTGTCGTCTCGCAGAGCTGTCTCGACCAACAGAAGAGTCTCGGGACTGAGTCCCTTGGGCAAACCTTTGTGGGACGACGCCCCGGGCGCGCCACCTGCCACACCGAAGGCCTCGTCCACTGCTGTCTGTTCTGCTTCGCCGGGGCTGTCGAGATTCGCGTATGTCGATCGGTAACGCTCGAGACGCTCACGGAGAACCTCGAACGTGAATGGCTTCATCAGGTAATGCACGACGCCGCTGCGCAGCGCCTTCTTGACCGAGCCGGCCTCGCGCTCACTCGTGATGACAAGAACATCCAGCTCCGGTGCCAGCTCGCGAAACGGGGCGATCAGATCGAGTCCGGTGGTGCCAGGCAGGTGGACGTCGAGAAGCACCAGGTCGGGTTGCAACTCACCGACTGCGGCCAGCGCGGCATCGGCCGAATGGGCAACGCCACACACTTCGAAACCGTCTATCCGCGAGACGAATCCGCTGTGCACCTTCGCCACCATGAAGTCGTCGTCGACCACCAGTACCCGGATCATGCGCCCTCTCCGTCGTGTAGGACTGCGGTGAAGACAGTCCATTCGATGCCCTCTGTCGAACGACTGCTCACGGTGACGTCGCCACCGCGTCGACGACACGTCAGGCGTACCAGTGCCAAGCCGAAACCGTGTCCGTCGCTCGATTGTCCCTTGGTGCTCCAGCCCTGGCCGAAAACCCTGTCGCGATTCTCCGGCGCGATACCGGGGCCGGCGTCCTCGACCCGCACTTCGACGGCGGTGCCACGGCCCCGAATCGACAATCGAACCTTGCGGCGCGACGCTTCCGGCATCTCACCGACAGCGTCGACGGCATTGTCGACGAGGTTTCCGACCACCGTCACGAGGTCTCGGCCGAGTCGGCGATCAACCGAGTCAAGGTGCGTGTCCGAGGTCAGTTCCACGGTGACCAATCCCTGTGCAGCGGCACCTATCTTGGCGATCACGAGTGCGGCAGTGCCGACGTCGGCGATCTTGTCGGTCACGGCTGCACTGACCTGTGCGCGCTCCATGGTCAGGCCCTCGACGTAGCCGACCACCTCGTCGTACTCGCCGAGCTGGATGAGGCCGGAAATGGTGTGCAACTGATTGTCGAACTCGTGGATGTGGGCGCGTAGCGCGTCCGTGCTGGTTTTGGTCACGTCGAGTTCTTCTTCCACGGAGCGCAATTCGGTGCGGTCGCGGAAGGTGGTGACCGACCCGATGGTGCGGCCTTTCGATTCGATCAAGACGGTGTTGAGGACGAGTAGTCGATCTCCGACAAGAACCAACTGATCGGATTCGGTTGTGCCGGAGGTCAGTACACTCTGGAGTCGGTCGTCGAGACCGAGGTCTCGCACAGATCTACCGGCACTCCCGCGTGGGATGTCGAGGAGTTGGTGGGCACTGTCGCTCATCAGCACCACCTTTCCCTGCGCATCGAATGCGATGACACCTTCCTTGAGGCCACGCAGCATCGCCTCACGTTGGCGAACCAGGTCCAGGATCTCGCGGGCCTCCATGCCGAGGGTCTGCCGTTTGACCCTGCGGGCCAACAGGATCGAACCGACGCCCCCGAGAAGCGAGGCCACCGCGAGGTATACCAGGAGGTTCGGTGCAGATTGCAGCAGTCGCGTCCAGATCGAGGGGTACTCGATGCCGACGATCGCGGTTCCGGTGATCCCTCCTTCACTGCCGAGAATCGGAACGTGCGCTTCCACTGCCTTGCCTGAGGACGTGTCGACTAAACCCGTCCATGACCGATCCTGTGTCTGACGTGCGTCGATGCCGACATCGCCGGGACGCGTCGAAATGACGACACTGCCGTCGGCGTCGGCAAGCGAGACGTAGGTGACGCCCGAGATGGCGCGCACCGAGTCGACCGAACCTTGTAGTCCGGAGCGGAGACGAGTCTGAGCCTGGGGGAGTAGTTCACGTACCGCTGGATTGGCTGCGAGTGATTCCGCTGCCGAGAGTGCGCGACGTCCCTCCTCGCGTTGGAAACTCGCAGACGACTGAGCGAGAGAGAGGGCGGTGACACACACGAGAACTGCGACGACGATCAGAAGTTGCAGTTCGAGAAGTTGGGTCGCCAGAGTGTGCCGGCGCCGGAACAGGCGCTCACGCAGAGGCGACTTGCGCTCTCGCTCGGCCTGCTCGTTTCCTGAGGACACCAGCCAGACCCTAGCCTTCGGTTCGATGCCGGGAAAGCAGCTGTTCGTGAGCACAATGAGCACAAATCAATTTGCTTTCCCAATGGTGACCCCAGTCACAAAGTGCGTCAGTATGAAACCTGTTCACACAGCGGTACCAGCAGACAGCCAGCAGACAGCCGGCAGACAAGGACAAGGCCATGAGGACATCGAAGCGACTGAGCAGGCATATCGCCCTGCTCGGTGCTTGCGCGATGGCTCTTGTGCTCTCGACCGGATGCACTCCGGTCGAGTCCTTCTTCGCCGGTGGTCGAGCGGGTGAGAGTTCCGAAGAACTGCGTGTACTGGTGCCCTCGGTGGCCGGTGGTGGTTACGACCTGACCGCCCGGACCATGGTGCAGGCACTGGCCGACGAAGGGACCGTCGACGCCGACGTCGTTGTTCTGCCCGGATCGGGTGGCATCGTCGGACTCAACCGGTTGGCTCTCGAACGCGGAAATCCCGATCTACTCATGGTCATGGGACTCGGCGTTCTCGGTTCGCTCGAGATACTGCCGTCCGAGCACACCCTTTCCGACGTGACACCGATCGCGAGACTGGTCGAAGAACCGGAAGCTGTACTGGTGCCGGCAGATTCGCCGTACAAAACTCTGGCAGATCTGACGCAGGCCTGGGTGGCGGATCCGTCGTCGATCTCGATCGGTGGTGGGTCGAGTGAAGGCGGACCGGACGGGCTGTTCCGCCTTCTGTTCGCACGGGCGGTCGGCGTCGATCCGTCGCTGTCCCCTTACCGAATCTACGACGGCGGCGGAGAACTACTTCCGGCGCTGCTGACCAGGCAGGTCGACGTCGCCGCCACCGGTATCGGGGAGTACCTGGATCAGATTGCGGCAGGCACGGTTCGGGTCCTTGCGGTCAGTTCGCCGGAGCGCACTCCGGCGGTGGATGCACCGACCATGGCGGAGTCGGGCGTCGACGTCACGTTCACCAACTGGCGGGGTCTCATGGCGCCCCCCGGATTGACGGACGACCAGCGTCAGCATTTACAGAATTTAGTGCGGAATCTTGCGGCAAGTCCACGGTGGAACGAGCTGTCCGACCGAAATGGTTGGAACAGCGCAGTTCTCACCGAACCCGAGTTCTCTGCCTTCCTCGCCGAACAATCCCGGTTCGTCGACGCGACACTCGATCCGCCCGGAACCAACTGAGCACAACCGAAGTTTCGTTTCACCTCCACGAAGGTCACCGGCTCGATTTGCCGTGCCGTTTTTCTCGGCAACTCAGCACAAAAGGAGTTCATCATGCTCGTCACACTCGGCTTCCTCATGGTTGCGGTGTTCATGTTCCTGATCCTCACCAAACGCGCGACCCCGGTGGTGGGACTGACCCTGGTGCCGGTGGCCTTCGGACTACTCGCCGGAGCGGGCCTCGGCATCGGCGACATGATCACCGACGGCATCAAGTCGCTCGCACCCACCGCGGCGCTGTTGTTCTTCGCGATCATCTTCTTCGGAATCATGATCGACGTCGGCCTCTTCGATCCGCTGGTCAAACTCATCTTGCGGATGGTGCGAGACGATCCGATGCGGCTCGTGGTCGGCACCGCGGTGCTCGCGATGGTGGTTTCGCTGGACGGAGACGGTTCGACGACCTTCATCATCGTGACCTCCGCGCTGCTGCCGCTCTACCTCAAACTCGGTGTCAGTCCCGTTGTACTGACGGTGATCGCCGGCTTGTCCAACGCGACGATGAACATCATTCCGTGGGGTGGCCCGACCGTGCGGGCGGCTAGCGCGCTGGGACTCTCGCCCTCCGACGTGTTCGTCCCGATGGTGCCGTCGTTGATCGTCGGCCTGATCATGGTGCTCGGATTCGCGATTCACCTCGGGATCATGGAGCGTCGCAGGATCGGGACTTTGGTCCTGACTTCTGAGCGCATCCTCGAAAAGGTCGGAAACGGTGGAAGTTCCAGCACCGGTAGCGCCGGCACCGGCGGCTCGAACGACTCCGAAGACGACGGCGGCGACACCGGACGATTCATCGACGGCCTCGACCCCAAGCGGGACACCTTGCGACCGAAGCTGCTCTGGTTCAACGCCGCGCTGACGACGATCCTTCTCGTCGTGCTCGTGATGGACATCCTGCCCATCCCGGTGCTGTTCATGATTGCGTCGTCGATCGCTCTCGCGGTCAACTTCCCGGCGGTCAAGGATCAGGGCGAAGCAATCGCACGCCATTCGTCGAGCATCGTCTCCGTTGTCGCGATGGTGCTGGCAGCAGCGGTGCTGACCGGCGTTTTCCAGGGAACCGGCATGGTCGAGGCGATGGCAGAGTGGCTGCTCCAGGTCATTCCCGACGCGATGGGCCCGCATCTGGCCGTCATCACGGGCGTCCTGAGCATTCCGCTCACGTTTTTCATGACCAACGACGCGTTCTACTTCGGTGTGCTGCCGGTGCTGTCCGAGACGGCAGCCCAGTACGGCATCGAGCCGGTGGAGATGGCGCGCGCTTCGATCACCGGGCAGGCCGTGCACATGCAGAGTCCGCTGGTCCCGGCGATCCTGCTGCTGGTCACGCTCGCCGGTGTGTCCCTGGCGGATCACCACAAGAAGGTCCTGTGGCGAGCAGGCCTGATCTCGATCACGATGCTCGTGGTCGGTGTCGGATTGGGGCAGATCCCCTTCTGAGTGCGATCAGTTGTGGAAGGGGCACCGGCCTTGGTCAGTGCCCTTCTTCTTTTTAGTCACGAAGTTGGGCCGGATGTCGAGATCGGGCTCGTCGTACAGGCGGTGGAACGTCGGCGTGAGCGAGCTGGACATGGGCGGGTTCACCCATGACCAGTCGGTCGGGCACTTGCGCCCGGCCTTGTCCTCACGCGCGATGTGATCGATGAATTGCTTTGCGACAGTGTGATGGTCGACCATGATGACGCCGGCCTTGCGGTAGCTGTGGATAACTGCGCGGTTCAGTTCGACCAGTGCACGGTCCTTCCAGAGCGTGCGGTCGTGGCTCATGTCGAGCTCCATCATCGCCCCGATGGTCGGCAACATGTTGTAGCGATCGGTGTCGCTGAAGTTGCGTGCACCGACCTCGGTGCTGACGTACCAACCGCTGAACGGTGTGCAGGGATAAACGATTCCGCCGATGTCGAGGTTCATGTCCGAGACCGCGGGAACGGCATGCCATTTAAGCCCCAGATCAGCGAACCAGCTGTATTCGGGATGCTCGATCTCGACCTCGAGAACGAGGTCGGTCGGGACGTCGAAGTACTGCAGGGGTTCGTCGGGAACCGAAATCAGCACGGGGAGAACGTCGAACGCCGTGCCGGCGCCCTTCCATCCCATCGCGGTGACCTGAGCGGTGAGATCGACGTGCCACGGGTCGCCCAGGATGGTGCCGTCCGGTTGCCGGTAGCCGGCGTAGCGGATCAGTTGCGGGCTGAGGATGCGGTACTCCTGGCCGTCCTCGCGGGGAAGCGGCCCGACCGTCACGACGGACTGCAGAGCGCCGCCGTTGGTCGACAGTCGCAGGTGCTCCCAGCACGCTTCTGCGAGAGCGGAAGCCGTGACGGCATCGCGCGCGTCGATGAGTTTGAGGGTCCGCCAATGCGCGCGACCGACGCACCTGGCGTGGTTTCGCCAGGCGAGTTTGGCGCCGACGAGCAATTCCTCCGCTGTGTGCGTGTAGGTACCGGTCCGGTGGAGCTCACGCAAGGCCTCGCGCCGCCGAGACGTCGGGAGGTGGCCCAGTTCCGGAGAGTCGAAAAATTCGACGCACTCGAGTTCCCGACGTTGAAGCTCGGTCAGCGTCGGGGTGGTGGAGGCGATCTGGGACGTAAGCCCGCTATCGGTGGGCAATTCGTCCTGTCGAACAAAATCCACGGCACGACTCCTGTTTGGCTGGTTGAGATTTCGCTGAACGTTAGCTCGGCGATTGAGAGTGTCGAAGCTCTTGTTTATCTTGCACGCAAGAATAAGAAAGGGACGGTCACACCGCGAAATGGGGTCGCATTGTGACACTTGTCCAGAATGATTTACGAGTCAGACATTTGTGACATAAGCTGCAGACGAAATTCCGCGGCGGGTCTTGCCGCGTCTAGTCGGGACGAGGATGAGCGTGGATTCGCAAGCAATCTCTCTGGTCCGGTCGAGCTTCAAATCCGTCGCTGCGGTAGAAGATGGTCCGGAACGGCTCGCCCGTACCTTCTATTCGATCCTGTTCGCTCGATCGCCCGAAACGCGGGAGTTCTTTCCGGCGGCGATGGATGTGCAGCGGGACCGGCTTGTCGGCGCTATCGCTCACGTCGTCGAACGCCTCGACGAGTCCGACGCGATACTCGAGTACCTCGCGCAGCTCGGCCGCGATCACCGCAAGTACGGCGTCACCGACGAGCATTACACGGCAGTCGGCAATGCCCTGATCGAAGCACTCGAGACTTTCGGTGGCGCCGAAATGTGGACAGACGAGGTCGACAGCGCATGGCGCAACGCGCTCGCGATCATCTCGGCAGCGATGATGGACGCCGCCAACGCGGAGGACGGCCCGCCCGCCTGGAGTGCCACCGTCATCGAATGCCGCCCGGTCATCAAGGGCGTCGCCGTCGTCAGGCTGCAACTCGACCAGACTATGCAATACCGCGCCGGTCAGTACGTCAGCGTGCAGGTCGCCGCGAGGCCGCGGATGTGGCGCTACCTCTCACCGGCCACGCCGTACGACGGGACTGGAGTCCTCGAGTTCCACGTTCGTCAGGTCACCGGCGGGTGGGTCAGCCCGGTCATGGTGAACCAAACCGCTGTCGGTGACACCTGGGTGGTCGGTTCGCCCATCGGCGCCCTGGGGATTCCGGAGAACTCCAAGGACCTTTTGATGATCGCGTCGGGAACAGGTGTCGCGCCTCTTCGCGCTCAGATCCTCGAACTGATCCGACGCGGCAACACTCGCAAGGTCCAACTGTTCTACTCCGGACAGCATCCGTGCGATCTCTACGACCTTCCGCATCTGTGGAAGCTGGCCGAGAAGCACCCGTGGCTCACGATCATCCCGGTCTCGGAAGAAGACGAGAATCCGTGGTGGCACAACGAACCGGAACCGCTGCCGCCGATCGGCATGGCAAGGCGCATCGTCGGCAAGGTCGGAAAGGTCGTGACCTCGTTCGGGGACTGGGCGGGCTACGACATCCAGGTCGTCGGCAGCGAATCCATGGTCAACAGCACCAAATTCAGGCTTCGCGCGGTGGGCATCGACGTCGACACCGTTCGCAATGATCCGACGTACTGACCGTCAGTACGGATCGAACTGAATGACCTCGGCCGGCGTTCCGGCCTCGATCAATCGATCACGCGTCGATCGAACCATGGCCGCTGATCCGCACACCAAGACCTGATGTTCGGTGAACGCACCGTACGACGCGACGACGTCGGCGAGCGTGCCTTCGATGAGATGATCGTCGCCGAATCCGATGTCGACGTTCAAACGGTCGAACCATCCGTCGGGCGGGCCGCCGTCGGAGAGATCTTCGACGACAGGAATGGGCTGCAACCACGGAAACTGATCGGCGAGTAGCCACAACATGTCCGCCGCATAGAGATCGCGAAGCGTTCGGCCGCCGAAGAAGAGGTACACCTGCGGCGGGTTCGGGGTCTGAGCCAGATCGAGAATGATCGACCGGAGTGGGGCCAAGCCGGTTCCGCCCGCGACCATGATGACGGTGGGGCCGTTCTCGTCGACGGACAGGTTGCCGCGCGGGTCGAGGATCTGCCAGACGTCACCGGGCTGGGTGTCCTTGACTATCGAACCGCTGACCCAACCGCCGGGAACCGTCTTGACGTGAAACTCCAACTTCCCGTCGTGTGAGGGAGGCAGGGCGGGGGAGAGTCGGCGGAGCAACCGCGAATTCTGCGGGACGCTGACATCGACGTACTGGCCGGGGCGGAAGGGGACGACATCGCCGACCAGGCGGACAACCGCCAGATCCTCACGGAGACGGTGATGTTCGACGACTGTGCTCGACCAGGTTCGCTGGGCCATGAAAGTTCTCCTGTAGTCAGTAGAGCGGGTCGTGCCGGATCTGGTCGAGTGGAGTTCCGCCGGCCCGCAAGGCGTAGACGGTGGTCTTGATCATCGACGGTGACCCCGAGATCTGCACCTGACGGTCGGCCCACGAGCCGAACTGCGAGACCACTTTTCCGATCGGTCCGATCAGTCGGCTGTGCATTCCGAAGGGTGGCTCAAGCACCGGTCCGTTGTGCCACCAAGGGTTTTCGGGTTCTTCGGAAACCGGTACGACGGTCAACCACGGATTACTGAGCGAGATGTGCCAGAGCGTTTCGAGGTCGTAGAGGTCGCACGGATACCGGCCGCCGACGAACAGGTGCACGCGCGGATTGTGCGCGCGTTGGGACATTTCCATCACCTGT
Source organism: Rhodococcus sp. IEGM 1406 (assembly GCF_030056745.1). Lineage (NCBI taxonomy): Bacteria > Bacillati > Actinomycetota > Actinomycetes > Mycobacteriales > Nocardiaceae > Rhodococcus > Rhodococcus sp. IEGM 1406. Next base: position 470,681 of record NZ_JASHKO010000005.1, on the reverse strand, counting down.
GCCCGCAGTGGGGCGATGCCGGTGCCGGATCCGATCATGAGAACGTCACGGTCGCTGGTGAAATCGACCTCGAGACCGCCGAGGGGAGTGGACATGACCCAGCGGTCACCGACGTTGGTCTCGCTGACGATCGCGGGGCTGACCCATCCTCCCGACACCTTGCGGATGTGGAACTCGAGCTGACCGAAAGGGTTGGTCGGAATCGCCGGTGAGTAGTACCGCCACATTTTCGGGCGCTGGGGAATCTGAACGCCGACGTACTGTCCCGCCCCGTACGGAATGGGTGGGTCGGCTTCGAGGCGCACTATCGCCAGATCGTCGAGGACTCGTTCGTGGCTGACCACGGTTGCGCCCCAGAGTGCCGGGGTCGTATCGGACTCGGCGCCGTCGGCCATCGTGCTCACGACGAGGTCGGTGAACTGAGACCAGGCGTCCTCCAGTTCCGGCGTCCACTTGTAGCGACTGTGCGCGCTGGTTCCGTACATCGACCGAACTGCGCGCTCGAGTGCAACACCGGCAGCCTCGTAGTGCTCACGCTCGACGCCGTAGCGGCGATGATCGCGGCCGAGTTGGGTGAGGAACTTCCGGATCCGACGATGCTGGGGAAGGTTCTTGACGACGAACTCGATCGCTCTGAAGAAACGGTGCCCCTGCGATTCCATCCCGGCCGGGAACAATGAGCGGTACAGAGGATGTTCCGCGAAGAGGCCGGTGTAGAACACTGCCGAGAAGTGCGCACGGCTCTCTTCGTCGTCAGTCAGAGAATCGAGGCTGGTTTGCAGACGGGCGATCACTGTCGGATCCAATCCATCCCCCTTTCGCACCAGCTGCAACTCTCGCCACAATTCTAGTACGGCTGAAAATGTGACCTACGAAACCAACTCGGCCTGGCGAAAACAAACTTGAGCGGAATAGACTCAAGTTTGTCCGCGTTGAGCATATTGACACAGTCGCAATACCAACCGGTCGCGGCTCTTCCCGTTCGACTTCGCCAGAAAGGTGACAAGTGGACTCGTTCACACCAACAACCAAGACCCAGGCTGCGATGACGGCTGCACTGCAGTCGGCGTCGTCGGCGGGTAATCCCGATATCCGGCCTGCCCATCTGCTGGTCGCATTGCTCGACCAGACCGACGGCATCGCTGCCCCACTACTCAAAGCTGTAGGCGTCGACCCCACGGTCGTACACCGTGAAGCACAGGCAATCGTCGATCGCCTGCCCAAGACAACCGGCGCAAGCTCCACCCCGCAACTCGGGCGTGAGGCACTCGCGGCACTCACTGCTGCTCAGCACCTCGCCACCGAGATGGACGACGAATACGTCTCCACCGAGCACGTCCTCTACGGACTGGCCGCCGGCGACTCCGACGTCGCGCAGTTGCTCGTACGTCATGGCGCTACCCAGGACGCATTGCGTGAAGCCTTCACCACCGTCCGCGGCAGCGCTCGCGTCACCAGCCCGGAGCCCGAAGGCACCTACCAAGCGCTGGAAAAGTACTCCACCGACCTCACCGAAGCTGCACGTAGCGGCAAGCTCGACCCGGTGATCGGTCGCGACACCGAGATTCGCCGTGTCGTGCAGGTGCTCTCGCGTCGTACCAAGAACAACCCGGTACTCATCGGTGAGCCCGGCGTCGGCAAGACCGCGATCGTGGAGGGCCTTGCCCAACGCATCGTCGCGGGTGACGTCCCGGAATCGCTTCGAGGCAAGACCGTCGTGTCCCTGGACCTCGGGTCCATGGTCGCCGGTGCCAAGTTCCGCGGTGAATTCGAGGAACGCCTCAAGGCAGTTCTCGACGACATCAAGAACAGTGCCGGACAGGTCATCACCTTCATCGACGAGTTGCACACCATCGTCGGCGCCGGAGCCACCGGTGAATCCGCGATGGACGCAGGCAACATGATCAAGCCGATGCTCGCCCGCGGTGAGCTGCGACTGGTCGGTGCCACCACGCTCGAGGAGTACCGCAAGTACATCGAGAAGGACGCAGCACTCGAGCGTCGTTTCCAGCAGGTGCTCGTCGGTGAGCCCTCGGTCGAGGACACCATCGGCATCCTGCGCGGTCTCAAGGAGCGCTACGAGGTTCACCACGGCGTACGCATCACCGACTCCGCGTTGGTGGCTGCTGCCGCGCTGTCGGACCGGTACATCACCTCGCGGTTCCTGCCGGACAAGGCCATCGACCTCGTGGACGAAGCCGCATCGCGACTTCGTATGGAGATCGACTCGCGACCCGTCGAGATCGACGAGGTGGAACGCACTGTTCGCCGACTCGAAATCGAAGAAGTGGCACTCGAGAAGGAAACCGACGACGCGTCCAAGGCTCGGCTCGAGAAGCTGCGTCAGGAACTCGCCGACGATCGCGAAAAGCTCAATCAGCTCAGCACCCGCTGGCAGAACGAAAAGCAGGCCATCGACTCGGTGCGCGTGCTGAAGGAACAGCTCGAAACCCTGCGAGGAGAGTCCGAACGCGCTGAGCGTGACGGCGATCTGGGCAAGGCAGCCGAGTTGCGCTACGGCCGCATCCCGGCGCTGGAGAAGGAACTGGAAGAGGCAGCAGTCGCTTCCGGAGCCGCCTCCGACGGTGACGTGATGCTCAAGGAAGAGGTCGGGCCGGACGACGTCGCAGACGTGGTCGCAGCCTGGACCGGCATTCCGGCCGGCCGGATGATGGAAGGCGAGACCGAGAAACTGCTCCGCATGGAGTCCGAACTCGGCAAGCGCGTCGTCGGCCAGACCGACGCCGTCGTCGCCGTCTCGGATGCGGTTCGCCGCGCCCGAGCAGGTGTCGCCGACCCCAATCGGCCCACCGGTTCCTTCCTGTTCCTCGGCCCGACCGGCGTCGGTAAGACGGAGCTCGCCAAAGCCTTGGCGGACTTCCTCTTCGACGACGAGCGCGCGATGATCCGCATCGACATGAGCGAATACGGTGAGAAGCACTCGGTGGCCCGACTCGTCGGTGCCCCTCCGGGCTACGTCGGCTACGAAGCCGGCGGCCAGCTCACCGAAGCAGTTCGGCGACGCCCGTACTCGGTGGTCCTCTTCGACGAGGTCGAGAAGGCACACCCCGACGTGTTCGACGTCCTGCTTGCAGTGCTCGACGAAGGCCGTCTCACCGACGGTCAAGGCCGCACGGTGGACTTCCGCAACACCATCCTGATCCTGACCTCCAACCTGGGATCCGGTGGCACGCGGGAGCAGGTCATGGACGCGGTACGCCACGCGTTCAAGCCCGAGTTCATCAACCGTCTCGACGACGTGGTCGTCTTCGACTCGCTCTCCGAAGAGCAGTTGGAGCACATCGTGGACATCCAGCTCGAGCAGCTGCAGAAGCGTCTGGCTGCGCGTCGTCTCACCCTCGAGGTGAACGGTGCTGCCCGGATGTGGCTCGCGGTGCGCGGCTACGACCCGCTGTACGGCGCTCGGCCATTGCGTCGACTCGTTCAGCAGTCGATCGGCGACCAGCTCGCCAAGCTGCTCCTAGCCGGCAAGGTCCAGGACGGCGACACCGTGCACGTCGGTGTCAGTGAGGACGCGGATCAGTTGGTTCTGTCCTGATTCGGTAAGTGGAATGCCCCGTCGATCCAAGTGGATCGGCGGGGCATTCGCATTTTGTTCTACCCTGGATGGCTGGATGCTCGAACTGGGGATGTCTGCACCCGCGCCTCTCCGAACGACTTCGACGCTCTTTCGTCCCAACCGAAGGTGAGCCAGGCATGACCGATCAGAACGATCCGCGTAACTCGGGTGGGCCGCGCCGTGAGGATCCCGAGGCCACCGAGGTGTGGGGGCGTACGCCCGACCAGCCGACAGAGCAGTACGGGACGGTGTCCGGCCAGAATCCGAACCAGCCGACGGAGTACTTCGGTCAGCAGCCGGGGGCGGGGCAGTATCCGGGGGCACAGCAGTATCCCTACGGTGGCCCGGATCAGAACACGGAGTACTTGGGGCAGCAGGGGCAGCAGCCGAATCCCACGCAGGCCTTCCCCGCCTACAACCCGCAGTTCGATCCGCAGGCCCCGCCGCCGGGTGCGACGCAGGCATATCCGCCGTACACGGCCCAGCAGTACGGGAACCCGGATCAGTACGGGAATACACAGCAGTACGGAAACACACAGCAGTATCCGGTTGCCGGTGGTGGCGGGGGAGTTCCGCCGGAACAGCCGTTCATCGAAGACGGGTCGTCGGGCGGCGGCAAGAAGCGCAAGCTCGCGACGTGGGTGGCTGCCGGCGTGGTCGGGATCCTGGTCGCCGTGATCGCGATCGTCGCGTTCTCGGCGTTCGGTTCGAACGACAAGGGAACCCAGACCGCTTTCGTTCCGCCGACCACCACGACGCAGGCGCCGACCACCACACCGCCGAAGGCCAGCACCACGGCGCCGACTCCGACGACGGATTCCCCGCTCAGCCAGCTCCCGGGCGGGCTCGGCGAAGTCATCGGCGACGCCGGGGGAGCCGTCGGCACCGTCAAGTCGAACGACGGCGGCACGTTGGTCATCGATTCGATCGGTGGATCGCAGGTGACGGTTCTGACCACAGCCGACACCACCCTCATCGCGCTCAACCGCGCCACGATCGCCGATCTGCAACCGGGAGACAACATCGTCGTCGACGGAACTCCGGTGGAGAACGGCACGATGACCGCCAACACGATTCTGAGTACGTCGTTGCCGAAGTTCGGCAACTGAGTCGTTCACGACACATCAGGCGAGTCCACCAGGGTGTCGCGGGAGGTTGAGGCCGCGAGTCGCTACCCTGGAGGGTGATGACTGGAATGTGGTTCGGACTGGCAGCAATTGCACTCGCAGGCGCGGGTGCGCTCCTGTACGTCGACAGGACGAGGCGAGATCAATCCGGGCGAGTGCGTCAGATCTGGGCCAAGGCGCAGGGATACACGTACACGGCCACTGACGATCAGCTGGCGGGCGAATGGCATCGCGCGGTCATGGCGAAGCAGGACTACCTGACTGCCACCGACGTCGTCCGAGGCCGTCGTCGCGGAGAGCAGTTCGTGCTGTTCGACCTGGAAGAGACCGCAACCATCGTCGCCGTTCGCCGCGAGATCGGGTCGGACGTCGACATCGATCTTCGGTTGAAATCGACGGCTCCGCCCAAGGACGGCGACCTGAACCTGCTGGGTGCGATCGGTTCACGAGTCGTCTTCGCGACCGATCTCGAGATCGCACGTCGTGTCTGTGATCAGCGCATGGTGGCGTTCACCGAATCGGTTCCGTCGTCGATCAGCATGCTGTGGAGCGAAGGTCAGTGGACGCTCGGTTCGCTTCCGGTGACCAGTAACGGCCGGGATTGGGACGCTGCAATCGAGTCGGTTGCGCGCCTGTCCGGCATTCTGCATGTCCTGCCTCCCGTCACCGATCCCAACGAACTCGAGGTCGATCACGATCCGAGCCGCCCGCGGCCGGGCGCCGAGAAGTCTCGCCCAACTCCGGATCCGGTAGAACAGCCCCGTTCGCGTCAAGAGCAGCCGCCCCGTGAAGCTCCGCCGCGTGAATTTGCCCCGCGTGAGTCCGCACCGCGTGAGCCTGCACCGCGGGAATCTGCGCCACGTCCGGATCAATCGCTGCGCAAGCCCGAGGCGGCTGACAAGCCGGCTCAGCGTCCGGCGTCGCAGCGCTCGGGCACAATTCGCCCGGTCGACTGACCTTTAAGGTTCCCGTCCAGCCGCGATAACCACTAGCGTGGCCGGTATGTCGACTTCCCACTCGGATCGCCCTGTGCGTCCCGTTGCCCTGGTGACCGGACCTACCTCTGGTCTCGGCGCCGGTTTCGCCAAGAAATACGCCTCCCTCGGATACGACCTGGTTCTCGTCGCACGTGACGAGGTCAGATTGCACGACCTCGCGTCCGAGTTGAAGACGATGTTCGGCACCGAGTCGGAGATTCTGGTTGCCGATCTCGCATCGGAGGCTGGACGCGACACCGTCGCGCTTCGTCTGGAGAAGGGCGTCGAGGTGTTGGTGAACAACGCCGGATTCGGTACCTCCGGCGAGTTCTGGACTGCAGATCCGGCGCTTCTTCAGTCTCAACTCGACGTCAACGTCACCGCCGTGATGCGGCTGACCCGTGCGGCGCTGCCCAGCATGATCGCGTCGGCGCACGGAACGATTGTCAACGTGGCGAGCGTCGCGGGCCTGCTGTCCGGACGGGGTTCGACGTATTCGGCAAGCAAGGCCTATGTCATTTCGTTCACCGAAGGGCTTTCCGGCGGGTTGGCCGGGACGGGAGTGCGCGTTCAGGCGCTGTGCCCGGGCTTCATCCGCACCGAGTTCCACGAGCGTGCGGGCATCGAGATGTCCACGATCCCCAAGCCGATGTGGCTGAGCGTCGACCAGGTGGTTGCGGCGTCGATGAAGGATCTCGGTGACAACAAGGTCATCAGCATTCCGGGAATTCAGTACAAGGTCCTCACGACGGCTGGGCGTCTGGTTCCCAAGGGGCTGGTTCGCCGGTTGACCAACATCGTTGGACGAGGCCGCGGGCGCACGTAGCCCAGAGGCAGCAGCCGAACGTAGCCCAGAGGCAGAAGCCGAGCATAAGCCGGTGGTCGGTAGGCTGAGCACTCATGAGCGATCGTGAGGATTTGGCTGCGCTGGTGCGCGAATTGGCTGTTGTACACGGAAAGGTGACGTTGTCCTCGGGCAAGGAAGCCGACTACTACGTCGACCTTCGCCGCGCGACACTTCACCACAAGGCGGCGCCGCTGATCGGCTCGCTGCTGCGTGAACTGGTCGCGGACTGGGATTTCGACGCCGTCGGAGGTTTGACGATGGGCGCCGATCCGGTTGCGATGGCGGTGATGCACGCTCCCGGACGCCCGATCGACGCGTTTGTCGTTCGCAAGGCTGCGAAGGCTCATGGGATGCAGCGTCAGATCGAGGGCCCGGACATCGTGGGCAAGCGTGTCCTGGTTGTCGAGGACACGACCACGACGGGCAATTCTCCGTTGACAGCAGTGAAGGCTCTGCGCGAGGCAGGGGCCACAGTGGTCGGAGTCGCTACCGTCGTCGATCGCGCGACGGGTGCGGACGCGATTATCGGCGCCGAGGGCGTCGAGTACCGATCGCTGCTGGGCCTGGAAGATCTGAACCTGAGCTGATGCCCCGTGAGTGGTTAAGGAGTCCCTGCACTCCTCAACCACTCACAGGGTCAGTCGCCTACGGTGACGGCGAGTGCTTCGTCGACGCTGTGCGGCGCGGGATCGTGGTCGTCGACGTGTGCGAGGACCTTGCGTCCGCTCGACAGGACGAACACGGCGGCGAGGGTGAGCACCGCGCCGACCCAGAACGGCATGTGGACGTTGGACTCGCCGAGCTTGCCGGCTACCCACGGAGCTGCGGCGCCGCCGACGAATCGAACGAAGCTGTAAGCAGCCGAGGCGGTCGACCGTTCCACGGGCGCCGAGATCATGACGGTTTCGGTGATGAGTGTGTTGTTCACACCGAGGAACAACCCGGCGAGGACGACACCCACGATCAAGACGATCTTGTTCTCGGTGAAGAGCGCCATCATGCCGAGGTCGAGTGCGAACAGTGTCAGCGCCAGCATCATCATCGGTAGTGTGCCGAAGCGTCGTTGCAGGCGAGGAGCGAGGAAAACCGACGAGATCGCCAGCATCAGGCCCCAGCCGAAGAAGATGAATCCGATCGGGTACGCCCCCATGTCGAGGGGGAACGGTGTGTACGCGAGCAGCGTGAAGAATCCGTAGTTGTAGAGCAGCGCGGTGATGGCAACGGTGAGTAGCCCGCGGTGTCGCAGCGCCTGGAACGGTGCAGCGATGGACGTGTGGTGTTCGGGCTTGGGTGCGCTCGGAAGCATCACGACGATGAGAATGAAAGCAACCGCCATCAGGGCTGCGACGCCGAAGAACGGTGCGCGCCAGCTGATGTCACCGAGAACGCCGCCGACCAGCGGTCCGACCGCGATACCGATGCCCAGTGCAGCCTCGTAGAGGATGATTGCCCGTGCGACGCCGCCGCTGGCCGCGCCGACGATGGCCGCCAATGCCGTTGCGATGAAGAGTGCATTGCCCAGTCCCCAGCCGGCACGGAATCCGACGATCTGGCCGATGGTGCTGGAAGCGCCTGCCAGAGAGGCGAACACGATGATGATGGCAAGGCCTACAAGAAGTGTTTTCTTGGCGCCGATGCGGCTGGACACCACACCGGTGATGAGCATGGCCACGCCGGTGACGAGCATGTAGCTGGTGAACAGGAGCGAAACCTGCGACGGTGTGGCGTCGAGTTGTTCGCCGATCGGCTTGAGGATCGGATCGACCAATCCGATGCCCATGAAGGCGATGACGCTGGCAAAGGCTACCGCCCACACCGCTTTCGGTTGTTTCAGGAGGCTCGGCGGAGCCTCGTTCTGGTGCGTTGATGTCGCGGTCGTGTTGCTCACGGCCACCTCCTTTTTCAGTGGTGGGTATTTCAGCTGGGGTCGGAAGTCTTGATGATGGACCGCAATTCGGCCAATCCGTCGGCCAGTTTCTTGATCTGCTCGGGCCCGAGTTCGACGAAGTGGGGGACTAGAGCGTCGGCGATCTCGTTTCGGCCGTCGTTCAGGATCTTTCGACCCTTCTCGGTCATGGCGACGCGCACTGCGCGGGCGTCCTCCGGGTCGGCGCGGCGTTCGACGTAACCGTTCTCGCCGAGTTTGCGCAGTAGGGCAGTGGCAGAGGGCTGCGAGCTTCTGTCGAGTCGAGCGAAATCGCTGATCCGCATTTCGCCGTATTCCTCGAGGAGCGAGAGCGCGCGCAGCCAGGCGCGTGGGTACTGATCGGACGCGAAAGAACCTGCCAGCTTCGCGAAGCGGTGCGTGTTGCTCACGAGGTCGACGAGTAGTTCGTGCAGTTGCTGCTCTTCATCTGTCACGAAAAATATTATTGCATAGGGTAACTATGTAAATCAACGAGTCCGTAAAAGGTGGTCCGTGACACTCGTGGTGACCAGTGTCGCGATGTCGAGGCCTGGTGCAACGAGCGCGAGGCTTCGATTTGCCGCCAGCACTGCGATGCCGTGGGTTCCGGTCCAGATGTTCACCGCAGAAGTGGTGGGATCGGACGCGTCGGCCTCTTCGGTCAAGGCTTGCAGGGCGGCGAAGAGCGGGAGTGACGACTCTCGGAGGTTGCTGCCGGCGGCTTCGAGGAGGTCGTGGCGAAATATCAACTCGAACATCGCCGGCCGCTCCTGGGCGAATGACACGTATTCGATTGCTGCCGAGATCAATCGGCTACGAGCGGGTTGTTTGCCGACAAGTGCCGGTTGGAGTCTTTCGGTGAGATCGCGCAGGCCGTGTGAGGCAATTGCGGCAAGCAGGCTGTTGTGGGTCGGAAAGTATCTCCGCGGGGCGCCGTGCGACACGCCCGCCCGACGCGCGATCTCCCGTAGCGTCAGTTCTGTGGCGCCGTCGGCATCGAGAATCTCGACGCCGGTGGCGACGAGTGTTTCGCGAAGGCTGCTGACAGTCATGGAAGACAGTGTCTATTATTCTGGACGTAGACACTGTCTACTAGACGGAAAAGGTGATGCCCTGTGCTCTATTGGCTGTTCAAATACGTTCTGATCGGCCCGGTCCTCTGGCTGTTCGGGCGGCCGACGATCGAGGGGCAGCACCACATCCCCAAGAAAGGGCCGGTGATTCTCGCCGGAAACCATCGGGCAGTCGTCGACTCGTTCTTCCTGGTCCTCATGGTGCGCCGACGCATCACCTTCGTCGCGAAGAGTGAATATTTCACCGGGACCGGTGTGAAGGGCGCGATGCAGCGCTGGTTCTTCGGTGGGGCGGGTCAGGTGCCGATCGACCGTAGTGGCGCCGATGCCTCCCGTGCGGCATTGGACACGGCCATCGGAATTCTCGACAAAGGCGGCGTCTGGGGGATCTATCCCGAGGGAACGCGATCGCCCGACGGATGCCTGTACAAGGGAAAGACCGGAGCGATTCGTGTCGCCTTGGAAACCGGGGCGCCGGTCATTCCCGTCGTCGTGCACGGCGGCGACGCAGTCAACCCGCCGGGTACGCGGATGTGGCGCTTCAGCAAGGTCCGGATCACGGTAGGGGAGCCGATCGACTTCTCTCGGTACCGCGAACTTCGTGGCTACCAGGCCGTCGTGCGCGCGGCGACGGACGAATTGATGTCAGTGCTCTGTGACCAGTCGGGGCAGGAATACGTCGATGTCTACGGCGCGGACGTCAAATCCGGCGATGCTGCCTGAGTGACCCAGTACGGTCGCTGTTGGACGTGTAACCAACAGGAGGATTGTGATGGCGGGCAAGTGGGGCATCGAGCACGCAGTTTTTGCGGCGGCGACGGCAGCGACGGTGGTCGGGGCAGTGGTCGGTAACGAGCGGGTTCAGCAGATCGCGAAGCCGCTGATTGCACCTGCCTTGGCGGCCCGAGTGCTGCGCAAGCGCTCGGAGACGGAAACAGCCGATACCGCACTGCTTCTCGCCGGCCTCGCCGCTGCGACCGTCGGCGACGTGTTCATGATCGACCCGGACAACGATGCTCGTCTGATCAAGGGCGCGTCGTCGTTCGCGGTGATGCAGGCCAGTTACTCGGCTCTTCTCCTGCGCCGCGGGGCACGGCCGACCCGTGCTGCCCTCAAACCCCGCATCAGCGGTTGGTCGACGGCGTCCGGTCTGCTCCGTGCCAAGGCACCGAGCGTGTCGACGCCGCTCACCGGATACGGATTGATGTTGGGAACCACCTCGACGTTGTCGGCGGACCCCGCTCTGGCACCGCAGTCCAAGGCCGTGCTCGACGTTGTCGTCCCGAACAAGGATCGACGCTCCTGGCTCGGATTGGGCGGAGTGCTCTTCACCGCGTCCGACGGGCTGATCGTGGTGCGTCGACTGTTCATTCGAGGGACCGCCGGCCGCGCCGCTGCCGAGGGTGTGATCCTGGCGTCGTACGCGGGAGCGCAACTGATGCTGGTGGAGGGCATGTTGGCGCTGGGACGCAAGAAGAGCGTCTAGTTTTTCACGGGCACAGCATGATTCGGTCTCGGTTCTTCGGGTCCACCATGACGGTGACCGTGGATCCGGGAGTGATCTTGTCTTTGAACTCGGGTCGGATCTCGTACTCGATCCGGCCCGAGTACGAATCGGAACCTGGAACCGTGAGGCGGAGTGCGAGCTTGGCCAACTCGCCGTCGACGGTTCGGCGCAGGGGTGTGACCTTGTCGATTCGTGCCCACCCTTCGAGGCCGTGCTTTTCGAGCTTGCGCTCGGCGCGGGTCGGTCGATTGGCCCAGGCCATTCCGAATCCGAGTACCGAGCCGAAAGCGGCGAGTAGCCCGCCGATCTGATAGGGCAGAGTGCCAGGTGGGGTGTGCTCGACCAGCCATCCGAGCCACACCGCGAGCACGATCAGATATCCCACCGCGATGAAACACACGGTGTGTACGACGCGACGGTGATTCATCAGATTTCCTCCACATCCAGGATAGCCTGACCGGATGAGCGAACCGAACGTCTTCATCACCGGTGCTGCGGCTGGAATCGGGCGGGAGACGTCGCTGTTGTTCGCGCGCAACGGATACCGCGTCGGCGCGTTCGACATCGACGACGCCGGCCTTGCCTCCTTGAAGGCCGAGATCGACGGTTTCGGTGGGAGCGTCGTGACGGGTGTCCTGGACGTCACCGATCCGGTGGGATGGGCGCAGTGTCTGGCCGATTTTGCCGGGGAGTCCGGGCGTCTGGACATCCTGATCAACAATGCGGGCGTGCTCTCCTCGGGACGGTTCGAGGATATTTCTCTTGCGGCGCATCGCCGAATGGTCGACATCAACATCACCGGCACCCTCAACGGCACGCACACGGCTTTCCCGTACCTCCGCGATACCGTCGGCGCTCAGGTGGTCAATCTGTGCTCCGCTTCGGCGATCTACGGCCAGCCCGAACTGGCGACGTACGGTGCAACCAAGTTCGCGATCCGCGGCCTGACCGAGGCACTCGATCTGGAATGGGCACAGCACGACATCCGTGTTCTCGCGCTCTGGCCGTTGTTCGTCCAGACCGCGATGGTCACTGGAATGGACACCGGAGCCACCAGATCGTTGGGTATCAAGCTGACTGCCACCGACGTCGCGAAGGAACTGTGGGCGGCCACACGCGGCGCCGGACGCTTACACAAGGTTCACTACCCGGTCGGAACGCAGGCGAAGCTCTTTCTCAGTGCGTCGCGGTTCTCGCCCGCGTGGCTCTCACGGCTGATGAACAAGCGCGTCACCAGCACTTAGTCGACCACACGATAGAGTGCACTGTCGGCTGTTGCTGGGCCAAGATGACGTGTGTGGAGGTAGTCGGGTGGTTCGTGTTCGGGTGGGGTTCGTCTTGTTGGGCGTCGGGTCGGCGCTCGTGCTCGCAGGGTGCGGCGGGGAGGCGGATTCAGCGCCGACCGTAGCGGCGCAGCCAAGTTCGACCACCACTACCGCAGTGCCGACGACAACCACCACCGTCGCGCCCGTCGTCCCCACGACCACCGAACCACCGACCACGACGCTGCCACCGACGACGACGCTCACGGACGTGCAGTTCGAGCGCAACGAGTCGTACTACTTCACCACTCCCGACGGGAACTTCCAGTGCGGCATCATCAAGTTGCCCACCAGAATCGAAGCCGGGTGCGAGGGAACGACCACTCCGGTTCCGCCGCGGCCGGAGAGCTGCATGGTCAACTGGGGCAACGGTATTCGCGTCACCGACGAGGGTGAGGGTGCTTTCATGTGTTCGGGCGGAGAGGTGTACACCTCGGGCGGTCCCGACGCCGATCCGGTGTTGGCGGCCGGTCAACCGCTGAGCAAACTGGGTTTCACCTGTACGACCACCGCGACAGACGTCTCGTGTGTCAACGATCAGACCACGCACGGCTTCACGGTGGCTGCAGATTCCAACGAGGTGTACTGATGACCGAAGTCGCAGCCGACGACGTCTCCGGTGGGGCCGGTGAACCGGGACCCACCGAGTGGGGCGAGAACCCCAACGGCGTCCGGCCGTGGGCCGAGGAGCACGACACGGAACCGCCGACAGACGAGCGCTACGACCCCGTACTTCTGGCCGAGGGTGATCGTCGAAACGTCTTGGACGAGTACCGGTACTGGACGCGGGAAGCGATAGTCGAGGACATCGACTCGCGCCGTCACACGATGCATGTCGCCATCGAGAACTTCGCGCACGACGCCAATATCGGCACGGTGGTTCGCACGGCAAACGCGTTTGCTGCGGCCGCGGTCCACATCGTGGGGCGTCGGCGCTGGAATCGGCGGGGCGCCATGGTGACCGATCGATACCAACACATCGTTCACCACGCCGACATCAGCGAGCTCGTCGAGTACGCCCGTGAGAATTCACTCACGATCGTTGCCGTCGACAACACCCCGGGGTCGGTGCCGCTGGAAACGGCAAGCCTGCCGCGAGAGTGCATCCTGCTGTTCGGTCAAGAAGGGCCCGGAGTGACCGATCATGCGAAAGAGGTTGCGTCCATGACGGTCTCGATCGCGCAATTCGGGTCGACTCGCAGCATCAACGCCGGTGTCGCGGCCGGGATTGCGATGCACGCGTGGGTACGTGAGCATGCCGATCTCGCCGATTCCCGCTGATCTCGCTCGCGAATTCCGGCTAGCGCGTAGCGCCTCGACCAGACAGGATAGGTAGTTATGCAGGAAGTGTGGGCAGAGCGAGCCGATGCGGCTGAGGGCGCGATAGTCAGTCGTCACCTTCGGCGCCTGTGGGGAATGCCCCGGACAGCACTCGGCGTGGTTGCCTGGCCCGCTGTTCGGCGCGAGCGGATGTTCAAGCCGTGGCACTACTGGTGGCAAGCACACCTGCTCGACACTGCAATCGACGCGCTCGAACGTGACCCGACGCCCAAGCGTCGTCGCCGGGTGGCGAAGGTTGCCCGCAGTGTGCGGGTCCGCAACGTCTCGGCGTGGACCAACAACTATTACGACGACATGGCGTGGCTGGGCCTCTCGCTCGAACGTGCTCAACGTATGTTCTCGGTCGATCACCGGACCGCGGTCCAGGCGCTCGAATCGCAACTCTTCGATTCGTGGTCCCCGGCCGACGGCGGCGGTATTCCGTGGTGCAAAGGTTCCGATTTCTACAACACCCCGGCAAACGGACCCGCCGGAATCATGCTGGCGCGCACCGGAAAACTCTGGCGCGCGCAGGCAACGGCCGACTGGATCGACGAGACGCTGCGGGATCCGGACTCCGGACTGATCTTCGACGGTATCCGCCGCGACGGCACCCTCGAGCGCGCGATCTATTCGTACTGTCAGGGCGTCACGCTGGGGTTGGAAACCGAGTTGTCGACGCGATTGGGCGAACCGCGCCACCGCGAGCGAGTCCACAAACTCGTCGACGCGGTGTACGACGGAATGACCGAGTACGGAGTCATCACGGGCGGTGGCGGAGGCGACGGCGGACTGTTCAACGCAATCCTGGCTCGCTACCTCGCGTTCGTGGTGGTGAACTTGTCCTGGGAGACTCACGAGGACCTGCGAGCGCGCGAACTCGCAGCGCAGATCGTTCTGTCCTCCGCGGAAGCGGCCTGGAACAACAGACTGCAGATCGAAGGTCTGCCGCTGTTCGGGCACGACTGGACCAAGGATGCTCAGTTGCCGAGTCTGTCCGGCGACATCGCCACCTTCGCCGCCGGAACGGTGCGCTCGTCGAGCGTGCCCGAGCGAGACCTCTCGGTGCAGGTGGGTGGGTGGATGCTCATGGAGGCGGCCTTTGTCGTCTCGGCGGCTGGATACCCGCGTAAGCGTTAGGCTTTCCCTCATGGAATCCCGGCACGTGGTCGACACGGACGGCGTACGTCTTCACATCGATGTCGGTGGGGCAGGGGCGGACGTTCTGGTTCTCTCCGGCGGCCCGGGATGCGTTCACTATCTTGCTCACGACGAGCTGGTTCCGGAAGGAATGCGCGCGTGGTGCCCTGAGCCACGAGGAGTCGGCCGGTCCGGTGGCGGCGCTCATACGATGGCGCAGGCGGTTGCGGACCTCGAACTCGTCCGACGCACGTTCGAGATCGACAGCTGGGTCGTGTTGGGGCACTCGTGGGGATCCGACTTGGCGGTGCGGTACGCACTCGACTGTCCGGAATCGGTGTCCGGCGTCGTCGGCATCGCGGGGCACGGCCTCCACAAGGACCGGACCTGGTCGAAGCAGTACGAAGCGGGAATCGAGCCGGACCCGCAGATACCTTGGGAACCTGTTGTCTGGCAATCGCTTCAAGAATCGTTCATCGAATGGATCCATGAACCACAGCTGTTTCGGCAGTTGGCCGACTCACCCGTGCCCATGACATTTCTCGCGGCGGCCGACGATATTCGCCCGTCGTGGCCGTTGCAGCAACTGGCCGAGCTCGTGCCTAACGGTAGTTTCGAGGTCGTCGACGGTGTCGCGCACAACTTCTGGCAGTCTCACCCGCTCCTGTGGAGGAAGATCGTCACCGAGGCTTGTGCAACGCACTCTCGACTCTCCTGATCTCCACCAGGATCCGCTCCGCAACGGTCTGGTATCCCAGGCTCCGATTGACGGTCAGCATCGGGTGATTTTCCGCGTTCACCGTTGTGTAAATTCTTCGCAGCGAGGGAAATTCAGCTGCCAACACAGACGCTTGTTGCTCCTTGACCCACCGAGCGAGACCGTGTCCGCGGTGCTGGGGAAGTACCACGGTGTCATGCTGCGATGCGTGGGTGCTGTCATGTTCGTCCACCGTCACCACTGTCGCTGCGGCTACTTCGCCGACGCTGTCGTCGACCGCGCAGCACACCAGGAGTACCTGAGAGCCACCCGTCATCTTCTGTTCCCACGATCTGACCTCGTCGGCTCCCCAATTACGTTCGGGCATCTGCAGTTCGGCGCCCGGCGCGTCGAGGAGTCGGTTCAATGCCTCCGAGAAGGAGTGGACCAGCTCGTCCGGGGTTCGGTTGCGCCAACTGACGATTCGATAGCCGGGGCGGGCACTGTGTGCGGTGGGAGGGCTGATGTGCTGAACCTGGTTGGCCAACCGAAGCAACACACGGTGGCCGTCGAACGATCCCAGGAAATGCTCGGCTGCGCTTCCGACGAGCGCCGTCACTCTGATTCTTCGCACGCCGAACCCGGCGATGTCGACTTCGGCGAGTTCGGCAAGCGCTCGTCCTACCCCTCGTCGCTGCGCGTGGGGTGTCACGTACATCCGAAATTCTGCGAGATCAGGTTCCGCCGAGTTGCGTCGCGCCTGGGCGATGCCGAGGACTTCGTCCGTTCCGCCGTCGCGTGCGATCCAACGCCATACATCGACTGAACCGTCCTCGGCCTCGATCATTTCCATCAGCGCCGTCGCTGTCGGCGCGGTTCCGGACAGGTGACGCTGGCCTTCGGCGAAGACCTCACACCACTGGTGAAGAACCGATGCTGTCGATCCGGACGGTACGAACTCGGCTACGACTACGCGGCTCACCCATGTGACGATACCGAGCTGCCAACCCCGAGTTGGAATCACGCGAACCCTAACCCTGTCGGACTGCGGCGGCAGTTGCCAGCATTCAGGCATGTCTGATTCTCCGCGCCAACTGAGCCTCAACGCGTTCATCCACCCCGCCGGTCATCACGAAGCGGCGTGGCGTCATCCGTGGACAACGCCGGAACGTCTGTTCGACGTCACGTATTTCCAGGAGATCGCTCGCACTGCTGAGGCGGCGAAGTTCGACGGAATCTTCTTCGCCGACGGTCCCGCGTTGCGCAGCGACGTCGAGCACGGTCCCGCAGGGACGTTGGAGCCGATCACCTTGTTGACGGCCATTGCAGTGGCAACCGAGCGGATCGGATTGATCGCGACGGCGTCGACCACGTACTACGAGCCGTACAACCTGGCTCGGCTGTTCGCCTCGCTCGACCACATCTCGAACGGACGCGCTGGGTGGAACATCGTCACCACGGGTACGGATCTGGCTGCCGCCAACTTCGGGCTGGCCAAGCATCCGGACCACGGCGACCGGTATTCGCGTGCAAGGGAATTCGTCGACGCGGTGGTGCGGTTGTGGGACAGCTGGGAGGACGACGCGATCAGTCTGGACCGGGAGAACGGAATCTACGCGGACAGAAACAAGATTCACGAGATCAACTACGTCGGCCGGCATCTTCGGGTGCGGGGACCGTTCAACGCACCGCGAACGCCGCAGGGATACCCGGTGCTGGTGCAGGCCGGGGCGTCCAACGACGGTCGCGCGTTTGCCGGTCAGTATGCGGAGGCGATTTTCACAGCGCACCAGAGACTTTCCGATGCGCAGGCGTTCTACACCGACATCAAGTCGAGGGCTGCGCAGTTCGGGCGCAACCCCGATCATGTCAAGATTCTGCCGGGAATCAGCCCGTTCATCGGTGACACCGAGGAACAAGCCAAAGCGCTGGAGCGAGAATTCAACGAGTTGACCTCGCCGGAGTACGGGCTCGCGCAACTCGGTGCACTCACCGGGACCGATGTTCGGAATCTGGAACTGGATGCACCGGTTCCCGTCGAATTGTTCGCGGCGGCAGGTGATGTCACCGACAACAAGCAAAGCAGATTGCAGGTGATCGCCGGCATAGTCGAGCGTGAGCGTCCGACGGTTCGGGGCCTGCTTCATCGTTTGGCGGGTGCGCGCGGACACCGGGTGTTTGCCGGAACCGCCGAGCAGGTGGCCGACACGATCGAGGAATGGTTCACCAGCGATGCTGCTGACGGATTCAATGTCATGCCGCCGTACTACCCGGGTGGACTCGAAATCTTCACCGAACGTGTGGTCCCGATCCTGCAGGATCGCGGTCTGTTCCGGACCGAATACACGGGTACGACGCTTCGTGATCATTTCGGGTTGCCGAGGCCCGAGAGCCAGTTCTCGGGTAGTGCGTCCGCAGTGCAGTAGGCCCGCCTCCCGTTGTCGATAATGACAATGGTTATCATTAAGGTATGAAGCAGCTACCGGTAACCGTGCTGTCCGGATTTCTGGGCGCAGGCAAGACCACACTCCTCAATCACATCCTCGCCAATCGCGACGGCCGTCGGGTCGCCGTCATCGTCAACGACATGAGCGAGATCAACATCGACGCGGCCCTCGTCGCGGGCCAGGGCCACCTCGATCGCACGGAGGAGAAGTTGGTCGAGCTGACCAACGGATGCATCTGCTGCACGCTGCGCGAGGATCTGATCGACGCCGTCGGCGCGCTGGCCCGCGAGGGGCGGTTCGATCAGTTGGTGATCGAGTCCACCGGCATCTCCGAACCGATGCCGGTGGCGGCCACCTTCGACTGGGAATTCGAGGACGGCTTCAGCCTCGGCGCGCTCGCGAAGCTCGACACGATGGTGACCGTGGTGGACGCGTCGACCTTCCTCGGCGAGCTGGCAAAAGGCGAGCGACTGGACGAGCGCAACCTCGAAGCCGGGGAGGGGGACGGACGCAGCATCTCCGATCTCCTGGTCGATCAGGTGGAGTTCGCCGACGTCATCTTGCTGAACAAAACCGACTTGGTGAGTCCGCGGGCGGCGGGAACCGTCGAGGCAACGCTTCGAAGGCTCAACCCCACTGCTCAGCTGATTCGGACCGACCACGGAAAAGTCACCCTCGATCGCGTCCTCGAAACCGGTCTCTACAACCTGGAACTGGCTGCGCAAGTACCCGGTTGGGACGAGGAGCTGGCCGGCGGGCACACCCCGGAAACCGAGGAATACGGAATACGCAGCGTCACGTATCGAGCCTCACGCCCCTTCCATCCGGCGCGACTCGAGGCTGCGCTCGGTCAGTTCGCGGGACTCTTGCGAAGCAAAGGCTTCTGCTGGATCGCCAGTAGGCCCGAGTTCGCCGCTATCTGGTCGCAGGCAGGCCCCAACCTCGTCGTCGAACCGGCGCAACTGTGGGCGTCGGCAGCGGAGGTGCCAGGGCAGGAGATCGTGTTCATCGGAGTGAAACTCGACCCGGCGGCGCCATCGCGAATCCTCGATCCGGCTCTGCTGACCGATGACGAACTACGCGAAGGACCGCGGGCCTGGACTCACTACGAGGACCCGCTTCCGGCGTGGGACCAGAGCCACCTGCACTGAGCAGACAGCTTCTAGTCGAGAACCTCTTCGACCTCGACGTCTTCGGCCGGTCGGGCCATTTCCTTGCGGTACTGCCAGATTCCCAAAGCGGTGCCGATGACCAAGCTGACCATCATCACGATCAGCACGGCGGGCAGCAACCACGGAACGCGATCGAGGAACGAGCCACCGTAGAAACCGAGCAGCAGGAGCACCGGTGCCCAGATGATCGCGCCGATGGTGCTCGCGATGGTGTAGCGCGTGTGGTTCATCTTGGCTGCGCCTGCGACCATCGGGCACAAGGTGCGAACCCACGGAACCCAGCGGGCGATCAGGACGGCCCAGAACCCGTGTCTCTCCAACAGGATGTTGACGCGGTGCAGATTCTTCTCGGTGAAGTACTTGCCGCCCTTACGGGCTTTGATGTGGTTGCCCGTCCGGTGGCCGATGACGTACCCGACCTGGTTGCCGGCAATGGCAGCGATCATCGCGCCCACCGACAGCGCCCACACGTGGCCTGCACCGGATTCGTGACCGGCAAGCACGATTCCGGCTGTGATCAGCAGTGAGTCGCCGGGGAGAAACAACCCGAGGATGATCGCGCACTCGATGAAGACGAACGTGACGACGATAATCCAGACCAACAGGGGCCCGGCAGTCTCGAGTGGGGAGAAACTGCCGGATGCGAGCGTCATCGTGGTCAGTTCTTCGCCTCGTTCTGCAATCAGGGGGTGGGGTCTTCGGGGACTGTCACCGTCGAATTGTCCGTAGTGGAAGTATTCGCCGATTCACCACGTCTCGACGCCAGAATTCGCTTTCCGATTTCGAAGACGATCGGCAGAACCGACACCAGGACGATCAAGATGAAGATGTAGTCGACATTGTCGCGGATGAATTCGATCTGCCCCAGGAGGTAGCCGAGCAAAGTCACACCGGCACCCCACAGGATGCCGCCGACGATGTTGTAGGTCAGGAACAGTGAGTACTTCATCTTCGAGGCGCCCGCGACAACCGGTGCAAAAGTACGCACGATCGGCACGAACCTCGCCAGGATAATGGTGATCGGGCCGTGCTTTTCGAAGAAGGCATGCGACTCGTCGATGTACTTCTTCTTGAAGAACCGCGCGTCGTCCGTCTTGAACAGGGCAGTTCCGCCCTTGGCGCCGATGTAGAACCCGACTTGGTCACCCAGAATCGCGGCGATCGGAATCGTCACCAGGAGCACCCACAGCGGCGCGAACGGTTCGATCTCGGTGGACTTGGAAGCCGCGATCAGCCCTGCGGTGAAGAGCAGAGAATCGCCGGGCAAGAGCGGAAACAGCAGCCCTGATTCGATGAAGACCACCAGAAGCAGTCCCACCAGAACCCACGTTCCGAAGGAATTCAAGAGGTTCACGGGATCGAGGAAGCCGGGCAGCAAGGCCAGGTTCGTCACGGATTCAGTTGCTGCCTGCACATTCACGGGGGCCAGAGTACCGGCCGAATCTGAGTGTTTCCCACCACCGCAGGTCATCGCGTCGGTGGCGGCGGCCGAGACCGCAAAGAGACGTGACGAGTCGGACTTGCCATACTGCTAGGACCACACGAAGCGCTTTCACATCGCCGAGCGCTCCGAACGACACGTATATGGAGGACTCCCGCCGTGCCTATCGCAACTCCCGAGGTCTATGCCGAGATGCTTGGTCGGGCCAAGGAGCATTCCTTTGCCTTCCCCGCCATCAACTGTGTCGGCTCCGAATCCATCAACGCAGCCATCAAGGGCTTCGCGGACGCCGGCAGTGACGGCATCATCCAGTTCTCGACGGGCGGCGCCGAGTTCGGTTCCGGTTTGGGCGTCAAGGACATGGTCACCGGCGCTGTTGCGCTCGCCGAGTTCGCACACGTGATCGCGGCAAAGTACGACGTCACCATCGCGCTGCACACCGACCACTGCCCGAAGGACAAGCTGGACACCTACGTGCGTCCGCTGCTCGCGATCTCGCAGGAGCGCGTCGACGCCGGTCGTAACCCGCTGTTCCAGTCGCACATGTGGGACGGCTCGGCTATCCCGATCGACGAGAACCTGGCAATCGCCAAGGAACTGCTCGCCCTCTCCAAGGCTGCACGCATCATCCTCGAGGTCGAGATCGGTGTCGTCGGCGGCGAAGAAGACGGCGTCGAGGCCGAGATCAACGACAAGCTCTACACCTCGAGTGAAGACTTCGAGAAGACGGTCGATGCTCTGGGCATCGGCGAACAGGGCAAGTACCTGCTCGCAGCCACCTTCGGCAACGTCCACGGCGTCTACAAGCCGGGCAACGTCAAGCTCAAGCCCGAGGTTCTCGAAGAGGGCCAGAAGGTCGCCGCTGCCAAGCTCGGCCTGGCCGCAGGCTCGCAGCCCTTCGATTTCGTCTTCCACGGTGGATCGGGATCGCTGAAGTCCGAGATCGAGGATTCGCTGAACTTCGGCGTCGTCAAGATGAACGTCGACACCGACACCCAGTACGCGTTCTCCCGTCCGATCGCCGGACACTTCTTCTCCAACTACGACGGCGTCCTCAAGATCGACGGCGAGGTCGGAAACAAGAAGGCATACGACCCGCGCAGCTACCTCAAGAAGGCCGAAGCAGGCATGACGGCTCGCGTCGTCGAGGCGTGCAACGACCTGAAGTCGGCCGGACGCTCGGTGTCCGCAGGCTGATCGGCTTCACAACTGCGCTTCACAGAACAAAATGCGCGCCGACGAATTTCTCGTCGGCGCGCATTTTCTGTTCAGGTGCTTACTTGCTGGGATCGCAGACTTTCCACGTGCCGTCCTGGCGCTCGAGGTCGAACGTGCGCCACGACTGTTCGCCGGTGCTCGGCAAACTTGCCTGGACCTGCGCGATCGCGGTGTCGTCGGTGATGCGCACCGCATCGACGGCTCCGACCTGTGGGATCGTCTTCTGAGCGACGGCATTGTCGTGGACCTGAGCGAACGCCGCGTCCGGAATGGTGCGGTAGTACTCGCCCAGCGCCCCACACGTCGACGTTCGTAGCGTCGCCAGATCGCCGGTCTGAAGAGCATCGACGTACGTCGAGATGGCGGTCTGAACCTGGGCTTCAGGTGAGCTTTCGCCGCTACCGCTGTTGGACGAGACGAAGACTGCGATGCCGATGGCCGCGAGGACGGCGACGCCGGCCGCTGCTGCCGCGATGTACCAGCCCTTGCCGCTGCGCTTGGTTTTTTCCGGCGCGGCAGGCTCGATGCGAGTCGGCATCGGCTGGGCCGGCGGTGGGGTCGCTGCGACACCCACACGTTGAGGTGCGGCGCGCTGCTGCGGTTGAGGCGCGGAGCGCTGTGGCGGTTGAGGCGCGGAGCGCTGTGGCGGTTGAGGCGCGGAGCGCTGTGGCGGTGGCGGCGGGGTTGGAGCGTGCCGGGGTGGCGGTGTCGGCTGCGAGGCTTTCGGAATCGCGACGGTGGCGGGCTCCGGCTCGGGCTGGGGTGTCGGTGCTGCTGCCGGTGTTTCTGCTGGTGTTGCTGTGGGTGCCTGAGTTGCCTTGGGGATCGCGACGGTTGGCGCGCTGGCGGCTTTGGCGTCGCCGCCCGCATTCGAGTTCTTGTCCGCCTTCGAGTTCTTGTCTGCCTTCTGGATCGCCACAGTCGCAGGTTCGGTCGGGGCCGACTTCTCGGGCGCACCGTTCGGGGCTGCGCTCTTTTTCGAGTTGTCGTCTTTCGAGTCCGGCACGGGTAACCCTTCGGTCTTATGCGGCAATGACCATGTCAGGGTAACGACCGGTATGTACCGGGCATAACTCCGACCGTCGGCGAGGCGGTCCTGTGGCAGAAAGGCGTAGCGGGCACAATGAGCGCATGACCCAATTCGGTGACCTGCTCGGACCCAAGCCCACTCTGCTTCCCGGCGACGACGAGGCGGAATCGGCACTGCTCAACCACGCTGACCCGGCCCAGGTCGCGGCCGACCATCCCACTGCCTCCATCGCGTGGGCCTACCTCGCCGAGGCTGCCCTGGACAAGGGCGAAACCATCACTGCCTACGCCTACGCGCGTACCGGCTACCACCGCGGACTCGACCAACTGCGTCGTAACGGTTGGAAGGGTTTCGGTCCTGTGCCCTACAGCCATGAACCGAACCGCGGATTCCTCCGTTGCGTCGCTGTCTTGGCCAAGGCCGCGAAGACGATCGGTGAGGCCGACGAGTACGCGCGTTGCCTAGATCTGCTCGAAGACTGCGATCCCAACGCCGCCGAAGCGCTTGGCCTCGGTTAGCAGTTTCCGTCCGAGCCGGGCCGGTATCAAGGACCGGGCTCGCAAATCGGTGCGTCGGCTTCAGACGTCGGCGCTACCGATCATTCAATGTGCCTTGGCGGCCGGATTGGCGTGGTGGGTTGCCACTACGGTGATCGGGCACCATGCGCCGTTCTTCGCGCCGATTGCCGCCGTGGTCTCGCTCGGTCTGTCGTTGGGCGCCCGACTACGACGTTCGTTCGAGTTGGTTGCGGGTGTCACGGTCGGTATCGGAATCGGTGACCTGATCATCTCCGGCATCGGGAGCGGACCCTGGCAGATCAGTTTGGTTGTCGTGCTGGCGATGTCCGTCGCGGTGCTACTGAACAGCGGGCCGATCTTCTCCATGCAGGCCGGAAACTCGGCCGTGCTGGTGGCGACGCTGATCCCACCGGGCGGCAGCGGCGGGCCCGATCGCATGATCGACGCCCTTGTCGGTGGTTTGGTGGGCATCGCGGTGGTCGCGATCATCCCCACGCACCCGGTGCGACGCGCACGCAAGGACGCTGCATCGATTCTCGGAACAGCGTCAGAGGTACTGCAATTGGTGGCAGACGGCCTCGTCGCGAACGATCCGGACCCGATCGTGAAGGCGCTGCAGAAGGCGCGCGCTACTCAGGGTGCCATCGACGGATTGCGCAGCAACCTTCTCGGCGGGCGCGAGATCAGCCGAATCTCCCCGCTGTACTGGAACAGTCGACCGCGCCTCGAAAGGCTCATGGCGACAGCCGATCCCATCGACAACGCGATGCGCAACATTCGAGTGCTCGCGCGTCGTTCGTTGACGTTGGTCAGGGACGACGAGATCCTCGATCCTCGTCTGGTGGCTCAGGTCGAGCGCTTGTCGAAAGCCGTCGAAGTTCTCAAGGACATGATCCTGGCGGAGCCGGGTGAGCAGCCTGATCAGGCCGAGGCAGCGCGCGTCCTGCGCTCGGTGGCGAAGGAACTGAAACCGGCGATAGTCGAGAACGCGGGCCTGTCCTCGACGGTGGTGTTTGCCCAGATTCGATCGCTGGTCGTCGACCTCTTGCAGGTAGCAGGCATGAAGCGCATCTCGTCGATCGCCACTCTGCCGCCCACTGTGCCGCACCCGGCGTACGAGCCGGATCACTGACCTCTGCCTTTTCCCGCTCACTGAGCAACTCATTGTATGTATGCGAATGTATGCATATGCTCTGAGAAGGACTTGGGAGGGAACAGGACAAATGGGAGCAGGGCACGGCCATTCACACGGCCACTCGGCAGCAGATTCGGTCGGAGTAGGGCCGTCACCGCAACGCATCAAGAAAATGGCGATCGCGCTTGCGATCCTCGTTGCATTTCTCGTACTCGAAGCTACGGTCGGCATTCTGATCAACTCGCTGGCGCTGCTTGCCGACGCCGGCCACATGCTCACCGATGTGGTGGGCATGGCCATGGGATTGACGGCTTTGCTGCTCGCGAAGAAGGGCAGCACCACCGCGGCCAGGACCTTCGGTTGGCACCGCGCCGAAGTGCTGACCGCCATGGCCAACGCCGTGATGCTGCTGGCCGTCGCCGCCTGGGTCTTCTACGAGGCAATCGGCCGCATCGGTAACGAACCCGAGATCCCGGGCGGCGCCCTGATCATCACTGCGACCGCCGGTCTGGCCGCGAACATCGTCGTGATGCTGATGCTGCGCGGCGATTCCAAGGACAGCCTCGCGGTGCGTGGCGCCTACCTCGAAGTGCTTGCAGACGCCGTCGGTAGCGTCGGAGTTCTGATCGCCGGTGGCCTTGTCCTGCTGTTCAACTGGACGTGGGCGGACGTCGTCGTCGGTGTTCTCATCTCGCTGTGGGTGGTGCCGCGTGCGATCAAACTGGCCGCAGCATCGCTGCGCATTCTGACGCAGGCGTCGCCGGCCGACGTCGACGTCGAAGCGGTCGAGGCCGACCTGGCGGCGCTGCCGAGCGTGATGGGTGTTCACGACCTACACGTCTGGACGCTCACCACCGGCATGGATGTCGCGACGGTCCACCTGACCAGTGACGCGAATTCGTCGAACGTTCTGGAATCCGCGCGCACCGTCCTCGAGAGTCACGGTCTTTCCCACGCCACCGTTCAGGTGGAATCGTGTGCCAACGGCGAGCATTGCGAGAAGAACGTCACTTGGTGAAGCGGGTGATCTCCTTGCCCGGCTTCCAGAGATCGACGTACATGTGCTCGTCGTCGACCGTCGTGTGCACCACCTCGTCGATGTCGAGGACAAAGAGGTGCAGAGGTTTCGGAACCTCGTAGGTGTAGCTTGCGAGCACGGCTTCGAACTCGTCGCCGGTCACCTCGCGTGCGATTCCGGCGATCTTCGCATCGCCGCCCTCCATGGTGTGCTCACCGGGATTGCTGTGTAGGGCGTAGCGCCCGTCACGGATGAGATCCTTCGCCTTGAGTGCGCCGAACATCGAACCGAGCACCAGACGCCCGTCGAGGATTTCGACTTCGGTGCCGCTGACCCGCGGTGAACCGTCCTTGCGCAGCGTTGCGAGGACGTGATGCTTGTGGGCTTTGAATCGTGCTTGGACCGCGACGGCAAGAGCGGGTACTTCTTCGGAGAACTGCTTCCAAGTGACCATGACGGTCATTGTGCACCCCTATTCCTGACAACTTCTGTCAGTGATTCTCGGTAATGTTCGGTCCATGAGATCCGCGCGGTTGCTCCAACTCATGCTGCGTTTGCAGGGGAGTCGCGGCGTTATCGCCGATCAGTTGGCCGAAGAGTTCGGCGTTTCGGTGCGGACGATCTACCGCGACGTGGCCTCGTTGTCGGCTGCCGGCGTGCCGATCTGGACCGAGAGCGGCCCCGGTGGTGGCATCCGTCTGCTCGACGGTTGGCAGTCCAAGCTGTCCGGCATGACGGACGACGAGACGTCCGCACTCATGCTGTTGGGCGTGCCGTCCATCGCTGCAGATCTCGGGCGATCCGACGCCGTCGGTTCGGCGGGGGCCAAACTGCTCCGCTCCCTGCCCGGTCCCCTGCGCGAGAGTGCACGACTGTGGCAGGACCGCATTCTCGTGGACGTTCCGGGTTGGTTCGGCGGCGTCGACGACATCTCTGCGCTTCCGATCGTCACATCCGCTGTGCTGGACTCGCGTCGACTGCGCTTCGCCTATCGCGATCGCGAGCGGACGGTCGAACCGCTGGGTCTGGTCATCAAAGCCGGTGTTTGGTATCTGGTGGCGGGGATGAACGGTCGAACGCTGTCGTTTCGAGTCGGGCGCATCAAAAATGCCGTGGTAGAAGATGATTCGTTCACTCGGCCGGTGGATTTCGACCTGCCGTCGTGGTGGGCGGCGTCGATGGCCGAGTTCGACCGTTCGCTGCTTCGCTTCGAGTGTCGCGTGCGGTTGTCACCAGAGGGCAGGCGCCGGCTCCCCGATGTGGTGGGCGAGCTTGCCGCTGCCGTCGAAGTGGGGCCAGAGGACAACGACGGATGGGTGAGTGCCGAGCTGAAACTCGAGAGCGAAGCTGTCGCGCTCTCGCAGTTGATCGGTTTGGGAGCGGACGTCGAAGCGCTCGAGCCACGGTCGTTGCGTGAAGGACTGCGAGTTGTGGCGGAGCAGATGGTGCTCCGCCACAACTCGCAGTGACTAGGCCGTTGCAGAACGCTTTGCGAGCAGGCGGGTGATACCCAGTTGAGCTGCGACGATGATGGCGCCGACCACCAGACCCAGTGCCGCCGACGCAAGTGTGTTGACGATCCACGCCAGTACCCCGCCGACTCCGGCGATGTCACTGACTGCTTCTTCGCCGTGATGAACGGCGTCGTAGAGCGGGTGGAAGCCCAGTTCGTCGATGCCGACCAACAAGATGTGGCCACCGACCCACAGCATCGCGGCGGTACCCACGACCGAGAGCACTGACATCACGTGTGGCATGCCGCGAACGAGGCCTCGGCCGACCTTGTGGGTGAAGCCAGACGACGTCTCGGCGATCTTCAATCCGATGTCGTCCATCTTCACGATCAGTCCGACGACGCCGTAGACGACCACGGTGATGACGACCGCCACGACGGCAAGGATCACCAACCGGCTCCAGAAACCTTCGCCCGCGATG
This sequence comes from Rhodococcus sp. IEGM 1406, assembly GCF_030056745.1. Classification (NCBI taxonomy): domain Bacteria; kingdom Bacillati; phylum Actinomycetota; class Actinomycetes; order Mycobacteriales; family Nocardiaceae; genus Rhodococcus; species Rhodococcus sp. IEGM 1406. Next base: position 443,271 of record NZ_JASHKO010000005.1, on the reverse strand, counting down.
GTGTTGAGTGCGATCACCATGATCTCGGCGGACAGGATCAGGTCGGTGCGGACGGCACCGGAAACCACTGCTTCTTCGTCGCGGGGATGCTCGTCAGCGGTCTCGTGGTGGTCGCCGTGGCCGAAAATTGCACCCCAGATCTTGTGAACCGCTTCGTAGCTGAGGTAACAGCCGCCGACCATCAACAGTGGCGTCAGCAGCCAGGGGAGGAACTGACTCAGCAGCAGAGCGATCGGAAGAATGATCAGCAGCTTGTTGCGCAACGATCCGATGGCGATGCGCTTGATGATGGGCAACTCGCGTTCGGCCGCGAGCCCACGGACGTACTGCGGCGTGACGGCTGCGTCGTCGATGACGACGCCTGCCGCTTTGGCGGTAGCCTTACCGGTTGCGGCGGCAACGTCGTCGATCGAGGCGGCAGCCATACGAGCCAGGGCTGCGACGTCGTCGAGTAGGGCGAAGAGTCCTCCGGCCATCACAGACCTCCAGTGGAATCAGTGGAAAAAGGTGGCCGGACCGATCCGGTGACGCAGTTACTTGATCGCACGAGGTCTCTATCCATGATGGTCGTTGGTGAGGTCAGGTCACCTGGAACGATACCGGGGTCATCCGTCAGGGACTGCGTCGCGCGGCCGGTCGCTCTTCGTCACGAAAGGTCTTCCCGACCCGGTGCTCGCGTGTAAGACTGCACAGAAGATCGATCGAAACGGGGCACTATGCGTGAACCAGACACTGCACAGGTCGCCAAGACTTTCGACGCAATGGCGGCGCACTACGACCGACAGATCGGGCGCTTCGAGCGCTTTGTGCTCGGTGACGCCCGGAAATGGGCAGTAGATCAGGCGCATGGGCGCGTGGTCGAAATTGCCGTGGGCACCGGGCTGAACCTGCCTCTCTACGGGGACGACGTCGACTACGTCATCGGCGTGGACATCTCGACTGCGATGCTCGATCAGGCCAGGGTCAAGGTCTCCGAGGGAGTGAAGACCGAAGTCGACCTACGACTCGGAGACGTGCAAGCACTCGATGTTCCTGACGAATGCGTGGACACATTGGTCTCCACCTACGCGTTCTGCACGATCCCCGATCCGGACCGAGTTGCCAGCGAAGCATTTCGAGTGCTGGTGCCTGGTGGTCGATTCGTGCTCGCTGAGCACGGGCCGAGCACCAACACGGTTGTACGGGCGCTGATGAAGGCCGTCGAACCGCTTTCTGTACGGTTCGGTGCCGATCACCTCACCCGCGAACCGGTCGGATACCTCGAAAACGCAGGCTTCCTGATCGACGAGGTGCAGCGCAGTGGACGGGGTGGAATCGTGTTCCGGGTCGTTGCGCGCAAGCCGGATCCCGAATGGACGGCACTCGGTCACTAGTGTCCGAGTGCCGTCCAGCGGTGATTGCTCAGCCCAAGCGCTCCAGGATGGTTGCGTTGGCCAGCCCACCTGCCTCACACATGGTCTGGAGTCCGTAGCGCGCGCCGCGCTGTTCCATAGCGTTGACCAGAGTGGTCATGATCCGGGTTCCGCTGCCGCCCAGCGGATGGCCGAGTGCGATGGCACCGCCGTGGACGTTCACCTTGGACAGATCGACGCCGGTGTCTGCTGCCCACGAGAGGACGACGGGAGCAAAGGCCTCGTTGACCTCGAACAGATCGATGTCCGAGATCGTCAAACCCGCACGGGCCAAGACCTTCTCGGTGGCCGGGATGACCGCCGTGAGCATGTACAGCGGATCGTCGCCGGCGACAGCGAAGCTGTGCAGCCGTGCCTTCGGGGTGAGGCCGAGTTTCGCGGCGATCTCACTGGTCGTGATCATCACCGCCGAACTGCCGTCCGAAAGCGGGCTGCTGTTGCCCGCGGTGATGGACCAGTCGATCTGTGGGAATCGCTGGGCGTAGTAGTCGGATTCGAAGGCGGTCCGTAGGCCGGCAAGGGTCTCGACCGTGGTGCCGGGGCGGACGGCCTCGTCGACCGACAGTTGCGGGAGCGTGGCGAGTTCCTTGGTGAAGTAACCACTCTCGGTTGCCAGCGCGGCTTTCCGATGACTTGACGCCGAGAACTCGTCGAGTTGGGTGCGGCTCAGTCCCCACTTGGCAGCGATCAATTCGGCGCTGATGCCCTGCGGTACCAGTCCGTCCGGGTAACGCTCTTCGAAACCTACACCGAGTGACTCGCGCCCGACGCTGCTCGAGCCCATCGGGACTCGGCTCATCGACTCGACTCCGGCAGCGACAACGATGTCGTACGCGCCGGCAATAACGCCCTGAGCAGCAAAATGAACTGCTTGTTGGCTACTTCCACACTGTCGGTCGACGGTGGTTCCCGGTACCGACTCGGGGTAGCCGGCGGCGAGAAGGGCAGTGCGAGTGACATTTTGGCTCTGTTCACCGACTTGACTGACCGCGCCGCCGATGACGTCGTCGATCAGCGCGGCATCGATACCGGTGCGCTCGACCACCGCTTTGAGGCTGTGGGCGAGGAGGTCGACGGCGTTGATGCCGTGCAGGGCGCCGTTCGCCTTTCCCTTGCCGATCGGAGTGCGAACGGCTTCGACGATAACTGCGTCTCTCATGACAAATTCCTTTCAGGGATGGCGGATTCAGCAGGGACAACTGGGGTGGGTGTGGTCGCAGGCGTCATTCCCAGCGATGCCAGGGCAGACACAAGCGCGACGGCAAAGATCACCCACCAGGCCTGGCGGAAGGTGTCGGGGTCGACGGAGGAGCCGAGAACCGCGATCAGAACACTCACGCCGAGAACGGTTCCGATCTGTCGGCTCATGCTGACGATTGCGCTACCGGTGGCCGATCGGGCAGGTGCAAGATCCGCCGTGGCCTGCGACAGAATGGTCGGCAGGGCAAGGCCGACACCGATCCCGGCGATGATCCAGCCCGGCAGGAGTCCGGTCGCGTAGTTGGGCGTCGAATCAACCGAGACGAGAACGAGTACGGTTCCGACTGCCCACAGAAGGCTGCCGAGTGCGGCGACGCGTCCCGCCGAGTACTTGCGCGAAAGCGATCCACCGGCGATCGCGAACAGCGGAACCAGAAGCGGACCCGGCGAGACGGCGAAACCGGTGCGCAATGCCGAGTATCCCCAAACTTCTTGCAGCCAGAGGATGTTCGAGAGCAGTCCGGCAGCAAATGCCGCGCTGAACAAGATGGCGGTGACGTTGGACCAGGCAAAGGAGCGGATCTTCAGAAGATCGGGAGCAATCAACGGAGTGCGATGGCGAGAGTTGCTCCACCAGAACGAAAGTAGGGTCGCGACGGCGACGGCGAAGGCGATCAGAACGCGGTTGTCGGTCCATCCCCAATCAGGTCCCTGGACGAGTGCCAGCGCGAGAGAGCCGATTCCGACGGTGAGGAGGGCGGCGCCGACGAAGTCGATCCCGGCATCGGAGTCCTTGTGTGTTGAATCCGGGACGAGTCGGACTGCGAAGTAGAGCAATACGATCCCGACTGGAACATTGATCAGGAAGACCCAGCGCCACGACGCCTCGACGAGAATACCGCCCACGACGGGGCCGAATGCCGCAGCGGCCGCGCCGGCTGCCGCCCAGATGCGTACGCCGGATTGACGTTTCGCAGCCGGGAGTGCACTGATCAGGAGGCCGAGGCTGGCCGGGGTGAGCGCTGCGGCGCCGACTGCCTGAACGATGCGGAATGCCACCAGTGCCCACAATGACGGACTGAAAGCGCAGGCGGCGCTGGCGAGGGTGAACAGTGCGAGGCCGGCGATGAAGGCGCGCTTGTGCCCGATCCGGTCCGCCCAGCGTCCGAGGGGGATCAAAAGCGCGGCGTAGACGATCGCGTAGCTGTTGAGGATCCAACTGAACTCGCCGAGTGAGTGGCCCGGGTAGCTCTTGGCGATGTCGCCGAAGGCCACGTTGACCACAAAAAGATCGAGGCTGGCGACAAACGGCGCTCCCGACAGAATTGCGAGGAGCGGCCCAGTCCGCACTGGCTGGCTATGAAGTTCCATAGTCAGCAATCTAGACTCTGGCTATGGTTATGGCAAGCCAGGGGGTATGGTGAATTGCATGGACGCTGTACGACTGACCGGAGTGCTCGAAGATCGCGACGCCTGGCGGGCCACGCACTGTTCGATCGGGCGGGCGATGGAAGTGGTCGGCACCCGGTCCGCGATGCTCATTCTGCGAGAGGCCTATTACGGCACAACGCGTTTCGACGACTTCGCGTCGCGAGTCGGCATCACCGAGGCGGTTGCGTCGGCAAGGCTGAAAGAACTCACTGAGGCGGGACTGTTCGAGCGTGTGCCGTACAAGGAACCTGGAAAGCGGACGCGGCACGAGTACGTGCTCACCGAGAAGGGTCGTGACCTGCTGCCGGCGGTTCTTGCGCTGATGCAGTGGGGGGACAAGTATCTGCACGGCGGAAAAGGTGGACCGTTGGAGGTGGCGGACGACGCCACTGGCGAGCGTGTTCGCGTCGAGGTGCGCAGTGAGTCGGGTCGTGAAGTGCCTTTGGGGGAGTTGCGAGTCTCTGTCAACGAATCGCGTCGGCGGTTGCGCGAATAGCAATGCATCTCAACAGCTCTCGAGTGTAGATCTTCTCGAAGTTGTCCGCTTTGGCTCTGGTTCTCGAAAGTATGTTCGATTAAACTTTGGGTATGAACAGTCGGGATGCGTGGCAGCTGGATGGCGAGGGCCTCAAGTGTGAGGTTCTGGATCTGGTGCGTGTCCGGCACGAGTTGCAGTCGCGGTTGGTGTTGTTGATCGTGGAGATGTTTTCCCGTGAGGTTCTCGGGGGGAAGGGTTTTCGGGCGATCGCGCAGTGGTTGCATGGTTCGACGAATTTGGAGATCGGTGAGTGCAGTCTGCTGGTCGGGTTGGCGCGGTTGTTGATGCTCGAACCTGTTGTCGCGGATGCGTTTCATCGTGGTGATGTGGATGCGTTGAAGGCGCGTCAGGTGGCGTCGTTTTGTCAGCATCCGCCGAAGAACATGACCCTGGCGGATGTGGATAAGGCTCGCGGGATCTTGTTGGGGTTGGCGTCGAAGAACATTGCGGATTGTGATGCGGTGCGGGCGGCGATTCGGCGGATCGAGAAGCAATATGGCAAGCGTGAGGACGGTGTTCCGGTCGGGGAAGATTCGGAGCGGAATGAGTTCTACGCCTCGAAAGGCTTGTACGGGCGGGTGTCTGTGAAGGGTGATCTGGATGCGGTCAACGGGGCACGGTTGATCACGTTGTTGTCGAGCCTGTCGGCTCCGACGCCGGAGAAGGACGGTGTCAAGGACACGCGTACTCCGGCATTACGGCGTGCGGACGGGTTTTGCGAGTTGTTGCGCCGTTACGAGGGGGCGGGGTTGGGCCCGGTCGAAGGCGGGGTGAAACCACACATCACGGTCACCGCATCGGCGAAAGACATGACGGACCTTAAAGTTCTGAAAGACCTGTTGCCGTCCACCGAGGAGCTGGGATTTGCGTGGACGGATTGGGTAGGGCCGATCAGTCTCGACACTGCCCGGATGCTGGCGTGCGACTGCACCGTCACCCGGATCCTCCTGGATGAGAATGGTGTTCCGCTCGAGTGCGGTAAGGAAGCGAGAACGGCGACGGTGCCGCAGCGGCGGGCGTTGGCGGTTCGTGATGGCGGGTGTGCGTTTCCGGGGTGTGGGACTCCGTCGGGGTGGTGCGATGCTCATCATATTGTTCACTGGGGTGATGGTGGCCCAACGGATCTCGACAACCTGATCTTGTTGTGCGGTCATCATCATCGGACGATGCATCACACGGAGTGGCGGGTGGAGATCGGCCCGGATCGGAAGACGGTGTTCTATCCGCCGATGTCGGTTGATCCGTATCAGCAGCCGATCGGCGGGAACAGCCCACCGACAGCAGCCTGAAGTGAAACAACTCGAGACGCGAGCACCGGGGCACAACCATGCCCCGGTGCTCGAGCCCGCGTTTGGGAGTCTGGGTGGTTGGCTGGGTGGCTGTGTGTCAGCTCAGCGACTTCTTGAACCCGATGTGGGAGGCGACAAATCCGAGTCGCTCGTAGAAGTCGTGGGCTTCCTTGCGAGTTTGATCCGAGGTGAGCTGCGCCAGGAACGCGCCGCGCCGGGCACCTTCTTCGCAGGCCCAACGGATCATCGAACTGCCGATGCCCTTGCTCCGGTAATCCTCGTGGACGCGAACAGCTTCGATCTGCAGTCGTGTCGCCCCCATTCGGCTCATACCCGGAATGAAGGTCAATTGCATGGTGCCGATTACCGCGTCACCGACCAGAACGGTGACGAGGAGTTGCGCCGGATCCTCGTCGATTCGCTTGAATGCGTCCTCGTAGATCGTTCGGGCCTCGGGGTTGGTCGTCTCCCGGGTGCTCCCGATCGGGTCGTCGGCGAGCAAGTCGATCAGTGCTTCCACGTGTCGAATCTCGGCCCGCGTGAGGGTGTACTCCACTCCGCCGGACTGAAATGACGTCGCAATCATCGATGCTCTCCTGAAGAAGAATGAATGTCTGAAATGTCAGACTCTCACGAGTCTCCTCCAGTGCACTCGATCACGTCCAAAAACGCATGAGGGCGTTACCGAGCATGGCGTAGTAGTCGGACACACCGCTCAGTTCGAAGATCCAGTAGATCGCGTCGAAGAAGACGACATTGATCTGTGGGACGAACAGGAGCGCAACCAGCAGGAGCAGTCCGTACGGCTTGAACTGGTCGAGTTGGTGCCGTGTGTTGGGTGCGAGGTAGGGCTCCAGTGCGTTGTAACCGTCCAGACCGGGGACTGGGAGCAGGTTCAAAACTGTTGCCATGACCTGCAAGAAGGCCAGGAAACTGAGGCCGGCCCAGAACGTCAGATGCTCGGCCGATGAGCCGTACGTACGTATGACGACGAGGAGAATTACCGCGGCGACGGCGTTCGTGAACGGACCGGCGAGCGATATTCGCGCCTGCACCTTGGGCGGGAACATCCCGGTGCGCAGGTACACGGCGCCGCCGGGAAGCCCGATGCCGCCCAAGGCGATGAACAGCACCGGCAGACCGATCGAGAGCATCGGATGGCTGTACTTGAGCGGGTTGAGCGTCAGATAACCACGAGCCTCGACGTCGGTGTCTCCGTGACGCCACGCCAGATATGCATGGGCGAATTCGTGCAAGCACAGCGTGACCACCCAGCCTGCGACCACGAGGACAAAAACACCCGCACGGCCCGCGATGGAACCCCACGTCGAGTTCCAGGCGACAACTCCGGCGATGACGGTGATCGCAACTACGCCCAGGAAGACAGGGCTCGGACGAACCGCCGACCGTGCTGCTCCGGTTCTCACCTGACCAACAACCAAGTCTTGTCGTGCCGGTAGAAGGTCGAACGCTTGAGATCGCGTGGGTTGGCTACCCCGTCGCGAACCAGGCGCGCTGCCGGCGAGCCCAGCTGAATCGCTCGTCCTTCCAGCCAGCGTCGCCCGCTCCAGCGACTCTTGCGGTCGACCGATGCCTTGATCCCCGGGAGCTTGGGGCTCGGCACAATCCGGATACCGGGGACTGTGCCGGAGAACAGCTTGTTGTCGTCGACATACGCCTCGCCGATCAATTCGGCGGCATCGGCCGGACCCGTGACAGTTGCCGCACCGACCAGCGCGATTCCGGCGTCGTCGCGAATGAGCGGCACGGTGTGGACTGTGCCTTTCAACGCCGTGCGCGCCGCCCGGGCACCGGTTGCGAGTTTGTACGCGTCGGTTGCGTCGGACCTGTTCTCGGTGACGTAGGCGAGTTCGACGTTGAGTCGCTCCAGTCGCATCAACCGTGTCAATGCCGCGGCAAACGCGCCGTCGTTACCCACGACGATCAAGCGAGGCTCCGTGACGACCTGCAGTTGGGACAGGGCCTCGTCGAAGTCCTGCTTCTCCGGAAGTTCAGGGACAGTGAACGACGTGAGTTCACCCAGGGGGAGTGGAACCGGCGAATCGCCACATTTGAGCACCACAGGGGTCAAAGCCACTCCTAGCTCGATCAAGACTTCTTCTCGGGTAGTGGGACCTCGCCACCCTTCCCCGAAATGGCCGTCCGAATCACTGCCGACGATCTTAGTGCGAGTCTCTGTGTCGACTCGCAATCGTGATGGTCACCGGCCAAATTCTGGACCGTCAGGTCTGGTCTGGTGCTCTGGGCTAGACTGCTCCTTCGGTCACTGCAACAGTTCGGCGCTGCATCATGTGCGCGGAAGCCAGGCAGTACCAATGCGGCGGGACAACTGCTGCACGTCGACCGTAGGAGACAACGTCATGCCGGCAATCGTCCTGATCGGCGCCCAGTGGGGCGACGAAGGTAAGGGCAAAGCTACAGATCTACTGGGCGAGCAGCTTCAGTGGGTCGTGCGATACCAGGGCGGTAACAACGCCGGACACACCGTGGTTCTGCCGAACGGTGACAAGTTCGCACTGCACCTCATCCCGTCCGGAATCCTCACCCCCGCCGTCAACAACGTCATCGGTAACGGTGTCGTCGTCGACCCGGGTGTGTTGTTGACCGAATTGGCAGGCCTGGAAGAGCGCGGCGTGGACACGTCCCGCCTGCTGCTTTCTGCTGATGCGCACCTGATCATGCCGTACCACGTGGCCATCGACAAGGTCACCGAACGCTTCCTGGGAGCGAAGAAGATCGGCACGACCGGCCGCGGTATCGGCCCGTGCTACCAGGACAAGATCGCCCGTGTCGGTGTCCGTGCTGCGGACGTCCTGGACGAGAAGATCCTGACCCAGAAGGTCGAAGCGGCACTCGAATTCAAGAACCAGGTGCTGGTCAAGATCTACAACCGCAAGGCACTCGACCCGGAGCAGGTCGTCGAAGAGGTACTGACGCAGGCCGAGGGTTTCAAGCACCGCATCTCGGACACGCGCCTGGAGCTCAACCTCGCCCTCGAGCGCGGCGAGACCGTCTTGCTCGAAGGTTCGCAGGGCACTCTGCTGGACGTCGACCACGGCACGTACCCGTACGTGACCTCGTCCAACCCCACCTCGGGTGGTGCGGCGGTCGGTTCGGGCATCGGTCCCACCAAGATCACCACGGTGCTCGGAATCCTTAAGGCGTACACGACGCGTGTCGGTTCCGGTCCGTTCCCGACGGAGCTGTTCGACGATCACGGCGCATACCTGGCGAAGCAGGGCGGCGAGGTCGGTGTCACCACCGGACGCGCTCGTCGTACGGGATGGTTCGACGCTGTCATCGCGCGTTACGCGACGCGCGTCAACGGCATCACCGACTACTTCCTCACCAAGCTGGACGTGTTGAGCAGCCTCGACACCGTGCCGATCTGTGTCGCGTACGAGGTGGACGGTGTCCGCCACGACGAAATGCCGATGTCGCAGAGCGACATTCACCACGCCAAGCCCATCTACGAAGAGATGCCAGGCTGGTGGGAAGACATCTCGGAGGCTCGCACCTTCGAGGAACTGCCGCAGAATGCGCAGAACTACGTGCTTCGGCTCGAAGAGCTTTCGGGTGCGTTCATCTCCTGCATCGGTGTCGGTCCCGGCCGCGACGAGACGATCGTCCGGCGCGAGATCGTCCGCTAGTTCGTTCCCTCGAAATCCCCGCTCCTGCAAGCAGGAGCGGGGATTCGTGTTTCAAGCCAGCTTCGACAAGTGCGCGGTGACGGTCTTCCAGTCGGGAAACTTGGTGCTGCCGAACTTGATCCACTCGCCCTCGAATCGATCTGCGCCGTTTGCTCCGCGGTCGTCGACGAGGTACTCGCCTCGATTGAGGTGCTTGTGGTGCGAGAGGATCAGACGTTTGTACGCGACGCTGCCCTCCTCCATGCCGAGGTGCTCTTGGACCCACAGAACCTTGTCGTGCCAGGCTGTGGCGTTCTTCCACGGCGCTGTCGAGAGGATGTAGGTGTCGAACTGCTGCGCCAGTTGGTGGTAGGCGTCGATAGCACCGTCGAGAGGATCCATGCGAGAGAAGATGTGCGGCGCTTCGTCGAGGTCGTTCTTGTACTTATCCCGGACGCCGTCGGTCAGGCGATCGATGCCCGACTGGAAGTTGACCAAGGTGTTGTCGAGATCGATGTAGAGAATCTTTTTGGAAGCCGGCATGGGAACCCTCTCTGGAGACTTTCTGAGTGCGAAAAGAGTCCAGTTTTACGCAACTGGACTGAGATCAGTGAATTCTTCCCCCTGATCACAATCGCACGGGGGTCTGACAGAGTTGATCTCGCGGTCTGAAGTCTTGTCGTGGAAGATGCCGCCGAGGGGTGCTGCCAGGCGAAACTGCTCCAAACGAATGTAAGTACCTTCACCTTCGGCGGGCGCGAAGAAGTAGACGAGCGCCACGAAGAGTCCGATGCCGATCAGGGTTGCGAAGGTAGTCATGGACATATGATCAACTCGACTGGTATTGAGTTACATAGCCAAGTTGTCGATACTGGACTGCATGATGACTCGAGTTCTCGGTGCCCGTTCGCTTGCGCGCGATCTGGGGTCCTGGCAGGAAGAGTCCGGACGCAGGCCTGCGTACCGTGCGCTCGCCGACGGTATCCGCCTGCTCGTGCACGACGGTCGCGTTCCGCTGGGGGTCGCACTGCCGAGTGAGCGTGAACTTGCGGCGGTGCTCGAACTCAGTCGAACCACGATCACGTCGTCGTACTCGGTGCTGCGAGACGAGGGGTATCTGATCAGCCGGCAGGGTTCGCGAAGCACCGTGGCTTTGCCCGCCGGCGCGCGGCCGAACGGGTTGATGTTCCGCTCCCACCAACCGGGGCCGAGTGGGCCCGTCGTCGACCTCAGTTACGCGGCGATGGCAGCTCCCGCCGCTCAGGTCGAACTGGCGTATGCGTCTGCGCTGCAGGAACTTCCGAACTTCCTGCCCACGCACGGGATGGAACCGGTCGGGATCGCCGACTTGCGTGACGTGATCGCGCAGCGCTACACGGCGCGGGGTCTTCCCACCACCGCCGAACAGATCATGGTGACCTCGGGTGCGCAGCACGCGCTTCGGTTGTTGCTGTCGGTGCTCACCTCACCCGGCGAGCGAGTGCTGGTCGATCATCCGACGTACCCCAATGCGCTGGAAGCGATTCGGCGAAACGGTGCTCGGCCCGTGCCGGTTCCGGTCCGACCGGAGTTCGCGGCGGCCGGAGCCTGGGATCTCGACGGGATTCGAAGTGCAGCAAGGCAAACCGCTGCCAGAATGGCATACCTGATTCCCGACTTTCACAACCCGACCGGCCTCTGCATGGACTCTTCCGGCCGCGCCGAGCTTGCGAAGATTGCGCACGAAACGCGAATGACTCTGGTCGTCGACGAGACGATGGTGGACCTGTGGCTCGACGCACCGCCGCCGGCGCCGGTCGCCTCACATGGGCGAGGCGCGGCGAAAACCGAAGTGGTGACGCTCGGTTCGACCGCGAAGTCGCTGTGGGGCGGGCTACGTGTCGGTTGGATTCGCGCCGATGCCGCGCTCATCACCCAGTTGGTGGGGGCGCGTGCCGCGGTCGACCTCGGTACTCCCGTCATGGATCAGTTGGCAGCCGCTTACTTGCTCGCCGACGACCGCTCGTTGCTCGAACAGCGTCGCGAAGTTCTGCGAGAACAGCGTGCGGTACTCCTCGGTGCAGTGGCAGAGCATCTGCCGGACTGGCGTCCCACCATCGGCTCCGGCGGAATGTCGGTGTGGATGCGAATGTCCGCGCCCGTTTCGACGGCATTGGCGGCGGTGGCACCCAACTTCGGCGTACTCCTTGCCGCCGGCCCCCGTTTCGGCGTCGAAGGTGCGTTCGAACGATTCATCCGCGTGCCGTACGCACGTTCTCCCGAGGACCTCATTCGCGGCGTCGCGTCCATCGCCGCTGCGTACGACACCCTCGCGACGGATCGCGACACGGCAGACCAACGAATGGTCGTCGTCTGAGAACTGGGTACACACCCTGAAAGTGGTGTGAAACCGGGAGGTAGGGCATGACGGCGGTAGACGGTACAGGCGCAGCGGGAACAAGTGCGGCGGACGCGCTCGCAGAACGATTGTTCGCGGCCACGCTCGGGGCGTCGGAGCTGCAGGCTGTGTATCTGGGCGACCGGCTGGGCTGGTACCGCGCGCTGAGCGATCACGGCCCGCTCACGTCGACGGAGCTGGCGGACCGGACCGGGACCGTCGAAAGGTATGCGCGGGAGTGGCTCGAGCAGCAGGCCGTCGCCGGTTACGTGGACGTCAATTCGGATGCCGATCGCCGGTACAGCCTGCCGCAGGCCCACGCCGATGTTCTGGTCGACGACGAGAACCTGCTTTTTCTGGCGCCGTTGGCGAGGCTGTTCGTCGCGACAACGTCGTCGATGCCGCGTCTACTCGACGCTTATCGTCACGGCGGGGGAGTCACGTGGGAATCGATGGGCCCCGATGCTCGCGAGGGCCAGGCCCTGCTGAACCGGCCGATGTATCTCCAGCAGCTCTGTCAGCAGTTCCTGCCGGTAGTCACCGACCTGCACGCCATACTTGTCGGCGGCGGACAGGTCGCTGATCTCGGGATGGGGGAGGGCTGGTCGTCGATCGCGCTCGCCCTCGGATACCCGAAGATCGAAGTGCACGGCTTCGACGTCGACGCGGCATCGGTGAACGCTGCCCGTCGTAACGCCCACGATCGTGGGGTGGACGACCGAGTACATTTCTCGTTGGTCGACGTCGCCGGACAGGCTCCTGAGGCCGGGCGAGTCGATGCCGGGACCTACGATGCCGTCTTCGCTTTCGAATGCCTTCACGACGTTCCGGATCCGGTGGGATTTCTGTCCACGGCTCGGGCGATTGCCCAGCCGGGCGCTCCGGTGATCGTCATGGACGAACGAACGGCAGATGTGTTCGATCCAGAGGCGGGTCCGATCGAGCAATTGCTGTACGGATTTTCGCTGACCTGCTGCTTACCGGACAGCCTGTCGCATCCGGGGAGCGTTGCCACCGGGACGGTGATGAGGCACTCGACACTCGAAAGCTATGCCAAGGCGGCCGGTTTCGAGCGGGTGGACGTGCTGCCGATCGAGCACGAGATGTTCAGGTTCTACAGGTTGGGCTGACGCCCCGTGCGTGGTTAGAGAGTCCTGAGGCTCCTTAACCGCGCACGGGGCCGAAGGCCCTAGGTCCAGACCGTGTCGATATCCGTCGCCTCACGCGCCGGCGCAGCGGGCGTCGCGGTGGGCGTGCGCGAGAAGCGCGGTGCGGGAGCATGCTGAGTGACGCCGTCGAGTTCGATGAGCGAACCGCGGGCCGCGATGTGTTCGTTGGACGGAGCCTCGGCGAAAGTCAGGACAGGGGAGACGCAGGCGTCGGTGCCGAGGAAGATCTTGGCCCACTCGTCGCGAGTCTTGGACAAGAACTTTTCGGTGAAGAGCGTCTTCATGTCGTCCCACTTGGACGTGTCCATCTGGTGAGGGAGCGTCGCGGGATCGAGTTCGAGGCCCTCGAGCAACAATGCGTAGAACTGCGGTTCGATGGATCCGACGGCCATGTACTTGCCGTCGGAGGTCTCGTAGGTGTCGTAGAACGGAGCGCCGGTGTCGAGGAGGTTGACGCCGCGCTCGTCGGACCAGACGCCGCGACCGCGGAATGCCCACATCATGTGCGAGAGCGCGAGGGTTCCGTCGACCATCGCCGCGTCGACGACCTGGCCCTTACCGGACGTCGAGCGCTCGACGAGAGCCGACAGAATGCCGAAGATCAGGAACATGGAACCGCCGCCGAAATCGCCGACCATGTTGAGCGGCGGGACGGGGCGTTCACCCTTGCGTCCGATGGCGTTGAGGACACCGGTCAGTGAGATGTAGTTGATGTCGTGACCGGCGGCGTTGGCGAGCGGTCCTTCCTGTCCCCAGCCCGTCATACGGGCGTAAACGAGGCGCGGATTGCGCTCCGACACCACGTCGGGTCCGAGTCCCATGCGTTCCATGACGCCGGGGCGGAAGCCCTCGATGAGGACGTCGGCGCGGCCCAGGAGATCGAGAACCTTGGCGACCTCGTCCGGATCCTTCAGGTTGGCCTCGACGATGCGGCGGCCGCGCTTGATCTGGTCGGTTGCGTTCGAGTCCTGCGGAATCTGCCCTGCGCGCTGCACGATGACGATGTCGGCGCCCATGTCCGCCAAAAGCGTCGCGGCGTGCGGGCCCGGTCCCAATCCAGCGAATTCCACGATCCGAATGCCCGCGAGCGGGCCCTTCTTCTCCACAGCTTCTGCAGACACACGCACTCCCAATTCAGACGGTGACAACACTCCTGACTCGACGGTAACGTGTCGAATCGGTCAGGTGTGCTCCGGGGCACTGTGTCCGCCGAGGGAGGCGCCGATCACTAGACGGCGGCACCCTCGAACTGAGCGTTGTAGAGACGGAAGTACGCGCCCGCAGCTGCGATGAGTTCGTCGTGTGTGCCCTGCTCGACGATCTTGCCCGCCTCCATCACGACGATCAGATCGGCGTTACGGATGGTGGAGAGCCGGTGCGCGATGATGAAGCTGGTGCGCCCGACGCGCAACGCGGACATTGCTTGCTGCACAAGCTGTTCCGTACGTGTGTCGACCGAGCTGGTCGCCTCGTCGAGAATCAGCAGCGACGGCTCCGACAGGAATGCTCGGGCAATCGTGATGAGCTGCTTCTCGCCGGAGCTGATGTTCGATGCCTCCTCGTCCAGCACGGTGTCGTACCCGTCCGGGAGCGTGTGGATGAAGCGGTCGACGAAGGCAGCGCGTGCGGCTTCGTGGATCTCGTATTCACTGGCGTCGAGCCGGCCGTACGCGATGTTATCGCGGATCGTTCCGCCGAAGAGCCAGGTGTCCTGCAGGACCATGCCGACGTGCTTGCGCAAGTCGGAGCGGCGCATCTGCGAGATGTCGACGTCGTCGAGAGTGATTCGGCCCGAGTCGACTTCGTAGAAGCGCATGAGCAGGTTGACCAAGGTGGTCTTGCCGGCACCGGTGGGTCCGACGATGGCGACCATCTGCCCGGGCCGAGCCGTCAGGTACACGTTCTCGATCAACGGCTTGTCCGGCTCGTAGCGGAACGAGACGTTCTCGAACTCGATGTGTCCGACGTTGCGATGGCGTCCGGCAGGCTCGGGCATTAGTGGCACGTCGATGTCGGGCGACTGCTCGGGTTCGTCGAGAAGCTCGAAGACCCGCTCGGCCGACGCTGCTCCGGACTGCAGGCTCGTCGACATGGACGCGATCTGCGTGAGTGGTTGGCTGAACTGGCGCGAATAGACGATGAACGCCTGAACGTCACCGAGTGACATGTTGCCGCTGGCGACCTTGAGTGCGCCGACTACAGCGAGCAGCACGTAGGTGATGTTTCCGACGAAGTTCATGACCGGCATGATCAGGCTGGAGAGGAACTGTGCGCCGAAGGACGCGTCGAGGAGTTTCTTGTTCTGCTCGGCGAATTCACGCTCGGCTTCGGCCTGATGCCCGTACACGCGTACCAGGTCGCGACCGCTGTAGTTCTCTTCGATCTGTGCGTTGATCTTGCCCGTCTCGGTCCACTGAGCCTTGTACAACACCTGTGCACGCTTGGCGACCCTGGCAACGAGGAGCACCGATACCGGCACCGCGATCAGTGCAATCAGGGCGAGCATCGGAGAGATGACGAACATCATCGTCAGGACGCCGAGGACGGTGAGCACCGACGTCAGGAGCGACGTCAACGTCGACGACAACGTCGACGAGATGTTGTCGATGTCGTTGGTGACGCGGCTGAGGATCTCGCCGCGCGGCGTCTTGTCGAAGTATGGAAGGGGGAGACGGTGAAGCTTCGCCTCGACCGATGCACGCAGGTTGTAGATGGTCTTCTGGACGATGATGTTGAGGAGGAATGCTTCCAACCAGGCAAGTAGCGACGAGAGCAAGTACACGACGATCGCGAGCATGACGACTTTGCCGATGGCGTCGAAGTTCAGACCTACACCGGGAACGACGTCGGTCGAGTTGGCGACGAGGTCGGCGAACGTCGAATTTCCTGATGCGCGGATCGCCTCTGCTGCCTGATCGCGGGTCAGTCCGGCGGGCAGGCTCTTGCCGATGAACCCGGCGAAGATGAGGTCTGTCGCGTGACCGAGGATCTTCGGCACCGCGACGGAGAGCGCGATGCTGGCGATCGTCGCAACGACGACACAGACGACCGCAAACTTGTGTGGCTGCAGAAGCGAGAGAAGCCGCTTCATCGTCGCCTTGAAGTGGCGAGGTTTGGTGTCCGTCGCGGTCAGCGCGGGCTTCGGCTCTTTGTCGGGGTTCTCGGGGTTACTCGACTTCGCATCCCCGTCCGCGGATTCAGGTTCGCTCGGGATCTTGGCGAACACCACCGTCGGGGCATCGTCGAAGTACTGGCTGTTGGGGCTGCCCCACGTCGGGTCCTGCGGGCTGGTCATGCGCTCATCTCCGCGGGAATCTGGGAAGCCACGATCTCTTGGTACGTCGGACAGTTGGCCAGGAGGAACTGATGGTCGCCGAGACCGACCGGAGCGCCGTCTTCGAGGACCATGATCTGGTCGGCATCGATGATGGACGCGACGCGCTGCGCGACGATGATGACCGTCGAATGAGTCGAGACCGTGCGGAGTTCGCGTCGGACTGCGGCGTCGGTGTGCATGTCGAGTGCGGAGAACGAATCGTCGAAGACGAAGATCCGGGGTCTGCGGACCACAGCTCTGGCGATGGCGAGACGTTGTTTCTGTCCGCCCGAGAGATTGCCGCCGCCCTGGGCGATCGGAGACTCGAGACCGTCGGAGAGTTCACGGACGAAGTCGTCTGCCTGGGCGATGGTGAGGGCTGCCCAGATGTCGTCGTCGGTGGCGGTCGGGTTTCCGTAGCGGATATTGCTCGCGATCGTGCCGGCGAACAGGTAGGCCTTCTGGGGCACGTATCCGAAGTTGGCGAAGAGTTCGTCCTGATCCCAGCCACGGACGTCCAAGCCGTCGACCAGGACGGCGCCGGCCGTGACGTCGAAGAGTCGGGGGATGAGTGAGACGAGGGTCGATTTGCCACTACCGGTACTGCCCACGATCGCGGTGACCGTTCCTGGCATGCATCGCATCGAGACATTCGACAGGACCGGCGTTTCTGCTCCCGGATACGTGAATCCGGCTCCACCGAACTCGACAACGCCGTAGGGGCTGGTCGGGCGAAGGGGCTGGGCCGGTGCGGGCACGGTCGGCTCGGTGTCGAGTACCTCGGTGATGCGGTCGGCACACACGGCCGCGCGGGGAATCACGACGGCCAACATGGTCGCCATGACCACGGACATCAGGATCTGCATGACGTAGGCGAGGAAGGCGCTGATCTGGCCGATCTGCATGTCTCCGGTATCGACCAGATGCGCGCCGAACCACAGCACCGCGACGCTCGACAGGTTGGCGATCAACATGACGGTGGGCAGCAGAACCGCCTGGTAGCGACCGATGAGGAGCGAGGTGTCGGTCAGTTCCTTGTTGGCTTTGTCGAAGCGGATCGTCTCGTCGGGTTCTCGAACGAAGGCGCGGATGACACGCATACCGGTGAGCTGTTCGCGCAGTGATCGATTGATGTTGTCGATCCGCGTCTGCATCGTCCGGAAATGCGGGATCAGCTTGGCCACCACGACCGAGACGGTGATGCCGAGCAGTGGTACCGAAATCGTCAGGAGCCAGGACATCTGCAGGTTCTCGCGCAGCGCCATGATGATGCCGCCGATACACATCAGTGGGGCGCTGACGAGCATCGAGGAGGTCAGCATGACCAGGGCCTGGATCTGCAGGACGTCGTTGGTGTTCCGTGTGATCAGCGTCGGCGCACCGAAACTGTTGAATTCGCGATCAGAGAAGCTGCCGACGGCCTTGTAAAAGGCGCCTCGAACGTCGTGGCCGAAGCCCATCGACGATTTTGCCGCCAGATAGGTCGATGCGACCGACGCGATGATCGACGCAAGCGAGACCAGCAGCATGATCCCGCCGGTGGACATGATGAATCCGGTGTCGCCTCGGGCGACACCGTCGTCGATGATCCGAGCGTTGAGCGTGGGGAGGACTAACGACGCGATGGCCCCGAAGAGTTGAAGTGCGAGGACCCCGGCAAGCAACCAGCGGTACGGCGGCAGGTACGCCTTGAGGAGTTTTGCTAGCACGACGGTTCCCGGTGAGTTGCTTCGGTTGCCGCTCGTTCGCGATTGATCACAAGCACACGGTATGACAGATCGTGGTCGAGGTTGGCACCGACTCTGACGATTGCATCCATTTGTCCAAATCGAATGTGATGTCCAACACACTTGAATTCGATATTGGTTTCAGGTCACAGGGCCTGAACTGCTGGTTTACACATTGCTCCAATATGTCACGGTCCTTCTTGGATAGAAACAAACTGGACGTACGTATTTAGCTTGGCTACAAAGAGGCGGAGCGAACAAAACGTGCGCCGCGTCATAGATATTCATGCAAGGAGTCACACATGGGATCCCTCGGAAACCTTCTCAAGGCCAACGGCATGGGCTGGGGCATTCTCCAGCTTCTTCCCCTGGTTAACATGCTCAAGACCCTTCAGGGGCTGGACACCGCGAGCTCGAACTCCTGACGTTCGACCACAACAATTCTTCCGAAACAACACAGGAGTAGTCGCATGACCTCAATTCAGAATCTCGACGCCTTCCTCAAGAGCGTTCTCGCATTCGTGACCAAGTTGAACGCGGGATCGGCGGACGGCTCGGGTTCGGCTGGTTCCACTGCCGAGTAATTCTCGGTCCCCACTTCATTTCAACTGCATCCCGACATAAGGAGGCCCGACATGGGTTCATTCGAAGACTTCAGCGGCGTCGTCAAGACGTTCATTCCGGTACTCAAGGACCTGTTCACGGCACTCGGTGGTGGCTCGCTCACCCCGGGCACAGGATCGGCGGCTGACAAGTAAGTCCCGTTTGTCCGAAAGTGTGGCTCGCGGTTGTCTGCGGGCCACACTTTTTGCATTTCAATTGTGAGCTAAATCACATTATGGGATATTTCGAACCGTCTATTTGGCCTCTGAACTGCAATTATGTCAGAAGGTGTTACCGACAGTTCAAGTTGATAGCTATTCGGTAGCTAGACAAGTGTGGGCAGTCAGTCTATAAATGCAGGCAGCGCCAAGTTAGTGCGCTACATCACAGCTCGGGATGTTGTTCGGGGGGCGGTTCAGCCATCCGCGCGGCAGAAGTTTCCCGAACCATCTCGGCCACCGCCTGCGGCCGGAATGGCGCTGGAACATCACACCACCTCACAAACAGGAGAACCTCCTATGTTCGGATCACTCAGCACCCTCGGACCCCTGCTCACCGCGCTCGGAGCTTTCCTCAAGTCCGTTCCCACCGAATCGCTGTCCGGCGAGGGCGAGGGCTCGTCCACCGGTTCACTCTCGGGTCTGTCCAGCGGATCCGCCGAGTAGTCATCCCTTCCGGCAGGTCCATTCGGCTCTGCCAATCGGATTGCATGCAGGTGCCCTCTGTCCACTGTCGTGGCCGGAGGGCACCCGCGTTTGCGGAGATTTTCGTAGTTGCCGTTTTGGCGTGTGAACACAGAACTGTGAGTGGCAGCACCTGCGTACGATGGTTCGACGACATCGGCATACGGTCACCGCGACGTCCGGTGCTCCCGAATTCAGAGGTAGCCGACCGCGAGGTGACGCATGGTAGGGACGAGTCGCTTTCTGCGCCTTCTCCTAGTGCTGGCCGTTGTACTTGCGGCTTCGTTGATCGGCATCCTCACGCGCCCACCAGGTTTGCTCGCGACATTCTGGTGCGCCAACGCCATTCTGCTGGGAATGATGGTCAGATGGCCGGTCCTGATCGAGTGGCCGACGTGGATCGCTGCGGCTGTCGGATACGTCTGCGCTGACCTGATCACCGGCAACTCGCTCTCGCTTGCGGTGCAGTTGAACGGGGCGAACCTCGCCGGAGTCACAGTCGGTGTTCTTGTTCTGTACTACTTGAAGCGCACACCGTTCCGATTGGTCGATTCGCAGTCGCTGGTGTGGATGGTCTTCGTCTCGTTCGTCGCGGCGACTGGTACCGCGGCCACTGCCGGCGCCTTGGACCGGCTCTTACGCGGTCAGTCCTTTACCGACACGTTCTTCCACTGGGGTGCCACCGAGGTCATGGCGTACCTGCTGGTCCTTCCTCTCATTCTCACTCTCACCATCCCGTCGAGCCTTGCCGAGTTCCGCAGCAAACTGACTGCCAAAACTGTCGCCGCTATGAGCGTTCCGCTACTCGCCACTGCAGCCTGCGTGCCGATCGCCCTCAGCATCGAAGGGCCGATCGCGCTGGTCCTTCCGATTCCGGCTCTCCTGTGGTGCGCCACTCGCATCTCGGTTCCGAGCACTGCCTTCGTTTCAGTGGTCTGGTCGGTGTGGTCACTCATGATGGCGGGAAGCGGTCGACTCGATATCGGAGATCAAGCTGCCTCGACGTGGAACGAGGACGTCATCACGTCCATTGCCGTCACGCTGATCGCGTTGGGGCCGATCGCGGTTGCCTGTGCGACCGAGGAACGTCGCGCTGCCGAGCGTGAGCTCTTCCTTGCTGTCGAATTCGACCATCTGACCGGGGTCCTCTCGCGTGGTGCGTTTCTCGGACACGCGGAATCGGAGCTTGCCGCCGCGGCTCGCACACAATCCCCGGTCGGCCTGCTGATGCTCGACCTGGACCACTTCAAGAGCATCAACGACACGCATGGACATATGACCGGTGACAGCGTTCTCGCGAACTTCGCCGAACGGGCCGCTGACCGATTGTCGGACGGCGATCTGATCGGAAGGCTCGGCGGCGAGGAGTTCGCCATTCTGCTTCCGGACTGCAGCTACGCGCGAGCAGTCGATGTGGCCGAGGCGGTCCGCGGCGCGCAAGTCGAGTACTCGGCCGAATCAGAAGTGACGAGCACCGTCAGTGTCGGCGTCGCGTGGGTCGATCATGCGACGCCGACGTTGACCACCCTTATGACCGTCGCGGACGAGGCTCTGTACGAAGCCAAGCGCGCCGGGCGCAACCTCGTGAAAGTGCGCCGGCTCGGCAACGATGCATTGCCGCAACGGAATTCCGAGCCGGATATGGCCACCCGCACCTATCGCAAACCTGACATACCACGAACGATCAGGCGAGGATTTGGCCGCGAAGGTGTGGTGGACGGCCGATAACCGCGCTGACCTGCATCGGGATTGGCATATAGTCGCACCCATGCAGCTTGATTCGACGCCTTCGCCCCTGCCGACGCTTCCGCTCCGATTCGGAACTCCCCTGACCGAGAACTCCATCCGCGTGATGATGTTGGGATCAGGCGAGTTGGGTAAGGAAGTTGTCATCGCGTTGCAGCGTCTTGGCGTCGAAG
This sequence comes from Rhodococcus sp. IEGM 1406, assembly GCF_030056745.1. Classification (NCBI taxonomy): domain Bacteria; kingdom Bacillati; phylum Actinomycetota; class Actinomycetes; order Mycobacteriales; family Nocardiaceae; genus Rhodococcus; species Rhodococcus sp. IEGM 1406. The sequence continues at coordinate 421,957 of NZ_JASHKO010000005.1, read as the reverse complement.
TGATTGCGGTGGATCGGTATCCCGATGCCCCTGGGCACCAGGTGGCTCATCGTGCGCATACCGTCGACATGACCGATCCGGAAGCGCTGCTTGCCGTCATCGAGTTGGAAAAGCCTCACTTCGTGGTTCCCGAGATCGAGGCCATTGCGACGGATGCGCTTGCACTCGTTGAAGAACGCGGGGCCGCGGTGGTCATTCCCACCGCCCGCGCCACCCAGCTCACGATGAACCGTGAGGGGATCCGTCGGCTCGCGGCCGAGGAGTTGGGCCTGCCCACTTCGCCGTACGCTTTCGCGGACTCGCTTGCCGAAGTGCAGGCAGCGACAGACCGAATCGGTTTCCCGTGCGTCATCAAGCCCGTCATGTCCTCGTCGGGGAAGGGACAGTCGACGGTTCGATCCGCCGAAGATCTCGACGCCGCATGGGATTACGCGATGGCCGGAGGTCGTGTGAATCACGGCCGGGTGATCGTCGAGGGTTTTGTCGATTTCGATTACGAGATAACACAATTGACGGTTCGCGCCGTCGGTGAGAGCGGTCAGGTCGAGACGTCGTTCTGCGAGCCGATCGGGCACCTGCAGGAAGCCGGTGACTACATCGAATCGTGGCAGCCGCAGCAGATGTCTGCAGTTGCCCTCGCCTCGGCCCGAGACGTCGCCGAGAAGGTGACCACGGCTCTGGGCGGGCGAGGCATCTTCGGCGTCGAGCTATTCGTGAAGGGTGACGACGTCTTCTTCTCCGAAGTGAGCCCACGGCCGCACGACACCGGATTGGTGACTCTGCGGACGCAGCGACTTTCGGAGTTCGAGCTGCATGCCCGCGCGATCCTGGGATTGCCGGTCGACACGACGCTCACGGTGCCGGGAGCATCGGCGGTGATCTACGGCGGAATGGAGGCCAAGGGGATCGGATTCGACGGCGTCGCCGAGGCACTCTCGGTTCCCGAGACGGACCTGCGGCTCTTCGGCAAGCCCGAGAGCTTCACGCGTCGTCGCATGGGTGTTGCAGTGTCGACGGCCGCCGATGCGCCGACTGCACGCGCCCGTGCTCGCGAGGCCGCGTCGAAGGTGCGTCCCGTCGGATGAGTCCTGTGGCCGAGGTCCTCGTCGGGCTGGTCATCCTGGTCGGTCTGATCGGTGTCGTCGTTCCGATTCTTCCGGGGACACTTCTCGTTTTCGGTGCAATTCTGGTGTGGGCGATCATGACCGGCGGCGCGACGGCGTGGACGGTGTTCGCGCTGTCCACGCTGGCACTGGTGGTCACCGGGATCGTGAAGTACACCTGGCCAGGCAAGCGGATGAAGTCCGGGGGAGTGCCCAACCTGTCGGTGGTGGTCGGCGGCGTCGTCGGCATCATCGGGTTCTTCGTGATTCCGGTCGTGGGCTTGTTCCTCGGATTCATCGTCGGAACGTATTTCGCCGAACTAGCGCGGCTGCGCCGTTACGACATCGCCTGGTCGTCGACGCTTCACGCGGTGAAGGCAGTCGGATTGTCCATGCTGGTGGAACTGTTCGGAGCGCTGATCGCGGCGGGGCTGTGGCTGGGAGCCGTCGCGTTCACTTGAGCGCAGCGGTACCAGGAGCGGGCGTTGTCGCACATGACCGCGGACAGGTCGTCGCCGACAGCTTCGGCGATCACGTCCAGGTCGTGGACCTCGAACGCTCGACGTGCCCGTGTGCCGGGTAGATCGGTGCCGAACATCAGCGCAGCGGGGTTGACCGCGTGGATCTGGCGAAGCACGTCGCCGACGTCGGAGATGGTGGTGCGGCCGAACCCGGTGGCTTTGACGCGTACCCCGCGGTCGACGAGGTTCAGGAGATACGGCAGTCCGCGGGTGGACATTCCCAAGTGGTCGATGCTCACCGCCGGCAATTTGGCGAAGACGGGTTCCAGCGACAGCAACAGCGTGGCATCGACGTAGAACTCGGCGTGCCAGCCGACCAGATCGAATGCGCGGTTGGCGAGATCGGCGAGTAGACGCAGGTCGGTGGCGCCTCGGCGCAGATTGAATCGGACGGCGCGCACTCCTAGCGCGTCCAGCGCAACGATGTCTTCGTCCGTCGCATCGAGCGGCAAAGCAGTGACGCCCACCCAGCCTTCGCCGAGTTCGGACAAGGCGGCTTTCAGGTATTCCTGGTCATTGCCCTGGTACGACGCGGTCACCACCGCGCCGCCGTCAACACTCAGGCCCTTCAGTGAGGCAAGCCGGGCCCGGTAATCGGCCACGGTGAAGGGCTCAGGCAGGTACCCGTGATTCTCGACCAGCGGGAAGCGCGGGTCGATGATATGCACGTGGGCGTCAAACACGGGGTCTATTTTGCCCTGTTGCCCTGGGTCCCCGCACACACCACCGGCCCGATGTGACCTGGGTCGCGTCGGGCCGGTGGAGGGCTTCTGTTCAGTTACTTCTGCGCACTCAGTTCGCGCGGTCGGGCTCGGACGCCTTCAGCATGTCGTGACGCTCGACGACCTTGATGCGCTCACGGCCTTCGGGCTCGCCCAGGCTGCGCTCGTGCGCGTCGAGGCGGTACCAGCCCTGCCAGGTCGTGTACGGCACCTGCTTGCCTTCGAGGAACTCGATGACGGCGTTCTCGTCGGGGTTCGCGGCGCCGGCGAAGCCGACGGAATCCTCGAGAAGATTCGCGACGGTTTCGTTGGCGTCACCCTTCGTGTGGCCGATGAGGCCGACGGGGCCGCGCTTGATCCAGCCGGTGACGTAGGTGGCCGGCATGAACCGGGCTGCGCCCTCGGCGTTGTCGTCGGCGACGACACGTCCGGCGTCGTTGGGGACGGTGCCCGCCTGGTCGTCGAACGGCAGCTGCGTGACGTTCTGCGAGAGGTAACCGACGGCGCGGTACACGGCCTGGACATCCCAGTCCTTGTACGTGCCGGTGCCCTTGACGTTGCCGGTGCCGTCGAGCTGAGTGCGCTCGGTGCGCAGGCCGACGACCTTGCCGTCTTCACCGAGGATCTCCGTGGGAGATTCGAAGAAGTGCAGGAACAGCTTGTGGGGGCGGGCTCCGACGTCGCGAATTGCCCAGTCCTGCAGCGTATTCGCGACCATGTCGACCTGCTTGGAGTTGCGGCGAGCCTGCTCCGAGCCCTCGTCGTAGTCGATGTCCTCGGGGTCGACGATGACCTCGATGGTCGGGGAATGGTCGAGCTCACGCAGTTCGAGAGGCGTGAACTTGGCCTGGGCCGGGCCACGGCGTCCGAAGACGTGAACCTCGACGGCCTTGTTGTTCTTGAGGCCCTCGTAGACGTTGGCGGGGATCTCGGTCGGCAGCAGTTCGTCGCCGGTCTTGGCGAGGACGCGGGCGATGTCGAGCGCAACGTTGCCCACGCCGAGGACAGCGACCTTCTCGGCTTCGAGCGGCCACGTACGCGGCACGTCGGGGTGGCCGTCGTACCAGGAGACGAAGTCGGCCGCGCCATAGCTGCCGTCGAGTTCGATACCCGGGATGCCGAGCGCGCGGTCGGCGTTGGCGCCGGTCGAGAAGATGACCGCGTCGTAGAACGACTGCAGGTCGTCGAGGGTGATGTCGGTGCCGTAGTCGATGTTGCCGAGCAGGCGGACCTGAGGCTTGTCGAGCACCTTGTGCAGAGCGGTGATGATGCCCTTGATGCGCGGATGATCAGGCGCGACGCCGTAACGAATCAGGCCGAAGGGCGCGGGCATGCGCTCGAAGAGGTCGATGCTGACGCCGCGGCCGGAGACTGCGGTGTCGGATTTCATGAGGGCGTCGGCGGCGTAGATGCCGGCGGGGCCGGCGCCGACGATCGCGACCCGGAGTGGGCGGTTGGAGTCAGTCATCGTGAGGACAGCTACCTTCTTCGAAGTTCGGACAACATATCGACAAGTATCCAATTTAGCCGAACCTAAGCACAGTGCCTCGGTTGCGGCCGAACGGATCCACACTCTCACTCGATCGGTTGTGGGTAAACCTATTCTTTCTTCCCATTCTCCCGTTGTCTCGGGTATTCGGGGTAGGGGCCTGGTCCTTGACGGGCCACAATTTCAAGTTGTGGGGGAGTATTGGCGTTATGAGTGACGAGCTTCGCGAATCCGACAACATCGATGGCAAGAAGGCGTCTGCGGGGCCGTTCCTCTTGGCTGTTGCCATCGTCGCCTTGATTCTGGGTGGAATCTTCGTCGCATCGTGGATCTCGCCGGCCGAGGAGAACGTCACCGAGTCGGACCGCGTGAGCCGCTCCGTCACTGACTACGTCGATGCCGAGAATCGAAATGACGCGGAGACGGTCAAGACCCTGACCTGCGCGAGCTTCAATTCGAGCACTGGTCCGATGGCCGGAGTCGACGGGACGGTCGAACTGAAGGGTGTGGACGGGGTCGTGGTCAACGGCGATCGCGCCCGGGCCGACGTGACGATCACCGGCGGCGGAGCGGGCGAGCGGGTCTCGACCTGGGCCCTGACCCGTGATGGCAACCGTTGGGTCGTCTGTAACTGACGGCCCGCTCAGGCGCTCACGGCAGTCTTGTGAAAACATGGACTACGTGAGTTACGCAGGCGATCTGACGCCGGAGCAAGCCTGGGAGCTGCTCCGCGAAAACCCCGACGCCGTGCTGGTCGACGTGCGGACCGATGCGGAGTGGAAGTACGTCGGTGTCCCCGATGTTTCCTCCCTCGGCAAGCAGGCCGCACTGATCGAATGGGTGAGCCACCCGACCGGCGCGCGCAATGACAACTTCGTCGACCAGTTGAAGGAAGCCGGCATCACCGCCGATTCCTCCGGGTCGGAGCGTCCGGTGATCTTCCTGTGTCGATCCGGACAACGTTCCATCGGTGCGGCGGAAGCTGCGACTGCGGCGGGCATCGGCCCGTCGTACAACGTGCTCGACGGGTTCGAAGGCGCATTGGGTGCCGACGGACATCGCGGACTTGTAGGTTGGCGGGCCATCGGCTTGCCATGGAGGCAGCAGTGAGCGGAATTCCCCAGGGTGGCGCATTTCAACGAGCGCTGCCGGACGACGTCGGTCTCGGCACTCTCGGTGTTCGCGGCGGACTGATGCGCACCGGGTTCGAGGAGACTTCCGAAGCGCTGTTCCTCAACTCCGGATTCGTCTACGAGAGTGCAGAAGCCGCCGAACAAGCCTTCACCGGCGAAGTGGATCATTTTGTCTACTCCCGCTACGGCAATCCGACGGTCAAGATGTTCGAAGAGCGTTTGCGTCTCATCGAAGGCGCAGAAGCGTGCTTTGCGACGGCCAGCGGAATGTCGGCAGTCTTCACGGCGTTGGGCGCACTGTTGGCCAACGGCGACCGATTGGTTGCCGCGCGCAGCCTGTTCGGATCCTGCTTTGTCGTGTGTAACGAGATTCTTCCGCGCTGGGGAGTCGAGGTCGTCTTCGTCGACGGTGAAGACAACGCGCAGTGGGAAGAGGCGCTCTCGGTGCCGACCACTGCCGTGTTCTTCGAGACGCCGTCCAACCCGATGCAGTCCCTCGTCGACGTTCGGCGGGTGTCGGAGCTTGCTCATGCTGCCGGGGCAAAGGTAGTGCTGGACAACGTCTTCGCGACGCCGCTTCTGCAGCGCAGCCTCGATCTGGGCGCCGACGTCGTGGTGTACTCCGGCACCAAGCACATCGACGGTCAGGGCCGCGTGCTTGGTGGCGCGATCCTCGGTACCGAGGAATACATCAGCGGTCCCGTTCGAGAACTGATGCGGCACACCGGTCCTGCGCTCAGTCCATTCAATGCGTGGACTCTGCTCAAGGGCCTGGAGACGATGCCGGTCCGTATTCGGCACTCCGTGGCTTCGGCACTCGAGATCGCCGAATTCCTCGAAGGACACTCCGGCGTCAAGTGGGTCAAGTATCCGTACCTGACGTCGCATCCGCAGCACGAGCTCGCGAAGTCTCAGATGAGCGGTGGCGGAACGGTTGTCACGTTCGAGCTCGATGCGCCTGACGGAGAGGGCAAGAAGCGGGCGTTCGAGGTTCTCAACGGCCTGCGCGTCATCGACATCTCCAACAACTTGGGAGATTCCAAGTCGTTGATCACTCACCCCGCCACGACAACGCACCGGGCCATGGGTCCGGAAGGCCGTGCAGCAGTGGGTCTTACAGACGGCGTTGTCCGTCTGTCCGTCGGGCTCGAAGACACGGCTGATCTGTTGGCTGATCTGAAGCGAGCACTCGGCTGAATCGCTGGAGCGAATTGCCTCGAACTTCCGACGGCAAGGCGTTCTACGGTGCGGGCGTGAGACCCAGTTGTTTGACGTCGATCGTCAACGCCGTCGTATTCAGTGTGAGACCTGAGCTTGTCGTGTCGGTGGGGTAGATCGTGAACAACACCTGCGCCGTCAGATTGGTGTTGTTCAGGGCCGACGTGACCGCGATGAGGTTCGGCGTCGGTGCTGTGCTGTCGTACAGAAGATTGTTGCTCTGATCCGTGACGTACGTGCGAAGGTCGATGTTGGCGGCTGCGAGCCCGCCGCTCAACTTGGTCTTGTCGACTGTCACGTTCGCTTTCAGACGTGGGCCGGTGGCCATCACCTTCGAATCGCAGAAATACGTGTAGTTGAATCCGGGCTTGAGCCGGTAGGTAGTGATGTCCGGGATATATACGAGTGGATTCGGATTGGTGGGCGCGTTGACGTAGACCTGCGAATACCAGCCCCCGCCGCTCGTGGTCACGCATGCTCCCAGATCCAGGGTCCCGGACTGGACAGCGGCGCTTGTCAGGGTCGCACTGTCGGTCCACTTCGCCAATGTGCCCGAACCGCCGAGCAATACGGCTCCGGCCGCGGCAACTGCCATGGCAGCTTTCGTTGTCTTTCTCATCACGGCACCAGCGCCTTGATCTCGTCCGGCAGTTCGCTCGGGGTAGGAGATTCGGCCCAGACTCCCGTTGACGTGTCGATGACGGTGACGCCGCCAGTGGTGATCACATACAACTGATCGGTTCCGGTGAGCCAATGCAGTACAGCGTCGCTGTCAACGGGACCTCGATATACCTCAGCGCCCGATGAATTCGACACGGACACAACCGTTCCGCTGGCAGTCGAGAGCTTCTGGGCGCTGAGACCGGTCGTGGTCGCCGGGGCGTCGACGGGAACCTCGCTCGGGGTGGTCGTAGTTGGTGGCACCGTTGTCGTTGTCGTTGTCGTTGTCGTTGTAGCGGTCGTCGTCTGGGGCGCCGTAGTTGTAGCCGGTGACGAGGTGGTTGTCGACGGTGCAGTTGTGCTGGTGGTTGTCGACGGTGCAGTTGTGCTGGTGGTTGTCACAGCCGGCGCCAATGTCGTGGTGGGCGTGGTGGATGAGGCGGTCGTGGAAGTGACGGCCGTAGTAGGAGTGCTCGGAGCGTCTGCCGCCAGTGCCGGCGCTGCCGATCGACTGAGAGCAGATGTCCCGCTGATCGGACCGCCACACGAGTAGAGCAGGCCGACGAGAATGCTGAATTGGTAGCCGGAGTACGACGGCGTGACCGACGTGCCGCTCAGTCCATGGATTTCGATGTTGTAGGTGCCGACTATGAGCGGGAACGCGACTGTTGTACCGCCCGAGCCGTATCTCATGGAGCCTGTAGTAGACGTTGCGGTGTAGTCATTCGATCCCAACAAGGATCCGTTGCTATCGCGGGCAATTAGACGGTATGAGCTTCCGACAGTCGCGGGCCAGGTGATTGTCACCGCGACCGGAACAACGAGCGCAAAATTCACCGCGCAACTGGCTGTGCTTGGCGACGTGGGAAAGGTTGCAGCAGTGCCGAACTGAATGCTTGTTGCCGTGGCTGTGTCGGTGTACCCCGCCTTGGTACCACCGATCTGGGACACACCGACCACCGTGAGACCGACCGTAGCCAAGGCGACGATGGCCTTGAGGGCATGGGAGTCGCCGCGTATGTCCTGACGATCCCGCTGAGGTTCCTCCGCGTCGGAAGCCTCACGTCGACGGAACGCGATGTACAGCAGTCCTCCGCCGGCAATCGCACCAAGCACAAGCCCACTCGGTCCGGACAGCCAGACAGCCACGTAGCCGAGCCGGTTGATACTGAAGAAGACTCGATCCGCTTCGGTGATGACGTAAGGACCTGGGTCTGTGACGGGATTTGCGTCACCGCGCAGCTGTGCAATTGCAAGATTGTTGCCTTGTTGCTCGATCGTCTCGACACGATGGGTGATGCGCGTGCCTTGGCTGTCGAAGACGCTGACGATGTCACCGACCTGAATTTCTGAAGCAGGCACTGTTCGCGCAAATGCCAGTGCCCCGGTGTTGATCGCGGGAGACATCGATCCACTCTTGAAGATCAGCGGTGAGATGCCGAAGGCCAATCCGGCTATGAAGAGGGCAATGCAAGCAAATCCTGCGAGCGCGCCGAGCGTGAGCAGAATTTCCTGAATCCGAGGTGGCGTCGAGGCTTTCGGTGACATCTTCGTGTGTCGGGACACTGCCATCACACCTTTGCCGTGAACGTCAGGTCGATATTCGACGTGCTGTTCGTCGGCGGTGTCGGTGTTGTCGGAAGCTGCACCGAGACACATAAATTCTCGGTAGCCCCTACCGCCAGTGGGCGGTCGGGGCTACCGATGGCTTGATTCGCGGTGAGTGTCAGCGCGAGCGAGGACACGACGTTGGCGCCGTCAGTGCACTTGTTGGCAACAGTTCCGTTGGAGGAGACCGTCATTCGTAGAGAGGTCGTCAACGCACCACTACTCGTAGACGTGATGGTGTACTTCAGTGGGACAGTTGCCCCTGTGCCGAGGTTGTTGACCTTGATCAGAGCGGTATTCGAATCACCGGGAATCATTCCGGACTTGCCAAGCTCACTGAAATTCAGGGACTTGGTCAGGGTGGGCTGGGCAATGCTGTTCAACTGCAGATTGATCGACCCGGTCGTGATGTTGCCCGAAGTCGCAATCGCCGAAGACGTCCAGGCGGCGAGTGTAGTGACACCGCCGACACCCAGTACCATCCCCAAAGCGAGCAGCGCGCGAAAGCGCGTGCTGGTCAACAGGTGACGAATCCGATGGGCCGGACGGTCAGGGCGCGAGGGCATCGTGCTGGCCTTTCTCGATCTGGGCGGAGTCTCTGGGCGCGAAAGTTGCAGGGTCAGGAGCCAATCGGGCTCGAGCTCGCTCCTTCCGGCCGTCACGGATGCCGCTGATCATCATGTACGACGCGTACAGCAGTAGAGCGGTCACTACGATCACCACGATCACGGTGCGCTGCTCTCCCGTCAGCCAGGTGTTCACGTAACCGAGATAAGGCAGGCTGTACCAGACCTTTCCCCGGATCTGCACCGGCCGTACTTCCTTCTCGTCAGGCTCACCGTTCGCGTCGCCCTGGGTGATGAAAGTTCTTTCACCCTTCTGGTTTTCACTTGTGGCGATGATCCGGTGCGTGACGACGGTCGGCTGACCCGATTCCAGCTGGTACGTAATAGGTGTACCGATCCCCAGTTCGGACGGATCGACAGGTTTGACCACTACCAGTGATCCAGGGTTGTACGTCGGGCGCATCGAACCGGTCAGAATCGTGAAGCGCTGCGCTCCGGCAAAGAAGGGAACGACAATGGTTGCGACGATGACTGCCGAAATTGCCAGCAGCAGTGTCCAACTGACGATAGAGGTGATCCACCAGAGTGGGCCGGTGCGATCGGTGCGCTTCGTGGAGTGTTTTATCATACCGGACCTGCCTGGAAGGTCAAGGTCGTGGTGCTTGTTGCACCTGAGACCGCCCCGACGCCTACCGTGAGTCGCAAGCACAGAATGTACGTACCGCCTGAGACCAGCGGACTCGGCATGTACGCCGGCGAAACCGGGTACTGCAGCGATGCATTCATCGATCCGGACGTCAGTGGGGTCACTGCCGGAGCCGCGGTGTTGACGCCGGCAGGGCAGGCGCCTTCGTTGGCGACTCCGTACGTGGTCAACGTGAATCCCGTAAGTGCGGTCGTCGACTGCATTCGCCATTGCAGAGGATCAGCCCCCGAATTCTTGACGGTGAGCGGTGCTTGCACCGTGTTTCCCGGGACAACGGGCGTCGCGGCCGTCGTCAAGTTCGCCAGGGTGTACGCCGCACTGGTTCCGGCAGATGTACCAACCGTGAGGTTGACGCTGGCGGCTGTCGCCGTACCGCCATTCGCGCTCGCCGAATCGGACCACAGCGCGAGCGACTGCTGCGACGATGCGAACACCGCTACAGCAGCCACCGCGACTGCGATCGCTCCCCAGACCTTTTTCCTCATGAAATTACGGGGCCGGTGTCAGTGCTGTCTGAGTGACGACCAACTTCATCGCCGACAAGTTCAGCGACTGGTTCTGCGCGACCTGATTGGCCACCTCGTTGAAGTTCAGCCGGACTCCGACGTGGACGATCGTTCCGTTCTGGGCTTTGGTGATCTGCGAAATCGGGTTGCCACCAGTGTCCTTGATTGTCGTCACGGGCACGACAGCAGCGGCAAGCTCGGCGCTGTTCGCACCCGGAACGATTCCGGCCGTATCAGCGGTCAGAACAGCCGCGAGACGATCGCCCACTGCGGTCACAGTGACGTCGCAGGTGTATTCGATGCTTTCGGTCGTGACGATGCGGTAGGCCGAAATGTTGGTGATCGCGGTCTTCGTCGGGTTGAGGGAGTTCCAACCCCCGCCGACCGGTGCGCAAGAGCTCAGGTCGAGGGCGCCGGACGTGACGGGCCCGCCGCCACTGACGTCGGCCGAATCGCTCCAGACTGCGAGCGAGCCGGCACCGCCGAGGAGGAGGGCACCGGCCGCCGCAGCAGCGATCGCACCCTTGGTCTGCTTCTTCATGAAAATCTCATTTCATGTCTGGGACCCGAAATGGGGCCATTCAGACATGAGTATCAGACACGGCAAACGATTCGTTACCACTTTTCGAAAAATCAATTTTACGACTGGAGTCCAACTGTCACTCGGTGTCGAAATGATCTTTGACCTGCGTCTAACTACTCGTTTGTAAGTTTGGTGCGAATAAAACCGTTGGTTTGTTCAGTTGGACAAAGCGGACGAGTCGGAACCTGGCAAATCTGCTGTTTTTTACCAGTTAATTACCGAGTTTCGGTTTTGTTTTGCAATTTGAATCAATTGTTTGTGTTGCTACGGAATGGATCGGTTGTTGTTCCCACAAGATCGGCGACCGACTCGAGGACGATGGTCGGGCGGTAGGGGTAGAGCTCTACCGACGCGCGGGTCGAGATCCCGGTCATCACCAGAATCGTCTGCAGTCCGGCTTCGAGGCCACAGACGATGTCGGTGTCCATGCGGTCGCCGATCATCAACGTATTGGCGGAATGAGCGCCGATGGACCGCAGGGCTGAGCGCATCATCAAGGCGTTGGGCTTGCCGACGTAGTAGGGATCGCGTCCGGTCGCCTTGGTGATGAGTGCCGCGACAGAGCCGGTGGCCGGCAGCGAGCCGTCTCGCGACGGTCCGGTGGCGTCCGGGTTGGTGGCGATGAACCGCGATCCACGCTCGACCAGGCGAATAGCGGTGGTGATCGCTTCGAAGGAGTACGTTCGCGTCTCGCCGAGGACGACGTAGTCGGGGTCGCTGTCCGTCAGGACGTAACCGATGTCGTGCAGGGCGGTGGTCAGGCCCGATTCGCCGACCACGTAGGCGCTGCCGCCCGGCCGCTGGTTGGCCAGGAACGTCGCGGTTGCGAGCGCTGACGTCCAGATCGACTTCTCCGGGATGTCGAGTCCCGAATTGAGCAGGCGTGCTCGCAGGTCACGCGGGGTGCGGATGGAGTTGTTGGTGAGCACCATGTACGGGATGTCGTTCGACGCCAGCTCTGCCAGGAACGTGTCCGCTCCAGGTATCAAGTGCTCCTCGTGGACGAGAACCCCGTCCATGTCCATGAGGTAGGTCCAACCGGTCTGATCTTCTGTACTGGTCATTACTCCAGTATGTGCGGGTGGCGCCCGATGTGGGCGGTCAAGCGAGAAGGCGCCACAGTCCGATCAGGCCGACGACGACAATCGTGTAGCGCAATGCAGTGGGGGACAGGCGCCGTCCGTAGCGGGCACCGAGAACGCCACCACCGAGTGAGCCGACGGCGATCAAACCGGCTGCTGCCCAATTGATCTGATCGAATGCCAGAGTGATGTACATCCCTGCTGCAACGATGTTGACGAGCAGCGACAGCAGGTTCTTCGCGCCGTTCATGCGCTGGAGGGTTTCCGGGAGGATGGCACCCATCACACCGATGAGAAGGATGCCCTGCGCGGCAGTGAAGTATCCGCCGTAAATGCCGACTGCAAAAGTGCCGGCGGTCAGGAGCATCAGCCTCTTGGTGGACAGCGTCGTTTCTTCGGTGGAACGCTTCTTGGCCCACGCCTGGATGCGTGGTTGGAGGAGGACGAGCGCGAGAGCGAGGACCAAGAGCACCGGAACGATGGTCTCGAACAGTTTCTCGGGTAGGTGCATGAGCAACCACGAACCGAGTAGTGCTCCGGCGAGGGACGCCGGAATCTGCCACTTCAGTCGGTCCCACTGTCCGGACAGCTCACGTCGGTAGCCCCAGGTACCCGAAACTCCGCCGGCGACGAGCCCGACCGCGTTGGACATGGTTGCGGTCACGGGCGGCATGCCGAAGGCGACCAGGGTGGGAAACGTGATCAGCGTTCCACTGCCGACCACGGCGTTGATCGCGCCCGCGCCGATACCGGCCAACAAGATGAAGAAAGCGTCGAGTCCACTCACTCCGCAGACGGTACGGCAGAGGAAAAGTCAGTCCGGACGGCGGTCCCGGTCTTCATTCGAACGCTCCATTCAACACGCCGAACGCGGCTTCGGACACCGTTGAAATCAATGCGATTTCAACATCGTAGACACTTCATTTCCCTTGCAGTGCAGGGAAATACAACATTTGACGACTCGACATTTCGCGTCTAGTCTTTGCTCACCATCCAGAGCGACCGAGAGACCTGGCTCGTCGACGTCGCAGCAACCCCCCGAGTGATCGGGAGCGGGTGCTACCGCCAGGACCGATGGAAGGCATCACATGGGTACCACTTCGCACGCTGCGCACAAGCGACGTCACATCGATCTGTGCCGCACCGCTTCGTGTCACTGTCGCTGACCGAACTCTCGTCGTCTTCGCAACTCGAGCGCACCAACTCGAGGACACAGCTGCGTTCCCATTTCCCCGAAAGGTCTATTCGTGATGTCCACTCCGTCAGGTAGCGCGCCGTGAGCGCGCCCACCGATGTCCGCCCCGAAAAGTCGGTGTCCGAGTCGCAACTTCCCGACTCGGAGCTTGTCGTCGCTCGCACCTGGCACCCGCTGCGCTGGGTGATCAGTGCGGTCGTGCTGGTCCTGCTTGCTCAGTTCATCCACGGGCTCGTCGTCAACCCCGGCTGGGACTGGCCGACGTTCGCGCAGTACTTCACCGCGAAATCAGTGCTCGCCGCGTTGTGGATGACGATCAAACTGACCCTGTGGGGGACGATCCTCGGGTTCGGTCTCGGTGTTTTCCTGGCACTCGGTCGGTTGTCGAAGAATCCGGTCCTGCAGGTGATCGCCTGGACCTACATCTGGGCCTTCCGCTCGATTCCACTCATCGTGCAGTTGCTCTTCTGGTTCAACATCACTTACCTGTACCAGACACTTTCTCTCGGAATACCTTTCGGTCCCGAGTTCTTCACCTTCCAGGTCAGCGGTGTGATCGGCGGATTCACCGCGGCAGTCATCGGTTTGGCGCTGCACCAGGCTGCATACTCGGCCGAGATCATTCGCTCCGGAATCATCTCGGTGGATCACGGTCAGATCGAAGCTGCTCACTCGCTCGGCATTCCGCGCAGTCGCCAGTTCTTCAAGATCGTTCTCCCGCAGGCAATGCGGGCGATCCTCCCCAACGCCGCCAACGAGGTCATCGGACTCTTCAAGGGAACGTCGATCGTCTCCACCATGGCAATCGCCGAACTGTTCTACCAGGTGCAGGTCATCTTCGGACGCAACGGACGAGTCGTGCCCCTGCTGATGGTCGCCACGATCTGGTACATCATCCTCACGACGTTGCTCTCGATCGGTCAGTACTACGTGGAGCGCCACTATGCACGAGGATCCGCCCGTGCTCTTCCGTTGACTCCGGTACAGAAGGCGCGCAAGAAGTTCGAAGAGATTCGCGATGCGCGTCTCGATATTCCGAGAGGTGCGACCCGATGACCGCAGAACTGGCCGAAGAGACGGTGTATGCCGTCGAAGCGCGCGGAATTCACAAGTCCTTCGGCACGCTGGAAGTACTTGCCGGCGTTGATCTCCTGGTCCGCAAGGGCGAAGTGACCGTCATTCTCGGTCCGTCGGGTTCCGGTAAGTCCACCTTGCTGCGAACCCTCAATCACCTCGAAAAAGTCGACCGCGGAACCGTACGGATCGACGGAGAGCTGATCGGATACCGGCGCAAGGGAAATCGACTCCACGAACTGCGTGACCGCGAGATCCTGAAACAGCGTTCGCACATCGGATTCGTGTTCCAGAACTTCAACCTGTTTCCGCACCTGACCGCGTTGGAAAACGTGGTGGAAGCGCCGCTCTCGGCCCAGAAGCGTGATCGTGACGAGGTGTACCGCGAGGCCCGCGCACTGCTCGAGCGAGTGGGAGTGGGGGACAAGGCGGACGAGTATCCCCGCCAACTCTCCGGTGGCCAGCAACAGCGCGTCGCGATAGCGCGAGCGCTGGCACTGCGGCCGGCGGTCATTCTCTTCGACGAGCCGACGTCGGCGCTCGACCCGGAACTGGTGGGCGAGGTTCTCGAAGTCCTGGCTCAGCTGGCCCGTGACGGCGCCACCTTGGTGATCGTCACACACGAGGTCGGATTTGCTCGGGAAGTGGCGGACACTGCGGTCTTCATGGACGGCGGCGTCATCGTCGAACAGGGCCCGCCTTCGCAGGTGATCGACAATCCGGTCCACGAACGGACCAAAGCCTTTCTCTCCCGCGTCCTCTGACGCGACCCAGACTCATTCCCGGAAGGAAAAATTGATGTTCTCCACATCCCGTCGCGCGACTTTTCTGATCTCGGCGCTTGCCACCGTCGGATTGCTCAGCGCTGCATGCAGCAGCGCGGACGCCGAGTCCGACGGCGCCCAGGTCACCGCTGCTGCGGGTTACAACCTCACGGCCGATCAGAACCGCATCACCACCGACAAGGTGGATTCAATCGCCGCCGAGCTACCTCAGGACATCCGCGATCGTGGCACGCTGCGCGTCACCGGTAGTGCCGGTTCCGCTCCGCCGCTCCGTTTCTACGCCGACGACGACACCACCCTCATCGGTTCCGAGACCGACTTCGCCTATCTGATCGGTGACGTTCTCGGCTTGAAGGTCGACCTGCAGACAGCAGATTGGGCACAGAACTTCGTCCGGATCGACTCCGGTGAGGCCGACGCCTTCCTCTCCAATGTGACTGTCACAGAGGAGCGTAAGGAGAAGTACGACTTCGCGACCTACCGTCTCGACACCCTCGCCTTCGAAGCCAAGAAGGGTGCCGGAATCTCCATCAAGGAACCCAAGGACGTCGCGGGCAAGAAGATCGCCGTCTCCTCGGGCACCAATCAGGAAGCGCTGCTGGTCAAGTGGAGTGAGCAGAACGTCGCGGCCGGCCTGGCGCCTACCGACATCTCCTACTACCAGAACACCACCGACTACTACCTCCCGCTGCAGTCCGGCCGGATCGACGCCTACTTCGGCCCGAACCCGTCGTCGCAGTTCCACGCCAAGCAGTCGGGGGAGACCGAGGTTGTCGGTGAGTTCTCCGGGGCCGGCGACACCCTGCAGGGGCAGATCGCGGTGCTGGTGAAGAAGGACAACGGCCTGATCAAGGCGATCAACGACGCGATCAACCACACGATCGAGAACGGCACGTACCAGCAGATCCTCGA
Source organism: Rhodococcus sp. IEGM 1406 (assembly GCF_030056745.1). Taxonomy (NCBI): domain Bacteria; kingdom Bacillati; phylum Actinomycetota; class Actinomycetes; order Mycobacteriales; family Nocardiaceae; genus Rhodococcus; species Rhodococcus sp. IEGM 1406. The sequence goes on along the minus strand of NZ_JASHKO010000005.1, from coordinate 406,094 downwards.
GCGCTGGAACATCACCAGCGAAGCCGTCGACACGTCCCTGATCAACCCGCCCGGCCTTCCGAAGACCAAGTGAGCTCTCGTCCATGAGTGAGATTTTCGATGCGATCGTCATCGGCGGAGGACTCGTCGGGTCCTCCGCCGCCTGGCGGCTCGCGGCGCGCGGACGTAGCGTCGTTCAGCTGGAACAGTTCGGGCCGGGGCACAAGCACGGTGCGTCGCACGGTACTTCGCGCATCTACCGTCAGGCGTACGACAATCACCTGTACACCGGGTTGGCGGCCGACGCGCTGCCGCTGTGGCGGGAGTTGGAGACCACGACGGACATCGGGTTCCTGGAACTCACCGGTGCCGTTGATCACGGCCTGCCGCAGGCAGTGCAGTCCAAGGCGAAGATACTTCTCGAGGCGGGCATCAAGGGCGAGATCCTCACCCCTGCCGAGGCGTCCGCCCGTTGGCCGGGGCTGCGATTCGACACCACGGTGCTCCATCACCCCGATGCAGGCCGGTTGCACGCGGACCGCGCCGTGACCGCTCTGAAGGCGGGAGCGGTGTTTGCCGGCGCCGAGGTCCGTCACGATGTTCGGGTGTTGGCACTCGCGCGGGCGTCCTACGGCGTGGACGTGGTGACGGACAGTGGAACGCTCGCAGCTCGTCAGGTAGTGATCGCGGCCGGTGCGTGGACTGCGGATCTGATCGCAGACAGCGGTCTCGGCTCCGAGATCGTATTGCCGACGCTGCGCACGACGCAGGAACAACCGGCCCACTTTGCACCGCTCGATCCCGGAGTCGAGTGGCCGAGTTTCGTCCACCACACCGGCGCAGAATTGGAGACCGCGGGGATCTACGGGCTCGGTTCCGAGGACGGGATCAAGATCGGCGAACACGCGACCGGGCCGGTGGTGACTCCGCAGACCCGTGACTACACCCCTGATGTCGACGGAGAGCAGCGATTGGTGGAGTACGCCGAGTCGTGGTTGCCCGGTGTCGATTCCACCCGTGTCGAGTCGCTCACCTGCCTGTACACGAGCACGCCGGACAGTAACTTCGTCATCGACCGAGTCGGCGCCGTCACAGTGGCGGCGGGGTTCTCGGGGCATGGGTTCAAGTTCGGTCCGGCCTTGGGTGAACTTGTGGCGGACCTCGTCGACGGAACCACCCTCGCTCCGGAAGTTTTCAGGCTGGGGGAGCGTTGACCAGATTCATGGAGGAAAGTGTTGTGGCACTGGAGCTCGGAACTCGACAGCTCGAGGGTGTCGGAGCGGTAGAGGTCTATTCGGTATCGCAGGACGATCCCTTGGCAGCTCCACTGATCGCGGAGTTGGCACTCGAATACAGTTCGCGTTACGGCGGGACTCGCGAAGCGATGCTCGAGGATCTCACGACGTATCCGGCAGAAGAATTTGCCTACCCGCAGGGTGCGCTTCTGGTGCTCACCCACGACGGTCTGCCGATCGCCGGTGGTGCGTTTCGTCAATTCGATTCCACCACTGCCGAACTGAAGAGAATCTGGACATCGGTCGACTATCGGAAGCGCGGCCTCGGCAAGGCCGTCGTTCGCGAGTTGGAACGAGAGATCGAACTTCGTGGATACAACCGGGTGTTTCTCACGACGGGTCCTCGGCAACCCGAGGCCGTCGCGCTGTATCTGTCCAGTGGATACACACCGCTTTACGACGCGTCACTCTCGCCCGAAGAGGTGGGCATCCACCCGTTCGAGAAACAACTTCGGGTCCTCGAAAATGTGACTCGAGCAGCAATTCCTACCGACCGGGTTGACAACACCCGGGTTTAACCTCGTACACTTGCGAACGACCATCCAGAGCGACCGAGAGACCTGGCTCATTGAAGTCGCAGCAACCCCCCGAGTGATCGGGTGCGGGTGCTACCGCCAGGACCGATGGAGGAACACGAAATGAAGGCAGTCGAAGGCGGTTTCGATACCGCCTGGTCGCGTCGTCACGTAGACCTGTGCCGCACCGCGGGATCTTTCTGTACCAACTGACCTCGGTCAGTCATTCACACTCAGGCGAGTCGTCGACAAGTCTGTTTTCTCTTCTCTCACAATTGATTCGTGCTCGATCGCCTTTCTCGTCTCAGGCGACGGGTGCGCTCTTCGGCATGCCTCTTTAGGAGTTCTTGGTGTCTTCGCCCTCATTCGGTGCCCGCAAACGCGCGACCGTAATCGCCGGTATCGGTGCTGTCTCGGTTCTCGGCACCGTCCTCGCCGGCTGCAGCAGCGGGAGTGACAGTGCTGCCGACGCAGGCCCCGCCCAGTCCGGCGGAACCCTTCGCTACGGTCTGTCGCAGGCGCCGACGTGCGCCGATCCGGCCCAGGCCGGCAGTAACCAGACCGTGTATGTCACTCGGACCGTGGTGGATTCGCTGACCGATCAAAATCCCGACACCGGAGAGATCACCCCGTGGCTCGCCAAGAGCTGGGAGATCAGCCCCGACGCCGCTAGCTTCACGTTCGTCCTTCGCGACGACGCCACCTTCAGCGACGGCACCCCGGTGACGGCGGATTCGGTGAAGAAGACCTTCGACTCGGTCAAGAATCTCGGACCGAACGCGTCGTTGGCGAAGAGTTACCTGTCCTCGTACACCGGTACCGACGTCGTAGATGCTCACACGGCGAAGATCAATTTCTCCGGACCCAATGTTCAGTTCCTGCAGGCAACTTCGACGCCACAGCTCGGAATCCTCGCCGATTCCACCACCGCGCTGGCATCCGAGCAGCGCTGCCCCGGTGCAGCGGTGATCGCCTCCGGACCGTTCGTGTACACCGACTGGCAGCAGGACAAGAGCGTCAAGATCGCCAAGCGTGCGGGATACAACTGGGCGTCGGACGCGGTCGCGCATCAGGGCGAGGCCTACCTCGACGGCGTCGACTTCACGGTGGTCCCCGAATCCGGTGTGCGGGCAGGCAGCGTGGCCTCCGGCCAGCTCGATGCGGTCAGCGATGCGCTTCCGCAGGATGCGCCGCAGATCGAGGGCGCAGGCGGACGAATCCTCACAAGGCCGAACCCGGGTGTGAGCTTCTTCTTCCAGCCCAACGTCAGTCGCGGCGTTCTCGCCGATCAGGCTGTTCGCCAGGCCATCATTCCCGCAATCAACCGCCAAGAACTCGTCGACACCGTTCTGGATCCGTCGTTCTTCCCGGCCACGAGCCCGTTGGCTCACACCACTCCGCTCTACAGCGACGAATCCAGTGTCGTGACGTACGACGCCGACAAGTCGGCGAAACTCCTCGACGCGGCTGGTTGGAAGACCGGCAGCGACGGTATCCGCGAGAAGGACGGGCAGAAGCTCACTTTCAGCGTCACCTTCAGTCCGGTGTTCTCGGGTAACCAGGCCATCCTCGAGCTGGTGCAGCAGCAGCTCAAGAAGGTCGGCGTCGACCTGCAGCTCAACCTGGTCTCGAACGGTGAATGGACCGAGAAGGGAGTGTCGGGTGATTACGATTCGCTGTATTACAACAGCACTCGCGCGGACGCCGACATCTTGCGGGCATCGTTCAGCACAGAGGGCCGCAACCTGAACCGTCGCGGCGCAGATCCGGAGCTCGACAAGGTACTCACAGACCAGCTTGCAGCCACGGACAACGGCCAACGCGGCGAACTGGTATCCACTGCACAGGAATTGATCCTCGACCGTGGACTCTCCATCCCGACCATCGAGCTCTCGCAGGCCATCGGCGCCGGATCGAGTGTGCAGGACCTGAACTTCGAAGCCTCCTCACGCCTGCAGTTCTACGACGCATGGTTGTCGGGTAAGTAATCATGACTCGATACGTACTCACCCGACTGGGTCAGGCCGCAGTGGTTCTGTGGGCCGCCTTCACCATCTCGTTCGTGATTCTGTTCCTCCTGCCGAGTGATCCCGTCAGCATGGCTGCCGACTCGTCCGGTCAGGGTGTCGCAGTGGATCAGGCTGCGCTCGATCAGCTTCGGGCGCGGTACGGCTTGGACCAGTCGGTGTGGGTGCAGTACTGGACGTCGCTGACGAATGCTCTTCGCGGCGATTTCGGTACATCGATCTCCACCGGTCAGTCGGTGACGGATGCCATCTTCTCGGCGCTGCCCAGCACTCTGGTGCTGGCAACCACCGCTTTGGTTCTGGCCGTGTTGTTCGGAGTGGCGATCGCGTTCTTCGCTACCTACACCCGCAAGCGGTGGCTCGCGAACCTGTTGTTCTCTTTGCCGCCGCTGGGTGTGGCAGTGCCTACTTTCTGGGTGGGCCTGATTCTTCTGCAACTCTTCTCGTTCCGCCTGCACATCTTCCCGGCATTCGGAGACAAGGGATTCGCAACGGTGATTCTTCCGGCGATCACCTTGGCGATCCCGACCGGCGCGGTGATCGCGCAGGTGCTCACGACCAGCCTGCAGTCGACGCTACGTTCGCCGCACGTGGAGACTGCGTACGCCAAGGGCGCAAGCCGTTGGCGCGTGCAGACCCGTCACGCGTTGCGACTGGCGAGCATTCCGGCATTCACCATTGCCGGTGTGCTGGTCGGCACGCTGCTGGCGGGCTCGGTGGTTGTGGAAACGGTGTTCTCTCGCGCGGGCGTCGGCCGTCTGACACAGACGTCGGTGATGGCGCAGGACATCCCGGTGGTGCAGGGAGTCGTTGTGTTCGCCTCTCTCGTGTTCGTGCTCGTCAACCTCGCGGTCGACCTCTTCTACCCCTTGATAGATCCACGAATCATCCAGACGAAGAAGAGTCACACCGAAAAGTCGAATACCGAAAGCTCGACCGATCTGGAGCCGGCTCATGTCTGACACATTGATCGAACCCCTACTCCTCGATCCGAGCGTCGAGGCGAAGGCACCTGTTGTTTCGCGCCGAAAGTCCACGGCCATCGGCTGGATCCGAAAGCCCGGCTTGGTGATTCCGGTGTTGATCGTGTTGCTTGCCATCGGCTTTGCCGTCGCACCCGGATTTTTCGCCAGCGGCGATCCGTTGTCCGGTGTCCCGGCGGACAAACTGCAGGGCCCGAGCCTGGCTCACTGGTTCGGAACCGACAATCTCGGACGTGACCTGTACACACGGTTCGTGCACGGCGCCGCGCTGTCCCTGACCGCAACCTTGGTGGCGGTCGGAATCGCATTGGTGGCGGGATCGATAATCGGATTGCTCGCGGGCTTTGTCGGTGGCGTCGTCGACGCCGTGCTGATGCGCATCGTCGACGTGCTGCTGTCCATTCCGGCACTGCTGCTCTCGTTGGCCCTTGTCACCGCACTCGGCTTCGGCACCATCAACGTCGCCATTGCTGTCGGCGTCAGTATGGTCGCCAATTTCGCGCGAGTGATGCGTGCCGAAGTGATGCGGGTGCGCGGAGCTCAGTACGTCGAGGCTGCGTTCAGTTCAGGTGTGCAGTGGCTCGGTGTCCTGCGTCGGCACGTGCTTCCCAACTCGTACGCGCCGGTGGTCGCGCTGTCCGCTGTCGAGTTCGGGCAGGCAGTACTGGCCGTGTCGGCTCTGAGCTTCTTGGGATTCGGCGCTGTTCCGCCTACCCCGGAATGGGGATCGCTGGTATCCGAGGGACGCAATTTCCTCGCCAATGCCTGGTGGATGACAACACTTCCCGGTCTCGCGATTGTCGCCGTGGTCATCTCGGCACACCGTATCGGCCACGAGATCGAAAGGAACAACCGGCGATGAGCACGACCGAGGAACAGTTGCTTTCCGTCACCGACTTACAGATCGCCTACGGCGCCGAGCCCGCGGTATCCGGCGTGAGCTTCACCGTCGGTCGGGGCGAAGTAGTTGCGGTGGTCGGGGAATCGGGTTCCGGTAAGTCGACCACGGCACACGCGATATTGGGTCTGCTCGCCGGCAGTGGTCACGTCACCGGCGGGACCGTCGAGTTCGAGGGTGAACAGATCGACTCGTATTCCGACCGTGCGTGGCAGCGAATCCGCGGCGCGCGTATCGGTTTGGTGCCGCAGGATCCGACGACCTCGCTCAACCCGGTGACGAGGATCGGCGACCAGGTTGCAGAAGTCCTCCGGATCCACGGCCTCGCAGACCGTCGCAAAGCCCGGTTGGACGCCGTCGAGGTGCTCGAGCGCGCGGGTATCGACCGGCCGGAAATCCGAGCACGCCAGTACCCACACGAGCTCTCCGGCGGTATGCGGCAACGAGTTCTGATCGGTATCGCGCTTGTCGCGAACCCCGCCCTCATCATCGCCGACGAGCCGACCAGTGCTCTGGACGTCACGGTTCAACGACGCATCCTCGACCACTTGGACGAGCGAATCGCCGAATCCGGTGCCGCCGTGCTCCTGATCACGCACGACCTGGGAGTGGCCGCAGACCGCGCGGACCGGATCCTGGTGATGCAGGGCGGCAGGATCGTCGAATCCGGCCGCACCGCAGATATTCTGGACAACCCGCGACACGAGTACACGAAGAAGCTGCTCGACTCGGCTCCGAGCCTGTCCTCGGGACCGGTCGATCGGCCGGTCCGTCAGGATACGAGCCCGCTGCTGACGTTGACCGGAATCACCAAGCGTTTCAACGTCGGACGCGGGAGTTCGATCACCGCGGTGAACGAGGTATCGCTGACTGTTCCGCGTGGTCAGACGGTGTCATTGGTGGGGGAGTCCGGCTCCGGCAAGTCGACCACGGCGCGCATCGCCGTGCGGTTGGAGCAGGCGGATGCCGGCACCATCTCCTTCGACGGACACGACATCACGAAGGTCAAGGGCAGCGATCTGCGCGAGCTGCGCCGAAAGATCCAGCTCGTATACCAGAACCCCTATGCATCACTCGACCCGAAATTGTCCGTCCAGGACATCGTTGCGGAGCCGCTGCGGGCCTTCAAGGTTGGTGGACGCAGCCAGCAGCAGAGTCGTGCAGCAGAGTTGCTCGATCAGGTTGCACTTCCCGAGCAGTTCCTGAGCCGCAAACCGGCCGAACTCTCGGGCGGCCAGCGTCAACGGGTGGCGATCGCTCGTGCGCTCGCTTTGAAGCCGGACCTGCTCGTTCTCGACGAACCTGTGTCCGCTCTCGACGTCTCGGTGCAAGCGCAGATTCTGGCGCTACTCGACGAGTTGCAGCGCGAACTGGGCCTGACCTATCTCTTCATCTCCCACGATCTTGCGGTTGTTCGCCAGATCAGCGACGTCGTCGGCGTCATGCAGGCCGGGCGATTGCTCGAAATCGGTACTACCACCGAGATTTTCGACAATCCCCGAAACGAGTACACACGCACACTTCTCGACGCGATCCCCGGGCGGGATCATTCGACACGAAAGGCCGAACATGTCCGAGCGTAGTTCCGGAGCATTCCTGGTCGGCCTCGAATTCGAGGGAACCGGAGCTCATCCGTACTCCTGGCGACGCGAGGATTCGCGCGCCGAAGATCTGTTCACGCCCTCGTACTGGGTGGACCTGGTGACCGCCGCGGATCGGGGTGGGGTGGATCTGGCGTTCCTCCCTGACTCGTTCGGACTGCAATCCGAGGGTCAGCACGCAGTGCGGGGCAGATTGGAGGCGGTTGCAACTGCGGCGCGGCTGAGTGCTGTGACCTCGCGTATCGGCCTGATCCCCACTGCGACAGTCACGCACACCGAGCCATTCCACATCTCCAAGGCCGTCGCGAGTATCGACTACTCCTCAGCGGGGCGGGCCGGCTGGCAGGTCGCGGTGTCCGACACCGCTGAGCAGGCGTCGTTGTTCGGCCGAAAGGCAGTGCAGGGCCCCGAGTCCGCGTGGGAGGAAGCGTCCGAGGCTGTCGAGGTGGTCAGTCGGCTGTGGGACAGCTGGGAGGACGACGCCGAGATACGGGACGCTGCGAGCGGACGATTCATCGATCGAGACAAGCTGCACTACATCGACTTCGAGGGAAAGAACTTTTCCGTCAAGGGGCCGTCCATCACGCCGCGCTCCCCGCAGGGGCAGCCGCTGATCGCCGTCGACGCGAGCAGGCCGGAGGCACGCGAGCTCGCTGTTGCGCGCGGAGATCTGATTCGGATCTCGGCAACCGACCTCGGCGAGGCCAACGCCACGGCCAAGTTGGTCCACGCGAATGCCGCTGCCCTCGGGCGCAGCGTCAGGGTTCTCCTCGACGTCGACGTGCTTCTCGGCGCTGATCGCGGAGCCGCCGACGACGCTCTGGCGGAACTCGAGGAATGGGCGGGAGCGCCGTACGCCCCGCACTCGCTGTTCTATCGCGGTGACAGCGCCGGCCTGACTGTCCTCCTTCGCGAGATGGGTGGGCTGGCCGGGGTCGACGGTGTTGTCCTGCGTCCCTTGGCTTTGGCTGCCGCAGTGGAGAAGATCGCGGCGGACGTGGTGCCGAATCTCAATCCGCGACCGACTACCGGCCCGACGCTGCGCGAGCGGTTGGGTTTCGAGTTGCCCGTCAATCAGTTCGCGTAGCGCGAGAAAAGAACAGGAACACCGATGACACAGAACAGGATTCGCAAGCAAGTTCATCTGGGCGCTCACTTCCCCGGCGTGAACAACACCACGGTGTGGACCGATCCGGCGTCCAAGAGCCAGATCGAGTTCAGCTCGTTCGAGCATCTTGCACGCAGTGCTGAACGCGGATTGTTCGACTTCTTCTTCCTCGCAGAGGGTTTACGCCTGCGCGAGCATCAGGGCAAGATTCACGACCTCGACGTGGTCGGCCGCCCGGATACGTTCAGTATTCTCAACGCGGTTGCCGGTGTGACAACGCATCTCGGCCTGGCCGGGACGATCAACACCACGTTCAACGAGCCGTACGAGTTGGCCAAGCAGTTCTCGACGCTCGATCATCTCTCCGACGGCCGCGCCGCGTGGAATCTGGTCACCTCCTCGGACGCATTCACCGGTGAGAACTTCCGCCGCGGTGGGTATCTGGAGCATTCCGAGCGGTATGCACGCGCAAACGAGTTGGTCGACGCAGTACGGACGCTGTGGGACAGTTGGAGCATCGATCGTCCGATCGTCGACCGTGAGCGCGGTATTTTTGTCACCGACCAACAGGTCGGCCAGTTCCAACACTCCGGCAGGCAGTTCGACATCACCGGGCGCTTCGAAGTTCCTCGGAGTCCACAAGGGCACCCAGTTCTGTTGCAGGCAGGTGACTCCGACGAAGGACGCGAGTTCGGCGCCGCCAAGGCTGACGCCATCTTCACCGGACACGGAACCCTCGAAGCAGGCAAGGCCTTCTACGCCGACGTGAAGGGACGCCTGGCCAAGTACGGACGCACGCACGCAGACCTCAAGATTCTCCCCGCCGCCACCTTCGTCCTCGGTGACAACGCCGCGGACGCACAGGAGAAGGCGTATCACATCCGGCGGCAGCAGGTCGGGCCCCAGACTGCCATCGCTTTTCTCGAACAGGTGTGGGGCAGAGATCTTTCCCAGTACGACGCCGACGGCCCGTTGCCGAAGGAAGATCCGTCGGACGACGTCAACATCACCCGCGGACGCGTCCGCCACGTCAAGGATCCGCGAGCGGTCGCAGATCAGTGGCGTGCCAAGGCCGAGGCCGAAAACCTCAGCATCCGTGAACTCATCATCGAAGTGACTGCCCGCCAACAGTTCGTGGGTAGTGCAGCGGAGGTGGCTGCCGAGATCGACACCTACGTCCAGGGCGACGCGAGCGACGGATTCATCCTCGTTCCCCACATCACCCCCGCGGGCCTCGACGAGTTCATCGACACCGTCGTACCGGAACTTCAGGACCGCGGCAGTTTCCGGACCGAGTACTCAGGAACCACCCTGCGCAGCCATCTCGGGCTGCGCCACCCGCACGAGCAGGCTGAAGGAGTCCGCGCATCATGACCGTTACCGACACTTCCACCAGCACCTTCACCGGCGATTGGAATGCCTGGCACGCCTCGCGCGACGCCACCTTCGGCGAACCCCTCGGCTGGCTGAGCCTGACTGCGTTGCATTGGCTGGTGGACACCGATTCCACCTTCGCCGACCTGCCCGGTGCATGGCGCGCCGACGCGAATGCCGTTGTCGTCACCGCGACGCCCGCAGACGACTTGTCGATCGACGGCGTCGCAGTGGACGGTGCGGCCACTCTGAATCCGATCGAGGGGGCGCCGGGACTGATCGTCAAGCAGGGCGCGCGGTTGGTCGAGGTCATCCGCCGCACCGGCGAGGTGGCTCTGCGGATCCACGATTCGTCGGCCCCGGCATTGGCGCAATTCAGTGGTATCCCGACCTTCGAGCCGAACCCGCAGTGGCGCATCGAGGGTGTCTTCACAGCTTTCGAGGAGGCTCGCACGGTGACGACGGGCGCGGTCGTCGAGCGCCTCGAGCATCATCACGACGCCCGAGGAACCATCAGCTTCGAACACGACGGTGCAACGCATACGCTGATTGCGTTCGCGGGCAAGGACAACGGCTTTCACATCCTGTTCACCGACGCGACCAGTGGTGTGTCCACCTACCCGGCCGCCCGCTCGCTGCACGTGAGTGCACCTGAACCCGGTGGCGCGGTAGTCCTCGATTTCAATCGGGCGTCGAACCTGCCCTGCGCGTTCACCGATTACGCGACGTGCCCGGTGGCCCCCGCCGAGAACCGCCTGGCGTTCGCGGTGGAAGCCGGCGAGAAGACACCGGACACCCGCTCCGAAAGCGGACCGAGGTGAGCGCGCCGCTGTCCGTACTCGACCTCTCGCCGATCAGTGAGGGCGGAACGGCCCGCCAGGCTTTGCGGAACTCGCTGGACCTCGCTCGTTCTGCCGAAGCGTGGGGATACAAGCGTTACTGGGTCGCCGAACACCACTTCGTCGGTGTTGCCTCTTCGTCGCCAGCAGTGCTTGTCGGGCTGATCGCGGCCGCCACCAACACCATTCGCGTCGGCTCGGCCGCCGTGCTGCTGGGCAACAACACGGCGGCTCAGGTGGTCGAGGCCTTCGGTACCGTCGAAGCGTTGTATCCGGGTCGTATCGATCTCGGCATCGGGCGCAGCGGACAGCGTCGGGTGGAGGCACTTCGCGCGGTCGCTGCCGGAACGCCTGCGCCGGCAGAATCGAAGCGAGAGAACGTCGTACGCGACGGCGTCGTGATCCCGGCGCCCTTCGATCCAACCGGTCTTCTCACGTCACCGAGATTGCAGGCGTCGTTCGAGGCATTGGCGTTTCCGGGCGCGCAGGCGCCCGATTTCGAGCAGCAGGTCGACGACATACGCTCGCTCCTGAACGGTACCTACAGAACCCGCGACGGCATCGAATTGCACGCCAGTCCCGGCGAGAATGCCGACGTCGAACTGTGGGTGTTCGGAAGCAGCGCGGGCCCCAGTGCCGAGCTCGCCGGACGACTCGGATTGCCGTTCGGTGCGAATTACCATGTGGCGCCGTCGAGTACGCTCGATGCCGTCGAGGCATACCGCACAGCATTCCGTCCGTCGGACGTCCTGTCGGAGCCGTATGTCGTCGTGTCCGCGGATGTTGTTGCTGCGGAAGACGATGCGACGGCGAGAGAGTTGGCGTCGACCTTCGCGCACTGGACGCACAGCATTCGCAGCGGACACGGCGCCATCCCGTACCCCGATCCGGCCACAGCGCTCCCACTTTCCGACGCCGACAAAGCAGTGGTGGAGGATCGGCTGATCACGCAGTTCGTCGGTTCACCGTCTACCGTCGCCGACAGGCTCGACAGTTTGCAGAAGCTCACCGGAGCGGACGAATTGGTGATCACCGGGGTGACCCATCGGCACGAGGATCGTCTGCGCTCGTACGAGCTGCTTGCCAAGGAATGGGGACTACCCGCACTACTGGCAGCGTGAGTTTGCCTTGGTCCATTAGTGTCGAGTGATGTTTTCACCTCGAGATGCCCTTGCGGTTGCTCTTGACGTAGCGCGTGAGGGCATGGAGCTCGGGGAGATGCCGATCGGCGCAGTCGTGTTCGACGACGACCGTGTGCTCGGGCGGGCGTATACGCAAGAACGGGCACTCGGCCGACGGGTAGTCCATGCGGACCTTCAAGCGCTCTTGCAGGCCGACGAGGCTCTCGGAATTACTCGAGCGTCCGGTGAATTGACATTGGCGGTCAATCTCGAACCATGTCTCATGTGTATGGGTGCCGCGATCACGCTCGGTGTGACCCGGGTGTGGTTCGCTGAATACGCCACCGGCACTGGCCCCGCCGGGATGCGGGACTGGGCGCGCAGTCTCACCTGACGCCATGGCTTGTAAGGAGGGCCGTGAGGCTCACGCCCCGATAGCGCCCGCGATCATCGGCCACGACGCGCGCATGTCGGCTTCGAAGAGCCCCCAGGTGTGGGTGCCTTCGGGTCGGAAGCTGAACGTCGCGGGAATGCCGAGCTGACCGAATCGCCCCTGCAGGGCAGCGGTGCACATGTTGGTGATGCCTTCGAGGACCGCGCCGGGAACGACGCCGGCGGCCATCGCCAGCGAGTTGATTCCGTCCACCGGGCCGGGGAGGCCGTTGCCGGTCGAGATGAACAGCGCTGTGCCACGCAGTCTCTCGGCGTTGATCAACGGGTCGTGCGCCGCCCACTGCGGGCTACCCCACGGCCCCCACATGTTGGCCGCGTTGCCGCCGCCGAGTATCTCGACCATCGAGCGCACCGCTGCCTGGCCGAGCGGGTCGCCGGCGCGCGGACAGCCGCTGTACGAGCCGACTGCGCGGTAGGTGCCCGGCGACTGGATCGCGAGGTCCAGAACCGGTCCGCCTGCCATCGACACACCACCGAGGGCGTTGACACCGGTCGTGTTGTACCGAGCGTTGACCGCCGCCGGTAGTTCCTTGGTGAGATACGTCTGCCACTTGTTACGGCCCAGCACCGGATCGTCGGCGTTCCAGTCGGTGTACATGCTGAACTTGCCGCCGACCGGCATGACCACGTTGACGTGTTTGTCGTCGAAGAAGTCACGAACTCCGGTGTTGTTGAACCACGAGATCCCGTCCTCGCCGCCGCCGACACCGGTCAACAGATAGAAGGTCGGGGCCGGGCCTCCTCCGGCCGGCGAAATCACGTCGTTGGCGATCCAGCGGTCCATCGAGGGGGAGTAGACGTCGATGCGACTGACCACGGAATCCGCACTCGCGGTCGGCGCGCTGAGGCCGAGAAAGCCGGCGGCCATGGCCACCGCCATCGTCAGCCGAACCGTGAAACGACGTGTCTTCATATTTCCCCCCAGGCGCAAGCCGGACAGCGTATTTGTGCCTTCCAACAGTGGCACAATGCGAAGAGGAGTGACGAATGTCCGGGTAACAGTCGTATAAGAAGATGGAGACAATTGCGTGGGATCGCAGTCGAACCACCCCGAATCCGACGTGATTCGGCTGGCCTTCGGGCTGGCCGCGATCACGGCTGGTGCGGCGCGCAGAACCGCTGGTCTCGCACTTGATTCCGTGCAGCGGATCCCTGTCGTCGGTGACGCACTCGACGGCGCGATCACCCAGGTCACCACTCGCGGCACGGAAGCGATGCACTCGACCGTGGAGTTCGCCGACTCGACCTTGCGGACGGTGATCAAAGCTGTCGTCGACGCTGCTCTGTCCGAAGTCGACATCACCAAGATCGTCGTCGACCACGTGGACATCGACAAGATCGCCGAGAACATCGACGTGGACAAGATTGCCGAACGGGTCTCGCTCGAACCGATCATCGACCGGGTCGACGTGGACGAGATCGCAAGCCGCCTCGACGTCAAAGCGGTGATCGATCGCCTCGATCTCGACGGGATAGTCGACACGGTCGACCTCGAACGCCAGGTCAACCGCATCGACCTCGTCAAGATCGCCGACCAGGTCATCGAGGGCGTCGACCTGCCCCAGATGATTCGTGAATCGACCGGTTCACTCTCCACGGAAGCCGTGCACGGAGCTCGAGTGCAGGGCATGCAGGCGGACGACGCTGTCGCCGGCTTCGTCGGGCGACTCTTCGGCCGCGACAACGCACCGTCATCAGATAAACCGTCACCAGAAAAACCGTCGACAGAGACCGATCCGAAGACGAACGCAGGCGAACGCTAGTGGCCCAGGAGAGTTCCGGCCCAGCCGGCATCGTCACCCGTGGACTCGCCGGACTGATCGACCTGGGCGTCGTCCTGCTCCTGATGGGTTCCGTGTACGTGGGCTTCGCCTTCGTCCGACTGCTCTTCTCGCCACAGAGTTTCACTTTCTCGGAACCGGGAATCTTCCTGTCCACGACGGCATTTCTCGGTGTCTCGGTGGCGTATCTGACCGCCTGCTGGGCGACCACCGGTCGGACCGTCGGGTCCCTCGTGATGGGGCTGCGGGTGATCACGTCCGGGCATCGCCTCGTGCGCTGGCCGTTGGCCTTCATCCGTGCGGTGCTCTGCGTGCTCTTCGCCTTCGGATTGCTGTGGTCGGCGGTCGATCGACGACGACGTTCGTTGCAGGACATCGTTCTGCGCACCGAGGTCGTCTACGACTGGCGTCAGGACCCGGATCTGGTGGCACCGCACGGAGGTGAGCACGCATGAGTGAACCGAACCGCCCGGACGAGCGCTTCACCCTTGCCAGCGAGCGCACCTTCCTCGCCTGGATGCGTAGCTCACTCGCCCTGCTGGCCGGAGGCATCGCCGTCGTCCAATTGGTACCGGAATGGAGTACCGGGTGGGTTCGCACGACTCTCGGTCTGACCCTGATCGCACTCGCGGCGGCAGCCGCACTGGTAGGTATGCGACGCTGGCTACAGGTGAAGAAGGCGCTCGAGGACGGAGCGGCGATGCCGGAACCGCACGCATTGTGGCTGTTTGCACTGGCACTGGCCGGGGTTGCCGTCGCAGCCGGCGTGGCAACGGTGGTCACCAGCCTCGCTCGCTGAGATACGCAGAGAAGTCCCAGCGGTGTCTGGATAGTCTGCAAAGAACGTGAAGCATGTCAGAGAAGTAAACGAAACAGACGACAAGGGAGTGCACGGTGGCGCAGGAACTCAAGCTCGGATACAAGGCATCGGCTGAGCAATTCGGCCCTCGCGAACTGGTAGAGCTGGCAGTTCTGGCAGAGCAGCACGGCATGGATTCCGTTGCGGTGAGCGATCATTTCCAGCCGTGGCGCCACAACGGTGGCCACGCACCGTTCTCGCTCGCCTGGATGACCGCCGTCGGTGAGCGCACCGAGCGCGTGCAGATCGGCACGTCCGTGATGACGCCGACGTTCCGCTACAACCCGGCAGTCATCGCTCAGGCGTTCGCGACGATGGGATGTCTCTACCCGGGACGCATCATGCTCGGCGTCGGCAGCGGTGAGGCTCTCAACGAGATCGCCACCGGCTTCCAGGGCGAGTGGCCCGAGTTCAAGGAACGCTTCGCGCGGCTGCGTGAGTCCGTGCGGTTGATGCGTGAGCTGTGGCTGGGGGATCGTGTCGACTTCGAAGGCGAGTACTTCACCACTCGGGGCGCGTCGATCTACGACGTTCCCGAGGGCGGCATTCCCGTGTACATCGCGGCCGGCGGACCCGTTGTCGCCCGGTACGCGGGACGTGCCGGTGACGGCTTCATCTGCACCTCCGGAAAGGGCATGGAGCTCTACACCGAGAAGCTGCTTCCAGCCGTTGCCGAGGGCGCAGCCAAGGCCGAGCGCGACGTCGCCGACATCGACAAGATGATCGAGATCAAGATCAGCTACGACACCGATCCGGAGGCTGCACTCGAGAACACCCGCTTCTGGGCTCCGCTGTCCCTGACGCCGGAGCAGAAGCACAGCATCGAGGATCCGATCGAAATGGAAGCCGCTGCCGACGCTCTGCCCATCGAGCAGGTGGCCAAGCGCTGGATCGTCGCTTCCGATCCGGACGACGCCGTCGAGCAGGTCAAGGCCTACGTCGATGCCGGTCTCAATCACCTGGTGTTCCACGCACCGGGCCATGATCAGCGCCGGTTCCTCGAACTGTTCGAGCGTGACCTCGCGCCTCGCTTGCGTGCTCTGGGCTGATCCTCGAGATCAACTGAACGGTGTCTGCCACTCGACGTGTGGCAGGCACCGTTCGTCTTTCTCGTAGCCGCCGGTTGTCGGCACGAGCGTGAGCGTGACCACGATCAGTGGCAAGGTGGGCGGCGGCCCACACTAGGCTGTTGGGCATGCCAGAAGCGCCCGCTGCCGTGTCGAGTGTCTACGTTGCCTCTCCTGAAGGTGACACCGGAAAATCCACCATCGCGCTTGGCGTGCTGCAGATGCTGTGCGCGACCGTCGCCCGGGTCGGTGTCTTCCGCCCGATCGCCCGCTCTACCGAGGAAACCGACTACATCCTCGAACTGCTGCTCGAGCACACCACCGCCGATCTCTCCTACGCCGACGCACTCGGCGTCACCTACGAGCAGGTTCACGCCGATCCTGAAGCCGCGCTGGCCGACATCGTCGCGAAGTACCACACCGTGGCCGAGCAGTGCGACGCCGTCGTCATCATCGGAAGTGACTACACCGACGTAGCAAGCCCGAGCGAGCTGAGCTTCAACGCCCGCATCGCCGTGAACCTCGGCGCGCCGGTTCTGCTGGCGGTTCGAGGCGCTCGGCGCAGTGTCGAGGAGGTCGCCCAGCTCGCGCATCTATGCGCCGCCGAGTTGGCCGCCAACCACGCTCATCTGCTCGCGGTCGTCGCCAATCGTTGCGATCCCGACAAGCTCGACGAGGTCACCGCAGCGCTGTCCGACATCGGTGTTCCGACGTGGAGCCTGCCGGAGATTCCGTTGCTCGTCTCGCCCACGATGGCCGAGTTGATGGAGGCCACCGGCGGCGAGTTGTATTCGGGTGACCCGGAACTGCTGCACCGCGAAGCGCTGAAGGTGATGGTGGGCGGCATGACCGCCGAGCACATCCTCGAGCGTCTGGTCGAGGGCATGGTCGTCATCGCACCGGGTGACCGCTCGGACGTGCTGCTCGCGTTGCTCAATGCGCATGAGGCGGAGGGATTTCCGTCGCTCGCGGGCATCATCATGAATGGCGGGATCACGCCGCACCCAGCCATCGCAGCGTTGATGGCCGGCCTCAAACAGCGTCTTCCGATCCTGACGACAACCCTCGGTACCTTCGACACCGCAAGCGCCGCAGCCCAAACCCGCGGACGCGTGGCAGTCGGTTCGCAGCGCAAGGTGGACACCGCGTTGAGCTTGATGGAACAGCGCGTCGACGCCGACGTCCTGATGGACCGACTGGCACTGCCGATCCCGTCCGTCGTGACCCCACAGATGTTCGAGTACAAGCTGATCGACCGTGCTCGACGCGATCGCAAGCACATCGTCTTGCCTGAGGGTGACGACGACCGGATCCTGCGCGCGGCCGGCCGGTTGCTGCAGCGCCAGGTTGCCGACCTGACGATCCTCGGTGACGAACCCAGTGTGCGTCGACGCGCAGCGGAACTCGGCGTCGACATCAGTGGCGCGCAGGTACTCGCACCCGCGCAGTCCGAGTACACCGAGCGCTTCGCACAGGAATACACCGCGCTGCGTGCTCACAAGGGCATGACCATCGAGCGGGCCCGCGAGGTGATCGCCGACATCTCGTACTTCGGAACGATGATGGTGCACTTGGGAATTGCCGACGGCATGGTGTCCGGCGCTGCACACACCACCGCTCACACGATTCGACCCTCGTTCGAGATCATCAAGACCGCCCCCGGTGTCTCGACGGTCTCGAGCATCTTCCTGATGTGCCTGGCCGACCGCGTTCTCTCCTACGGTGACTGCGCCGTGGTTCCGGACCCGACGTCGGAGCAGTTGGCGGACATCGCGATCTCGTCCGCACAGACGGCGTCGCAGTTCGGGATCGATCCGCGCATCGCGATGCTCTCGTACTCCACCGGGGATTCGGGCAGCGGAGCCGACGTCGACAAGGTTCGCACCGCGACCGCTTTGGTGCGCGAGCGTCGACCGGATCTGTTGGTGGAAGGGCCCATTCAGTACGACGCCGCCGTCGAGCAGAGTGTCGCCGACAAGAAGATGCCGGATTCGCTGGTGGCGGGCAAAGCAACGGTGTTCGTGTTCCCGGACCTGAACACCGGCAACAACACGTACAAGGCAGTGCAGCGTAGCGCCGGTGCTATCGCCGTCGGGCCGGTTCTGCAGGGACTGAACAAGCCGGTCAACGACCTCTCGCGTGGAGCGTTGGTCCAGGACATCGTCAACACCGTGGCTATCACGGCAATACAGGCACAGGGAGCGCAAGCGTGAGCGACGGCACCGTACTGGTCATCAATTCCGGCTCGTCATCCATCAAATTTCAACTCGTGCATCCGGATACGGCGGAATCGGTGGCGCACGGTCTCATCGAGCGCATCGGTGAGCCCGACGGCCACATCGTCTACAACCACCGCACCGGAGTCGAAGACCGGAGCCTTCCGATCGCCGATCACCGCGCAGGTCTGAAGATGGTGCTCGACATCGTCGCCGAGGTCGGGCGGCCGCTGAGTGAGGCCGGAATCATCGCAGTCGGTCACCGAGTCGTGCACGGTGGTGACATCTTCTATTCGCCGACTCTCATCGACGACGGCGTCGTGAAAGCCATCGCGGATTTGTCGAACCTTGCGCCGCTGCACAATCCGGCCAACGTGATCGGTATCGAGGTGGCGCGCGAAGAACTGCCAGACGTTCCGCACGTCGCAGTGTTCGACACCGCCTTCTTTCACACACTGCCCGCGGCGGCGTCCACCTATGCGATCGATCGGGATGTGGCCAAGGCCAACCAGATTCGCCGGTACGGCTTCCACGGGACCTCACACGAATACGTGTCTGGACGGGTCGCGGAGTTCCTCGGCAAGGATCCGGCCGAGCTGAATCAGATAGTCCTGCACCTCGGAAACGGCGCTTCGGCCTCGGCAATCAAGGGCGGCAAGGCCATCGACACCACGATGGGCCTCACCCCGCTCGAGGGTCTTGTCATGGGCACCCGCAGCGGCGACATCGATCCAGGCATCATCTTGCACCTCAACCGCAACTCGGGAATGAAGGTCGACGAGATCGACGACCTCCTCAACCGGCGCTCCGGTTTGAAGGGACTGTCGGGAGTCAACGATTTCCGTGCCCTGCTCGCACTGATCGAGGGCGGCGACCAAGACGCACAACTTGCGTACGACGTTTACGTGCACATGCTCCGTAAGTACATCGGCGCCTTCATCGTTCAACTCGGTGGCGTCGACGTCATCACCTTCACCGGCGGCGTCGGGGAGAACAACGTCGACGTACGACGCGACAGCCTGGCCGGGCTTTCCCGTCTCGGTATCGAGGTCGATCCGGCTCTCAACGAGGCGAAGAGTCGCGACGAGCGTCGTATCTCCGCATCCTCGTCGGCCGTCGAGGTGCTGGTGGTCCCCACCAACGAGGAGTTGGCGATCGCCCGCGCGGCGAAGGCTTTGGTGGCCGCACTATAGGTTTCTGCAGCACTGTAAACCTCGGGGCGTCCGTCAGAAATTGCTGCGCGGACGCACCGCATTCGCCCGGTCCACGAGGGCGTAGCGGTGCGTGCGGGAGGTCGTGGCGCGAGCGAGGGCGCGAAGGCAGGCTTCGGCTCCGGTGCGCAGACCTTGCTCGGTGAAGGGCAGGTCGAGGATGGGTTCGAGTTCGGTGTGCGAGCGATTGCCGTAGCGAATCCAATCGAGTGCCGTGCCCAACACCAGGGTTCGCATCTGCAGGCTTCGGCTCTCTTCAGCGGGTAGCGCCCGAACACGACGGGCGGCTTCCCGCAGAGTCGATTCGTCGAGTTCGGCGATCGGAACGCCGGACAGCATCGTCAGAGCGCTGGACATCCGTGCGACGTTGTAGTGCCGGGAAGACGTGGGTACTTCGTCGAGGGCGGCGATGGCTGCCTTCTTGTTGCCGTGATCGGCGAGTTGTCGGGCGAGCCCGAATGCTGCGCTCACGTAGTTTCGTTCGGTCCGCCAGACGGTGCGGTAGTACTTCTCGGAGAATCGGCACCATTGGTCCGGGTCGTCGCTCTCCCAGTGCTGGAGAATCAGTTCTGCCGTCGCTGCCAACGCCAGCTTGGGGGCAGCCTCGCCGGGCAGTGCGGTGAGAACTGCCTCGAAGTGACTGAAAGCGGGCTCGAATCGGTCCAGTTGTAACGCCGCAAGTCCTCGATACCACTCGATCTTCCAGTGGTCCCCGATGTTCTGCTGGAGTTCGCCCAGAACTGTCAGTGCGGTTTCCGGATCACCGAGATCGAGATGAGCTTTGGCCTCGGCCAGTCGAACTTCGCCCGAGACGGCGGCCGCCGGTGTGCCTGACGTTCGGTCGATTCCGTTCTCGCGGGCATGCTTGAGAGCATCGAGAGTCTGAGACGGTTCGCTGTGCACCGCCGCTGCCAGCAACGGCGCGCTGGGATCGGTGGGGTCGACCAACGGAATGGGAAGTGCGTGCGCAACTTCGCGCGGATCGAGAGCGGCGTCGTGGCTGACACCGTCGACGTACACATCGGTTTGCCCGACCAATTCATCGGTGCCGAAAGACGTTCGCTGCCTGCTGAACACGAGCGAGAGTCCGGGATTCTCCTGCCCGGTCTGCTCGGCGAGGATTTCTCGCAGAACGCCGGTGAGTTGTCCCGCGATTTCCTCGGCGGACTGAAATCGCTTCTTCGGATCCGGGTCGGTGGCGCGTAGCAGTAGACGGTGGAAGAACTCGTGGTCGCGCAGTAGTGGCTCGTCCTCGGGTTCGGGAAGGCCGTCGAGGTACCGTCCGTGCTTCGAGGGCATGTCGAGGGTGAGAACCGCGAGTGTTCTTCCGACGGTGAAGATGTCGGAGGCGATGGTCGGGCCGGTCTCGATGATCTCCGGCGCTTGATAGCCGGCAGTGCCGTACAGGTATCCGTAGTCTTCGATCCCGGACACGGCGCCGAGGTCGATCAGCTTCAGTTGGTCCTCGGTGACCATCACGTTCTCGGGTTTGAGGTCGTTGTACGCCAGGCCGGTGGAATGCAGATAGCTCAGCGCCGGAAGGATTTCCAGTACGTAGCCGATTGCCTGCTCGATCGGCATGTGCTTGCCGTCCGGGAATTCGGCCAGCACCTCGCGCAATGATCGTCCGCCCACGTACTCCATGACGATGTACCCCATGGGTGTCCCGTCCGGGCGCGGATGCTCGACGAAGTTGAAGATCTTGACGATGCTGGGGTTGGCGACCTCGGCGAGGAACTGACGCTCGGCTACCGCAACGGCTTGCGCTTCGGAATCACCGAAATGCAGGAGTCCCTTGAGAACTACCCACCTGTCGCTGACATTACGATCGATCGCGAGGTAGATCCATCCGAGGCCGCCGTGCGCGATGGGCCCTTGAACCTCGTACTGACCTGATACCAATTCGCCCTCTTCGAGGAGTGGGCGGAAGTCGAAAGTGGAACCGCACTTGGGGCAGGTGCCGTGCTGAGTTGCCTTGGTGCTTGCGCTCTTACGGCCGACCGGTTCGTTGCATTTCCAACAGAACCGTTTGCGCTCGGGGACCGTCGGGTCACTCATCACCGCAGATGCGGGGTCGATCTGCGGGACGGGGGGAACTTCGACCAGGCCGCCGCCGAGGCGCAGCTTTCGTCCCGACCGGCTGCGGCGGGATCGAGTGGAGCGGCCGGTCGGGGAGGAGGATGCGGACGGCGTGGTTCCTCGTATCTGGGCCGAGGTCGGTTCGAGGCGCTCGTAGGCACCGGTGGCTTCGGGTTCGGAGCGTAGGGATGCCTGCGTGGAGTCAGGCTCGCGGTGAACTGCCTGCGTGGAGTCAGGCTCGGGGCGTATGGAGGCTTGCGTGGCGTCGGGCTCGGGGCCGGTTTCTTCGGTCATGTCAGCCTCAATCCCGGTAGACGGCCGGCGGGGGACCGGGTGACGGACCGAGGACGCTGAGCCAACGGTCGTAGATACGGTTCCAGGTCCCGTCACCCCGGATTCGCTCGAGGGTTCCGTTGACGAATCGGACCAAGTCGGGGTTGTCCTTGTTCACTCCGATTCCGTAGGGTTCGACGCCCAGTGAACCACCGACCATCATGAGATACGGGTCTTGCGAGGCGAGGCCCGCGAGGATCGTGTCGTCGGTGCTGATCGCGTCCACCTGCCCCTGCTGGAGGACGACGAGGCAGTCGGACCACATCGGGACGGTCACGACGGTGGCTTCGGGTTGGAGCTCCTGGATTCGCGTGGCCGACGTCGTTCCCCGGGCCGCGCAGACTCGCTTGCCTGCGAGATCGGCGATGCCGCGTACCGGTGAACCCTGCAGGACCTGAATTCGTTGCTCGGCGGAGAAGTACTGCGTCGAGAAGTCGACCTTCTCGCGCCGCTCGCACGTGATGGTCATGGTTTTGACGACCACGTCGACCATGGATTCCTGGAGTGCGGCGATCCGATCGTCCGAGGTCAGGATTCGGTACTCGATCTTCTCCGGGTCGCCGAGCAGATCGCGGGCGATCTCGCGGGCGATGTCCACGTCGAAGCCTTCGAGGCGTCCGGTCGCCGGATCGCGAAAGCTCATGAGGTTGGAACCGGTGTCCAGGCCCACGATCAGCCGCCCGCGGGCGCGGATGGCGTCGAGGCTCGGCGTGGGTGGCTGCGGAGATGCGTCTGCGGGTGTGGGGCGCAGGCTTGCAGTGAGGTTGGTGCACGACGCGGTAGTCGTCGGTGTCGGACTGGGCGCGATGGTGGCCTCGGCCGGCAGCGGCGGTTCCGTGTACGACGTGGCGGCCGCGTTGTTCAGGTCTTCGGCTCGATCTGCACCGCAACCGGCGAGCGCCAGCACGGACGCTGCCAGAACCGCGACGCACACGGCCGGGAGCTTCCTCCGCATCTCCGGTACTCCCGTCACTGATACTCCCGCAGTCGGGGCCAGAACCCGATGAAGATTCCGGCAACTCCGAGAACTGCCAATACAGTCATGCCCGGTGCAGAGGCAGCCAACACACGTGAGGCGTACGAGACGTCGGACCGAAGATTTGTGCGCGAATCCACGATTCCTTGCCAGAGTTCGTGATCGAGCTTTCCGTATTCCGCGGCCGAATCCTGTTCTCCGGAGCCGATGGTGATGGCGGCAGCGGAAGTGAAGTCGCCGGTCCCGAGACGGTCGTACATGCGCGTGTGCGCAGCCACCCATTGCTCGCGCGAATCCAGTGCGGCGGTCAGCACCTCGTTGTTCACTCGGGCGCGTTCGTCGCTGCGTAGGCCCTCGAGGATGTCGCGCAGGGCGTCGACCTTGCGAGTGAACGTCACGTTGTCCTCGGCAGTTGAATCCCGTCTCGCCAACGTGAGGGTTTCGACGGTACGTGCCTGCTGTGCCATGATCCGGGCCTCGGTCAGTTCGTGCAGTGGCTCGGCGCCCGCGTCGAGTGCGCGTCCGGTGGCAAGTGCGGACACCAGTCCGACGGTGAGCAGCCACAGCAGCGCAGCCGCGACGGCGAGCGAGGCAAGGATCAACCCGAGATTGAAGCGTCGGCGACTCTTGCGGGAGAAGTACACCTGTGTTGCCACCAGCGCGCACAGCACGAGGACGAATGCCACGATCGGCCACCACGGTGGAGTCTCGAAATCGCGCTGTACCTGCGAGACCAGGGTCTCCTGCGAGGCGTGCAGTTGCTGAGCCATCGGCAGCAGCGAGGTCTGCATCAACTGCGAGGCCTCGCTCAAATATGCTGCCCCGACCGGGTTTCCGACGCGATTGTTCGCCCGTGCAGTTTCGACCAGCCCGGTGTAGACGGAGAGGTCGGTCGAGATGGTGGTCAACGCGCTGTGCCCGGCAAGATCAGTCGAGTCGAGACCGGCCGACGCCTGGACGATCTCCGCCGACGCCTCACCGATCGACTGCGTGTATCGGTCGCGTACTTCGGCGGGTTCGAGGCCGCCGGAGATGAAGGCGGTGGCCGCGGCGGCGTCTGCCAAAGACAACGCGCTGTAGAGGTTCTGGGCCGAGTTGGCGAGAGGTTCGGTTTCGACGAGGAGGAGGTCGAGGTTCGCCTGTCGGTTCTCGATCGCTGCGGTGGCGAGGAGTCCGGCGATCAAGGTGATCGCAATCAAGATCACTCCGACGACGGTCAACCGGCCAGGCGTCGAGGACATGAATGCCTGGAGTTCGCGCCGCAGAAGTGCTCGCTCGTCCTCCGCCGATACCGAAGTGCCCTCGGAGGGCGGCAGCGACCGGGGTTCGATGGACGGGACGACACGGTCGACCATCGAGCACCTCACTTCGCTGTAGGCGGGCTACCGAGAAATGATGCCGCCGAGAAATGATTCAGGGCATCTTCGCGAGCATATAAGCATCACCTACACCTGGAGCAGTTTGAAACGGTTAGTGTGGGACAACGGCGAGAGCAGGCGGAGCGAGGTAGTCGATGCGTGGTGACGGTGACGGTTGGTCGATCGGACCGGACGGTACTCGGCATTGGGGTAAACACGGAGCCGCTGGACTGCTTCTTCGCGCCCCCGATTCGGACGGATCGCCCCTGGTCTTGCTGCAGCATCGTGCGGCGTGGAGCCATCAAGGTGGTACCTGGGCATTGCCCGGTGGAGCACGGGACTCACACGAAAGCACGACGCACGCCGCTGTCCGGGAGGCACACGAAGAAGCCGGAATCGCCGAAGACGCCGTTCGCGTCCGCGGTGAGGTAGTGACGATGCACGCGGAGAGCGGGTGGACCTACACCACCGTCGTGGCTGATGCGGCACATCCACTGTCGACGGTTGCCAACGGTGAGAGCACCGAGTTGCGGTGGGTGCGTGAAGCCGACGTCGATTCGCTGCCATTGCATCCGGGATTCGGTTCCTCGTGGCCCGAGCTCCGGACTGCGCCTGTACCAGCCGAGACCGAAGACCTACAGGCCGGCGACCCACACACCGTCGTACTCGAAGACGGTGGCTTCGGATGGTTGTCGGGCAGCTCGCACCAAGGCAGTTCCCACCAAGGCAGTTCCCACCAAGGCAGTGAGCAGTCAGGCAGTGACCAGAACCTGTCCGAGGCGTCGAGTACGCAGTCTTAACAGGGCATATACAGCAGAAGGGCCGGACTCCTCAGGAGTCCGGCCCTTCTGTGTTTCGGTCGTCGACCGAAACGAGGCTCAGCTGAGCGAGTTCAGCGCCGTGATGAAGCTGACCGCGGTGATACCGAGCTTGAGCAGCTCGCTGATCTTGCCGAGGTTCAGGTCTTCGAGCGATTCGGTGCTGAGCGAGCCGGTGTCGAGGGATCCCATTTAGTGCTCCTAGGTTCAGTTAGTAACTGGAGGTAAACTACAACAAACCGAATGGGATGTGACACGCAATCGAAACAACTGTGATCAAGATCACGTAATCCGACTTTTCGGACATCCAATCGCACCTAGGAACTGGGGGTTTGTTGTCTGATCGGACAACTTCCGTTCATGTTTCGAGTCAGGCGTGCTGACCCGTAACTGTGTGGAAATCGCCCGGCAAACAGTTGACGGTCGCCAGTTACCGGTTTTCAGCGTCCAGCGACGGCCGCGGCGAGGCGCTGCGCAGCCGCCTGCGGATCCGACGCCTGCGTGATTGCACGCACGACGACGATGCGCGTGGCACCGGCATCGAGCAGCTCCGGCAGGCGTTCCTCGTCGATGCCGCCGATTGCGAACCAGGGGCGCGGCGGTGCGGCGTCGGCGGTCGATCGAACCAGTTCCAGACCGGACGCACTTCGATTCGGTTTGGTCGGTGTCGCCCAGACCGGCCCGGTGCAGAAGTAGTCGACGCCCTCTTCGATTGCGGCCAGACTCGCCTGCGCGCGACTACTCGTCGAACGCCCGATGACGACGTCTTCACCGACAACCGTTCGTGCGTAGGGGACGGGAATGTCGTTCTGCCCGAGGTGGAGGATGTCGGCACCGGAAGCCATCGCGAGATCCGCGCGATCGTTCACAGCCAACAATGCGCCGTGGCGTCGCGCTGCGGCCGCGAGAATGCCCAGTGCTACCAGTTCGTCCTTGGCCTCGAGCGGGCCGAACTCGCGCTCACCGGCAGAGCCCTTGTCACGCAATTGGATGATGTCGACTCCGCCGGACAATGCTGCCTCGGCGAACTGCGCGAGGTCGCCTTTCTCGCGGCGCGCGTCGGTGCACAGGTACAGCCGTGCTGCTGCCAGGCGCTCGCGCCGGTCGATGACGTTACTGGGATGTGTGGGGTGCACGGAGCAAACGGTAGCCTCTAGGGAGCAAGGTTCGACACGGGAGTCCTGAAACGTCGTTGTCACTTTTTGTCGTGACTGCGAGGTTCGTGGGGCTGAGAGGGGATCGCGACCAGATCCCGACCGTCAGACCTGACCCGGATCATGCCGGCGCAGGAAGTGGAGGTGGAGTTTCGTGAGTACACACGCTCGTACGGTGTCGGTTGTCGGCGGCGGTGTCATCGGCCTCGCCATTGCGTGGCGAGCAGCCCGCGACGGGTGGTCCGTTCGGTTGTACGACCCGTCCATTGGATCAGGTGCTTCGTGGGTGGCAGGCGGAATGCTCGCCCCGCTTTCCGAAGGCTGGCCGGGTGAAGAGACAGCGTTGACGGTTGGTGCAGCGTCCCTGGAACGGTGGCCGACGTTCGGTGAGGAGCTCGGAAAGTTCGGGCCATCAGTCTTCACCGCGGACAGTTCGCTGACGGTTGCACTCGATGCGGCCGACGCGCAGGACCTGCAGACCATCGCCGAGTGGGTGACCGCGCAGGGCCATGAACTCGAAGTTCTCGGTCGCGCCCGCATCCGCGAACTCGAACCGATGCTCGGCCGGGGCATCCGGTCGGGACTGATGGCTGTCGGTGAGTCCGCCGTCGACAACAGACTTCTGCTGGACGCGTTGCAGAAGGCCTGTGCGGAATCCGGCGTCGAATTGATCGCGCGTGCCGTCAACGACCTCGCCGAACTCGATACCGATCAGATCGTGCTCACCGCCGGTATCGCGTCACCCAAGCTGTGGCCCGGGTTACCGGTACGCCCGGTCAAGGGCGAAATCCTTCGCCTGCGGAGTAGGCCTGGAGTCACCCCGGCGCCCAGCCGCACCATCCGCGGAAGCGTCCACGGGCGGCCCGCCTACCTCGTCCCGCGCGGTGACGGAATCGTCGTCGGCGCAACACAATACGAGTCCGGTGAGGACACACAGGTCACGATGGCCGGAGTACGGGACCTGATCAACGACGCCGAGGCACTGATGCCGGCGATCGGCGAATACGAACTGTACGAATGCGCGGCAGGCCTGCGTCCCATGACGCCGGACAACCTGCCGTTGATCGGGCGCGTGTCCGATCGTGTTGTCGTCTCCACCGGACACGGACGCAACGGTGTCCTGCTGACGCCTGTCACCGCCGATGCGACGGTCGCGTTGCTGAACGGCACATCTTTGGTCGAGGTAAAAGGAACCGAACCCGAGCGGTTCGCAGTAGTTAAGGAAAATTCATGAGTGAGCAGGTCCCGATCGGGATCACCGTCAACGGCGAAGATCTCGAGTTCGATCGAGCAGTCACGGTGACCGAGCTACTGACGCACCTCGAGTTGCCGAGCAAGGGTATCGCCGTCGCCGTCGACGGTGCGCTCTTTCCTCGCGGGCGTTGGGACGAATCCGTCGGACGTGGTTGGGAAATCGAGATCCTCACGGCGGTGCAGGGTGGCTGAACAGGACCTTCTCACTATCGTTGGCCGCAGCTTCGGTTCCCGGCTCATCACCGGAACAGGCGGCGCCGCCAACCTTGCGGTGCTCGAGGAAGCGCTCGTCGCCTCCGGCACCGAACTGACCACCGTCGCGATGCGGCGAGTCGACGCGGCCGGCGGCACCGGCGTTCTGGACCTGCTTCGTCGCCTCGGAATCGAACCGTTGCCGAACACCGCCGGGTGTCGGGGCGCCGCCGAAGCAGTGCTGACGGCGCAGTTGGCACGCGAAGCGCTCGAGACGAACTGGGTTAAACTCGAAGTCATCGCCGACGAGCGGACACTGCTGCCCGACGCAATCGAACTCGTCTCCGCCGCAGAACAATTGGTGGACGACGGATTCACCGTTCTGCCGTACACGACGGACGATCCGGTGCTGGCGCTTCGCCTCGAAGAGGTTGGTTGCGCTGCGGTCATGCCGCTCGGTTCACCCATCGGCACCGGGCTTGGTATCGCGAATCCGCACAACATCGAGATGATCGTCGAGCGCGCCGGCGTGCCCGTCATCCTCGACGCCGGGATCGGAACGGCCAGCGACGCCACCCTTGCCATGGAGTTGGGCTGCGACGCCGTCCTGCTTGCGACAGCGGTGACGCGGGCCAAGAATCCCGCGCTGATGGCGTCGGCGATGCGTCACGCTGTCGTGGCTGGTTTCGAGGCGCGGCACGCCGGCCGGATCCCCAAGCGATTCTGGGCTCAAGCGTCGTCCTGAGGGACGAGATCCGGGTGATTTCTCGGGGTTCTGCCCGAATTGCCCGGACTCATGTCCTACCTGAGTACCACTCGGAACTAGACCTGTGGCCGATGTGCTGGTCATTGCCGGTAGGGCAGAGTTCTCCTCATGATTGAACTGAGGGGATTGACCAAGGTTTACGGACCGACGAAAGCGGTGGACGATTTGTCGTTCACGGTCAAGCCGGGCATCGTGACGGGCTTTCTGGGCCCGAACGGTGCCGGTAAGTCGACAACGATGCGGATGATCCTGGGTTTGGATCAGCCGACGTCGGGTGCGGCGTTGATCGACGGCAAGCCGTACCGGGAGCTCAAGACGCCGTTGCGGACGGTGGGTGCGTTGTTGGATGCGAAGTGGGTGCACCCCAATCGCAGTGCGCGGGCGCATCTGCAGTGGATGGCTGCTTCGAACGGGATCCCGAAGTCCCGGGTCGACGAGGTGCTCGGGTTGGTCGGGTTGTCCGAGGTGGCGGGTAAGAAGGCCGGCGGGTTCTCGTTGGGAATGTCGCAGCGTCTGGGGTTGGCGGGTGCGTTGTTGGGGGATCCGAAGGTGTTGTTGTTCGACGAGCCGGTCAACGGTCTCGATCCGGAGGGCATCGTCTGGATTCGTAAGTTCATGCAGCGGTTGGCGGCCGAGGGCCGCACGGTGTTGGTGTCGAGTCACCTTCTGTCGGAGATGGCGCTCACGGCGGAGCAGTTGGTGGTGATCGGTCGGGGTCGGTTGATTTCGGATTCGACGGTTGCGGAGTTCGTGGATCGTTCGTCGGAGTCGACGGTGCGGGTGCGTAGTCCTCAGCTCGATGCGTTGCGCAGTGTGTTGCTCTCGCAGGGGTTGACGGTGCGTGAGGACGGTTCCGGTGTTGCCCCGGCTTTGGTGGTCGTGGATTCGACCACCGATGTGATCGGTGGTTTGGCTGGTTCGCAGGGGATCGTGTTGTACGAGTTGGCTTCTCAGCAGGGGTCGCTCGAGGATGCGTTCATGAAGTTGACCGGGGACGATGTCCAGTACCACGCATCCGGTATCGATCCGGGTGTCGGTGCACACCACGCAAATACACAGCAGGCAAACACGCAGCAGGCTATGGGAGGTGCACTGTAATGGCTGTTCTCAGTGCTGAACGTATCAAGATCACCACGACCAAGTCGCCGCTGTGGTGCTCGGTCATCATCGTCGTGCTCGCGCTCGGCTTCGCGGCCATCATGGGCGCGGTTGCCAAGTCGGCTCTGACGTCCTCCGACGTCCAGGGAGCACCGGACCTCGACACCGCCGTTGCCACGGCCGGCATCTCGGGTTTCGGAATCATGGTTCTCATGATCATGGCGGCCCTCGCGGTCACCAGTGAGTACCGCTTCGGGACCATCCGCACCACCTTCCAGGCCGTTCCGAACCGTGCCTCGGTTCTGATCGCCAAAGCCGGCCTCATCGGTGCTTTCGGTGCTGTACTGACATTTGTTCTCGCCTTCGGCGCGTACGCCATGGCCAAGGCCATCGCCGGTACCGAGGCGAGTGCCGGATTGACCCTGTCGAGCGGCAGTGACTGGCGCGCGATCTACGGCATCCCGATCTACGCCTTCCTGTGCGTGATTCTCGCTGTCGGCGTCGGATCGATCATTCGCCAGTCGGCCGGCGCAATTGCGTTGCTCCTGCTCTGGCCGCTGCTCATCGAGAGCCTGTTCGGACTGTTCGGCAGCTTCGGCGAGAAGATCACCCCGTTCCTGCCGTTCGCGAATGCAAACCACTTCCTCAGTGCGAGCAGCGGTGGCGTCGACTTCCACTGGGGACCCTGGGGCAGCCTGATCTACTTCGCGGCCTTCGTTCTGGTGATTTTCGGAGCAAGTATCGTCATCGTGAATCGTCGCGACGCCTGATCTTGTCGCTCCCTCGGTAGGTGTTGTCGGGAGACCTACCGAGAACCAGGAGTGACAGCAGAGTAGGGACCCAGTACGAAAAACCATTCGTACTGGGTCCCTTTCCTGTGCTTCGGCCGATATCCTCCGAAGATGAGACTCTTCGGTGTGGTTGTGGTCGCAATGGCTGGAGCACTCGTGGTGAGTGGATGCTCGTCGGGAAGTGAAGCGGCCGTCCCGACAGACCCGGTTGCATTCTCCGAGACCGTCACGGTCGACGCCGTGACCGGGCATCTGGAGCAACTCGAGAAGATCGCCGCCAACAACGAGGGCAATCGATCGGCCGGTACCCCCGGCTATGACGCCAGTGTCGACTACGTGGCAAACCTGCTCGAAGACAAGGGTTTCGAGGTCAGCACCCCGGAATTCGACTTCAGCTCCTTCGATCCCGGCACCGAATCCCTGAAAGCCGCTGACGGCTCCGATGTTCCGGTGCGGGCGCTGACATATTCCACCTCCACGGGACCGACCGGAATCACGGCGCGTCTGGTGGCGATTCCCGCCGACGAGACCCCCGGTTGCGAGGCCACCGACTACGACGGCCGCGACGTGAACGGTGCAATCGTGCTGGTCACCCGCGGAGTGTGCCCGTTCGGCGACAAGCAGAAGATCGCCGCTGACCGCGGCGCGGCAGCGTTGTTGGTTGCCAACAACGAGGACGCGATGCTGGGCGGGGCAACCTTGGGTGAACCCGAAGACGCCCGCATCCCGACCGGCGGGGTGAGCAAGGCGTCGGGCGAGGCTCTTGCCGCAGCGCCCGGAGACCTCACGCTGATTCTCGACACGTCGACGGAAACGACGAAGTCGCGCAACGTGATTGCACAGACCAAGACCGGCGCGACCGACAACGTGGTTGTCGTGGGCGCCCACCTCGACAGCGTGCCGGAAGGTCCCGGAATCAACGACAACGGAAGCGGTACCGCAGCCGTACTGGAAACCGCGCTGCAGATGGGAAGCTCACCGAGCATCGAAAATGCCGTGCGTTTCGCTTTCTGGGGAGCGGAAGAAGTGGGATTGGTCGGCTCCACCCGCTACGTCGAGGGTCTGAGCGATCAGGAACGGGCCGACATCGCCCTGTACCTGAATTTCGACATGCTCGGTTCGCCCAACGCCGGATACCTGGCTTACGACGGCGACAACTCGGACGCCGTGGGGGAGGGGCCCGGGCCCGAGGGGTCGGCGGGCATCGAGCGCACCTTCGTCGACTTCCTTGCCGATCGGGGGATTGCGGCGGACGGAACGGACTTCGACGGGCGTTCCGACTACGGCCCGTTCATCGAGATCGGAATCCCGGCGGGCGGAGTGTTCAGCGGCGCGGACGAGCGCAAGACGCCGGCACAGGCCGAGAAGTGGGGCGGAGAAGCGGAGGAGACCTTCGACCCGAACTACCACAGTGCCCAGGACAACCTCGCGAACATCGATCGCGAAGCGCTCGCTGCCAACGCTTCTGCAGTAGCCTTCGGAGTTGCGACGTATGCCCAGGATTTGAGCGGGCCGAACGGAGTTCCCGTCGGCGATGCCCGGACACAGGCCAGAACCGAATGATCGACTGACCGAATGATCGACTGACCGAATGATCGACTGCGCGAGCGACCAGGAGGCCACTGTGCGAGAACCGCGGCAGCACACTGTCTGTAACTCTGAGTTACGCTTGAGTTATGGCTGATCTGTCCCCGGAGAACACCGACACGACAGGTGCTTCTTCCTCCTCGGTTCGAGGCGTCGTCGACGTCGTCTTGAATTCTGCGGCAGAACTGAACCGTCGACAGCAGCTCATCGATGCGCTACGGCGGCTCAGGCGGGCATTACCCGGCGATCCCGGGTTCGGGGACCCGCTCTCGCTCGCCGGCCCCGGCGGTGCCCGCGCCGTGGCCCGCGTCGCTGACAGATTGCTCGATCAGAAACCGGCAGCCACTCGCGAAGTGAGCCTCGGAGCACTGCAGGTCTGGCAGGCAGCGCTGGAAAAGATGGGCCGCGGCCGCGGGGATCAAGAACTGACCATCGTCTTCACCGATCTGGTGGGCTTCTCCACCTGGTCGCTCGCAGCCGGTGACGGCGCGACGCTGACCCTTCTGCGTGCGGTGGCGCAGGCCGTGGAAACTCCGATCACCGACAACGGCGGACACGTCGTCAAACGGATGGGCGACGGTCTGATGGCAGTGTTCATTCGCCCGGATGCGGCTTTGAAGGCGGTGTTCACCGCGCAGGACGCGCTCGCGGAAGTCGATCTCGACGGATACACCCCGCGCATGCGCGTCGGCCTACACACGGGTACCCCGCGTCAGATCGGTGACGACTGGCTCGGCGTCGACGTGACCATCGCCGCCCGGATGATGGGCTTGGGCGGCGACGGCAACGTCATGATGTCGGCGACAACTCTCGAGGAACTCGAAGCCGGCACCCTGGAGGATCTCGATCTCACGATCCGGCCATGGCGGCGAGGGTTTTTCGCGACCACGCCCAACGGAGTTCCCGTCGACCTGGGAATCTGGCGCGTGCGCCGGAACTAGCGCACTAAACCTGGAGCCGCCAGAGCGGGGACACCGGACCATGTCCCGCGCCGAGGTCGTACGACGCCTCGAGACACTTGGTCACCCACTCTTTGCCGAACGCCACCGCGTCCGGAACGGAATAGCCGTGTGCGAGAGCGCAAGTGATCGCAGCAGCCAGCGTGTCTCCGCCGCCGTGATCGTTGCCGGTGTCGATCCGGGCACTGCTGAATTCGAGGAAACGGTCGCCGTCGAACAACAGGTCGGTGGACAACTCCGAAGTACGAAGGTGGCCACCCTTGACGATGGACCATTGAGCGCCGAGCGCATGCAGCGCTTCTGCCGCTTGGCGGGCGCTCTTGTCGTCGACGACCTCGATACCGGTGATCAACCGAACCTCGTCGAGGTTCGGAGTGACCACCGTGGCTGCCGGAATCAAGGTGTTGCGGACCGCGTCGAGAGCTTCTTCGTGCAACAGCGGATCGCCGTGCATCGACGCGCACACCGGGTCGACCACGAGCGGAATCGGACGGTCGCGGCCGATCCCAACCTCGGCGGCAACCGCGGCCACCGCTTCGATGATCGTCGTCGACGCGAGCATTCCCGTCTTCGCCGCACCGACGCCGATGTCCGAGACCACGACGCGCACCTGGTCGGCGACG
The DNA here is from genome assembly GCF_030056745.1 of Rhodococcus sp. IEGM 1406. Taxonomy (NCBI): domain Bacteria; kingdom Bacillati; phylum Actinomycetota; class Actinomycetes; order Mycobacteriales; family Nocardiaceae; genus Rhodococcus; species Rhodococcus sp. IEGM 1406. The sequence goes on along the minus strand of NZ_JASHKO010000005.1, from coordinate 372,779 downwards.
ATCTCCGGCGGAATCTCGTGGAATCCGCTGACTCCCACCGAATTCTGGACCGTCACTGCGGCGACGGCCACGCAGGCGTGCACTCCGCACATCGCCATCGTGCGGGAATCGGCTTGAATGCCGGCTCCGCCACCGGAGTCGGTTCCGGCGATGGTCAATGCCCGAATCGGGGTCTGTCCGGCGGGGGTCAGGGGCAGCAGCTTCACGACGACGAGCCTACCGACCGGACCTGGGGAAACGGCAGCTCGGTCCGGATAGACTCGGTTTCCGGGATTTCCGCTTCCAGGATTTCCGCGTACTGACGTACGTCCGCCGAGATCCGCATCGAGCAGAACTTCGGCCCGCACATCGAGCAGAAATGTGCGGTCTTGGCGGGCTCGGCCGGTAGTGTCTCGTCGTGGAACTCCCTGGCGGTGTCCGGGTCGAGTGACAAAGCGAACTGGTCCAACCAGCGAAATTCGAAGCGCGCCTTGGACAGTGCGTCGTCGCGGGCCTGTGCATTCGGGTGCCCTTTTGCCAGGTCTGCTGCATGGGCAGCGATCTTGTAGGTGATCACACCGGTTTTCACGTCGTCTCGGTTGGGCAGGCCGAGGTGTTCCTTGGGTGTGACGTAACAGAGCATCGCCGTTCCCGCCCGTGCGATCATCGCCGCACCGATGGCGGAGGTGATGTGGTCGTACGCCGGCGCGATATCGGTAGCGAGCGGTCCGAGGGTGTAGAACGGTGCCTCGTCGCAGAGCTCTTGTTCCAGGCGGACGTTTTCCTCGATCTTGTCCATGGGAACGTGTCCGGGGCCCTCGATCATGACCTGGACTCCTGCGGATTTCGCAATCTGCGTGAGTTCTCCCAGAGTGCGAAGCTCCGCGAATTGGGCGGCGTCGTTGGCGTCGGCGATCGATCCCGGTCGAAGCCCGTCACCGAGGGAGAACGTGACGTCGTATCGGCGCAAGATCTCGCACAGTTCGTCGAAGTGGGTGTAGAGGAACGATTCCTGCCTGTGGTGCATGCACCACGCGGCCATGATCGCGCCGCCGCGCGAGACGATTCCCGTGACGCGACCAGCAGTCAGAGCGATGTAACCGATTCTTACACCGGCATGCACGGTCATGTAGTCGACGCCCTGCTCGCACTGCTCGATTACCGTGTCGCGGTAGATTTCCCATGTCAGAGCGGTGGGATCTCCGTTGACTTTCTCGAGTGCCTGGTAGATCGGTACCGTGCCGACCGGTACGGGTGAGTTGCGGAGAATCCATTCACGGGTCAGGTGGATGTCCTTGCCGGTGGACAGGTCCATGATGGTGTCGGCGCCCCAGCGGATCGCCCACACCATCTTTTCGACTTCCTCTGCAACAGAGGAGGTTACGGCCGAGTTCCCGATATTCGCGTTGATCTTGACGGCGAACTTCTTGCCGATGATCATCGGCTCCAGCTCGCCGTGGCGATGGTTCGCGGGAATTACCGCCCGCCCGCGAGCCACCTCGGAACGCACCAGTTCGGCTGAAACGCCCTCGCGTGCAGCGCAATAGCGCATCTCCGGGGTGATCACACCGTCTCGGGCGCATTCCAATTGCGTCCGATTGCTTTCCGGGCGTTCCCAGGTGTCCCTGGTCGTCGGGAGCCCTGCATCGAGGTCGATGTCGGCGTCCGTGTCGGTGTAAGGACCTGACGTGTCGTACAGGTCCAGATGCTCACCATTGGTGAGAGTGACGCGTCGAAGTGGGATCCGGAGAGAATCCGATTCGACGTAATGCTTGCTACTGCCCTCGATCGGGCCGGTTGTCACAGCGGTGTGGACAGTCGCGTGAACAGCCGTACGGACAGACTTCTCCTGCATGGTGCGCTCCCTACGCCGGCATTATCCGGTCAGGTTCATCCGGTCGACGGCCCTAGCCGTCCTCTCAGCCCGCTGGTGCGAGCCCCCGTGGTGGTTGTATGAAATTTGTGCCCGCTGTCACAGCGGCACCGGGCGACTCTATCTCAACCCCGAAAAAGCGTTTCACTGCGATTGCGGTGGAGTCGTTCGCGGTGCAAAAATTGGTCGAACCCGGGACAGCGTCGTCGGTAGCTGATTCTATGAGTGGCATGGATCACAGTTATGGAGAGCGTGCGAACGCAGCAGTCGCAGATCGCGCAGTTGCAGATCGTGCCGTGGAGGTCGCCGCAATGAACGACATCGAAAACTCGAGAACCGGAACCTCACCGGAAGTCACGCTCGTGGACAATCCGTCGCACGAACGATTCGAACTGCTCTCCGACGACGAGTTGGTCGGCATCCTCGGATACCGCGACGAGGACGAGATTTCGGGGAGCGGAGCCGAAGCGGGCGACGTGGTTGCGTACATGCATACCGTCGTCAAGGAGGAGTACGGCGGGCAGGGACTGGCAGCCGTACTCGTGCAGTTCGCGATGGACTGCGCCCGTGAACGTGAATGGTCGGTGCGGCCTGTGTGCACCTATGTTCAGCGGTACCTCGGCGAGCATCCCGAGTATCTGGAACTGCTCGTCGAGGACTAGCCGCCGGAGGTTGCAAACAGACGATCAGGCTCCGAGCTTTACAACTACCCGAGATTCACGATCACCGGAGCGTGATCGCTGGCGCCCTTGCCTTTTCGCTCGTTTCGATCGATCTCGGCCGCCTCGACGCGCGCTGCGAATGCCGGAGAGCCGAGGATGAAGTCGATTCGCATGCCCTGCTTCTTCGGGAAGCGAAGCTGCGTGTAGTCCCAGTACGTGTACACACCGGGGCCGGGGGTGTACGGGCGAACGACGTCCGCGAACCCGGACTCGGTGAAGGCGGTGAACGCAGCTCGTTCCGGCTCCGACGTGTGGGTCTTGCCCTCGAAGAAAGCGGGATCCCACACGTCGTCGTCCGTAGGAGCGACGTTCCAGTCACCGACCAGGGCGATCTGCGCGTCGGGATCCTGCTTGAGCCAGCCCTCCGCGTCGTCGCGCAGCTTGGCCAGCCAATCCAGCTTGTAGGCGTAATGCGGGTCTTCCAGCTCACGGCCGTTGGGGACGTACAGGCTCCACACCCGCACACCGCCGCAGGTGGCACCGATCGCACGGGCCTCACGGACCGGGTCTGCCTCGGGATCCTTGTCGAACCCGGGCTGATCCTCGAAGCCGATCTGCACGTCGTCCAGGCCGACGCGCGAAGCGATGGCGACACCGTTCCACTGGCTCAACCCGACGTGGGCGACCTCGTAGCCGATTTCCTTGAAGCGTTCGTACGGAAACTGCTCGTCCTTGCACTTGGTTTCCTGCATTGCCAGGACGTCGACGTCGGATCGACCGAGCCAGTCGATGATCCTGTCGGTACGGGCACGGACGGAGTTGACGTTCCAAGTAGCGATGCGCACGAGGGCAAGCCTAGCGTCAGCCGCCGACAGGATCGGTGGCGTATCGGTAGCGGTGGTGTTCGACGAATCCGAGCCGCTCGTAGAGCGCGATCGCCGCGGAGTTCTCCGCCGAAACCTGGAGGTACGCGTGCGTCGCACCGTTCTGACGACCCCAGGAGAGTAGATCTCCGCAGATCAGCGACCCGATTCCGTGACGACGGTGTTCAGGGGCGACGTGAATGCCGGTCAGTCCTACCCAGCGCTTGCCATCGGGCGCCTCGGTGAGCGCAGCGCGCCCGATGGCAAGCGTCGTGTCGGTGTTTCCGATCGCGCCGAAAGTTGCACTGCCCACGACAGCCGTGAGGACCGCCTCGACGTACGCCGGATCTCCGTGGGCGTCGTACGTCGACAGCCAGTTGTGGTCGGGGCGGTCGGCGAACGAGGTGACCGGAGGACCGAGCGGCAGCGTGACATTGCCCAGATCGGCGGCCATCACGATGGTTTCCTTCTCGCTGGTCCACCCGTCCGGAGCGGTGCCGAGTCGATCGGGGAGGAGCAGCAGGGTCGGCAGGCCGCGGTCACCGAACCACTGGCGTATCCGTTCGAAAGTGCTCGCGTCGAAGCCGGCAACCGTCCCCGCACCACCGAGCGGCAAAGCCGAATTGGCGCGGCCGGTGAAACCGTGACCGGCGCGCAGCAACCAACCGTCGATCCACGCCTGCTCGACCCCCGGCCACGCCGCAGCAGCAGCCGTTTCGAGGTTTCGAATCTCGCCGATGCGAATCGGGCGGGCCGAGAGAGTCTTGAGTGCGATCACCTGATCGGCGGAGACCTGGACCAGCCGACCGTCGCCGCTGCGGACGGCGATGGGATCGGCGCCCTCGAGGATGCCGATGACGTCGGTCATGGGATGCGAATAGCCGGGTGGGAGCTTGTATCGCAAAACCACCCGGCTACCGATCGAAATGTTGCCGTTCAGAGCGGAATTCTCAGTCTTCGTAATCGTCGTCGTCGTGACCGAACGGATCGTCGACGGTGCCCGGCGTCCAGGTCAGACCGGGCTTGCCCCAACCGGAACGCTTGATGATCTTCTTGGCGGCGCGCGCGTTGCGGCCGATCAGCACGTCCGTGTAGAGGAAACCGTCGAGATGCCCGGTCTCGTGCTGGAGCATCCGTGCGAAGAATCCGGTGCCCTCGACCTCGATCGGGTTGCCGTCGGCGTCGGTGCCGGTGACCTTCGCCCAATCGGCGCGGCCCGTCGGGAACTGCTCGCCGGGAACGGAAAGGCAACCCTCGAAGTCTTCTTCCGGGTCGGGCATCGTCTGGGGGATTTCGGACGTCTCGAGTACCGGGTTCACGACGACGCCGCGACGACGCTCGCTGCTGCGGTCGTCACCGGGGCAGTCGTAGACGAAGACTCGGAGTGAAACGCCGACCTGATTGGCCGCCAGACCGACGCCGTTGGCGGCGTCCATCGTCTCGTACATGTCTGCGATCAGTTCGGCGATCTCGGCCGGAGACTGAGTGACCGGCTCTGTCGCCTTGTGCAGTACCGGGTCGCCGACGATTCGGATGGGGAGGATAGCCATGCGGACAAGGATAGTGCGGCGCGCCCGCGCAGTTATCACGGCCCGCACACTCGATCATGGTTCAATGGTTGCTGAAGAACAGCGATGTAATTCGTTGCTCGGTCGGAACGTGGGCCGCGGGGGAAATTGTGAGTTACCTTCGGGCCAGGGGACCGGGAAACTCACGGCCGCGAGAATATCGGTCGGAAAAGAACACCGGGCATACGAGTCTCGCTGACGCCGAGCACAGCAGTCGAGGAGTGACATGGACGGCGCAACCGCGCGTAGTCGGAACCAGTCCGAAGGCACTGGCGCCGACGATTCGGTAGTAGATACAGCAGGCATGCACGAGGTGGGCGAAGACGGCCTCACCCGCCGGGAGCACGACATCCTCTCCTTCGAGCGCCAGTGGTGGAAGTACGCCGGTGCGAAGGAAGAAGCCATCAAGGAGTTGTTCGACATGTCGGCAACCCGCTACTACCAGGTTCTCAATGCCTTGGTCGATCGCCCCGAATCCTTGGCGGCTGATCCCATGCTGGTCAAGCGCCTGCGTCGTCTGCGTGCCAGCCGTCAGAAGGCCAGGGCCGCCCGTCGCCTCGGCTTCGAGGTCACCTGAATCACGTGTACATATGATCGGGCTGTCCACACACTGGCGATAAGGTCGACATCGTGAGTACCCCGAAAGAGCAGCCGTCCGGACCTCCGCTTCGCGCAATCGCCATGGTGTTGATCGCGTTGGCGATCGTGTTCATCGGTCTCGGAGCAGCCTCACTGGGTGGATCGAGCGACGGTGGATCGGGCGACGAGAACACCGCAGCAGAGCAGACCGAATCCTCGGCGTCTGCCACGACGAGCGCCACCGCACCGGCATCTGCCACTTCCAAGCCGGCAGCGACGACGCAACCCGCTTCGGGCGATACCACCACTACGTCGCGTCCCTCGGGAACTGCGACGACCACGACTTCCAGCTCCGCGAGCGGCGTCGACACGTCGAATATCAGCGTTCGAGTTCTCAACAACAGCACCGTCTCCGGTCTGGCAGCAGGCACTGCCGAGGAATTGACGGCTGCAGGTTGGAACGTCGAGGAGACGGGTAACTACAGCGAGGGCACCGTCAGTACGACGACGGTGTACTACGGATCGTCCGCGGCGGAGAAGGCAGCGGCGCAGAAGATCGCAGCTGAACTCGGAGTCACCGCAGAACCTCGATTCGCCGGCATCGCGAACGCGTCACCTGGCGTGATCGTGATCGTGACCTCCAACTGACCGGTCGTGAAGGTGGAACTGACCCGTCGGTTCCAGCTACTACACGCGCCGTTATGATCAGAAGCACTTTCTCGCCACCTCAAAGGAGCGGTTCGATGGCCCCCAGCAGCACCCGGCGTATGTCCTGGCGCGTCGTTGCCCCTGTAGTCGCGATTGCCGCTTTCGGCTTGACCGCTTGCAGTAACAGCGAAGAGCCCAGCAGCGTCCCCGGCACGACTCCTCCGGTGTGGACCGGTGCAGCCGATCCCAGCGCGCACGAAAGCGCGGGCGGCCACGGTTCCGAGACGGCTCACGCCGGCGCTTCTGCCGAGACTGTCACCGCAACGCTGAACGGCACCGACGGCGCCAAGGTCGGAACGGTCACGTTCGCGCAGGAAGGTAGCGACGTCAAGGTCACCCTCGACGCCAAGGGCCTGACCCCCGGCTTCCACGGATTCCACGTTCACCAGGTCGCCAAGTGCGAGACCAATTCCGTAGCCCCCAGCGGCGGAGAGCCGGGTAACTTCCTCTCGGCAGGCGGACACTTCCAGGCCGAGGGGCACTCGGGCCACCCGGCGAGCGGTGACCTCACTTCGGTTCAGGTCCTCGAAGACGGCACCGCCACGCTGGTCACCACGACCGACGCGTTCACCGTCGACGAACTGGTCGCAAACGGTGGAACATCCGTCATGATCCATGCCGGTGCGGACAACTTCGGCAACATCCCGACGCGTTACGCGCCGGCACCGGATCAGCAGACGCTCGACACCGGTGACGCCGGCGGACGCGTCGCTTGCGGTGTCATCACCAAGAGCTGACAAACTCACCTGAGTTTTGCATCACTTCCGGCGACTACCACGCAGTAGCCAGCACGGTGTTTTTACCGACACTGTGATTGGATTCTCTGCGTGGTAGTTCCATTTCCAGGTTCGCCGCGCCCGACGCTGGGCGTGGAGTGGGAGATCGCGCTGGTCGATCGCAAGACCAGAGATCTCTCCAACACAGCAGCCGAGGTGTTTTCGGCGGTCGAAGAGCTTGCCGGCTCGGAAACCCCGCACATCACCAAGGAACTACTGCGAAATACCGTCGAACTCGTCACGGGTATTCACTCGACGGTCGGCGAGGCGATGAGTGATCTCGACAGGTCACTGGATCTGCTTCGCCGCGCTGCGAATCCGCTCGGCGTCGACCTCATCAGCGCGGGCACGCACCCGTTCGCGCAATGGTCGACGCAGCTGGTCACCCGGACACCCGACTACGACGAACTCATCGAACGCACGCAGTGGTGGGGTCGGCAGATGCTGATCTGGGGCGTGCACGTTCACGTGGGTGTCTCGTCCGCGGATCGCGTTTTCCCGATCATCAACGCACTGCTGCAGCGCTATCCGCACCTGTTGGCGCTGTCGGCGTCCTCGCCGATGTGGGCCGGTGTGGACACCGGCTATGCGTCCAATCGCGCGTTGATGTTCCAGCAGCTGCCAACCGCCGGCCTTCCGTACCAGTTCGAGAACTGGGCCGAATACGAGTCGTTCATCGACGACCAGATGAAGACCGGTGTGATCACCAAGATCGGCGGCATGCACTGGGACATCCGTCCCGCGCCGAAGTGGGGAACCATCGAGGTCCGGGTGTTCGACGGCGTCTCGACACGCGCTGAACTGGGTGCTCTCGTTGCTCTGGTCCACTGCCTCATCGTCGATCTGGACCGCAGACTGAGTGCCGGTGAGACTCTGCCGAACATGCAGCCGTGGCACGTCAAGGAAAACAAGTGGCGCGCAGCGAGATACGGACTGGACGCCGAGATCATCCTCGACTCCGACGCAAACGAGTGCCTCGTCACTGACGATCTGGATCGCCTGCTCGACGACTTGGCGCCGATTGCGGTCTCACTCGGCTGCGCGGACGAGTTGGCGTCGGTGGCGGACATTCCCCGTCGCGGTGCCTCCTACCAGCGTCAACGCCGTGTCTCGGAAGCGACGGGCGGCGATCTGGTTGCGGTAGTCGACGCATTGGTCGCGGAGTTGGGTACTTAGAGCACTCCGTGTTGCCCATGGTTTCGTAGGGTCGAAATACGGGCATACAGACCGATTGTCCAGTCTGCGTCCATATTCGGTTCACACGGCGTTTACTATTGTCCGGTGTTGATAGACAGTTGGTCCCAACGAGGGGGCGTACCCGGACAGTCGGATCGTTCGTGGTCGAGTTCTCATCGACTCCTTCTGATCGGCACAGCAGCATTGACCGTGCTGGTCCTGGGTGTGCAGGCGTTCGCGTCGTACAAGGGCTATCTCGGTCCGGTGGAAAGCCTGTTCGGTGACTACTTCCTCGTTCCTCGCTCGGCGACCATGCCCTGGGTGGGTCTCGCTCTCGCGCTGGTTGGACTGAACAACAAAGAACGCATCTACGCGGTATCCGCGGCAGTCGTGATCGACGTGGTCGTCGGGGCAATTCGCTGGTTCTCGGGTGGGCCGCTGACTATGGGCACCGGCGGCACCTGGGTACTGACGGCCATCGCGGTGTACGCGGTGTGGAAGTTGTCCGGCGAGCGTCGACTCAGCGTTCTGCACGGCGTCGCTCTCGGCGCGTTGCTCATCATCGCGGCCAAGGTTGCCGAGACGTGGCTGGAGATCACCATTCTCGTCGGCACCGACGTGTGGGACGAGTACGTGTTCCTCGCCGACCAGGCTCTCGGGAATCCGTCGTGGGTGATGGGCCAGATCGTCGACGCCATGGGCCCCGTCGGTGCAGCAGCCCTCGACTGGATCTACGTCGAACTGCCGGTCGCGGTGATCGTGGTTGCTCTCTATCAAGTACGTAAGGGATGGCCGTCGCATCACCTGCTGCGCACGTTCCTGCTCATCGGGCTGATCGGCCCGATCTTCTACGTCCTGTTCCCGGTGGTCGGCCCGGTGTTCGCCTTCGGTCCGCGTGGGTTCGGATTCCAGATCGGTGACTACTGGCCGAACATCGTGCCCAACTTCGACTTCGCATCACCGTCGTCGCTGCCGTTCGACGACGCCGCACCGCGAAACTGCATGCCGAGCCTGCACACCGCGTGGGCGGTCGCATTGTTCATCCACTCGCGCAGCGGACCGTGGTGGATTCGCAGCCTGGGATCGTTCTGGCTCGTTGCGACCCTGACCGCGACGCTCGGCTTCGGATTCCACTACGGCGTCGACCTCATTGCCGGTGCCGTCCTGTGCTTGACCCTCGATGCGGCGCTACGGGATCCGGAGCGAGGCTGGGGGTGGTTCCGAGTGCGTCTGTTGATCGGTGGCTCGGCACTACTCGCGGGGTTGTTGCTCTCGTACCGGTTCGCTGCGGTGCAGATGGCCGAGTACCCGGCGATCTTCGGGCCGCTGCTGATGGCTGTCCTGGTTCTCATGTCGGTCGCGTACTTCGCCACCTTCTTCGCCCGCCCCGGCACTGCACTTGCGGTGTGGGGCGAGCGCGACGGCGAGTGGGATGCCGCTACAGGAGAGAGTCCGGGTCTTCCAGCTCGTTGATCTTCATGAGGTCGTCCTCTTCGCGCTGTTCGCGGTAGGCGACTCGGCCGACGCTGTGCGCGATCACGGGCGCGGTCAGCAGCGTGAAGATGCCCACCAGGACCAACATCCAGATGTCGACGCTCCCACGAAGCAGGAACACGGCGCCCATCAGCACCAGGATCAGTCCGACCACCTGAGGTTTCGTGGCCGCGTGCATACGACGCAGGGTGTCGGGGAAGCGAACGATTCCCACCGCGGCGGTCAGCGCGAGCAGCGCGCCGAGGAAGATGGAGATGGCCCCGATCGTGTCGAGGATGTTGCCGATCACTGGTCACTCACCCGGAAGCGCGCGACGGACACGGAACCGATGAAGCCGACCAGTGCCAGCGCCACGATCGCGGGAACGATCGTGGTGTCTTTGCTGTACGCGGCCCAGACGGCGAGTCCACACATCGAGACCGCGATGATCGTGTCCAGAGCGACGAGGCGGTCGAGTGAGCTCGGACCGTCGAGCAATCGGAACGTGGTCAGTACGGCGGCGATCAGCAGAATCACTCCGGAAATGATCAAGATGGTGGTGATGAACCCGTTCATGGTTGGTCCTCCTGCCGGGGTGCATCGAATTCGTAGTCGCGCTGGTGCCATGGGCTGGGTTGCCAGTCCGAGTCACGTTCGAACGACGCGATGAACAACCGTTCGAGATCCTCCACCGAGCGGTAGAACGCGCTGACGGCTTTCTGCGATCCGACGTCGAGCACGTGGACGTAGACGATGCGCCGGTTCTGGTCGATCTCGAGAACCATGGTGCCCGGGATCAGGTTCAGTACGTCGATGCACAGCGTGAGAACCAGGTCGGACTTGATCCCGAGTTGGTACCGCAGAACTCCGGTGACCGGCGGCGGCGACGGACGGATCGCCAGCCACGCGACCTGGATACTCGACTGGATCGCGTAGTACACGATCATCCACAGCAGGCGCAGAATCGACAGCAGATGTACCCGACCCTCTACCGGTACGCGAGGGAGGGGAAGCAGGACCATGATGATCAGGCCGACGGCGAGTCCCCCGAAGATGTTGCCGAAACTGATGTTGCCCCACAACAGGATCCATACGACCATCAGCCACAGCAGGATCCCGACGCGGAGTACCTGTTCGCGTTTCATCGCGGAGCCTCCTCGGTGTTCGGGGCGTCGGTGTTCGGGGCGTCGGTACTGGGAGCTACAGCAGGGTCGTCTGCAGCGACGGGAGCTTCGTCGACCGGCACGGGTCGGTGGTTGCCGAGAACCGCGTCGATGTAGATGGACCGGTCTTGCAGATCCTTCGCCGCTCTGTCGCTGATGTCGATGATCCGGCCTGCGAACACCGTCAGTGCCAGGCCGACGATGACGAGTCCGACCGTCGGAATCAGCATGAAGACCGGAATCTTGCCGACGTCCTCGCGGTCGACGAACGCGATGTCCTCTTCGGACTCGTCGATCAGTGCTGACGGGCTGACGTCGGCGAGGTCACCTTCGGGCGCGTCGGCGCGGGCTCGCCAGAAGGCCTTGGTCCACACGCGGGCGACGGCGTAGAGCGTCAGCAAGCTGGTGATCGTGCCGCCGGCGACGAGGATCCAGGCCAGCGCGCTGGCGTCGGCCGCACCGGCCTGCAGGAGCGCGACCTTGCCGATGAAGCCCGAGAACGGCGGGATACCACCGAGATTCAGTGCCGGGATCAGGAAGACGATCGCGAGGATCGGGCTGGCGGCCGCCAGACCGCCGAGTCGGCGCAGCGACGACGACCCGGCTTGTCGTTCGATCAGACCCACGACGAGGAAGAGCGTCGTCTGCACGATGATGTGGTGGGCGACGTAGTAGATCGCGCCGGACAGCCCGGACGTCGTGGACAGTGCGATACCGAAGATCATGTAGCCGATATGGCTGACCAGTGTGAACGAGAGCAGACGTTTGATGTCGCTCTGCGCGATGGCACCCATGATGCCGACCACCATCGTGAGCAGACCGCACACCATCAGTACGTTGTCGAGTTCTCCTTGCGGGAACAGCAACGAGTGCGCGCGGATGATCGCGTACACACCGACCTTGGTGAGCAACCCGGCGAAGACGGCGGTGATCGGTGCGGGCGCGGTCGGATACGAGTCCGGTAGCCACGCCGACAGCGGGAAGACCGCAGCCTTGATGCCGAACGCCACGAGCAGGACAGCGAAGATGGCGGTTCGTGTGCCCGGCGGAATGTTGTCGAAGCGCAGGGCCATGTCGGCCATGTTGAGGGTGCCGGTCGCCGCATAGGCGAAGGCGATGCCCGCCAGGAAGATCAGCGAAGACACCATCGAGACCATCACGTACGAGACACCGGCCCGAACGCGGTCGGCGCTGGCACCGAGCGTCAGGAGCACGAAACTCGCGGCGAGCAGAACCTCGAATCCGACGTACAGGTTGAAGAGGTCACCGGCGAGGAACGCGTTGGAGATACCGGCGGTCAATGCGAGATAGGTCGGCAGGAAGATCGAGACCGGCTGGGCCTCGCTGCCGTCGCGAATACCCTGACCGATCGCGTAGATCATGACGGCGAGCAACACCACCGACGAGACCACGAGCATCATCGCCGAGAGACGGTCGACGACGAGTGTGATGCCGATGGGGGAGTCCCAGCCGCCGACCTGAACGGCCGTCGTACCGTCGCGGTCGGCGAGGTAGAGCAGCAAGCCAGACACCGCGACGACGCCGATGAGCGCGATCAGTGTGATGACACGCTGGAAACGCGGACGTCGGCCGACAACCAGCGTCGCAGCTGCGGCCAGCATCGGGATCAGGACGGGCAGGGGCGCAAGGGCTCCCATCAGGTTGTCCGAGATGGTCATGCGCCGCCACCTCCCTCGATCTTGGTCTGGCGAGCGTCTTTGCGCCGCTTCTCGGATTCCTTCTTACGAGCAAGGTCGGTGGCCCAGTCGGGTACCGGTTCGTCCTCGAAGTCGCCGTCGTGGAGGTCGTCGTAGCATTCGATGTCCTCGAGGTTGACCAGTTGTTCGAGGGGAATAGGGTTTCCGTCCTTGTCGAATGCGTCGCCGCCGATGCTCGGGGCACCGGTGACCGGGTCGTCGGAGCGGTCGTGGTCGGGAGCGTCGGCAGGCAGGCGACGCTTGAGGATCTTGGTGTCTTCGGGATCGTCCTCGACGGCGTCGGCGGTGTTGATCTTGTAAGACCGGTACGCCAGTGCCAGAACGAAGCCGGCGATACCCATCGTGATCACGATGGCCGTCAGGATCATGCCCTGGGCGAGCGGATCCGCTATCTCCTCGTGGACCGAATCTCGGCCGACGATGGGCGGATTCCCGTCCGATCCACCTACGGTCAGGATCAAGAGGTTGATGGCGTTACCGAATAGAAGTAGACCGAGGAGCATCCGGGTGATGCTTCGTTCGATCAGCAGGTAGACACCGGCCGACGTGAGGACGCCGATCAGGATCAGCATTCCGATATTTGCGCTCATGGTGCTTTCACCTCGATTTCTGCGTCGAGGCGGGCGCCGAGACTTCGGAGTACGTCCAGGACCAGGCCGACCACGATGAGGTAGACGCCCAGGTCGAAGAACAGTGCGGTGACCAGTTTGACGTGGCCGATGAGCGGGAGCGTGAACTCGAAGACAGCCGACGAGAGTGCCGGAGCGCCGAGGAACAGCGACACCAGGGCGGTGCCCGCGGCTAGCGCCAAACCGAGGCCGAGAATCTTGCCCGCGTCGATGGGTACGGCTTCACCGAGTTCGTAGCGGCCACCGGCGAGGTAACGCAGCACGAGGGCGAGGCCCGCCGTCAGGCCTCCGGCGAAACCGCCGCCGGGGGCATTGTGACCGGAGAAGAAGAAGTAGATCGACAACACCATGATGGTCGGGAAGATCAACCTCGTGGTGACCTCGAGAACCAGCGAACGGTGTCGAGGATCGATGAGGTCTCCGCCGCGCAACCACGTCGTGTCCGAGTTGGCGGCTGCCTTGTCGACGATGACGGAGGGGGCGTCCGCGACTCGCGGCGCGATACCGAAGCGGCGGTTGCGGAACACGAGGCTGGCGACGCCGGTTGCCGCGACCAGCAGCACCGAGATCTCACCGAGCGTGTCCCATGCGCGGATGTCGACGAGTAGGACGTTGACGACGTTCTTGCCGTTGCCCAGGTCGTAGGCCGCGTCGGGAAGCAGTTCGTAGATCGGACGAGTGTTTCTCGCATTGGTCGCGAAGGCCGCGATGGTGGTGACGGTGATACCGACCGCGACGGCGAGTGCCGCACGCGGCCACTTGAAGCCGATTGCCTTGCTCTCGTCGACCTCTGCGGGGAACTTCCGCAGTACCAGCACGAAGATCACGAGGGTCAAGGTTTCGACGAGGAACTGGGTCAGCGCGAGGTCGGGTGCGCCGTGCAGCGCGAACAACACGCCACAGCCGTAGCCGGTGAGTCCGACGAGGATGACGCTGGCGAGTCGGTTGCGCATCAGCGTCGCGGCGATGGCGGCCGAAATCATCATCAGCGCGATAGTGAACTGGATGGGTGAATCCCACATCCGAAGGTCGACTCCGCCGCCATCGGTGTCGATGATCAGCAGGAACAGTGGCACCACGACCAGCGTCGCAAGAATCGTCGACTGCGTGCGGGGGAGCGAACCACGCTGAGTGGCACCGGTCAGGCGCATCGAGATGGTGTCCATGCCGCGCAGGGTCGCGTCGTAGATACGGTCGGCGTTGCCGAGCGGCGGGTGCTCGAAATGCAGGCGGCTGATCTGACGCTGCGCGATGTAGAGCGCGATGCCGCCGGCGATGACGATGCAGGTGAGCAGCAGCGGAGTGTTGAATCCATGCCACAGCGCGAGGTGGTAGTCGGCGTGAGGTCCGGGGGCCAGCGTGGTCGAGTACGGCGTCAGCAGCTTCTCGAGTTGGGGCGAGAGAATGCCGGCGGCCAGACCGAGAACCGCGAGTAGGCCGGGCGCGAACAGGAACAGCCAACCCGGCTTGTGCATCTTGCTCACGGCCGGACTCGGCTTGCTCAAGGTCTTGCGTCCGAAGGCTCCCCAGATGAACCGGACGCTGTAGCCGACGGTCAGGATCGAGCCCAACACGATCACCGTGACGACGGCGATCGACGACCAGTGGCCGAGCGCGTTCGTTTCGAGAACTGATTCGAGTGCGGCTTCCTTGCCGACGAATCCGAGTAGCGGTGGTAGACCGGCCATGCTGGCGGCAGCGAGGCTCGCGATGATCGCGAGAGCGGGTGCCGCTTTACCCAGGTGAGCAAGTTTGCGCAGGTCACGGGTGCCGGTGGTGTGATCGATGATGCCAACGACCATGAAGAGTGCGGCCTTGAACATCGCGTGCGCCACGACCATCGTCATGCCGGCCAGGGCGGCGTCACGCGTGCCTATGCCGACCAGGACCATCATGAAGCCGAGTTGGCTGACGGTTCCGAAGGCGAGGACGAGTTTGAGGTCGTACGCGCGCATGGCTCGCCAACCGGCGAGGATCATCGACAGCAGACCCAAACTGATGATGGTGATGCGCCACGGCGGCGAATCGGCGTACCCGGGAGCCAGGCGCGCGACGAGGTAGATACCGGCCTTGACCATTGCGGCCGCGTGAAGATAACCGCTGACTGGGGTGGGCGCGGCCATCGCACCTGGCAGCCAGAAGTGCAGGGGCACGATTGCCGATTTGGAGAGCGCACCGATCAGGATCAAGACGATCGCGACGGACGGGAGCCATCCCGTCGGCGGGTTCGCGACCAGTTCGGACAGGTTGTAGCTGCCGCCGACCTGGCCGAGGATGATCATACCGACCAACATCGCCAGACCACCGGCGGTGGTGACCAGCAGTGCCTGGGTCGCGGCGCGGCGGCTGGTGGCGCGTTCGGCGTAGTGACCCACGAGCAGGAACGACAAGACGGTCGTCAGTTCCCAGAACACGTAGAGAAGCAGCATGTTGTCGCTGGTCACGAGTCCGAACATGGCACCCGCGAAGGCGACCATCTCGGCGGCGAAGATGCCGAGTCGAGGTTCGTCGTCGTTGAAGTAGCGGGCGCAGTAGATCAGGATCAGCGTGCCGACGCCCAGGACGAGCACGGCCATGATGGCGGAAAGCGCGTCGAACCTGAAGTCGATGTCCATCGACAGGCCGGGAACCCAGGTGATGTGCAGCGTCTCGACGGTGCCCCATTTGTCGATGACCCAGCCGAGGCTGGCGAGGGGGACTATCGCGAGGGGGAAGAAGCCGTTTCGCCCTAACCTGCGCACCACAAGCGGAGCCAAGAGGGCGGCAACGGCATGGGCAAGCAAGATAGCGAGCAAAAGGCACTCCGTCGTGTTGTCAGCGGGCGGCGGGGTGTCCGAACAAAATCGAACCTATCGGATTAACGAGACAATTCACCTTGTCGGAGAGGTTGTCTTTGCGTACATATTACCGGGCGTGGCAGTTTCGATGTGCAGCGAGTCGATTCGGACATCATCGGCACTCGCTGATACACGTAGGTTGGACGACGTGAATTCGTCGACTCCCACCACGATCATCCGTACCGCCGCCCTTGCGCACATTCGTGACCGCAAGCTGATCCAGACCCGCTCCGTGGGCAAGACCGCGTTCTACATGGCCGGCGGAAAGATCGACCCGGGTGAGACGCCCGAGCAGGCACTGCACCGCGAAATTCGGGAGGAACTCGACGTCGATCTGGTCGACGGGACGGTCACGTTCCTCGACGTCTTCGAGGCTCACGCTTTCGGACATTCCGCGGACACGGGCCTGCACATGAGTTGTTATCTGGCGGAGATGGCCGGAGACCCGCACCCGACCAGCGAGATCGCCGAGTTCCGCTATTTCACGCTCACCGAGTACGCAGCGATGGACGAGGTGGCGCCGGGATCGCTCAAAGTGTTCCATCGCCTGGCGTCGATGGATCTGATCGACTGATCGGCGGAGGTCCGGATCGATTGACTCGCCCCAAGCGCAGACTTGCATAGGCGCAGACGGCCACGATGATCAGTGCCACGGCGTCGAGTATCAGGATGTCGGTCGAGATTTCGAACGGGCCGACCGTCGTGATGCCGTTGAACGGCTTGTTCTCGTCGAGCGGCGTGTACGCCGTCCATCCGTAGTCGAACTGCGGATAGACGAGCAGGGCCAGCGCCGTCGGGCCGAAGATGACACCGAGTCCGACGAGGGCTCGTGACGCTCCGGTCCGCGGTGGCTCTCGGTACATCGCGCTGGCGATCGCGTACGTGACGACCGCAGAGGTGAAGGCGACAAGAAGATCGCTGATCGTGAGAACGTCACCGATCTTCGGCGACGGCGACGTGGCGTAGCTGACGATCCCGGCGACCGTCACCGCCAGGAGCAATCCGTAGCCGACGACCCGCGAGGGAGCGATCGCGCCGATTGCTGCCGCGGCGACGATGACGACGCCGATCACGACGGCGGTCGAGGCGGGGGTTTTCGACCATTCCATAGCTTCGGTTGCGGGACGGTTCGCCGACACCGCCGCCAGAGTTGCGACGGCGGCGGTACACATCAGCAGGATTCGACCGCCATCGCCCAGCACCCGCGCGCAGATCACCGTGATTACGAGCGCGACGAGTAGAAGGGGTACGGCCGCCGTGACGGTGGTGATCTCGAACCACCAATTCGCCGCGACCCCGAAGAGAGTGAGCACCGCCGCGATAGTCACCGGCCGAACGGCCATCCGTTCCTTGGGGTGGTCCTTGTCGAAATCGTGGAACCAGAACGCGGCGACGCAGGCGGCGGCCAAAGCGAGCGCGAGCAGTGTTGCCCCCAACACCGGTGGTTGAAACTGGTTGGTGTTGTCGGCGATGTAGTCCGCGTACCGCCGAGGAATTGCGTCTTCGTCCAGGAGTGAATCCGAGACATGCACGGCCACAATCGTTCCCGCGACCGAGGCAGCTCGAACCCGGGGAGCGGCAGCAACCGTCACCGCGCCGACAGCGACTCCCGCACCGACGGGTGAGAGTGCCTCGAAGTTGTGATCGTAGAGCCCGGGCAGTTCGAGGAGGAGCCCACCGAAGACCGTCATGGCCGCGGTCCGCAATCGGCAACGGGCCATCATCGCGGCTGTCCCGACCGCGACGACAGCCAAGACGCCTGCGCCGATGGTCGAGATGGACCAGAATCGGTCGCCCGTCGAAATCGACGTCGACTGGCTGTTCACGAACGGTGCCAAAGCGACGACGGTGACGACGAATGCCGTCACACCACTCAGTGCGACGAGCAGCGTCCTGCGGGCGATGGGCACTGCTCCAAAATAGTCAATCCGGTACCAGTTGCACCGCAATAGGAGGTCTCAGTCCGGTGACGGTGTGTCAACGGGGCTGCGGCGGCGGAGCGCGATCCCGGTGGCGACGACGACTACACACATCAGGAGTGCCGCGCCGTCGGAGCGTGGCGGCGCCTCGTACGCGTAGGCAATGGTCGCGGCCTCGGCCCGGAAGGCTGCGTCGGGCTCGCTCGCGTCGAGGTAGGCTCGCAATTCAGAGTTGTACTCGACGTACGTCGAGGGCGGATCGTGCCGGACGTACGTTGACGACACTGTCTCGATCTCGTGCTGCCCGATCGACATGAAGACCAGGGCAGTGAAAGGAATCGTCAACCCCAGCGTCGCTGCGACGGGATTCGACGGCAGTACGGATCCGAGCAGCCATCCCGACCCGACGCCTAGCGCGACAATGCGGAGCAGTAGAGCAAGTTCGTGTTCGCCGTCGAAGATCCACTCCGACAACGGGATCGCAGCCAGCAGAGCCAGACCTGCGATCGTGCGATCCCGGTGTCGGGAACGCGACAAGCCGAAGACGACCGCGATGATCGCGAGGGCAGCGATCACCAACGGCGAGGTTCGGTCACCGTCGAGAAAGAAGCGGTCGGTCAGATCCGCGAACACCGTCGTGGCGGCGGCTCCAACAGCGGTTGCAACCCAAAGGAATCCGCCACTGCCTGAAGTTGTGTCCAGTCTCCTCACACAGAACCAGGTCAGGGTGAGGACGGCGACGGTGGACGCGACCATGACCAGCCAACCCGAAAACGTCGGTGGGTTCTCTTGCCGGTCGACGACCGAACTCAGAATCCGTTGGGTGACAGCGAGGCCGGTGACAACTGCCAGAGCGGCTGCGGCGACGCCCGGTTCGCTTTCGCTGATCCGCAATTCGGAGTCGTCTGTCACTGCGCACGCCACTGCGCAGATCAGGGTCAGCAACAGAAGTGCCCAGGCAGGTTCGCCGATGGACGACGTGCTGACGGGTATCAAATCGCCGGTGGACGATTGCGCGGCCAACCACGTCGACACCACGCCAATGATCAGCAGGTTGCGTCCGAGGCGGCTGTCCCACGATGCGGCGACAGCGCCGCCCAGGATGAGTCCGGCTGCAATGGTTTTGGCGAAACCCAGAACGCTCAGCAGATCAAGACCGACTTCTTCGGCGACGAGGAATCTGATCAGAATCAACACTACGACGCCCGTGTACACAAACGCCCACGCACGCCTGCGAGAACCGCGGTGCTGGAGATACGCGCAGGCCCCTACGGCGACGATGGCGCCCACCACGACGCTGGTGGATTGGCTGCTGATCCATTGGTCGATCTTCGACTGCGGTTCGGTAACAGGCCATCTCATTCGCGCTGGGTTCGTCAGCGCCACGGCGGCAAGGATTCCCGAGAGAAAGGCCGCGAGGGCGCCGGTCCATGACCGGAGGTCGATGGTCATCGGTCTGTCCCGATCAGGCGGTCTCGGTGGGTTCCGATACCTCGACGGGTGGGTGGGATCGTCGAAGGATCGCCGCACCACAGAATCCGATGATCAGGGCGAAGAGGATTGCAGTGCCGACGGTCTGAGGGGTGACGTAGTCGATGGTGATGCCTATTCCGCGTCCGAATAGTCCTCCGTTGGCGCTGACGTGCGCCGGGATGGGAAGTTCCATCAATCGCTGAATGTCTGCCGCTGTCAACTCTGGCGGCGCGGTGAGCTGATCGGTGAGAATGGCGATCGACGAGAAGGTCATCGCGGCAAAGGGAATGGCGAGTCCGAGTGTGGCGTCGACGAGGCTGCCGGGAGCAAGGGAACCGAACAGTAAACCGGCGGCGAGGCCCAGCGCGGCGATCTTCAGCGCGATTGACCAGACGCCGTGCGCGGAGTCGAAGGGCAGTAGTTCTGACAGTGGAACCGCAACGAGAACGGCGATGGGCACGAAGTTTGGCACCTGCTTGTGCAGTCTCAATCCGACGGCAACCGGCAGGGCCGCGAAAAGCACCAGTACCCAAGGGGACTTCAGGTCTCCCCAGTGGCCGGAACCCTTCGCGATGTCGACGAAGAGCGGGGCCGACGCAGCGGCCAGTGCGGTTGCCGCCCAGAGGAACTTGCCACCAGCACCGGAGGCGTCGCCGAGGCGGTAAGCGGCGATCCACGTCAAGGCGAGCGCAGCGCCTGCCGCCAAAACCATGACGATCCAGGCGGTCGCCTCAGACGCGTATTGCTGGCGGTCGATCACGGCGCCGAGCACTCGATGCCCGATCGCCAGCGCGGTGATCACCACGAGAGCGATGCGGATTTCACCCGAGTCCGGCTTGCGAATCCGGAAGCCGGCTTGCGCGGTCACTGCACAGGCGATTGCTGCTGCGGCCGTGGCGCCGATCAGCCACCACGACGGCTCACCCACCGAAGACGTCGTCATCCTGGCTGTCCCACCGGCGAACGTGCGGATCGCGAGGAAGGTGGCGAGCACGCCGAGGAGTGTCGCGTTCTTCGTGGCAGTGCGGTCCCAACTGACGGCAACCACGCAGCCCAGAATGGTGCCCGCTGCAACACTTTTGACGATGATCAAGGCGATCAACAGGTCCAGTGACGCAACTTCGGGTACGACTGCCCGAACGATCGCGATGACGGCGACGCCGGCGGCGATCGCGATCCACGCCGCCCGACGGGACCCGCGACGTTGTGAGAGGGCGCAGGCAAGCACGGCGATCACGGCGCCGAGTCCGACAGCAGTCGGTCCGCTGCTGATCCAGCGATCTACTTCCGACGGGGAGGCCACGATGGCCCAGTCGCGAAGAACGGGATTGGTCAGGGCCAGCGCCGCGAGTATCCCGGACAGGAGTGCAGCGACGGTGGTGAGGATCGCTCGAAGGTCGAGTGGCATCGGGCCAACCTATCGCGGCGCCGCAACATCGGTCGTGGGCGGCGTGAGTGCCGGAAACCAGATGTCGGTGAGAACGTCTGCCGCGACGTCCGCACCCGCGGTGATCGCGCCCTGTTCCGCCCACCGAATGAAGAAGCGCTCGATCTGTGTCAGCAGGAGCTCGACCCGGAGTTTCGCCTCGTCGTGTCGGCTCTGCGGCCAGCGTGCCAGGTACGACGGCATCGCGTTGGGCAGTGCAGAGATGCCTTCGCGGGCCAGTGTTCGGAATTCGGGTTCGAGGACCATGGCCTCGTCCCACGCCCGCATCATGTGGTGGTGATCGCGGCACCAGTCGAGAGCGCGGTTGATCCAGCCGGCGAATTCTTCGCGCGAACCGGAATCGAGTACGTGGTCGAGATCCTGGAATATCGCGAGCGTGCTGGATACGACCGTGTTCGAGCCGAGGGCCTTGAGTATGTCGATCTTGCCGGGGAAGTGCAGGTAGAAGGTGGCGCGGCTGCAACCGACCCGGCCGGCGATGTCCTCGACGGTGACAGCCGCGTATCCGCGTTCGGTGAAGAGCGCGCCGGCGGCATCCACGAGGTCTGCGCGGGTTCGCTGCTTCTGCTTCTCTCGCAGCGTCAGTCTGCCGGAGGTATCTGTCATTACCGGGATCCTAGTGCCGCGGGGGCTCTCACGGGTCAGTTGCACGAGACTCTCCGTCTTTCACTTGACAGCCCGTTAGTGAAAGCTACTCTGTGGTGTAGCGCACAATCGACCGATCAGAGGACGCCATGACCATCTCGGACACAACTCGCACGCCTGACCTACCGGCCGGATTCGACGTCACCGATCCTGCTGTCCTCGGGGAGCGGATCCCTTTCGAGGAATTCGCCGAACTGCGTCGAAGCGCGCCCGTGTGGTGGTGTGAGCAGCCGCCGACCGTTGGTGGATTCCAGGACGAGGGCTACTGGGTGGTCTCGCGTCACGCTGACGTCAAAGAGGTCAGCCAGCGCAGCGATGTGTTCTCGAGCTGGGAGAACACCGCGATCGCGCGTTTCGCCGACGATATGCCACGTGAGGCCGTCGAGATGCTCCGGCATCTTCTGCTCAACAAGGACGCGCCGGAGCACACCAAGCTCCGCAAGCTGATTTCGAAGCTGTTCACGCCGCGCGCGATCAACGGCATGCGCGACGAATTGGATCGTCGTGCGCGCAGCATCGTCGACACCGCTGTGAGCGAAGGCCCGGGCGACTTCGTGAAGCAGGTTGCCAGCGAGCTGCCGCTCCAGGCGATCGCGGATCTGATCGGTGTACCGCAGGACGATCGGGACAAGCTGTTCAAGTGGTCCAACGAGATGATGGGCTACGACGACCCGGAATACCAGGGTGATCCGGCAGTCGCGTCCACCGAGGTCCTCGGATACGCGTACCAAATGGCAGACGCGCGTCGTACCTGTCCGGCAGATGACATCGTCACGACTCTGGTCCAGGCCGACATCGACGGCGACGCTTTGAGCCCGGAGGAGTTCGGGTTCTTCGTGCTCATCCTGGCGGTCGCAGGGAACGAGACCACCCGCAACGCCATCACGCACGGAATGATCGCGTTCCTGGACAACCCCGAGCAGTGGGAGCTGTACAAGAAGGAACGTCCCAAGACGACGGCCGACGAGATCGTCCGGTGGGCGACACCGGTCACCGCGTTCCAGCGCACCGCGCTCGAGGACACCGAGCTGGCAGGAGTGTCGATCAAGAAGGGGCAGCGCGTGGTGATGCTGTACAGCTCCGCGAACTTCGACGAGGACGTCTTCGAGAACCCGATGACGTTCGACATCACTCGTAACCCCAATCCGCACTTGGGCTTCGGCGGAACGGGCGCGCACTTCTGCATCGGTGCAAACCTCGCTCGCATGGAGATCGACTTGATGTTCAACGCCATCGCCGACAACGTCCCGGACATCACCAAGATCGGTGATCCGCGCCGTCTGCGCTCGGGTTGGATCAACGGCATCAAGGAGTTCCAGGTCGATTACAAGAGCACAGGCTGCCCGGTCGCTCACTAGAGTCGGTAGGTGAGAGGTACACCCCACGATCTCGAGGAGCCACCGCATGACTTCGATCAACGACAAGGCAACTGCTCTATTGGCGTTGCACCAGCCAGGTAACCCGGTCATTCTCCCGACGGTGTGGGACGCGTGGTCGGCGAATCTTGCGGTGGCTGCAGGTTTTGCAGCCCTGACGGTGGGCAGCCACCCGGTTTCCGATTCCATCGGCAAGCCGGACAACGAGGGCATCACCTTCGACGAACTTCTGCACCGGATCAAGCAGATCACCGGTGCGGTCGACGCCCCGATCTCGGTGGACATCGAGGGTGGTTACGGGCTCGAGCCGGCAGTTCTCATCGACGGGTTGATCGATGCCGGCGCTGTCGGACTCAACATCGAGGACACCGTCCACAGTGAAGGCGGACGCTTGCGTGAGGCGCAGGAGCACGCCGACTTTGTGGGTGGGCTTCGTCAGGCCGCCGACGCAGCCGGAGTTCACGTTGTCGTCAACGCGCGCACCGACCTGTTCGTGAAGCAGGTCGGTGACGAGTCCGATCGTGTCGATCGCGCCATCGCACGCCTCAAGCTGGCGGCCGACGCCGGCGCCGACGTTCTTTACCCCGTCGGGCGGCATGACGACGCGACCCAGCGCCGCCTGACGTCCGAACTTCCACTTCCGATCAATGCGATCGGAATCCCGGACCAGGACGATCCGGCAAGTTTCGGTCCGCTCGGAGTGGCACGTGTGAGCTTCGGTCCGTTCTTCCAGATGGCATTGGCCAACCGTGCGAACGAGATCTTGGGACGCTGGAAGTAAGAATGCAGACACTGATGTCGCCCGGCCCGCTTCTCGACGATGGCGGACATTTGGTCGAGACGGGTTGGGCCCCATCGGAGATTCGCAAGTATCGACGCTCTGCGATCACCGTTCCGAAGTTCCGGATCAAGGAGTGGGACTACTACTGCGTTCTCACTGCGGATTACGGCATCGCGTTGACCGTCGCCGACAACGGGTACATGGGCTTGCTCGGAGTCTCCTGGCTCGATTTCCGAACACCACACGAGATCACCGAAAACGTGATGCTGCCGTTCCCGATGGGAAGGCTCGGTCTGCCCGAAAGCGCGGACGACGGTGATGTGGTGGTGTCGAAAGGTAAAGCTCGCTTCGAGTTTCGCCATGTGGACGGTGGGCGCCACCTGATTGTCGACTACCCGGCTTTCGACGGTGGGCGAGGCCTTCATGCCGATTTGTTCCTGGCGGGTCCTGTCGATGACCGGATGGTGATCGCTACACCGTTTCCGAAGGCGTCCCGTTCGTTTTACTACAACCAGAAGATCAACTGCCTGCCCGCTGCCGGGACCGTGCGAATCGGGAGTGACGACTTCACATTTCGCTCGGAAGACTCGTTCGGCGTTCTCGATTGGGGCAGGGGAGTCTGGACTTACGACAACACCTGGTACTGGGGTTCTGCATCCGGACTGGTGAACGGCGAGCGGTTCGGATTCAACATCGGTTACGGCTTCGGCGACACGACGGCGGCCAGCGAGAACATCGTGTTTGTCGGCGGTCGGGCACACAAACTGGACAGGATCGACTTCGGCATCCCGCAGGGAACGTACGACGGCGCTCCGTGGAACTTCTCGAGCAACGATGGTCGCTTCGAGATGACTTTCGAGCCGATCATCGACCGTGCCGCGACTTTCGACGTCGGGGTACTGCGTTCGATTCAGCATCAGGTGTTCGGAAAGTTCTCCGGCACAGTGATCCTCGACGACGGTACCTCCGTGGTCGTTCGAGATCTCCTCGGATTTGCCGAGGAGGTTCGGAACCGCTGGTAGGCCGTACATCTCCGCGAAGATGACGGAACGCAGCATGGGCACCGGGGCATGATCGTGCCCCGGTGCTCGCGTCTCGAGTTATTTCACTTCAGGCTGCTGTTGGTGGGCTGTTCCCGCCGATCGGCTGCTGATACGGATCAACCGACATCGGCGGATAGAACACCGTCTTTCGATCCGGGCCGATCTCCACCCGCCACTCCGTGTGATGCATCGTCCGATGATGATGACCGCACAACAGAACCAGGTTGTCGAGATCCGTTGGGCCACCATCGTTCCAGTGAACAATATGATGAGCATCGCACCACCCCGACGGAGTCCCACACCCCGGAAATGCACACCCACCATCACGAACCGCCAACGCCCGTCGCTGCGGAACGGTCGCTGTTCGCACTTCCTTACCGCAGTCGAGCGGAACACCATTCTCATCCAACCAGATTCGGGTGACAGTGCAGTCGCAGGCCAACATCCGGGCAGTGTCGATACTGATCGGGCCCACCCAATCCGTCCACGCGAACCCCAACTCCTCGGTGGACGGCAAGAGGTCTTTCAGAACTTTAAGGTCCGTCATGTCTTTCGCGGACGCGGTGACCGTGATGTGCGGTTTCACTCCGCCTTCGATCGGGCCCAACCCCGCCCGCTCGTACCGGCGCAACAGTTCACAAAACCCGTCCGCCCGTCGTAATGCCGGCGTGCGGGTGTCCTTGACACCGTCCTTCTCCGGTGTCGGAGCAGACAGGCTCGACAGCAGCGTGATCAGACGGGCCCCGTTGACCGCATCTAAATCACCCTTCACAGTTACTCTGCCGTACAGGCCTTTCGAGGCGTAGAACTCGTTCCGCTCCGAATCCTCGCCGACCGGAACACCGTCCCCACGCTTGCCGTACTGCTTCTCGATCCGCCGAATCGCCGCCCGCACCGCATCACAATCCGCAATGTTCTTCGACGCCAACCCCAACAAGATCCCGCGAGCCTTGTCCACATCCGCCGCCGTCATGTTCTTCGGCGGATGCTGACAAAACGACGCCACCTGACGCGCCTTCAACGCATCCACATCACCACGATGAAACGCATCCGCGACAACAGGTTCGAGCATCAACAACCGCGCCAACCCGACCAGCAGACTGCACTCACCGATCTCCAAATTCGTCGAACCATGCAACCACTGCGCGATCGCCCGAAAACCCTTCCCCCCGAGAACCTCACGGGAAAACATCTCGACGATCAACAACACCATCCGCGACTGCAACTCGTGCCGGGCGCGCACCAGATCCAGAACCTCACTCTTGAGGCCCTCGCCATCCAGCTGCCACGCTTCCCGACTGTCCATGCTCAAAGTCTAATCGAACAAAGTTTCGAACACAAGACTTGGATCTCGAAAACGCTTCCTATGCAATAATTTTCGACAATTCCGATTTTTGGGACTTTTCGGATCTTCATTCGATTTGCGGCAGGCAATCTCGACTGCCTCATTGCATGGACTCTGCTGACGCCGAGCACTCGGCGTACATTCCGGCTTCGTGTTGACGTGGACGAGGGAACTTGGACGCGTGGCCGCGCATGGGCTCTGTCGATTGCATTGGTTGCCTTGCCGTACTACCGCGACACGAACGAGCAGATCACGGCCTGGGCGAAACATGCGATTGCCCAGGTCATTGACGACATCCGCACTGAACCCTGAGGCCACTTGCGCCGTCTCCGTTCTCGCAACGATCCTTGGAAATCGAGCAGAGAAGGTTTACGGCCTTTGTCCACGGCGTTCGGCGACCGATCAGCCGATCGCGCTCAGGTCTCCGTACACCGTCCGACCCTCCAGGATGGTGGCGAGCACCGTGATGTCGGCCAGCCTGGTCGGCTCGACGTCGAGGGGATTCGCCGACAGCACAACAAGATCCGCGTAGGCGCCGGGGAAGATGGACCCGATGTGATCTTCGCTGAACAGCTGCCACGCGGCGTTGACTGTGTGGGCGCGCACGGCGGCGTCCACGGGGATCCGTTCCTGGGGTGCCACGACGCGGCCGCTGGGCGAAAGCCTGGTGACGGCGTCCTGCATGTTCCGTAGCGGATTGGCGGGGGTAACGGGTCCGTCGTTGTGGAAGGTGAACCGCTGGCCGGCCGCGAGTGCAGATCCTGCTGCGGCCCAAACGGATCCGTATTCGGGGCCGAACAGGTCATCGACCAGAACGTCACCCCAGTAGTGCAGGTGGTCGATGAAGATGCTGACCGTGACGCCCAGTTCCGCTGCGCGGACGAACTGATCCGGACGCATCGCGCCGACATGTTCGAGGCGCAACCGGTGATCGGGCCGGGGGTGCTCCTTCAGAAGTCGTTCCCACGCGTCGAGAACCATGGTGATCGCGTCGTCGCCGTGGGCGTGGCACGCCATCTGCCACCCCTTGGCGAAGTAGGCGGAACTGATGTCGTGGATCTGTTCGCCGGTGTAGTTGGCGTGCCCGTGCGTGCAGGCGATCCCGAGCGCGCGGGTGGCTTCGGTATCGAGATACGGGAAGCTGGTGGCGATGTTACCGACCCACGGTGAACCGTCGGACCAGACCTTGATGCCGATCTGGCGCACCAGGTCGTTTCCGTCGCCCGGTGACGCCTCGGTAGTGCGCGCGTCGTTGGACATCTCGTAGAGCCGCAGGCGGGTGGTGAGCAGTCCGGCGTCGGCTATCGCTGCCAGGGCGGGCCGCATCTTGGGGTCGAACGACAATTCGGCGATGGTGGTGATTCCCGCGGCGTTCAGCCGGGCGCATTCGGCCGCCACCAGTGCGGGGAAGTCGTCACCGATAGTGACTGCGTGGCCCGCGACTGCGAACACCGCAGGCATTTCGTACGCGGCTCCGTCGAGTGCGCCCGTCGCGTCGTGGCCGTACGATCCGCCGATCGGATCGGGGGTATCGCGGGTGATGCCGGCCTGCACTGCTGCCGCCGTGTTGAAATACGCGACGTGTCCCGAGTTGTGCATGATCACGAGGGGGTACTCCGGCGCTACGGAGTCCAGCCAGTCGATGGTCGGATCGGGTAGGCCCTTCTGCAGCAACGGGTCCCAACCGTTCAGAGAAGCGCCGGCAGCACCTCGCGAACGAACAGTGTCGACGACGGCAGCGACTACGGCATCCGCCTCGGTGATCGTGACAGGCCGGATGTCGACGACGTCAGGCCCGAGCACGATGGCTTCTTCCAGGGGGTGACCGTGCGGCTCGATGAACCCCGGCAGAACAGCGGCGCCTCCGACGTCAACAACGCGGGTATCCGGCCCCACCAGTTCCTCGACGTCCGTGCGCGCGCCGACGGCTGTGATCCGGCCGCCCGTCACGGCGAGCGCCTGGGCGAGTGGTGAGTCCTCGCGCATGGTCACGATGTCGCCGTACAGAACCAGATCAGCAGCCATGGTCAGTCCTTATCGGTTGTCCGCGTACGCCTGTAGGTGTGCCACCTGCTCGGGATCGAGTGAGGGACGTACCTTCTCACGGGCGGTTGCCACGTCCGCGGCCGTCACGTCGGCCGCGTCCATGCTCCGACGCATGGCGGCGAGTGCAGCCTCACGCAGGAGAGCCGAGCAGTCTGCTGCCGAGTATCCCTCGAGATCGACGGCCAGAATGTCCAAATCGACATCTTCGGCGAGCGGTACCGACTTGCCGGAAGCACGCAGAATCGCTTTGCGAGCCTCCGCATCCGGCGGCGGTACGAATACGAGACGTTCGAGTCTGCCGGGGCGCAGGAGAGCCGGGTCGATCAGATCCGGTCGATTGGTGGCGCCCAACACCACGACGTCGCGTAGCGGTTCGACGCCGTCGAGTTCGGTCAACAACGCGGCTACGACGCGATCTGACACCCCGGAGTCGGAACTTTGACCACGACGCGGGGCAAGGGCGTCGATTTCGTCGAGGAAGATCAACGAGGGCGCCGAATCGCGTGCGCGCTGGAACAACTCGCGTACGGCCTTTTCGGAGGCGCCGACCCACTTGTCCATCAGCTCAGCCCCTTTGACGGCGTGGACGCTGAGGTGACCTGAGCTGGCAAGGGCACGAACGAGATACGTCTTACCGCAGCCGGGAGGGCCGTAGAGGAGCACGCCGCGTGGTGGGTCGACACCGAGGCGTGCGAAGGAGTCGGGGTGCTGCAGCGGCCACAGGACCGCCTCGGTGAGCGCCTGTTTGGTTTCGACCATATCGCCGACGTCGTCGAGGGTGACGCTGCCGATCGACAGTTCTTCGGTACTCGAACGAGACAGTGGCCGAATCACTTCGAGGGCGCCGACAAGATCTTCCTGCGTTATCTCCGGGGAATCACCGGATTTGGACGCCCGCGTCGCCGCTCGCAAAGCAGCTTCACGGCAGAGCGCCGCGAGGTCGGCGACCACGAATCCCGGTGCGCGCGAGGCGATGGCGTCGAGTTCGAGGGTTCCGGTGGGCACGCGGCGGAGCAGGAGTTCGAGCAACGCCTTGCGGGTTGCGCCGTCCGGCAGGGTAAGTGCGAGTTCCCGGTCGCAGAGATCCTGGCCGCGAAGGCGCGCGTCGACGGTCTCCGGATGGGCGGAGGTCGCGACGAATGCCACGCCCGGGGTTGCGACGGCGCTGCGCAATTGTTCGAGGATCAGTGCGGACACCGGTTCCGCGGTGGCTGGAAGCAGAGCGTCGATGTCACTGATCAGCAGTACACCACCGCCGCGCACGGCAGCAACGGCGTCGACGATTCGCTGCAGGCGGGTATTTGCCTCGGTGGCACCGACTCCCGGGCCGTCGAGTTCGACAAGTTTGCGTGAGGACAGGACCGAGCGGGCCAACGTGGCTTTGCCCACGCCGGCGGGGCCCGTGATGAGGACGCCGAGGTGCGGTGAGGCGCCGAGCGTACGGAGCAGTTCTGGTTCGTCGAGTGCCAGGCCGAGCCACTCGGTCAGCTTGGCTGCCTGCGCTTGCGCGCCGACAAGGTGATCCAGCGGAACCGACGGCGCAGGCTCGATCGCGACGGCGGCCGGACTGGAAACAAGCGCACTCGGTGTCAGTGTGCCCGCCGAGCCGGAACCCCAGTTGACCGCCGAATTCGGCTGGACGCTGACCGGACCACCGGCAGGCTCGACGGCCGTGACGGTGAGCAGTTCGGATGTCCACGCGACGCCGAAGGTGCGGGAAAGCGCTTGGGTGGCTTCGGAAGTGCTCGTACCCGGACCGAGATCGCGGGGGAGGAGCGAGACCGTGTCGCCGACGCTGACGACCTTGCCCAGAAGGGCTTGTCGCAGAACCGTCGAGCTGATCGAATTTGTCGCCATGGACGAGCCGGTGACGGAGACGGATCGCGCTCCGTACACCGTCACCGGACCGACCACGACGGAAGAGTTCTCGGTCAGGCCGACGTTCGACATGGTGACGTCGTCGAGAAGGATCGTGCCTGCCGGGGTTCCGGTGGGCGCACGGCCCGCGACGGTCGCGGTGCCGCGGGCTCCCATGAGTGCGATGGCATCCCATTCGCGGATGCCCAACGCCGCCAACGCTTCGGGGTGCAAGCGCACTACCCCGCGGCGTAGGTCGGCGGCAGAGGTGTTGAGTCGAACGGTGAGGGCGAGTTCCGGCGAAGTCACCTCTCGAGAGTACGTCGTGGACTAGCGGGGTCGCCGCAATCCGAGACGAGCGGCCGAGCGGCGGCCACCGACGTTGGGTTGGCGTCGGATCGCGCGGCGTTCGGAAGGCTTGATGTCCCAGGTTTCAGGACGTGCTGCCACCCACCGCTTCGAGTGCACGGCAAACGGGATGTGCACCAGGTAGATCGCGATGAGAACGATCAGCAGGATGTACGGGTAGGTGATGAGTGCGGCCGCAGCCAACGTCACCAGGACGAGCAGGCCGGCCGCCATGTGCGGCGGCACGGATACCGACTTCATCGCCAGCGTCGGGATGCGGCTGACGATCAGTGCAGCCGAGAAGAGCGTCCACACGATGACGACGAAGTGCGAAGACCACCAGCCGTCACCCCACTGAGCCGTCGCGGCCAGGGGAGTGAGGGCGATGAGTGCGCCGGCCGGAGCTGGAACGCCGACGAAGTACTCACGTGCGTACGCGGGGACGTCGTCGTCGTCGAGCAGGGTGTTGAAACGTGCGAGTCGCAACACGATGCTGACCGCGTAGATCAACGCGATGATCCAGCCGATGCTGGTGCCGTCCAGCAAGGTCACGTACAGGACCAGGGCCGGGGCGACGCCGAAGGAGATGGAGTCGGCCAGTGAGTCGAGTTCGGCGCCGATCTTGCTGGTGGCGTCGAGCAGTCGCGCGATGCGGCCGTCGAGTGAATCGAGGACGGCAGCGGCGCCGATCATCGCGAGCGAGGTACCGGGTTGTCCGTCGAGAGCGAATTTGACGGCGGACAGCCCGGCGCACAGCGCCAGGATGGTGATGACGGACGGCAGCAACCGCACCGCCTGGGTGCGTTTGGGCATCTTCGCGCCGGGTTGGGCTGCTCCCGGCTTCTTCACGGCTGACTTCATCTTCGGCGTCTTCACGGCAGTTGCGCGATAACTGTTTCAGCACCGATCGTGCGTTGTCCCGGCTCGACCAGGAGTGTGGTTCCGGCGGGGAAATACGTGTCGACGCGTGAGCCGAAACGGATCAGTCCGTACGTGTCGCCGATCGGCAGGACGTCACCGACACCGGCGTAGCAGACGATGCGGCGCGCGAGCAGTCCCGCGATCTGGACAACCGCAACGTCGTGACCATCGGCGGTTTCGATCAGCATGCTGTTGCGCTCGTTGACCTCGCTGGCGTCGGCGAGATCTGCGGAGAGGAACTTGCCTGCCTGGTGAACGACCTCTTTGACCGTTCCACCGACAGGGCTGCGCTGGACATGCACGTCGAGAACAGACAGGAAGATGCTGACGCGCGGGCGCGGCTCGCTTCCGAGATTGAGCTCGGCGGGCGGAACGGCGTTGTCGACCAACGCCACCTCGCCGTCGGCGGGCGCGACGACGACGCCGATGCGGTTCGGCGGCACCCGGTGCGGGTGACGGAAGAACGTGGCGCATGCGGCGGCGGTGGTCAGACCGGCTCGGCGCACCCACTTACGGTTGCGGCCTAGAGCTGCAACTCCCAGCGGGGCCAGCACGAACGGCAGGCCGGCGGGATGAAGTGGCGGAATCGCATGGCGAACCAGATCGACGATATGTCCGATCCCGGTGGGTTGCGGGGTTCCGGGGGGTGTGGGTCGGCGTGCCACAGGCTCCTCTAACTACTCGGTAGGTCTTCTGCTGGTCGCACTGACAGTACGGGGTGGTAGAGCATCCATAGATTACGTGAACGCCTTCTCTCCTACAGGCTGTAGTGGCATCAAGTACGAGTAGTACCCGACACAGTCGCCGGTGCGTATCGCCAGCGGCAGCGCCGCACCGCTTACTCGGATCACCAGTTGCCGCCCCGGTTGGGCTGCGGCGGCGTCGCGCAGTCGCTGTCGGTCGACCAGTACTCGGAACTGTTCACGGGGATCCATTCCGCCCGGATTCACCCGTGCACCACCGTCTTCGCCGACGCTGACGACGGCGCTGTCCTCGGTGCCGTTGAGCAGGGCGGCAAGTTGGTTGCCGCTCAGTTCGACGGCGTCGTTGTGCTCGCGCAGGATTCGGTGATCGGGGAACTCGCCGTCCTCGATCAGCGGGCTGGACACCTCACCTCCCGGATACGACGCAGTCACCGTGCGCGCGGAGAAAGTCAGCGTCACGACGCCGGCGACATCGCGCAACAATCGCGCGAAGGCCACGGGAACGACAGCGGACACCGTCAGAGCGGAGTGAACTTTCACCTCTGCGACCGCGAGCCGGAACTGATCAGTGGTGACAAACGCAGCGACGCCGTCGTGAATGTCGAGGTGGACGCCGCGAAGTATCGGGAACTCCGATTCCTCGTTCACGGCGAACAGCACGGCGTCGAGTGCGCGTCGTAGATCCCACGAGTCGATGTCCACGCCGCCGGAGGCAGGTAGCGAATCGATCAGCCGGTGAATTCGCCCCAGTTCGGCGCGGGCGTCGGCGAGACCGTCCTCGAGGTTGCGCAGATGGGCGTCCAGGCACGAATGCGGTTCCGGCCCGGTCAGGACGGCCATCATGTCGCGGATCGGAACACCGACGCGTCGCATACCGGCGATCATGCGGGCGTCGCGGAGCTGATCGTCGGTGTACCAGCGGTAACCGGTGTGCGGATCGACGGAATGCGGGACGAGCACGCCTTCCTTGTCGTAGAACCGCAGAGCGCTGATCGGGAGCGCCGACGCCCGGGACATCTCGCCGATCGTCAAGAGGGCGGAACTAGTGGTCACGGATCAATTCTGCCCGCAGTCGCTCGATAGCGCCCCTGATCATCCGGCCGTAACCGTCGTCGGCGAGTGTGCCGACCGACGCCTCGGCCTTCGTCAGATGCTCGACGGCCTCGGTGTCGCGTCCGAGTTTGCGGTAGTCGGCAGCCAGGTTGAGGTGCAGCGATGGATAGAAACCGGCGACCTGCAGCGATGCGTGGTGTTCCTGGGCTCGCGCGTCGGTCAACGAATCGGCAGCGTCGAGGGCGCGCAGGTCCCAGCAGAGCTCCTGAGCCGGATCGTCTTGAACGTCGGCCATGTAGTGCGCGAGGGAGACGATGTGGAGCGCATCGGGGGCGGCGCTGATCTCTTCCCACATCTTCTCGAACGCAGAGCGAGCCCCGGCTCGATCGCCGGAGCTCGCCAATTCTTGTGCCTGCGCTATCTGTGTCATCACGGGATCCATGGAACGGATCCTGATGCCTCGACCAGGTCGAGGGTCAAGCAGCGGTGCGTGCAGCCGCCTCGGCCTCGCTCTTCACACGCTTCAATGTGGCATTCATGCCTTCGACGAGCTCGACCTCGAAGTCGGCGTTTCCGCCCAGGACGGTCTTGACGAGGAACTGCGAGACCTTCGACGTTCCGGTGGGAGCCTCGCGACGCTCGGTCACTTTGGTGCCGGTAGCGGTCGGCTCGAGTTCGTAGGACCAGATCGTGCGGTTCTCCGCGATGCGGAACGCCACCGACTTGTTGGGCTCGAAGCGAACGACCTTCGACGACGTCGGCCAGACCAGCAGGCCCTTGCGGTTGACGTTGATCGTCTTGGCGCCCTCACGCACGGTCCCGCCGATTACCTTCATCACCTTGCACTGGGGGCTCCATTCGCCCATGCGCTGCAGGTCGGCGACGATTGCCCACACGTCCTGCGGTGATGCGTCGATGTCGATGCTTGCTTCGAGGGTGTTGGACACAGTCTCTCCAGTCGAGTTGATGCTACGTAAAGTTACAAACACTTTTGTCGATCGTAAGCGATCCGTCAATGGACCATGTGTGTCAGGTCACTGTACGGCCGTCCAACAGGGTCGTGCGGGAACACGCGCGGTGGTAGCGGACAATGGTTCGCGCACGTATGACGATCCATCCGACTGGAGTACCGAGAAGTGAACAGCGACGCCGCGACGCAGGATGGCCTCAAGCGAGGGCTGACAGCGCGCCATATCCGCTTCATCGCCCTCGGATCAGCCATCGGAACCGGACTGTTCTACGGCAGCGCCGAGGCCATCAAACGAGCCGGCCCGTCGGTGCTCCTGGCCTACCTGATCGGCGGTATCGCGGTCTACCTGGTGTTGCGAGCGCTCGGCGAGATGGCGGTCCGTAACCCGGTTTCCGGTTCGTTCAGCGAGTACGCGAACAAGCACCTCGGACCACTCGCCGGTTTCATGACCGGGTGGACGTACACGTTCGAGATGGTGATCGTGTGCCTCGCCGACGTCACCGCCTTCGGGCTGTACATGCAGTTCTGGTTCCCGGACGTACCGAGATGGATCTGGGTTCTGGCTGTCGTCTTCTTCATCGGCGCGATAAACCTGTTGAGCGTCAAGGTGTTCGGCGAACTGGAATTCTGGTTCACGCTCGTGAAGATCACCGCCATCATCGCGATGATCGCCGGCGGCATCGCGATCATCGTGTTCGGATTCGGCGTTCACGACACCGATGCCGGAATCAGCCACCTCTGGTCGGACGGCGGGTTCTTCGCGACGGGCTTCGGCGGATTCGTCGCGTGTTTCGCGATCGTCATGTTCGCGTTCGGTGGCACCGAGATCATCGGTATCACCGCGGGCGAAGCCGAGGATCCGGCGCAGACCATCAGGAAAGCCGTCAACACGGTCCCGGTGCGCATCATTCTCTTCTACATCTGCACCCTCGCCGTCATCATGGCGATCATTCCGTGGCAGACCATCAACTCCGACAACAGCCCGTTCGTCCAGATCTTCGAGAACCTCGGATTGGGAACGGCCGCATCGATCCTCAACATCGTTGTCATCACCGCGGCCCTGTCCGCCATCAACAGCGACGTTTTCGGTGCGGGTCGCATGATGTTCGGAATGTCGCATGCCGGTCAGGCCCCGCAGGTGATGAAGAGAGTCTCCGCCAACGGTGTTCCGTGGATGACTGTTGTCATCATGACCGGTGCCCTGTTGGTGGGAGTACTGCTCAACTACCTGATCCCGGACCAGGTGTTCCTCGTCATCGCCTCGCTGGCGACCTTCGCCACCATTTTCGTCTGGATCATGATCCTGCTCTCGCAGTTCCGTTCCCGCGCTCAGATGAGTGCAGACGAAACAGCGGCACTGAAGTTTCCAGTGCCGCTGTGGCCGTACGGTCAGATCTTCGCGATCGTGTTCCTGGCTTTTGTCATCGTGTTGCTCGGCGTCATCGCCGATACCCGAGTTGCGCTGCTCGTCGGTGCCGGATGGCTGGTTCTGCTGACGGGCGCGTACTACAAGTGGGTGAAACCGGCTGTCAGCGCAGCGGATCGAAGTGGCGCATGACGGTCGGCGTCTGAGCGCCGGTCATCGAGTCGGCCACCATCTTTCCGGTCAACGGACCCAGGGCGATTCCCCACATCCCGTGACCACCGGCGACGTGCACCCGCGGCGACTTCGTGGCTCCGATCAACGGCAAGCCGTCGGTAGTGCACGGTCGTGATCCCACCCATTCCTCTTCCCGCGCAGTCCAGTCGATGCCGCTGAGCATCGGCTTGGCCGCATCGATGATCGCCTGCACGCGGCGTGGATCCAGCGGCGCGTCAGGGCTGCGGAATTCCATCATTCCGGCCACTCGGAAGCGATCGTGCAACGGAGTGCATGCGACGCGCTGGGTGGGGAAATACACAGGGTTCTTGGGGAGGTGCTCGGGCTTGACACTGAAGCTGTATCCGCGTCCGGCCTGCACCAGTTTGCGCACACCGAACGGTGCTGCGAGCTTGTTCAAGCGGGCACCGCTCGAGATGACCACGGCGTCGCCGTCGCGTGAATCACCGTGTGCACTGCGAACAGTGACTCCGCCGACCCGATCGTCGATCTGCGTGACGTCGAAACCGCTGACGATTTCTCCACCGCGTTCACGAACCGCGTCCGCCAACGAGTTCACGAACAACGGGGGATCGATGAAACGCTGATTACGCAGACGCAAACCGGCTTTCACACCCTGGCCGAGTGAAGGCTCGAGCGAGTGAATCGCGTCGTAGTCGAGGAGGTCGAAGTCGACCTCGCCGCCCGCGGCCTCGACGTGATGGAACTCGTCCACCAAAGTCTGTCGGTCCTTCTCGGACGCAAACGCGGCGAGGAAAGGATCGGCCAGGCGGGTCAGCTCTTTGACGCCACCGTCGGCGAGTTCGTCGTACGCGCCCAAGGCTGTTCGGTTGACCTCGGTGTAGACCGACATCGCTTCCTGCCACTTCGACGGCGTGCAGTGGCGCGCGAACCCGACCAGGAACCGAATCAGCTTCAGATCGGTGGTCAGTGGCACGTACACCGGGGACGACGGGCTGAGCATCGCGCGCAAGCCGTATTGGAGCACTGCGGGTTCGGGCAGCGGAAGCGTCAATGCGGGGGCAAGCCAACCGGCGTTGCCCCAGCTCGCGTCGGCTGCGACGCCGTTGCGATCGACGACGGTGACCTCGACTCCACGTTCCTGCAAGAACCAGGCCGTCGACAATCCGACAACACCCGCACCGACCACGACCACACGATCGGGGCTTTGACGAGTTCCCATGACGCACTCCTTCTACAGACTCTGCTCGAACCGAGACGCCGGTCACATCCGGCTCTTCTCTCAAGCATGAATCGCAGGGGTGGCAAAAGGACTGGCCGTTCGGCCACAGCTTCGGGGAATGCGTTGTGCGAGTGCACAGCCCTCGCTTGGGAAGCGAATCACAGTGAGTCGGTTCGTGAATGCACTGGAACTTTTGAATTAATACTAAAGTATTAACCATCTCTGGAATGAGCTGCGTTGTTAATACTTTAGTATTAATGTTTCGCTGAATGTTAGTTCCTTGGTATTAGTCGCGTGCAAATCCTCGATGTAAGTGGGGTCGCCGTTTCAAGTTGTCGAGAGATTTCTTTCAAAAACTGTTACAAGTTCTAGTAATTGAGGTATGGTGACGGTCATCACATAAGCGGCAAATCGTGAATGGCTTTCAATCGTCGATCAGCTGTTCCAACTTACCGCTCGGTGTGAGCATCCAGTGGAATTGGTGCTACCAAACCAGCTGATTGGAGGTGGTTTCTCACGGTCGGACGTCATCTTTTTCGGAATCGAGACATGATTCCCGGGTGATGTCGTATCGCTAATCTCCGTTGTCAAGATTTCGGTCGTGCATCGGTAGTGAACAAATCCTATCGTGCTGCGCACGGCCTCAAAGACTTCCCCTTCGCCGCGAAACTTCCGGTGATGCGGAGGCTGTCAATGCAGTAGTTCAACTTTGCTCGAACTGCGTTTTGGCAGGAAGTGCTATCAACGCTATAAACCGATCCCGAAAGGGAATGAGGAGTAGAAGATATGCATGTTTCAACGGCAAAACGTACGGTGGCCGCTCTAGCAGTAGTAACTGCTTCGGCGGGCATGGTATTCGCAGCAGTTGCACCGGCGTCGGCAACTGCAGGTACGACGGTGACGAGCTATAACCAGGCGTGCCGCGCTGTAAGTGTTGGGCAGACCGTGGATCAGGTAGTTCCAACCTCGGTCACGGCTAACCACGTCACTGTGAATGCCACGCCCGGGGTAAATTCATACACCCTTCAGCCCGGTTCAGCGACGACACCCAGCAGTTCTGGCGTCTCGGGTGTCACATTCCTCGGCATTGATGACGTCAGGCTTGTCTACCGCTATGACCCAGCGACGTTCGTCGCAGGATCGGCCGCACTGGTGGCCGGTTCCGGTTCGGGCTACACAGGCACGGTCACTCTCACCGATACCGGATCGCAACTGATCGTGGACGGTGCGGATGTCGGCGTAGGCGTGACATACCAGCTTCCGAAGATTAGTTTCCAAACTCGGAACAGTGCGTTGGACGTGAAGTTCGACACTCAGGGCACCGCGGCCCAGATGTATAACTTCTCGGCGAATTACTTCCGTTTCACATCGAAGGCGTCAGTGCCTATCTTCGGGACAGTCAGTGCGCCGACCTCATGCATTCCCGCCAATGCGGTGGGTGCGACCGGTAGTTACCCGGCACTGAATTCGGGTGCGGGCGTTCTGCATCCATAGTCAATCCGGACCCCGGTGATTAGCAGCGCTGCCTGACACCCCACTCAGGCAGCGCTGTTTTGCGTAGTCTTGTGCGTGAGTGCCAGAAGTGTGTGCCGGGAGGCGCTTCCAGACCATGTGGATGCGAGTTACGTGCAGAATTACCCGCTCGACAAGAATCCCGACCTACCGCAGTGGTAGGCCGGGCTCGTAATGTCTTGGTGAATAAGGGATCAGGATGCGATGACGGTCGAGTTGCTCTCGAGCTCACGCGTCTTTGCGGCTTCCTTCAGTTCCTCGAAACTCGCGCGAAGCAACTCCAGGTAGTGGCCTAGATCTGGCATCGTTGCGGCGTCTGCAATAACGTTGAGCGTTAGGTTGCCGCCACTCGCAGCTACCATGAAGTGCCGCAGCCCGTCACCGTCGACCGGTGCTTGATTAGCGAGTACGGCAGTGCCAGTTGCCCCGTTCAGGGTCAGTCCGTTGACCGAGAGCGGAATGTTACTCACCATCGTGTGCTGATACCGCGGCCCATCCGGGCTGTAGTCGTCATGGTGACGTGAATATGCCATCAACCGCGCTATCGGAGCGGGTAGGGTCTCCAACACTGTGCTCATCCGCCGGACCGCTGTGTGGGACGTACGGGCCTTCTCCGAGCGTGCAGACCCTGCGATGAGAGCGAGTCTTTTCAGCGGATCCGTGATCGTGGTGTGCATGTTCACGGACAGATTCACCAATTGGTTTGCGGACTCCCACTCCTCTTGCTTGCGCATGGACCGCGGAACCATCGCGAACAGAGAACCTCGAGGCGCTTCGCTCTTCTCGGTAAGGTATCGCGCCATCGCGCAACCGACCACAGCCAGAAGGACGTCGTTGACAGTCGCTCCGGGGACTGCGTTCTTCACATGCCGAACCTCGTTGCCTGCGAGGATGATCGGCTCCACCAATGCCGACCCGCTTACCTTGCAGTTGAAGCGGGTGCTAGTACTTTCGTAGATGCACTCGTCCCATTCTCCACCACTCTTCGCCTCGACTACCGCACGGGCAGCAGCCCGATTGCCCGGAATGCTCTTGGCGAACTGGATAAGTTGGCCGGGGAAACTCAGCGCTGATCGCGTGAAGAGACGTCCCCGTAGGAACCGTATTGCAGGTGCTGATTTCCTCGGCCGTTGCGCATCCGAAAATATGGCTTCACCCAGCATTCGGATCGCGATTCCGTCGGCCGCGCTGTGATGAGACTTGAGCACAACCGCCGTCAGCCTGCCGGGTAGAGCGTCAAGCCCCTCGATCCCCGTGAAAAAGTGCAGTTCCCACGGTGGGCGGCTGAGATCCATTCTCGAGGTCAGCAGGGCGCTGAGCATTTCTTGAAATGGTGCCCAACCCGGCTCGGAAATCGCGTTGACCCGCACGTGGTCGCCCACATCCAGGTTGGGGTCTGGAACCCAGTACGGATGGCCGAGTCCCAGTGGCGTGTGCTGGATTCGGTGGGTGAACATGCGATTGTGTCCGAGCCTGGCGGTGACCCAATCGACGGCTTGCGCCTGCGTGAATTCTGCGGCTGGGTGCTGAGATGTTTCGAAGAAGTACACGCCGACCAGATGCTTCAGGTGGCCGGCGGACTCGTTGTAGACGAAGTCCGCGTCTCGCGGATTCACCTGTGTGACAGCCGCATCCAGCAGGTTGGGCAGTCTCATGTCGAACTCCTCACGTGGCGGGTGCCGGATCAAAGTGTCCGTGCCCCGGAACTCTCGTGGCCCGGAACTCTCGTGCCTGGAAAACTCTCGTGCTTGGAACGCGAAATGACCCCCGAGGCGAATTGGAGCCTCGGGGATCATCGAAGTTCAGAGTAGAGAAGTTGCACCAGAGAATTTACTTCTGCAGAATGGTACTTCCCAGGCCGGTCAACTCTATGGTCCCAGTAGCCCAGGCGATCAAACTGGTGATATATCTTTGCAGCATTGTAAATCACCTTTCCTTAGAGCGGCGTCGGCGTGTACGCGGACAGGGTGTTGAGATACTTCGCGAACGTACCTACTAGGTCGATTGAGCCAAATCCCACCAGATCCGACAGATAGCTCATTGAAAGATCGAACATTATTGTCTCCTCTCCCGACTACGGGGCAACGGTCGAGCCGAGGGCGGTCTGAATGCTTCCACCAATACCTGCAGAACCGCTAGCCATTAGGTTGATGGCTGCGGAGATAGACTTGAAGATGCCGTCGACTATTGCCTGCACATAAACGAACGGGGGAAGCAATGATTGCGAATCAATGCTCGTGACTGCGTCGATGATACTTGCTGTATCCACTATGCTAACGCTCCTTGCGGTAGATTTTTATCACGGTAGGAAATTCTGTTGAAGTCAGCCGAGTGGGGGTTGCCAGTCGAAGTCGACTGACGCCATGGAGCCTCTGTATACGAGCAATGAAATGATCTGCAAAATTATCGGTTCCTTGAGGTAAGGCACCATCGATCCTAGATCCATCGTTTACTCCTGTCGTTGGGTGATGTTCTGAAATGGATCAGGGTTGCGATGAGCCGGTCTCGATTAATCCGGCTAGCGAGCCGGTGGCGCCCTCGATGCCGGGCACTAGGGATCCGCTCCATACATTGTCCAGTAATCCGGTGAACAACGCAGCCGTTGCTTGAAGGAACATTGCGATCATATGAAGTTCCATCCTTTCGATAGATCTGGAAGACTTTTTGTACATCGGCGCATGCTTGTTGCATTCCACAAAGAGCAGGTTCGACTAGTGCACGGACCCTTGCGATCGTTCTGCTAAGAGATCCGTGTGGCGTTCGGGGTCTTATGTGGCGTGACGAGAATGAGGTTAGCTCGAGCAAGTCCACTTTGACTAGGAATTTGTAGAACCAAACTGAAACGTGTTTCATTTATGCTGGTCAGGCAACCAAAATGGCCTATTTGGGCCGTGAGAGGAAGATCTTGCGGAACGCTAACCAGATTGCAAGATTGATGATTGCCGAATTGCTGGGTTTTGGGAATCGTGGCCGGTAATTATGACTTTTGGCGGACTGGTCGTTAATACTTTTGGGTGATATTTTGTCGAATACCTCCCAAAGTGGAGCGGCACGGGAGATGCTCCGATACCTTCTTCGCCGGCTCAGGAACTTCGTAGTTTGAACTGAAGCATCAGGATCAGTCGAGTGTCCGCGTCGCTCAGGTCAACCCCGCACATCTCCTTGCAGCGGCGTAATCGATTGCGGAGAGTGTTGGGGTGAACATGCAATGCTGCGGAAGAACTCGCGACATCACCGCCCTTGTCGAGGAAGGTGTGGGCCGTTGCGACGAGTTCGCTTCCATGTCGACGGTCGTACCCTTCCAGGGCGTGCATAGGTGTGGCGGTGCTCAGTCCGTCGAAGATGTCGGCAACATGTAAGGCCAGTACCGACGCCAAGGTGTCGTTCATACCCGCGACAATCCCGCCGGACCGGTTGTGTCGCAGCGCGCCCAGAACATGGTCGGCGTCGGCGCGTGACAAATGGCATTCGCTGGCTGATTTCACGGTGCGGCCCACCGCAACGGCAAGTTGTGCTCGTGTGCGGGCGCGGCTGAGGAAGTCCTCCAACAGTCGGCGGGCGTTCGCTTCGTCAGCGGCGACAACAAGGTACGTCGAGTCGATCAACTGTGCGATCACGGCGTCGACGGCCAGAGTGTCCAGGTACAAGCTCAAGGAGGCGACCAACCCCGCCGGCAGTGGTCCCGCGACGGTTCCGACGGCGACGACGGTGAGCGGGCCTGCCAACCGCAAGTCGTCTGCGGCGCGGAATGCGGGTTCGCCACCGCCGATCAATGCTTGGACGCGCTGGGATTGGCGACGGCGTGTGCTGTCGACCCGGTCACGCTCCGAGGCGATTCTCCCGGCCACGACAGATACCGCGGAACGAAGTATCGATTCCTGTGTGGGCGTCGGTGATCCGGCCAGTGCGACCCAGATCGAGCCGACGGGGTGATCGTTCTCGCGAACTGCGATAACCAGTCGCGGCGTGATCGAGGGGTCTTCGAGGTCGACGTAGATGGGATCGCTCTCTCGGTGAAGCCGATCGAATACTCCTGCATCGGAGAGTAATTGGCGGAATCGGCTGGGTACCTGCCGACCGAGGATCGTGCCGATGCGAGCTTCGTCCACGGCCTGCTCGCCGCCGGAGTACGCGAG
Organism: Rhodococcus sp. IEGM 1406; assembly: GCF_030056745.1. NCBI lineage: Bacteria > Bacillati > Actinomycetota > Actinomycetes > Mycobacteriales > Nocardiaceae > Rhodococcus > Rhodococcus sp. IEGM 1406. Next base: position 330,416 of record NZ_JASHKO010000005.1, on the reverse strand, counting down.
AACCGTCGAGTTCTCGTCCTCGATCGTGACGGGAGCGCCGAGCAATTCGGCCAGAGAACCGGCGACGGAGAAGAGGTCGTCGTCGCGCAGGTCCATGGGTGGGAGCCTACTGAGCGATCGACGGATTTCGGGTTTCGACGCCTCGGCAGGACCTCGATGGCGAATATAGGCTGGTGCAATGGCCGACATCGAAGGTGTTCTGTTCGATATCGACGGAGTCCTGCTCACGTCCTGGCAGCCGATCGAGGGAGCAGGGGAAGCAGTACGCGAAGTTCGGCGGCGCGGATTGGCCTGTGGGTTTCTGACCAACACCACCTCGCGCAGTTCGACACTCATCGCGCAGGGGTTGTGCGACGCCGGTATCGAGGTGGAGGCGAGCCAGATAGTTACTGCCGCCAGGCTCACGGGGGAGTACGTGCGGGCGACGTACCCGGACGCGAGGGCGTGGGTACTCAATCACGGTGACGTGTCCGCCGATCTCGAGGGAATCGAATTCGACGACGCCGATCCCGAGGTCGTGATTCTCGGCGGCGCCGGCCCGGAGTTCACCCACGAGGCGCTGAGCAGAGTGCTCGAACTACTGCTCGCCGGAGTGCCCGTCGTCGCGATGCACCGCGGGATGATGTGGGAGACGTCAGGTGGCCTTCGAATCGACACCGGAACGTACTTGCCCGGCTTCGAGGAAGTGGCGGGTGTAAATATCGCCGCGGTGGGTAAACCGTCTCTCACGGGGTTCCTTACAGCCACGGAGCTGATGCATGTCGAACCTGAGGCGACGGTGATGGTCGGCGACGATCTGATCGGGGACGTCCTCTCCTCACAGCGGGTCGGCCTGACCGGAGTTCTGGTGCGCACAGGCAAGTTTCGGCAAACAGTGCTCGACCTCTCGGTTCAGAAGCCCGACCACGTCATCGATTCGGTCGCGGATCTTCCGGCCCTTCTCGGGGTCGTCCTCGAGGCTTGACCAGGCGGGGGTGACGGACTTCACTCGAGCGGGTACTCTCGCGCCCGAATCCAATGAACTTGTTCCACGAAGGAGTTTCTATGCCCTTGATCTCGTCAGTCTGGTTCCGCCGCTCATCCTCTCGAGTCAGCGGAATTTCCAGTAGTCGGTTGGGGGGCCGCCTGGCGAGAACAGGGGCTGTGATGACTGTAGGTATGGGGCTCGCCGCCGGGCTGGCACTGACCGGTGCGGGAGCTGCTTCGGCAGCCCCCGTCACGTGTGTCTCGCCGCCGTCGGCCAATGACATCCAGGTCTCAGAGACCGCGAGCTGCGGCGCGCAGTCCGTCGGAGCCGGCCGTTCGCAGGCCGGTGCTGCCGAGAGCGGTACGGCAGTGAGCGTTGCCGCCGACAACGGCTACTCCAATTCATATGCAAACGGATTCGGAACCGCGCTGGGGGCTTCTCGCGGTAACGGTCAGGCGCAGGCATTCGCGCTCGGCGGCGGTATCGCGCGGGCCGGGGCGGCTGACGGAAATGTCACCTTCGCCATCGCCGGTTACGGGGCGGGCGCGACGGCCGATGCCAACGGCGTCGACTGCGTCGGAGTGCTCTCGTTTGCGGTCAATTTGAGTAACGGACAGTTCTGCATCGCGGGCTGAGGCTCAACCTTGCACTCGGCACGCTCGAGTGCTAAAAATGCAGTTGGCACTCGCGAACCGTGAGTGCCAGGTCGAGGCAGTGAGACCGGGAACCATAGACACCCCCGGTCGTCCGTCGCGGGCACTGACTAGACCACAGGCGTAGATGGGTGACCAGGCAAATCGGTCGCCCGTGTAATGAGGTGACCGGTCAAACGGTCGCCTTGTGCCGATGAGGTGACCCGACGAGCGGTCACCTTGTGTGTCACCCCCTATCCGGAGGATCACTTCGCAATGGCAAAGATCATCGCGTTCGACGAAGAGGCACGTCGTGGCCTCGAGCGAGGCCTCAACGCCCTCGCCGACGCTGTCAAGGTGACGTTGGGCCCCAAGGGTCGCAACGTCGTTCTCGAAAAGAAGTGGGGCGCCCCCACGATCACCAACGATGGTGTTTCCATCGCCAAGGAGATCGAACTCGACGACCCGTACGAGAAGATCGGCGCCGAGCTCGTCAAGGAGGTCGCCAAGAAGACTGACGACGTCGCTGGCGACGGCACCACCACCGCTACCGTTCTCGCACAGGCACTGGTCCGTGAAGGTCTGCGCAACGTCGCAGCCGGCGCGAACCCGCTCGGCCTCAAGCGCGGCATCGAGAAGGCTGTCGAGGCTGTCACAGCTCGCCTGCTCGAGACCGCCAAGGAGATCGACACCAAGGAGCAGATCGCTGCTACCGCCGGTATTTCCGCCGGTGACCCGTCCATCGGTGAGCTCATCGCCGAGGCTATGGACAAGGTCGGCAAGGAAGGCGTCATCACGGTCGAGGAGTCCAACACCTTCGGCCTGCAGCTCGAGCTCACCGAGGGCATGCGCTTCGACAAGGGCTACATCTCGGCGTACTTCGCCACCGATGCAGAGCGTCAGGAAGCCGTCCTCGAAGACGCGTACATCCTGCTCGTCAGCTCCAAGATCTCCACGGTCAAGGACCTGCTGCCCCTGCTGGAGAAGGTCATCCAGTCCGGCAAGCCGCTCCTGATCATCGCCGAGGACGTCGAGGGCGAAGCTCTCTCCACCCTCGTGGTCAACAAGATCCGTGGCACCTTCAAGTCTGTTGCCGTCAAGGCTCCCGGCTTCGGTGACCGTCGTAAGGCTCAGCTCGCCGACATCGCCATCCTCACCGGTGGCGAGGTCATCAGCGAAGAGGTCGGACTCTCCTTGGAGACCGCAGGCCTCGAGCTCCTCGGCCAGGCACGCAAGGTCGTCATCACCAAGGACGAGACCACCATCGTCGAGGGTGCCGGCGACGCCGACGCAATCGCCGGTCGTGTCAGCCAGATCCGCGCCGAGATCGAGAACAGCGACTCGGATTACGACCGTGAGAAGCTGCAGGAACGTCTGGCCAAGCTGGCCGGCGGCGTTGCAGTCATCAAGGCCGGCGCTGCTACCGAGGTCGAGCTCAAGGAGCGCAAGCACCGCATCGAAGATGCAGTGCGTAACGCAAAGGCAGCCGTCGAAGAGGGCATCGTCGCCGGTGGTGGCGTTGCACTTCTCCAGGCAGCTCCCGCACTGGACGACCTCAAGCTCGAAGGTGACGAGGCAACCGGCGCGAACATCGTTCGCGTTGCACTGTCCGCTCCGCTCAAGCAGATCGCATTCAACGCAGGCCTCGAGCCCGGCGTTGTTGCGGACAAGGTCTCCAACCTGCCCGCAGGTCACGGCCTCAACGCTGCGACCAACGAGTACGGCGACCTGCTCGCTGCAGGCATCAACGACCCGGTCAAGGTCACCCGCTCGGCACTGCAGAACGCAGCGTCCATCGCGGCTCTGTTCCTGACGACCGAAGCCGTTGTCGCTGACAAGCCCGAGAAGGCCGGAGCGCCTGCAGGCGATCCGACCGGCGGCATGGGCGGCATGGACTTCTGAGTCCATCTCCACCTAGCTCCTAGAGCCCGGCCCACCATTCGGTGGGCCGGGCTTTTGCTCGTGCGGGGGAGGCAAGTTTCGATGACTTGGCAGCGGCAGCCGCGATGCAGATTGCGGATTCACCTAACCAAGAGGTTGCCTCCTGATCGATCGGAATCACAGGCACCTTTTCCGATTGCTGGATCCGGTGATACCCAACGATTCCGAGCAGAACCCAGAGGATCGGCATGTCAGCTCGCTACAATTCGGACATTCGTTCAGCGTCGGAATTGAGGGGCATGCATGATCTTTCGGAACTCGTTGCCAGCCGCGGTATCTCAGATGGGGCCGCGAGACGCGGAGTTCGTCTACAACGAGTCCGGCGGACATCTGAGCCACATGGTCTGCGCCTACTTCTTCGACACGACGGGCCATCCGCTCGCAGAGATGACGCACGACGACGCGGTTCGGTGGATCACCGAAAGATTCGGATACTGGCCACTGTTCACGAGTCGACTCCAGCGAGTTCCGCTGGATCTGGACTATCCCTATTGGGTCCCGGCCGATTTCGACGTCGATGATCACGTGCACGTCCATCGTGCCCCGGTTGCCGGTTGGGCGCCGGTTCGTGAATTGCTCGGGTGCTCGCTCGGTGAGCCGATGGACTTGTCCCGGCCGCCCTGGGAGTTGCACGTCATGACCGGAGTGCACGGGATCGACGAGCTACCGGGCAATCTGACGCTGATCATGCTCAAGACCCACCACGGGGCCGGTGACGGTCTGGCGATCCGCGATCTGACCAACCTTCTGTTCTCCGGTCCGCCGAAGCCGGAGACGAAGCGTGTCGGTTCGGGGCTTTCGTCGCTGGATTTGATCGGGCGCACGGTCGTGGGTTTGCCCGGCCAGGCGATCCGTTTCGGCCGGGGTCTGTCCGTGACAAAGGTTGCGGCCGAGACGGTTCGGGAGGCGGAAGAGGCCGGAGAGCTGCCTACGTACTCGGCCGACCGCCTGCCGACCCGATTCAACGGCATGCTGGGCGGAGACATCACGATCGATTTCCTGACGCTGGACGGCGCAGACATCAAAGCGATCCGAGCGGCCGTTCCGGACGTGACGGTCAACGACATCTTCCTGACCGTCGTCGCCGGCGCTCTCGACGCATACCTGTCGGAGAAGGGCGAGAAATCAGGCAGTGGGTTGGCGGCGATGGTTCCCCGATCGATGCGGCAGATCGCCGAATGGGAATCGGCCAACCAACTGGCGCTGTTGACGGTCGATCTGCACACGGACGTCGAAGATCCGGTCGAGCGGCTGACACGAATCAGGGATTCGGCGCTGATGGCAAAGGGGCGGAGTTTGCACCCAGCCGTCCGTCGATACGGCACACGCATCGAAACGTCGCCCGCGGCTCTGCTCAGACTCACCGGTCTCTCGCGTCGGATCAACAAGCTTGACCCTTCGCACAAGGTCATTCAGAACACGACGATCAGCAATGTCCCGGTATCGGTCGACGGCAATGTCTTCGAAGGTGCGCCGGCGGTGGCAGTTCTCGGTGGGCAGGCGCCGGTCGACGGAGACATTCTGCGCCACTTCCTCATTGCTGCGCGTGGAGGTTCTCTGACGCTCAATGTCATCGTCTCGCGAGAGACGATGCCGGATATCGAGCACTACATCGAATTATTGCGGGTGGGGTTCACGACGCTTCTGCAGGCAGTTTCCGACCAAAATCGTGAGTTGGTCGAACGATAATCTCTCGACACCCCCGGCTTTACGCCGCCTGTCATTCCCTGAGTTTTCGGATTGGCGTCATTTCCTCGTCCCAAGTGAACCACTGAACGTCTAATGGAGAACGTCATGCTTGAAGGGGCCGTCGCGGACGCTGCCGGCTCGGTCGATGCGATCATCGGTCAGGATTGGGCCGCGTCAGTGGCCTGGCCGTCAAGTAGATTGTCGATTTCGGGGCCTGCTCGTGTTGGCGCGTAGGCCCCGAAATACCTTTTGTCGGCGCGTAATTCTCGCCATGTGAATTGCCGGAATTCTCACCCTAATGGCATGAGCATCCAGGCGGCGAGATATACCAATGCCGCGGTTCCACCCGTGCAAATAGCGGCGATAACGGCGAGTAGACGGACAAGATTGACGTCGGCGCCGAAGTAATCTGCAATCCCGCCGCACACTCCGGCGAACATTTTCTTGTCGTTGGAACGGGTGAAGGGGCGAGGTGTGTTGCTTTCGAATGTCATGCTTCAATTCTGAAGCGAGATCGCATCAGGAACCATCGGGGACGACCCCCATCTGCACCCTGATCTTTTGAGCCCGTCGTGTCATACCCCGGTAGTTCATCCCAGCTTCACCGAACGGTTGCTGCGGGAGACTAACTTGTCGGCGGTGACCGATTTAGCAGAACGCCGACCGTTCCTCAGCGCCTTCGCGGATCTCTCGACCGCCGTCGATCTGGCCGACACCGCCGCCTTCACCGTCGACGACAATGACGACGACGATCCGGTGCTGCTGACGTCGCCGGACGGTTTCGAGGTCGACACCTGGCGGGAGGGCTACCCGTACGACGCACGGATGCCTCGGGACGAGTACGAAATGTCCAAGCGTCTGCTGCAGATCGAACTCCTCAAGCTGCAGAACTGGTCGAAAGAAACCGGCGCACGGCACGCCATCGTGTTCGAAGGACGCGACGCTGCCGGCAAGGGCGGAACGATCAAACGATTCATGGAGCACCTCAATCCTCGTGGCGCTCGCGTCGTCGCGCTGGAGAAGCCGTCGGCTCGCGAGTCGACGCAGTGGTACTTCCAGCGCTATGTGCAGCACCTTCCCGCAGCCGGGGAACTGGTGATGTTCGATCGGTCTTGGTACAACCGGGCCGGGGTCGAGCGGGTCATGGGCTTCTGCACCGACGAGGAGCACGAGCGTTTTCTGCGCCAGGTGCCGTTGTTCGAGCAGATGCTCGTCGACGACGGCATCAGCTTGATCAAGTTCTGGTTCTCGGTTTCACCGCTGGAGCAGCGCACGCGGTTCGCGATCAGACAGGTCGATCCCGTTCGGCAGTGGAAGCTTTCGCCGATGGACATCGCTTCTCTGGACAAGTGGGATGCGTACACGGCGGCGAAGGAAGAGATGATTCGGTTCACCGATACCGACACCGCTCCGTGGACCGTCATCAAGAGCAATGACAAGAAACGCGCGCGGATAAACGCGATGCGTCACGTGCTCAGTCAGTTCGATTACGACAACAAGGATTACGAGATCGTGGGTACTCCGGATCCGCTGATCGTGGGAAGCCTCGAATAGTCGGCGCGTGGGCTCTGCCCATCCGCGGCGTGGGTGGTTAGTGTGAGTTGAATGGAGACCGTACCGATCCAACTCCCCGACGGCACCGTGACCCCGATCCGTCTGTTTCCCGGACCGAACGACGACGCACCCGTGGTGGTGATGTTGCCCGGGCTCGGAGTTCCCGCCGGGTTCTACGATCCGGTGGCGCAGGCCCTGGTCGAAGCCGGCTTCAATGCGGCCATCGGTGAACTGCGTGGCCAAGGTGACAGCAAACCGCGCCCGAGCGCGTCGAGTGTTTTCGGATATCAGGAACTGGTCTCGATCGATTGTCCGGCGACGTTCGAGGTGGTGCGTGAGCGGTTTCCGGCCAGCACACCATTTCTGATGGGGCACAGCATGGGCGGCCAGATCGGGGTCATGTACGCGTCCAGGATTCGGGGCCGGCTCGGCGGACTGATCCTGGTTGCCTCCGGATCGCCGTATCACCGCGGATTCCCCGGAATCCGTGCGCCCGGACTCTATCTGGGTTCGTCCGCGATGTCGGTGACAGCCAACATTGCCGGCTTCTGGCCTGGAGACCGGGTCAACGTCGGCGGCTTCGGTCGACAGTCGAAAGTACTGATCACCGATTGGGCCCGGTTCGCCAGGACCGGTCGCATGGAACCCGTCGGTGCGGATATCGACTACGAGGAGCGGATCGCTCGCCTGACCTTGCCGGTTCTGTCGATCACGATCGAAGGGGACGATCTCGCTCCACGCCGGTCGGCAAAGAACCTGGTGGACAAGCTCTCCGGGGCCCAAGTGACGATGACGCACATCGACGAACCACTCGGTCACAACGGTTGGATACGCAATCCCACCGCTGCGAGCGAGCGCGTCGTCGCGTGGTTGCGCGACCGCTGAAAGATCAGCCGAGCTTCTGCCAGAGGAACTCGTAGGTCAGCGCGGTCTTGAAGGCCAGCTGAACATTGTCCGCGGCGCCGCCGTGGCCACCCTCGATGTTTTCGAAATACAGCACCGGCTTTCCCAGCTCTTCCAGCCGTGCGGCCATCTTGCGGGCATGTGCGGGGTGGACGCGGTCGTCGCGGGTGGATGTCGCGATCAGGATCGGTGGGTACGACGCGGCGGCGTCGAGGTTCTGATACGGCGAGTACTCCGAGATGAATGCCCACTCCTCGGGGACATCGGGGTCACCGTATTCGGCCATCCAGGAAGCGCCGGCCAGTAGGAGATGGAATCGGCGCATGTCCAGCAGCGGGACCTGGCAGACGATGGCGCCGAAGAGTTCGGGGTACTTGGTCAGCATGATGCCCATCAGCAGGCCGCCGTTGCTTCCGCCCTGAGCTGCCAGAAGATCCGGGGTCGTGATTCCGCGTTCGACGAGGTCTCTCGCGACGGCAGCAAAGTCTTCGTGCACCTTGTGGCGCCCGGCCTTGAGAACCTGTGTGTGCCAACCGGGTCCGTACTCGCCGCCACCACGAATGTTCGCAACCACATAGGTTCCGCCCTGCGTCAGCCAGGCACGGCCCAGAGAACCGCTGTACGACGGTGTCAGCGAGATCTCGAATCCGCCGTACCCGTAGAGCAGGGTGGGGCCGGGCTCGCTACGCGGACTGCGCACCACGAAGTACGGAACTTGGGTGCCGTCGGCAGAGGTGGCGAAGAACTGCTCCGTGGTGATGCCCTCGGCGTCGAAGAACGAGGGAGCCTGCTTGAGGGCAGTGGGTTCGGTTTCGCCGATCACGCCGTGTAAAAGAGTTGCAGGGGAGGTGTATCCACTCGAGTTGACGAAGTATTCATTGCTGACATCGGGGTCGGTGTCGAGAATTTCGATACTGGTCAGTTCTGGAAGCCCTTCGAAAGGTCGATCCTCCCAGCCGTTTTCGCCCGGCGTCAGGATTCGCAGCGTCGTGCGCACGTCGGTCAGGACCACCAGAATCAGATGATCGCGTGTCCAGGTGTAGTGCTCGAGCGAGGAATGTGCGTCGGGTTCGAAGATCGATGTCAGTGCTCGTGAGCCGGCAAGGAAATCGTCGTAACGGATGGCAAGCAGTGCGCCGGTCGGATATTCGGTGTCCTCGACGGACCACACGGACTTGGTGCGGATCAACAACCACTCGTGGTGAATCGAGATCCCGGCGTCCTCGGGGACGTCCACGAGCACCAGTTCACCGTCGGGGCGAACTTCGAAATGCTGAGAGTTGTAGAAATCGACCGAGCGAGTGACGAAGTCCCGTTCGAACCCGGGCGTCGGATCGTGCGAAGCCGAGATGGCCACGTCCGTGGCCTGGCCCTCGTAGACGGTCTCGGCGCTGGAGAGGGGAGTGCCGCGCTTCCACCGCTGGGCCAGACGGGGATATCCGGAATCGGTGAGCGACCCTGGTCCGATATCCGTTCCGACGTAGACGGTATCGATGTCGATCCAGTCGATGTCGGTCTTGGCCTCGGGAAGGTAGAAGCCGGGATTCTCGCCCTCGGGAGCGAGGAACTCACGCTTGTCGATGTCGAACTCGCGAACGACCGCCGCGTCTGCCCCGCCGCGGGAGAGGCTGATCAATGCACGGTTGCGGTGTGGCCGTAGAAGTTGCGTGCCCTTCCAGACCCAGTTCTCGCCCTCGGCCTCGGCCAGGGCGTCGAGGTCGACCAGGACGTCCCATTCCGGGTCGTCGGTGACGTACTGATCGAACGTCGTGCGTCGCCACAATCCGCGAACGTGGGTGCTGTCGCGCCAGAAGTTGTAGAGGAACTCACCTCGACGGCGGACGTAGGGGATTCGCGCGTCGGTATCGAGGATCTCGCGCACGTCGCTCTGCAGTCGATCGAAGCGCTCGTTGTCGGTGAGCTGCTCCTCGGTCACGGCATTGTGCTGACGGACCCAATCGAGTGCAGACTCACCGGTCACGTCTTCGAGCCAGAGGTAGGGGTCGTCGCCGGTGGTGGGCTGCTGATCGGAAGTCATACGTCCATTCTTACTGCTCGCTCCCGACAGCACTCGACCCCGCTCCCGAAACACTGGAGCGGGGTCGAGTGAGAACGAATCGGGTCAGACGCCCAGGGAGTGAGCGAGCATCGGCCAGGAGTTGTGGAGATCGTCCTGCCAGTAGCCCCACGAGTGGGTGCCGGTCGGCTTGAAGTCGAAGGTGGCCGGGATCTTCAGATCGCTCAGGCGGTAGGCGAGGTTGTGGGTGCAGTAGTTGACCGCTGCCTCGATGACGCCGCCGACGATCGCCTGGTTGGCGAGCGCACCGACCTGACCGTTGATCGCGGGGTTGGCGAGAGTGTCGTGTGGGCCGGGGAGTCCCGAGCCGGTGGAGACGTAGAGTTCGGTGCCGCGGAGCTTCTCGGCGTTGAGGACTGGATCGTTGTCCTTCCAGCCCTGGCCGTCGAGGGGGCCCCACATGTTGGTGATGTCAGCTCCGCCGCGGGTACCTGTGACAAGTTCGATCGCACTCTGACCGACGGGGGTGCTGGTCTCGGCGCATCCGCTGTATGCACCGACGCCCTTGTAGAGGCCGGGAGCTGCGATGGCGAGGTTGAGGACCGAGGTCGCGGTCATGGAGATCGCGGAGATCGACTGGACCTTGTTGGTGTTGAACTCGGCGTCGATGACGGGCGGGAGTTCCTTGGTCAGGAACGTCTGCCACTTCTGGCGACCGAGAACCGGATCGTCGTTCACCCAGTCGGTGTAATAGCTGAACGCGCCTTCGAGTGGAGTGACGACGTTGACGTTCTTGTCCTGGAAGAAGTTCATGACGTCGGTCTTGCGTTGCCAGGTCGCCGAGTCTTCGCCGCCGCCTGCACCGTTGAGCAGGTAGAGCGTCGGGCGGGGTTCGCTGCCATCTGCGGGGAGGATGACCTCGAGCGGGATGTTGCGATCCATCGCCGGGGAGAAGACCGAGATGGTGACCTTGCGGTCGCCGGTCTTGGTGTTGCTCACGACGTGCGATCCGGACGTGTCACCGCCCGCAGAAGCTGTCGCCGGACTGATCAGCATCGGCAGCACCGTGGCCACTGCGAGAGCTGCGATCACACTGCCACGCTTGAAAATTCGAGCACGCATACGTTCGGATCCTCCACCTGAATGTCTTCGGATCCGGAACGGATCGAAGTGCCTGTGAGCCCTTACTGGAACAGGTTCACTTTTTGTTATGTGTCAGTAAAGCAGAGCGGGCGCAGAAAGTGACGCGATTCGATTGCCTGACAATTGAATTGGCCCCGGAATTAACCCCCGAATTAACCCCCGAATCGGCCCAGACAAGCACTCGACCCCGCTCCCGGAAGTGCAGGGAGCGGGGTCGAGTCGGAACGATTTCGGTCAGATGCCCATCGAACGAGCGAGCATCGGCCAGGAGTTGTGGAGATCGTCTTCCCAGTAGCCCCACGAGTGGGTGCCGGTCGGCTTGAAGTCGAAGGTGGCCGGGATCTTGAGATCGTTGAGGCGGTAGGCGAGGTTGTGGGTGCAGTAGTTGACTGCTGCCTCGATGACGCCGCCGACGATCACCTGGTTGGCGAGTGTGCCGACCTGTCCGTTGATCGCCTCGTTGTTCAGGGTGTCGTGCGGGCCGGGGAGTCCGGAGCCGGTGGAGATGAAGAGCTCGGTGCCGCGGAGCTTCTCGGCGTTGACGACGGGGTCGTTGTCGATCCAGCCCTGGCCGTCGAGGGGGCCCCACATGTTGGTCACGTCAGCGTCGCCGCGCATGCCCACAACCAGTTCGATGGAGGACTGGCCGACCGGTGTGCTGGTCTCGGCGCATCCGCTGTATGCACCGACGCCCTTGTAGAGGCCCGGAGCTGCGATGGCGAGGTTGAGGACCGAGGTCGCGGTCATCGAGATCGCGGAGATCGACTGGACGCCGTTGGTGTTGAACTCGGCGTCGATGACGGGCGGGAGTTCCTGGGTCAGGAACGTCTGCCACTTCTGACGGCCGAGGGACGGGTCGTCGTTCACCCAGTCGGTGTAGTAGCTGAATGCACCTTCGAGCGGGGTGACGACGTTGACGTTCTTGTCAGCGAAGAACTCGTTGACGTCGGTCTGGCGCTGCCACGTCGCCCGGTCTTCGCCGCCGCCTGCACCGTTGAGCAGGTAGAGCGTCGGGCGGGGTTCGCTGCCGTCTGCCGGGAGGATGACCTCGAGCGGAATATCGCGTTCCATGGAAGGGGAGTACACCTTGATGGTGGCGATGCGCCCGTTGTCCGTGCGGCTCGAGAGCTTGGAACCCGTTGTGTTTGCCTTGGCAACAGTTGCCGTGGTGGTCGACGGATCTCCGCCTGCGGACGACACGGCAGGGCTGATCAGCATCGGCAGCACGGATACTGCGGCTACAGCGGCGACCAGACGGCCACGCTTGAAAGTGCGAGCACGCATACGTTCAGAAACCTCCACCTAAAATTCCTTCGAATCCGCCCAGGAGTGAACGGTCCTTTGTTGCTGTTCCCGTACGGGAATTCATGCTGGGTACATGCTCTGTCGATAGGTACAGGGCGTGTGAGTCTTGTAAGTTCTACCGCATCGGTGCGTTATCCGCCAGTGAACCAGAGATTTGCTGAACGTACGACCAGTTTCAGGTGAATTTCCCTGATCATCGACGGGATTAGTGAGTGAACCGGACATATCCACTATGGGAACAACATTGTTGCCTACCTCTGCAGTCGAACGCGTCTGTCGAAGATCTTCTCCGATATCAGCGCCCAGCGGGGAGTTACGTTTCGGTGAACGTCGGTTACTCGCCGCAGACTCGCGCGGACTCGACGGCAATCGCCAAGAGTTTCGCGTGGCAGGCGCGGGTCGAGTTCCCGGAGATCACCCCTGTCTTCAGCGTCGACGGCGTCGTGGAGATTCAGGAGTCCGGCGGAATCGCCCTGGCCTTCGACCTGGAAGACTCGAATCCGCTGGAGGGAGACCTGGCCAACGTCTCGTACTTCTACGACCTCGGAGTCCGCTCGATGTTGCCGACGTATAACTACATGAACGCTGCCGGCTGCGGCTGCTTGGACCTGGCGGACACGGGGTTGAGTGGATACGGCCGTGACCTGGTTGCCGAGATGAATCGCGTCGGAATGACGGTCGACGGCTCACATTGTTCGGTACAGACGGGGTTGGACATCTCAGCTATCACCCAGCGAGCAATGATCTACAGCCACTCGAATCTCCGAAGGTTGTGGGAGCATCGGCGCAACATCACCGACGATCAGGCCAGAGCGTGTGCGGAGACCGGCGGCGTAATCGGGGTCAACGGCGTGGGCATATTCCTCGGCGTCAACGGACCGGATGACGACCAGACTCGGCTGTCCGCGATGGCCGACCACATCGAAGAGGCTGTGGGACTCGTCGGCATCGATCATGTCGGGATCGGCTCCGACTTCTCCTTCGACGCCGATGACTTCCGCGAAGAGATCGAGCAGAACCCGTCGTCGTTCTCCGAGGCGTACACCGCGTGGGGGCCACTGCAGTGGACTCCTCCGGAGGACGTGCTGACACTTGATCAGGTATTGCGTGACCGGGGCTTCGACGAGCCGTCGATCGAGGCCGTGTACGGCGGAAATTTCGCCCGAGTTGCCCGAGAAGTGTGGGCTACCGACGGGTAATGCGACCATCTGGGGACAGCGAAACGATGCAGGACTACCCTGGTGAATCGTGACCTCACACTATGACGTCGTTGTCCTCGGAGCCGGCCCCGGTGGGTACGTCGCTGCTATCCGCGCGGCACAACTGGGCCTGAGCACCGCCATCATCGAGCAGAAGTACTGGGGCGGTGTATGCCTGAATGTCGGCTGCATTCCGTCCAAGGCGCTTCTCCGTAACGCCGAACTCGCGCACATCTTCACGAAAGAAGCGAAGACGTTCGGCATGTCCGGAGACGTGTCCTTCGATTTCGGCTCCGCTTTCGATCGCAGCCGCAAGGTCGCGGACGGGCGAGTCAAGGGCATTCACTTCTTGATGAAGAAGAACAAGATCCCGGAGTACGACGGCAAGGGCACGTTCGTCGACGCCAACACCATCAGCGTGGAGCTGAGCAAGGGTGGCACCGAGACGATCACGTTCGACAACGCGATCATCGCGACGGGTTCGTACACCAAGCTGCTGCCGGGCACCTCGCTGAGCGAGAACGTCGTGACCTACGAAGAGCAGATCCTCACCCGTGACCTTCCGGGTTCGATCCTCATCGTCGGTGCCGGCGCGATCGGCATGGAGTTCGGTTACGTCCTCAAGAACTACGGAGTCGACGTCACGATCGTCGAGTTCCTCGATCGGGCACTGCCCAACGAGGACGCCGATGTCTCGAAGGAAATCGCCAAGCAATACAAGAAGCTCGGCGTCACCATCAAGACCGGTGCCGCTGTGCAGTCCATCAGCGACGACGGCAGCAAGGTCACCGTCTCGATCAAGGACAACAAGTCCGGTGAGATCGAGACCGTGGTCGTCGACAAGGTTTTGCAGTCCGTCGGCTTCGCACCGCGCGTGGAGGGCTTCGGCCTCGAGAACACCGGTGTCGCGTTGACCGATCGCGGCGCCATCGCGATCGACGACTACATGCGCACCAACGTCCCGCACATCTTCGCCATCGGTGACGTCACCGCCAAGCTGCAGCTCGCTCACGTCGCGGAAGCTCAGGCCGTCGTCGCTGCCGAGACCATCGGCGGCGCGGAGACGCAGACGCTCGGTGACTACCGGATGATGCCCCGTGCGACGTTCTGCCAGCCGCAGGTCGCCTCGTTCGGGTTGACCGAGGAGCAGGCCAAGGCCGAGGGCTACGACGTCAAGGTCGCGAACTTCCCGTTCGCTGCCAACGGCAAGGCACACGGTCTCGGTGACCCGACCGGTTTCGTCAAGCTGATCGCCGACAAGAAGTACGGCGAACTGCTCGGTGGGCACCTCATTGGACCGGATGTTTCGGAACTGCTGCCCGAGCTGACCTTGGCCCAGAAGTGGGACCTCACGGTCAACGAGTTGGCACGCAACGTCCACACCCACCCCACACTCAGTGAGGCACTGCAGGAAGCGATCCACGGCCTCGCCGGCCACATGATCAACTTCTGACGGCAGGGCCTTCGGCCCCGTGCGCCTTTTCGGTAGTTCGCACTACCGGAAAGGCACACGGGGTTTTTCGTCTTTTGTGTCGAGTTGTGTTGCGAAACCGCCATCTGAGGCCTTCGAGTCGGGGTGTAGGCGCGCAACGCATTAGCGTCCCGAGTCGACCATCCGGCTTTCGAAGGACCACTCATGAAAACTCGTTCCGTACTGCTCGCGGCTTGCGTCGCGCTGACGCTCTCCGCCTGTGGAACCTCAGGTGACTCCGGATCGGACACCGAAGCTTCGGGTGCCGCCGAGGCGGGGGCGTTCCCCGTGACCGTCGACCACGCCTACGGTTCGACGACGATCGACGCGGAGCCTATGCGCATCGTGACCATCGGATGGAGTGGCCAGGATGCGGTGATCGCGCTGAACAAGGTTCCGGTCGCCATGGAGAGCTTCTCCGGCGACGGCATCGAGAACAACATCCTGCCCTGGGACGCTTCGCGTCTGAACGGTGCCAAGCCCGTTCTCATGACGACCAATCCCGATATCCCGTTCGAGCAGATCCTCGGGCTCGATCCCGACGTGATCCTCGCCGTCTACTCCGGCATCGACGAGGGCGAGTACAAGCGTCTCAGTGACATCGCGCCGACCGTCGCGTTCCCCGACCAGCCGTGGGATACGGCGTGGGACAAGCAGATGAGCATGATCGGTGCAGCGCTCGGACAGCCGGAGCAGGCTCAGACGCTGATCGACGAGACCGGGGCGTACTTCGAGAAGCAGGCCGCTGATCACCCACAGTTCCAGGGCAAAACCGCAACGTATGCAATGCGCACCGACGAGGGCCTGATCGTCTTCTGCGGCACCGACCCGCGGATCCGTCTTCTCGGCCAGCTCGGGGTGAAGACCTCGCCCGGTGTCGACGCAGTGTGCACTTCCGGCGACAGTTCGGTGTCCGTGGGCATGGAATCCATCGACACACTCGACGCCGACGTCTTCATTCTCGTCGACGCCGACGGCACCAACCTGGACAAGCTGATGTCCTTCGGTCCGTTCGCGAACATGACCTCGGTGTCGAACGGCCGTCTGGTTCGTCTGGTCGGAATGGACTACGCGATGGCTACGTCCGCTCCGACGGTGCTGAGCGTTCCCTACGCATTCGACGAGTTCATCGCTCAGCTTTCGGACAAGTTGAGCTGATTCCGAGCGTCGTACGACGCTTGTGACGCAACGATTTTCGGCACCTGCGATTCGAGTAGTTCGATCAGGGCCGTGATCTTTGCGGCGACGTCGGCGCCGAGTTCGGTCAGGCTGTATTCCACTTTGGGCGGGATGGTTTCGAGTACCTCACGGTGCACGAGGCCATCCCGCTCGAGTGTTTGCAGGGTCTGCGAGAGCATGCGCTCGCTGACTCCGTCGACGCGTCGGCGCAGGGCACTGAACCGGTACGGGCCCTCGTTCAATGCCGCCAGCGCGAGTGCGCCCCAGCGTCCGGTTGCATTCTGCAATGCCGCCCGAGAGTTGCACCCGCGAGCGAAGACGTCAGCCTCGAGCGTTGGGTCCACGACGTCGGCATTCGGATCAGGGGTCTGGGCAGCACGTGAAGGTGAGTCGGTGCTGGTCATGAACCCAGGCTACTACTGCACGATCCCATAGCGCTAACTCGACGTGTTGCACTTACGAAAAATAAGTGCATGATGGTTGCAGAACGCATTTACGCTTCAACCTGGATCGGGAGTTCGCATGAGCATTGCAGTCACCGGCGCAACCGGAAACCTCGGACAACTGGTAGTCGAGTCGTTGATCGAGCGGGGAACCGCCGCGTCCGACATCGTCGCAGTCGTCCGCAATCCACAGAAGGCGGAAAGCCTCGCCGCCCGCGGAGTAGTTGTACGTCAAGCGGACTATGCCGATGCCTCGGCGTTGGAAACCGCATTGGCGGGCGTCGACAAGCTGGTGCTGATCTCGGGAAGTGAAGTGGGGTCACGGCTCGCGCAACACACCAACATCATCGACGCGGCGAAGGCTGCCGGCGTCGGATTCATCGCCTACACGAGCATCTTGAATGCTCAGGACACGCCGATGAAGCTTGCTGCCGAGCACAAGGCGACCGAGGACGTGCTCACTCGGAGCGGTATTCCGTTCGCGCTGTTGCGCAACGGTTGGTACTGGGAGAACTTCACCAACGACCTGGCCGGTGTGATCGAACGCGGCGCACTGGTCGGTGCGGGAGCGGAAGG
This sequence comes from Rhodococcus sp. IEGM 1406, assembly GCF_030056745.1. Taxonomy (NCBI): domain Bacteria; kingdom Bacillati; phylum Actinomycetota; class Actinomycetes; order Mycobacteriales; family Nocardiaceae; genus Rhodococcus; species Rhodococcus sp. IEGM 1406. The sequence continues at coordinate 313,397 of NZ_JASHKO010000005.1, read as the reverse complement.
CAAGATCGCGGCTGCGGCGCGTGCGGATTACGCCGACGCCGCAGCAGTAGTCGCGACCACCGATGGTCATGAAGGTGCAGTGTACGAGTTGGGCGGTGACGAGAGGCTCACCTACGCCGAATTGGCCGAGAAGATCAGCGAATTTGCAGGCAAGCCTGTCGCGTACCAGTTCGTGAGCGAGGACGCATACAAGGGGATTCTCGAGAGCGTCGGCCTGCCTGCCCCGGTCGCAGAGATTCTCGCGGATTCCGATGCTGCAATTGCCAAGGGGGCGTTGGACACTGAGTCTGGTGACCTGCAGAAGTTGATCGGCCGCAGCAGCGCTCCGGTGGCTGAGGTGTTGAGGAAGGCCTGACCTGCTGTGCGCCTTTATTAACCGCGGGCGGTTAATAAAGGCGCACAGGGGGTTATCCCATGTGGACTGCACCCTCGGCGGGCAGATCACCCTTCTTGGCGCGGACCAGAACCAGCACTACCGGTGCGATGATCGCCAACAGGATTGCCGCCCAACCGAATGCGGCCGAGTATCCGGATACCTCGGCGCCGAAGAAGTAGTCCGTCATCGAGGCGACGAAGTCCTGCACCGGCTGGGGGAGTAGCGCCAATTGGTCCCCGGTCGGGATGGTCGCATTCGACATGTCGACAGGAATGCCTTCCGGCGGGATCGGCGCCGCGTTGTCGGCGGTGAAGGCCGACTTTGCCGAAGCGTAGATCGTGGTGAACAGTGCAGTTCCGAGTGCGCCGCCTATCTGCAGGGTGGCGTTGACGAGGGCACTGGCGGCGCCGGCGTCGTGGTCGGGAACACCGATAAGTGCGAGGTTCTGCATCGGCACCATCAGCAGGCCCAGTCCGAAGCCGAAGATCGCGAGGCCGGGGAACACGTGCGTCCAGTAGGAGCTGTGTACCTCGATCTGGGTCAGCATGAGCAGTCCTACTGCGGCCACCAGCGGGCCGGCGACCATGAGCGGCTTGGGGCCGATCTTGGTGGACAACTGCGCTGCGATGGTCGACGCCAAGACGATGAAGAATGCCATCGGCAGCGATCCGACGCCGGCCATGACCGGGCTGAATCCGAGCACGATCTGCAGGTAGAACGTCAGGTACAACGTGCCGCCGAGCAGGGCGGCGCCCACCAGCATGGAGCCGATCAGAGCAGCGCCGCGATCACGATGCCACGGAACGCTCAGCGGTAGAAGCGGATTCTTGCTGCGGCTCTCGACGACCACGAAGATCGCGAGGAAGACCAGACCCAGTGCGATGAACAGCAAAGTGTCCGCCTGACCCCAGCCGTGCTCGGCGCGTGTGAATCCGTAGACCAGTGATCCGAGCCCCAGGGCGATGAGGACAGCGCCGGGAAGGTCGTAGCTCGTGTCGCCGTGCGCTTTGGTTTCCTTGACGATCGGGACGGCTGCAGCGATGGCGATCAGCGCGATCGGGATGTTGACGAGCAGGCACCAGCGCCAGTCGACGTACTGCGTCAGCACTCCACCGAGGAGCAGGCCGATGGCAGCGCCACCGCCGGAGATCGCGCCGTAGACGGCAAAAGCCTTGGCGCGCTCCTTCTCTCCGATGAAGGTGGTGGTGAGCATCGACAGCGCAGCGGGCGCGAGCAATGCTGCGAAGACGCCCTGGCCGGCGCGGGCGATGAACAGTTCGATACCGCTCTGCGCGATGCCGCCGATGCCGGAGGCAACCGCGAAGCCCGCCATGCCGACGATGAAGGATCGCTTTCGGCCCCAGTAGTCTGCGATACGTCCGCCGAGGAGCAGCAGCGCACCGAACGCCAAGGCGTACGACGTGACCACCCACGCGCGGTCAAGGTCGCTGATGCCCAGTTCCTCCTGGGCTGCCGGCAGGGCGATGGAGACGATGGTGCCGTCGAGCACCACCATGAGTTGAGCGAACGCGACGATGCAGAGCACCAGCCAGCGACGTTGATGATTCGGATTCTCGGAGACAGCCGGGATCGGTGGCAGAGTGCCGCCGTCGACGTGGGACGTGGTAGTCATTGGAAAAAGGTATTCCAGCCTTCTCAGGTGAGTCAAACGAAATAGTTCGTTCGGTTACCATCATCACTATGGCTCCCACTGACGTGACCGCGACAAAACAGCGAATCCTCGACGCTGCGCAAGAAGAATTCGGCACCTACGGGCTTGCCGGTGCGCGCATCGATCGGATTGCGAAGAACGGAAACGCCAGTAAGGAGCGCCTCTACGCCTATTTCGGTGACAAGGTCGCGTTGTTCCACGCGGTGCTCGACGTCGACTTCGAGCAGGCGATGGAGTCTGTCGAGTTCACCGGTGAAGACATGCCCGCGCATGCCGTCGAACTGTTCGACGCAATGCTCGCCAAACCACAGATTCAACGGATGATGATCTGGGGTCAATTGCAGGGTGAGGCACCACGGATGAAGAAGCTGGCCGAGGAACATTCCAGCTGGGTTCCGCGAATGGCCACGATCCGCAAGGCTCAAGAAGACGGCCTCATCTCGAAGCACTGGGATCCCCAGGACCTGATCACGATGCTGTTCGGCCTCGTGTTCGGTTGGGTCGTGGCCCCCGGTGTGGCCGACAACCAGAACGTCGACGCCGACGAGATCGCGCGCCGCCGTGAAGTGGTGCGCGAGGCCGTCACTCGAATCTGCAAGCCGTGACTGTCAGCGAGAGAGGTACGCGGCCCAACCGCCGTAGCCGGTGATGTCAGCTGCGCCGTTTACGGCGTCATGAGTGCAGCTGAAACCGACTGTCGTTCTGCCGTCCGATAACTCGACGCTGGTGAGCGCCATCGGCGCGGGCAAGGCGGCGAGAAACGTTCCCAGGCCAGCCGGTGAGATCCGGAAGATCTCGCCGACGACCGGTGCGCCGAGTCCAGGGCCACGGCGTACCAGGCCGGGCTTCGGTGGCGTCGTGTCGAGAGCGAAGAGCCGGTAGGCATCCGAGGTCGTGACGGTTTCGACGTACCGCGCGCCGAGGTCGACCAACTGTGTGTTGAGGGGTTGCCCGCGCAGGTGAGCGCCGAATACTGCGAGGTCGATTCCGGTATTGACGAGGGCGGGTGAAGGCACACCACCGAGTCGCGCAGCGAGGTCGATGGCGATCTGGTCGTCGAAAGCGGGTACGACGAACATGACGCCGAACGGGTGATCTTCGGCAGTGCGGTGTCCGGGCGCCGCGACGGCCGCCATGTCGAGCAGGTTGCAGAAGTTGGTGAAAGTTCCCATCCGGCGGTTGATTCCGAATGGATCCTCGGTCACGGCAGCGATGGTCGGATGTTCGGTGGTGGTGGGAAGCAGTAGGGCGTCGAACCCGGCGAGGAGTTCCCGGGCGGCAGCCTTGGCGTGGGTGAGAGCGTCGAGATCGTCGACTAGCTGGTATCCGGTGGGGTGCTTCGCGCCGAGCACGATGTCGGACACCGCGGGATCTGCTCCGGCAGGACGAGTTTCGAGGAACTCGCCGGCAGCGGCGTACCGCTGCGCCACCACGGCGCCGTCGTAGAGCAATCGGGCCGCGTCGAGCAGCCCGGAGATGTCGACGGTCTCGGTCTCGGCGCCGCCGGCTACCAGAGCTGTCACAGTGTCCTGAAATGCTGCCAGATACGACGGGCTAAGTTGAGCGAGATCCTCGATTCGGGGGACCGCGACGCGGGGATTCGGCGCCGCCGCGAGACGAACGTCGGAAGGCCAGACGCGGCTGCGGGGATCTCGAGGTTCGTGGCCGACCATGATTGCCGCTGCCGCGGTTGCCGATTCGAGGTCGCCGGCGAACACCGTCAGAGCGTCGTAGTCGATGCAGGCGGGCACTACTCCGTGGACGGGAATGACGCCGAGCGAGAGCTTGAGTCCGTAGATCCCGTGAAATGCCGCCGGTACCCGGCCGGAACCGGCAGTATCGGTGCCGATTCCGATATCCGCAATCCCCAGTGCCACGGCGACGGCGGATCCGGAGCTACTACCGCCCGAGATCAACTTCTCGTCCCAGGCGCAGCGAACGGCTCCGTGCGGACTACGCGTTCCGACCAGTCCGGTGGCGAACTGGTCCAGATTGGTCTTCCCCAGAACAACAGCTCCGTGCTCGATCAACCGCGCAACGGCACTGGCAGTTTCGTCCGGCGCATAAGCGAATTCGGGGCACGCCGCTGTGGTCGGCAGACCGGCGACGTCGACGTTGTCCTTGACGGCGACCAGGCGCCCAGCCAGGGGAAGGTGCTCGCCTGCGGCGAGTCTGGCTTCGGCCGAGGCGGCATCGGCAAGCACATCTTCCTTGCGGCGCAACGTGATCCAGATTTCGGGGCGATCTACTTCCTCGATCCGCTGGAATGCCTGCTCGACCCGGGCTGTCGGGGTGAAAACTTCTGCTGCGATGGTCATGGTGTGTACTGCTCCGATCAGTCCGTGATGTTGGCGAGTGAGAGCGCGGTGATCGCGCGGGTCACCCGGTCGAGGACGACGTCGAGAGACTCGCCGATGTGCTGGTGCAAAAGCGTGCGGGCCTCGGGCAGATTGCCGGCACGTAGTTCTTCGAGGATTCGAATGTGCTCCGCGATCGAGGTGTCGATGCGGCCGTTGACCATGAAGTCGTACATCCGAACGTGCCGGATACGGGAATTCACCGACAGCAGCGACGCGACCAGTTCATTGTTTCCCGACGCACTCAGTACGGCGACGTGGAATTCCTCGTCCAGTTCGACGAACCCCGGTTCCTGAGCGGGCGGATCGAGAGCCAGGGCACGCCACCGCACCAATTCGTCGTCGAGGATTGTTCGGTCGTGCCGGATCGTCGGATCTGCGATCGCCCGGGTAATTCCTTGTAGTTCCAGAGTGATTCGGAGCTCGTACAGGTCTCGGATCCGCGGGATGCTCGGGCGCACGGCGGAGAACCCGTATTCTTCCCGGCGCAGGAGTCCATCGGCGCACAGCATCGTCAACGCTTCCCGTACTGGTGTGCGAGAAATGCCGAAACGCGTGGAGAGTTTCGGTTCCGTCAGGCGTTGATCGAACCCGATGGTCCCGTTGACCAGTTCGGTGCGTAGTTCCCGGTAGACCACCTCACGCAGTGGCTCCGGCGCCGTGTTCATCCCTGTCGACATACCTGTATACGCTATTGATCAGGTGTTTCGTCCAGATGTCTTCGGGTAAGAGCTGAGTTACGGCCGCCGCGGAACTTCAGGAGAAGTCGCGCTGAACCCGCAAGGTTCCGATCGTGGTGGCCAGGCCGTCGTACTGAGTGACCAGCAAGGTGAATTCGATCAGCCGACGATCGTCGAGATGCTGCGAGAGCGTTCCCCACGTGTTGTCGGTGATGTCCTTGGTGGTGACCAGCTCGTCGACCGCAGTCAAGATCGCACGGTGACGCGGACTCAACTCGGAAGCGCCAGGGCCCTCGATGATTCGGGCCAGTTCTTCTGCGTCGATTCCGGCTTTGCGGCCGAGCCTGATGTGGTGATCCATCTCGTAACCGCAGTCCCGCAGGTGCGCGACCCGCAGGATGATCAGTTCGGTGTCGTGGCGAGAGATCTTGCCGCCGGGCATGAGTGAGCCGGAGTAGTGCAGCCAACCGCGGAAGAGTCCACCCGTGCGCCCCAAGGTGCTGAACAGATGCGCATCGGGTGCTCCGGCAGCCTTCGACAGGACACGCCAGATTCCCCAGTTGATCGGACCGAGGTCCTTGAATCGGCCGGGCGGGATGCGGGGGTTCATGCGACTCCACGGATGTGAGAGGGACGGAGGTCGATAGCTCGTTGCGCGATGTGGCGAACCGCAGCGCTGCGGCGGGGCGCGTGTACGCGTGACTTCCGGCCGACGATACCGCGCTCGAACGCGTCGACGGCGTCGGCGACGGTCGTGGTGCCGGCGCTGGCGAGGGTTCCGCGAGCGCCGTCGAAAGAGAGTGCGGTGGTATCGGTGTCGATGTCTCCGATATACGCGACGCCCACCTTGGTACCAAGGTGTTTCATTTCCAGGCGCAACGCGTCGCCCAACGCTTCGACGCCGGCGCGCGAAGCACCGAACGGTCCGCGGAACGGGTGCTTCGCCGCGCCGTGGGCCGAGGCGACCACCAGGGCGTAACCATCTTCGTGACTGATGTGGGGACCCGCTGCGCGCAGGGTGTAGTACGTGCCCATGAGGTTGACTTCGACTGCGCGACGCATGTCTTCGACGTCTCCGCCGAGGATCGACGAATTCGCCTCGACGCCGGCATTGGCCACGACGACGTCGATGCCTCCCAGTTGCTCAGCGATGTAGCTGACGCCGCGAGATACCTGCTCGAGATCGGCGACATCGCACAACTGCCACGGCGCGCGGCCGCAGGAAGTGGCGACTTGCTCGAGAAGTTCCGGCTCGAGGCCGAGCAGTCCCACGGACGCGCCACGGTCGTACAGGCGTCTGGCCAGCGAAGAACCGATATTGCGGGCAGCGCCGGTGATCAGGATGCGCCGACCCGTCAGATCGTCGCCACTGCTCTTGGCCGATTCGGCCTTGCCCGCCTCGCTCTTACCCATGTGCTGTGTCCCTACGCAGTTACCTTCTGGTCCTCCGACGCTAACACCGCCGGGTAGCTGCGACTGCAAGTACCGCCAACTCCGTCCGAACGGGTGTTCAGACCGATGCGGCTTCGAGACGCGGATGTGACGTGGAAGCCTGGGTCGACCGCAATCGACGGAATCGGACCACGGCAACGACTGCGGCAACAGCGGCGAGGATCACCAACGGCAGTGACGGACCCATCGTGGGCTCGATGACAACCAGTAGCACCGGCAGTCCGAATCCGAGATAGGTGCCGACGTAGAAGATCCCGGTCAAAGCGCCCCGCGAGGCCGGGGGAGCCAGCGACTCGAGGTCGAGCAGTCCCTCACGTAGACACAGTCCGTAGGCCGTACCGAGGACGAGCGCGCAGACGATGAACAACCCGAGCGCGGGGTGCGCGCCGCCGACTGCGACCAGGCAGTATCCGAGTGCCGCCAGTGCGGCGCCGACCGTGCCGGCCTGAGGACCCCAATTGCGATGGCGCGCAGCGGTTTGAACCAGGATTCCAGCACCCAGAGTCAGCGCCGCGGCGAAACCCGGAAGGAGAGGACCTGAGTAGCGGTCGCCGAGCCTGGCCGTCATGGTCACGAAAGACACTGTTGCGCTGGCGAACACCCATGGCGCCAACGGAAGTGCCCAGAGCAGTGCGACCTTCACACCGGTTCCCGACCGCGCAGAGCGGTCGGGAACCGGTGTGAACGTCGCAGCCTTGGTGGGAGCAAGAGTAAGACTCCACGAGGCAGCAGCGGCAACCGAACCCACCGACAAGACGGCCGAGACGACAAAGGGCGTAGCGAGTGGGAAGGCGGCAAATTGTGCCAACAGACCCGAAAACAGTGGTCCCAGTGCAAAACCCGAGGTGAGCACTACGCCCGCCATCACGGTTCCGGACCTACCGCGAAGGTCAGCTGCCCACGCGGTACCGGCGCCGATTGCCAGACCGGCACCGATACCGACTACGAGGCGCCCGACCATGAGCCCGGGCGCGTCGTGCCAGAGAAGAAGAATCAAGGTTCCGAGCGAGGCTATGAGTGCTCCGGGAAGGACGACTACAGCTCGGCCGACGCGGTCCGACACTGCTCCACCGGTCAACAGGCCGGGTAGGAGTCCGAGCGCATAGATACCGAAAACACCGTCGAGCACGATATGCGAAAGGCCCTCGTCCACCCGGAGAACCGGGATGAGCGAAGCAAAGTGGTTGGCGGCCCAACCCGTCGAAAGTAGTACGGCCAGTACCGAGATGAACCCGCGACGGGATGGATCGCCCATACCGGCAGCTTAGGCGGGCACCAGATCGCTCACGTCGGCGAGGAGTTCAAACGTGCGCAACCATGCCTCGCGGTTGGTGCCGGTCGACACCGTGATCAGCTCGTCGGCCTGCGCATGCTCGGTGAATTCGTCGAGGTACGCACGCACCTCGGCGGGCGTGCCGATGGCGCTGTACTTGGTCATTTGCAGAACCTGCTGACCGGCGGGGGAGTCGAGCAGCATGTCCGCTTCGTCGTCCGTGAATTTGCGTCCACGCCCGAGAAGAAGACTGACGCGCGAACGCTTGGCCGCGAGGAAGTCCTGCTGAGCCTGCTCATGGGTGTCGGCGGCGATGACGTTGACGCCGGCGATGACGTACGGCTCCGCCAACTGCTCCGACGGCTTGAACTCGCGTCGGTAGATTGCGACGGCGTCGCGCAGGGCGTTGGGGGCGAAGTGCGAGGCAAATGCATACGGCAGGCCGAGCATCGCGGCGAGCTTGGCGCCGAACAGTGACGATCCGAGAATGTAGAGCGGAACGTGAGTGCCCTTACCGGGAACGGCATTGATTCCGGGGACGCGCGAGGTGTCGCCGAGGTAGCCCTGAAGCTCGAGTACGTCCTGCGGGAAGCTGTCCGAAGAACTCGGGTCGCGTCGCAAAGCCTGCATCGTCTTCTGATCACTACCGGGCGCGCGGCCGAGACCGAGATCGATTCGACCGGGGTGCAAAGTCTCGAGGGTGCCGAACTGCTCGGCGATCGTCAGCGGTGCGTGGTTGGGCAGCATGATTCCACCGGCGCCGAGGCGGATTTTGCTGGTGTTCGCGGCGACGTGGCTGATCAGAACGCTGGTTGCCGAAGACGCGATGGAACCCATGTTGTGGTGCTCGGCGTACCAGATTCGCTTGTAGCCCCACTCCTCGGCACGCTGCGCCAAGGTCACGCTGGCGTCGAAGCTGTCTTTGGCGGTTTCGTCGTCCCCGATGTGGGCGAGGTCGAGGATGGAAAGTGGTACGGCCATGGAGGTGGAGCCTTTCTCAGCGAATAGAACGCAAGCGTCGTTGGAAGGTGCAACCATCTGGCCGGCTTTCCTATTTCCCCCTGGTCAACGCCCACAGATGGCGGCGAGGAGGAGAAGGCGTCAAGTCTTTGTCTCAATTTCGGTCATTTCGGATATTTCGGGTGAAAGTGGGGGCTAGATTTCCCGAATCGGAGGTTCTTTCGCATTCCAAGTGAATCGAGACCAGCATGGCCACTGATCGGAAGGCTGTAAACAAGCGCAAAGTACGTGCATTACTAGCCGGAGGACTTGTCCTCGGTATCGGCGCCGCTGTCACCTTGGCAGCGTGGACAGACAATGTTTTCGGCGACGCGCAGTTCAAGACGGGAAGTTGGAATCTCCAGGGCAGTTTCGACGGACTGACGACCTGGGGTGAGTATCAAGTCGACGCTTCCGCCGGCCACTTCCAATTCAGCACGGGATTCAACACACTCGCACCCGGAACGACGGTATATGCGCCGGTAGCGCTACGGATCGGTCCCACGGCCAGCACTTTCGGCGCGACGGTACAACTACTCGGTGCGACGGGCGGTGATGCCGATCTCAAACCCGCCCTGCGGTACTCGGTGTATCGAGGTGTCTCCTCCACGGCCTGCACGGCGGCGGGAATTGGAGCAGGCACAGCATGGGTGGGCACGACAGCTAGTCCGGTGGCCTTGACGGCAGGTTCGGGTTCGGATGTCGCCTTGCTAGGCACGGGTGTGCCGGTCGAACTGTGCTTCGCGGTCACGCTGCCCGCCGGAGTCGACCCCTCGATCGTGTCGGGCAAGGACACCGGGCGCTTGCTCTGGCAGTTCACCGGCCAGTCCACCCCCTGACGCCTGCGTGGTCACACGGCGAATGCGTCAGGTGTACGCACTGGCGGCCTCGGGACTCGTCCTGGGTATCGGTGCAACCACCGTGGCTGCCAGTTGGGTGGACAGCACGATGGGCGATGCATCGTTTCGCACCGGAACCTTCGGAATCGAGTCGAACGTCGGCGGTGGATGGTCGTCGCATGCATCCAGTGCCCCTGGCATTTTCACGTACACACCCTCGGCGCTCCTGATTCGCCCCGGTGCGTTCTCGTACGGCCCGATATCTCTTCGAACAGTGCCGGTCTCGCCGGCAGCATCCGTCACTCTGCAGGCGGCCACGGTTGCCGGCGACTCCACTCTGGCGTCGGCGCTTCGGTATCGGGTGGTCAAGTCGACGACCTGTGATGCGTCAGCCTTCTCCACGGGAACACCACAATTCGTGGTGGGAAGTGCGACGGTGTTTCCGTCGCTCTCAACTGGTTCCGCAGTCGGGGCCATCGCGCTACCCGCCGGTGGAGCGTCCCCGGGCGCCGCGGTGGCGCTGTGCTTCGAGATTTCGCTGCCCGGAACCTCGGCTAATTGGAGTAACTCGGCGTTGATCGGTAAAACGGCAACTCCCACTTGGCAGTTCAGTGCAACACCCTGAAGGAGCTGCAATGCCAACACATGCCCGGGCAACACATGCCCGGACGAAGAAGCGTTCGGTCCCCACGATCATCGGGGACTGCATCCTTCAGGTTCTCGCTGCCGGTGGGGTTGTTTGTATCGCTTTGGTGATCTGTGCCGTCGCCTTCGACATCACACTGATCATGTTCAAGACCGGATCGATGTCGCCGACCATTCCGACCGGATCTCTGGCAGTTGTACGGGAAGTACCGGCAGATTCCGTCGAGGTGGGCGACGTCGTCACCGTCGATCGGGGAGTGTCCGAACTGCCGGTGACCCACCGGGTCGTCTCCGCTCGTACCCAGGACAACGGCATCACGATTCTCGATCTCAAGGGTGATGCCAACGCTTCGGCTGATCCCGCGGTATACGAGGTCACCACGGTCCGAAAGGTGCTCTGGCACGTTCCGGGATTGGCGCGGGTGATCGTCTACTTCTCGAATCCTCTTGTTCTGGGGGCGATCACGCTGACCATGGCCGCTTTGGTGGTTGCGGTATTCTGGCCGCGCAATACCGATGACGACGATGATGCCGAATTGGCCGAACCGAAAACCGAACCCATTCAGGTTCTTCTACCGCCGGACGGCGGGAGGCAATGAAGCGTCGCCACCTGTTCTCAGTCATCGTATTGGCAGTTGCGGTTGTTCTGGGCTCCGGTTTCTCGTCTCACCCACTGTTCGGAGAGACCGAAGCGGCGTGGACAGACTCCGAATACGTGACCGGTCCGATTTCCACCGGTTCATGGACGACGAGTGGGTACGGCAGAGGCGCCGGCGGGCTCGGGTTGTCCAGTGGCGGAATCGTGATAGATCTTTTCGGCAGTTCGATGTTCGAAGGTGTCTCACAACAGAACACGATTGGAAAGGACCTGGACACAACCAATCTGGTGGTTGCAAAGCTGCTGGGTGTCAACTCGTTGTCCCGGACCGGATCGATCTCGTCGTGCGCTGCCTACTCGGTCGGGCAGCCTGCGAGCGGCCGCTGCCAGTCGGCAATTGTTTCGGATACCGATGCGACGTCGACACTCACCTCGATGACCGTGACAGTGAACTTGCTGTCTCTACTGGGGATTGATCTGGTAAGTGCGCCGATAGTCACTGTGGCATCGCCGATTACGGCAGGGGCTGCGTGCGATACCTCGAACAGGGCATCGGTATCGGCGAGTAGCCCCACGAATCAGGTGACGGTGGGATCTCGCGTCCTCACGATTCCACAGCCTGCCGAGAACGGATCGGTGACGGTGACAGGGGCGGACGCCACTGTGAACGCCGCTGGCTTGGCGACGATTCAATACACGAACATCAAGCTCGTGAGCACGCGAACGTCCACGGCAACAACGGCGCAATCGACGCTGAGCGTGAGTCTTTCGATGGCAGCTTTTGCGATTCTGGGGGCGCAGATACTGGGCACCACAAACGTGACGTTCAATCTTGTAACGGCTCAATGCGGAATTGGCACCGCGACATACCCGGTCACGCCGCTGAGCCTCCCAACCGGATTTGCTGCGCGTGCGGTCAGCCCGACGCCTACTTCGGTGAGCGAACCCCCGTCATCGACGACTTCTTCGACCACAGCAGCTGAGACCACAGCAGCTGAGACCACGGCAGCTGAGAACACGGCAGGGATGACGACCACCGCGTCTGTGCCGACACCGACAGCAATCCCGACATCGACAGCAACGCCGACATCGACAGCAACGCCGACAACGACGGCTACACCAACCACGAGTACACCGGCTCCGGCGGACCCAATCGGGACAGTAATCCAGGGGCCCGTCGGTTCGAGTATCTCCGCCTTCACCACGGATGACGGACTCACCTGCGACGTTGCGCCTGATGCGGACTACACGAGCGAAGTTGCAGTCGAATGCTCGGACGGCACAACGGGTACGGTCCCCGGTTCTGAACTCGGCCCGAAGCCAACCGCACCGGGGGAGTACCTCAGGATCCCCCTGACGAGAGACCACGTCACCGGAGTCGTCACTCTGAACTCAGCGACACGACGCTGATCAGTTACGCACGGCATTGGCCATGGCGGCCAACGAGAGGGCCTGACGAGCACGGTCGAGGACAACCGCACGAGAGATGTCGATGTGCGATACCAGCGCCTCGTGGGCTTGCGGAATCTTGCCGTCCAGAACCAGTTCGACGACGGAGATATGTTCCTCCACGGTGGCCTTCATGCGGTCGGGAGTCAGGTAGTCGAACATCCGCACGGGGCGCAGCTTCGAGTTGACGGCCTGCAAGGCGTCGACCAACGCGTGGTTTCCGGACGAGGCGAGGAGCGCGATGTGGAACTCCTCGTCGAGCGTCACGAAACCGGCGTCCGGTACCGGCATCTGTTTGAGAAATGCGTACCACTTGTCGAGCTCGGAACCGAGCGCGTCTCGATCATGAGCGGGGGCCTCACCGTCGAGTACCCGACGAAGCCCGTGCACCTCGAGGAGTATGCGCAGCTCGTAGAGTCCACCCAACTCGTCGAGGTGCGGTCGGTACGGAAAGAGTCCATGTTCGTCGCGCTCGACCAGCCCGTCGGATTCCAACTTTGCGAGCGCTTCGCGCACCGGTGTTCGCGAGACACCGTAGAGATGGGCCAGGCGTTCCTCGCCCAGTCGTTCCGAGGGCGCGATTTGACCGGACATCAGATCGTTTCGGATCGACCGGTAAACCTGTTCGCGCAGCGGCGGCCGCACACTCATGTCAGATTGCCATCGCTCGACGAACCGCCTCGGTGGACGTGGTGCCGCCCTCACCGGTCGAGGTCACGTGTCCGGCCGCGAGAATGCTGTAATGCTGAGCAGATTGGAGCGCGAAACCGATGTGCTGCTCGACAAGGAGGACACCGAGATCGCCGCGCTCGGTGAGTTCCATGACGGTTCTTTCGATTTCGGCGACCACGTTGGGCTGAATGCCCTCGGTTGGTTCGTCGAGGATGAGGATCTTGGGCTCGGTGATCAATGCGCGGGCGATGGCAAGTTGTTGGCGCTGCCCGCCGGAGAGAAGTCCCGCGCGACGGTCGAGGAGTGTGGTGAGCGCGGGAAACAGATCCAATGCCTCTGCGATGAGTGCCTTTCCGCGTTTGCGCCCGTCGGCGACCACCCGAAGATTCTCGGCAGTTGTCAGTTGTCCGAACGACTGCTGACCCTGCGGTACGTAGGCAAGTCCGCGAGCGACGCGGGCGCTCGGTCGTAGTCCGGTGATGTCCTCACCGTTCAGAAGTACCTTTCCCCGCGTAGGTTTGATCAGACCGACGGCGGCGCGCAGCAAGGTGGTTTTACCCGCACCGTTGTGACCCATGACTGCCGCAACCCCGTCACTGGGAACCAGTAAGGATACGCCGTGGATTACTTCGGTGCGTCCGTAGCCGGCGCGGATGTCGACGAGCTCGAGCATGATTCAGTCCTCCGGGGTCGGTTCGGTGTCGGCGCCGAGATCGGTTCCGGCAGCGGCTGTGCCGAGATAGACCTCTTGCACCTTGGGGTCGGCTTGAACCTCCGCCACAGTTCCTTCGGCGAGTACTTTCCCAGCGGCGAGCACTGTGACGGACGTGGCGAACGATCGCATGAAGTCCATGTCGTGCTCGACCACGACGACGGTTCGTGCACCGCCGATGCGACGCAGAAGGTTTCCGGTCTCCTCGCGCTCCTCCAGGCTCATCCCAGCGACGGGCTCGTCGAGTAGTAGCACGGAACAGTTCTGCACCAACAACATTCCGATTTCGAGCCACTGTTTCTGCCCGTGCGCCAGAATGCCCGCGGGAGTGTCTCTGAGGTGCTCCAAGCCGGTTGTCTCCAGAGCCTCCTCGATCTCGGGGAGCACACCTTTGCGCCTTCGGAGCAGGTTCCACGCCGAGCGACCGGCTCCCGCCGCGATGTCGAGATTCTGCAGCACCGAGAGTTCTTCGAAGACGCTTGCCGTCTGGAAGGTTCGCCCGACGCCGAGGCGGGCGATCTTGTGAACCTTCTTGCCGAGTAGTTGCTCGCCGGACTTCGTGATCGAACCCGTCGCGGGAACGAGTCCGGTGATGGCGTCGACCAGCGTTGTCTTTCCAGCCCCGTTCGGGCCGATGAGAAACCTGAGGTCGCCCTGCATGAGGGTCAAGTCGACGCCGTCGACGGCCTTGAAACCGTCGAAGCTGACCGAAAGGTTCCGTACTTCGAGGTACTCGGACGACATTCCGGCGTTGCCGCCCAGTGCCGGTGTGGGTTCGCTGGTGGCGGTTGTGTTGGTCATGACGACACCTCCACTGGTTCGGGTTGGGAGACCTTGACCGGCGGGTCGGCCGGGGTCTCACGCTTCTTGCGGTGGCGCATCAGGGCGAACAATCCGGCCACACCTGCCGGGAAGAACCCGACCACGACGATGAACATCAACCCTTGTGCGTAGATCCATCCCGAAGGGAGTTTCTCCGAGAATGTCGACTGCGCCCAAGCGACGCCGATCGCACCGAGTACCGGACCCAGAAGCGTTGCGCGGCCACCGATCGCGACCCCGATGAGGAAGGCGATTGACGGAACGATCCCGACGTCGGCGGGGGAGATGATGCCCACGATCGGAACGAAAAGCGCACCGGCGATACCGGCGAGGAACGCCGCGGTCACGTAGGCGACCAGTTTGATGTTCGCCGGATCGTATCCGAGGAAACGTACGCGCTCCTCTTGATCGCGGACGGCGACGAGGAGTTCGCCGTATCGGGAGTTCATCAGCTGGCGAATCAGAGCGACCGATGCGAGAAGAACTCCGGCGGCGATGAAGAACAACATCTGCTTGTTCGCCGGATCGTTGAGGTTGAAACCGAAGAATGTGCGAAAGCGGTTGAGGCCGTTGCTGCCACCGATCGACTGCTGGCCGATCAAGAGGATCGCGAAAGCCGCGGCGAGTGCTTGCGAGAGGATCGCGAAGTATGCGCCCTTGACTCTCCGCTTGAACACACCGAGTCCGAGGAGAAAGGCAACAGCGGCCGGCAGGAAAAGGATGGCGAAGATCGCCACGAATGGCGAGGCGAACGGTTGCCAGTATCCCGGAAGTTCGGTCTTGCCCGCGATGGACATGAAGTCCGGTACCGCGTCGCCCTTGAGTTCGGCATCGGCGATCTTGAGGTGCATCGCCATCACATATGCGCCGATTCCGAAGAAGACGCCCTGGCCGAGCGTGAGCATTCCGCCTCTGCCCCAAGCCAAGCCGATGCCGACAGCGACTATGGCGAAGCACAGGAATTTGGCCAACAGTGACAGCCTGAAGTCCGAGAGCACAGCCGGAGCGATGGCGAACAGCACGATCGCGGCAAGTGCAAAACCGCCCCACACCCGAATTCGGGAATTGTTCAGGATGCTCATACGAGGCTCCTCGTCTTGACTGCGAACAGGCCCTGCGGCCGAACTTGAAGGAAGACGACGATAATGACGAACACGATCACCTTCGCGATCGACGCTGTCGTCGAGTACTCGATGAACGAGTTCAAGATGCCGAGGGCGAAGGCTGCGATCACGGCTCCCTTCATCTGACCGAGACCGCCGACGACGACAACAAGGAAGGCGTCGATCAGATACGACTGGCCGATGGTCGGGCTGGTGGAACCGATGAGTGTCAACGCGACACCCGCGACGCCGGCGAGTCCGGAACCGAGGAAGAAGGTCGTGATGTCCGTACGACGAGAAGAGATTCCGCTCGTCTCGGCCAGATCGCGATTTTGGACGACGGCCCGGATGCGTCTACCCATCGACGACTGCTTCAGTGCGACCGAAAGCGCGATCACCGCTGCGATCGCCAACACCAGAATGAAGATGCGGGTTTTCGGTACCACGGCGCCGAAAATATCGACCCCGCCCGAAAGCCAGCTCGGCGCCGAAACATTGACTGCCGGCGCGCCGAAGATGTCGCGCGCCAACTGCTGAAGGATCAATCCGACGCCGAATGTCACCAACAAGGTATCGAGGGGTCGGTGGTACATCCGCGATACCAGGACCACTTCGAGCACGACACCCATCAGTCCGCCGACGACAAAACCGACGAGCAGAGAAATGATCAACGATCCCGT
The DNA here is from genome assembly GCF_030056745.1 of Rhodococcus sp. IEGM 1406. NCBI lineage: Bacteria > Bacillati > Actinomycetota > Actinomycetes > Mycobacteriales > Nocardiaceae > Rhodococcus > Rhodococcus sp. IEGM 1406. Next base: position 297,068 of record NZ_JASHKO010000005.1, on the reverse strand, counting down.
TGCATTCGAGATCACCTGCTGCACTACGTATGCGGTGTACGAGCCGGCCATGATGAACTCGCCGTGTGCCATGTTGATGACACCCATCTGCCCGAACGTGAGAGACAATCCCAACGCTGCCAACAGGAGAATCGATCCGATACTCAAACCCGTGAACAACTGTCCGATCACAACATCCATGACAGACGCTCCACCTCTCTACTCGTCGATTCCGTCAATTCCGCCTTTCGTCGATCAGCTGCCGAGTCCCTCGGCCCAGGGGTAGTTCTTCAGGTACGGATCCGGCTCGATCGGCTGTCCCGAATCCCAGACCGTGTAGATCAGTCCGTCGGAACGGATTTCGCCGATTCGGGCAGTCTTGGTGATGTGGTGGTTGTCGCCGTCGATGGTGACGAGTCCTTCGGGTGCCTGGAAGGTCACACCGTCGGCGTTGTCCTGAATATCCTTGACCGCAAACGAGTTGGCCTTCTCGACTGTGTTCTTCCAGAGGTAGACGGAGGTGTATGCCGCTTCCATCGGATCGGACGTGGGCTTGTCCTGGCCGAACTTCGCCTTGTACGCCTCGACGAACTTCTTGTTCTCGGGGGAGTCGATGGTCTGGTAGCAGTTCCACGCCGTCAGCTGGCCTTCGACGTTCTGGACTCCGATACCGCCGACCTCTTCCTCCGCAATGGAGACGGAGACGACGGGCATGTCGGCGGGCTTCAGGCCGACATTCGAGTATTCACGGAAGAACGCGACGTTGGAATCACCGTTGAGTGTGTTGAACACGGCATCGGCGTCGGCTGTGCGGACCTTGTTCACGATGGTGGAGAAGTCGGTCGAGCCCAATGGCGTGTAATCCTCGCCCTTGATCTCGATGCCGTTCGCTGCCGCGTACGCCTTGATGATGCGGTTGGCGGTCTGCGGGAACACGTAGTCGCTGCCGACCAGATACAGCGACTTGACGCCCTTCTCCTTCAGGTAATCCAGAGCGGGGATGATCTGCTGGTTGGTCGTTGCACCCGTGTAGAAGATGTTCTTCGAATCTTCCAGCCCCTCGTACTGGACCGGGTAGTAGAGCAAGGAATTGTTGTCCTCGAACACCGGCAGCATGGCCTTGCGGCTCGAGGAAGTCCAGCCACCGAAAACTGCTGCGACGCAATCGCTGCTGATCAGTTTCTCGGCCTTCTCGGCGAACACTGTCGGCTCCGACGCGCCGTCCTCTGCCACGATCTGGATCTTCTTGCCCAGCACACCGCCGGAATCGTTGATCTCCTGCACCGCCAACGAGATGGAGTCGCGGACCGTCACTTCACTGATGGCCATGGTGCCCGAGAGTGAATTCAGAGAACCGACCTTGATCGTGTCCCCCGAGGTGTCGACGCACGACGTAGCCGTCGAATCTCCCGATGCGGTGTCTGTCGCCTTGCTTCCGCAGCCGGTGAGAACCAAGCCCAGCGCGGCGAGAGCGGCCGGCGCGGCAAGGGTGCGCTTCGAGAAGGTTCGCATGTACGGGCCTTTCGTGTCGATGGCTCTGGCAGACAATGGCTCTGACAGATCTGTATCCGGAGTGCGTATACAACGCTGTATTCGTCGAGTGCACAGAGTAGGTGGAAGTTGTTGCGGTGGAATGACTGTCGGTGACAAGTGTGTGTCCGGTGTTTCGATTGGATGTCCAGGACCTCACACCGCAGGTCAGCGAGGGTGCGGTGTTAGCATCGACGAGAAATTGATCAAGCACTCGCTTGACGATCGGAACGTCGGAAGGATCTTCTCGTGCGCTCGACCCGACGGGACGAAATACTCGCTCATGCGGCCAAGCTGTTCAGTGAGCGGGGAATCGCCGCGACGACGGTACGCGACATCGCCGACGAAGTCGGGATTCTCTCCGGCAGCCTCTACCACTACTTCGACTCCAAGGATGCGATAGCCAACGAGATCGTCGTCCGGTTTCTCGAAGACCTCAACGTCAGGTACGAAGACTCGATCGAGTCGGGAGGTTCGGCCCGAGATCGCCTGGCAACGATGGTCTCGGTGTCTTTTGCATCGGCGGTGGATCACCCGTATGCCACGGAGGTCTATCAGGGAGAAGCCATACTTTCGTCGCAACCGGCGGACACGCCCATCACCATCCTGGTTCAGAAGGCACACAGCTACTGGCGATCGGCTATCGCTCGCGGAATTGCCGACGCGGAGTTTCGGGAAGACATCGATCCCGAACAGTTTCACCGTCTCCTGCGTGAATCCGTCTGGTCCACCGTCGCGCAGTATCGCCCGCAGCTTTCCGAGTTGGCGGATGATCTGCAGCGCAATCTGATTTCGGTTTTCCTGGACGGCTTCGCCGCACGTTCCGTCGACGGCGAGCCGGTGGCACGCATTGCGCAGCCCACGACGAAGAAGGAAGCGCAGACCGTATCTCCTGCCTCCGAATTTGCAGAACTCCGCTCTGACTCCCAAATGGCCGAACTCCGTTCGGACGTCGACGAATTGAAGTCCGTCATTCGCGAACTCAGCTCCTCGATCCGGCAGCGGCAGAAGCCGTAACACCGCAGTTCCTGCGCGTGTAGTTCGAATTTTGACTATCGGTGTGACCCAGTGCATACTTCTGTCCACACTCGTAAATCAAGCGCTTGTTTGATTTACCAAGCAGAGTTTGGACGGGAGATTGATGTGAGACTCGGAAAGGCGATTGCCGTCTGCGTGGCAGTGGTCCTCGGGGCGAGCGCGTGCGCATCTGCCGGTGTCATTCCCGAAGACACCATCGTCATCGGTTTGGACGAGGACTCCACCGGGCCCGGTGCGTCGTACAGCACGATCGCCGGCAAGACCGTGCGTATGACTGTCGACCTGATCAACCAGGCCGGCGGAATCAACGGCAAGCAGGTGGAATTGGTTGTCGAGAATGACGAGAGCAGTCCCACCAAGACCCCGTCGATCATTCGGAAGTTGGTCGATCACGGATCAAGTGCGGTCATCCTCGCCACCGGCAGCGGGTCGGTGCTGCAGGCCAAGTCGATTCTCCAGCAGTCGAAGATCCCCGCGATAGCTCCGGTCGTTCTCAGCGACGCCTTTGCCTCGGCGCCCGACAACGACTACTCGTTCATGATTCCGAACTCCTTGAAGCAGTACGCGCAGGTGTACTGCGGGGCTTTCGAGAAGATGGGGTACAAGTCCCTGGGAATTCTCGGTGACGCGAGTGCGTCCATCGACGGAATCATCAAGACCCTGCGGCCGGCGCTCGAGAAGTGCGCGAGAGTGACGGGCGTCGAAAAGGCGCCGGTCGATGCCGCGGACATCACCGCACAGGTCTCACGTCTCGCGGAAACCGAACCGGACGCGATTCTGGTCGCCAGTATCGGCGGGCACTTCGAAATCCTCGCGCACAACACCTTGTCGAAGATCACCCCGCAGACGCAACGCTTCTCACTCGCTTCCATCGGGAACCAGCCCGCATCTTGGGCTTTGGCGGACCCGAAGGCGTTGAGCGGCATGGTGTACATGGGCTCGCTCAGTGAGAACAACCCGAGAACCGCCGAACTGCGTCGCAAGGTCCAGGCGGTTAAGGGGCCTGATTATCAACTGACTGCCTACGACGCACAGGCGTACGACGCCGTCATGATGTTGGCCGAGGCAATCGAAATTGCCGGCGACCACCGAGATCGGACGGCCGTTCGTGATGCTCTTCAACAGGTTTCGGCACTTCCCGCCAGCTTCGGCCAGGACGGATTGACACTGTCGTTCTCCTCGTAGGATCACCTGGCTCCGGACAGCCTCTGCGGACTGGTGCTCGTCGAATTCGGTGAGGACAACAAGCCGGCCCATCCGTGGGATTCCTACCAACCCCCGTGTGGATAACCGAGGAGCCTTGACATGACAGACGCACAACTGTGGCTCGCTGCCATCGAGATCGGTGCATTCTTTTCACTGATAGCCCTCGGAATGTATCTCGTGGTGGTCGGCGCCGATTTCTTCAATTTTGCGATGGGTCCGTATGCGATGGTTGCGGCCATGGCGTCGAGTTGGGTCGCGATCAATTACCGGCTCGCTCTCTGGATTGCCATGCCGCTAGGGATCGCGGTAGCGGTGGCGCTGTCGATCCTGACGGAAAAGCTTGTGGTCAAACAGGTTCAGAAGCGATCGGGTCGTGGGGAACTACCGGCGTTGGTGGCTGTGACCGCAGTACTGTTCGGGATCCAGCAGCTCGCCGGCACTGTCTTCGGCCGAACACCACTTCCCGGGCAGAAGATCTTCGACTTCGATCCGATATCGGTGCTCGGTGCCACCGTCGACAGTTCGACCGTTGTACTCGTCGTCGGAACTGCAGTGATCTTCGTCGGTATCGGACTGTGGCTGAACCGGTCCACCTCGGGCCGTCTGCTTCGCGCCGTCGGCGACAGTCCGGATGCCGCCCGCGTCCTGGGCTTGCCGGTGGATCGGGTACGCCTCATCGCGTTCACCCTCGCGGGTGTGATCGCCGCCGTCGCCGGACTTCTGTTCGCTCCCAAGGCCGGTGTTCAGTTCACGAGCGGTCTGTCATGGACGCTGACGGCATTCATCGCACTCGTCATCGGTGGTACCGGCCGGAGTTGGGCTCCGCTGATCGGCGGAATGGTGTTGGGCGTCGTCCAGGTATTCGCCCCGTACTACTTCGGTGCGAGTGCTGCTCAAACCGCGATTCTGTTGATTGCCCTGGTGTTCTTCGCTTTCCGTCCGGAAGGCTTGCTCTCGAGGAAGGTTCGCGTCTGATGGCCTCGCTTTCTACCAGTCCGCTGACGTCAAATCCGCCCACTACATCCGGCGGTTCCCGGACGAGGATGCTCGCCCTGTCACGAGAAGCGCTGATCACCGTGGTCGTGGTTGCTGCCGTGCTGCTGTGGATGGGGCCGAGTCTGTACCGGCAGGATCTGGTGTTCCTCGCTGCGACGTATTCGCTGATCGCACTCGGCATGTACGTGCCATTCGTGCTCGCGGGATCACTGTCGATGGCGTACAGCGCGTATGCGGCGATCGGCGCGTATGCCGTTGCGCTGATCTCGGTTCGGACCGGGTTGTCGATGTGGTGGGGATGGATTCTCGGCGCCCTCGCCGCTGCAGCGGTTGCAGTACTCCTCAGCTTGGCAACACAGAAACTCTCCGGCTTCTACCTTGCCGCAGTGACCTTGTTGTTCGGTATCGCTTTCGAGCACTGGTTGATCGACGGGCCGAGTTTCACCGGCGGGTCGGCCGGGATCTCGGGTGTCGAGACTGTGACGATGTTCGGCTGGGAGCCACCGCGCTACGCATTGGTCGTGTTCGCGATCTTGTTCGTGTGTCTGATCGCGGTCGCTGTCGATCGACTTCGGAAATCGGTGTGGGGGCTGATGTTGCAAGCTGCCCGCGACAATCGTAATGTCGCACGGTCTTCCGGCGTCAATCCTGCGCATCTGACCGTGGTGGCGCTGGCGATCGGTGCTGCGATCGCGTCGACCGGCGGATCGCTGTTCACTGTGTCGGTGCAAGCTGTCACTCCTGAAACCTTCACTCTCAGTATTGTTTTCCTTGCGATCTTCATGCCGATCATCGGCGGTCGAGGTTCGGCATGGGGTGCGCCGCTCGGTGCATTGATCGTGGTGATCGTGACGCTGAACATGCCCGGGTACCAGGGGAGCGGCGAACTCCTGCTTGCCGGAGCCGTCCTGGTGATCCTCATCGTCGCGCCTGGTGGGGTGATCGGGTGGAGTCAGAACGTTCTGGGTCGAATGAACCGTCTGTACAAGGAGCGTGGCAATCGATGACGCGGTTACTCGAAGTGAGCGGGCTCCACAAGTCCTACGGCGGCGTCCGCGCTGTCGACGATGTCTCGTTCAGCGTCGGACCGGGAGAGGTGATCGGCCTGGTCGGCCCGAACGGGGCAGGCAAGACCACACTGGTGGACTGCATCTTCGGCACACAGCAAGCAGACTCCGGAACCGTCGCGCTCGCCGGTGCTCCCTTGACCGGGCCGTCGGAGCGCCGTGCACGGCAAGGGCTCTCGCGCACGTTTCAACATCCGCAGCTCGCGGCGGAACTCGACGCCGTCGACAACATCATCCCGGGACTGTACGGGCACAAGATCACCTCACCTCTGCACTCGCTGTGGTGGGCGATCAAAGGACCTTTCGAGAACTGGGACCGGACAGCACAGCGGGCCCGGGAGATTGCTGCGCGATACTCGGTCGCCGACGTCGAGAGTGCTTGCGGGGATCTCAGTTTGGGGGCGCAGCGTCTGGTCGAGGTGGCGCGGGCGATGGCGACCGAACCCGATGTTCTCCTGTTGGACGAACCGTTTGCCGGCGCGGATCACGACGGCATCGCTGCCATCTCCGGTGCCGTGCGATCGATTGCCGCGCAGGGCAAAGGAGTAGTCCTGGTCGATCACAACGTCGATCTCATTGCGGCGCTCGCCACCAAGATTGTGCTGCTCAATTTCGGATCAGTGGCGTTCTACGGACCACCGCAGGAGTGCTTGGCCAGCGACGCGATGCGAGAAGTCTATTTCGGTTCCGAATACGAGGAAGGCGCCTGACATGCTCGAACTCGACAGAGTCACAGTTCGATACGGATCCGCTGTCGCCGTCCGGGAAGTCTCCCTTGTCGCCCCCGCCGGTGAAGTGACAGCGATCGTCGGGCCGAACGGTGCAGGCAAGACCAGCTTGGCGGGATCCATCTACGGCTCGGTTCCCGCCACCGGGACAATCAAATTCGATGGTCGAGAGATCCAGAAATTATCGGCACTGGATCGTGTCCGCAGCGGATTTGCCTACGTACCCCAAGGCAGGCAACTGTTCATGCGAATGTCCGTTCGCGAGAACCTACGCGTCGGCGCAGACTTGCTGGGATTGAAAGCCGAAGCCGTGGAAACAGCTTTCGAGAGGTTCCCGATCCTGCGTGAACGCTCCGAGAGTTATGCCGGGGTCCTCAGCGGTGGTGAGCAGCAGATGTTGGTTCTGGGGCGGGCACTTCTTGAAACCCCGAAGGTGCTGCTCCTCGACGAGATGATGACAGGACTGGCACCGAAAATCGTCGCGGAGCTGCGAGCGCTGGTCGGGGGTCTGGCCGCCGAGGGTGTGACCGTCATCGTGACGGAACCGGCACTCACTGCACTGAAATCGGTTGTCGACCGCGGATATGTCATGCAGCGCGGCGAACTCGTCCGCGAATGCGATTCCGCAGCGACACTGGACAACGCGTACAAACAATCGATGGGCGTCCTCAGCGCCGACGGGAGATGATCGACGATCATGCTTGAAACGAAGACACTCGACTTCACCGTCGGTGAATTCGCCACGAATCCGGACCGGTTCGCCGGCGTCAGCATCAGCGAAATGGTCAGGCATTGGTCTGAGACCATCCCGGACGAAACCGCCTTCGTCACTCCGGAATCGAGGGTGTCGTGGAAACAGTACGACGCGGCTGCCGATGCGATCGCGTCGGCGCTGGATCTAGCTGGTGAGGGATACGGACATGTAGCCGTGTTGCTCCCCGACACCGCTGTATTCCATGCGGCTCTCTGCGCAGCATTTCGTACCGGCCGCGTCGCGGTCGGAATCGGTTCGCGCTCGGGCATTCGCGAGATCTCTCATCTGATCGCCCGCTCGGAAGCCTCCGTACTCGTCACCACTCGCACGCTGCGCGGCGTCGATACCGCCGAACTCGTGGCGAGTCTGCGGGCAGAGCATCCCGGACTGGACGTCGTCTTCGCCGACGAACGCGCCGACGTGAGTTTCGAACGCGTGAGTGCAAACGGCGAACTCACCTCGTTGCCGGTCGAGCTAAAGCAGTTCCCCGCAACCAGTCCGTGTTTTGTCACGTCAGCCGTTTCGATGCTGAACTCGACGTCCGGCACAACGGGCCTACCCAAACTGGTCACACAAACCGAGGATCGTTGGGTTGGTTTCTCCGAGATTGCCGCCGAGGCGGCGGCGATCGGTCCGGATGAGGTGTTCCTCGGCGCGGTTCCGGCACCTTTCGGATTCGGCCTCTGGACTTCGCATTTCCTGCCGGCGCTACTCGGTGCTCGCAATGTCGTCATGGAACGCTTCGACGTTTCGGTGATGATCGAGTTGATCGAGCGCGAACGGGTGACTGCTTTGAATTGTGTGAGTACACAATTCAAGATGCTGTTGCGTTCGGAGGCCGCGGAATCGGCCGATCTCTCGTCACTTCGTTTCATGTTCACCGGTGGTGAAGCCGTGCCGTATTCGGAGGCACTGGCCTTCGAACAACGTACCGGAGCGGCTGTCCTGCAGTTCTACGGATCAAACGAAACCGGCGCCGTCTCGGTGACGACGGTTTCGGACGGCTCCGATACCCGACTGAAGACGTGCGGCCACGTCATCGATCGCATGCAAGTTCGTGTATTCGACGATGCGGCAAAGGAAGTGACCGGCTCCGTCCGTCGCGGTCAGCCTGCGGTCAACGGCCCGCTGATGTGCCAGGGTTATTGGGGCGACGTCGATGCAAACGACGAGTTGTACACCGACGACGGTTGGATGCTTCTCGGCGACATCGTCGAGATCGACGAGACCGGGCGGGTGCGTGTGGTCGGGCGCAAAGCCGACATCATCATTCGAGGCGGCAAGAACATTTCCGCGGTCGAGGTCGAGGAGTACGTGCGCGCGCATCCTTCGGTGGAACTGGTCGCCGTGGTCGGAGTCGACGATCCGCTGTTCGGTGAGAAGGTCTGTGCGGTCGTCGTGTCCGCCGATGACGATCTGAGTTCGGTGGACCTGACCGCCTGGCTGCAGAGCCGAGGAGTGACCCGCGAGTACATACCCGAGTACGTGATGACGGTCGCCGAATTGCCGATGGCGGCAGGCGGCAAAGTAGCCAAGGGCGAAGTCAAGGCACTCGCGCAGCGGCGGATCGCTGAACTCGGCTGATCGCGCCTGACAGTACCGGCGCCGCGTTACGCTGATCCGGACATTTTGCCGAGAGTGAAGGAAACCCGATGACGAACCCTTCACCGCATCGGTGGCGCAGGCGCTTGCTGTGGGCTCTGGCAATTGTGTTCGTTCTGGTCGGAGCCGTGGTTCTGGCCTTCGTTCTGAGCCCGAGACCTGGCGCACTCACCGTGCGATGGGTCTTCGATCGTGATGCCGTGAAAGTCACCGAGGCGCTCGAGAAGCACGCGCCCGAAGGCGTCGACTCGATCAAGGACCAGCAGTACCGCGCCGAAGACGACGACGCATACCTGGATGTCTACTTTCCCGCAGCGACGACGACCGCATTGCCTACGGTGATCTGGACTCATGGCGGTGCCTGGATCTCGGGAAGCAAGTCCAACTACGCGCCGTACTACGAGTTGCTGGCCTCTCGTGGCTACACCGTTGTGTCCCTGGACTACTCACTCGGACCCGAGCACCACTATCCGACAGCGGTGCGGCAGCTCAACGACGCTCACGCGTACGTCGTTGCGAATGCGGAACGGCTGCATGTTGATCCGACGACGGTCGTTCTCGCCGGTGATTCTGCGGGAGCGCAACTCTCGAGTCAGCTCGCCACTCTCGTCACTGATCCCGCGTATGCGAACCGTGTGGGCGTGGTCCCGTCGCTGCGGCCGGATCAGTTACGTGGAGTAATCCTGAACTGTGGAATCTACGACGTCGGGAACATGGTCGGCGGACCCGGCATCATCGGTTGGGGGGTTGATCGGTCCCTCTGGGCGTATACCGGGGTGCGTGACTTCATGAGTACCGATGCAGCGGATCAGATGTCGACCTTGAACTACGTCAGCGCTCAATTTCCGCCTGCCTACATCAGCGGCGGCAACGCGGATCCTTTGACAGATTCTCAGTCGAAACCGTTGGCTGACAAATTGACGGGGTTGGGAGTTGCGGTCGACACACTGTTCTATCCGGCCGATCACGTTCCGGCGCTCGGTCACGAGTATCAGTTCGATCTGGACAATGCCGACGGTCTCACTGCCCTCGATCGCACGGTTCAGTTTCTCGACGCACACACCCGCTAGTTGTCGGATGATGCTGAGACGCTGAAGAAATGGTCATTTCAGACAAAGCGCCGCGGGTGTGTTGCCGGGGAATTCTCGACTAGTCCTTTTGGTCTAGCCTGGGTGAATCCGATCCGACCCCAGGAGTTGTTGTGCGCGCGTCTTCCCCCGACAGACGGCGAAGGCGCATTGTCGGAATCGCGGCGGTATTCGTCGTCATTCTGCTGTCCGGGGTAACCGCGGCAATCGTCAGTCCGTGGCCAGGAGTTCTCCTCGTACGGTGGATGTCAGCGGGTGGCTCCGAAGCGACTCACGCACAACTCGACAGGCATGCACCGTCAGGAATCGTCTCGATTCTCGATCAGTCGTACCGCGACGGCGACGACGATGCACAACTGGACGTTTACTACCCGTCGGAGTCCACTTCGGCGCTACCCACGGTGGTCTGGGTGCACGGCGGTGGCTGGATATCAGGATCGAGAACTGATGCCGACGGTTACTACAAACTGTTGGCAAATCAAGGCTTCACTGTGATTTCGGTGGACTACTCACTGGGACCAGATGCGTATTACCCCACCGCAGTGAATCAACTGAACGACGCGTATCGATTTATCGTGAGCAATGCGGACAGGTTGCATGTCGATTCGAACAATCTCTTTCTTGCGGGAGATTCGGCAGGCGCGCAGTTGTCCAGTCAGTTGGCGACGGTCATGACCAGCCCTGACTACGCGTCGGAAATGGGTGTGGAACCGGCATTACGTCCCGAGCAGATACGCGGAGTTGTCCTCGACTGTGGGGTCTTCGATCTGAAACCCCTGCTGTCGCAGGGGAAGTACTTCGGTTGGGGCGTCGACAAGCAGTCGCTGTGGGGGTATCTCGGAACGAGGGACTTCGACGGGTCGACTGCAGTGGGTCAGATGTCGACACTGGGCCATGTGACCTCGGACTTTCCAGCGACGTTCATCACCGGCGGAAATGTCGACCCACTGACCGCCAGCCAGTCGAAACCCATGGCAGAACGGCTCGCCGATCTGGGCGTCGAAGTAGACGCACTGTTCTACCCCGAAGATCACGAGCCTGCGCTGGACCACGAATATCAGTTCGACCTCGATACCGTGGACGGGATGATCGCGTTCGATCGCACAGTCGCGTTCCTACGCAACTACGTGCGTTAGCGCGGTCAGCGAATCACGTAAGGCGAAATCGAACTCCGGTGCTCGCTGATGTCGAGGTCTTTACCCAACGGCGGGAAGGCACGCTGCGGACAGTTGAGGCGTTCGCAGACACGGCAGCCCGAGCCGATCGGAGTTCCCGGATTCGACTCGTCCAGATCCAGACCGTCGCTGTAGACGAGTCGGTGGGCGTGTCGAATCTCGCATCCCAATCCGATGGCGAAGATCTTTGCGGGCTGTCCGTATCGAGCCGCTCGACGTTCGACCGTGCGAGCAACCCAGAGGTATCGGCGGCCGTCGGGCATCTGTGCGATCTGGGGCATGATCTTGCCCGGATAAGAGAACGTCTCGTAGACGTTCCACAGCGGGCACGTACCGCCGCTGGTGGAGAAGTGGAATCCGGTGGCGGACTGACGCTTCGACATGTTTCCGGCACGGTCGACACGGACGAACATGAACGGAACCCCGCGAAGTTTGGGGCGCTGCAGAGTCGAGAGGCGGTGGCAGATCGTCTCGTAGCTCGCGGAATAGAAGGCGGACATGCGCTCGATGTCGTACCGGAAGTCCTCGGCGACGTCGTGGAACTGGCTGTATGGGAGCACGGTGGCCGCCGCGAAGTAGTTGGCCAATCCAAGTCGCGCCAAAGAGACCGACGCTTCGCTGGTGAAGTTGCCTTCGGCCACCAACGAGTCGAGCAGATCGCCGTGCTCGAGGTACGCGAGTTCTGTCGCGAACTTGAAGACCTGTTGCCCGCCGGAGAGCCGTGCGGAGATTTCCAGGACCCTGGTATCCGGGTCGTAACGATGAAGTATGTTCTCGCCCAGGTCGACTCGTCGAACGATCTGCACGCCGTGGACGGTTTCGAGGCGTCTGGCGATCTCGCCGGCGACGTCGCCGCGATGAAAGCGCATCCGGGCAGTGAGTTCTTCGGCCGCGGTGTCGAGATCGTGAATGTAGTTCTGCCGCTGATAGAAGTAGTCGCGCACTTCCTCGTGCGGCATGGTGATCGAACCGCTGCCGCTGCCGTCCGAGAAGCGGTCTTCCGTCGCTGCGGCGAGTTGCGCCGTGGTGTTGCGGAAGCGGCGATGCATGTTGACCATCGCCTTGGCCAGGCCCGGGTGCGTGGAGACCATCTCCGCGATTTCGTGGGCGTCGGCGTCGATGCCCATCTCCTGATCGAGGGCAACTTCACGCATTTCCGCGATCAGGCGCGTGTCGTCCTGTGGGGAGAAGAAGGTGGTGTCGACACCGAAGACTTCACTGATTCGCAGGAGGACCGGCACGGTGAGTGGCCGGACGTCGTGCTCGATCTGATTGAGATAGCTTGCCGAGATCTCCAGCGTCTTGGCCAGCGAAGCCTGACTCAACCCGCGCTCGGTCCGCAGTTGGCGGAGCCGGACACCGACAAAGGTTTTCGACATTTTCCCAGGATACGAGTGACAGTCCGGCTTCGCAAAGGTGGGTTTGCAGAATTCGCACCGGTACCCCCTGTGAGTGGTTGAGGAGTCCTCACACTCCTCAACCACTCACGGGGCCGGAGGCCTAGACCCTGTTCTCCGAACGCGGAGCGCCAATTCCGGGATCGATCTGGAACGGTCCGCTCGACGAGGGTGCGAGGGGGAAGTCGAAGATCGCAGTCGGGAGATACACCGTCGAACACGAGTTGGGGATATCCACGACGCCCGACAGGCGGCCCTCGATCGGTGCCGCACCCAGCAGCAGGTACGCCTGCTCTGGCGCGTACCCGAACTTGGTCAGGTACTCGATCGCATGCAGGCACGCACGCTGGTAGGACAGATGTGAATCCAGGTACTTCTGTTCGCCGTCCAACGTGACGGAAGTGCCCGAGAACGCAAGCCACTCGGAATACTGCGGATCCGTGTTGCCCGGCATGAAGATGGCGTTCTCGGAAACGCCGTAGGTATCCATTCCGCCCTTGATGATGTCCACACGAAGATCGATGAAGCCGCCCATCTCGATGGCACCGCAGAAAGTGATCTCACCGTCGCCCTGGGAGAAGTGAAGATCGCCGACCGACAGATTCGCACCGTCCACGAATACCGGATAGAAGATTCGGCTGCCCTTGGTGAGGTTCTTGATGTCCTGGTTTCCACCGTTCTCGCGAGGGGGAGCGGTGCGCGCCGCCTCGCCGGCTACGCGTGTGTACTCGTCACCGGTCAAGGTTCCCAGTACTGCATCGCGGGGCTCGGGCGGAAGTGCAAGCGGGGGAACCCGATTGGGATCGGTGGCAATGAGGGCGCCCTCGCGGGCATTCCACTTGGCGAGCAACGCCGCCGACGGAGCAGTACCCATCAGCCCCGGGTGGACGATGCCCGTGAACGAGACGTGCGGAATGTGACGCGACGTCGCCGTTTGGCCGGAGAAATCCCAGACGGCCTTGTACGCGTCGGGGAACTGTTCGGTGAGGAAGCCGCCGCCGTTGTTTCGAGGGAAGATGCCCGTGTACCCCCAGCCTTGGCCGGCCAACGGACCCGAATCTTCTTGGGGGATAGGCCCGATATCCAAGATGTCGACGATCAAGAGGTCGCCGGGCTTCGCGCCTTCGACGGAAAAGGGGCCGGACAGCGTGTGGACCGTGGTCAGTGGTGCATTGAGAATGTCGTCGGCCGAGTCGTCGTTGTGTATCGCGCCGTCGAACCATTCGCGGCAATGGACACGAAACGCATCACCGGGTTTCACCGTCACCGCCGCCGGGATGTCCGGGTGCCACCGATTGTGGCCGACGATCGCCTGGTCGGTGAATTTCTTGGCGGAATCGAGTGGAAACAGCAGTTCAGGCATATGCACTCCTCATTCTCGAAGAAACGGAAAACTCGTGGCGGCAGGACTTTCGTGTCGGATCGGGACTCACGGCCAGGACGCGCGGTGAGGACGCTCAGGGGCGAGGTAGCTTGCGGTGCAACGGATTGGACGTCGTCGGGGCAGATTGTCGGCCACGGCCGGGTAGTGACCCACTGACCACGGCAGGCTCGTGAGCTGATCGGGCAGTGCTGTCCAGTAAACCCATCGCGGTTGACGAGCTGTGACTCAAACGGGGAGACGAGACAACACGCTTCGATTCGAGACTGCACTGGGGGCAACGGATCGACTGGGGCACTTCGGCCATCGCGAACGACCGCTCGAGCGGGCCGCAGCCGGTACAGCGAAACTCGTACAGAGGCATGCGGTCACGCTATCGGAGGATCCGTAAGTGCGACACTGGAACGACACGCACCGGGTTGCCGATGCCGCAATTGCGCCCGTCAGCGCAAGTACACAACCGCGTTGTCTCCGCCGGTACAGGTGACGATGCCGGAGGTCACCTTGCATGCCATCGTGTACTCCTTGCCGGTCACCGGACTACGTGCGGACACGGTGCTGGAGGCACCGGTGGCACCGGAGTTTCCGTAGGCGATCCGAACTGCCTCGGCAAACTCGCACGAAGTTTTGCCCCCACTTGTCGCGGACTCCTTGTAACTTCCGGCCGGCTGCCCGCCGGGGCAGGCGGACGCACCGGCCGGGAAGTTCGCGGCGCGTGCGGTCGTCGGGGATGTCGTGCTGGGAGCGGTTGTCGTGGTGCCGGGTGTGTTCGCGGCGGTGATGGTGGTCTGGGCCGCGCCACCGGCGGCTGAGTTTGGGACGTCCTTCGGCCAGAGGACCCAGGCAAGCCCGCCGAAGAGAGCCAACACAGTGATGACTCCGATTACGGATACCGGAATCACCCAGCCGGGCCGACGCGGCGGCGGATTTCCACGTGGCGGTGCAGGCGGGAATCCCTGGGGCGGAGGATACGACTGCGGCGCGGCCCGGTAGCCCAACTGTGGCGGCTGTGGACCGGATTGCGACCATGCCTGGTTGTTCGGTGGCCGCTGATAGTTGTCCGGCACCGCTTTATCGCCCGGTCGGGGGCGTCGAACGACAAGTCATGGTTCGACAGCATATGGCCGGCGAATGGGTTGTCTGTGGCTTTCTGACGGGTAGATCCCTGGAATTGCCCGAGCGAAGCCTGTTGCCACGAAGTGATTGCGGTCACTTGCGAGTCGTGAAGTTGGCTCCGAAGTAGCGGATGGGCCTGTTCCGAGTGCCGCGCGAACTGCCGGAATTTGCAAGTGACGGAGTTGAGTGCATTTCGTTCACAGCCTGCGGTTTCTTTGCTACTCGCCAGTACGGAACCTGTCCGATTGGGTAGTACCAGCCGTGTAGGAATCTTCACAGACTTAGCAAAGTGTGTTGAAAAGGTAGCGAAGATTGGCATTAGCAACAGGTAGACGGCACTTTTTCGATGTGCCATTCTCGGTAAGTACACAAGAAGGGCCTGGCAAGTATGTGAAGTAGTACGCACGTACTGCTCACAACAGGCCGGACCAGCAGATCAAAGAGATGGAGTCTTGATGTCGACCACCGGCACCCCGAAGACCGCAGCTGAGCTCCAGCAGGATTGGGACACCAACCCTCGCTGGAAGGGCGTTACTCGTAACTACACGGCCGATCAGGTCGTCAAGCTCCAGGGCACCGTCGTCGAGGAGCAGACCCTCGCTCGTCGCGGATCCGAGATCCTGTGGGATCTCGTGAACAACGAGGACTACATCAACTCCCTCGGTGCACTTACCGGCAACATGGCTGTGCAGCAGGTTCGCGCCGGCCTGAAGGCCATCTACCTCTCCGGTTGGCAGGTTGCCGGCGACGCTAACCTCTCGGGCCACACGTACCCGGACCAGAGCCTCTACCCGGCCAACTCGGTTCCGACCGTCGTTCGTCGCATCAACAACGCACTGCTGCGCGCCGACGAGATCGCCAAGACCGAGGGTGACACCTCCGTCAGCAACTGGCTCGCTCCGATCGTTGCCGACGCCGAAGCCGGCTTCGGTGGCGCTCTCAACGCTTACGAGCTGCAGAAGGCCATGATCGGCGCCGGCGCTGCCGGTGTCCACTGGGAGGATCAGCTCGCTTCGGAGAAGAAGTGCGGCCACCTCGGTGGCAAGGTGCTCATCCCCACGCAGCAGCACATCCGCACCCTGACCTCGGCTCGTCTGGCTTCCGACGTTGCGGACGTTCCGTCCGTCATCATCGCCCGCACCGACGCTGAGGCTGCAACCCTCATCACCTCCGACGTGGACGAGCGTGACCGCCCGTTCCTCGACGGAACCCGCACGGCTGAAGGCTTCTACGGCGTCAAGAACGGCATCGAGCCCTGCATCGCTCGCGCCAAGGCTTACGCACCGTACGCAGACCTCATCTGGATGGAGACCGGCGTGCCGGATCTCGAGGTTGCAAAGAAGTTCGCCGAGTCCGTTCGCAGCGAATTCCCGGACCAGCTCCTGGCCTACAACTGCTCCCCTTCCTTCAACTGGAAGGCGCACCTGGACGACGCGACCATCGCGAAGTTCCAGAAGGAGCTCGGCGCGATGGGCTTCAAGTTCCAGTTCATCACGCTGGCAGGCTTCCACTCGCTCAACTACGGCATGTTCGACCTGGCCTACGGCTACGCCCGCGAAGGCATGACGGCATTCGTCGACCTGCAGGAGCGCGAGTTCAAGGCTGCCGAAGAGCGTGGCTTCACCGCTATCAAGCACCAGCGTGAGGTTGGCGCCGGCTACTTCGACACCATCGCCACCACCGTTGACCCCAACACCTCGACGGCAGCTCTCAAGGGCTCCACCGAAGAGGGCCAGTTCCACTAAGAACTGACTTCGGGTGGGGGAGAGGCTCGGCTTCGGGTCTCTCCCCTGCTTGTATCACCGCACTACTTTCTCTCGTCTTCAAGGCAGTTCCGATTGCGTCGGCCACCAGCGTCGACGCCGTTCGAAGTGCTCCTTTTACAACACCTTCACCAGACAAACTCCACGAGACAAACAAGGAGCTGACGTGACCAGCGAAAAAATTCAGCGCGTCGGCGTTATCGGCGCCGGAATCATGGGTGCCGGAATCGCCGAGGTGTGCGCCCGCGCACATGTCGATGTTCTGGTCTTCGAGCAGACTCGCGAGCTTGCAGCAGCCGGGCGTTCACGCATCCTGCGTTCGCTCGACCGCGGCGTGAGCAGCGGAAAGATCACAGAACGTGAGCGTGAGCAGGCCGCATGGCGTCTGCGTTTCACCTCCGATCTGGGAGATTTCGCGGACCGCCAGCTCGTCGTGGAGGCCGTCGTCGAAGACGAGAAGATCAAGAGCGAAATCTTCGCCGAGCTCGATGCGGTCGTGACGGACCCGGATGCGGTTCTCGCGTCCAACACGTCGTCGATCCCGATCATGAAGCTCGGCATCTCGACCAAGCGTCCCGAGCGAGTCATCGGTATGCACTTCTTCAACCCGGTTCCGGTTCTGCCGCTCGTCGAATTGGTGACGACGCTCAAGACCAGTGCCTCCGTCTCGCAGCGCGCCGAGGCTTTTGCCAGCGACATCCTCGGCAAGCAGGTCGTCCGCAGTGCCGACCGCTCCGGCTTCGTCGTCAACGCACTCCTGGTGCCGTACCTGCTCTCGGCGATCCGCATGGTCGAGTCTGGCTTCGCTACGAAGGAAGACATCGACAAGGCAACGGTTCTCGGCCTCGCGCACCCCATGGGTCCGCTGGCTCTGACGGACCTGGTCGGACTCGACACCGTCAAGTCCATCGCCGACTCCATGTACGAAGAGTTCAAGGAGCCGCTGTACTCCGCTCCGCCGCTGCTCCTGCGTATGGTCGAAGCCGGATTGACCGGCAAGAAGTCCGGCGCGGGCTTCTACGAATACGCCGACAACGGTCGCTCCACCAAGCAGGCAAGCTAAGGCCCAAAGCCCCTGTGCGCGTTTGTGGAGTGTAGAGACTCCATAAACGCGCACAGGGCGCTCGCGCCCCTCGGTTAGAAAGGTCGACCGCATGTCCAGCAGCACTGCAGCATTCGGCTCCAGCGTCCTGGGGTATCCGCGCATCGGGCCGCGCCGTGAGCTCAAGCGCGCCCTCGAGTCCTACTGGCACGGCACTTCGGACAAGGACGCACTTCTCGCGGTCGCCAAGGAACTCCAGGAATCGACCTGGAGTGAACTGGCTGCGACGGGACTGAGCCAGGTTCCGGGCAACACCTTCTCCTTCTACGATCACGTCCTCGACAATGCGCTGCTCTTCGGCGCAGTGCCGGAGCGGTTCAAGCCGCTCGAGGGCGCCCTCGATCCGCTCGATTTCTACTTCACGATGGCCCGCGGTCGCCCGGACTTCCCGCCTCTCGAGCTGGTGCGCTTCTTCGGCACGAACTATTACTACCGTCAGCCCGAGATCGACGCGAACACGGTGTTCTCGCTCAACTCGGAGGCACTTCTCGACGAGTTCGAACGCGCTAAGGCGCGCGGCATCGAATTGCGCCCCGTCATCATGGGGCCCGTCTCGCTGCTTCTGCTCTCGAAGGTCGGACCTGCCACCGAGAAGTCCGATCCGAACTTCACCCCGCTCGACTTGTTGGACGCGCTCCTGCCCGAGTACGAGAAGCTCTTCGAGCAGCTCGCCAAGGCCGGTGCCACCTGTGTTCAGTTGGACGAGCCTTCGGTGACCGAGGACCGCACCCCCGAGGAGCTAGCCGCTCTGGGACGTGCGTACGAGAAGCTGTCGACGGCTCCGCTCCGCCCACGCCTGTTGGTGACCGGTCCGTACGGCAAGTTCGGCGAAGCCCTCAACATCTTGGCGCCCACCAAGATCGAAGCCTTCGGTCTGGACTTGGTGCACGGCAAGATCACGGCCGAGGAACTGGCCGCAGTGCCGAACATCAAGCGCAAGCGCATCTACGCGGGCGTCGTCGACGGTCGCAACGTCTGGCGCGTCGACCGGTTCAACACCTTGACGTACCTGAACGAACTCAAGGACGTTGTGCCCGACCTCGTCGTCTCCACGTCGTCGTCGCTGCTGCACGTGCCGTACGACGTGCTCTCCGAGTACGACATTCCGGGAGACGTCGCAGACCGTCTGGCTTTTGCGAAGCAGAAGGTCGGCGAGGTCGTCTCCCTGGCGAAGGCACTCACCGAAGGTCCTTCGGACAAGTGGCGTAAGCGTCCGACGAAGGTGCACTTCAAGCTCAAGCACGCTGTCCGTGCTCGGGTCAACGCGATCAAGCCCGAAGATCGTGTGCGTGCACCGTACGAGGAGCGTCGTAAAGCTCAGCAGGAACGGTTGAACCTGCCCTTGGTTCCGGCCCAGACATTGGGTTCGTTCCCGCAGACCGACGCGATTCGCCAGGCTCGTTACGAACTCGGCCAGGGGCGTTTGGAGTGGGACGACTACTACAAGCGCATCCAGGAAGAGATCGAGCGCACAATCCGTCTGCAAGAGGACATCGGTCTCGATGTCTTCGTGCACGGCGAGCACGAGCGCAACGACATGGTCCAGTACTTCGCCGAACTGCTCGAGGGCTATGCCTTCACGCACAACGGTTGGGTTCAGGCCTACGGATCTCGTTGCACGCGTCCGCCGATTCTCTACGGCGACATCGCACGTCCGAAGCCGATGACGGTCGAGTGGATTGCGTACGCGCAGTCGCTGACCGACAAGCCGGTCAAGGGCATGCTGACGGGTCCGGTCACCATGATCGCCCGTTCGTTCGTTCGTCAGGATCAGCCGCTCTACGAAACGGCAGAGCAACTGGCACTTGTCATTCGAGACGAAATCGCGGATCTCGAAGCTGCCGGAATCGCCATCATCCAGGTGGACGAGCCGGCAATTCGTGAACTGCTGCCACTGCGTGAGGACGGCCGGGAGGCCTACCTGGAGTGGGCCGTCGACGCGTTCCGTCTGGCAACAGGTGGAGCGAAGCCGGAAACACAGATCCACACACATCTGACGTACTCCGCTCGGTCGTCGGTGGTCGACGCCATCGAACGGTTGGACGCCGATGTGACGGCTATCGTCGCGACCCGCTCCATCACGTGGGTTCTCGAAGCACTCAAGGAAGGCGCGCTCACGCACGGCGTCGGCCCCGGTGTGTACGAATCTCGTTCGGCTCGGATTCCCGACATCGACGAGCTCGACGAATTGCTCACCGAGGCAAGCGAATCGATCTCTCTCGATCGTTTGTGGGCCAACCCGGACGGTGGCCTCAAGACCCGCCATCCATGGCAGCTCGAGCCTTCGCTGCGCAACATGGTTGCGGCCGCGAGGCGCCTGCGTCGTCGCGCCGAACAAGCGGAGCGCGACGCCGGGTAAGTCACGTCAAGAACACGTCATGGAGGGGCCTGCGATTTGCAGGTCCCTCCATGCACGGGTAGGCATGTGTGCATGGTTACTGCTGCTGCTTACGCCGCGACGTCCGCTGACGGTCCGCTCGAGAAGACCACCGTCGAACGCCGCGAGCTCGGTCCACTGGACATTCTCATCGACATCAAATTTGCCGGCATCTGCCACTCCGACATCCACACCGCTCGCAACGAGTGGGGCGGAGCCAAGTACCCGATCGTCCCCGGACACGAAATCGCCGGCGTCGTCGCCGCGGTGGGTTCGGATGTCACCAAGCACAAAGTCGGCGACCGCGTGGGCGTCGGCTGCTTCGTCGACTCCTGCGGAGAGTGCGACGCCTGCCTGGCCGGCGAAGAGCAGTACTGCCGCAAGGGTGTGACCGGTACATACAACGCCACCGGACGCGACGGCGAGCGCACTCAGGGTGGCTACTCGACGCACATCGTCGTCACCGAGCATTTTGTTCTCTCGATCCCCGAGGGCATCGAACTCGACGTTGCCGCGCCGCTGCTGTGCGCCGGCATCACCTTGTACTCACCGCTGCGGCACTGGAATGCCGGCCCCGGCAAGAAGGTCGCCATCATCGGTTTCGGCGGCCTCGGTCACGTCGGTGTGAAGATCGCCAAGGCGCTCGGCGCGGAAGTCACCGTCCTGAGCCAGACGCTCGGCAAGAAGGAAGACGGCCTTCGTCTCGGCGCCGATCACTACTACGCGACCAATGACCGTGAGACGTTCAAGGCTCTTCGCGGCGAGTTCGACCTGATCCTCAACACGGTCTCGGTCAATCTCGATATCGACGCCTACATGTCCTTGCTCGCCATCAACGGCACGCTCGTCGAACTGGGCCTGCCGGAGAAGCCGATCGAAGTTCGAGCATTCTCGCTCGCCGCAAACCGTCGTAGCCTCGCCGGCTCCATGGTGGGCGGCATCCCGCAGACACAGGAGATGCTCGACTTCTGCGCCGAGCACGGCATCGGCGCAGAAATCGAACTGATTCCGGCGAGCGACATCAACGACGCTTACGAGCGCGTGATCAAGAGCGACGTTCGATACCGATTCGTGATCGACACCGCAACAATCTGACCACCTCAGTCACGTTCAGTCGAGTTGCTCGCGAAGATTACTCAATGTCTTCGCGAGCAATCTCGACACGTGCATCTGGGACACACCGACTTTCTCGGCGATCTGTGTCTGCGTCAGGTTTCCGAAGAATCTGAGCATCAACACCGTCCGCTCTCGTTCGGGCAGCTTGTCGAGAAGTGGACGTAAGGCCTCGTGATTCTCGACGTTCTCGAGTGCTGCGTCGTAGTCACCGAGTGTTTCCACGAGCGGAAGATCGTCGGTGTGATTGGACGCGGCACCGTCGACCGAGACGGTCTGGTACGCGTTGCCGGCGATCAACGCCTGGGCAACTTCTTCACGTTCGATCCCCAACGTCTCGGCCAACTCGTCGACGGTCGGCGCGTGCCCGAGTTGTTGTGACAGCTCGCTGATGGCTTGCCCGAGTTGGAAGTGCAACTCCTTCATCCGGCGTGGAACCCGCAATGCCCAACCGGTGTCGCGGAAGTGTCGTCGAACTTCGCCCATCACGGTGGGAACCGCGAACGAGACGAAATCGGATCCGCGCGTGGAATCGAAACGGTCGACGGCGTTGACCAGACCGAGACGCGCCACCTGAACCAGATCGTCGTGTGCCTCGCCGCGTCCGTCGAATCGTCTGGCGATGTGTTCGGCCAACGGTAGGCACCTGGTGATCAGTGCGGTGCGCACTCGTTCGTACTCCGGACTGTGGGGCTCGAGGGTCCGCATTTCCTCGAAAACGGGTATGACGTCCCGATATTCGTCGGTGGACCGCCGGCGCGGGCGTGACGGGCCGTCTGCGGAAGCGGTCACAGGCGCCCGCTGAGGGCCTTGGTGAACTTCATGGTCGTGATGTAGCCGACGCCGCCCAGGTTCTCTTCCTGGTCGAGTGAAATCGAATCGGTGAGTTCGGTGAGGATGTGCCACCCGAACGATCGCTGAGTGCTGTCCTCGTACTCCGTGGTTGTCGTCGATACGGATACGTGCAGTTGCGGGGGAGTGAACACGAACCGACACACCAGAACCGAATCAGGCGCAGCACGAACAATCAGATGCGTACAGATTTCGTCCATGGCCAATTTGATGTCGGCGATGGCGTCGAGGTCGAAGTTTTCCTGAATGGCAACAGTGGCGGCCAGTGCACGCAAAATCGACAGCTGATCGAGAGTCGCTTGAATCCTCAACTCCACAACTGGCTGAGTCTGATCCTGATCGGGCTCGAGTGCGCTGAGGTGTGCCATAAGTTCTCCGGATCGTCGTACCAGGGGTCGCGGTGAAGTCTGGTGCCGAGAACGATACCCATCTCGACCTTCACAGTGACCCCCGAACACGAAATTTGGTCGATGGTGGTGCCGGGGTAAACGACACGATTCTGCTCACGACCGTTGGCGATCGCAACATCGGATTACCTCGCGGAACCGCAGACCAAACCACATTTTTGTTCGGAACACCGAAACGAATGGTCGCAACGCACTTGTGACGCCGGTCATGCTGGCGTACTGTTTCAAACCGAGGTTGAGCACACAGCCGATGAGGGATTTATCCGCAATTCTGGAGACCCGTTCATCGTGCGGCTCCTTCGGAGGTCCCTTCTCTTTTGCAGAGTGTAAACCGTTGCGGGATGGGAGAACCATGACTGTTGTTCCAGGATCATCTATTTCAGGCTTTACGAACGCGGCGAAGGGATCGGTAGATTACGGACCTCCCGCGACCGGGACAGCGACCGCATCGTTTCACGCGCACCGCATCAGTGCACATACCGCTGTGATCCACGTTCGTGGCGAGATCGACCTGATGAGCGCCAATGCTTTTCGTGACTTCTTGACGTACCACGTTGCCGCGGACCGGACGCTGGTTGTCGATCTCTCCGAACTCGAATTCATGGGGACGTGCGGCTTGTCCGTGCTGTCGGTCCTGTCGACGCGATCACGCGACGTGGGCGGCACACTCGCGCTCGTCTGCGCCCGCCCGGTTCAGAGGCTACTCAAAGCAGCTGGTCAGGAGTCGATGTTTGCCTGCTACGAGTCGCTGGATCATGCAATCGGACTCGAAGAGACCCGACGTTTCCCGGCTTGATACCGCCCTTTCGCCGATAGTTTCGAGTCACCCCCAGTTCCGAGAAATCAGCTTCGTAGAGCCCGTCAGCGTCAGTGCACTTCACTTCGGTGAGTGCCCTTGTGTTGGCGGGCTCTCGGCGGTGCTGTGACGCAGCGGCCGTAGGTTCGGACCACCTCGGTGGCGACGTGATCCCATGAATACGATTCGCACGCTCGGGCCCGACTCTGCCGTGCAAACGCCGCGCCCTCGTCTTCGTCGTCGAGAAGATGCCGGACCGCGCGCGCGGTTTCCACGGGGCTGTTCACCGGTACCCGACGCCCGGTGAGTCCGTCGATTACCGTATCCCGCAGTCCGCCAACAGGAGTCGCGACTACGGGAACTCCGCACGCCATCGCTTCCAGCGCCGCGATTCCGAAAGGTTCGTATCTGGGGGTGCATACGAGGGCGTCGGCCGACCGCATCAGTTTCGGTAGCTGGCGGTGCGGAACGCGTCCCAACAATTGGACTCGATCTGCGACGCCGAGCCGCTCGGCGAGCTTGACCAAGCGGATCGCAACCTCGTCGGTGCTCAGTTGCGCGACGGGTGGCCCGCCGATCACCACCAACTCCGTGTCCGGCAGCGAAGCCAGCGCGGCGACGGCAACATCGAAGCCCTTCTGCTCCACCAGCCTTCCGACGCAGATCAATCGATGCGGCGCGGTCTTCTTCGCGGCGGGTCCCTCCGGGGTGAACGCTTCGGTATCGACGCCCGAGGGCACCATCGTGGTCCGTGATCGTGGTGACCCCTGCCGAACCAGATCGAAGATCTCGTCCGAACTTGTCGCGATCACATGGGTTGCGCCCCTGGCGATCAACGGTTCCAGGTGAGTCCGCTCCGATGGACTGTCGTCGGCTGCTCCGAGGTGTCGGTGCGCCGCAGATCCCAGGGAATGGAATGTCTGAAGTACGGGGATGCCGAGTGAGCGGGTCGCGAGTTCCGTTGCCACACCAGACATCCAGAAGTGCGAGTGCACCACATCGGGTCGGTCGGTACTCCACTGAGCGCGCAGAATGCTGGCAAAGGTGCCCAGGTGGGGGAGTATTTCGGCGTCCGGGAGAGCGTGTGTCGGTCCGGCTTCGAGATAGTCGACGGAGTACCCGGCGCGGGCGCGAACGCGGTCCGGTCCACCGACGTGTGCCCGCCTGGTGAAGACGGTGACATCGTGTCCGGCGCGAACCAGGGCCGCGGACAGTTCGTCGACGTGCAGGTTCTGTGCACCGGCTGCCGAGCAGCCCACCGGTGCGAGTGGATCGGCGTTCACCGACACCATGGAGATCTTCAGCATTCGTCCGGGAGCCATAGCGGGCGAGTACTTCATCGGGTCCCCTCTCCACTTGATCGGTTCGTCTGGGGATACCCGGAGTCCGTGATCTGAACCGGGTTTCGGCGCGGTCAGCGCTGGGCACATTCCAAACACGATGGCGAGGAGTGAGGTTCGATGACAGAACAAATGCTGGTCGACGCAACCGTCGGACTCGGGTTCGAGCGGTACGTACAACGGGTGGCGGTCGGCGTGGGGGCCGGCATAGAGCAATGGTGTTGCAGGCGCGAGCATCCTCTGGAGGCCTACATCGCGTTGGATCGAACTGTGCCGCGTTTCCCTGGGCGTGAGGTGGCGTTGCTGTGGGAGGAGACGTGCGGTTGGGCCCTGGCCGTGGAGACTCGTTCAGGGGAGGACCTCATCGTTCTCGGATATCTGGGCGAACACGCAGTGCCGACCCCGGACGCCGTCGCCGACTTTGCCGCGACACTGGGCACGCGCAACCCGCACTGGGTCATGAACAGGCCACTGGCGGATTCGGACGAGACCGCGCGAGAACTACGAAGCTACTCCGGAAGTGCTTACGCCTGAACAGTATTGAGGTCCGATCAGCTCAGTTGACCACGTCCAGGATGGGATCGAGAACCGGAGTCGCTGCAGCCTCGACGGCAGGATCGTCCATGAGTTTGAAAACGATGTGACCGCCGAGCGCGCCACCGACACCGACCGCGGTGAGCCCCAGCACCGACAGAACTCGCGCCAGCGCGAGTGAATCCTTGCCGCGTAGCCTGTACGACGCGGCAAAAGACCAGATCCCCACAGCATTCGACGCGGCGTGTACCAGCCCCACACGGCGTGCGACGTCGCCACGTTCGGACCAGTCCAGCCAGCCTGTCAGCAAAGCCGGCGGCGTCGAGACCAGCCCGAGCCCGATCAACCGTCGTGCAGTCTGCGGATCGCCTGACACGTCGAAGATCAGCGAAGCCGTCCACGCGCCCGCGGGAATGGTCACGAGGGCGGGATGGATGGGATGCCCGACGAGGGCGCCGCGCAGAAGTGCGGCGACAGTACGCGATCTGTCGGATCGCTCGGTGATCTCGAGGATTCTGCGTCTGATGCCAGTGGACGGACCGTCCAGTCCGCGCGCCGATTCGATTCCGCGGTAAAGAGTTCCGATGTCCATGCAATTCGGCTACCCGGCGTAGACGTCGGGAAACCTCACGACAGGAGTGTCTTGTCGACCGTCATGCTCCGGCGTACGGTCGAAACGAAAGAGATCCGACCGGAGGAGCGAACGATGAAGCTCAATCTCTTTGCAGCGTGGGCGTCGTATTTCCTGGTGCTGGCCACAGTTGTCTGTCTCGGCAGCTTTCTCGTGGCCGCCGGTTCAGGGCACGGTGGTTGGGCGTTGATTGCCGGGCTCGCCGGCGTCGCGTCCATCGGACTGGCGGTTGCCCTGTACACCAGCACCGTTCATCACGACCACAAAGTGCACCGCGAATCCCCACACCTGTTCTGATCAGGACTGCTTCTGATCAGGACTGTGCCAGTCGCGCTTTCTCCGCCTCGATGTCGAAGTTGGCAGGCGGCCAGTCGAGATCGAGCTTTTCCAGAGCGTCGATCAGTAGCTCCGTGACCGCAATTCGGCTGTACCACTTCCGATCACACGGCACGACGTACCACGGCGCGTGCTCGGTCGACGTCTTGTCGAGCATTGCCTGATACGCCTGTTGATATGCAGGCCACAAACCGCGTTCGGTCACATCACCCGGGTTGTACTTCCAGTACTTGTCCGGGCGGTCGAGCCGCTCTTCGAGCCGCTTCTTCTGCTCGTCGAGCGAGACGAACATCGCCACCTTCACGATGGTGGTTCCGGCGTCGACGAGTTCCTTCTCGAACTGGTTGATCTCGTCGTAGCGCGCGCTCCAGACATCCTCAGGGACAAGATCGTGGACGCGCACGACCAGGACGTCCTCGTAGTGGGAGCGATCGAACACACCGAGATAGCCGCCGCGGGGGAGTTCCTTCTTGATCCGCCAGAGGTAGTGATGTTGCTTTTCCTCTTCGGTCGGGACGCCGAAGGCCGCGTGCTGAACTCCCGAAGGATCCACGTGACCGATCACGTGTCGGACCATGCCACCCTTGCCTGCGGTGTCCATTCCTTGCAGGACCAGCAGGATGGAACGGCTGTCCCCGGACCTGCCGTTGGCGTAGAGCAACTCCTGCAGGTCGGACAGGACCGCGCCGCGCTCCTCGAGTAGACGTTCGCCGTCAGCTTTGTTTCCGGTGAATCCCGGAGTGCTGTTGCGATCGAGTTGATCGAGTTCGAACCCGGGCTCCGCCCGCAGTGTCTTGGCGGCCGGTGTTTCCCACAGCGAGTCTTGTGCCATGCCGAAAGAGTGCCACAGGATCGACCCCTGTGGCTCGAAAGTTCGGTCTCGGGCGAGTCAGTCCTCGGCAGGCTTGACGAGGGGATGCGGAACCGACTTGAACTTGGCCGGTGATCCGTTGACCGCAGCAATGCCGGTGATGCCGCCCCACGTCATCATGGTGAGGTAGTCGATCAGCGATTCTGCGGACATCGACTTGTTGGAGATCCACCAGTGCGTCGCGAGCTGAATTCCGCCGACGATCCCGAACGCCCACGGCAGGGAACCGCCGGAATCCATCTCCATCTCGCGAAGACGATTGCCCAACACCGTGGAGAGCAATTCGGCGATCATGCGCTCGGAATCGGCAACGACGTCGCGGTTGGCGCCGGCGCCGTTGGCCATGACGTAGAGGTAGATGTCGGGGTCGGATGCCACCGTCTCGACGTACGCGGTGATGCTGGCCTGGGTGAGTTCGAAATCGTCGAGATCACCGCTGATGGCTTCGTAGATACGCGGCGACAGGATGGTCTCGACGTACCGCATCATCGTGGCGGTGGTGAGGTCGCTCTTGTCGGCGAAGTACCGGTAGAGCACGGTCTTGGACACACCGATCTCGGACGCGATCTCGTCCATGCCGATCTCACGGCCGCGGGCCCGGATAGCAGCGATGGTGCCGTCGACGAGTTCCTCGCGGCGAGCGATCTTGTGTTCGCGCCACCGACGCTTGCGACCGTCGGATTTCTCGGGCTTCGCATCAGCAACGACTGGGCCGTCTACCTGCTCGTTGTCCTGCACGGCATTCTTGGCCACGAGTCATCTCATATCTGTGGTGCGAGCCACGTCCGATCGGTCTACTTTCTGGTCCAGCTTAATGTCCGTGCCTTTATCTCGGGCACTCACATCCGCAGTTCGGGGGATTAAGTCCTAGCGAATCGGACATCGTGTCGCTCGCGCTACGCCGCGTCACACCTTTCGGCACAATGGCGAGGGTGCAGCAACTGAGCCTCTCCGCCTTCGACGACGCCGCCAAGCGTCGGGACCTTCGCAAGATGAAAGTCTTCGCCACTGGCCTCCTCGGCTTCGCGACGGTGGTCTACATCTTCTGCCGGTGGCAGGAATCCCGCGGCGCCGGAGAGTGGGTCGGGTACGTCCGGGCCGCGTCCGAGGCGGGCATGGTCGGCGCGCTTGCCGACTGGTTTGCCGTCACCGCGCTCTTCCGTCATCCGATGGGGCTTCCCATCCCGCACACTGCCATCATCAAGCGTAAGAAAGACCAGCTCGGAGCCAGTTTGAGCTCGTTCGTCGGTCAGAACTTCCTGGCTCCCGAGGTTGTGTCGGCCAAGGTGCAGCAGGCGCAGATTCCGCTCCGCCTCGGTACGTGGATGGCTGAACCTGCCAATGCCGCTCGCGTCGCCGCCGAGACGTCGACGGTATTGCGCGGGATGGTCGAGGTTCTTCGCGACGAGGACATTGCCCAGATCATCGACAACACGATCGTGAAGCGGCTGGCCGAGCCCATGTGGGGACCGCCGATCGGCCGAGTGCTCGGGGAGTTGCTCAAGGACAACAAGCAACTGCCGATCATCGAATTGCTTGCCGAGCGCGCGCATCAGTGGGCACTCGGCAGCCAGGAGACGATCGACCGTGTGATCGTTCGCGATTCGCCGGCGTGGTCGCCGAAATTCGTCGACGCGATGCTGGGGGAGAAGATCTACAAGGAACTCGTCGAGTTCACCTGGAAGGTCCGTTCCAATCCCGAACACGAGGTACGCCTCGCTGCCAACCGCTTCCTGATCGACTTCGCCGATGATCTGCAGAACGACCCGGAGACCATCAAGAAGGCCGAAGGGATCAAGGCGGAGATCATGGGCCGCGAGGAAGTGACGGGTCTGGCGTCGTCGACGTGGCAGGTCGCCAAGCGCCTCATCATGGAGTCGGTCGACGATCCGAACAGCACCCTGCGGACCAAGGTCGCCGAGAACGTGGCCGGCTTCGGAGTCAGGCTGCGAGACGACGAATCCATGCGTGAGAAGGTCGACGGCTGGCTGGTGCAGGGCACCAAGTACATCGCGGAGAACTACACCGACGAGATCACCGGAGTCATCAGCGACACGGTCGAGCGGTGGGATGCCGACGAAGCGAGCCAGAAGATCGAGCTGCAGGTCGGTCGAGATCTTCAGTTCATCCGTATCAACGGCACCGTTGTCGGCTCGATCGCCGGGCTGCTGATCTACACGATTTCGACTCTCATCTTCGGCTGAGCTGTCCGGTATGTGACGTCCACCACGAGTGCTAGCAGTAGTGCTTGCAATAGTTAGCACCCTCTCCTATCCTGGGAAATGTCCACTGGAAAGGGAGGACGCAATGCCAGCGAAGTCGACGAACTCCGATGACGGAGATCGTGAATTATCCGGTGCCGCAGCCGGAGCAAGCGACTTGGCAGCTCGCGTCGTCAGCTCTGCGGCACACGACATCGGGGGGTTCATTCGTGCACAGCGGGAAGCCGCCCAAGTTTCGATGCGCCAACTTGCTCAACTCGCCGGCGTCAGCAATCCGTATCTGAGTCAGATCGAACGCGGATTGCGCAAACCGTCGGCAGACGTACTGGCGCAAATTGCCAAGGGTCTTCGGGTCTCATCAGAAGTCCTGTACGTCCAAGCGGGATATCTCGAACAACGCCCGCACAGTCCCATCAGGGACGCGGTGTTGGCCGAGACGGCCATCAACGAACGGCAGAAGCAAGTACTGCTCGAAATCTACGACTCGTTCTGTCGCGAGAACGAGTCGTCCAGACCAGCCGCAGCGCCCGATTTCGCTGAATCGGCCGCAATTCCAGACACCGAGACTTCACTAGGAGAACAAGATGACTGACAAGAACGCCATCGACAGCGTCAAGACCTCGCTCTACGCCGCTGTCGGCGCAGGCGACCTGGTTGTCCAGGCCGTGGCCGATGTAGTCGCTCAGGTTCGTGAGCGCGCCGAGAACACCCAGGGTGACGTCAACGGCCGTGTCGACGGTGCCCGCGAGAAGCTTGCTTCCGTTCAGGGTGACGTTGCCGAGAGCGTCGAGGCACTGCGCGAGCGTCTCGCCGGCCTGCCGTCCGAGCTGCCCGAAGAGCTCGCCGAGCTGCGAGAGAAGTTCGCACCCGAGGAACTCCGCAAGGTCGCCGAGGCATACCTCAAGGTTGCCGGCGATCTGTACAACTCCCTCGCAGAGCGCGGCGAAGACGCAGTCGAGCGCATCCGCAAGCAGCCCGCAGTCGAAGAGGGCATCGCTGCTGCAGAGTCGGCACTCGGCGACGCCGTCGAGCTGACCGAAGACGCACTCGGAACCGTTGCTCGTCAGACGCGCGCCGTGGGCGAGCAGGCTGCCAAGCTGGCCGGCCGCGCTGCCGGACGCATCTCCGACACCGCAGAAGAGGTCGGCGAGAAGATCGCTGACGCCGGCGAGAAGATCGCCGACGCAGGCGACGAGGCAGCACTGAAGGTCCTCGACCTCGGTGACCAGGCAGACGAGGCTTCCAAGGAAGCTGCTGCTCGCGTGACCGCTGCTGCTTCCGACGTCCAGGAGCGCGCGACCACCGCCGCCAAGAAGGCCGCTCCGGCCAAGGCTGCACCGGCAAAGGCTGCTCCGGCCAAGGCCACCGCGCCGGCTCCGGCCAAGAAGGCTGCTCCGGCCAAGAAGGCCTGATTTTGCCCAGCTCCACCTGACGAAGGCTCCCGCGCTCAGCCGAGTGTGGGAGCCTTCGTGTTCGTCGGGAACCGGATGAGAACTTAGGATGTAGTTGTGACTCAAGTCGATGGGCTAGTCGGTCTGATCTTTCTCGCACTGAAAGTGCTCGCGTTGGTGGGTGCTGTCTACGCGATCGTTCATGCCGTCAGGCAGCGTCCGGACGCCTTTACCGCGGTCAACAAATTGACCAAGCCGATCTGGCTCGGAATTCTGATCGTTGCGGCGTTGATCCTGCTGGCGACATCCCCTGTCGGTCTCCTGGGCATCATCGCGGTTGTTGCAGTGTGTGTATATCTCGTCGACGTTCGACCGCGCGTGGACGACATCCAGCATGGCGGTTCCCGCTGGTAGCGGGCCGCGGTTTCTGCTCATCCGGTGACGCGGTTCCAGGTCACCGTGTGTTGCCCCACTCTTCGCTCCAACGCTGACAACGCGCGTTGTTCGAGTGATAGTGTCGGTTAACGGCAGTCACACATAGATTGCATCCGTCTGTCGTCAGCAGCAGTCAGGGGTAAATGCATGTCCAGTCGTTCGCGCACCACAGAGCTTCGAGTACTGGCAGGCGCCGTCGGAGTGGGAGCACTCGTCGCGGCAGTCGCTGGGATCCGTCATCGGCGATCCACGCGCGGGTTGACTCTTTCGAGCGACGTCGAGCCCAACGCACTCCTGAAGACTCCGACGCTCAAAGCTGATATCAGTGAACTGACCACCGACGACGGTGCGATCATCAATGTCCGGGCTTACGGTCCCGTCGACGGCGATCCGATCGTTCTCAGTCACGGCTGGACGTGCTCAACCGAATTCTGGTACCCGCAGGTCAATGCGCTTGCCGGTGAATATCGCGTCATCACCTACGATCAGCGCGGTCACGGACGCAGCACCGTCGGTAATCTTCCGCTCGGCCCGGACGTCCTCGCCGACGACCTCTCTGCCGTGCTGGCAGCCACGGTTCGCGAGGACAAGAAGGCGGTCATCGTCGGTCACAGCATGGGCGGGATGAGCATCATCGCCTGGGCTGGTCGTCACCCCGACGAGGTCAAGAAGTACGCGTCGGCGGTCATGCTCGCGAGCACCGCGAGTGAAAGGTTGATCGCCGAGACCACGGTCATCCCACTGCCCAATCGCTTTCCTCGGGTGCCTGTCCCCGTGGGCCGCGCCATCCTCAGTTCGCCCGTTCCGTTTGTCTCCTCGGGCGCCATGACGAAGGCGATCCAGTACGTCTCGATGTCACCGAACGCGACCAAGGCCGAGATTCAGTTCTGCGAGAACATCGTTCGTGAGTGCAAGCCGCGTATTCGTGGCGGTTGGGGAGCAGCGCTGAGCACCCTCGACATTCACGAGGGACTCGACAATCTCGAAGTGCCGACCACCGTGCTCGTCGGTTCGCTCGATCGGCTCACTCCGCCGGTCCATGCGCGCAAGCTTGCGCAGGTCCTCGACGACGCCGGCAACCTCGAACGGTTGATCGTGTTGCCGGGCGTCGGTCACATGTCGTCGATCGAGAACATCGACGAGTTCGACAAGGAAATCGTGCGACTGCGCAATCTCTAGCGCGCGGTGACTCCGAATCTGCGTAGTTCGAGAGCCGGATTCTTCATCCGAACCTCCGCGATTCGTTCGAGGGAGACGGTTGCAGTCGCCATACCCACGCGTTCTCCCAGAGATGCGACGATGACGCCCATCGGATCCACAATCATGCTCGCGCCTGATCCCGCCGGTGCGCATTGGTCGGCCGCCGCGACGTAGATCGTGTTCTCGATCGCGCGGGCGCGGACGAGAGTTGTCCAGTGATCTTCCTTCAACGGGCCGGGCACCCACTCTGCCGGGAGGAGGAGAACGTCGGCGCCTGCATCGACGATCCGTCGTGTCGTTTCCGGGAAGCGAAGGTCGTAGCAAGTCTGAAGACCGAACCGGACGTCTTCCACGACAAAGGTTTCGGGGTCGTGAATCTCACCGGCACGGACGACGTCCGATTCCTTGTAACCGAAAGCGTCGTACAGGTGCAGCTTTCGGTAGATCGCAACGACACCGAGTTTCGGGGCCAGGGCGACCAAGGTGTTCGAGATCTTGTCGGAGCCCGTAACTGCCTCGTTGATCCCGGCGACTATGTGAATGCCGAGAGTTGTTGCGAGGTCTGCCAGCGCTGAGACGAATTCGCCGTCGAGCGACTCGGCGGTCAAGACGAAACGTGAGTCCATGCTCGGAGCCGTGAACATCGCGTACTCGGGAGCGACCACGATGCGAGCGCCGGATTCCGCCGCTTCGCTCGCCAGTTTCGTGAGTTGCTCGAGATTCGACTGCTTGTCGAGTCCTGGGGCGTACTGTGCGATTGCTACGTCGACCATGTGGTTGTGCCTTTCTGGGCTTGGGGCGCCGGCATTCTCTCGATCTTGCCGAGCACCACGGTGTAACAGAAGATTCCGCCGATGAGTACCGCACCGGTCGCGATGAACGCGCCGGCGAACGAACCGGTGGCGTCGACCACCATGCCGGTCACGATGGGCGCCGCGATTCCGAGCAGATTCGCCACGAAATTGACGATGCCGCCGAGCGACCCGGTGTATCCCTCAGGCGCAATGAGCGCCACGATGGACGAACCTGCGGGGACCGACACTGCCAGTCCTGCTGCTCCGATCGAGAGGAAGATCAGGGCGACTGCGATCGATCCCGCGTATGCCGCTCCCGTGACAGCAAGTGATGCCAGGAGGCTGACCACGAGGACCGTACGGCGGACCTTGGTGACGTCACCCGTTTTGGCCAACCACCTGTCCATCAGGATGCCGGCGATGAGGAACTGTGCGATCACGGCGACGAGCCACGGGATCATCGTGTAGATGCCGCCCTTGAGGAGGTTGACCCCGAAACTCTTCTCCAAGTAGGCGGGGAGCCAGGTCAAGAGCACGTAGTAGGCGTACGTATAGGACGCGTACCCGAGTGCGAGTCCCCAAGTCTTGCGTCGCCGCAGGAGGTAGCCCAGACCATTGAGCGAACCGCTGGTTTCTGCGTCCTCGTCTTCGGCGCCGCCCTCGCGGATGTAGTCGAACTCCGCTTGGCTCAGCCGACCTTTCGCCAGTGCCTCTTTGGGCGTCAGATACAGCAGCCACCAAATCGCGAGGTAGGCCACGGAGAGGATGCCGGTGAAGATGAAGGCCGCGTGCCAGCTGAACGTCGTGACCAAGAACGCCATGATCGGGATGCCGATCACGTTCGAGATCTTGGCACACCCGTCGAAGATGGAAGTCGCGGTCCCACGCTCCTGCTTCGGGAACCATTGGCCGATTGCTTTCCAGCCGGCCGGGACAGTAGGCGCTTCGCCGACACCGAGGACGAGTCGGGCGACCAGGAGCATTCCCAGTCCACCTGCCGCAGCGGAGGCGAACGACGCCACGGCCCAGAGAAACGCGGCAGCTCGATTGACCCACCGCACGCCGATGCGGTCGATGAACGAACCGATCGGCATCTGGAGCATGGCGTACGTCCACAGGAACGCGGACGAGACCATTCCCATTTGCGAAGCGCTGATGTCGAAGTCGCGCATGATCTCCGGTGCGGCAATGGAGAGGTTCACGCGGTCGATGTAGTTGACGAACATGCCGACGCCGAGAACTCCGGCGATACCCCAACGGGCACGGCCGATCTTCGGCGGGACGGCCGCCTTTATCGGTGACGAGCCGGGTTCCGAGGTTTGTGTTGTCATCGAGACTCCCGAATCCGAGTGATCTGATCGAGCGGTCCGGCAAAGCCGGCAGCGAGGGCACCGTGCTGCATGATCAACGCCATCTGATCAGCGCCGTGTCGGACGGCAAATTCTTTCTCTTCCACGCTCCACGCCGGCAGTACCCACGGCTTGCCTGCTTCGGCTGCCGCTGCGGCAACGATAGCGAGGTCGGCAAAATCGCCCTCGGTACGTGTGTATGCACCGCGTTCTCGGCGCAGCGAAAGATCGGACGGGCCAACGAAGACGCCGTCGACGGTGTCCAGTGCCAGGATGTCTGCGATGTTCTCGATTGCTCCGGCATCCTCGATCATCGGGTAGCAACGGGTGAAGGTGTCCTGGCGACGGACCCAGTCGTCGGTGAAACCGCCGTAGTTGGTCGTGCGCCCGCCGGCGAAACTACGGTCGCCTAGCGGTGGGAATTTGGCGAACGCAGTGACTTCCTTTGCATGGGAAGCATTTTCGATGTGCGGAATGACAACGGCAGTGGCGCCGAAGTCGAGAGCCTGCTGAATGGGTCCGCGCTCGGGTCCCAGTACTTTCGCGAGAACCTCCATGTCCAGGCCGCGAAGGAAGGGGATGAATCGCTCGAGGTCGGCAAGGTCGAACGACCCGTGTTCGATGTCGAGGATCACCGCGCCGTAGCCGAGCCCACGCGCAATTTCTGCTGCGGCAAAGCTTGGATCGGACAGCCAGATCGCGTGACGGCGGTCGGCGGGAGTGCTGAACATGCTGGTGGGCTCCTTGGCAGTAGGGATTTTACGACTGATCTGATCGGTGTGACGACCCGCACAGCTGTCGTATACGTCATGTATACACAGAGAATACTTGGTGTGTCCAGAGTCGGTATGATGAATTTGTTACAAGTTCGTCAACCCGGCGGACGCCAGTGCGAAGGGATTGTGATGTCGACACCGGCAACTGCCGACCCGTCAGCCACCCAGGGGCCGGCACGCGACCGCGTCTACGTCTGGTTGCGGGACGAGATCATTCGTGGATCGATCGAAGGGGGGCGATTCCTGGACGAGCTGTGGGTCTCCGGGACCATGGGGGTGTCCCGTACGCCGGTCAGAGAGGCATTCCATCGGCTGGCCGCCGAAAAGTTCATCACTCTCCTGCCGCGCAAGGGCGCGCAGGTCCGAACCGTGACAGCCCGTGAGCTCGAAGAGGTCTACCAGAGCCGGCAACTGATCGAGGGTCACGCGGTGACGGTGCTGTGTGCCCGAGGCTTCGGCGCGCCGACGTCAATGATCGAGCTGATCGAACCGATGGAAGCTGCAGGGCGCGAACGTGATTGGTTCGAGGTTTCCGGTCTCGACCGGCAATTCCATCTTGCGATGGTCAGAGCTGCACAGAACTCGGTACTGACCGAACTCTACGAGTCGCTCCGGTCACGGCAACAGAGAGTTGCGGTGCGCGCCCTGAACGTGGGACCGCACCGCCTGGACACGATCAATGCGCAGCATCGTGCCTTGGTTGAGGCGCTGGACGAATCCGATGCAGACAAGGCTCTCGAAATTCTGGCCGCACACCTCCGGCCGGTACCGGAGGTCCTTGCCCTCTTGCCTGCCGATCAGCCTTAGCTGAATACGACCGTCTTGCGCCCGTGGACCAGAACACGATCCTCGAGGTGCCAGCGCAGTCCGCGTGAGAGCACGAGCTTTTCGATGTCTCGACCCTGGCGGACCATGTCGGCGACATCGTCGGCGTGGTCCACACGGATCACGTCCTGCTCGATGATCGGACCGGCATCGAGTTCGGCGGTCACGTAGTGGCAGGTGGCGCCGATCAACTTCACGCCGCGTGCGAACGCCTGGTGATAGGGGCGGGCACCGATGAACGACGGCAAGAAGCTGTGGTGGATGTTGATCGCGCGGCCGGCCCAGTGCTCGCACAGTGATTCGGGAAGCACCTGCATGAAGCGTGCAAGAACCACGG
Source organism: Rhodococcus sp. IEGM 1406 (assembly GCF_030056745.1). Lineage (NCBI taxonomy): Bacteria > Bacillati > Actinomycetota > Actinomycetes > Mycobacteriales > Nocardiaceae > Rhodococcus > Rhodococcus sp. IEGM 1406. The sequence goes on along the minus strand of NZ_JASHKO010000005.1, from coordinate 260,560 downwards.
CGTCGGGGTTGTGGGCGTCGACCAGGGCGCGGACCTTCTCGAAGGACGGTCCCCGTTCGGCCGGGTCCTTGGCGAACGGAACGTGGTGGAAGTCGATCCCGTGGCGCTCGGTGACACTGCGCAGGTCCTCGTGATTTCCGATGACGGCGCTGATCTCTGCCGGAAGTTCTCCGCCCGCGGCGCGGCCCAGGAGGTCATGCAAGCAGTGACCTTCCTTGCTCACGAGCAGCACGATCTTCTTGGGTGCGCCGGAGTCGTGAAGAGTCCACTCGGTTTCCGGACCGATCTCGGCCGCAACAGCTTTGAACCGTTCACGAAGCTCGTCGATGCTCATGCTCACAGACGACGCACGGACCGCCTGACGCGTGAAGAACCATCCGGTGTCGGCATCGGCGTGGTACGCGGCCTCCACGATCCATCCACCGACGTCGGTGAGAAAGGTCGAGATGCGTGCGACGATGCCCGTGGTGTCGGGGCAGCCAAGGGACAGAACATAGCGACGATCGTCGATCGAAGGTGCAGCGGTCATGCGGCCTAGTCTCTCAGGTGCGGCTGCGGCGACGGTCGCGTGGTGGTGTGCCAAGCTTTCCATCATGTCTGAAGCTGCACTCACTCGTTCCCAGGTTGCCGCGATGGTGGACCACACTCTCCTCAAACCCGAAGCCACCGCGGCCGATGTGACCGCCCTGATCGACGAGGCACGCAGCCTCGGTGTGCTGGCCGTCTGCGTCTCGCCGTCGATGTTGCCGATTCGCGCCGACGGACTGGTGACGGCGGCCGTCGTCGGATTCCCGTCGGGGAAGCATCATTCACTGGTCAAGGGTGCCGAAGCGCGACTGGCCGTCGATCAGGGCGCTACCGAGATCGACATGGTCATCGACGTAGGAGCGGCGGTCGCCGGCGACTACAGCGCTGTGCTCGCAGACATCCTCACCGTCCGTGAGGCGATGGGGGAGAGTGCGATCCTCAAAGTGATTCTCGAAACCGCTGCCCTGTCCGACGAGGCCATCGTCGAATGTTGCCGCGCAGCCGTGCGTGCCGGGGCGAACTTCGTCAAGACCTCCACCGGCTTCCACCCCGCGGGTGGGGCGACGGTCGAGGCCGTCGAACTGATGGCACGGACGGTCGGCCCAGGCGTGGGAGTCAAGGCCAGTGGCGGAATACGTACGACGCAGGCCGCACTCGACATGATTGCGGCCGGCGCCACCCGTCTCGGATTGTCCGGAACCCGAGCAGTATTGGACGGTCTGACCGACTAGGTCAGCAGGCCGCAGCTGTCCGGCACCGCCGAGGCGTTCTGGTTGTTCGCGTCGGCGACGGGCATGGCGTAAGCGCCGCCCTCCAGTGAGATCTGGATTGCGTCGTCGGTAACGGTCAGCTTGGTGGGCTTCATGTCCAGCGGGTACGTCTGCAGGCTGTCGGTGAGTGTCTGGACGATGCCGTCGACCAGGTCGGTCGGCAGACCCAATCCGAGAATCTCGGCGCCGACGGTCTGAACGTCGACCACACCGTTGGTGACGGTGGGCTTGACCGTGAGCTTCGCGAGCCCGACCGGTCCGACGTCGAACGCGAGTGTTCCGGCGCTCGAGTCGGCGGTGACGCCGGAGACGAGGCCACCGAAGGTCTGCTCCTGCAAGGTGGCGAGAATGCCTGCGGTAGACCAGGTGACGTCGGCGCTGGAGCTGCCGATGGTGCCGCTGTTACCCGCCGAGGGCTGCAAGTTGATGTCGTTCACCTTCGCGTGAACCTGCATGCCCGTTGCGGGGCCGAACGAAGAGTCGTCACTGTCGATGCTGATGTACGGCACCTTCTTGTCGACTGCCTGCAGGAGTACGGGCTTCCAGCTCAACCCGACGTCGACCTGGGATCCCAGTTCGCTCTGGAACTGATCGGCCATGCAGGTCTTCACCTGGTTGCGTACGTACAGTTCTCCACCGACGAGTGCCGCCACGAGCACGGCGATCACCACGAGAAGGATGACGAGCACTCGGTTGCGCGGACGAGGGTTGTTCGCTGCGACAGTCATTCGCCAGATTCTTCCCGACGAGTCTGAACGAACTCTGTGAATACGCACTTCCTCATTCCTGTGATGCGCGACACAGTCGCCCGTAGTCTGTTCGAAACGGCGTTTTCGACGGTCACCGGAGGTGGTCATGGCTTCGGACTACGAATCACTCGAGCTGCTGGCGCTGCGACAGTGTGGATTTGTCACGGCTCTCCAAGCGTCCGAACTGGGTTTCGGTCTGGCGTCGATGGAGGAGATGACGGAATCCGGAACATGGACATGTGAGTGCCGCGGACTCTTTCGCCTCGAACGCGTCAGACATACTGCCTTGGACGAATTTGCGAAGTGGTGCACGTGGTTCGCCGGTAGCGCCACCGTCTCGCATTACAGCGCCGCAGATCTACATGGCCTCGGGCACCTGCAACCTCGCTTTATTCATCTCTCGACAGCGCACCCACTCGCGGCGCCGACCCGCCAAGTCGCCCTGCACCGACTGCCGCTCGCGGACGACGAGTGCGAACAGATTGGACCCATCCGCATCACCACGCCTTTGCGCACCGTGCACGACCTCGCTTCCGGTGGAATTTCTCAAGTCCTGCTCAACGAAGTAGTCGCCGATGCGGTAGCGATAGGTCGACTGGACGCGCACGAGTTGTATTTCTCGTGTGAAAACGCGAGCATCGACGTTGCCGTCCGAGTGGAGTTGGCGCTCGCCGCAAGCCTGTAGTCGAGATTGATTTTCTATGCTTCTGCGACCTTCTGGCATCACGTTCGAAATCGAATATGACACCAATATCAGAGATTTGAAATGCGCTACTTCGGGGCGAATATTCTGACTTCAGTGCAGGTGGAGCGATATCTGGACCAGTACTTCGGGACTTTCGACCCATGATCGCTGCAGCTTGGTGATGTCGGCGATGAACTAATTCGGCGAAAAGCGTAGTTACTTTACAGTCAATGGGATAACGTCACGGCATCAAAAGCAGACGGACGCTTGTCCTGGACGGCTGTCTGCTCCCGTGTGCGAGAGGGATGTGGATGTCCGTGAGTGGTGTTCGTCGTGTTGTCGGTGGTTTGAGTGTGTTTGCTATTTCTGCGGGTTTTGCCGTGGTTGCGGGTGTCGGGGTTGCTGGTGCGGCTCCGGTGACGGCGGAGTTCAATTCCGATGGGTACAAGGTGACTCGGACGATCAGTAACGGCACGCCGTCCGAGGGTGATGTGATCACGTCGAAGACGGTGTTCAAGCGAACTGCCGCGGTTCACAATCTGTATGCGGTGCGCGATTTTCATCCGGCGTGTATGACGTATGTCGATGGTTCGGCGACGGTGAACGGTAGTGCGTTCCGTGTCAACGAGGTGGCTGCTGATTCTGTTCGGTTGAGTGCGGGTGCTACGGAGTGGCCGATGTGGGGCGGTGACGTCAAGACGTTCGAATTCCAGTATCGCGTCGGCGCGGATTGTGCTCGTGGTACCAATTTGTCGACGACGGTGCATTTCGACGGGACGGTGTTCGTTGACGACACGACGAATGGTCGTGGCCCGTCGATCAATGTTCAGAAGAACGTCTCGACGACGGCCGTGTCACCGGTCAGTGGCGCTCAGGTGGGGCAGCCGGTGACGTTGAGTGCGACGGTGACCGGTGGTGCCGACGGTGATTCGGTGGAGTTCTTCGACGCAGGTTCCAAGATCGGTGCGGGCGCGCTCGCCAATGGTGTTGCAACACTTGCCTGGACACCGACCACCCGTGGAGACCACTCGATCACAGCGAAGTTCGCCGACACGGCGCGTGCCGTCGGTTCCGCTTCGGCAGCGCTGATCGTGAACGTTTCGCAGGCCGATGCTCAGTCCAGTACGACGCTGGCGCCGATCTCGGGCGCGCAGGTCGGCAAGTCGACCACTCTCAAAGCGACTGTGTCCGCGTCGGGCACCGGTGGAACGGTCACGTTCAAGGTCGGCGGAACGGTGCTCGCTTCGGTGCCGGTGGCAGGCAACGGTGAAGCGACCTACGCCTGGGTTCCGACGGTTGCCGGTGCGCAGAACGTCGAGGCTGTGTTCGCCGGCAGATCCGGCGTCACCGGGTCGAGTACCACCGCGAATGTGACAGTCGCCGAACAGCCCGCCGGAACAACAAGCTCCACAACAGATCTCAGCGTAGTAGCGGGGCAGGTCGGCGTTGCACAGACGATCTCCGCTCAGATCAGTCCTGCAAATGCCGGTGGCACAGTCACCTTCAAGGACGGCGAGACCGTCATCGGCACGGCTACGGTCGATTCATCCGGAAAGGCCAGCCTTTCGTGGAAGCCCGCAACTCAGGGTCAGCGAATTGTCGCGGCGGAGTACTCGGGTGCCGGCACGGTGACGGCATCCTCCGATCAGGTCTCCGTCCAGATCGCCGCACCGGTCGACGGTGAAGAACCAGGCAACGGCACCGGTTCGCTCGGCAGCCTCGGCAACATCTTCGGCTCCTAGCAATCGATACCCGGTGATGCCCCGCCCGCTTCAGGTGGTGGGGCATCACCCATATCCCTCACTTCTCGAGAAGGAAAATCTATGTCTGTAGGTTCTGCACGTCGTGCAGTTGCAGGTTTGAGTGTGTTTGCTGTTGCTGCGGGTTTCGCGGTGGTTGCGGGTGTCGGGGTTGCTGGTGCGGCTCCGGTGACGGCGGAGTTCAATTCCGATGGGTACAAGGTGACTCGGACGATCAGTAACGGCACGCCGTCCGAGGGTGATGTGATCACGTCGAAGACGGTGTTCAAGCGAACTGCTGGGGTTCACAATCTGTATGCGGTGCGCGATTTTCATCCGGCGTGTATGACGTATGTCGATGGTTCGGCGACGGTGAACGGTAGTGCGTTCCGTGTCAACGAGGTGGCTGCTGATTCTGTTCGGTTGAGTGCGGGTGCTACGGAGTGGCCGATGTGGGGCGGTGACGTCAAGACGTTCGAATTCCAGTATCGCGTCGGCGCGGATTGTGCTCGTGGTACCAATTTGTCGACGACGGTGCATTTCGACGGGACGGTGTTCGTTGACGACACGACGAATGGTCGTGGCCCGTCGATCAATGTTCAGAAGAACGTCTCGACGACGGCCGTGTCACCGGTCAGTGGCGCTCAGGTGGGGCAGCCGGTGACGTTGAGTGCGACGGTGACCGGTGGTGCCGACGGTGATTCGGTGGAGTTCTTCGACGCAGGTTCCAAGATCGGTGCGGGCGCGCTCGCCAATGGTGTTGCAACACTTGCCTGGACACCGGCTGACGTCCGAACCCACAGCGTGACGGCCAAGTACCTCGGTAATGCAAAGGTGGCGACCTCCACGTCGTCAGCTGTCGACGTCGTCGTGTCCGAAGCGGACAAGAGCACTGCAACCGCGATCACCGGTCCCGCGAGTGCGGTCGCAGGTGAGTCCGTGACCGTCGAGGCTACGGTGTCGCCTACGCCGGCGGGTGGCACGGTGCAGTTCAAAGACGGTGCAACGGACCTCGGCGGCGCTGTTGCGGTCGACGCCAACGGCAAGGCGTCACTGGCGAATTCCTATGCAGAAGGCGCGCATTCGATCGTGGCGGTGTACTCCGGTTCCGGTGTCTACCAGACTTCGACGTCGGCGCCCCATGCGCTGACAGTCGCTCCGGTGGTGGTCGAGGAGAACACAACGACCACCCTCGTCGGCCCGTCGACGGCGTCGACCGGTGAGGCATTGTCGTTCACTGCCTCTGTCTCGACCGGTGTTGCAGGTGGCACCGTGCAGTTCAAGGAAAGTGGCAGGGATCTGGGCTCCCCGATTCCCGTGGACGCAACCGGAAAAGCGACAACCACGCCGATCTTCAACGTGGCGGGTGAGTACAGCATCACTGCAGTGTTCTCGGGTTCGGGTAACTACCTGGGCTCGACATCGAACGCCCAGACCGTGAACGTCAAGGCGCCGGCTCCCACCGACCAGCAGACCCAGACGGTCTTGACCGTTCCGGCGGATGCAAAAACCGGTACGGCAGTTGGTCTGTCCGTAACCGTCACGCCGACGCCGGTGGGCGGCACAGTGCAGTTCAAGGACGGCTCGGGCAATCTCGGCTCGCCGGTGCCGGTCGTCGAGGGCAAGGCGTCGATCATGCACGAGTTCGCGAGCGTCGGTACGCACGACATCACGGCCGTCTACTCGGGTGCAACAGGATTCCTCACCTCTACCTCGGCCGCTCACTCGGTTTCGGTCACGGCTCCGGCCGCGGAGGATCAGGAAACGTCCATCACCGTGAGCGCTCCGGCGTCAGCGGTCAAGGGCGCGAAGGTTGATCTCGTTGCGGCAGTGGTACCTACGCTCAGCGCAGGAACGGTTCAGTTCATGGACGGAACCACCCCGATCGGTGGACCGGTTGCGGTGGTGAACGGTAAGGCCACGCTCTCGCACACCTTCACCGAACTCGGAGATCGCCGAATCACCGCGGTGTTCAGCGGAACTGACGGCTACCTCGGTTCCGAGACCCAGGCTGCAGTCACCGTCAAGATCACGGCAGAGTCCGACGGCGGAGAGCCCGGCAACGGCGGCAGTTCGACAGGTTCGCTGGGAAGCCTGGAAAACATCTTCGGGTCCTAGCCCGACGCCTGCACACAGACGCCTCGCCGCAGAGACAACTTCTGCGGCGAGGCGTTTCCCGTCTGCGAGTTCAGGGGTTCGGCGCTACGACATGCCATGGCACCGTCAGGATGCAGTCGCGAAGACGTCGTCGCGCGGGCTGCACGGGAATTCCTTGCGCCCGAAGAATTTCCAATGCGGCAGCCCAGCGATGTCGAGGTCCGAAGGAGGCGTGCGGCGCGGCAGTTGCCCAGGCTCGATCGGCAGCGCTGAGCAGTGCATGGATCGGCTCGCCCGGAACGTTGCGGTGGATGAGAGCCTTCGGGAGACGTTCCGCGATGTCGGAAGGGCGATCGATGTCGAAGGGATCCCAGGCCAGTGTCAGGGTCAAGGGACGATCGGCGTCGAGAAGCACCCAGGCGCAACGCCTTCCGAGCTCGTCGCAGGTTCCGTCGAGTAGCAGTCCGCCCGGGGCGAGGCCGGACTGAATGTGTGCCCACGCAGAGTCCACGGCGTCTTCCGGATACTGCCGGAGGACGTTGAAGGCGCGTACGAAAACGGGTGTGAGACCGGCCAGTTCGAATCCGCCACGGGCGAAGCTGACACCGTCACGACTCTCGACCACGCGGGCGGGGTCGATCTCGAGCCCGATGACGCGTCGATCCCGCCGGACAGCGGTGAGGCGGCTTGCCATCTCGAAGGTGGTGTCCGGCCTCGCCCCGTACCCGAGGTCGACGATCAACGGATCGGCCGCATTGTTCAGGGCGCGAGCGATAGTGCGGTTGTGGACGATCCACCGGTCACTTCGTCGCAGTCTGTTGATCCCCGTCGTGCCACGGGTGATGACCCCCTCGATCTTCGGGGGTGGAGCCTTCTTCACGTCGGCTTCAGCGTGCGGCGAGCCAGGTCGCGGTGACCTGGGCTTCGGTGCGGAACAGATCGACGAGGTTGATGAGCATGAGCTGTTCCAACTTCGCGCCGATGAACGGTATGAAGACCTTCGCCTCGGACGTGGTTCGTAGCGTGGACCCGGTCTCGGTCGCGAACAACTCCATGGTGCCGGACAGATTCCCCGGCCCGGCCGGGATGGACGCTTCGTACGTTCCGGTCACGGTGTCGCCGAAGGCGCCGTACGACTCCTTGCGCGTGATGACCAGATCCTTCTTCATCACCGTCTGAGCAATGTCCGGCAAATCGGTGCGCGGGAGAATGTGGTGCAGCACGAGATCGATTCCGGAATCGGTGACCTCGAAATGTTCCACATGGTTCTCGGAATGCTTGCGCATCTCCTCGACGCGGGCCTCCCAGTACGAGCGGTCCGCCAGTGCCGCGTAGACCTGCTCGGGGGAGTGCTGATAGCGGGCGGAGTAGTCGATGCGGCGAGCCATGATCGGAAAGAATACCTGTTACGCGCTGTGACAAGCCAAATTGGCCGTATCCACAACTATCGCCGCCCGCAGGATTTTACTTGGCGATCCACTCCCGGGTGAAGTCCTGTTCGGCCTGGATGAGCCGGACAACCTCGTCGACGATCGCGCTTTCGATCTTTCCGCCGAGGAACGGGATCTTGACCTCGACCTCACCCTCGATTTCGAGAGTGGCGGAGTTCTCGTCACCAGTCAGGACCTGCGTGCCCTCGATACGGGCGGGAACACCGTCGACGTGGGCGGAGAAGGTGCCCGTGGCCTTGCCGTCCTTGAAAGGAGCCATCGTCTCACTGCGCTTGATGACGATGTCGCCGTTGACGACCTTCGACACCATGCTCGGGAGATGCTCGGCAGCAATGATCTGCGACATCGTGACCGCGACGGTCTCGTCGCGAACAGTCAGCTCTTCGATCGCCGCGCCGGGACCACCGACAGCGACGATTCGGTCGCGCCAGTACTGCTCGGAGGTCACCGCCTCATGGACCTTCTCGGCGGGGACTGTGTACTTCGACGAATGCTCGATGCGACGGCTCACGATTGTGGAGGCTACCGTTTATCGATGTGTGGGACGTAACCATTGGCAGACGCGTCGTGGAATCAGGCGCTTTCGTGTCCGAGAACGTTGACTTGTCGGGATTGACGACGCTCCGAATCGGGGGACCGGCGCGGCTGCTCGCCGAATGCCCGACGACGCAGTCGTTGATCGACGTCGTGACGCTGCTCGATCGCGAGCAGATCCCGACGCTGATTCTCGCCGGCGGATCGAATCTCGTGATCTCGGACGCGGGATTCGACGGAGTTGTCGTTCGTGTGGCCAACACCACCGTGAGCCTCGACACGGACCGCGTCATTGCCGAAGCGGGCGCAGTGTGGGACGAAGTAGTCGGCCAATCCGTCGCCGCGGAACTGGGCGGCCTCGAATGCCTGTCCGGGATTCCGGGCTCGACCGGTGCGACGCCGGTGCAGAACGTCGGCGCGTACGGCGTCGAGGTGGGCTCGCGGCTCCGGCAGGTTCAATTGCTCGACCGACGCAGCGGCGAAGTGTCGTGGGTCGAACCGTCGAAACTCGAGTTGGGCTACCGGTCGAGTGTTCTCAAGCATTCCGATGCAGCAGTGGTTCTCGCCGTCGAATTCGATGCGTCGACCGACGGATTGAGCGCCCCGCTCGCGTACCGCGAACTGTTCACCGCACTCGGGGCCGAGGAAGGCGAGCGGTTGCCTGCGTCGCAGGTCCGCGAGGCGGTTCTGGGATTGCGGACAGGCAAGGCGATGGTGCTCGATCCGTACGACCACGACACTTGGAGCGCGGGTTCCTTCTTCACCAACCCCGTGGTGCCGGACGACAAGCTGCCCGCTGTGCTCGGAGCAATAACCGAACAGCTCGGAGACGTCACCGTGCCGCAGTTCCCGGGCAGTGGTGGAACCAAGCTCTCGGCCGGATGGTTGATCGAACGGGCCGGATTCTCGAAGGGTTATCCCGGTGAAGATGCACCGGCCAGGCTGTCGACGAAACACACCTTGGCGTTGACCAACAGAGGGTCGGCAACGAGCGCGGATGTGGTCTCGCTCGCGCGGACGGTTCGCGACGGCGTCGAAGCCGCGTTCGGCGTCCACCTGGAACCGGAACCGGTAACTGTGGGCTTCACCATCTGATTCCTGACGGAGCCCGCAGGTAGCCTGTTGAAGTGCATGAGCTGGGTGGTCGGAGAAGTCGTTCGCGTGTTGTTGCGTTGGTAGCTGTATTGCTCGCGGTGATGGTGGCCGCCGTCGGCTGCACGATCGGTGGCAAGGACGGACAAGGCGGTGCGGCGGCCGCCGAACCAGCGCCTGTTGCGACCGTGGTGTCGACGCCGGCACCCGGTACCAAAGACGTCAGCCCGGTCGCGCCCGTCTCGGTTGCGGTGACCCAGGGAACACTGGCCGACGTCAATCTCAGCAACGCGGCCGGTAAGGCCGTCGCCGGACAACTCTCGCCTGACAAGACGACGTTCACCGTCAGTGAGGCACTCGGCTACGGCACCACGTATTCGTGGTCGGGCTCGGCAACCGGAACCGACGGTAAATCCGTGCCAGTGCAGGGGAGCTTTACGACGGTCGCCCCGGAGTCGACCACCGGCGCCACCCTCAACATCGCCGACGGCCAGGAAGTTGGTATCGCGGCACCGATCACGTTGCAGTTCGACAACTCCGTCGTCGACAAGGCGGCCGTCGAGAAGGCGCTTGTCGTGACCACCGTGCCGCCCACCGCCGGATCGTGGGCATGGCTGGCCGACGACAACGGCGGATCACGGGCCCATTGGCGACCGGCCGATTACTGGGTGCCGGGCACAACTGTCCATCTGGACGCCAAGCTCTACGGCTTGAACTACGGCGGTGGCGCTTACGGCGACCAGGATCTCACGCTCGACTTCACGATCGGTCGTAGCCAGATCGTGAAGGCGAACGCGCCGAGCCACCGCATGCAGGTGGTGCGAGACGGTCAGACGATCATGGACATTCCCGTCAGCTACGGCGAGGGAAACGAACCTCGAAACGTCACGCGCAGCGGCATTCACATGGTGACGGAGAAGTACGAAGACTTCATGATGTCCAATCCGCCGTTCTACGAGAACGTGCGTGAGCGTTGGGCGGTGCGCATCTCCAACAACGGCGAATTCATCCACGCCAATCCTCAGACCACCGGGGTGCAGGGCTCGTCGAACGTCACGAACGGTTGCATCAACCTGTCGACATCCGACGCGCAGGAATACTTCGGAACCGCCCTCTACGGTGACCCCGTCGAGGTGACCGGCACGTCGATCGACCTGTCGCCTGCGGACGGCGACATCTACGACTGGGCGATCGATTTGCCGACCTGGAAGTCGATGTCTGCACTGGCGTAAGCCTCTACTGCTGTGAACCGAGAAATCCGTCGACGAGCGGAACCATCCGGGCGTTGCTTGCGTCAATACAGGTAAGCGCTGTCGGCTCGGGGGAGTCCGACGGGGATTTCGACGTCAGGGGGCATCGGTGGGCATTCCATTTCTGGAAGATGTGCTTGGCAGGATCTCCGAAGCGACGCATGCCGTCCCGTCCGGCGTGGCGGCGTTGCCAGTTGTCGGCGCTCCCATCGCGAGCGCAGTCGCTACATCTGCTCTGGTGCAATCCGTAACCGACGACCGCGGCGCGTTCGACGACGAGATGGCTGTTGCGACCGCCGACGCCGATGCAGAGCGCGCACGAGCGTGGGGTGAGCGCGATGCCCTCACCGCCCAGACGTCATCGCTCGAGTACAGCGAACATGCAATCGTGGACGACGATCCTTTCGATGCGATGTCGCACTCCGAAATCTTCGACCACGTCAGCGAGATGAATCCGGCAACCCTGAGTGCAATCGGTGAGGCCTGGAAGGCCATTGCCGGCCGGGTGGAATCTGGCATCGGGAAGTTCCAGAGCGATGTGAACGGTGCAATCACCGAAGGCTGGCAGGGACGTGGAGGCTCGGCTGCGTTGGAAGCAGTGCTGGCCTACTCGGCCGATGCGGGTGAGCTGAAGGTGCGGGTCGATCTGATCTCGAACAAGATCGAGGAGGCGAAGATCGCACTCGACGAGGCCAAACGCTCGATTCCGGCACCCGACGGCGCCTCGACGGTCGAGAGGTTTCTCAGCCTGGTTCCCGGGGCTACGTGGAAGCAGGCCCAATACGAAGCGGAAGAAGCCGAACGTCAAGCGCGCCAGGTGATGAAGGACGTGTATCTGCCGTACATGAAGCGTGCGGACGACCAGGTGCCGATCCTCCCGGCCGCTTTCAATCCGGTCACCGGCAATGGCGGGGCTGGAAGTGGCGGGGCTGGAAGTGGCGGCGCATTCGGTGGTGGTGGTTCCGGCGGAGGTATGGCCTCGGGAACGGGGAACGGGCTCGGCGCGCCATCGGCGTCGGGTGGCGGAGTTGGTGGAGGAGTGGACGGTGGAATCTCCGGCGGTGCAAATCCGGCCGGAGACGGTTCCGGTCAGAACCCTTTAGGCCCCAATTCCGGAAATGGTGACAACCGTAGTGGTGTTGACACCCAAGGGAATTCCGGTGCCGACGCCGCCCGGTCCGCAAACGATTCCGGCCCGGCCGGGACCACCGCGGCACATGCCGGTCCACTGTCCGCCGGTGCAGCGCCGGATGGCCTTGCCCGTGCAACTCCGAATGGTGCTCAGCTCGGTTCCGGCGTGCCGTCAGGCCTGGTGGGTAGCGGTTCGGGTGGAGGTTCTGCCGGTGGAATCGGCACCGGCGGCTTCGGGCCCGGTGGAGCCCTCGGACCTGGCGGCCCTGGCGGCGGCGGCGGCCTCGCCGGTGGCGGACGTGGGGGAGTCAACGGAACTGGCGGTACTTCGGCGACGGGCGCGCAGAGCGGTCGGGGCGCGATGGGTGGCGTCGGCGGCATGGCACCGGGACGAGGGCAAGGGCAAGACGAAGACAACGTTCACGACACCCCCGGGTACCTCGTCACCGTCGAGAACGGTAACGCCCTGATCGGCGACCTACCCATGGTCTCCCCGGCGGTACTGGGCGAATGACCACCATGCAATGGCAGTTCACCGGCCTCGAATTCCAGATTCTCTGGGAAGCGGTCGGACGTGACCGACTCCCGTACCCGCTGCGGTTTCGTCCGGCGGCCGACACCATGATCGAGTTGACAGCGGCGCGACGTCGAGCGGGAGCGCACCTGTCTGCCGTGCTCGACGATCGGCTGCATCACGTTCTCGGTGCTCTCGCGAATCCTGATGCTCGTGTGGAGGTTTCCGGTTTCCATGGGCAGAAGATGAGTACGGTGACGCGATTGCACGGTGTTGTTGCCGGCGACCTGGGTGTGCTCCTGACTCAACTGCCCGGCAGGACTGTCGACTGTGGCTCCGACGTGGTTTTCACCGTGGCACGCCCGTCGGCAATTCCGCGGATGCTCGTCGATCACCTGCCGACCTGCCCCGCTGGATCGGAGCGTGGCCTGAACATCGAAAGGCCGAAAACTGCCGGGAGGCAGAGCTTTCTGAGCAGCGCAGCCGGTGCGCGCGGGAGCGAGGAAGTGAGCAGATTCTTCGGCCGAGAGCGGACCTCGATCGGTGAAGTCACCGCATACCCGGGAGGAGCCGTCGACAGCAGGCCGACAGACGACGGAATAACATTCCACTGGTACGACTATGCCGGCGACGGTCGGTACATCATCACCGCGGGTGAAACCGTGAGTGCCCGCGGCGCTTCCGCGGAAGTGACGGAGGCCGAGATTGCACGCAATCTCGACTCCGTCCTCCGTCAGTCGATTCGCCCGAGGCTCTAGCTGTTCGGTGCGATTCGAACTAGCTGGTGGTGCGATGGAACCGACCGGGGCTTGCCTGATCCCTCGGCTTGACGATGATCTGATCGAGGTTCACATGTGACGGCCGCGACGCGACAAAACCGATGATCTCGGCGATGTCCTGCGCCACCAACGGTGTGATTCCCTCGTACACCTTGTCGGCCTTGTCCTGATCGCCCTCGAACCGGACGAGTGAGAACTCCGTCACGACGGCTCCCGGCGCGATTTCGGTCAGTCGAACGGGCTTACCCAACAGTTCACCGCGCAATGTCCGATGAAGGACGGCTTGAGCGTGTTTGGCGGTGGTGTAGCCCGAGCCGTTGTCGTATGCCTCCAGCGCGGCCACCGAGGTGATGGTCACGACCAGACCGTCACCCGAATCGATCAGCTTGGGCAGCAGTGCCTTCGTCACACGCAACGTACCCAGAACATTGGTCTCCCACATCCACCGCCAGTCGTCCAGATCGGCGTCCAGGACTGTTGCCAGACCCTTTGCACCACCCGCGTTGTTGACCAACACGTCGACACGGGGGACCACGGCCGCGAACGCGTCGACGGAATCCTCGTCTGTGACGTCGAGTTCGAGAGCTGTACCACCGATTTCCTCGGCGATCTTCTCGAGACGATCGACGCGGCGAGCACCGATCACGACGTGGAATCCCTGAGCTGCCAGGGTGCGGGCGGTGGCCTCACCGATTCCGGAGCTGGCTCCGGTGACTACGGCGATGCGGGCATCGGAAGAAATGGTCATGATGCAATCGTAGGGCTAGTCGGCGGCATACTCTGCCTCCCGTTCGATGGATTCGATGTGACGACGCGGTACCTTGACCGGGCCAGGGGTGTAGGTGACGGCGCGCAGCGCGCCGCTGTACCGGAATGGTCCGTGGCGTCGTCGTACTTCCCACGACACAGGTCCTCTGGCGTCGACCCCGACCGAGATGCCGGTCCACGGCGCCATCCCGACCAGTTGTACTTGCCCGAGCAGTTGGCCCGCGTGAATGCCGTCGACGCTGACGTGGAGATCCCAACGCAACCGCGGTAACACAGCCACGGACACGTCGATTCGCTTGGTGCCGACCGGCAATGGCCCCGCATCGACCACGGAGTATGAACCGAAGGCGTTGTATCCGAGATGCAGGTTGCCGTCCTCGATGTAGAGAAGATATCCACCTTGTGGATCCCCATGGGCGACAAGGACGCCGGCGTCGCCTTCGCGGTAACCGTCGAGTTCGATCGTGATGTCGAAGTCACGGAACCCGATCAGTTTGGATGAGCGGTAGCGCTCCAGCGGGGGCGTTCCCGCAAGTAGTCGCACCGGGCGTGAGAGTGCCTCTTCCTCCGGACGGCGAACCGCGCCGACGGTATTGCCCAGTAGAGGAAACACGGTGTTCGCCCACGCCGAGTGGTCCCAGGCCTCGGCGAGTTCGCGAACCTTGTCGGGAAACCGTGATGCGAGGTCGTCGAGCTCGGTCGGGTCGGCTCGGACGTCGAACAATTGCCAGTGCGGTTTGTCGATGTCAGCTGGAGCGAGCGCCAGCAGTTTCCATCCGTCCTTGTAGTAGCCGCGGATTCCGGTCACCTCGGTGTACTGCTCGGTGTGGGTACTCGGAGCGGTGGGTGAACGCAGAACCGGCGCGCTCGACACACCGTCGAACTCCTTGACCGGCAGCCCGTTTCGCACGGTGGGGGTTTCGATTCCGGCCAGTTCGAGAAGCGTCGGCGTCAGGTCGGTGACATACGCGAACTGGTCGCGGATCCCGTTGTCGCCCGCTTCGGGTTTCAATCCCGCGGGCCAGGACAGGAGGAAGGGAACACGGATCCCACCGGCAAAGGATTGCCCTTTGTAGAACCGGAAGGGGGTGTTGGACGTCTGCCCCCATCCACGTGGATAGTGCACGCCCAATTCAGGTCCGCCGATGAGGGATTCGTCGTGTGGGACATCGCCCACCCAGTCCGGATCCTGAATATGTGCGAACTGCGCGAAGTAGCTTCGAGTCCCGTCCGAACCGCCCTCGGCGGTGCCGCCGTTGTCCGAGGTGAAGACGATGATCGTGTTGTCGAGTTCGCCCAGTTCGTCCAGGGTGTCGACGATGCGTCCGACGCTCTGATCGATCGAGTCGACCATCGCCGCGTACACCTCCATGTAGCGGGCGAACCGAGACTGCACCTCCGGCGTGAGCGAATCCCATTCGGGCACGTCGAACCCGGGTTCGGAGTTACGCGGTGCCTGTCGTGTCCCCTCCGGAAAGAGTCCCTGCAGTAGCTGAGAGGCGAACCGCGACTCGCGGATTCGATCCCAGCCCTCGTCGTAGCGACCGCGGTATTTCGCCTGATCGGCGGGTTTGGCCTGTAAGGGTCCGTGCATGGCGACGTGTGCGAAGTAGAGAAAGAACGGCTTGTCCTGATCGTGGGCGCGAAGGTCCTTGATGTACCCGACGGCCTTGTCGGTCAGATCGTCGGTGAGGTAGTAGCCCTCGGGATACTCGTCGACGTCGACCACAGAATTGTCGGAGATCAATTGATTGGGGTAATAGAAGGAATTGAGTCCTTCGAGTGAGCCGTAGTAGCGATCGAATCCACGCTGTGTCGGCCAGGAATCACGACTTCGTCCCGGGGCGAGGTTTGCGTCGCGCACGAGATGCCACTTGCCCACCGCATAGGTCGCATAGCCTGCGCCGCGGAGGATTTCGGGGAGTGTCTGGACGTCGTCGGCCAATTCCAGACGCAGTCCGGGGTATCCCGGATCGGCGTTGGCAACAAATCCGTACCCGGCGCGGTGCGGATTGAGGCCGGTGAGAAGCGCGGCGCGAGACGGCGAGCAGAGGGGCGTCGTGTGATAGTTGGTCATTCGAATGCCCTGCGAGGCAAGGCGGTCGAGGGTGGGAGTCTCGATCTCGGAGCCGAACGGTCCGATGTCGCTGTATCCCATGTCGTCGATCAGAACCACGACGATGTTGGGTGATCCGAGAGCCGGGGTCGTGGCTGTGGGCCACGCCGGGGTCGAATCGGCTGCGGTGCGGCCGATTCGACCCTCGAAGCCTTCGTAACCGCGCGCGTGCGGCGGAAGTGCGGAATCTGCGTGAGTCATGAGTTGTTCGAGGCACCTTCTGCCGCAACTGCACCTTCGATAACCGAATACTCGGAAGCGTCGCCGGCGATACTGCGGCTTCGTTCCCCATGGATGTTGACCGGGATGTCGCCGGCCAGTGTGATGCGCTCCAGACGCCGGTACTGGTTGTCGTAGTCTGCGATCGCGTAATGCTGGGTGGCCCGGTTGTCCCAGATCGCGACGTCACCCGCTTCCCAGTTCCAGCGCGTCGTGTACTCGAGCTTGATGGCGTGATCCTGCAAGAGCTTGAACACACCGTTCGACTGTTCGGTGCTCAACCCGACGAAGTTCTTGACAAAATGTCCGAGGACGAGCGTGCGTTCTCCGGTTTCAGGGTGGACACGCACCACGGGGTGCTCCGTCTCGAAGTACGTGGACTGGAACTCCTCGCGATAGGCGGCCGTGCGATCTTCGGTGAGACGCTCGGCGCTGGTGGCCGCGTAATCGTAGACGTTCGTGTGGCGAGCCCAGAGGTTCTCCGCGAGCGCCTTGAGTGGATCCGGCAGTCCGTTGTACGCGGCCACCCCCGACGCCCACGTCGTCGAACCGCCGTATTCGGGCAGCTGCACCGCGCGCAGGATCGACGCCTTGGGGATGCGATCGACGAAGGTGACGTCGGTGTGCCAACTGTTGGCCTTGCCCAGGTCCGAATCGATGGGCAGAACTTTTGCGCCGTGCGACTTCACCGTGGGGTGGGCAGTGGTCGGGGTGCCCAACAGCTGGGCGAACTCGTACTGCGAATCGTTGTCGAGGTGGTTCTGTCCGCGGAAGAAGATCACCTTGTGTTCGAGAAGCGCCTGTCGGATGAGTGAGATCGTCGCCGGATCGAGGTGCTCGCCGAGAGTGATTCCGTCGATTCGGGCGCCGATATGCGCGCCGAGGGGGGTGACAGTGCCGCGAGCGGCGCCGGCAGCCGCCCCGTTCGTTGATGCCGCGTCCGTGAGGGTCGGCTTGGCGAAAGCTGTAGACATGGTGCACCTTTCGTGGGGAGTGCACCCACCCAAACACGCGAGAATCCGCCTCGACAGGGTTGTGGTCAGTGTGATCGTTACCGCACCTGATTTGTGAATCTCGGTGAAGCTGCTACTTTTGGAGCCATGTCGACCGACCAGCCTGCCGCTTTGCGGGTCACCTATGTGACCGCTGCGCTTGGTTCGCGTCTGCCCTTGGCGCGAGAGCTGTGTTGTCGCCGCCGTTCTTTCTGCAGCTAATTTCTGCGCCTTTCCTGTCTTTCTCTTCGCTTGACCAGCGCAAAAGCTGATTTCGCGGTCGACAGAGATATGCGCCTTCTCCTCCTTCTGCAAGGGACAGCCATGTCGACACCCACCATCTCCGCCATTCCGAACATCCGATCGCGAACCGCGCTCTCGGGAACACGGACCCGTACCCAGATCGTCGTGCCCGAACTGCGCATTGCCGACGGACCGTCCGCGACGGTGTTGCGCATTGCTCGATCCCGCGGACCGCTCTCTCGCGATACCGCGGCGAAAGCGTCCGGACTGAGTATTGCCACCGTGAACCGGCAGGTCACGAGCCTGCTGGACCTCGGGATCCTGCGCGAACGCGCAGACTTGACGGCCTCCGGCGCCATCGGGCGTCCGCGGGTTCCGTTCGAGGTCAACCACGAGCCGTACTTGACCGTGGGCATTCATATCGGTGCCGTCGTCACCAGCATCATCGCCAGCGACATCCGCGGGAAGGTGCTCGGCGCCGTCGAGATTCCGACTCCCGCCACCAATTCTGCTGTCGCGCTTGCCACCATTGCGCGCTCGGCCAAATCGTTTGCCTCACGGTGGCACAAGCGTCGTCCACTCGCCGTCGGCGTGGCCATCGGCGGTCGCGTCGATTCGGCGACCGGAGTAGTCGATCACCCGCGCCTGGGGTGGAAGGGCGCCAAAGTCGGATCCATCATCGGAGCCGGCTTGGATCTCCCCGTCTCAGTCGCAGCCCACGTCGAGGCGATGGCTGCGTCGGAACTTCTGCTCAGCACCGACCGTGCCGAGGCTCCGACACCGGGCACTACCGGGCTGTACTTCTACGCCCGTGAAACTGCCGGTATCGCAATCACTTTCGAAGGTCGAGTACACACGCCGTCCAGCGGACCCGGTTCGATCGCGCACCTTCCGACGGGTTCGTCCGCACGGTGCACCTGCGGCGCCGTGGGTTGCCTTGAAGCAACGATCAGTGACCGCGCTGTAGTTGCGCAGGCTTTGTCTTCGGGCGCCGTGATCCAGGGCAGTGAGCGAGTCACGATCGCGGACGTCTACCGGGCTGCGTCGTCGGGTTCCATTCCGGCACACGAACTTCTGGTTGATCGAGCACGCGTCCTCGGCCGGACGGTGGCAATGCTGCGTGACCTGTTCAACCCGGATCGTGTGATTCTGGGTGGTCAGGCATTCACCGACTATCCCGCCGGAGTGCCCCATGTCGCCGAGGCTTTCTCGACGGCATCCTCGTTGGAGCGTAAGGACATTCGAATTACCGGTTTCGGTAATCGGGTTCAGGAATACGCTTCCACGGTCGTGTCACTGAGTTCACTGTTTGCTGATCCCGCTGCGGCCATGCGTCGCGCGTCGGCCGTCTGACTGCGAAGAGGGTAGTCAGAGTTCCGGTCGATCCAAGACTCGCAACCATGATCCGTCGGACTGGCGGCGCGCGACCTGCGTGCGCCCGCCGGTTCCGTCGGAAGGTTTGGTCGAGGTCATGGCGAGGTCGCCGCTGATCACCGTCGGTAGAGATTCCTCGACGGTGAATCTCGGTGCAGCTGCCAGCATCTGAGAGATCACCTCGCGGATGGCTTGGCGGCCCACGGTGAGTGATCCGGGCGGGAAGGCCATCACCGCATCCTCCTCGTAGAGTGCGGCGACGGCGTCTGCGTCACCAGCGTTGGCGAACTGCACAAAAAGCTTCGCGATGTCTTCCGGGGTTCCGGCCTTCTGAACGTCATCTGTTGTTGTCATGCTTCCATCGTTCTACCGCACCGGCGATAAGTCCAAGATCTAGTTTGTCTCGCAGCTAGAATCAGCAGTTATGGAACTTCGGCAGCTCGAATACTTTGTCACGGTAGTGGAGGAAGCCAACTTCACTCGCGCCGCCGAGCGGCTTCACGTAGCCCAACCGGGTGTGAGTGCGCAGGTCAAACGGCTGGAACGTGAGTTGGGGCAGGAATTGCTCGATCGAAGTGGTCGAACCGTTTGTCTGACCGACGCCGGGCGAGCTGTCCTCCCGCACGCCTACGCTGCACTCGCTTCCGTTCAGAGCACCCGCGACGCTGTCGATGCCTTGAACGGACTGGTTCGGGGTTCCGTTTCGGTCGGGATGGTTACCGCCTGCGCTTCCGCCGACCTCACAGATCTGCTCAGTCGGTTGCACAACAAACACCCCGGACTGGACATTTCGCTGGCCGAGGACGATTCGCGCAGTTTGCTTGCCGGAGTGTTGGACGGAACCTTCGACATAGCCGTCATCGGGGTGGCGGGCAAGCTGCCGGAAGGGCTCGAATCGAGGGTGATCACCGACGAACGACTGGTGGCCGGAGTGGCGGCGGATCATCCGCTGGCCGAGGTGTCGTCTCTGCCGTTTGCCGAACTCGCGACGCAATCGGTCATCTGTCTGCCGGAGGGAACCGGCATCAGAACGTGTCTGGACTTCGCGTGCGCCGCAGCCGGTACCAAGCCGACGGTTGCGCTCGAGGCAAGCAACCTCGGCATCATCGTTTCATTGGCAGCGCAGGGGCTGGGAATGGCTGTGCTTCCGGAGTCGACAGTGGGGGAGTTGCATCGGATCGATCTCGAACCGGAAGCACGATCTCGGCTGGAATTGGTCTGGCGTTCGTCGGGCGGCAAGAATCCGGCGGCCTCCGCTCTCATCGATCTTGCGAGAGCTGTTCCCGTCGAGTGAGTTCGGCCTGCGCCCGATCCAATCCGCCGTGCTCGAGAGCAGCCAACCGTGACCTGTCCTTCCAGACTATGGTGCCGCGCCGGCGGACGATGACCGACATGGTTCCACCGAGATGCTCGAGCGCTCCTGGCACGTTTCGACGCTCGGCAGGTATCGGAACAGGAAGAATATGTGCGTCGGCGATGGGCGCGGTCCCGTCGATGTCGACGCTCCACTTCCGGCTGTAGCCGCGAAGAGTCCAGCGATCGTCGGACACCGTCGTCTCCACCTGTGACGTCAGCGGATTACCCAGCCGCAATACCGTTCCGTCCGGTAGCGCGGCAACGACGGCGGTGACTTCGGTGCGCAGAGGTCCGGCGCTGACCTGGCCGCCGGCAAACGCCACGCAGGCTCGAGGATCGGTGAACCCCTGTGCCTGTCCCCACCACCAGGATTCCGGGAATCCTCCCTTTCCCCAGTTCTTCTCGCCGTACACCTGTGCCCCGGTGAGATCCCAGTTCTGCCCGTCGATGACGGCGCTTCCCTCGACCCGGCCGCCGAGCAGCCACGGATGCCAGTATTGATTGAGTGCGGGAACTGATTGGAAGTAGCTCGATCCCCCGAAGCGGCGATGCGGCCAGAATCGCTGATTGCTGATCCGCACGTCGAGATGGCTGTCGCCGAAATCGACCTGCAGTCGATCGGCATTGCCGCGGAAAGCGTTGTCGGCGTAGGCCCCCAGGATCCGTGGATCGGCCGATCCGCTCGGATGTTCGGCGGTACGGAGGAATCCGCCTGGATGCGCCGCGAGACCGAGCGTCGACCAGTTGCCGCCGTCGGACTTGTTGATTCCGGCGAGCGCGATCACCACCCGTCCGCTGCCTGGCATCGTGAATCGCCAGAAGTAACCCTCCATCGCAACATCATGGGAGGCAAGCAGATTGCCGTACGGCAGGGTGGCACCCGAGGCGCGGTACGCGGGACGCTTCACGGTCCCAGTACTGCCTGTGATGCGGTGACCTGAGCGACGAGGCGGCCTTCGTCGTCGCGAATCTCGGTCACGACCGCGACGGTGCTGCGCCCCGCACGCAGTGGCCGGGCGGTTGCGGTGACCGTGCCCTTGCGCACCCCGCGAGTGAACACGGTCGACGAACTGGTGGTGGAAGTGCTTGCACCGGGCGGAAGATTGAGGAAGGCACAGACGGCGCCGACGCTGTCTGCCAGCGTCATCAAGGCGCCGCCGTGCATTCCGTTGCCGGCGGTGGTGCGGTGGCTGTCCCAATCCAGATGGCCGACAACCTGTTCGGGTGCCGCGCTGTCCAACTGAATTCCGGTGTGAACTGCAAAAGGCATGCTCGCGACAAGTTGTTCGAGGTCCATGCCTACCGATGGTAACGAGCCGCCGAAACCTCCGTCGGGACTTCGGTTTATCGAGGGCGGTGACTTCAGAGGGGAAGGGCGGTTTCGGACAGACCTTCCGGCGCGTTGCGGCGACGGAACCACTCGGTGCCGAATGCCGCGGCGAGCTGCTCCGTCGGCATTTCGAGGAACGGGCCGAAATCGCCGACCTGCGTCGCGTGTGCGTACATGGCCGCGCGCTTGGACGAGATCACCGAACTGACATCGACGGCGGTGGTGAGTTGGTCTGCCGGAAGCCCGAACGATTCGATGTCCGGCGGCTGCGCCTCTTCGGTCCACTCGGGGTTGGCCTGCATCAGCATCTTCATGTGATCGCGGTTGGTGGACGCCTCGTAGACGAACGGCGTGCCTGCGAGTTCTGCGGCCCGGACGCCGACATGGTGGACCTGGATGTGATCCGGGTGCCCGTATCCGCCGTTGGGGTCGTAGATGGTCAGGACATCGGCGTTCTCTTCACGAAGAACCTCGGCAAGACGCTCGGCGGCCTTCTCGACGTCGACGTTGCAGAACGCTTCCGGATTCTCGTTCTCGGGCGTACCCACCATCCCCGAATCCGGGTAATGCAGGGACACGACGCGATTGGCGCCCAACGCGTCGGTGGACGCCTCGAGTTCACGGCTGCGGCGCTGAGCCAACGTCTCGTATTCGTCCAACAGGCCGTCGGGGAATTCACCGAGAGCACCGTCGGTAGCGGTGACGACTACGACGCGGTGACCTGCGTCGGCGGCCATTCTCATCACGCCACCCGTAGTGAAAACTTCGTCATCGGGATGGGCGTGGAAACACACCAGGACACTCATTCGCGCAATCGTAAGGCAAGTTACCGACAGGTCAACCCGAGCGCACAGTGAAAACGATTTGTCGAGTCGGCCTCGGCTCTGTGAACCTTGTTCAGTGCACGAGAAGCTGACATGAGCGAATCCACCAACAAAGGCCTGCTGAGCGCCTACCGCGAGATCTTTGCCGCCCCCGGATCGGTCGCCTTCTCGGCCGCCGGATTTGTCGCAAGGCTGCCGATCGCCATGATCGGCATCGGAATCGTGACGATGATCTCGCAACTTCGTGGTGACTACGCGCTCGCCGGCGCGCTCGCCGCAGTTTTCGCGCTGTCGTCGGCGATCATCGCGCCCGCGGTCTCACGTGCGGTCGACCGCTTCGGACAGCGTGCGGTCCTGCCGATTGCCGCAGCCGTGAGCGTCACAGCGATCGGGGCGCTCTTGCTCGCAGTGCGGATGGAAGCTCCCGATTGGCTGCTTTTCGTTCTGGTCGTCCCCGGCGGCGCCACCCCGACGATCGGCGCGATGATCCGCGCCAGGTGGGTGGCGATCTATGTCGGAAAACCTCAGCTGCGCACCGCCTTTGCCTTCGAATCCGTGGTGGACGAACTCTGTTTCGTGGCGGGCCCCGTCATTTCGGTTGGCCTGAGCATCGGGCTCTTTCCCGAGGCGGGACCACTGGCGGGACTGATTCTGCTGGTCACCGGAACCCTGCTGCTGGTCATACAGCGCGGAACCGAACCGAAGGTGCATCCGCGTCGACCCGGCCGCGGACGGTCGGTTCTCGGTAACCACGTGATGTGGATCGTCATCGTGATCATGGTGATGCTCGGAACGATCTTCGGCGTCATCGACGTCGGCGCCATCGCGTTCACCCAGGAACAGAATTCGCCGGGATCCGCGACGCTGGTCCTCGCGCTGTTCGCCGGCGGTTCGGGAATCGCGGGACTGATCTTCGGGTCGATGCACCCGGCGCGGTCGCTGCGAGGTCAGTTGATGATCGCGTCCTCCGGGGTCGCCGTTCTCAGCGTCCCACTACTCCTGGTCGGAAACGTGGCCGCACTCGCGGGCGCGTACGTGCTGGCAGGCGCGACCGTCGCACCGACGCTCATCATCGCGACAGCCCTGGTCGAACAGATCGTCCCCCCGGAAAAGCTCACGGAGGGAATGACCCTGACGGTCACCGGCCTCGGCGTCGGCGTGGCGCTCGGGTCTGCGCTGGCCGGGCAACTGATCGACCGCTACGGCGTCTCGTCGGCGTACATGCTCGCGGTCGGCGCCGCAGTCGCAGCCTCTATCGTGACGGCATGTCTATTCGTGAAGCCGTCAGCGTCGACGGCACGTCCATCGTCTATCGAGTAACCGGAAATTCGGCGGGGACCCCGCTGGTGCTGCTGCACGGCTGGGCTCAGTCGTCGCAGTGCTGGGGCGAGCAGGTCCTCGCGGACCTGGCTGCGGACTACCGCCTGATCGCTGTCGATCTGCGCGGCCACGGTTACTCCGACGCTCCCGAAACCGGATACGACGACTCCGCGAACTGGGCCGGCGACGTCGCGGCTGTTCTCGCGGCAGAAGGCGTTACCGAGAACGCGATACTGCTCGGCTGGTCGTACGGCGGTCTGGTGATCTGCGATTATCTGGCAGCGCACGGAACCGGTGCGGTGGCGGGTGCGGTTCTGGTCGGTGCGATCACCAGCATCGGCCGCGGTGAGAAGGGCGGCAAGGTCGGCTCGGCGATGCGTAGCGCGGTTCCCGGCGCGATGTCCGAAGATCCCCGCGAGGCGATCAGGGCACTCGGCGCTTTCGGCAACGCTCTCACCGGCCCACCCGAGGGCAAGGGTGCAGCGTCGCAGGCCTTGTTCGGGTACAGCCTCTCGACTCGTCCGCGGGTGCGCGCAGCATTGTTCAACCGTGCTGTCGGTCACGACGACTTGCTTCGCAACCTGGATATCCCCGTTCTCGTTCTGCACGGAACCGAGGACTCCGTCGTCGACGTGAGTGCAGGTAAGCACGCCGAGGAACTGATTCCCAAGTCCCAGGCGTCGTACTGGGAAGGCTGCAATCACGGCCCGTTCGTGGAGGATCCGACACGATTCGTGTCCGAAGTGCGAACCTTCATCTCGAGCCTCGGTTAGAGTTCGCGCCCGGTGAGGGGGCAGTATGGAGTCGTGACGCCCATGCACATTTCGCGCCCTCGCCGGGTGGCCGTTCTCTCGGTCCACACCTCGCCATTGGCGCAACCCGGCACCGGTGACGCGGGTGGGATGAACGTCTACGTTCTGCAATCCGCGATTCAGCTCGCCAAACGTGGCGTCGAGGTGGAGATATTCACCCGCGCGACGTCCTCGGCCGACGCACCCGTGGTGGACGCCGCTCCCGGAGTGCGGGTTCGGAACATTGCAGCTGGTCCCTTCGAAGGGCTGGACAAGGCGGATCTGCCGACTCAACTGTGTGCCTTCGTCGCGGGCGTTCTACGGGAGGAAGCGCGACACGAGCCCGGGTACTACAGCCTGATCCACTCGCACTACTGGTTGTCCGGGCAGGTCGGCTGGCTGGCTCGCGACCGTTGGGGCGTCCCCCTCGTACACACTGCCCACACCCTCGCGGCGGTGAAGAATCTTTCGCTTGCCGAGGGAGACACCCCGGAGCCGGCAGCACGTCAGATCGGTGAGCAGCAAGTAGTCGCCGAGTCCGATCGCCTGGTCGCCAACACCACCGACGAAGCCAAGGCGCTGCACGAGTTGTACGGCGCAGACCCCACGCGTATCGACGTCGTGGCTCCCGGCGCCGATCTCACCCGCTATCGACCGGGCGATCGCGATTCAGCCCGCGCGTCGTTGGGGTTGGACCCGGGCGAGATCGTCGTGACTTTCGTCGGCCGCATCCAACCGCTCAAAGCGCCGGACGTTCTGCTGCGTGCTGCCGCCGAAGTGATCAGCCGCAGCCCCGGGTTGCCGCTGCGCATCCTCGTCGTCGGTGGACCGTCCGGAACCGGCCTCGCGCGGCCGGACGTGCTGATCGAACTTGCACGATCACTCGGCATCACCGCGCAGGTGACGTTCTTGCCACCGCAGGCACCGGAGCGTCTCGCCGATGTCTACCGTGCCTCGGATCTGGTTGCGGTGCCGAGCTATTCGGAGTCCTTCGGGTTGGTCGCCATCGAAGCTCAAGCCTGCGGAACTCCCGTGATCGCCGCCGACGTCGGCGGACTGGGAGTAGCCGTACGCAACGGGGAGACAGGCCTGCTGGTTCAAGGACACCGCACCGAAGACTGGGCCGGCGCCCTCGAATCTTTGGTGACAGCGCCGACGCGCTTGGCCGAACTCGCCGCGCAGGCACCGCGTCACGCCGAGAATTTCTCGTGGGAACACACCGCGGACGGTTTGCTCGAGAGCTATCGCAAAGCCGCAGTCAACTACAACAACGGAACCGGTCCAAGCGACTTCTCGCCCCGCCGTGCGCGGGGTCTGTGGCGTCTGCGCCGGACCGGGGGAGTGCGTACATGAGCAGCATTTCGGACACCATCGAGCAGGCTCTCACCGAGCGCGAACTCGAATTCACCAGAAAAGACGACGCGCATTTCATCGTCGAACTTCCCGGTGAACACAAACTCAAGACGTCGACTCTGCTCACCGTCGGCAATCACGGTGTGCGGGTCGAGGCCTTCGTGTGCCGCAAGGTGGACGAGAACTTCGAAGGCGTCTACAAGTTCCTGCTCAAGCGCAACCGTCGTCTGTACGGGGTGGCGTACACACTCGACAAGGTCGGGGACATCTACCTGGTCGGCAAGATCGCGGAGCATGCCGTGACCGGCGATGAACTCGACCGAGTGCTCGGTCAGGTTCTCGAAGCCGCCGACGGCGATTTCAACGTCATCCTCGAACTCGGCTTCTCCTCGTCCATCAAGCGTGAGTGGGCGTGGCGGGTGTCGCGAGGCGAGTCGCTGGCGAATCTCGAACCGTTCAAGCACCTCATCGAGGAGGAGCCCGCGCAGAGCTGATCGAGCGGGGTGAGACACATCGTGGATGTGTCACGTAAAGTGACCTTTACTTGTGACTGTCGTCACGGAATAATACTGTTCCCGTGAGTCACAGTAAGTTGGTCACACCACCCCGCCGCGCAACTTTTCGAGGAGCACAGTGAGCTTCAAGAGTCCGTTCCCCGACGTTGAAATCCCCAACCTCAGCGTCTACGACTTCCTGTTCGGAAATACCGACCCCGCAGACCTCGACAAGACGGCATTCGTCGAGGGCAGTTCGGGCGCAGTCACCACGTACGCTTCGCTGATCGCACAGATCAACGGCGTTGCAGGCGCTCTCGCAGCGCGCGGACTCGCCGTCGGCGACGTGGTCGGGCTGCATTCGCCCAACGTCCCGGCCTTCGGTTCCGTCTTCCACGGCATCCTTCGTGCCGGTGGCGTCGCGACCACGATCAACGCGCTCTACACCGCCGAGGACATCGCCAAGCAGCTCACCGATTCCAAGGCCAAGTTCCTCTTCACCGTCTCGCCGCTCCTGCCGCAGGCAAAGGCAGCTGCTGACCTGGTCGGTATCCCGGCTGAGAACGTCTTCGTGCTCGACGGTGCCGAAGGCCATCTGTCGCTGCGAGATCTGCTCGGCGAGGGCGCAGCGGCGCCCGAGGTCTCCTTCGATCCGGCCACCCAGCTCGCGGTGCTGCCGTACTCGTCTGGCACCACCGGCCGACCCAAGGGGGTCATGCTCACCCATCGGAACCTCGTGGCCAACGTCTGCCAGATCATTCCGCGGATGGGCATCGAGACCGACGACAAGATTCTCGCGGTCCTGCCGTTCTTCCACATCTACGGCATGACTGTCCTGCTCAACGCTGCGCTCTACCGCCGCGCGAGCCTCATCACGATGCCGAAGTTCGATCTCGTCGAGTTCCTGCGGATCGTCGCCGAGCAGAAGTCGACGTACATCTTCGTCGCACCGCCCGTTGCCGTCGCGCTGGCAAAGCACCCGCTTGTCGATCAGTACGACCTCTCGAGCGTGCACACCATCTTCTCCGGTGCGGCCCCGCTCGACGCGGCGCTCGGCAAGGCCGTCGCCGACCGGTTGAACTGCCACGTCCGCCAGGGCTACGGCATGTCCGAGATGAGCCCGGTCTCGCACGCGATCCCCTTCGATCGTGACGACATCGCCCTCGACACGTGCGGTCCGACCATCGCCAACATGGAATGCAAGCTCGTCGACCCCGGAACGGGCGAAGAGGTCGCGTACCCGGCTCTCGGCTCGGACGGCGTCAGCGAGCCCGGCGAACTGTGGTGCAAGGGCCCGAACATCATGCTCGGCTACCTCGGCAACGACCAGGCCACCAAGGACACCCTCGACGACGACGGTTACCTGCACACCGGTGACATTGCGACCGTCGACGGCGACGGCGTCGTCAAGATCGTCGACCGCCTCAAGGAACTGATCAAGTACAAGGGCTACCAGGTTCCCCCGGCGGAACTCGAGGCCTTGCTGCTGACCCACCCGCAGATCGCCGACGCCGCCGTGATCGGCGTGCTCGACGCCGAGGGCGAAGAGGTCCCGAAGGCATTCGTCGTGCTCCAGGGCGGCGCCGAGTTGACCGAAGCCGACGTGATCTCGTTCGTCGCCGAGCGAGTCTCGCCGCACAAGAAGGTTCGCCAGGTTTCGTTCATCAGCACCGTGCCGAAATCCGCGGCCGGAAAGATCCTCCGCAAGGATCTGCGAACTGCGGAAGTAGCCCCGAGCTGATTTCCGGACAGGGTTGATCAAGAAGGGTTCCGGTACTCGTGCCAGGATGAACGCCATGAGTATCGGAACCCTGGTCCTGCTCCGCCACGGCGAGAGCGAATGGAATGCACTCAATCTGTTCACCGGATGGGTGGACGTACACCTGACAGACAAGGGCATGGCCGAGGGCAAGCGCGCCGGCGAACTGCTCGCCGAGCACAACCTGTTGCCCGACGTTCTCTACACGTCTCTGCTGCGCCGCGCGATCAGCACGGCCAACCTCGCACTCGACGCCGCCGATCGCCACTGGATCCCGGTAGTGCGCGACTGGCGTCTCAACGAGCGCCACTACGGCGCTCTGCAGGGCAAGAACAAGGCGCAGACCAAGGAAGAGTACGGAAACGAGCAGTTCATGCTCTGGCGTCGTAGCTACGACACCCCGCCGCCCGCCATCGAAGCCGGCAGCGAGTACAGCCAGGACACCGATCCCCGGTACGCGAACCTCGACGAGGTTCCCTTGACCGAGTGCCTGCTCGACGTCGTCAAGCGTCTGATCCCGTACTGGGAGGACACCATCTCCCAGGAGCTGCTCGCCGGCCGGAACGTGCTGGTCACCGCGCACGGCAACTCGCTGCGTGCATTGGTCAAGCACCTCGACGGCATCTCGGACGAGGACATCGCGGGCCTGAACATCCCGACCGGAATCCCGCTGCGTTACGACCTCGACGAGAACCTGAAGCCGCTCAATCCCGGCGGCACCTATCTGGATCCGGAGGCCGCAGCTGCCGGCGCCGCCGCGGTGGCGAATCAGGGCGGAAAGTAGCAACCCGATGATGTGCGTCGAGGCCCCCCGAACAGTGTTTTCGGGGGGCCTCGGCCAACAACAGATGAACGACGAACCAACGCCGTCCACCTGGCGGATTACGCGGGCGGGAACGTCCGAACCCGCCGTAACCGACACTTCGCGCGAACGTACGATTGCGCCGTGAGTGTCGTGATTGCAGTGCTGCTGGTCGTGGTCGCCGGCTTGGTCGGTTACCTCGTCGGCGGGGTGCTGGTGCCCAGGCTGTCGTCGCGCCAGAGTCAGCGCTCGGACGAACAGACCGGGCTGACGATGTCTCAGGTTCTCGACCTCATCGTGTTGGCTTCGGAAAGCGGTATCGCCGTCGTCGACGGTTTCCACGACGTCGTGCTCTTCAACCCTCGCGCCGAGGAACTCGGCCTCGTCAAGAATCGTCTGGTCGACGAGCGAGCCTGGCGTGCTGCTCAGGAAGTTCTACGGACGGGCCAAGCCGTCGAGGTCGATCTGACGGCGCAGACCGCTCAGCGCGGCCGCGACAAGATCGCGGTACGTGGCACGGCCCGGTTGCTCAGCAAGGACGATCGCAATTTCGTGGTCCTGTTCGCCGACGACGATTCCGAGCAGGTCCGCATGGAGGCGACGCGACGCGATTTCGTCGCGAACGTCAGCCACGAACTCAAGACGCCGGTCGGCGCGATGAGTTTGCTCGCGGAGGCACTGCTCGAATCTGCTGACGACCCGGAATCGGTGCGGCACTTCGGCGAACGGGTGCTGGGCGAGTCGATTCGTCTGGGCAAGATGGTCACCGAGTTGATCGCACTCTCGCGCCTCCAGGGCGCCGAGAAGCTGCCGGATCTCGACGTGGTCGACGTCGACACCGTGGTGTCCGAGGCACTGTCGAGGTCGAATCTGTCGGCCGAGGCCGCCGGGATCACCGTCACCACCGACCATCCGAGTGGGCTGGAAGTGCTCGGGGATCAGACTCTCCTCGTCACAGCATTGTCCAACCTCATCGAGAACGCTATTGCATACTCGCCCAAGGGTTCTCCGGTGTCCGTCAGTCGGTCGGTACGCGGCGACAATGTCGCGATCGCAGTCACCGACCGAGGAGAAGGCATCGCGAAAGCGGACCAGGAGCGAGTGTTCGAGAGATTCTTCCGCGTGGACAAGGCGCGGTCACGGCAGACCGGCGGAACCGGTCTGGGGCTGGCGATCGTCAAACACGTCGCGGCCAATCACAACGGCTCCATCGAACTGTGGAGCAAACCGGGTACAGGGTCTACCTTCACGTTGCAGATACCCGCACACGTGGAGTCGGACGACGACATCGACTCTGACGACGCGGGAACCGCCGGTTCCACGCGGATCGGCAGACGAGAACAAGGCAGTAGAGAAAACGGCATGGAGGCCAAACGATGACGAGTGTGCTGATCGTGGAGGACGAGGAGTCCTTGGCGGACCCGCTGGCGTTCCTGCTCCGCAAGGAGGGCTTCGAGACCACCATCGTCAACGACGGACCGTCGGCGTTGGCGGAATTCGATCGCTCCGGAGCGGACATCGTCCTGCTCGACCTCATGCTGCCCGGCATGAGTGGCACCGACGTCTGCAAGGCGCTGCGGTCGCGCTCCGGCGTTCCCGTCATCATGGTGACGGCGCGTGACAGTGAGATCGACAAGGTCGTCGGCCTGGAACTCGGCGCGGACGACTATGTGACCAAACCGTATTCGGCGCGCGAGCTGATCGCCCGCATCCGTGCGGTGCTGCGTCGCGGGGTGGAGAACGAGGCGGATCTCGCCTCCGACAACGGGGTGCTCGAGGCCGGACCGGTACGGATGGACGTCGAGCGTCACGTCGTGCAGGTCGCCGGTAACCCGGTGACGTTGCCGCTCAAGGAGTTCGACCTCCTCGAGTACCTGCTCCGCAACTCCGGTCGGGTGCTGACCCGTGGACAGTTGATCGACCGCGTCTGGGGCGCCGACTACGTCGGTGACACCAAAACCCTTGACGTACACGTGAAGCGGTTGCGTTCGAAGATCGAATCGGATCCGGCCAAGCCCGAACACCTGGTCACGGTCCGAGGATTGGGCTACAAGCTCGAAGCGTGATCGAACCTCGAGACGAATTCAGCCGCCCACACGATCGTGTGAGCGGCTGAATTCTTTTTGTTTACGTGGAGTCAGCCCTGAGCTTTGTTCTGAGCGATCGTGGTCGCCGGATGGACTGCTATGAGGCCGAGGCCGGCGCGACGCCTGCAGAGGCGAGCCAGCTCGTCGTACGCACGCTTTCCGAGAAGCTCTGTCAGTTCCGGCCCGTAGGACTGCCAGACCTGCCGCTCCCCGACATGAGCGTCGGGGGAGCCGGAGCAGTACCAGGCGAGGTCGTCGCCGCCCTCACCCCAGCCGCGGCGGTCGTACTCGGTGATCGTGGTCTTGAGGATCTGAACGCCGTCCGGCCGGTCGACCCAGTCCTGGGTGCGGCGGATGGGTAGCTGCCAGCACACGTCCGGCTTCACCTCGAGCGGCTCGATGCCCTTCTTGAGCGCCATGGAATGCAGTGCGCAGCCCTCGCCGCCGGCAAAACCCGGCCGGTTGAGGAAGATGCATGCACCTTTGTAGCGGCGGGTGCGCAGCGCGGGCTCGTCCTCGAGGTCGTCTTCTTCGACGTAGCCCTTCTTGCCGAGACCCTTTTCCATGAACTGCCAGTCTTCGGCTGTGAGCATTTTCACTGACGCATCGAGCTTGTCCTGATCCTCCTGATCGGAGAGGAAAGCGCCGTGCGAGCAGCAGCCGTCGTCCGGGCGGTCGCCGATGATGCCCTGACACGCCGGCGTGCCGAACACGCAGGTCCAATGCGAGAGCAACCACGTCATATCAGCGGAAATGAGGTGCTCGGAGTTGTCCGGATCGACAAATTCGACCCATTCGCGCGGGAAATCGAGATCGACCTCGGGGCTCGGAGTCATCTTGTGGGACCGGTCTGGGTTACCTGCTGTCACAAGGGCCGACGGTAGACCCAGTAACGTGGCGATGTGCGACTAGGGGTACTCGACGTCGGAAGCAATACCGTCCATCTATTGGTTGTGGACGCCCATCGGGGCGGCCACCCAACACCCATGAGCTCGACCAAGTCCACGTTGAGGCTGGCAGAAAACACTGACGACCGCGGCGATATCACCACGTCAGGGGCCGATCGCTTGGTGTCGACGGTCTCCGAATTCGCCGGTATCGCCAAGACGTCCGGATGCGAGGAAATGATGGCTTTTGCCACTTCCGCCGTCCGTGACGCCAACAATTCCGAAGCTGTGCTCGCCCGCGTCCGCGCCGAGACCGGAGTAAATCTCGAGGTTCTCTCCGGGGTCGACGAAGCCCGCCTGACCTTTCTGGCCGTGCGCCGCTGGTACGGCTGGAGCGCCGGACGCATCCTGAACCTGGACATCGGCGGCGGCTCGCTCGAACTCACCGCAGGCGGTGACGAGGATCCGGACGTCGCCTTCTCACTGCAACTCGGTGCGGGACGGTTGACGCGCGACTGGCTACAGGCCGATCCGCCGGGCAAGCGCCGGGTCGCTGTATTGCGCGACTGGCTGGACGCGGAGTTGGTCGGACCAGCCAAGGAACTGCGCGCCGCCGGCGACTGGGACCGCACGGTCGGGACCTCGAAGACCTTCCGATCGTTGGCTCGGCTCACCGGCGCGGCCCCTTCTGCCGCAGGCCCCCGGGCAAAACGGACCCTGACTTCCAGCGGACTCAGGCAACTCATAGCCTTCATATCCAGGATGACGGCAGCGGACCGTGCAGAATTGGAAGGAGTGAGCTCGGATCGGTCACAGCAGATTGTGGCCGGCGCGCTCATCGCAGAGGCAACCATGCGGGCGCTCGGAGTGGACGAACTGGAAATTTGTCCCTGGGCACTGCGTGAGGGTCTGATTCTGCGAAAGCTCGACACAGAAATGGGCGGTGAATTGGTGGTGAGTGCTTGATGACCGAGGACAGTCAGCAGATTTCCGTAGCGGAACTGCTCAAGCGGAACGGTCAGAGCGTCGAATCCCGAGGTGGACGACGTCGGCGCGGCGTAGCCGGTGGCATCTCCGTCGCCGAACTGACGGGTGAGATCCCGATCGTTCGCCAGTCGGGATCGCGCGCGGCCGCCGAGCCCGAGTCGGCCGAACCAGCAGCTTCTCAGCCTGAAGCCCCTGCGCCAGAAAACGCTGCATCTTCTGCGCCGGCCGAGGCTGTCGCGGAAACCGCCAAGTCAGCCGAACCGGCACCGAAGGTTCCCGCCGACCGCACCGCCGCCTTCGCCGTCTCGTTCGACGACGACGATGACGATGACGAGCCGCAGGCACCCAAGGCCGAGTCGAAGCCGGTTGCCACACCGCCGGTCACCACTCCGAAGCCGACTTCCACGCCATCGCCGGGACAGACCTCGAAGTCCTCGCCCGGACAGTGGGTGAGCCGGGCACCGCTCAACTCCTCGTCACCGACGCAGGTAACGCAGGAACCAGCACTGCTGTCGGGTCAGACCCTGGCGGGCGACCTGATGCGTCAGGAGCGCGCTGCAACGCAGTCGCCGTCGTTGCGTCCGCCGATCCTGCCGCCGCGTGTCCCCACTCCTGTCGTGAAGGCACCTGCACCGACTGCTCCTGCTCCGGCCGCGCCGGAAGAGAGCACCGAACTGATCGACAAGATCGCAGACGCGGATGCCGGCGAGGCCGAATCGACCGCCGTTGTCGATCTGGTCAAGGCGCCGGCTGTCGATGACAGTGCAAAAAAGTCCAGTGCCGCCGCGGAGTCCGATGTCGAAGCCGAACCGGCAGCGGAAGAGGCAGGCGAGCGTAACTCGATCCGTGAATGGGCAGTGCTTGCCGGTCAGGTGGTTGTTGCACTGATCGTCGGCGGCGCGATGTTCAAGGGCTTCGAGAAGCTGTGGGACATGCTGCCGTGGGTGGCGTTGGTGCTCGCGCTGATCGTGATCGTCGGCTTGGTGGCCGTCGTGCGAGTTCTGCGCAAGACGGACGACATCACGAGTTTCGTGATCGCGGTGGTCGTCGGCATGATCGTGACGCTCGGTCCACTGGCGTTCTTGTTGACCTCGGGTTGATCGGACGATGATCGGGGGATCGCAGCGCATGGTTCGTCGGCCGATCGCTGTCGGCTTGTCGACGGCTTCGGTATATCCGGAGAACACGGAAGCAGCATTTCGCTACGCCGCTGATCTCGGATACGACGGTGTCGAACTGATGGTGTGGGCCGAATCCGTGAGTCAGGACATCGGTGCTGTGGCTGCCCTCGTTCGCAAGTATGCGATTCCGGTGCAGGCCGTGCATGCGCCGTGTCTGCTGATTTCGCAGCGCGTGTGGGGTTCCGATCCGGTCGAGAAGCTCGAGCGTTCGGTACGCACTGCCGAAACCTTGGGAGCGTCGACGGTGGTCGTCCACCCGCCGTTCCGGTGGCAGCGCAAGTACGCCGAAGGCTTCGCGGAACAGGTTGTCGATCTCGAATCGAAGAGCAGCGTCGTGGTGGCGGTGGAGAATATGTTCCCCATGCGCGCCGACAGCTTCTTCGGTGGCAAGGACAAATCCGCGGAGCGGCTGCGTAAACGTGGTGGTCCGGGGGCAGCGTTGTCCGCGTTCAGTCCGTCGTACGACCCGACCGATTCCGATCACGCTCACTACACACTCGACCTGTCGCACACCGCGACGGCGGGCATGGATGCCTTGGAGTTGGCCTCCCGTATGGGCAAGGGGCTCGAGCACCTGCACCTGGCCGACGGTCGCGGGGCGTCGATGGACGAGCACCTGATTCCGGGGCATGGCTCACAGCCGTGCGCGGAGTTGTGTCAGCAATTGGCTGCGAGCGAATTCAGCGGCCAGGCTGTCATCGAGATCAACACGCAGAACGCGCGCACCCGGCGGGAGCGGTCGTCGATGCTGGCGCAGGCGCTCGCGTTTGCACGCGAGCACCTGGCACGCTCAGCGGTGGCCGGCAAGTAGCGCAGCTTCGAACTGCGCGCGTACCTTCTCGACGTGTGCGTCGAGGTCTTTGGTCTCCCAGCCTTCGGTCGAGATGGGATCGAGCACCGAGACGTAGACCGGGCCTGGATGGGCGACAAGCGAATTGCGCCACATCCGTTCACCCGCATTGTGAATCACCACGGGCACGATCGGCACACCGGCTTGGATCGCCAAGTGAAATCCGCCCTTCTTGAAAGGGCCCAGGCGTGGCGTCGGAGAACGGGTGCCCTCCGGAGCTATGACTATCGAGACACCATTCTTGAGCTTGTCGACTGCCGGTTGCAGCGCAGCCTTCGCTTTTGTGGTGTCGGTGCGGTCGATGTAGGCGACGTCGAGCAGTGCACCGACGGGCATGAACCGTGGATCGCTTGCCGCTTCCTTCTTCGCGACGCCGGTCACGTCACGCTTGATCACAGTTCCCAGGACCAACATGTCCAGGGAACTCTGATGGTTGAACATGAACACCGCCGGGCGGTGGTCCCACACGTTGTGCTCGCCGTCGATCTCGACGTCGATGCCGAGCAGTGAGAGCGAGATGTCGGGGCCGTAGGTGCCGACCAGGTTCGCACCCAGTTGACGGTTGCCGGTGACGATGCCCGCCGACGCGCCGAGGGCGGCGGTGGCAGCAAGCGCACCCATGGCGGTTGCCGTTCGGATCGTCGAGATCGGTGTTGCGCCGCGTTGCGGTTTACGCAGGCTGACCGAAGGCCAGTGATTGCGCAACGCGATCCTGGCCAGACCACGATCGGGATTCAACGCGACAGGTCGCCCGACGGCCTCGAGCATGAAGACGTCTTCGACACCGTTGGAGTACGCAAACGCGTTCTTCAAGTCGGCGCCCATCTTCTCGGCATAGCCCGCAAGGGCATTGGCCTTGGCCGGCCCCCACAGAGCGGGCGAGGACAGTTCGCCGGTGAGCATGCCGTCGACGACTTCGGGTTCGGTGCACAGCACGTCTTCGATGTCGAGATCTTCGGCGACGTACTTGGCCTGGAACGGAGTCGCCGACGTGGCCATCACGATCGTGTGGCCGGCTCGCCGGTGCGCCGCCAGTAGCCCACGGGCTTCCGGGTAGATC
Organism: Rhodococcus sp. IEGM 1406; assembly: GCF_030056745.1. Lineage (NCBI taxonomy): Bacteria > Bacillati > Actinomycetota > Actinomycetes > Mycobacteriales > Nocardiaceae > Rhodococcus > Rhodococcus sp. IEGM 1406. The sequence goes on along the minus strand of NZ_JASHKO010000005.1, from coordinate 224,448 downwards.
ATCGCGGCGATCTCCTGCTTGAACAACCGTCGGCCCCAGTCGTTGAGTTCCTCGACGGTACGGCCGCCCAGGGCGCGAACGCCGATGTCCATCAGCGCTCCGACATCAGCGCCACGGAACTGGGTGTCGATCGCGGCGCCGGTGGTGCGCAACAATTCGCCGACGCTGATATCCAAGCGTCGCAGGCGGTCTCGGTACACAACGCTGGCTGAGTACCCGCTGATCAACGTGCCGTCGAGGTCGAAGGCGGCGATCGTTCCGGGCCCGGGAGGCGCGGCTTCGATGGCGGAGTGCAGACGCTCGAGTCCGGTCACAGTCCTACTTCCTCGCTCTCGGCGGGTGCTCGGTTTGCTTCTGGAATGGTCACTATTGCTGCGGCGTCGGGCACGGGCATTGCCACCTGATCGAGCCGTGCATGCGCGAGTGCTCGGATATGGCGCAGACGTTCGACCTGGACCTTGATCTCCGCGGCAAACGCCAGGCGCCTGGCCCGGACTCCGTCGTCGTCGACTTCGATCAAGTTACGGTTGCGCGCCAAATTCAGTGCAGTGGCGAACAACTCACCGGAGACCGATTCGTTGCTGGCGATCTGCTGCCGCAGGCGACGCTGATGTGCGACGTCGATGCAGTTGCTGATGAAGGACTTTTCGTCGAACGACGTCGAAATCGGCGCGAGCACAAGCTGATCGGCGACAACCTGGTACGCCTCGAGGAACGGTTGCAGCACTCGGTGCGCGAGGTACGGCCGCACCGTCTCGATCATGTGCTCGGTTCGTTTGTCGGCGGCCATGACGGTTTCCCACTTGGGATCGATCAGGGTCAGCTCGGTTCGCATCTCCTGCTCGAACGTGTCCCGGTCGCTGAAGAAGAACTCGAACTTCATCAGGTCGCGGATGCGCTTGGCCTCGGCCCAACCGTCTCCGACGGGATCCTCGAACCGCTCTTCGACGGCTGCCTGGAGCACGAGTTCGGTGATGGCGCGCACGACGAGAAAGTGAATTGTGTTGTTGCGGTAGAAGGCAGCAACAAGATGCTGGTCCTTGCCGAGGTAGAAGACCTGCTCGCCGCCGCGATCGAAGCGCTCGAGCACACCGGAATCTACGTGTGTCTGCAGGGCCTTCTCGATGACACGCGGATCGGACAGTTCGACGTCGCCGGCGATCGGAAGATTTCGCGCGGTGATGTATCCGAACAGCGGCGTGAGAATCGCGGTGAGTTCACGAACTGTCAACGCCCGGTCTTCGATTCCGAGGAACGCCAACATCGCCAGTGAAGACACGGTCACCGGTGTGACCTCGTTGATGCGGTGACACACCTCGATGCCGGCCTTTTGAATGGCGAGGCGCTGATCGGTTTCCTGGCTGAGTGCGTCCGCGAGTGAGAGCGGCCGGCCGATGGTCACGTGCGCGACGCCGTTGCGTTTTCCCTGTGCGCGTACGTAACCCACCATCCAGCGCAGGCCTTCCGGTGTCTTCTCGGCGCCGAGTGCCTCGGCAGCCATTGCCCCGACCTCGTAGAGCTGATCGTAGCTCAGCGCGACGGGGACGAGGTACACGTCGGATGCGCCGCTGACCTGAAAGGCCTTGGTCAGGTAGGTCAGGAGACCGAAGCGCGGTGGGCGTAGTTTCCCGGTACGCCCGCGTCCACCTTCGATGTACCACTCCAAATTGAAGCGTTTGGTGAGCAGGTAGCGCATGTACTCGTGCATCGACCACTTGTAGACCTCGTCGTTGCCGATGCTTCGACGAATGAAGACGGTGCCGCTGCGCTTGAGGATCGAGCCCATGGGCCAGAAGCTGATGTTGAGGCCGCCCATGACGTGATTGAGCGGCAAGCCGTTCGCGATCAACGCCGGACGCAGGACGAGGGGATCGAGGTACGAACGGTGACTGGGGAGGAAGACCAGTGAGTGTTCCTTGTTCAGCTCACGGAGTTCCTCGAAGCGGCTCGTGTCCACGTCCAGCTTGTAGGCGCGAGCGAAGTAGCGGCCCAGGCGATCCCACACCGCGATGGCCTGGCGACTCTGGGTGGCAACCATTTCTTCGAGAGCTTCACGGGCGCGGCGGTCGACTTCGGCGACGGCGATGTTCAACCGGTCGGCCAAAGCCATCACCTCGGTGGTGAACCGGCGGGTGTCGGTGATCTCGTCGACGACGAACCGCGACACCTTGTACTGGCCACCCAGAAGGCCCAATTCGGCGCGCTCGAGTGCGAGGGCGGCCTGCCGTCGGATGAACTCGGGTAGTGAACCGCCACCGCTCTTTTCGAGGCGACGCTCGAGATCGCTCAGTGGTGCTGGTTCACCTTCGATGACTTGGCACCGTGAGGGGTCGGTGCGCAGGGTTCTGCGTTGCGCACCGCGTCCGGGGTGGAGGGGATCCCGTGGTGCCAGTGCATCACGCAGTCGCACCGCGACATTGTGTTTGGTATGGGTGTCCGGAATCCACACCACGCGAAGCGGTGCGAGCATCGGGTCGTCGGTCCGAGCCGCCAGTTCTGCCAGAGTCTTGTCGGTGATGTTCACGGTGACCGGCCGAGTTTCGGATGAGGTTGCCTTGTCGGCAAGCCACTTTCGCAGCACGCCGGCTTCGGCCTCTGTCATGGTTTCGGTGAGGTACACGCGCGGGTTGGTCGTGTTCTCGCTCATGACTCACGCACCTTCCGTTGTGACTCCGAGAGCCACGATCTCGTCCAGGCTCTCCTGCAAGCACTGCATCAGCAGCGCGGGCTTCGTGATCGCGGCGGTGTCGAGATTGATTCCGATGCAGCACACCCCGACGTGGGAGACCAGTGTCGCCATCGCCGCGCAACCGGGCGCCGGGCCGAATGGGAACATCCGCTCGATCTTCGCTCCGGCGAGATAGACCGGTACCGGTACGCCGGCGACGTTGCTAGCCTGCAGGTCCAGTCCTGTCGACTGGGACAGATACCAGTTCGCGAGTAGATAGTTCGGCAGGCGAGCGAGGATCGGGGCGGCGACGTCGATAGCGTCCAACGCGGGTTCTTCACGCAGACTCAGAACGATCTCTCGCACCTGCCTGATGCGTTTGGCCGGATCCGTTTCGGCGACCGGGCCGTTGAAGCGAACGGCTGCAAACCGGTTGCCGCCGTTGGCATCCGCGCCGGTGCGCATGCTGATCGGCATACCCATCGGGATGCTCTCGACGGATTGTCCGAAGGCTTCGTGGTAGCGATGGAAGCCGCCGAGCAAAGCGGCGACGTAAGCGTCGTTGAGTGAGCCGCCGGCAGCTTTTGCTCCGGCCTTGAGCTCGGGAACACCCACTTCGAGAGTTCCGAACCACCGTCCGAGACCACGATCGTGGAGCAGAGGGGAACCGGAACGAGCTGGGGGAGTGACGATCTTGCGGAGTGAATTGGCGTACCCGAGGACCTCGGAAGCCGTGCTGAACGGACTCGAGATCGCCGTGGTCGCAACATTGGTGGCGCCGCGAACCAGCTTGGCGATACGGGATGGCGCACGCCGGATCTCGCTGACGACCTCCTCGCCGAATGCACCTACCGACGACAGGTGCTCCGGAGCCGGCGGTGTGCGGTCGGGCTTGTTCGGAGTGGGATCCGGGCGCCTGCTGTGCAGCAGCGTCATCATCTGGATGCCGCCCATGCCGTCGGTGATGGAGTGGTGAGTCTTGACCACGAACACGGCACGACCGTCGTCGAGACCCTCGATGAGCAGCGCGCTCCACGGCGGCCGAGCCTTGTCGAAAGGTTCGGTCGCAAGGTGACGACACATGCGCAGTGCGTGATCGAAGTCCGCCGGAGCAGGCAAGCGGACGCGTCGTAGGTGGTAACCGATGTCGAACTCGGGATCAACCGACCACACCGGATTGCCCAGTTGCATCGCCGGTTCCACCGCGCGCATACGAATACGCGGAACCACGTGCGATGCCCACTCGACTGCGTCGAGAAGTCGATCCCAGTCCGGAGCTCGATCGAGAACCTCTACCGCAACGATCGGTGAGCGCAGTTGCGGCTGCGCCTCTTCCATCCGCCACATTCCCGTCTCGAAGTCGGACATCGTGCGGTTTGCCCCCCAGGCAACCGCGGAAAGGTCGACGTCGACCGCGCTCGGAGGAACAAATGGATTGCTGTTGGCCATACGTCAAGAACTCCCTCGGTCTGCGGATCCACCCCGCGCATCTCTGCTTCTAAGTGTGGACCCGTGACAGTGGGCGCGTCCCGGTTTCGGTGTCAGCCGACAGGTGTGACGTTCGTCAGTTAAGGGCTAATCGGACATGCCTGGAAATTCGACCAGCGTTCACGAAGTGACGCCGACGGCTTTCAGAGCTATCTCGCGGTAGAGAACACTGACTTCGCGCGGAGTCTGCGGTCCGTCGAGTCGATACCAGAGGACGACGGACTGACACATGCCCAGCAGTGCGCGGCCCGTTCCGGTGATGTCCGGGACCGTGAACTCACCGCTGTCGACGCCTGCCGTCAAAACGTCGACGAGTAGATTCTCGAGCTTCTTTCGTTTGGCGGCGTAGCTCTTTCGTTCGGCGTCCTCGAGGTACCGCAGTTCGGAATCGAGGAACGCGATGTCGGAGCGACTGGTCATGTGCAGAACACACGCCTCGACGAGATTGCCGAACTGTGCCGTCGGCGACGGTCCGGCAGCGTCGACCGCAGCGCTCGCGCGTGCGGTGACGTTCTCGATGCCCGGTTCCATCAGCGCGACGAGGATGCCTTGTTTGTTGCCGTGGTGGTAGTACAGCGTCGGCACGGTGACACCGGCACGTTTTGCGATGTCACGAACCGACGCTCCGTGGTAACCGAGTTCGTGGAACACCTCGAGTGCGGCGGTGAGCAGGGGAGTCAGCGTCAGTGGTTCGACGATGCGCCACTGTTCGTCGGGTTGAGCCCCCGACTGCAAATCCGTCATTCCGCCTGTTCGCTCCGTTCGGAAATTTCTGGTGGTGTGCGCAGAGAAGGTTCAACCCTAGCGCAAGGCGTGTCCTGCCTACCGATGCTCGGCCATCATTGGATAGCATCACTATCCAGTGGTGGCCCGAGCGAGTTGGACGGAGGAGCGGTGAAGGTTTCCGAATTGGCCGCACAGTCCGGCGTTGCGTTGGCCACGATCAAGTACTACCTCCGTGAAGGTCTGCTGATGCCTGGTGAACCGACCAGCGCGACGGGAGCGAGGTACGGCGAACAGCACGTCCGGCGACTCGCGTTGATCAGGGCGCTGGCCGGGGCGGGACTCGCGATTCCACGGATTCGTGCGGTGCTCGAATTGGTGGACAGTGACGAGCGATCCGAATTCGAGACTTTCGGTCGCGCGATCGCGCAACTACCGCCCTACGTCGATCCGGTGCCGGATCAACAGTTCCCCAGAGCTCGCAAGGTTCTGGAGTTTCTCGGTCAGGTCTACGAGCCGAGGTACGTGGCGGTTGCTCACCTCGAGCGTGCACTGATCGGTCTCGAGGATGCCGGACTGAGCCTCTCGGACGAGCGATTGCGCGCATACGGCGACCACATCCGAGGAATTGCCGAAGTGGAAATCGAGCTGATGCCTACCAGTTCGACCGAGGACGGCATTCGCTATGCGGTCCTCGGAACCGCCATGTACGAACCCGTCCTGACAGCATTGCGACGCCTGGCGCACCAAGACTTGGCCGCACGACATTTCCCGCAACACCGAGAAAGCACCGAACAGGAAAATCGATGAGCACCAGTCCCTTTCAAGATCTCAATCGCCTCACCTCGCTCGGCGACGGGCGATACACCGCAACGATCGATCCGATCTGGACCATCGGGCCCAAAGTGCACGGCGGCTCCATGATGGCTGTGTGCGCCGCTGCCGCGCGTCAATGTCTGCGAGACGGCGCAGGTGAGAACGACTCGCTTCTGAAGATGCAGCCACTCGCGGTGAGCGCCAACTATCTGTCCGCCCCCGACCCCGGTGAAGTCGAATTGGAGGTGATCGTCCGAAAGCAGGGACGCCAGGTCGCGCTGTTCGACGTCGAGTTGAGCCAGGCGGGACGCAGCGCTGTTCGCGCGGCGGTCACGCTCGGATTCCCCGATGACGGCGACCCCACCTTCGTCACTGCCTCGTCGATCGACGACATGTCACCGGAACCGCCGGAGAGTGCGGTGGCCGTCATCGGCGATCACCCGATGGCGCAGGTCGTGCACGTCGGGCAGGGCTGCGACATGCGAATCGACACCACCTCGGCGCACTTCCTGACCGGCAGTCAAGGCGAGGCCGAGGTCAGGATGTGGGTTCGTCCTCGACCCGAGGACGAGAACGACATCGACACCGCTGTGCTGTTCGCGATCATGGCGGGCGACATCAGCGCGCCCGTGACGATGAACCGCGGCCTGTTCGGGTGGGCGCCGACCGTGCAGTTGACGACGTACCTGCGCCGACTGCCGACGCCGGGATGGCTTCGCGTGCGGGCAAGCTCGGATGTTCTGGGCAGCACGTGGTTCGAAGAGGATCATGCTGTTCTCGATTCGACGGGCGCAGTCGTCGTACAGAGTCGTCAATTGGCGATGATGCCCCGCTAGGGTCGATCGCTGCGGTCGTGGCAGGCTGTTCGCCATGACAAGAATTGCGATTATCGGTGGCGGCAAGATCGGCGAGGCGCTGATCTCCGGGCTGTTGCAGGCCGGCCACGCCATCAAGGATCTGGTTGTCGCCGAGCAGTATCAACCTCGCGCAGACGAATTGATCGCCGAATACTCCATCCGCGTCAGCACGATCGCCGACGCCGCCGAGGGCGCAGACGTCATCGTCATCGCGGTCAAGCCCGGCGACGTCGAATCGGCGCTCACCGCGTTGACGAAGGTCGATCTGGACGGCGACCTCGAGCAATTGATCGTTTCCCTTGCGGCGGGTATCCCGACCGGGTTCTTCGAAACGCGTCTGCCCGCAGGGTTCCCGGTCATCCGCGTCATGCCGAACACCCCCATGCTGGTTGGGGAGGGCGTGAGCGTTCTCTCGCCCGGACGGCACGTCAAGGCCGAGCATCTCGAGCTCGTACGCGGCATCCTCGGCAGCGTCGGCAAGGTGGTCACGGTTCCCGAATCGCAGATCGACGCGGTCACTGCTGTCTCCGGTTCCGGCCCGGCCTACTTCTTCTTGGTTGCCGAAGCGATGATCGACGCGGGAGTCGGTCTCGGCCTGACGCGCCCGGTCGCTACCGAATTGGTGGTGCAGACGATGGTCGGTTCCGCAGCGATGCTCGATCGCACCGGCGACAGTGCGACGGATCTTCGCGCCGCGGTGACGTCACCGGGTGGAACGACGGCTGCGGCACTGCGTCAGCTCGAAGCGGGCGGCCTGCGGACGGCGTTCTTCGATGCCTTGGATGCCGCCAAGTCGCGCTCGGCCGCGATGGGTTCAGCTGCGGAATAGTCGTCCGTTTAGCCACACCCGTCGCTTTAACCCCACCAGTACAGCTAAGCTCGACTTAGTACGTACGTGTCTGTTCCGCCGGAGGGGAAGCCGGCGGCGCGAGTCGTGCTGGAGGTATGTGGATTAATGGTGTCTGCAAACAAGCCGTCCATGGGTTCGTCCCACGACGGAAAGCCGGCAGTGGCCGGCACGCAATTCCTCACTGTTGCTGAGGTAGCAACTTTGATGAGGGTGTCGAAAATGACTGTGTACCGGTTGGTACACAGTGGCGAATTGCCCGCTGTACGAGTGGGCCGTTCGTTCCGTGTACACGCGAAGGCGGTACACGATTACCTCGAAACCTCGTACTTCGATGCCGGCTGACCAGCCGGTTCGAAGAGGATGACCTCGGCGTGAGCCGAGTCGCGGGCACAGCGGTTGCTGTGCCGGAGGCTCGGTTTATGCCGAGTGAGTCCACACCGGTACGATGAGTCACTGTCGTACCAGCAAGCTGGTGTCGTAAGGCGCTGAGCTAGTTAAAACGAGGGCCAGGCGCCAATTGCTTGGCGCAGGCGTACGTGACCGGCGTGCGCAGGAACGCTAGAGAAGAACGTGAGGGACACCCGCTATGGGTTCAGTGATCAAGAAGCGTCGCAAGCGCATGTCGAAGAAGAAGCACCGCAAGCTGCTTCGTCGTACCCGAGTACAGCGCAGGAAACTCGGTAAATAAGCAGTACCTGTTGATGCCCGCCACCCCTTCCGGGGTGGCGGGCATCAGCATATTCGGGGGGAAGCGATGTGTGCCACGTCTCATTGGCTGGGCGGTTTGTCTTGAATGGCCGAAATTTGGGTAGTCAGCGCGGGACCCCCTCTGCCCGTAAAGTGGGGGAAAATCGCGGGAGGGACGCTTCGGCAGAGCGCGTTTCTACTGGATATGGGGGTACTTGGTGGTTGAAGGTGACAACACTTCAGGGGGCACGACGCCTCGCGTCGTACTGGTGACCGGGGCGAGCAGATTTCTCGGCGGCTACCTGGTGACCAGGCTTGCGCAGAATCCGTCGATCGAGCGTGTCATCGCCGTCGACGCCGTCAGTCCGAGCAAGGACATGATGCGCAGAATGGGCCGCGCGGAATTCGTGCGAGCAGACATCCGCAATCCGCTGATCGGCAAAGTGATCCGAAACGCCGAGGTCGACACCGTCGTGCACGCGTCGACGCTTCAGAAAGCCCCCAAAGCCGGCAGCCGCGCCGCGATGAAGGACATGAACGTCATCGGCGCCATGCAACTGTTCGCGGTCTGCCAGAAAGCGCCGACGGTTCGCAAGGTGATCCTGCGCTCGGCTTCGGTCGTCTACGGGTGCAGTGCCAAGGATCCCGCTCAGTTCACCGAAGAAATGAGTGCGCGCCGCCGGCCGCCGGGCGGATATGCCCGCGACAGCCTCGAGATCGAGGGATACCTCCGCGGAATGGGGCGTCGGCGCCCGGACATCTCGGTCGGGATTCTGCGGTTGGCGCCGTTGATCGGACCTCAGCTGACTGCAACCGTCGGGCACTACGTCACCGCCCCACTCGTGCCCACCATCGTCGGGCGCAACGCGCGCCTGCAATTGCTCCACGTCGAGGATGCCCTCGCGGCGCTGGAGAAGGCGACCATCGGACACGCTTCGGGTACGTACAACATCGCCGGCGACGGAGTGGTCATGATGTCGCAGGCGATCCGCCGGGCAGGCAGGGTGGAAGTTCCCATGCCGCTCGCTCTGTTCCGCAGCGTCGGGAGCGCGTTGGTGGGGTCGTCCATGAGGCTGTACACCGACGAGCAACTCGAGTACTTCCGGTTCGGCTGCGGACTCGACACCACTCGCATGCGCAGCGAGCTGGGGTTCGAGCCGCGATGGACCACCATGCAAGCACTCGACGATTTCATGCGTGCGATGCAGACGCGCCGGATCATCAAGTCCGAGTGGATCGATCGGGCGGAGAATGCGTTGACCACCATCCTCGGCGGTGACACCGCCGCGGCGGCAACAAGTGCAGACGTGATGCACATGCCGCTGTCGGGACGAAGTGCGGTGAAGGGGTGACTGACGTGGCGAAGGTAATTCCCCTGCGGCCCAGCGCAACTCACACCGGAAAGTCGGCAACTTCCCGTTCGCGTGAGTCCGTCACCGGTGCGGAGCGTGACATCCGTGAACAAAGTGAACGTCGGCATCCGTCCGGAGTGTCCTCGGCGGCCGACCACGGCGGTGAGAGCACGTTCGTCGATTCGGCCAGGTCGGCGATCGTCGACCAGATCGCCTCGGCAGCAGAATTCTTCCGACGTCGGGTGTCGGGCGACTACGAGGTCGACGAGTTCGGATTCGACCCGCATTTCGCGGACAACGTCGTCATGCCGATGTTGCGCCCGTTGTTCGAGAAGTGGTTTCGCGTCGAGGTCAGTGGGATCGAGAACATTCCCCTCACCGGGGGAGCGCTTGTGGTCGCCAACCACGCCGGTGTGATCCCGATCGACGGACTGATGACGTCGGTTGCCGTGCACGATCACCATCCAGCGCATCGTCCACTGCGAATGTTGGCTGCGGACATGGCATTCGAGATGCCAGTGGTGGGTGGACTGGCGCGCAAAGCCGGTCATACGTTGGCCTGCAACCCCGACGCCGAGCGTCTGCTCAACGACGGTGAAGTCGCGGCCGTGTTCCCGGAAGGATTCAAGGGCATCGGGAAACCGTTCAGTGAGCGGTACAAGTTGCAGCGGTTCGGGCGCGGTGGCTTCGTGTCGGCCGCAATGCGAACCGGTGTTCCGATCATTCCGTGCTCGATCGTGGGTTCGGAGGAGATCTATCCCAAAATCGGTGATCTCACCACACTCGCACGCGTTCTCGGTCTTCCGTATTTCCCGGTGACACCGCTGTTTCCACACTTCGGGCCGCTCGGCCTGGTTCCGTTGCCGTCGAAGTGGTACATCGAGTTCGGAAAGCCCATCGTCACCGACACCTTCGAGAGCGGTGCCGCCGACGATCCGATGGTCCTGTTCGAGGTCACGGACCACGTCCGGGAAACCATTCAGCAGACGCTGTATCGACTGTTGGCCAAGCGTCGCAACGTCTTTCTCGGCTGAGTTCGGTCCGGATCGCTGCTCGATCCGGACCGAACCCGCTCAGACGTTCTGTTCTTTGCGCCTGGCGAGAATTGCCGCGAGCGCCCCGCCGACCGCTCCGAGCACCAGCGCCGTCGGTACGCCGATCTTGGCGGCCTTTCGTCCGGTGCGGAAATCGCGAACTTCCCACCCGCGGTTCTTCGCGAGTTCACGAAGATCTGCGTCGGGATTGATCGCCACCGGTGTCCCCACCAACGAGAGCATCGGAACGTCGTTGTGGCTGTCGGAGTAGGCGGAACAGCGCTTGAGATTGAGTCCTTCACGCACCGCCAACGTCCGTACGGCGTGCGCCTTGCCCATGCCGTGCAGGATGTCGCCGACGAGTCGGCCGGTGAAGACGCCGTCCTCACTCTCGGCGACAGTGCCCAAGGCGCCGGTCAATCCCAGTTTCTCGGCGATGACCTGAGCCAGTTCGACCGGAGTTGCCGTCACCAACCACACCTGTTGTCCGGCGTCGAGGTGCATCTGGGCCAACGCCCTCGTGCCTGGCCAGATCTTGTCGGCGATGACCTCGTCGTAGATCTCCTCGCCGAGGCGGGCGAGTTCGGCGGTGGATCGACCGGCCACGAAGGACAGTGCTTTCTCGCGGCCTTCGGCGACGTCGTCGCTACTTTCTCGGCCGGTGACTCGGAACTTGATCTGCTTCCACGCGAAATCCACCAGATCCGAGGTCTTGAGATACTTTCGTGCAGCGAGACCACGGGCGAAGTGGATGATCGACGCACCCTGCACCATGGTGTTGTCGACGTCGAAGAATGCGGCGGCCGTGAGGTCGCGCGGAACGGCCGGGGGCTCTTCGCCGGTTTCCGGTTCTGTGGGGTTGGCAGCTTCGTGCAATGCCAGAGCTGCGTCAGCGCTCGCCTCGCCGGCGAGATTGGCTCGAACTTCCGACTCACTCGGGCCCAGCGGATTCTTCACATGGCGACGTCCGGGGAGAATGACCCCGGCAAGCCCTGATCCGAATCCGGAGCCGTTCGGTAGTGATCGCGCAGGCACCCGCACCTCCCGTGTTGCATTCTCGAGCAGAGAACTCTTCGAGTCAGCCTATCCTCCGCGATGAGGCCCGATGGGTTGGATGGTGACCTTCCCTGTGGTGTGTGACGTTCCTCTCCGCCGATTTGGCACCGAGTGGGGCTCCGGAGGCACACTCGACCGATCAAGTAGATGGCGTCCCCGTAGAAGAAAGGTATGCGTCGATGACTGCAGCTACGCATGAAGTGACCCTGTTGACACGCGCAGGATGCGCGTCCTGCGTCGGCGCGGCGGAGGTCCTGCGACGGGTCTGTTCCGAGTTCGAGCTGGAATTGACGTGCATCGACGTGGACGAAGCTGCCGCGACGGATCCAGAGCTGAGAGCGGAGTACGGAGACAGATTGCCCGTCATTCTTCTCGACGGACGCGAGCACGGTTACTGGGAAGTCGACGAGGAGCGCCTTCGTGACGATTTACGCAAGTAAGGCAACCCTCAAAGTTGTCCGCGGAGCCGCTTTGCAGGTGAACGGCACATCGAACCCGTCTCGAGCAACTTTGTGCATGGGTTCACAAGCGGTTACCGTGGTGTGAACATTCCCCCGGAGCATCGTGGAGGTCGACAGTCGTGTCGACCGGACGAGGAGCCAGCGACGTGACCGAACCGCACCAGACGCATGAGCCTGTGGCTCAGCGCGTCACCGGCGCTGCGGGCTCTTCCGTCACCGACGCTTCCAGCGCCTCGGTTACCGACCCGATCGCTCAGGATCGCGTCATCCCCCAGGCTACGGTGACGCGCTTGGCCGCATACCTGCGGGTCCTCGGAGTGATGTCCGACCGGGGTACCTCCATCGTCTCGAGCGAGGAACTCGCGCAGGCGTCAGGTGTCGGATCAGCGAAGTTGCGTAAGGATCTGTCGTTCCTCGGACCCAACGGTGTCCGTGGCGTCGGGTACGACGTCAACAGGCTCCGCATCCGCATCGAGCGTGCACTCGGACTCGATCGTGGGCACAAGGTCGTTCTCGTCGGAGTCGGAAACCTCGGCAAGGCGCTGGTCGGCTACGGCGGATTCAGCCGCCGCGGTTTCGAGATGGTCGGACTCTTCGACAGTGATGCAGATCGAATCGGAAGCAGAGTCGGGGATCTCGTCGTGCGCAGCACCGAGGAACTGACCGTCGCCTGCCGTGAACTGAATGCGACCATCGGCGTCATCTCCACACCGGACGAGGCAGCTCAGGGCGTGTGCGACCAGTTCGTCAGCGCCGGGCTGCGCTGCATCATGAGTTTTTCGCCGATCGCCCTCGACGTTCCCGATCACGTGGAACTGCGACGTGTAGATCTAGCCGTCGAGATGCAGGTTCTCTCCTTCAACAGTGCGCGCAATGCCGATCAGGCATCCAGCGCGCCGCGAGTACGAGTGGCTCACGCCGCATCCGCTTCGTCAGTCCCATCCACCAGTTCACCCGCTCCGGTCGGAGCAGGTTCGACAAGAAACGGATCAGTGATCGCGCCGTGAGTGTTCTGCTTGTCGGGGTCTCGCATCGAACCGCGCCCGTCCCGGTGCTCGAGCGAGTAGCTGTCACCGACACCGATCGTCCGAAGCTGATCGACAAGCTTCTGGCGTCTTCGCACATCTCCGAAGCGATGATCGTCTCCACCTGTAACCGGGTGGAGGTCTACGCGGTGGTGGACGCGTTCCACGGTGCACTCACCGAGGTCGGTGAAATCCTGGCCGACCATTCGGGTCTCGACCTGACAGCGCTGCACGCTCACGCGTACGTCCGCTACAGCGAAGCAGCCGTCGAGCACCTCTTCGCGGTGGCCAGCGGCCTCGATTCCATGGTGATCGGCGAACAGCAGATCCTCGGCCAGATCCGTTCGGCCTACGCATCTTCGGATGCGCAGCAGGCCGCCGGACGCGTCGTCCACGAACTGGCTCAGCAGGCACTGCGCGTCGGCAAGCGAGTGCATTCCGAAACCGGAATCGACTCCGCCGGAGCATCAGTCGTGTCGGTGGCTCTCGATCGTGCAGCGGGCATCATCGGTGAGGGCGGCCTGGTCGGCCGCACTGCCGTGGTTGTCGGTGCAGGCTCGATGGGCGGTCTGTCGGTTGCGCATCTCACCCGCGCCGGAATCGCACGCATCGTCGTCGTCAACCGGACACAGGAACGCGCCGAGCACCTGGCAGAGACGGCACGCTCCAACGGCGTCGACGCCGACGGTGTTGCCTTCGATCAGCTTTCGGCCGCGATGGCGCAGGCAGATGTCATGGTCACCTGTACCGGCGCGGTCGGGGCAGTGGTCACCCTGGCGGATGTGCACCGCGCACTCGCCGAGCCCGATCGCGACAACACCAAGCACCTCGTCATCTGCGACCTCGGGCTGCCGCGCGACATCGATCCCGCCGTCGCCGGCCTGCCGGGTGTGACCGTTCTCGACATGGAGACGCTGCAGCGTGATCCAGCGGCAGGCGCCGCCGCCTCTGACGCAGATGCCGCACGCACCATCGTCGCCGGCGAGCTTGCGACCTACCTTGCCGGACAGCGCCTCGCGGAGGTCACTCCGACCGTGACGGCTTTGCGTCAGCGCGCCGCCGACGTCGTCGAAGCCGAACTGATGCGACTCGATTCGCGTCTGCCCGGCCTGGACGATCCGCAGCGCGACGAGGTTGCACGCACCGTGCGACGCGTCGTGGACAAGCTGCTCCACGCCCCGACCGTGCGCGTCAAGCAACTGGCGTCGGCCCCCGGCGGCGACTCCTACGCAGCAGCGCTGCGCGAACTCTTCGAACTCAGCCCCGGATCTCCCGCGGCCGTGGCCACACCCACCGATCTGGTGGACGGCGACCGCACTGGAAGGGACCTGCAGGCATGAGCGTCACCACCCCTCGATCGGGGAGCCCGCTGCGGATCGGCACTCGCGGAAGTCTTCTCGCGACCACGCAAGCCGGTACCGTGCGCGATGCCCTCATTGCGGCCGGACATCCCGCCGAGTTGGTCATCATCAAGACCAAGGGCGACCAGTCCACCGATCCCGTCCAGAAGATCGGCGTCGGAGTGTTCACGGCAGAGCTTCGAGAAGCCTTGCTGGACAACCGCGTCGACGTTGCGGTGCATTCCTACAAGGACTTACCGACCGCGCAGGACCCGCGTTTCGTCATCGCGGCGATTCCGCCACGCGAAGATCCGCGTGACGCGCTGGTCGCCCGTGACGGTCTGGTCCTCGGGGAGCTTCCGGCCGGTTCCAAGGTGGGAACCTCGGCGCCGCGCCGTGTTTCGCAGCTGAAGGCACTCGGTCTCGGCCTCGACATCGTGCCGTTGCGGGGCAACCTGCAGCGCCGTCTCGGCAAGGTCGAATCCGGTGAACTCGACGCCGTGATCCTCGCTCGCGCCGGCCTGTCTCGTATCGGTCTGCTCGATCTCATCACCGAGAACATCGAGCCCGTGCAGATGCTCCCCGCTCCGGCGCAGGGTGCTCTGGCCGTCGAATGCCTTTCTGCCAATGTGGAATTGGCGGCGATCCTAGCCGAGCACGACGACGCGGGTACCCGGGCGGCAGTTACTGCCGAGCGCGCCCTGCTCGCCGAGTTGGAAGCCGGCTGCACCGCTCCGGTGGGAGCGATCGCGGAGATCGTCGAATCCCTCGACGACGACGGCAGAATCTTCGACGAACTGTCGGTACGCGGCTGCGCAGCCGCCATCGACGGTTCGGACGTCATCCGTACCGGCGCAGTGGGTGCGCCGGACAAGGCCGAGGAACTCGGCCGAGCGGTAGCGCGCGAGTTACTCGAACTCGGCGCCCGAGAGTTGATGAACGTGACTACAGGCGAGGCAGCCGATGTTTGACGCCCCACTTTGCACTTGCACCAAGTTCCCATTTCGATACAGCGCACTGGAGAATCACCGATGACCCGAGTCCGAAAGAACACTCCCGGACGGATCCTGTTCGTGGGATCGGGACCGGGCGACCCCGCCCTGCTCACCGTTCGCGCACGTGACGTCCTCACCGGCGCCGCAATGGCATTCACCGATCCGGATGTCGACAAGGGCGTCGTCGCACTCGTCGGCATCGACATGGGCCGCGACGAGGAGACCGGCGAGCTGATCGCGGACGTGCGTCCGGCACTCGGCGAGCCTGCCGAGGTTGCAAAGACATTGGTGCACGAGGCCAAGAACGGCCACGACGTCGTGCGTCTGGTCTCCGGCGACCCGCTGACCACGGATTCCGTGATCGCAGAGGTCACCGCAGTCGCCCGTACGCAGGTTCAGTTCGAGGTTCTCCCGGGTCTGCCTTCCGGTTCGGCTGTGCCGAGCTACGCCGGCATGGCGCTCGGCTCGGGTCACACCGAGGCCGACGTTCGCGGTGAAGTCGACTGGGCTGCTCTGGCCGCTGCACCGGGACCGCTTGTCCTGCACGCGACGTCCGGACATCTCGCCGAGACCGCCAGCGCGCTGGTCGAGAACGGCTTGGCCCCGCAGACGCCTGCTGCGATCACCGTCCGCGGTACCACTCGTCAGCAGCGAACCGTCGAGGCAACTCTCGCGACGCTCAACGAAGCCGGATCCGAACTGGTGGGCTCGCTCATCGTCACCGTCGGCAAGGTTGTCGCGCAGCGCAACAAGATGTCGTGGTGGGAATCGCGCGCTCTGTACGGCTGGACCGTCCTCGTGCCGCGCACCAAGGATCAGGCCGGCGAGATGAGCGACCGTCTGGTCACTCACGGAGCGATCCCGATCGAGGTTCCGACCATCGCCGTCGAGCCGCCTCGCAGCCCGGCTCAGATGGAGCGTTCGGTCAAGGGACTCGTCGACGGTCGCTACCAGTGGGTCGTCTTCACTTCCACCAATGCTGTTCGCGCAGTGTGGGAGAAGTTCGAAGAGTTCGGCCTCGACGCTCGCGCCTTCTCCGGTGTGAAGATCGCCTGCATCGGTGAAGCAACCGCAGCCAAGGTGCGCTCGTTCGGCATCAACCCCGAGCTGATCCCGACCGGTGAGCAGTCCAGCGAAGGCCTGTTGGCCGAATTCGCCCCGTACGACGACGTTTTCGATCCGGTCAACCGGGTTCTGTTGCCGCGGGCGGACATTGCGACCGAAACCCTCGCAGAGGGCCTGCGCGAACGCGGTTGGGAGATCGACGACGTCACCGCCTACCGCACCGTCCGGGCAGCGCCGCCGCCGGCCGAGACCCGCGAGATGATCAAGACCGGTGGATTCGACGCCGTCTGCTTCACCTCGTCCTCGACCGTGCGCAACCTCGTCGGCATCGCCGGCAAGCCGCACGCCCGCACGTTGGTCGCGTGCATCGGCCCGAAGACGGCCGAAACCGCTATCGAGTTCGGTCTGCGCGTCGACGTGCAGCCCGAGACCTCGCAGGTGGGACCGCTGGTGGAGGCTCTCGCCGAGCATGCTGCTCGTCTGCGCGCCGAAGGTGCTTTGCCGCCCCCGCGCAAGAAGTCTCGAAGGCGCTAGCGCACCCGTGAGGGGTTGAGGAGTCTGTGGACTCCTCAACCGCTCACAGGTTCCGACGAAGGAGGGCTACTTCTCGTGTTTCCTACTCATCGCCCTCGCCGGCTCCGGCGCACTCCTGCGCTCCGGCGACTCGTGGCAGAGACCTCGCTCGAACCCCGGCACCTCGTTTTGCCGATGTTCGTCGCCGACGGCATCGACGCACCGCGTGAGATCAGTTCCATGCCAGGCGTTTTCCAGCACACCCTCGATTCGCTGCGGTCCGCAGCGGTGGAAGCGGTGGAAGCCGGCGTCGGTGGCCTGATGCTGTTCGGTGTCCCGAAGGCGGAGGACAAGGATCCCCAGGGGTCCGGTGCCTCCGATCCCGACGGCATCCTCAACGTCGGATTGCGCGCTCTGGCAGACGAACTCGGCGATTCGACGGTCATCATGGCCGATACCTGCCTCGACGAGTTCACCGATCACGGCCACTGCGGCGTGTTGACTGCCGGCGGCGCTGTCGACAACGACGCGACCTTGATCCGATACGTCGAAATGGCTCTCGCGCAAGCTGAATCGGGTGCGCACCTGCTCGGCCCCAGCGGCATGATGGACGGTCAGGTGGCTGCGATCCGCGGTGCACTCGATGCTTCGGGGTATGTCGATGTCGGTCAGCTCGCCTATGCCGCGAAATATGCGTCAGCGTTCTACGGGCCGTTCCGTGAAGCCGTCGGATCCTCACTGCAAGGCGACCGTCGTACGTATCAGCAGGACGGCGCCAATCGCCGCGAGTCGATGCGCGAGGTAGACCTCGACGTCGCCGAGGGCGCCGACATGGTGATGGTCAAGCCTGCAATGTCCTACCTGGACATTCTGCGTGAGACCGCCGACCGGTCTCCGGTTCCGGTCGCTGCGTACCAGATCTCGGGGGAGTACTCGATGATCACCGCGGCCGCGCAGAACGGGTGGATCGATCGGGACGCGGCGATTCTCGAATCGCTCATCAGCATTCGCCGCGCCGGTGCCGACGTGGTCCTCACGTACTGGGCGTCGGAAGTTGCCGGATGGCTGTGACGGAGTCACGCATGGTGGCTGCGCCGGTATCGACCGATACGCTGGTGTCATGACCGAGCAGTGGCCGCCGTCGCGCCAGGAACCGCCCCGCCGGGAACCTCCCTACGAGAACCAGCCGTTCGAGAATCAGCCGTACCGCGAACTCGGACCGATGCCGACGGGTCAGATCCCGGGATACGGCCCCGGTTACAACGGATACCCGGGACCTGCGCCGAAACCCGAGCCGCCGACGGACGTCGTGACTGCGATTCAGTTGTGGTGGGCTGTGACGGCGCTGGGGTTGGTCCAGGGCGGCGCGATGATCTGGATGCTGCTCGGGCAGAAGTCGATGTTCGTCGACGAGATGCTCAGAAATCAGGCAGCTGTCGACGCCGGTCTGACGCGTTCCGACGTGGAGGGCATGTTCCCACTGGTCATCGTGTTCTCTGCGGTTTTGGTCGTGATCGTCACCGCGGTGTTCCTTCTGTTCGTGCGCGCGATGAGTCGCGGCAAGAACTGGGCTCGAATGTTGCTGACGTTCTGTGGCGTCTTCATGCTGGTCTCCGCGATCCCGGTGATCTTCGGGCTCGGCGGAGACGGCGGCGCGGCCACTCTGCTGTTCGGCGGAGCGGAAATCCTGCAGGCAGTTGCTGCTGTCGGGGCGATCGTGATGATGCACCGAAAAGAGTCCAATCCGTACTTTCTTCGTTTCCCCCCGGCGGGGAACCGGTAGGTAGCTCGGGGTACTGTGAAACGGGTCACTGAAGTAGTAGGGGAGAGGTCGGACGCGATGAGTTCTCAGGAAGCCCTGCGTACGGAAAGCACCCACGACGCGCCACTGCGCCAACGTGGTTCACGCACCGAAGTGATCTTGTTCGCGATCCTCGGAGCCTCTGTTCTGGTGACACTCCTGATGCTCATGATTCCGGGCATCGTCAGCGGATAGCGCACACTTGAACCCGTGAGTATCTCTACGAAGGTCAGGCGCCCGACGGCTGTCGAGGCAGCATTCTGGCTGTGGATCGCCAGCGCGTTCCTGCTCATACTCTTCGGCCTGATCAATGTCACCAGCGCTTCGTATTCGTTGCGTGAGCAGTTCACCGATCAAGGCGTTTCGGCCGGAAACATCGACATCTACGTCACCTTCGTGCGGGTGTCAGGGCTGGTTCTGCTGTTGACCGGCCTCGCGATCGGCGGCCTCGCCGGTCCCACTCGCGCCGGAAGGGCGTTGTGCCGACGGATCCTGGTGATCGTGTCCGGAGTGTTCGCGGTGCTGCAGATCGCGCTGGTCGTGGCCGGGATCAGTACCGTGCTCGCGCTGGTTGTTCCCGTCATGCTGATCTGTGCCTGCGTCGCGATCTACCGCGACACCACCCGAAGTTGGTTTGCCCGTGGCTGATCGCGCGCCGGAAATCGGCCCGGACGTTCTGTACTACGAACCGGGCTCTCGGTGGTGGGCCATCGCGTTCGGTCCGATCTTCTGCCTGATCGCCTTGGTCATCGAACTGTTCACCGGCCCGGTGGTGCATTGGTTCGGTCTGGCGATGTTCGCCGTGATCCTCACCGGATTGGTCTATGTGCAGGTGATCGCAGCACGGCGGCACGCGAGCGTACTTCTGACCGCGACCACGTTGCGTCAGGGAACCGAAGAGGTGCCGATCACCGAGATCGCCGAGGTGTTCCCGGAGTCCGACGACGCTGCCTACGAGGACGAAATGGAACCGTGGGAAACGGCACGCGCGCTCGGTGAGCTGTCCGGAGTGCCCAGGCGTCGGCACGGTATCGGCTTACGTTTGACCACCGGGGGATTGGTGCGGGCGTGGGCAAAGGACGATCAGGCACTGCGCGAGGCGTTGAGTCAGGTCGTTGTGGTTGGTGTCGAACCGGACGGGTCTGCCGATGACTGAGCCACAGCCATCCCCGCGTGTCGACGTGAAGACGTGGATCGGTGTACTCGGTATCGTCGCCGCAACGATTCTGGCGGTCGTGTGCTGGCGAGCGGGTACGACGACGTCCCACTTCGGACCGATACTGGAGGGCGCTCCACCGTTCGAGAGCACGCACTACGACGGTCTCTGGATCTCGGGCGCCGGGTTGTCGATTCTGGTTGCGGGGCTGATGGCCATCGATGTCGTGCGCCGCGTCCGGGTGGGCTTCGTCGCATCGTAGTAGCCCTCATACGGGTAGGGGGTATAGTTGCGGTATGAGTAGTTACAGCCCCGAGCAGGACGATCTGCTCAAGCGCCTTCGTCGTATCGAAGGTCAGGTAGCCGGAATTTCACGCATGGTCGCAGACGACCGGTACTGCATCGACGTGCTCACCCAGGTATCCGCCGCGACGAGCGCGTTGCAGTCCGTGTCCCTGAAGCTTCTCGACGCCCACCTTGCGGGTTGCGTCGTCGAAGCTGCCAAGCAGGGTGGTCCGGAAGCGGACGTCAAGATCAAGGAAGCTCAGGCGGCCATCGCTCGCCTCGTTCGTTCGTAAGGTATCGGTCCGTCACTCCGTGATGGACCGCGCGAGCGCCCGGGCGGAGAAGCTTACGAAGTACTCGGGTGTGACTTCTTTGGCGATGTTGATGACGATGGTGTCCGACAGGCCTTTGAGTCCGGAGAGCACGAGATGGATCAACGCGGGGTCGTCGATCAACCGGCTCCCTTCGGCTGCAGCAGATTCGGTGAGCGCTCGAATCAATGCCGAGTTGTAGACCGCTACGGATGCGTGAAGTTCCCGCATGCTTTCTCGGTCGGACCCGGCCATGCCTTCGATGTCGCGCCAAGTGGTGGTGAGTCGACCCACCCGTGCCCAGTGCCGAGCAAACTCGGAAATCATGGACTCGAGTAAGGCGCTCAGTCCCTGCTCGCGGGGGAGCGAGTTCACGAAGTCCGCCATTTCCAGCTGACTTTCGCTGAGGAGGGCGGCGAAGATGTCCTGCTTGTCGACGAAGTACTGGTAGATCAGGCCAGTGCTGGTGCCGGCTCGTTTGGCGACAGCGCGGATCGTGAGCGCGGAGTAGCCTCCTTCGTCCAGAAGCGAGATCGCCGCGTCGAGAGTTCGGCGTCGACGCACTTCGGCGTCGCCGTAGATCGACTTGCTGCTGGTACTGCTCATTTGATCACCGTAGTCGCGGTGGTCGGCATCCTCAATTCACATCGAACACTGTTCGTTGTCGAGCGCCGTCCAGAATTCGATGTGACTCAGATCATAGAATGAACATTGTTCGAAATAGAATGAACATCGTTCATTCTGGTGTTACGGTATGGCGCAGACCACATCGAGGCCAGTGCAAAGTGCTGGACACTCTGCGGTCGGCCTGACCTTTCTTCCCGTATCGATCGGGAGGTCTACACAGTTGTGGAGTACCTATGACACGCACTAACGATGAACGCGCGGCGATCGACATCGCCGCTGCGGCTGGAGAACTTCTGCTCGACCATCGGAAATCCCTCGGCGAAAACGACGGTGATGTCGCGACTTTCAAGAACGCGGCCGATCGGCTCAGTCACGAATTCATCGTCGCCGAACTCGCCCGACGCTTTCCTGCGGATGCAGTGCTGTCGGAGGAAGGGGCTGACGACCTCGCGAGGCTGGCTGCGGATCGGGTGTGGATCGTCGACCCTCTCGACGGCACCCGTGAGTACGGCGAGGCCGGACGATCGGACTGGGCCGTTCATGTTGCGCTGACCGAAAACGGTGTCCTCACAACCGGTGCGGTCGCAATGCCTGCCCTTGGCGTCACCTATTCGAGCAGCGATGATCGGACCGAACGGGATGCCGCGACGCCGGTTCGAGTCGTCGTATCGCGGACGCGTCGTCCGGAACCGGTCATGCGCATGGCCGACTCGATGGGCGCGGAGTTGATCGAAATGGGATCCGCCGGAGCCAAAGCAATGGCGGTCGTCTCGGGTGAGGCAGACATCTACGCACATGCGGGCGGACAGTACGAGTGGGATTCGGCGGCGCCCGTTGCTGTTGCACATGCTGCGGGACTGCATGTTTCGCGTATCGATGGCAGCGAACTGCGCTACAACCAGGAAAACCCGTGGTTGCCGGATCTGCTGATCTGCCGACCCGAACTCGCCCCGAAAGCACTGGAGGAACTGGGCCGATGACCGCGACACTGACGCACCTCGAACGACTCGAAGCCGAGAGCATTCACATCATGCGTGAAGCTGTTGCCCAGAGCGAGAACCCGGTGATGTTGTACTCGGTGGGCAAGGACTCCGCCGTGATGCTGCATCTGGCGCGCAAGGCCTTCTATCCGTCGAAGCTGCCGTTTCCGCTTCTGCACGTCGATACCACGTGGAAGTTCCGTGAAATGTACAAACTTCGTGACAGTACCGCTGCTGCAGGCGATCTCGATCTGATCGTCCACACCAACCCGGACTGCGTGAAGCAGGGGATCAACCCGTTCACTCACGGCAGCGCTGTCCATACCGACATGTGGAAGACCGAAGGCCTCAAACAAGCCCTCGATCACTACAAGTTCGACGCTGCATTCGGCGGCGCCCGACGTGACGAAGAAAAATCCCGCGCCAAGGAACGCATCTTCTCGATCCGATCAGCTGCGCACCGTTGGGATCCCAAGCAGCAGCGACCGGAACTGTGGCGGATGTACAACGTCCGCAAAGCGCCGGGCGAGAGCCTGCGCGTCTTCCCTCTCTCGAACTGGACCGAGCTGGATGTGTGGGAATACATACGCCAGGAAGAGATTCCGATCGTTCCGCTGTATTTCGCCGACAAGCGGCCCGTCGTAGAGCGGGACGGTGCGCTGATCATGGTCGACGACGACCGGATGCCGTTACTGCCGGGAGAGACCCCGGAACTCAAGAGCGTTCGTTTCCGCACCCTCGGCTGCTACCCGCTGACCGGAGCCGTCGAATCGACCGCAACGAGCCTGACCGAGATCATCTCGGAAATGTTGCTCACCACCACTTCCGAACGCCAGGGACGGGTCATCGACCACGACTCCAGTGCGTCGATGGAAAAGAAGAAGCAAGAGGGGTACTTCTGATGACTGTTTCCTCGGATCTGATCGCTGACGACATCGAGGCGTACCTCGAACGTCATGCAAACAAGAGCATGCTGCGATTCATCACGTGCGGCAGCGTCGACGACGGCAAGAGCACCTTGATCGGCCGTCTGCTCTACGAATCGAAACTCGTCTTCGACGACCAGTTGACGGCGCTCGAAGCCGATTCGCGCAAGAGCGGAACCCAGGGGGAGGGGCTCGATTTCGCGCTCCTGGTCGACGGCCTCGCCGCCGAACGTGAGCAGGGCATCACGATCGACGTCGCCTACCGCTACTTCACGACCGAGCGACGCAAGTTCGTCGTCGCCGATACTCCGGGGCACGAGCAGTACACCCGAAACATGGTGACGGGCGCGTCGACCGCCGATCTTGCGGTGATCCTTGTCGATTCCCGCAAGGGGATACTGACTCAGACCCGCCGGCACTCGTATCTGGTGTCGTTGCTGGGGATCAAGCACGTGGTGCTTGCCGTGAACAAACTCGACCTCGTCGACTACTCGCAAGAGGTCTTCGATGCCATTACCGCGGATTACGCAGAGTTCGCTCACGAGATCGGTCTGGACGGGTTCGTCGCCATCCCGATGTCGGCATACATGGGTGACAATCTCACCGAGCGCAGTGCGAATACCCCGTGGTACTCCGGACCAAGCCTGATCGAGCATCTCGAAAGCGTGGACATCGACGATGCTGCCGCCGCGGCTCCGTTCCGGATGCCGGTGCAGTGGGTCAACCGGCCGGACCTCGACTTCCGCGGATTCTCCGGCCAGATCGTTTCCGGCACCGTATCTCCCGGAGATCCCATCCGCGTGCTCCCCAGTGGAAAGACGTCCACAGTCGAGCGCATCGCGACCATGGGTGGCGACCTCGACGTTGCCGGTGCGGGCCGCTCGGTCACCATCACGCTCGCCGACGAGATCGACATCAGTCGCGGTGATGTGCTGTCCATCGGCGACAATCCGCCGGCCGTAGCCGATCAGTTCGAGGCCTGCATCGTCTGGATGGGTGAGGCTCCCATGCTGCCCGAACGGCCGTTCCTGTGCCAGATCGGTACCGTCACAGTCACTGCGCGCATCACCAAACCGAAACACAAGATCAACGTCAACACTCTCGAGAAGACCGCAACGACTACTCTCGCGCTCAACGAAATCGGTGTGTGCAACCTCAGTTTCGATCGACCGGTCCCGTTCGACCCGTACGTCGGCAACCGTGACACCGGTAGCTTCATCCTCATCGACCGCCTTACCAACGGCACTGTCGGTGCGGGCATGATCACGCACTCGCTGCGTCGATCGGACAACATTCACTGGCAATCCGTCGACGTCGACGAGGCCGCGCACACCAGGCTCAAGGGACACCAACCCGCAGTTCTTTGGTTCACCGGTCTCTCCGGTTCGGGAAAGTCGACCATCGCGAACGATGTCGAGCGTCAACTACACGCACTCGGCGCGCACACCTACCTCCTCGACGGAGACAACGTCCGTCACGGGCTGAATCGAGACCTCGGATTCACCGAAGCCGACCGCGTCGAGAACATCCGTCGCGTCACCGAGGTCACCCGACTGATGGCGGACGCCGGTCTGATCGTGCTCGCGTCCTTCATTTCACCGTTCGAGGCCGAGCGTCATGCCGCCCGCGAATTGATCGGCGACGAACAGTTCGTCGAAATCTTCGTCGACACCGCTCTTGCCGTCGCAGAGGAGCGAGATCCCAAGGGGCTGTACAAGAAGGCTCGACGGGGCGAGTTGGTGAACTTCACCGGAATCGATTCGCCGTACGAACCGCCGCAGAACCCTGACATTCACATCGACACCAGTGTCACGACGACCGAGGACGCTGCGATCGCGATCGTCGACCATCTCCGCGCCCGCGGAACCATTTCTTGATCCGCCTGAACACGAGGAGCATCCATGCCTGACAGGGCTGAAATAGTTTCTGCCGTAGAAGATTACGTCAAGTGTCTCGGAAGTCACGACGTCGACGGACTGGTTGCGCTGTTTGCGCCCGACGCAGTTCAACACGAACCGCTGGGGGTCAAGACCTACCGCGGCATCGACGAGATTCGCGAATTCGATACCGCGAACGCGCAGGTCGATTTCACAGTCAGCCTGCTCGGTCCGATTTCGGTGACGGGAAAGTACGCAGCGATGCAGCTTCGGGTGCAGCGCGCCGGTATCCCTGACTTCGCTGCCACCGACGTGTTCGAGTTCGACGAGAACGGCAAGATCATCTCCCTGAGTGTTGTTCTCGATCCGCAGGCGCTGTGCTGACCCATCAGGGCCTGCTGGCAGGCAAGGTTGTCGTCGTCTCGGGAGTGGGCCCGGCGCTGGGTCGTTCGATTGCGCTGCAGAGTGCGGCGGCCGGAGCGAAGGTTGTTCTGGCTGCCCGCACACCCGAGCGCTTGGAATCGGTGGCAAGGGAGATTCGAGACCGCGGCGGAATCGCGTTGGCCGTACCGACGAACCTCACCGACGTCGATTCGATCGCTTCGTTGGCGGAGACAACTGTCGCTGAGTTCGGTGCGGTGCATTGCTTGGTGAACAACGCATTTGTTCAACCCGCGCAGGTCCCGCTCCTGGACGCCGACGTGGTGTCCATCCAGTCGGGCATCGACATCAACTTGCTCGCGGCGTTGAACGTCACCAGAGAATTTGCTCCGGCATTGATCGAGTCGCACGGGTCCGTCGTGATGGTCACGTCCATGGTGTTGCGCAACCAGCTTCCCGGGTTCGGGGCCTACCGCATCATGAAATCCGGGCTCCTGGCAATGGCACGCAGTTTGTCGATCGATCTCGGTCCCAAGGGCGTTCGAGTCAATTCGGTTGCTCCCGGCTATATCTGGGCGGACTCGGTCAAGAACATGTTCGAGAAGAAGGCGGCGGCGGCAGGAGTCGACCCCAAGGTGATCTACGACGAGATCGCAGCGGGCGCCGATCTGCGCCGATTGCCGGAGCCAGATGACATCGCAAACGCTGTCGTCTTCCTCCTGTCCGATTCAGCCAGGGCCATCACAGGGCAATGTCTCGACGTCAACTGCGGTCACACGCACCACTGATCAACTCATACAAGGACTAGCCATGACACAGGATTACGACGGCATCGGTTCCATCGATGACCTGCACCAGGCTGCGCGCGAGGCGGCCGGGTACGAAAACTTCGGCAGCGAAAGCTATCTCGAAGGACTTCGAGTTCTCCTCGAGTCGTTCCAGAACGAGGCCGACCTCACTCCTCACGGCAAGGTGATCGCTCGCAAGATGATCGTCGGAGCGCTCGCGGGTCGCCTGACCAGTGAGGCCGGATTCGCGAAATATCCAGAGCACGTAGATGTTCCGATCGAACGCCCGATCTTCGTGGTCGGGTTGACCCGCACCGGCAGCACCGCGCTGCACCGCTTGCTCGGTGCCGACCCAGCGCATCAGGGCGCCGAGATGTGGCTCGCCGAGACGCCGCAGCCGCGCCCCGAGCGCGACAAGTGGTCGGAGAACGAAGATTACGTTCGCTCCGACGCCTTCTACCGTGCTCGCCAGCGTAACGAGGCAGACCTGATGAAGGTTCATTTCATGGGGGCGGAGGAGGTCGAGGAATGCTGGCGGCTGCTGCAGCAGACGATGCTCTCGACCGCGTTCGAGACGGTGGCGTACGTGCCGAGTTACACCCGGTGGCTGGCGGAGCAGGACTGGACCGAAACATATGCGCGGCACAAGAAGAACCTGCAGTTGATCGGGCTGCACGACCAGGACAGACGGTGGGTGCTCAAAAGCCCGAGCCATGTCTTCGCGATCGACGAGATCATGTCGGTCTATCCGGATGCACTGTTCGTTCGGACCTTCCGGGACCCGTTGACATCGATGGCGTCCACCTTCAGCCTCGTAGAGCAGGGCGGACACGACATGTCGAGGGCCTTCGATCGTCCGGCCATCGGGCGCACGCAACTGGAGTTGTGGGCGCGAGGGAATGCGAACTTCAACAATGCCCGTAGCCGTTACAACCCCGATCAGTTCATCGACGTCGACTACAAGGACTTCATCGCCGATGCGGTCGGCACCGTCGAGAAGATCTATGCACAGTTCGCCCTGCCCTTCACAGACGACGCCCGCGCCGCGGTGGAGGCGTCGCATCAGGCCAGCCTTGCCGAGCACCGTCGTCCGTCGCATCGCTATTCGCTCGAGGATTTCGGCGTGAGCGCTGCCGACGTCGAAGCGAAGTTCGCCACCACACCCTGAAGGCCACCGGCCCTGTGCGCCTTTTTGGTAGTGCCGACTACCAAAAAGGCACACAGGGCGAAGCCCCAACCGAAACAAGGAGATTCACATGAATGCTGTTTGGGAAAAGTTCTGCGCAGATCTGCTCGAGGTCGGAAAGGTCCTGGAAGACGAGATCGTCCCTCAGGATCCGCTGACTCAAGCCGAGGGCGTCCGCTACCTGAGTCGGTTGCTTCGGTACGGCACGATCAACTGTGTCGAGTACACCGATCCGCGGTGGCCGCAGTTCTCGTCGGCTCCGAACCCGAACATGATGACGAAGATCGGTGCCGACAACCCGGACAACGTCTACATGCGCGCCAACATTTCCGGTAAGTACAACTACCGGATCATCGGCACCCGAGGCACCGTCCCGCTGATCACCTTCGGCTCGCGCGTAAATCGGTACCACATCGACGGCACCATGCTGCAGACCGGCGATCTGCATATCCACGACCTCGAGGTCGACGAGAACGGCCGTTTCGAGTTCATCGCGAGCGTCGACAAGCCCGATGAGGGCGCTTGGCTGCCTTTGGCGCCCGACAGCAACCTCATCTCCGTTCGGCAAACTCACCAGGATCGACGCAACGAGATTGTCGGTGATCTGACCATCGAATGCCTGAACCCGGACGGGGAGTTCGTCCCGTTGACTCCGGAAGAGATCGGCGAGCGCCTCACCAAGTCCGTCGGGATCGTGAAGGGGATGGCGGAGACCTTCCTGGAATGGTCGCGCAAATTCCAGCCGCACACCAACGAGATCTTCGACTGGGGACAGGACTACTTCCAGGATGCCGGCGGCGATCCGACGATCTTCTACTTCCACGGTTACTGGAAGCTCGCCGAGGACGAGGCGTGGGTCATCGAGACCGAGGTTCCGAACTGCGAGTACTTCAACTTCGTGCTGCAGAACTTCTGGGTCGAGTCCCTCGACTACAACCGCACGAACATCTACATCAACAATCACACCGCGAAGCTCAACGACGACGGCACCATGACAATCGTCGTGGCGGCGAAGGATCCGGGTTATGGCAACTGGATCGACACCGATTCGCATGCCGAGGGGACATGGGCGCTGCGCTGGATCAAGGCGGACTCGCACCCGATCCCGACGTCGAAGGTAGTCAAGATCTGACACGCTGACGGAGATTGGGAACGTATGTACACCAGGAAGATTAGGTTCGGCCCTCGCTTTGTCGCGCTCGGGCTTGCCGGTGCATTGATGTTGGCCGGCTGCGCGTCGAGCAGTGGGGACAACTCGGGATCGGCTTCACCGAGCAGTAGTGGCGCAGCTGGTTTTGTGGGCGCCCCAGATGTGGGGGAGCGGATCGACGGCGGTGTTCTCACCTTCGGGTCCTATTCGTTCCCTTCCTCGTTGGACCCCACGAGAACGCAAGCCGCCGGTTCGACCGGCGGAACCGAAATGGCCGCGATTTACGACACGCTGGTACGCAGCGACTCCACAAACGGGAGCTTCGTGCCACAACTCGCGAAGACACTGTCGAACAACAGCGACTTCACCTCGTACACCGTCACTTTGGCTGACGGCCTCACCTTCAGCGACGGAAGTCCGCTCGACGCGGAAGCGGTGAAGTGGAGTATCGATCGATTCGTGGCAGGCAAGGGTGATGTATCGCAGACCTGGCTCAACATCGTGGATCGGATCGAGACGCCCGACGCCACCACAGTCGAATTCGTGCTCGAGCGGCCCTGGCGTCAATTCCCGGCGCTGTTGTCGCTCGGGCCCGGAATGATCGTTGCGCGAAGTTCAGGGGGAGAGGCAGGGTCGGTTTCAGGAACCGGGGAGAGAGCGTTCACACCGATCGGGGCGGGTCCGTTCACCTTGGCCAAGTTCGCCCCGCACGAAGAACTGGTACTCGCCGCACGCACGGATTATCAGGGCGGTAAACCTCCACTGGACACAGTGCGGTTTGTTCCCACGTCGGGTGCGCAGTCTCAGTACGAATCGTTGAAGAGCGGCCAGATCGACATGACGTACATCCTCCGCGACGAGGCCGTGATCGAACAAGCTCTCGACGACGGATACTCGGGTTACCTCAGTCCGACCGGACAGAACGGGATTGGCACGATCAACAACCGTGAGGGCAAGCCCGGGGCCGATGTTCGCGTCCGTCAGGCGATCGCCTACGGGGTGGATCCGGCGGCGGTCAATACCCGGGCGAACAACGGATTGGGCACCGCCAGTTCCGAACTGGTCCCGCAGACGTCACGTTGGTACAACAACACAGCAGGCATTCCGTTCGATCAGGTGAAGGCAAAGGCGCTGCTCGATCAAGCGAAGTCCGACGGGTACGACGGGAAACTCCGCTACCTCACCACCTCGGAGCCGAGCCAACAGGCGACGGCACTGACGGTTCAGGCGTCGCTGAACGCGATCGGTTTCGACGTCACCATCGACTACGCGACCGATGTGACCGATCTGGTTCGACGGGTATACAAGGACCACGATTTCGACATGACCAGAGGTGGCGCTCCGGTCGGAGAAGAAGCGCCGTACCTCAATTTGTACAACAGTATGGCCAGTGATTCGAAGAACAACCCGTCCGGCTTCGCGGACCCGGAGATGGACGCGATGATCACAGCTGTGCAGACGGCATCGACGGACGATGCTGTCCGTGAGGCGATCAGCAAGGTGCAGGAGTACGCCAACGCGACTGTGCCTTACGTGATCTGGGGGCCGGCGTCGGTGTTGACCGCATGGGACGGCAATGTTCACGGCGTCGTACGCAACATCACCGACATCATGTTCTTGGGCGGCGCTTGGATCTCGCCCAACGGCGAAACGGTGGAACGATGAAGTGGTCCTTGGCCGGTGCGATGATCGACGCCCTGGAACTGTGCGAGTTGGCGCAGGTCGCCGAAGAGGTGGGGTTCGACGGAATCGCGATGCCGGATTCCGTGTTCTATCCGGAGCAGGTGTCGGCGCCGTACCCGTACACTGCTGACGGGAAGCGGATGTGGGCGCCCGAGACGCCGATGCCTGATCCGTTCATTGCCATGGCGGCGATGGCGGCCGTCACATCGCGAATTCATTTCTACACCAACGTGTTCAAACTTCCACTGCGCGATCCGCTGTTGGTAGCCAAGCAGGTCGCGACCATGGCCGTGATGTCGAGGAACCGCGTCGCTCTCGGCGTCGGTTTGTCCTGGATTCCCGAGGAATTCACCTTCACCGGTACCGAGATGCGCACCCGCGGCGCGCGTACCGACGAAGCCATCGAGATCATCAAGGCGGTGTGTGCGGGACGTGGGCCGGAATGGGTCGAATACCACGGCAAGCACTACGATTTCGACGCTCTGATGATCAGTCCTGCTCCGGAGATTCCGGTTCCGATCTACATCGGTGGGCACAGCGAACCGGGGTTGCGTCGTGCAGCCAGGCTGGCCGACGGTTGGATGTCGGTGAACACGACCAAAGCCGAATTAGCCTGCGCCATCGATTGTCTCACGGAATTGCGGGTCGAGTACGGTCGTGCCGATGTTCCTTTCGGCGTCAACGTCTCGCCGACGGATGTTCGTGATCTGGACGGATATCGCGAACTCGAGACTCTCGGAGTCACGGAAATCAGAGTTTTGCCCTGGTATCGCTACGAAGTTGACGCCGGTGATCGTCAGGGGCGACTCGACTCCGTTCGGCGGTTTGCCGAGGAGGTCATCGCTCAGTACTGATCGATCAGCGTCTGCATCGCCCGGCCGTAGAGTTTTGCCAACTCGTCGCGATCTGCGGACTGGGGGATACTCTCGTCGCTGAGGACGCTCAACAGCCCGGACACCTGGGCGGAGACCAGGAGTGCGCGGGTGTACGCGTCTTCGCCGTCTAGACGAGCGGCGAGATTGGTGGCGAATACTCCGGTCATGTCTCTGAGTCGCTCCCGGATGCGTGGACTGTCCGACGCTCGCATGAGCGCTGTGTACACCGACAGCATCCGGGCGTCGGCCTTGCCCAGGACGAAGGCGGCGATTCGCTCACCGAGGGTGTCGAGTGGGCCGTCGAACTGGCCTTCGAAGTAGTCCGCAACCGGCGTGGTTTCCAGGAACAGTGCTTCTTTGGACCCGAAATGCCGGATGACCAGGGCCGGATCGATTCCGGCAACTTTGGCGATGGCGCGAACTGACGTGCCGCCGAACCCGTGCTCGCCGAACAGTTGGAACGCCGCCGCGCGAATCGCCTCGGATGTCGAGGGTTGCTCCTGCTCTGGCGTGTGCCTCGTGGGTGTCACGACATCGACCTCCGTGCTCGCTCGCCGACCGCGTTGTCAACGGCGTTGACTATAACGTGTCAACGGTGTTGACTGTTGAGTCTGTCAACGGTGTTGACAGCTAGATGCGGTTAGTGAAGAGAGCGTGGAATATGACAGATACCGACGTCCGAGTACCCAGCGAAGAAGTTGTCGATCCGCCGACCAATTGGAAGATGGTGGGCAGTGGACTCGCATTTCCGTTGTTCTTCGTCATCATGTTCTGCCTGTGCTACGTCAGCGCCTTCCATGCGCCGACGCCGAATCAGGCACCGATCGTGGTGGTCGGGTCGCCGTCCGTCACGGCCCCGCTGATCGACGGAATCCAGGCTTCGTCGGGTGGCAAGTTCGACATCGTTGCCACAGCCAACGCCGCCGACGCACTCTCTCGGATCGACAACCGCGATGCGATCGGCGCCATCGAGATCGGTGACACCGTGACCGCACATATCGCCACCGGCGCGGGCGCCTCGACGGTTTCCGTGGTGAGCAGCTTGGCGCATTCGGTTGCGGAGCAGACGGGGCAGCAGGTCACGGTGATCGACTCGGCGCCTGTCACGGCGCGAGACTCCTCGACCGTCGGACTCTTCTACTTCCTGATCGTCTGCACCCTCGGTGGCTACCTGACCATCACGGTGCTCAGTCAGGTTGCGCCGAGAATGCGGTTGCGAGAGCAGTATTCGATCCTGGCCGGTGCGGCGATACTCACCCCGCTCATAGCCTTCGGCATCACCAGCATCTTCATGCACGCCTTCGGGGCGTCATTCGGCCAGATCCTGCAACTGCTGGGAATCTCGATGGTTTACACGTTCACCGTCGGTGCGGTGAGCATCCTGCTCAATCGACTGCTCGGCCAAGCCGCGATCTTCGCGGTGCTGACGGTGCTCGTTTTCATCAACTTCCCGAGTTCGGGTGGTGCCATTCCGGTGTCGTTCCTGCCGGGATTTTGGCAGCACATCCATTCGTTCTGGCTCGGATCGGCAGCCATGGAGCCCATCCGCTCCGTCATCTACTTCAGTGGCAACGGCGCCGGACCGCACCTGCTCGTTCTGGGGATCTGGCTGGTCGCGGCACTCGGCCTGACCGGACTGCTCGCCTCTCGCCAGTCGAAAAAGGCAGCAGCGCACTGAGTGTGGTGGGGCCGGCGATTGCCGACCTCACCCGAACCCTTTACTTCAGCCGTACCGCGTCGGTGCCCGGTCCGTCGAGCATCGCGGACCCCAGCAGGATGTCCGGAATGCCGAACCCGTCGATCAGTGTCTCGACGTGGGGGCGCAGGGTGCGGCAACGCTCGTTGATTCCGCGCGTCACGGCCTTCGAACGCTCCACCGACAGATGCCGGTGCTCCATGAACCAGGCCTTGTCCTCTTCGATCACGGACAGTGCGTAGAGATCGCACACCTCGCCGAAGAGTTCCTTTGCGGTCTCGTCCTCACACGAGTCGATGCCGGCGACGAATGCTTCCAGGATGACGCGCTCGATGTGCGCCTGAGCGGCTTTGAGCACGTGGTCCTGCACGAAGTTGAACGCGTCGAACGGGTTCTCCTCGCGCTTCTGCGCTGCCTGCAATCGCCTTGCCGCAGTGGCGAGTAGGTACTCTTCGCGGTCTTCGAACATCTTCATCTGGGTGCCGCGATTGAAGAGGCTGCCGTCCTCTTCGTTGTCCTGGCGAGTGTCGACGATCGTCTGCAGGATCTGCTGCGCTGCCGTGCGTTTCTTGACCACGTCGGAGACCGTCGTAGCGGCGAAGCGCATCCAGTCGACCGGGCTCATGCCGCGGACTTCGTCGGCGTAGGAGGTGAGGAGTTCTTTTGCGACCAACTGCGTCAGAACGTGGTTGTCACCCTCGAACGTGGTGAAGACGTCGGTGTCCGCCTTGAGTGCGGTGAGGCGGTTCTCGGCGAGATAGCCTGCGCCGCCGCAGGCTTCGCGTGCCTCCTGGATGGCCCGAGTGGCATGCCAGGTGTTGGCGGCCTTGAGTCCGGCGGCGCGACCTTCGAGTTCGCGCTGCTCCTGCGGATCCGGGTCGTCGCTGCTCTGGATGTCGTGCATCGCGGCGACGAGTTCGTTCTGTGCGAACTGCAGAGCGTACGAGCGGGCGATCAACGGCAGCAGACGCTTCTGGTGGACGAGGTAGTCCATGATCAGGACTTCGTCGTCACTCTTCGGAGCACTGAACTGCCTGCGCTGCAGGGCGTATCGACCGGCGATGGCCAATCCGACGCGGGCGGCCGCTGCCGCGGAACCACCGACGGTGACACGTCCACGAACCAGTGTGCCGACCATCGTGAAGAAACGACGGTTCGGGTTCTCGATCGCCGAGCTGTACGTGCCGTCCTCGGCGACGTCGGCGTAACGGTTGAGTAGATTCTCACGCGGGATGCGGACCTGGTCGAAGACGATGCGGCCGTTGTCGACTCCGGGCAGTCCACCCTTGAGCCCGCAGTCGGACGTCGTGACGCCGGGGAGGTCGTTGCCGGCGTCGTCACGAATCGGCACGACAAAGCAGTGGACGCCCTGACTTTCGCCTCCGGTGATCAGCTGTGCGAACACCGCTGCGACGGTGGCGTGCTGGGCAGCGCCGCCGATGTAGTCCTTGCGAGAGGACGGAGTGGGGGAGTTGACGACGAACTCGCCCGTCTCGACGTCGTAGGTCGCCGTGGTTTCGAGTTCCTGGACGTCGCTGCCGTGACCGGTCTCGGTCATCGCAAAGCAACCGAGCAGGTCCAGATCGATCAGCGGCTTGACGTACGCCTGGTGGTGACGCTCGGTGCCGAGGTTTTCGATGGCGCCGCCGAACAGACCCCACTGGACGCCGGCCTTGACCATCAGTGAGAGGTCGGACATCGCGAGCATCTCGATGCTGGTGACGGCGCCACCCGCGTCGCCCGTTCCGCCGTGAGAGACGGCGAAACCGTTTGCGGCGTACCCGAGATCGGCGAGGACCCGCATCTGTTCGAGAGCCTTGGAGCGCGCAATGGCGGTGTTGGGTGTGTAGTGCGGAGCAAAACGTTCGTCGTTCAATTCGCCGCGAACGCGCTCACGCACCTCCCGCCAGCGTCCGTCGAGTGTTGTCCTGAGGTGGTCCGCTGTGGTGGCCATGGAACCGACGATAGCGCGTAGCGCACCGCGGGCAACCCGGTTCGATCCCAACCTCACATTCAGCAGGAGCCCGCGGCACCCGCTTCGATTCCTTGGCGGAAGAGTTCCTTCTCGCTCTCGGACATAGCCTGGTACGAAGGGTCGTTCTCGACGATCTTCAGGAAGTCGGCGCCCGCCGTCTGGGTCGACGTGTCGCCGCTCTGAACACGCTGCTGAACGTAGACGGACACCGCCGAACACCCGCCGAGAAACGCGGGGTCGGTGCTCGTCGCCGCGGTGGTTCGAGCCGAGTCGGTGGCGCTCGGCGGCGACGAAACTGTCGCCTTGTCGTCGTTCGAAGCGTCCGAACCACACGATGTGAGAAGAATCGCAGCCGAGACCATCAGCGTCGTCAACAGTCGCTTCATGCCCGGAATCGTCTCACGCGGGGCCCGGTTCGACCGGAAAACTCGCCTCGAGCACCGAAGTCCTACACCCTGTCGTTGTCAGATTCGACAGAACTGGGACACTGGAAGCCGTGACTGTGTCTTCCGGTGATCCCGACGTGCATGCAACGAACTCCGCTCGGCTCTTCGAACGTGCCGGCAACGTGATTCCGGGTGGCGTCAACTCGCCCGTCCGCGCGTTCGGTTCGGTCGGCGGAACACCGCGATTCATTCGCGAAGCATCCGGCTACACCCTCACCGACGTCGACGGAAACAACTACGTCGACCTGGTGTCGTCCTGGGGTCCGATGATTCTCGGGCACGCTCACCCGGCAGTCGTCGAAGCCGTTCGCGAAGCCGCGCTCGGCGGTCTCTCCTTCGGTGCGCCGACCGAAGGCGAAGTCGCTCTCGCCGAGGAAATCGTCGCCCGCGTCGCGCCCGTGGAAAAGGTTCGCCTGGTCAACTCCGGAACCGAAGCCACGATGAGCGCAGTCCGCCTCGCCCGCGGATTCACCGGGCGGACCAAGATCGTCAAGTTCTCCGGTTGCTACCACGGCCACGTCGACGCCCTTCTCGCCGACGCCGGATCCGGCCTCGCGACGTTCGGGCTGCCGACCTCTCCCGGCGTGACCGGCGCTCAAGCAGAAGACACCATCGTCGTGCGCTACAACGATCTCGACGCGGTGGCCGCGGCCTTCGCGGCCAATCCCGGCGCCATCGCGTGTGTCATCACCGAAGCTGCCGCCGGAAACATGGGCGCCGTCGCACCGCTTCCCGGTTTCAACGAGGGACTGCGTCGTCTCACCCGTGAGCACGGCGCACTCCTGATCATGGACGAGGTGATGACCGGATTCCGCGTCAGTGCCTCGGGTTGGTACGGCATCGACAACGTCGCAGGCGACCTCTACACCTTCGGCAAGGTCATGAGCGGCGGACTGCCCGCCGCAGCATTCGGCGGCCGCGCCGACATCATGGGCCACCTCGCACCGGACGGTCCCGTCTACCAGGCAGGCACCCTCTCGGGTAACCCCGTAGCCGTCGCCGCCGGACTCGCGAGCCTGCGCGCCGCCGACGCCGAGGTGTACGCCAAGCTCGGCCGGAACGCGACCGCCCTCGGCGACCTCATGACCCAAGCACTCACCGCCGAAGGCGTCGAACACCGAGTGCAGTACGCAGGCACCTTGGTGAGCGTGTTCTTCACCGAGAACACGGTGACCAACTACGACGAAGCCAAAGCCGCGCAGACCTGGCGATTCCCCGCCTTCTTCCACGCACTGCTCTCCCGCGGCGTGTACCCGCCGCCGAGCGCGTTCGAAGCGTGGTTCGTCTCCGCAGCACTCGACGATCGAGCCTTCTCGATCATCGCCGACGCCATGCCGCACGCAGCCAAGGCCGCAGCTGCTGCCGTCAAGCCCTGACCAGTTCCCATTCCAGAACACCCGCACGCTTCCGACATCCATCATCTTCAGCGAGGACCCTCGACTGTGACCGACGCCGATCACCCCGACCACACGTCCACCCGCACCATCGTCCACGTCCTGCGCCACGGCGAAGTACACAACCCGCGCGGGATCCTCTACGGACGGCTCCCGGGCTTCCGGTTGTCGGTGGCGGGCGAAGCTCAGGCTCGTGCGGTCGCGTCGGTGCTCGCCGATCACGACATCACCCACGTGGTCGCGTCGCCGCTGCAGCGGGCGCAAGAGACCGCGACTCCGATCGCCGAGGCACACAAGCTCGACATCGTCACGGACGAAAACCTGATCGAGGCAGGCAACGAGTTCGAGGGTCTCAAGGTTGCCGTCGGGGACGGTGCGCTCTCGCGTCCGCGTCACTGGTGGAAACTGCGTGACCCGTTCACCCCGTCCTGGGGCGAGCCCTACCTGCAGATCGCGCATCGCATGCTCGCAGCCGTCAATGCCGCACGCGTCGCGGCAGTCGGACACGAAGCCGTCGTCGTCAGCCATCAGCTCCCGGTCTGGACACTGCGTCGATTCCTGCAGGGCGAGCGTCTCTGGCACGACCCCCGTCACCGTCAGTGTGGACTGGCCTCGTTGACTTCACTGGTCTACGAAGGCGACACCCTGGTCGACATCGTCTACTCCGAACCTGCCGGCGCCTCCGACCCGAGAGTGACAGGAGCATGATTTCGCGCCGCATCGCCGCAGCATTCGCAGCCGCTGCGTCGGCGATGCTTCTTCTCTCGTCCTGCGCGACCGGCGACGACGCCGTCGCACAGGGCGGAACTTTCGACTTCGTCTCACCGGGCGGACAAACCAAGATCTTCTACGATCCGCCGTCCGACCGAGGCACCATCGGCAAGCTCTCCGGGCCCGATCTGATGAACGAAGGTCAGAAGGTCGGTGTCGAGGACTTCGAGGGCAAGGTCGTCGTTCTCAACGTCTGGGGTCAGTGGTGCGGACCGTGCCGCGCCGAAGCCGACGACCTGGAACAGGTCTACGAGCAGACCAAGGATTCGGGCGTGCAGTTCCTCGGCATCAACGTCCGCGACGACACCAAGAACAAAGCGCAGGACTTCGTGGTCGACAACAAGGTCTCGTACCCGTCGATCTACGACCCGTCGATGCGTTCGCTGATCGCCCTCGGTGACGGCTACCCCACGTCGGTCATTCCGACGACGATCGTCCTGGACCGCCAGCATCGCGTCGCCGCGGTGTTCCTCCAAGAACTTCTCGCCGAGGATTTGCTGCCCGTCGTCCAGCGAGTAGCTCAGGAAGACGCGCAGTAAAGATGACAACCACGACCACTACGCTGCTGGCCGGCAGCGACACACTGAGTGCCGGTGTGGGCGAAGCGTTTCAGAACGCGGCGTCGTCCGGTCCGCTTCTGCTCGCCCTCGGCGCCTGTGTGCTCGCCGGTCTGGTGTCGTTCGCTTCACCGTGCGTCGTGCCGCTCGTTCCCGGCTACCTGTCCTACCTGGCCGGCGTCGTCGGTGCCGACGCTCCCGCGATCACCGCCGAAGAAGCGAAGACGCGGACGATCACCCGGAGCAGTCGACTGAGGGTGGCCGGTGCGGCCGGACTGTTCGTCGCGGGCTTCACCGTTGTGTTCGTC
Source organism: Rhodococcus sp. IEGM 1406 (assembly GCF_030056745.1). Classification (NCBI taxonomy): domain Bacteria; kingdom Bacillati; phylum Actinomycetota; class Actinomycetes; order Mycobacteriales; family Nocardiaceae; genus Rhodococcus; species Rhodococcus sp. IEGM 1406. The sequence continues at coordinate 186,345 of NZ_JASHKO010000005.1, read as the reverse complement.
CTCGCGACCGCGTCGGTATTCGGCGTGATCTCCACGCTGCTCGTCAACCGCGAGGTCCTGATGCGAGTGGGCGGTGTCGTCACCATCGCAATGGGTCTCGTCTTCATCGGGCTGATTCCGGCGCTGCAGAAGGACGTTCGTTTCGAACCGCGTCGCGTGTCGTCACTGGTGGGTGCGCCGCTGCTCGGGGGAGTGTTCGCTCTGGGCTGGACGCCGTGCCTCGGTCCGACATTGGCAGGCGTGATGTCCGTAGCGGCGGGAACCGACGGGATGACGGCCGCGCGTGGTGTCACGTTGATCGTCGCGTACTGCATCGGACTCGGCCTGCCGTTCATCATCTTGGCGCTGGGATCCGCGCGCGCGCTGACCGGCGTCGGCTGGTTGCGTCGTAATGCACGCACCATTCAAATTTTCGGCGGAATCATGTTGGTGGCAGTGGGGATCGCCCTCGTCACCGGCGCGTGGGACCAGTTCGTCGGCTGGGTTCGCGACGCATTTATCTCGGAGGTGACGCTGCCGATATGACAGCTGACGACAATAACGACCACCCGAAACCCGTGCTGCCGAAGCAGTCGGTGATCGGTCGAGTCGTTGCACTCGGGCGCAACACCTGGCGCGGGCTCACCTCGATGCGGACCGCGCTGGTACTGCTGTTCCTCCTCGCGCTCGCTGCGATCCCCGGCGCCCTGCTGCCACAGCGAACCCTCAACGAGGGCAAGGTCACCGACTACATCGCCGCGCGTCCGACGCTCGGTCCGTGGATGGACCGCCTCGAATTGTTCGACGTGTTCAGCAGTTTCTGGTTCACCGCGATCTACGCATTGCTCTTCATCTCGCTGGTCGGCTGCATCCTGCCGCGTTGCGTGGAGCACGCGAAGGCGCTGCGCACCCGTCCGGTGAATGCGCCGCGCAATCTTGCTCGCCTGCCGCACCACACCACGAGCGTTGTGGACGGCGAGACTCCCGACGAACTTGCTGCCCGGGTGTCGAAAGAACTGCGCGGGTGGCGCGTCGAAACGCGTCGCGGCGATTCGAAATCACGACGCGAAGGCGAGATCACCATCTCGGCGGAGAAGGGATACCTCCGCGAGTTCGGCAACCTCGTGTTCCACCTCTCGCTGGTCGGATTGTTGATCGCGATCGCCGCGGGCAAGTTGTTCGGCTACGAGGGCAATCGCATCGTCATCGCCAACGACGGCCCCGGGTTCTGCACGACCTCGCCGGCAGTGTTCGACTCCTTCGTCGCCGGTCTGAGCCTCGACGGCACCGGCATGACCCCGCTGTGTGTACGTGTGAAGAATTTCCAGGCCGACTACCTCGAGACCGGTCAGGCCGAGATGTTCACCTCGGACATCTCGTACCAGGCAGGCGACGACCTCGAGTCCGATACCTGGCGGGACACGACCATCCAGGTGAACCACCCACTGCGGATCGCCGGCGATCGTGTGTACCTGCAGGGACACGGATATGCGCCGACATTCACCGTCACGTTCCCGAACGGTGAGACCCGCACCGAGACGCTCCAGTGGCGTCCGGACGACGCCACGACGTTCCTGAGCAGTGGCGCGATGCGCTTCGACCCGCCGGGCGGCATGTATCCCGATGCGGACGAGCGTCGGAAGAATCAGATTGCCATCGAAGGATTGTTCGCGCCCACCGCGCTGTTCCACGGCAACCTGCTGTCGTCGAGTTACCCGGCGATGAACGATCCGGCAGTCGCCATCGACATCTACAAGGGCGACACCGGACTCGATACCGGTAACCCGCAATCGCTGTTCGAACTCAACACCGAACTGATCAATCAGGGCCGACTGGTCAAGCAGGATCGAGTCAATCTGTTTCCGGGGGAGAGCGCGACGCTTGCCGACGGAACCCAGGTGCGATTCGATGGTGCCGTCGACTTCGTGAACCTGCAGGTCTCCCACGATCCCGCTCAGGTGTGGGTGTTGGTTTCGGCGTTGACCATGATGGCGGGCCTACTCGTCTCGCTCGTGATCAAGCGTCGCCGCGTCTGGGCACGTATCTATCCAGATGACGAACGACGTACTGTAGTAGAACTTGGTGGGCTTGCCCGCACCGACCACGCAGGCTGGGGCGACGAGTTCGACCGCCTCGCCGACCGCTTGCTGAAAAGCAATCCGACCACCGCGGTGAACCAACCGCACGCGCAGGAGAACGCCCGATGACAACGAACGAGACACTCGCGCAGTACAGCGACTGGGCCTTCAAGTCCGCCTTCACCGTGCTCGTGCTGGCGTTTGTGCTGCTCATCGTGCAGTACGCGTCGGCCAGAGCAAAGGCGGTCCAGGACAAGGAACTGGTCTCCGCCGGCGGTGTCGACGCGTCCGTGCCTGGCAGGGTCGCGGAGACTCCGAGCAAGTCGCTCTCGGAACGATTCGGCGGAATGGGCCGAGCTGTCCTGGTCGTCGGAACGGTGCTTATCATCGCGTCGATCGTGCTCCGCGGATTTGCGACGGAACGATTCCCGCTCGGCAACATGTACGAGTTCGTGGCGATGGCGTGTGCGGCGTCGTTGCTGGTCGGGCACGTCCTGTTGATCAAACCGGCGTACCGTCCGATGTGGGTCTTCCTGCTGGTGCCGGTTCTGATCTTGATGTTCCTCGCCGGCACGGTCCTCTACGCCGACGCGGCTCCCGTGGTGCCGGCGCTACGCTCGTACTGGCTTCCGATTCACGTGACGATCGTCAGCGTCGGCTCCGGAATCTTCATGATCGGCGGTATCGCGAGCCTTCTGTTCCTGCTGCGACTGAAGTTCCCGCCCGGTGACGAAGGCACGAGCATCGGTGGCCGGATCGCAGAGCGACTGCCCGATGCCCAGACTCTCGACCGCTTGGCGTACAAGAGCACGATCATCGCGTTTCCGCTGTTCGGCGCCGGCGTCATCCTCGGTGCCATCTGGGCGGAAGCTGCGTGGGGACGCTTCTGGGGTTGGGATCCGAAGGAGACGATGTCCTTCATCGCCTGGGTGATCTACGCGGCCTACCTGCATGCGAGGGCAACGTCCGGGTGGCGGGAGACGAAGGCCGCCTGGATCAACATCGCCGGTTTTGTTGCGATGCTGTTCAATCTCTTCATCATCAACATGGTCGTCTCCGGCTTGCACTCCTACGCGGGACTCACCTGATCCTCTCGAGGTACCGTGGGTGGCTGCCGACCGGTCTGTAGGTATTACCGGTAGGTACGTCAGGGGCGGGCAACAGTTACGATGCAGCTTGGCGAATTACTAGCTGTCTGGTAGCTGTGGGATCGACGAGGGGGAGCGGCGAGATGGCCGACAAGATTGAAGACGCCGGAGCAGGATTGTGGGAGCCGGTGCGCCCTGCCGAGCCGACGCGGCGCGAGCCGCGCGCATCCGCGCCCGAGCCGTCATCGGACTCGGTTCCCAGCGACGTTCGTAGTCTCTTCGTGGCCCCGGTCGACTCCGGGCCGCTCCAGCAAGTCGCCGGCCAGGCGCCCAGTGCACCCGCCGCTCCGCCGCCGACGACGACCCCAGCGGCTCCGGTGCCAGGTCCCAAGACTCCGGTCATCCAGTATCCGGCAGCGCAGCCAGGCCCGATCAACGGCCAGTTCTCGACCTCGCCTGCGATGCCGATGCAGACCTACGAACCTACGAATCGTGGAGGGTCGCTTCCGGATTCACGAACTGGCGCTCCGCAGCCTGCCCAGAATTCGCAGCCTGCCCAGAATTCGCAGCCTGTCCAGAATCCGCTGCCTGTCCAGAATTCGCAGCCCAGTCCGACCGCGCATGGATCCGCGAGACCGCTCCAGCACCCGCAGGCGCCTTTTGCGCCCGGCGTGCATCTGCCCAATCCCGTGATTCGGCAGTTCGGGCACCCCGGCGCTGCGCCGGTGCAGAACGGCCAGGCCCTGCAGAACGGCCACGCCATGCCGATGGCCCCGCCGACAGCGCCACCTACTCGCGCTCCGATGCCGCAGACCGGATTCAACTCGGCTCCGGACAGTCGCTTCGAGTCAGCTCTCCCGATGACTGCGCAAGATCTCTCGGCTGCGCTCCTCGTCAAGCGGCCTGTCCGGCCTGCCCCGGTGGGTGGCTGGCGCAAGGCGCTGTACACGTTGTCCGGCCGATCGGTGAACCTCGGAAACGGTGCAAAGGAGCAGCACCTCGTCGAGTTGACGCGCCAGATCAACCAGCCGCTGCAGGGCTGCTACAAGGTTGCGGTGCTCAGTCTCAAAGGTGGCGTCGGAAAGACCACGACCACTGCGACACTGGGGTCGATGTTCGGCTCGATCCGCGGCGATCGCGTCGTCGCTGTCGATGCAAACCCCGACCGGGGAACGCTGAGCCAGAAGATCCCGCTCGAAACTCCGGCAACAGTGCGAAACCTGTTGCGCGACGAGAACAGTATCGAGAAGTACAGCGACGTCCGCGGCTACACATCGCAGAATCGCCACCGTCTCGAAGTGCTTGCATCCGACAGTGATCCAGCAGTTTCAGAGGCCTTCAGCGGCGGGGACTACACGCGCACGGTCGACATGCTCGAGAAGTTCTACAGCATAGTTCTGACCGACTGCGGCACCGGATTGATGCACTCGGCGATGCAGGCCATTCTCGAAGGTGCAGATTCGTTGATCGTCGTCAGTTCCGGATCCGTCGACGGTGCACGTAGCGCCTCCGCGACACTTGATTGGCTCGACGCTCACGGTTACAGCAGGCTGGTCGCCACGTCCGTAGCCGTCATCAACGCGGTACGGCCTCGCTCGGGCAAGGTTGATCTGCCCCGGGTCGTCGAGCATTTCGAGCAGCGCTGTCGAGCGGTGAGACTGATTCCGTTCGATCCGCATTTGGAAGAGGGCGCCGAAATCGATCTGGACCGGCTGCGTCCAGGTACTCGGGAAGCGGTGCTGGAGTTGGCTGCGGTGGTTGCGCAGGACTTTCCGGCCTCCCCGTTCGCGTTGCCGGGGCGGTAATCGGATAGCCGGGTGAGCCCGGACGCTACGTCGACGTGTCAGTCGGCGGTACGTCCGGCCCTTCCGTGCGCTTGCGTCGTGTTTGCTGGTTCACATTCCACAGGAATTCGGGATCGTCGTCCGGCCCGCGTACGCCGCTCACCGGGGTACGCGTCGACGGATCGGGCCCGAACGCCTTCCACATCAGAACGATCAATGTCACCAAACCCACCAACGCCAACAGATACAACACGGCGCACCTCCTCAGGGAACTGAAGTCGAGCCTACTCAGTCTCCGGCCCGCTTCACCAGAAGTGGTGCGGACAAGCGTTTCGGCTCGGTGCGCTAGTGCTGTATCTGTCGGGTACTGCAAGATCTGTCGGGTACTACAAGTACTTCGACGTGAGCGAAAGTTGCTCAGTTGTTGTCCGCTTCGGTGGTCAGCGAGCGCAGAAGCTGCATGACCTCGGTCTCACGGAATCGACGATGTCCTCCTGGTGTGCGAAGCGAGCCCAGTCGTCCTGCGTGTGCCCAGCGGGTCACGGTCTTGGGATCGACATGAAACAATGCCGCTACCTGTCCGGGCGTCATGAGTGCGTCTGCGGCGGTATTGAAGGTTGGTGCGCTCATTGTGAGGTCCTCCATGTTGATGTCGAACGTTTGACGAACAGTGATTCCGAACCGAGCAGTGATTCCGAACTTTGGTTCCGAACCGTTGTGTCGACCAGTTGCCAAAAACCTGCGTCGAGTTTGTTTCGAAGTCCTTCGCTCACATTCGACCGTTTTCTGAGTGGTAGCGCAATGTTTGCACAGATATAGCCGGGTAGTCGATCTTTCAAGATAAAGTAATGTTTAAGTAAAGGACAAAATGGATATAGCGGGCTCAGTCCCACCCGTATTCGGAATGGGTAACCTGAGAGGGTGAGTCAGTTGTCTGAAAACCCCGAAAATGTTCCTTCTGAGCCGGTCAAGGCCAGTAAACCCTCCGCAAACTCTGGGCAAGCAAAGTCGGCTGCCGGGCCGGTGACCAAGGGTCAACTGGCCCGCGACGTGGTGCTGTACTCGGTCGCTCGGCTGCTGCTTGTCGTCGTGATCGGTGCCGTCATCATCGGTGGCGGAAAGCTCGCCGGCACCGACGTTCCCTTGATCGTCGCGGCACTGTTCGCAGTTCTGATCGCGCTGCCGCTGTCGCTGCTGCTCTTCGCGAAACTGCGCAAGCGTGTCAATGCGGGCATCGCGGCGGTCGACGCCCAGCGTCGGTCCGATCGTGACGATCTTCGCTCCAAGCTGCGCGGAGACGGGCGGTGACCACGGAGTCGCTCGACGTCGACCGTCGGACCTCGCGCCAGTGGGTCGACAACGCGGTGCGGCTGATCGAAGCCGACGCGCAACGCAGCGCGGACACTCACCTACTGCGCTATCCGCTGCCGAGTAACTGGACCGTCCAGCTCTATCTGAAGGACGAGTCGACCCACATCACGGGAAGTCTCAAGCATCGACTCGCACGGTCGCTTTTCCTCTACGCGATCTGCAACGGCTGGGTTACCGAAGAGACCACAGTCATCGAAGCGTCGTCCGGTTCGACGGCTGTCAGCGAGGCGTATTTCGCGAAGTTGCTCGGCCTGGATTTTGTCGCGGTGATGCCCGCGAGCACGAGTCCCGCCAAGATCGCACTGATCGAGGCGCAGGGTGGACGTTGTCATTTCGTGAGCGATCCGTCCTCGATCTACTCGGAATCACATCGGCTCGCGAGTGAGTTGAACGGTCACTACATGGACCAGTTCACTCACGCCGAGCGCGCGACGGACTGGCGTGGAAACAACAACATCGCCGAATCGATCTTCACTCAGCTCGAGCACGAGGAACATCCGATTCCCGACTGGGTGGTCGTCGGAGCCGGGACGGGCGGAACCGGCGCCACGATCGGCCGCTTTCTTCGCTATCGGAAATTCGACACGGGGCTGTGCGTGGTAGATCCGGAGCACTCCGTGTTCTTCGACGCGTGGCGAGCGAGCGATCCGTCGATCGTCGGTACACGGGGTTCCCGGATCGAGGGCATAGGCCGTCCGCGCGTCGAACCGTCGTTTGTCGGTCAGGTGGTCGACCGAATGATCAAGGTGCCGGACGCAGGCTCGATCGCGGCCGCCCGGCACGCCAGCACAGCCCTGGGGCGCAAAGTAGGTGGCTCGACGGGGACGAACCTGTGGGGAGCTTTTGCGTTGATTGCCGAGATGATGGCAGCCGGGCGCAGCGGCAGCGTCGTCACGCTGCTGTGCGACGGCGGAGAGCGTTACTCGGGCACGTACTACAACGACGAATGGGTGGCGTCGGAAGGGATCGACCTGCTCGGTCCGACGGCAGTGTTGGACGAGTTCGTCCGTTCGGGTGCGTGGACGGCCAGTTCCTGAATCGCCGGCGCCGGACCGTGTGACGGGCGGCTCATCGTCACCCGCGGCCAGGCGTCCAGCCCGGACGACTGCTCGTCCGTTCTGATGCGTATCAGGCCGGGAGAGAGCGTGTTCTCGGCCAGGCGCACGAACCCGAGTCGCTCGTAGTACGGCGCGTTCCACGGAACGTCGACGAACGTCGTCAGAGTCACGAGATCGTGGTGGTGGTCCGCCGCCCATTCGGTGACGGCGTCGATCAGCTGAGCTCCGAGGCCTTTGCGGGCATGATCGGGGTGAACGGAGACCTGTTCGATATGTGCACCGCCGTCCACGATCTCGACGAGCGCGTACGCAACGGGTACGTCGTTTGCGTCGGTCTGAACCCAGATGTGCTCGGCTGCGAGAAAATCGTTCAACTCGTCGAGCGTCGGCGGTGGATCGTCTGCGATGGCGTCCATCCCGATGTCTCGGAACGGTTCGCCCGCGGCGATCTCGATCTGTTGCAGTGCGGGTAGGTCGGTGGATATGGCCGAGCGGATCACAGAAACCGTTTTACCTCGAGAGTGGAGTTTCTCCCAGCGCTACGCCTTCTGTAACGCAAACCTACGCAACCGTAGGTTGTGTATCGTTTGGTCAAGGGGCACTTCTCCAGCGAGGGCGGATCATGGGCAATCCTGAAGTTTCACTCGACAATTACGAGGCTGTGTACGAGTACTACCGCAGTCATCAGCAGAACCGATTTGTGGCGAAGCTCGCTTATGCCGCATTGGCGCTGAAGTACCGCCCGCGAGTGAGGTACGCGCCGGGTGCGGAAGCGGCGCTGAAGACTCTGCTGGAACGAAAGACGCAGTTGGTCGTGGCAGTCAATCATCTGACCGAGAGCGACCAGTTCACGCTCGCGGCGACCGCGTGGCGTACTCCGTTGCGTCGAGTGATCGGACGGACCCGGGTCCTCGCCAAAGACGAACTCTTCGTTGATCCTTCACAGCGCAAGAAGGTCGACATGATGGGCAGCATCCCGGTTTTTCGCAGCAAGAACTACGGCCTCCGGGCTGTTTCGGATGCCGGCCGAGTGATGATGGACGTCGCGGCCGAGCGGCTGGGCAACGGGGACTGTCTGGCGATTTTCCCGGAAGGGACGTGCAACACCGAAGACCCGACGCGGCTGCAGCACGTCAACAGCGGAATCGGCCACATCGTCGCGCGCGCCGAGAAGTTGGGCTGCTCACCGGCCCTGGTGTCGATCGGCATCAATTACGGTCCGGTGGCCGGCGACGTCAAGGCTGCGAGTGTCTTTGTCGGAATGCCGGTGACCGAACTTCCGGACAAGCCGATGGATATCGCCCGAACTGTGCAGGCCGACTTGCAGGTGGCAGTGAACGGAGCCGTCGCCGGATACTAGGCGTGCCTGTCAATTTTGGTTGACAGATTTCGGTTGTCAACCTAAATTGACATCATGACCGAAGCAACCTCTCTCGCTGCTGCCGCCGGTAGCCCGGATCCCACCGAGGGATTGCGTGCTGTTCGAGCGCTGCGTCGTCTACTCGAAAAACTCGAGGCCATTCAGGTCGCCAACGCGCGCCGTCACGGATGGTCCTGGCAGGCGATCGCGGAAGCTCTCGAGGTCAGCCGTCAAGCCGTCCACAAGAAATACGCGTCCGCGCAGTCGGAATCGATGCTGCGTTCACTGCGCGAGAAGGGCAGGTAATTGCCATGTTCGAAAGGTTCTCCGCACAGGCTCGTGGCGTCGTTGTCGATGCTGTCGCCGGATCCGGTCCGGTCACGCCGATGGAACTTCTGACCGCGCTGCTCACCTCTGATCGGGGCATCGCCACCGAGGTGCTCACCGAGTCCGGTGTCTCCCTCGACGTGATCCACCACGCCGGCGCCGGATCGAACGAAGGTAGCTCGAACAATTTCGACGACGACGCCGAGATACTCAAGTCGATCGGCATCGATCTCGATGCGGTTCGGGAGAGTCTCGAGCAGTCCTTCGGCGAAGGTGTGCTGGACGAGACTCCTGTGCCGGACGGCGTCGACACTTCTCGCAAGAGTCGATTTGGGTTCCCTCGTTCACGATTCGAGAAGGACTCCAAGAAGGTGTTGGAACTCTCGCTTCGTGAAGCGCTCGCGCACAAGGACAATCGAATCGGTGCCGAACACATCCTGCTCGGCATCCTGCGTGTCGCCGACGGGCCTACCCGTCAGGCCCTCGAAACGCAGGTCACGATGTCGGTGATCCGTGAGCGCTTGGAAGCGAAGATGAATCGCGCCGCCTAGATTCGGCACGGCTCCGCATGCACGGGGCGGGATGTGCCAGCATTCAGACATGACATTTCTGGCACGTCTCATCATCAACGGCATAGCCATCTGGCTGGCGTCGGCGTGGGTCACCGGCATCACGATCGCCAACCACGACAACGGCACCTGGGGCACGGTTCTCGTGATCGCGGTGATCGCTTTGATCTTCACGGTGGTCAACGCGTTCATCAAGCCGGTAGTGCAGCTTCTCTCGCTACCGCTGCTCATCCTGACTCTCGGATTGTTCACGCTCGTGATCAACGCCCTCATGCTGATGCTGACGGCGTGGATCTCGTCCGGAACGTCCTACGGCTTGACGGTCGACGGCTTCTGGACGGCAGTCTGGGGCGCGCTGATCATCTCGATCGTGAACTTCCTGCTCAGCGCGTTCGTCCCGGACAACCGTTGAGTCCGTCGACTTTCAGGCGAGACTGAGCGCAACTGCGGTCGCGGCACCCCAGACGAGCATGGCGAGTCCGGTGTCGCGCAACGCGGGGATCAGGGCCATACCCTGCCCGCCCGAACGCAGTGGGGCGTTGGCTCGGATTGCCAGTGGCAACGCCAGCAATCCGAGCAATGCCCACGGAGTACGCAGGATCAGCAGCAGGGTCGCGACGAACGGGACGGCCAGCAGGATCACGTGCAGCGTGCGGGTCCTGGCGTCGCCGAGCCGGACTGCGAGAGTGATCTTTCCGGACTCGGTGTCGGTCGGGATGTCTCGAAGATTGTTGGCAACGAGCACCGCGCTCGAGAACGAACCGATGGCAATCGCGCCGGCCAGCCCGGCCAGATCCACCCGCTCGGCCTGTACGAACTGAGTTCCCAGCACTGCAATCAGTCCGAAGAAGATGAACACGGCGATCTCGCCGAACCCGCTGTATCCGTACGGCTTCTTGCCGCCGGTGTAGAACCAGGCACCGATGATGCAGAACACGCCGACCGCAACCAGCCACCAGGCTGTGGTCGCCGCCAGAACGAACCCGGCTACCGCGGCAACGGTGAAGCAGCTGATCGCCGCGGCCTTCACAGCTCCGGGACTGACCAACTTCGATCCGACCAAGCGCAGTGGCCCGACGCGGTCGTCGTCCGTTCCGCGGATTCCGTCGGAGTAGTCGTTCGCGAAATTCACCCCGACGATCAAGGCCAAGGAGACGATCAGTGCCAGGAGCGCCTTCCACCACACTGCGAGGTCCAGGGACGCCGCGGCTCCGGTGCCGACCAGCACGGGCGCAATCGCGTTCGGGAGTGTGCGCGGCCTCGCGCCTTCGATCCATTGAGCAGCTGTTGCCATACAACGATCTTTGCACTGTGCAATACGATCGAACGCGGTGGATCAGCACATGACTCGAGACGTGAGTGAGCGCGCCAGGTACGCGCAGTCGGGCGAAGACCCGGCAGACATTGCCTTGCTCGGACCCATTTCGACCAAAGTGGGCGATCGTCTGGTTCCGTTGCCGGGTCCGCGAGCTCGAACTCTGCTGGTTGCGCTGGCTCGCAATCCGGGTGAGCCCCGTACCGCGCAGAGCCTGATCGACGACGTCTGGGGGCTGGAGCCGCCGCGCTCACCGATGAACGCCCTCCACACTCAGGTCTCGCGCCTGCGATCTGCACTTCCGGACGGGGCGCTCGAAGTCACGGCGGCCGGATACCGGCTCACTCTCGCTCGGGAGCGTGTCGACCTGGCGCGGGCAGCGGACGCCGCCCGTCGTCTGCGCGCCGGCGGCGCCGACGCGTCCGAGGCACTCGCCGTCACGACCGCGGCGCTGCGCCTGTGGCGCGGTACCCCCGGGAGCGACGTGGTCGGCGACGTCGCAGATCGTCTGGCGCTCGACGCAGGCCGCGTGTACGACGAACTGGAGACGGTGCAGATCGACGCGTTGCTCACGTTGGGGGAGTACGCGGCCGCCATTCCACTGGTGCGCGGACGCCATCTGGCAAGCCCGTTCGACGACACAGCGGCCGAAGCGTTGATGCGTGCGCTCGCCGGAGCCGGCCGAGTCAACGAGGCACTCGAAGTATTCGCGGAGTTCCGCAACCACCTCGCCAATCGCCTGGGCGCTGATCCGTCACCCGCACTGGTGGCTCTGAACGCGGAACTTCTCGGGGCACCTGCGGCAACACCGCGAGCTGCGCGGGCGATCGGTCTACGCGCTGCCCCCAACACCTTGCTCGGTCGCGACAGCGACATCGACCAGATCGAATCCTTGCTGGCTCGCTCACGTGTGGTCACCATTCTCGGACCCGGTGGCGCCGGAAAAACCCGTCTCGCACACGAATTGGGCCTGCGCGGATCCGTGAACCAGCCTGGCGTCGCGGTGGTACTCGTGGAGTTGGCGTCGTTGCGCAGCAGTGAAGATGTCATCGCGGCCATCGGCGGCACCCTCGGAATCAGCGAATCCGATCTGGCGCCAGGCAAATTGACCGTCGGCCGGACGCATTCGGCGCGAGAGCGACTCAAAGAGGCGTTGTCCGCCGGTCCGATGTTGCTCATCCTCGACAATTGCGAGCACGTGATCGGCGCGTGTTCGGAGATCGTGGCCGAGATGATCGCGGCCGGTCGTCAGCTGACGGTACTGACCACCAGTCGTTCGCCGCTCATGATCAGTGCCGAGGCGGTGTACCCGTTGCCGCCGTTGGCGATCGACGACGGAACCGGCTCGGCAGTCGAACTCTTCTCGGCGAGAGCCCGTGCGGTGCGGCCGTCCGTTCATCTGGACGTCGATGCGGTCGTCAAGCTGTGTACGACGCTCGACGGACTCCCGTTGGCGATCGAGCTCGCGGCTGCCCGGGTCCGCACGATGAGCGTCGACGAAATCGGTTCGAGACTGCGAGATCGGTTCGCATTGTTGCGCTCCGATGATCCGACGTCTCCAGATCGGCATCGAACTCTGCACGCAGTGATCGACTGGAGCTGGAATCTGTTGGGCAGCGGTGATCAGATTGCGTTGCGTCGGTTGTGCCGATTCCCGGCAGGTTTCACGCTTTCCTCGGCGCAGGCCGTTGCCGGGTGGGGCGAGTTGACCGATGTGGCCGGCGCCGTCGAAGCGCTGGTCAATCAGTCACTTCTTTCCGTCAGCGACGGTCAGGGTGAGCTTCGGTACTACATGCTCGAGACGGTCCGTGAATACGGCGAGGAGCGACTCGCCGCGTCCGGAGAGGGGCCGGAAGTCATCCGGCGCCTGGATGACTGGGCAATCGCGATCGCCGAGGACGCCGTCGTGCGTGCACGCACGGATCAGCTGCGCCTGATTGCCGACCTCGACGCCGAGCACGACAACCTTCTCGCGGTTCTTCGCTGGGCCGTGGAGCGCGGCGACGCGGTCACCGTAGCCAACGTCTTTCCCGTCCTCGCGATTCTGTGGGCCGTACGAGGATCGAATTCGGAAGTCTCGAACTGGGCGTCGAAGATCGTCGGGGCGACCGCGGACAACGATCTACGCGATGTAAATGCAGAATTGGTGGGCGCGACGTTCATTCTGGTGGCGATGCATCTGTTTTTCGCGGAGACCGATCGAAACCATGCCCGCGCGCGGGTTCGTCTTCGAAAGCTGTTGCGTGAGCGCGATGATCTCGGTCCGTTGTTCGCATTTCTGATCAAGCTGACCACGAGTGGGATCGCCAACCACAGACTTGCGCGTTTGGTTGCGGAAGGCGTTCGCAGTTCCGACCCCGAGACCCGAATGGCTGCGCTGTCCGCGCGTTCGAATATGCGCGAGAACATCGGGGATCTGCGGGGCGCATTGCTGGACGGGGAAGCGTTGTTCGACTACGCGACCAATGCCGGTGACGAGTGGGGCCTTGCGATGGCGGCCCAGCATGTCGGGTCGGTCCACAGCCAATCCGCGCGATATGGCGAGGCCATCGAGTTCTACGCGATTGCGGCGGCGTCGATGGAACGCCTCGGTGCACGTGACGAGGCGATGCAGCTCATCTGCTTTCAAGCCGGAGCAATGATCGCATCCGGTGACACCGCCGGCGGGCGAACACTTCTCGATCGGGCACGCCCGGCCTTGGCGCACTCGGGTGGGACCGGTGCCATCGAAACCGATCAACGGCGCGCGGCGCTCATAGCGAGCATCGCCGAGGCGGATCTCGCCGACGGCCGAATCGACGAAGGGTTGGCCAGGTATCGAGAAGCACTGGAGTTGTTGGGCTCTGCGATCGAGAACATCTTCGGTGATCCCTTCGTCGTTCTGCTCGGTGCTGCGGCCGTGTGTGCTCACGTCGTTCACGGCCGACATGAACTCGTGGCAAATCGTGTTCTGCAGATGAAGGATTCGAGTGCTCTCAAGTTCGATCCCAAGGGTTATGCGGACCTGCCGCTCGCGGGTTCCTTGGCGTCGGCGATCGGGTCGTTCGATCTTGTCACGGGCAACATCGATCGAGGGGTCGAACTGATGGCTCTGTCGTTGAAAATGCCGGGGAGACAGGACTTCGTCTCGCTCCACCATGCGCGCCTCTCCGACTTCGCGGTTGGTGCAGTCGGAGCCGACAGGTGGTCTGTGGAAACCGAGAAGGTGTCGGGCTACTCACGCAGAGCGGTCCGCGAAGCAGTGTTGGCTGCGCTTCGCGGACCGGTGCTGGATTAGAGCTGGACGATGTTGCGGGACTTATGTCTTGCGCATGTACATCCGGACGGTCAGGGGCGCCATGACGGCAACGATCACCGCGGCGCCGACCAACGACCACACGACGTGGATACCGAAGTGACCGTCGTTGGCCAGCTCGCGAACCGCGGTCACCAAGTGTGAGACCGGATTGACGTTCACGAACTTCTGAAGCCAACTCGGCATGGTGGCAGGATCGACGAACGCATTCGACAGGAACGTCAGCGGGAACAGCACGAGCATCGAAACACCCTGCACCGTGGACGCTTTGTTCATCAGCACGCCCATGAGAGCGAAGATCCAGCTGATGGAGAACGCGCACACCATGACCAGGATCGCGGCAGACAGAATGCCGACCACGCCGCCTGCGGCGCGGTATCCCATCGCGAAACCGACGATGAACGTGATGGTCGTTGCGATGCCGTAGCGCACGACGTCGGCGAGCAATGCGCCGGACAGCGGCGCGATACGAGCGATGGGAAGGGACTTGAAGCGGTCGAACACGCCCTTGTCCATGTCCTCACGAAGCTGAGTGCCCGTGACGATGGAACCGGTGATGACGGTCTGGACGAGGATGCCGGGGATGATCGTCGGCAGATATGCCGTCACGTCACCGGCGATCGCGCCGCCGAAGATGTACGTGAACATCAACGTGAAGATGATCGGCTGGATGACGACGTCGAACAGTTGCTCGGGGTTGTGCTTGATCTTGAGAATTCCGCGGTACGCCATCGTGAACGTGTTCGCGAAGCTCTGCTGCAGGCTGATGCGGCGCGGTGCGGCATCCGGCTGGGCTATCGGCGACCGGGGTTTGGTGAGGGTGGTTGTCATGCGACGCTCCGATCGGAGTCGTTGTCGGACTGGGCGTCGTTGCGTCCACCGTCTTCGGGCTGGTGCCCGGTAATGGTCAGGAACACTTCGTCCAGGCTGGGTTTCTGTACGTTGATCTCGTCGACGGCAATTCCTTGCTCACGCAGACGGATCAACAGGTCCGCAGTGATCGACGGGTCGCTCAGTGGTGCGGTGATCCGCCCGACTTCGGGGGTGACACCCACCTCGACGCTCAGCGCAGCCGCGATGAGCGAGCGAGCTTCCTCGGTTCGGTCACGGTCGACCAACTTGAGCTGGAGGGAGGAGATCCCTACCGAAGCCTTGAGTTCGTCGGCGGTGCCGTTGGCGATCACGCGACCGCGGTCGATCACCGCGATGCGATCGGCCAACTGATCGGCCTCGTCGAGGTACTGCGTGGTGAGCAACACCGTAGAGCCCTCGGCGACGAGTCGCCGGATGGTCACCCACATCTGGGCGCGGGTGCGCGGATCCAGGCCGGTGGTGGGTTCGTCGAGGAACAGCAGCGGCGGGCGGGCGATCAGGCTGGCCGCCAGATCCAGGCGCCGACGCATACCGCCGGAGAAGTTCTTCAGCGGTTTGGTTGCGGCCTCGACCAGGTCGAACTCCTCGAGGAGTTCGAGGGACTTGGTGCGCGCATCGCGGCGGCTCAGGCCGAGCAACCGGGAGAAGATCACGAGGTTCTCGGTCGCGGTCAGATCCTCGTCGACGGAGGCGTACTGCCCGGTGACGCCGATCAGGGAGCGGACCGCGGTGGGTTCACGGCTGACGTCGTGACCGAAGATGCGCGCCTCACCGCCGTCGGGGCGAAGGAGGGTGGCGAGCATGCGGACGGTGGTGGTCTTGCCGGCGCCGTTCGGCCCGAGGACGCCGAACACCGAGCCGGTGGGGACGGTGAGGCTGACGCCGTCGACCGCGCGGTGCTCGCCGAACTTCTTGACGAGTCCGTCGGCCTCGATGGCAAGAGGCGAAGCTGTGTGGTTCATGGGATGAAGCTTGGCAGATCGATCTTGCATGGACCTTGCGTGGAACTTGCGGTTGCTTGCACAGCGCGCGAGGTCGGTGCTCCACAACCGGCAAACAATCCCCAGACGGATCTTGCTTGTCGGTGTGCGGGCGCGGCGGCATCACGCTCGCTGCATGGAGATTCTCACGCGGGCACAGGCTCACCGCGACGGCACCAGCGACGCGCAGTTGCAGCGAGCGGTCAGGCGCGGCGAGCTGCACCGAATCGCAGCGGGGATCTACATGCGCGCCGATCACTTCCGCGAACTCGATGCGAGAGCACGCCACCGCTGCGCTGTCATGGTAGCCACCGAAAGCTGTGGACCAGGCGCAATCGTGAGCCACGCTTCGGCAGCGGTCATGCACGGATTGGATTGCGGCGGATTGCGATTGGACACCGTGCATCTGACGCGTAGCCGATGCTCGGGTGGGCGGAAGAGTCAGACCTTGCATCTTCATCCAGCAGTGGTCCCGCCCGAGGAGGTCGCGCTGATCGACGGCGTCGCAACCACGTCGCTTGCGCGAACGTTCGTCGACCTCGCACGTACGACGCCGTTCGAGACCGCCGTGGTGATCGGTGATTGCGCCCTGCGACGTGGGAT
Organism: Rhodococcus sp. IEGM 1406; assembly: GCF_030056745.1. Taxonomy (NCBI): domain Bacteria; kingdom Bacillati; phylum Actinomycetota; class Actinomycetes; order Mycobacteriales; family Nocardiaceae; genus Rhodococcus; species Rhodococcus sp. IEGM 1406. The sequence continues at coordinate 169,665 of NZ_JASHKO010000005.1, read as the reverse complement.
GAGGCGTGAGGACGTCGACGCTTCGCTCGATCATGCGCGCGGACGGCTGGGGATGAGTCGCGCTCGAGTGGCGGCGACGTTCGTCGAACCAGGTGCCGAGAGTCCGGGGGAGTCCATCAGCCGGGTACGCATGCGCGCCGACGGATGGCCGAAGCCGACCCTGCAGCACGAGATCCGTCACGGTGGCAGGTTCATCGGACGAGTCGACTTCTTCTGGAAAGAGCACGGTGTGGTGGGCGAGTTCGACGGGATGGTCAAGTACCGCGGCGACAATCCGGGTAGGGCGGTAGAGCGCGAGAAACTGCGGGAGGACGCTATCCGGGACGCGGGGTTCGAGGTGTTCCGGTGGGTATGGGCGGATCTTCGCGACTTCGAACGTGTCCGCGAAAGGTTCGAGCGGGCTTGCCTCCGCGGAGCCGCGCGCTGATTGTGCAGCCGCGGCGCTGATCAGGCCTGCGGCTGAACAATCGGGCTGCGGCTGCTAGCTGAACCGAGCCACCAGGGCGGCGCGGTCGAGCTTGCCCGGCCCCCGGAGCGGCAGTGCGTCCACGACGAACAGCTCGCGCGGCGCCGCGGTGACGTCGAGTGTCCGCTGAGCATGTGTGCGTAGTTCGTCGAGCGTCGGAGCTTTGCCCTCGGGTACGACCACGGCCACCACCCGCTGCCCCAGCCGCTGGTCCTCGACGCCGATCACCGCGCACTCGCGAACGGCGGGGTGATCGGCCAACGCGGCCTCGACCACCTGCGGTACGACGGTCAGCCCGCCGGTGGAGATTGCCTCGTCCAACCGGCCGCTGATGCGCAGGACTCCGTCGACCACAGCTCCGGCGTCGTCGGTCCGGAACCAACCGGGCTCGGCGAAAGCGGGGTGGTCGGGAAGCCCCCGGTACCCGGACGCGAGCATCGGTCCGCCCAGCAGCACTCGCCCGTCGTCGATACGAATCTGCGCTCCGGACAACGGGATTCCGTCGTAGACGCAACCGCCGGAGGTTTCACTCATCCCGTAGGTGCGGACGACGGTGATGCCCGCTTCGGTTGCCTGCGCGAGTACCGGCGCGGGAGTCGCAGCGCCGCCGAGCAGAACCGCGTCGAGTGAAGCCAACGCCTCGACCGCGGCGCGATCACCGAGCGCCTTGACCAACTGCGTCGGCACCAAGGAGGTGTAGCGGCGCGGTCCGCTCATCGCGGCCACGGCGCCAGGAAGCGCTGCGGGGTCGAAACCCGCACTGACGTCGACGATCACCGGTTGCGTTCCGGCGAGAACACTGCGCAGCAGAACCTGCATACCGGCGATGTGGTGCGGAGGGAGAACGAGCAACCAGGATCCTGTGCCGCCGAGGCGTTCGTGGGTCGCGTCGCCGCTGGCCCGCAGGGCATCAGCACCGAGCATCGCGCCCTTCGGCGTTCCCGTGGTTCCCGACGTGGCGACTACCAGCGAGACGCCGTCGTCGATGGGCTGATCGGGGTGCAGAGCGTCGCTCAGTCGGGCCGTCTCGCGTGCGTCGGCAGCCGGGACGGGGAGCACGGCGTTGTGCTCGCCGCCCAGGATCTGCGCGACGGCAGGCAATACCTCGAAAGCCGCCTCGCCCTGCGGAACCGCGAGTGTGCGAAGAACGTTCACCGGATGTCCGGCCCGGCAAGGGGCCAACCGCCGTCAGCCAGATGGCTTCGCACGCGGTCGACATCGGTTTCGAGAGGCATCTCGTTGGTGATCTTCGTGATGAGGACCTGGATGTCGGTCTTCTCGATGGGCAGATCGCCGTCCTCGATCAACGCGTCGGCGACGGCGTCGACCTCGGCCTCGGAGAGTCTGCGAGTGAGGAGTGCGAAGAGCGGGATGTAGTCCTGTTCGGGGACGCCATTGGGATAGCCGGCCCGCAACCAGCCGACTATCGACGTGAGGAAGGGCGGAAGAGCCATGACGTCAGCTCACATCTCGAACTTCGTTGTCGGCGTCCACGTCTTCGATAACCGGCCACCCACCTGCGCGCAGTCTTTCGGTGACACGATCGACGTCGTCCTCGGACGGCTCCTCGTTGAGGATCCCCTCGATGATGGCGCGAATCGTGTCGTAGTCGACGTGGCGGTCCGGTACCTCGTGCGCGGACTCGATGGACATCGAAACGACCTGCTCGATCTCCTCGTCGGTCAGACGTCGACGGAGAACCGCGAGCAGGGCGAAATGATCCTTGTCCGGGATGCCCTCGGGGTACCCGGCGCGTAGCCAGTCGAGCACGCTGCGCAATGAATACTTGCTCAAATCCTCGGCCTCATTTTCGTTTCGGTGGTTTCAGTGGTGTGCCGCGACGACCACTCAGAAGACGTGGATTCCGAACGTGCTGGCCAAGAAGTTCTTCATCAACAACAGAATTCCGGCGAAGATCGTGACGAGCACGATCGCAAAACAGAGGTACGCACCCATTTTACCCAGGGTGGTCGGTCCTTCGGTGCCGTCGGGATTCGGCAGGCTCAGCGACTTGAGGCCGAATGCGAAGATCGCCGGCAGTCCCGCTCCGAAGAGCAGTCCTACTGCCACTACCTGCCAGAGCGAATCGAGGGTATCGGTGAGTAGATGCATTCTCTTGCGCCCCTTTCAGGAGTTGCGGGTGGCTTCGGTGGACGGAGTGGGTTCGGCTGCCGGGATCTCGGCAATTGCCGCATCTGAATTCTCGTCCCATTCGGCGGTGACGTTCGCCGCGTCCACGGGTTCCTTACGCGAGCGTATGTACATGAAGATCGCGAAGGCGATGAGCGCGGCGAAGACGACGAGCACGCCGGCGAGTCCGCCGACCAGATGTGCAAGAGCCCAGCAGATAGCTCCGACGACAGCAGCCGACGGCAATGTGATCAGCCAGGCTGCGGCCATCCGGCCGGCGACACCCCAACGGACCTCGGCGCCCTTGCGACCGATACCCGTACCGAGGATCGATCCGGTGGCTACGTGGGTGGTCGAGAGGGGGAGTCCGAGGTGGCTCGACGTGAGGATGATGGCGGCGGACGACGCTTCGGCTGCCAGACCCTGCGGCGCGGCAATCTCGACAAGACCCTTGCCCAGGGTGCGGATGATGCGCCAACCACCGAGGTAGGTGCCGAGGGCGATCGCGACGGCACAGGTGAACTTCACCCAGAACGGCATCTCGGTCTCGGCGGTGATGGTGCCGTGAGCGACCAGGGCCAAAAAGATGACGCCCATAGTCTTCTGGGCGTCATTGGTGCCGTGTGCAAGTGAGATCAGGGAGGCGGTGCCGATCTGGCCGAAACGGAAACCGCGCTCGCGCTCGTCTTCCTTGACGGATGCGGTGATGCGGTACACGAGCTTGGTGCCGACGCCCGCGACCAGAGCAGCGACGACCGGCGCGAGGATTGCGGGGACGACGACCTTGGTCAGCACTCCGCCCCACTCGACTCCGCCCATACCGATGGAGGCGATCGCGGCGCCGATCAATCCGCCGAACAGAGCGTGCGAGGAGCTCGACGGCAATCCGAGCAGCCAGGTCGCCAGGTTCCAGATGATTCCGCCGACAAGACCGGCGAACACGATCAGCAGCAGATCCTGCCCACTGACCGCGCCGAGGTTGACGACACCTTTGGCTACCGTCGCGGCGACCTCGACGGACAGGAACGCACCGACCAGGTTCAGGATCGCGGAAAGTGTGACCGCAACTTTGGGCTTGAGTGCACCGGTCGCGATGGAGGTGGCCATTGCGTTACCCGTGTCGTGAAAACCATTCGTGAAATCGAACGCGAGGGCGGTGACAACTACCACCAGGAGGATTACGAGCTCTGCGGTCACAACGTGAATTGTGCGTATCGAACGCGTAAAAGTACAGCGAACGGGATGCGAACAGGGCCTCCGTGGAGTACGTCCCCGCGCGTGGGCTGCGGCGCTGCCGTTCGCGATGTGTTCAGCGCCACGAAATCCGAACCCTGTGTGGGACCTCACTTTTTGGTCTCACTCACCGGGAAGGCACATTCGGACCGTTTTAAACGCTGATTACCTACGGGCACCGAGCGCACCGGAACAGGGGTTTCACCTCTGTATCTCGGTGTCTGTCAGTGAGAAGGAGAGCTCCGACCGTGAAGCCCAACAAGTCCACGAAGCTGATCGTGGCACTCGCAGCGACCGCCGTTCTGGCATCAGCCTGCGCATCGAATCGTGGTGACGATCCCTACGCCGTCGCTGTCGGCGGATCAGGCGTCAGCGCCGATCTTGCGTCGAGCACATCCGACGCGAAGTTCGGCACCCTCGATTCGCCGTGTGGCGAAGGCGATGCCACCGGCGCAACCGATCAAGGCGTCAGCGACACCGAGATCAAGATCGGGTTCGGTGACGACCGCGGGTACGTGAAGTCTCCCGGGCTGAACAAGGAAATGAGCGATGCGGTGAACGCGCTCATCTCGTGGTGCAACGATCAAGGCGGTATCAACGGCCGCAAGGTCGTCGGTACCGACTACGACGCCGCGATGACGCAGGCCAACTCGGTCATGCAGGAAGCGTGCGCGAGTCAGTTCATGATGGTCGGCTACGGCTTCGCGATGGATCAGACCGCGGAGCAGACGCGTGTCGCGTGCAACCTGGTGTCAGTGCCAGGCTTCACCGTCTCGCCGGACGCCGCGAACGGACCCATGACGTTCCAGGGAGTTCCGTTCCCCGTCGACTACGCGAACGGTTCGCAGTGGTTCCAGATGGCCGAGATGCATCCCGATCTGGTGAACGACTTCGACGTCGTCAACAGCACGATGCCCACGATCATCAGCTCCACCACGAAGATTCGTTCGATCGCCGAGGCAGCGGGCTTCAAGCTCAAGGATTGCGGCGTCACACTCAACTACGAGGGCGAATCGAGCTACGTGCCGTTTGCCGAGAAGTACAAGGAGTGCGGTGCGAAGGGTATCTGGACGTCACGATCGGCAAGCCCGTCGGAGCTGAACTTCGTGAAGGCCCTCGACCAGGTCGGGATCGATCCCATCTTCTTCGGTGAAGCCACCTGGTACGGCGCGACCGTCTCCGATTGGAACAAGGACACCGGACTGCTCGACAACCTCAACGCGGGCATGACCTTCCAGATGCTCGAGAACGCGGACAAGGTGCCCGCAGTGAAGAAGTACGTGGATCTGGTTTCCGAGCAGGGTGGCAAGACTGCGCTTCTCGGTATGCAGGCGGCGTCGTCGTTCCTGCTGTGGGCGGCCGCCGCGGACGAGTGCGGCAGCGATCTGACGCGTCAGTGCATGGTCGACGAACTCTCGAACATTCACGAGTGGGACGGCGGCGGATTGCATGCCGTCACCGATCCCGGCAAGAACATGCCGGCCACCTGCGGACTCATGACCTCGCTGAAGGGCAGTACCTACTCGCAGGCCTTCCCGTCCACCGCGGGCGAATTCAAGTGCGACCCCAAGTACCTCGTCGCGACCGACAAGAGCACCTGGGGAACCGAGCTCGGCGCTGACCGCGTTTCGACGAAGTACCAGAACGCCAACGTCATCAAGCCGCAGTCCTGATTCTTCCGACTCGGGCGGCGAGCGCCAACCGCCGCCCGAGTCCCTAACGAGGGTTCAGCCATGAACACTTTTGTCACTTTCACGATCCTGGGCCTGGTCCTGGGGTCGGTGTACGCGATCGCTGCCTCCGGGCTGGTGCTCACGTACAACACGTCAGGCATCTTCAACTTCGCGCACGGTGCACAGGCAATGCTCGGTGCGTTCATCTACTGGCAGTTGCGCTACGGCTGGGAACTTCCCACGGTTGTCGCCTTGCTGATCTCGTTGGTCCTGGTCGGTCCGCTGATGGGTCTCGGCCTCTACGTCCTGATCATGAAGGGGCTACGCGATACCGCCGAGGTCACCAAAATCGTTGTGACGGTATCGATCCTGCTCGGAATGCTCTCGATCTCGCACTGGTTCTGGCATCCCGAGACCGCCCGAACGATGCAGATGTTCTTCGGTGACCAGTCCAAGATCACGGTGTTCGGCGCGAGCATCCGCTACCACGAGCTGATCTGCATCCTCGTCGCGATCGCGATCGCCGTCGGCCTGCGTATTCTTTTCACGCGCACCCGTGCCGGTGTTGCGATGCGCGGTGTCGTCGACGATCCGGAACTACTGCGCCTCAACGGCCACAATCCGGAGCGTCTCGCGGCACTGTCCTGGGCGATGGGTTCGACGCTCGCAGTCCTGGCCGGCATCCTGATCACCCCGATCAGTGGCGGCACACTCGAGGCGAACATGTTGACGCTCTTGGTGATCGACGCGTTTGCCGCGGCCATGTTCGGTCGGTTGCGCAGCATCCCACGCACGTTCGTCGGCGCCGTGGTTCTCGGGCTTGCCGGTACGTACGTATTGGCGTACTTTCCGACCAGTTGGAGTTGGACGTCGAATTTCCGTGTCTCCCTACCGATGATCGCGCTGTTCGTCGTACTCATCGTCCTACCTCAGGACCGCCTGCGCGGCGCGGTCACTCGTACTCGTGAGCGGTACCACGTTCCGAGCGTGCGCAAGGCCGTCGTCTGGGGCGTAGCACTGATCGTCATCGTGTACCTGATCCGTCTGCTGATGGTGACGTCGGCGGTCACGACACTGACCATCGGAATGACTTTCGCGATCATCGCACTCTCGCTCACACTCCTCACCGGCTACGCGGGTGAATTGAACTTGGCGCCGGTATCTTTCGGCGCTATCGCGACCATCGTGGCCTTCCACTTCGGGATCTCAGGTTCCGGGTTGGCTGCGCACCTCAACCTGTGGGGCATCGTCGTCGGAGTCCTCGTCACCGCAGTGATCGGTGGCCTCGTCGCCCTGCCGGCGCTGCGGCTCAGAGGGCTGTATCTCGCGCTTGCGACCATGGCATTCGGAGTGTTCCTCTCCAACATGGTCCTTCGCGACACCACCGAACACGAGATGTTCGGCATGAAGTATTCGCTGTTCAAAGACGGCAACATCGCCCTCCCGCCGCTGAAGATCGGCCCGCTCGATCTGAGCAACGAAACGGTGTTCCTGATGACCGTGACCGCGCTGTTCTCGGTACTCGGCGTCGGCGTCATCGCGTTGCGTAACAGCGGCTACGGGCGCCGTCTCGCTGCGATGAAGGACAGCCCGGCCGGTTCGGCCATGCTCGGCCAGAGCCTGGTTCGGCTCAAGCTGAGCGTCTTCATGATCTCTTCAGGGATCGCCGGTCTCGGCGGCATTCTGATGTCGAGCGCGATGGGTTCCGTCTCGGGCGAGAGCTTTGCCATCATGGTCAGCCTCTCGCTGCTCATGCTGACCGTCGTCGCGGGCATCGGATACGTCACCGGCGCGCTGTTCGGTGGACTCATGGCCGGAATCGGCTTTGCCGTCATCATGGTCTCGTTCACCAATCTGGCTTCGGCGCAACCGGAGTTGGAGGGAATGTGGCTGCTGCTGGGCAACATCGCGGCCGTCAGCCCGGCCCTGATCGGCATCGGTGTCGGCGCGAACCCCAGTGGCACCGTGCACAGCGTGATCGACGGCTACCGTCGGCTCACCGATGCCAGGCCGGTTCTGATCGGCGGCGCCGCAGTCGTTCTGCTGACCTACGTCCTTGCTCTGACCGGCGTACTCGGCAACTGGTGGTTCGCATCCATCACGATCGCGGTGGTGTTCATGCTGCCCGTGATCGGCGAGATGGTCATGCCCCGTGCGGTTCTCACTCCGGAAGAATTGGCAGCCAAGGCGACAGTCGTTCCCGAAGACGTCGGGATCGACGTCCCGTACAGCCCCGAGATCCGTGACGAGATCGACCGCGAACTGGGGATTCCTCAGTACCAGGGCGGCTCGCCGAAGGAGTTGACCGCCCATGTCTGATGCACCTCTTCTCGAAACACGCGGTGTGAGCGTTCGTTTCGGTGGGCACGTCGCGGTCAAGGACGTTTCGCTCACCGTGCAACCCGGAACCGTGACGGGACTGATCGGACCGAATGGTGCGGGCAAGACGACGCTCTTCAACACCATCACCGGGCTGCAGAAACCCACGTCCGGTCAGGTGTTCCTCGGCGGCGTCGACGTGACGAAGCTGCCGCCGCACAAGCGGGCAGGTCGCGGGCTTGCGCGTACCTTCCAGCGGCTCGAACTGTTCGTCTCGCTGTCGGTGCGTGACAACCTGCGTGTCGCGGGAGACATCCACAAGGCGAACGGCCGCAACAAGATCGACGTGGACAGCGAGACGGATCGTCTGCTGGAGCTGACCGGGCTGACGGATGTCGCGGACAAGGACGTCGCGGACATCCCCACCGGACGCGCCCGCGTCGTCGAAGTTGCACGGGCGCTCATGACCGACCCGCGAGTGCTGCTGCTCGACGAACCGGCCTCGGGCCAGACCGAGCAGGAAACCGAGGTCTTTGCCGAGATGCTCACCGAGCTGGCGGCGGGTGGACTCGGAATCTGTCTGGTGGAGCACGACATTCCGCTGGTGATGAAGGTGTGCTCGACCATTCACGTGCTCGACTACGGCGCAGTCCTCGCATCGGGTGATCCGGAGAAGATCCGGACGGATCCGGAAGTGATCGCGGCCTACATCGGGACCGAGGAGGAGGCGGTATGACTTCAGCGAAAATTGGCGAGGCGAAAATCGACGAGGGCATACGCAGCCCCGACCGCGCCGAACCGTTGCTCGAACTGTCCGGTGTCCGTGCCGGTTACGGATCCATCGAGGTTCTGCACGGGGTGGATCTGGTACTCGAACCGGGCGCAGTGGTGGCGCTGCTCGGACCCAACGGTGGTGGCAAGACGTCGACGCTCAAGATCTGCTCAGGCGTCCTGCCGGTCACCCGCGGCGAGTTCCGGCTCGCGGGCCAGGTCGTGAACGGCGTCGAGCCTTCGGAGTTGGCGAGGCTGGGCGTCTGCTCCATCCCCGAGGGACGCGGGATCTTCGCAAACCTGACCGTGCGCGAAAATCTGTGGATCGCCACGGGAACGGGCGTCGGGTTGGCCGAACTCGAAGAGGTTGCGTACAGCAGGTTCCCGATCCTGGGGGAGCGGCGCGGGCAGTTGGCCGGATCGATGTCCGGCGGCGAGCAGCAGATGCTGGCGCTGTCACGGGCGCTCGGCACTCACCCGACGGTGCTCCTGCTCGACGAGCTGTCGATGGGTCTCGCACCGCGAATCGTCTCGCAGATGTACGACGTCGTCGGCTCGCTTGCAGCCGAAGGCATTTCCATTCTCGTCGCCGAGCAGTTCGCACGAGCGGTGCTGCCCATCGCGACCTCGGCCGCACTGATGTTGCAGGGACGCGTCGTGAAGACCGGCGATCCCCTCGACATCGAAAACGAACTTTCTACCAGTTATCTAGGAGGATGACGATGACTACTCTCGCCGAAGATCGCCGTGAGGAATTCAAGAAGAACATCGCAGAGTTGAAGCTGGACAAGAAGCAGGCAGGCGGCGACGCTGCGACGCGCATCGCCGGCCTGGTGCTCATGGTCGTCGGTGTGGTCGGCGCCTTCGTCGTCTACATCTCTTCGCTGACGCTCTCGGACCTGCGGGATCTGGTGTCGTACCAGATCCTCACCGTGGTTTTCCTCGCCCTGACAGTGGTCGGTGCCGCACTCTTCCTGGCCGCATCGGTGGCAAAGGTGCTGCGGCTGTGGTTGGTTCGCCAACTGCTCGAGGGTCAGGCCCAGACAGATCAGATCTCTCAGGCGCTGAGCACGCGCAACTGATCTCTGCGAAGAACCGACAGATGCCCGCCACGAAAGTCGTGGCGGGCATCTGTCACTGCTCGGCTACAGTGGTGTCTCGACTACGCGGACGGTGGCCGGGAATCGCGTCGGATGGGATGGTCCTCCGGGATCTGCACCATCACGATCGGTGTCCCGTCCGGGTCGGCGATCCACATCTCGTGCAGACCCCACGGTTCTTGCCTGGCCTCGCGGGCGATCTTGACTCCGGCGAGAACCAGTTCGGTCTGAGCGGCAGTGAGGTCACGGACCTGCAGCCAGATCGCGCCGCGAAAGCCACCTTCGCCGGTGCCGCCGTGCGCAGCGACTTCGATCAGCCCTTGGCCGGCGAAGAAGACTGTGCCGCCGGGATATTCACGAGCGATCGCCAGACCGAGGGTGTCTCGGTAGAAGCTCAGCGTTCGTTCGTACTCGCTCGGGCGCAATATCGTACGGCTACTCAGAATCTCCACGTCCGACCTCCCTCTCGCACCTACTGTCTCAGAAGTACCAGGGATATGGTGACCAATCGGGATCACGCTTTTCGAGGAACGAGTCGCGACCCTCGACGGCCTCGTCGGTCATGTACGCCAAACGTGTTGCCTCACCGGCGAACAGCTGCTGGCCGACCAACCCGTCGTCCTGCAGGTTGAACGCGTACTTGAGCATCCGCTGTGCCTGCGGCGACTTGCCGTTGATCTTGCCTGCCCAGTCGATCGCGACGTTTTCGAGTTCCGCGTGGTCGACAACCTTGTTGACCGCGCCCATCTGATGCATTTCCTCGGCGGTGTACGTCTCACCCAGGAAGAAGATCTCGCGAGCGAACTTCTGGCCCACCATCTTTGCCAGATAGGCGCTGCCGTAGCCGCCGTCGAAGCTTCCGACGTCGGCGTCGGTCTGCTTGAACCGTGCGTGCTCGCGGCTGGCGAGCGTCAGGTCGCACACCACATGCAGGCTGTGACCGCCGCCCGCAGCCCAACCGTTGACCAGGCAGATCACGACTTTCGGCATGAAGCGGATCAGGCGCTGGACCTCGAGGATGTGAAGGCGTCCGGCGCGTGCTTTGTCGACGGTGTCCGCCGTTTCACCTTCGGCGTACTGGTAGCCGCTGCGGCCACGGATGCGCTGGTCTCCGCCCGAGCAGAACGCCCAGCCGCCGTCCTTCTCGCTCGGTCCGTTGCCGGTGAGCAGGACCGCTCCCACGTCGGAGGTCATACGGGCGTGATCGAGCGCGCGGTACAACTCGTCGACGGTGTGCGGGCGGAACGCATTACGTACTTCCGGTCGGTCGAAGGCGACGCGAACGGTGCCTTGACTGACGTGCCGGTGGTACGTGATGTCGGTGAGGTTCTCGAATCCGGGAACAGGGCGCCAGAGCTGCGGGTTGAAGGTCACCTCAGTCACGATAGAGGCACGCCTCGCGTGTCTAACGGATGCCTGAGGTAGAACACGTTCCCGGGCGCGCTAACGTGCAGGTCATGAGCGAACAAACCGCAGACGGCACGGAGATCGTCACAGACGGTGAGAAGCGGGGCGGATTTCCACGGTTCCGGCACACTCCCGCAGGTCCGGACTTCGGCCGCTTCGTCGAAGCGATGCGCAGGTTGCAGGACCTTGCCGTCTCGACCAATGTTCCCGACGACGTACTCGCAGACATCGCTACGCAGGCCGAGGAGCTTGCCGATCGGTTGACTCCGTACGAGGTGCCGGAGGGCAAGTCGCCCGCGGGCTCGAACATCCAACTGCCCGGACGCGGCAGCCTCCTCATGCTCCCGTGGATGGTCGAGAAGTTCGACACCGAAGGAGTCCGCAGTACCGGCGTCTTCCGCCGCTACCACCTGGGCGGCAACGGTGCCGCTCACGGCGGTGTCCTGCCCTTGCTGTTCGACGACGTCTTCGGGATGACGGTCCACGCGGGTGGCCGTCCGATTTCCCGGACCGGTTACCTCCACATCAACTACCGTGCGATCACTCCGCTCAACACGCAACTGGTGATCGAAGGGAAGGTGGATCGGGTCGAGGGTCGCAAGACCTTTGTCAGCGCACGCCTGACCGACCTCGACGGCAAGCTCCTCGCCGACGGTGAGGCGCTCATGATCGAACTGCTTCCAGGACAGCCCTGACATGTTCCCCTCGTTCGACGATCTGATCTCGGACGCCGTGGTGCTCGCGCTGCCGATGCGAGTTCGCTTTCGCGGCATCACGACTCGTGAGGCTCTGCTCGTTCGTGGCCCGGCCGGGTGGGGAGAATTCGCACCCTTCGTCGAGTACGACGACGACGAGGCGTCGCAGTGGCTGCTCGCCGGGATCGAGGCGGCGTGGCTGGGTCCGCCGCCTGCGCTTCGTCACGCCGTTCCCGTCAACGCCACCGTGCCGGCGATCGACGCCTCTACCGTTCCGCAATTGTTGGAGCGCTTCCCCGGGGCCCGGACCGCCAAGGTCAAGGTCGCCGAGAAGGGGCAGTCGTTGGCGCAGGACGTCGCCCGGGTGAACGAGGTGCGTCGGCACATCCCGAACGTGCGCGTCGACGCCAACGGCGGGTGGAGTGTGGACGAGGCGATCACGGCTTTGCGAGCGATCACCGAAGACGGTGAACTCGAATATGCGGAGCAGCCGTGTGCAAGCGTCGAGGAACTGGTCAGCGTCCGCGCCGCGGGGACCGGTGTGCGGATCGCTGCAGACGAGAGCATTCGCCGTGCCGAGGACCCGTTGCGCGTCGTACGAGCCGGGGGAGCGGACGTAGCCGTCGTGAAGGTGCCCCCGCTGGGCGGAATGCGTGCTGTGGTGGCGCTGTCGGCGCAGCTGGCGGACTACGGGGTGCCGGTGGTGGTATCGAGTGCGCTGGACACGGCTGTGGGGATGTCCGCGGGACTGGCGGCCGCGGCAGCCTTGCCCAGGCTTCCGTTTGCCTGCGGCCTCGGCACGGGCGGCCTGTTCGTCCGGGATATCGCGGTCACCGGAGCAGCCGTCGACGGCGCTTTGTCCGTTGGTGCCGTCGAGCCTGATCCGGTTCTGCTCGAGACGCTGGCCGCGCCCGCGGACCGGCGCGACTGGTGGTTGGAGAGGGCCAGGCGCTGCCATCGGATACTCGGCAGTAGAGACCTGCCGAATTTCGTATAGTCTCGGGCGCGACCTGATGAACATCAGTGAAGAATGAAGGGATCGAAAGTGGTTGCAGCTCTGAACGAAACCCTGCTCGAGGAATCACGGGTTCCCGCGGTCGTCGCGGACGTGCAGACCTTGATCGACGCAGAGGTTTCGGATAAGTCGGGGGCCTCAGGGCTGGCTCTCAAGGGTGGCTACGGCGCGGTCAAGAAGGTGAGCCCGTCCATCGTGCCGGACGCCGTCACCGCGCTTCTGCCGGCTTTCGTGGCAAAGCTCGAGCCGTACTGGCAGGAATTCTCGGCTTCCGGTGAAGGCAGCTTCGCCGATTTCATCAGCGCCCGCGGTGACGCGGTTGCCGATTCCCTCCTCGAGGTGACGGACGAGCGTATCGAAGGTAGCGACAAGGCCGTCGTCAAGTCGATGTACTCGAAGCTGCGCGGTTCGGCCAAGAAGCATGTGACTGCAGCTCTGCCGCGTCTGGGCGATGTGATCCAGAAGCACGCTGCATAAGCGAACGTAAGACAACGAGCGGCCCGGGAGTTTCTCCCGGGCCGCTCGTTTTTTGCATTCGTTTGTCAGTGAGCCGAATGTCCGTGGCGCCAGAAGCCGGTGAAGGTGATGTCCGTCTTGGCGAACTTTCGGTCGTTCACGAGATGCCGACGCAGCCCGGTGGTGAGTGCCTGTTCGCCGGCGACAAACGTGTAGGACGGCCCCTCGGGCAGTTCGGCGGCGCGGACGGTCTCGAGGGTCAGAACACCCGGCGTTGCGTGTTCGTCCTCGCGAACGAGCCAATGCACGTTGACGTTCGCCAACTCCGGAATGTCTTGCTTGTCTTCGATGTTCGGAATCTCGACGAAGACCTCGGCACGCAGGTCTGCCGGCGCGGTTTCCAGAATGCCGATGATCGCCGGAAGTGCGCTCTCGTCGCCGACGAGCAGTTGCCACTTGGCCTCGGGTGTGGGGTTGTAGATGCAGCCTTCGTCGAGGAGGGCGACATTGTCGCCGGTCGACGCGGTGTCCGCCCACGCGGATGCCGGGCCGATGTCGCCGTGATAGGCGAAGTCGATGTCGATCTCCGTGGTCTCACCGAAGAGACCGGATCCGGCAGCACGGTAGGCGCGAATCGTGTAGTTGCGCACGACCGGTCGCGTGTCCTTGGACATCAACAGGTACTGCGCGTACCAGAGATTGCTTGCCGCGCTCGGCAACCGGAGTTCGCTCTGGCCGACCTGCGGGATGAACATGCGGAACCACTGATCGGCACCCATCGGTGCGATGGTGGACAGCTCTTCGCCGGCAATGGTCACTCGGATGAAGCTCGGGCTGATTCGTTTGTTCGCCACGACCTGCGCCGACACGATGCTGCGTGAGGCCGGTTTCACGAACTTGGCGCGCTTGGCCATGACTGGTTGCTCCCTGATTAGCTGTTACTCGTACCTAATCAGGTAACCCTAACCTGATTTACGGCCGGTGTGGAGTGGTGGGTCTGTCCTTTTCGACGACTTCGGGAGGAAGACCCCACTGCGCTCGGCCAAGTCGGCTCATCGGTGCGATTGCCGCGAAGTCCGGTAACCCGTCGTCGGCGACAGCCTCGGGACGTACTGCGACCGCGACCACATTTCCCATCACGACAAATGAATTACCGACCTCGATGACCTGGTGAAGCGTGCATTCGATGGCGATCGGGGAGTCGGCGACCCGGACGGGGCGAACCCGCTCGCTCGGTTCGCTACGGATGTTCAACTCGAGAAATTCGTCGGCCTCGGCGTCGTAGAAGGCCGAACTCTTGTTCACCACGTCTGCGAGCGTGGCGGTCGCCAGGTTGATCACGAATTCGCCGGTCGCTTCGATGTTGCGCAGACTGTCCTTGCGTCCGACCGACGTGAACTGCACGATCGGCGGCGCCGAACTTGCCACGGTGAAAAAGCTGTACGGAGCCAGATTGCCGACGCCGTCCGCCGACAGGGTGGACACCCAGGCAATCGGCCGGGGGACCACCGAAGCGGTGAGTAACTGATAGAACCGGCGGGGTTCGAGCTCGGCTGGATCGAAGAGTGTGCGCACCCACACATAATGCCGCTGTCCCCGCCCCTGGGCATGCTTGCACCCGAACATCTGACACTCTTGAAGGCGTGAATCCGTCCACTGCACAAGCCACAGCCGTCGTCGACGAACTGGTTCGTGGTGGCGTGCGTGAAGTCGTGCTGTGTCCAGGCTCTCGCAACGCGCCCCTCGCATTTGCCCTCCAGGCCGCCGATCTCGACGGCCGGTTGCGTCTGCACATGCGGATCGACGAGCGGACAGCAGGCTTTCTGGCACTCGGACTGGCAATCGCCGGGAAACGACCGGTCCCCATCGTGATGACCTCCGGGACCGCCGTCGCGAATCTCGGACCTGCTGTCCTCGAGGCCAACTATGCGCGAGTGCCGCTGGTGGTCCTGAGCGCCAACCGGCCTTACGAGATGCTCGGCACCGGCGCCAACCAGACCGTCGAGCAGCTCGGGCTCTTCGGCAGTCAGGTTCGCGCAACCATCAGCCTGGGCTTGGCCGAAGACGATTCGACGCAGAACAGCCAGTGGCGCTCGGCGGTCTGCCGGGTCCTCGCCGCTGCCCGCGGAACCAGATCCGGAAACGCGGGTCCGGTGCATTTCGACATCCCGCTCCGTGAGCCGCTGGTGCCGGACGTGCACGTCCATGGCCCGGTTCCGGAGGGCCGTCCAGGCGGTGCAGCCTGGACCACCACCCAGAACGCGACGCTCGATGTTCCGGTCGATCTGGACCTCACCGCAGATACGGTGGTCATTTCCGGACATGGCAGCGCACTTCGGCCTGAGCTGGCCGGCCTGCCGACGGTGGCCGAGCCGACGGCTCCGATGCACGGGATCGCACTGCATCCACTCGCGCTCTCGCAACTCAAGCCCAAGCAGGCGATCATCACCGGCCGCCCGACGTTGCATCGTCAGGTCTCGAAGGTGTTGGCCGATCCGAGCGTCGACGTCTACGCGCTGACCACCGGGCCGCGCTGGCCCGACGTATCCGGCAACGTGCTCGCCACCGGAACCAGGGCAGTGGTCACCGGGACGCCCGATCCCGCCTGGATTGCTCGATGCGCCGCGCTGACCGAACACGCCGAAACTGCCGTCCGCAAGCAACTCGACGCCCACCCCAAGGCCACCGGCCTGCACGTGGCAGCTGCCGTGATGGATGCACTCGCGGACGGCGACCAGCTTCTGCTCGGCGCCTCCAACCCCGTTCGCGACGCGGCCCTCGTGAGCTATCCCAAGCCCGCTGTCCGGGTGCTGTCCAATCGCGGGGTCGCAGGTATCGACGGCACCGTCTCGGCGGCGGTCGGTGCCGCATTGGCGTACGAGGGCGGCCGGACCGTCGCTCTCATGGGCGACCTGACCTTCCTGCACGACGCGTCCGGGCTGCTGATCGGGACCGGTGAGCCGAGGCCGAGCGACCTCACCATCGTCGTGGCCAACGACGACGGCGGCGGCATCTTCGAGCTCCTCGAACAAGGCGACCCGCAGTACGCCGGCGTCTTCGAGCGAGTGTTCGGAACACCGCACGGCATGGACCTCGCTGCGCTGTGCGCGGCCTACCGCGTGCCGCACGCAGCCGTCACCGTCGACGCCCTGGCAACGACGCTGGCGCAACCCGCAAACGGCATTCGTGTGCTCGAAGTCGCGACAGATCGCAGTGGACTGCGCGAACTCCACGCTTCCGTGCGAGCACAGCTGTGACGCAAACGGTTCTGCGTCGCCTCCGCATCGGCGTACTGGTGGTTGCGGTCGGCATTTCGGTGCTCGCGGTGATCCTGGTTCTCGGTGCCTGGCGCAACGATCGGACCATCGAATCGAACATGGGGACCGCAACTGCCGAGGTGCTCTCGGCAGGCTCGCTACGTTCGGCGATCAGCTTCGTGACACCGGACGGCGCCAACCACAACCCCGAACTCGGCGTGCTCTACCCCACCAATCTGACTGTGGGACAACGCATCGAGGTGGAGTACTCCAAAGCCGACCCTGATTTGGTCCGGGTAGCGGGACGCAACGCGACGGTGGCGCTGATCCCGGCGGGATCGGTGATCGTCGTGACGTGGCTCCTGGCTGGACCGTCGATCTGGTACCTGCGCAAGCGGGAAGCGGGAGCTCCGGGATCGGCACCGGTCGCCTCGAGTTAGTTCGCGCTTCGCCGGAACTTCACACGAACATGACGTGGACTTTTCCTGGCCCTGTCACCGTTCTCGGTGTGAGAGTAGCCATCGTTGCGGAGTCATTCCTGCCCAACATGAACGGCGTCACCAACTCGGTACTACGCGTGCTCGAACACCTCGATCGCACTGGCCACGACGCCATGGTCATTGCGCCGGACACTGTCGGATCCGACACCTCTGCCGCCACCGAACACGAAGGTGTTCAGGTGGTTCGGGTGCCCGCCGTCATGGTGCCCAAAGTCAGTTCACTCCCCGTCGGCCTGCCACAACCGCGTCTGACGACGGCCGTGCGGACCTTCGCGCCCGACGTCGTCCATCTGGCGTCTCCGTTCCTGCTCGGCGCCGGGGGAGTGGCCGTCGCCAAGCGGCTCGCAATACCCACCGTCGCGGTTTACCAGACCGACGTCGCCGGATTTGCCGAAAGCTACGGTCTCGGCGTCACCAGTCGCGCCGCGTGGGCGTGGACCCGTCGAATCCACAAGAGCTGCAACAGGACCCTTGCACCCTCCACGTCGGCAGTCGACGCCCTCGAAGAGCACGGCATTCCGCGCGTGCACCGATGGGCCCGCGGCGTCGACGCACAACGATTCGCGCCTTCGCGTCGTAGCTCGGCGTTGCGGCAGTCCTGGATCGGCGACAGCGACCAGTTGGTGGTCGGCTTCGTCGGTCGCCTCGCGCCCGAAAAGCACGTCGAGCGACTGGCCGTGCTGGCGGCCGATCCCAGCGTGCAGATCGTGATCGTCGGAGACGGCCCGGATCGCGAGAACCTACGACGACTGATGCCGGATGCGATCTTCACCGGACAACTCGGCGGTACCGCGCTGGCCGACGCCTATGCGAGCCTGGACGTATTCGTTCACCCCGGCGAGCACGAGACCTTCTGCCAGGCGGTTCAGGAAGCCCTCGCGAGCGGTGTACCTGTCGTCGGACCGGACGCCGGTGGCCCGCGTGACCTGATCTCGCATTGCCGCAACGGCTACCTCCTGCCGACGGACAGGTTCACCGAACTCCTGCCAAGCGCAGTCGACGCACTTCGTCAGCGTGATCTGCGGGTGCAGTTCGGCTCCGCGGCGAGGCGCTCGGTGCTGCACCGGACCTGGCCGGCAATCTGCGAAGAGTTGCTCCGTCACTACGAGGACGTGCAGGGCCTCGGGCGGCGAACGGGTGCCAGAGCAGCCTGAACGCCCTCGCTGCCCGAGGGTTGGTAGCGTTTCGGGTGTGGCCAATACACACGGAACCCGAGCAACTCTCGAGAAGCAACCGCACGAAGTCGCGTCGATGTTCGACGACGTCGCGGAGCGATACGACCTCACCAACACCGTGCTGTCCTTCGGCCAGGACAAGGGTTGGCGCAAGGCCACCCGCGAAGCCCTCGACCTCAAGCCGGGCGAGAAGGTACTCGACCTCGCCGCCGGAACCGGAGTCTCGACCGTCGAACTGGGGCGCTCCGGTGCCTGGTGCGTCGCCACCGACTTCTCCAAGGGAATGCTCAAGGCCGGAATCTCGCGCAAAGTTCCGATGGTCGCAGGTGACGCGATGTACCTGCCCTATGCCGACAACGTGTTCGATGCCGCGACGATTTCCTTCGGCCTGCGCAACGTCTCCGACTTCGAAGCCGGACTGCGCGAGATCGCCCGCGTCACCAAGCCGGGCGGCCGCCTCGTCGTCAGTGAGTTCTCGACGCCCGTCTTCGGGCCCTTCCGCACGGTCTACATGGAGTACCTCATGAAGGCGCTCCCGCAGGTCGCACGCACCGTCAGCAGCAACCCCGACGCCTACGTCTACCTCGCCGAATCGATCCGTGCCTGGCCGACCCAGGAAGAGTTGGCACGCAAGATCGAGGCTGCCGGGTGGAAGAACGTCAAGTGGCGCAACCTCACCGGCGGCATCGTGGCGCTGCATTACGCCACTGCCTGAACTGCTGTGCGCCTTTATTAACCGCGGGCGGTTAATAAAGGCGCACAGCACTTGCTCAGCCGAACAGCGGTCGGGAGTCGATCTTTCTCGACGCGGCCCCCGACGCACGCCATGCCTTCGCCGTCAGATCGGCGTCGGCGTCGGTGACGAGGTTCCCCATCACCCGAACGGCGACCGTCATCAGTGCCCGTGAGCGCATCGCGATCGGGCCCGAGGCGGGCAGGAATTGCGGAACCGTCAGCAGGCCTGCGAGCCGGCGCGCGACCGAGAACGCCTGCCCGTAATGCTCCCGAAGCACGGTCGGCCACAGCTCCGTGAGGTCGTCGGCGCCGAGCTGTTCGACCACCAGACGTCCGCCTTCGAGGCCGTAGTCGATGCCCTCACCGTTGAGCGGGTTCACACACGCTGCGGCGTCGCCGATCACGGCCCAGTTGCGTCCGGCGATGTTGGAGACGGCGCCGCCCATGGGTAGCAAAGCCGAAGCGACGGAATGAATTTCGCTGCTCCACTGCCACTCGCTTCGGCGCTGGTCGGTGTACAAGTCGAGCAAGGGACGTAGGGCACCCGGCGCCGGGCGCTTGGACGTCGCCAGTGTCCCGACGCCGATGTTCACCTCGCCGGTGCCGAGCGGGAAGATCCAGCCGTACCCCGCCTGCAACGTGCCCTCGGCGTCCCGCAGTTCCAGATGCGAGGTGATCCACGGATCGGCGCTGCGCGGCGTCGCGACGTAAGCGCGTGCCGCGACGCCGTACGCGGTGTCCCGGTGCCACTGCCGTCCCAGCTTCTTGCCGAGCGTCGAGCGAACGCCGTCGGCGATGATCAGCGTCCGGCAACGAAGAGTGCTGCGTCCCGAGGGGCCGGCGAGTACGACGGCGGCTACTCGATCACCGTCGAGTTCGACGTCGACAGCCTTGGTGCCCTCGACCATGACCGCGCCGGATTCGACGGCGCACCGGCGAATGGCGTCGTCGAGTTCGGTCCGGGGGATCGCACTGCCGATCGGCGGGAACGACGTCCCTGGCCACTCGAGTTCGAGTTCTTGGCCGAAGCCGGACAACCGTAGTCCCTTGTTCGTCGTATGTGACCGAACCCACTCGCCGAGGCCGAGGAGATCCAGTTCGGCCACGGCGCGCGGAGTGAGTCCATCACCACAAGTCTTGTCTCGCGGGAACACGGCAGCGTCCACCAGCACGACGTCTCGGCCACTGCGGGCGGCCCATGCCGCGGCCGAAGAACCCGCGGGACCTGCGCCGATGACCACAATGTCGGTTTCGGCCGGAAGCGAATCGACGACGGGGGACTGCTCTTCTACGGACACACTCACATCTTCCCAGGCTCGCGATCGCCACCGTGGCGAGGCCGTCCCGAGTGCGAACCGCTAGGTTCACTACCGTGGGAACCGAGCCGTCACTGACGACAGGAATGGGTACTGACATCGTGAGCACCGAAAAGACTGCTGCCGACGCAACCGCATCGAGCACCGTCGTTGCAGGCATCGACCTGGGCGACGAACAGCTCGCCGCAGTAGTGCGTGGTGGACTCTCCGATGTCGAGGAGTTGTTGGTCAGCGAGCTGTCCGACGGCGAAGACTTCCTCACCGAGGCCGCGCTGCATCTCGCGCGAGCCGGGGGAAAGCGCTTCCGTCCGTTGTTCACGATCCTGACCGCGCAACTCGGACCGGTGCCGAACGATCCGTCGATCATCACCGCAGCGACTGTCACCGAACTCGTTCACCTGGCGACGCTCTATCACGACGACGTCATGGACGAGGCGTCCATGCGGCGCGGAGCACCCAGCGCCAACGCCCGCTGGGGAAACAGCGTGGCGATCCTGGCCGGCGACTATCTGTTCGCGCACGCATCACGCCTGGTATCGACGCTCGGACCCGAAGCTGTTCGGATCATCGCCGAAACCTTCGCAGAGCTGGTCACCGGCCAGATGCGCGAGACGATCGGCGTCAAGAAGGAACAGGATCCGGTCGAGCATTACCTCAAGGTCGTGTGGGAGAAGACCGGTTCGCTCATCGCTGCATCCGGACGATTCGGCGGCACCTTCTCCGGCGCCGACGCAGCTCACATCGAGCGTCTCGAGCGCCTGGGTGACGCCGTCGGCACCGCGTTCCAGATCTCCGACGACATCATCGACATCTCGTCCGTATCGGCGCAGTCCGGCAAGACTCCGGGCACCGACCTGCGCGAGGGTGTCCACACCCTGCCCGTCCTGTACGCGTTCCGCGAAGAAGGAGCCGACGCAGATCGCCTGCGGGAGCTGCTCGCGGGCCCGGTCACCGAAGACGCACTGGTAGAAGAAGCTCTCGAACTGCTCGAGCGTTCGCCGGGCATGGTCAAGGCGAAGGCAAAGCTGGGCGAGTACGCAGTCTCGGCAAAGGCCCAGTTGGCTGAGCTCCCGCAGGGACCGGCGAACGAAGCGCTCGTGCGCCTCGTGGACTACACGATCGAACGAGTCGGCTGACACACCTGGGGTGAAACCCTGACGACCCTGGGTGGGAACCCTGATGACCCTGTCCTTCGTTGACTGAACAGAACCGGTGCATACGCCGGGAGTTCGGGTGAGCCTTCGGCTCCAGCGAGGCAAGAGGTGAGCAGTTTGCACGGCTACGCGAACGGTGCGAAGACATTCGGGTTGTTGGTGGGGATGTCGGCGCTGATCGTCTTCATCGGTTCGCTGTTCAACAGCCCGTTCCTTCTGTGGGGATCCGTTCTGTTTGCCGTCGGCATGAATGCCTACGTGTACTTCAACAGCGACAAGCTGGCGCTTCGATCGATGCGCGCCCAGCCCATCACCGAGGTCGAGGCACCGGCGATCTACCGGATCGTGCGCGAACTCGCCACGACGGCGCACCAACCGATGCCCAGGCTGTACATCAGCCCCACGAACGCCCCGAACGCGTTTGCCACCGGTCGTAGCCCTCGGCACGCCGCGGTGTGCGTGACCAGCGGAATCATGCAGATCCTGAACGAACGCGAACTGCGCGCCGTACTCGGGCACGAACTCTCTCACGTCTACAACCGGGACATTTTGATCTCGTCCGTGGCCGGCGCGATGGCCAGCGTCATCTCGGGCCTGGCCAACTTCGCGATGTACGCGAGCATCTTCGGTGGCCGAGGGAACGGGCAGGGAAGTAATCCGATCGCCTTGCTGCTCGTCTCCCTACTGGGACCGATCGCGGCAACCGTGGTCAAGCTGGCCGTCTCGCGCTCTCGCGAGTATCAGGCTGATCAATCGGGAGCCGAGCTCACCGGTGACCCATTGGCGTTGGCGTCGGCGCTGCGCAAGCTCGAGTCGGGCGTGGCAGCCGCGCCGTTGCCGCCTGAGCCCAAGCTCGCGGCGCAGTCACACCTGATGATTGCCAACCCCTTCAGAGCGGGGGACAAGGTGAGCAAGCTGTTCTCGACGCATCCGCCCATGGCGGATCGTATCGAGCGTTTGGAGAAGATGGCCGGGATGTAAGGCCTTCGGCCCCTGTGCACGGTTAGGTAGTCCCAGGACTCCTTAACCGCGCACAGGGGCGCAGCCCCTACTACCGGTAGTTCACGAACTGCAGGGCGATCCCGAAGTCCTCACCCTTGAGCAGGGAGATGACGCCCTGGAGGTCGTCGCGCTTCTTGCTGCTCACACGAAGTTCCTCACCCTGGATCTGCGCCTTGACGCCCTTGGGGCCCTCGTCGCGAATCTTCTTGGTGATCTTCTTCGCGTTCTCGCTGCTGATGCCCTGGACCAAGGTTCCGGACAGCTTGTAGATCTTTCCGGACTGCGCCGGCTCGCCGGCATCGAATGCCTTCAGCGAGATGTCACGACGGATCAACTTCTCCTTGAACACGTCGAGGGCGGCAAGCAGTCGCTCCTCGGTGTCGGCGTTCAACGTGATCGTCTCTTCACCAGACCACTCGATCGACGCTCCCGTGTTTCGGAAGTCGAAACGCGTGGTCAACTCCTTGGCAGCCTGATGCAGGGCGTTGTCCACCTCTTGACGGTCAACCTTGCTCACCACGTCGAAGGACGAATCAGCCACTTCACACTCCCGCTTTCCGGTAGTTCACGAACATCGAGTTCTGCCCACCTTCCATACCGGTGGACACCTCGACGTTATCGGGTCGGCACCGCCCGTTACCACCCGGTTTGCAAAATGGGGGTGTGTTCGTTGTATTCTTCTCACCGCACCGAGGAAGCCGTTTTCGGCCGCCGCACGTCGCGATATACTTGCGAATGCGCCGGATCGAAGCCTGGTGCAAGCACGGCAGATTGCCCGAGCGGCCAATGGGAGCGGACTGTAAATCCGTCGGCTTATGCCTACGTAGGTTCGAATCCTACATCTGCCACACCAAGTCAGCCCCGATTCTTTTTACGAGAGTCGGGGCTGACTTTTTTGTGCTTGTTCCGAGGTCGGGTGCGCGTTGGTGACGCCGGCGTCGGCTGCGGCTCAGGGGTCTCGGGAATGCTTCTTGGGATGGCTTCGGGGGAGTGCGGGGTCAAGTTGGTTCCCGCAAAGCCCTCGCCAGCGGCCCCGATCGGTGCAACAATGGGCTCCGGCACCATTTTTACCCCGATGACCAGCGGATTTGGTGCTGGCGCTCGTTCGTGTGTAATCTTTCGGAGGCTTCAAGAGAGCGGCAACGCACTCCTGAGCCACGCCCCCTTAGCTCAGTCGGTAGAGCGTTTCCATGGTAAGGAAAAGGTCAACGGTTCGATTCCGTTAGGGGGCTCGCTGGATTGTGGTGCCGTGCTTTCCGCGCGACACTCGACACCGAGGCGGTGTAGCTCAGTTGGTAGAGCAAACGACTCATAATCGTTGCGTCGCCGGTTCAAGTCCGGTCACCGCTACACAATATGCATGATCCACCCTGATTGCTCGTAATCAGATACACCCGAAAGAAGGCATCCCGTGGCCTCCTCGACCGACGTTCGGCCCAAGATCACCTTGGCCTGCGAGGTATGCAAGCACCGCAACTACATCACCAAGAAGAATCGGCGCAACGACCCCGATCGCCTGGAGCTCAAGAAGTTCTGCCCCAACTGCGGAACCCACCAGTCGCATCGCGAGTCGAAGTAGTAAGTCCTTAACAGGACGACGATTTTCGCGGAAGACCCTCTCGGGGCCTGCGTCTTCGGGTCCTAGCTAGAAGAGAGTCTCACCGCGTGACAGATTTGCAAGAGAACCAGGCAGCGGCCGAGGTCCCTACGGACCCGGCCGCTCATGCCGTCCAGATGGTCGGTCACCACTATCGTGTCGAAGACTTCTACGAGGTCGGACGCGAGAAGGTGCGCGAGTTCGCTCGCGCCGTCCAGGACGCGCATCCTGCGCACTACGACGAATCGGCAGCCAAAGGCCTCGGATACGACGGCCTGATTGCTCCCATTACGTTCGTCGCCATCGTAGGTGCCATTGCTCAGCGACGTCTGTTCGAAGAGATCGTCACAGGCTACGACTTGAGTCAGATTCTTCAGACCGATCAGCGACTGGTACTGCACAAGCCCATGCAGGTCGGTGACCGACTCTTCTGCGACGTTTTCCTGGATTCGTTCAGGCAGGCCGCAGGTAGCGACATCATCGTGACCAAGAACATCATCACCGATCAGAACGACGAAGCAGTTGTCACCACGTGGACAACGCTCGTTGCTCGAACGGGTGGGGAAGTGGACGAGAACATCGCCCACGCAGTCAAGGACGTGATGATGCATGTCGCTTCGTAAATTTTCCGACGTGAGTGTCGGCGAACTTCTCCCCGAGAAGTCCGTCACCCTGACGCGTGGAAACCTCGCCAACTACGCGGGTGTTTCGGGAGATCCCAATCCGATTCACTTCAGTGACGAGGTCGCACGACTTGCCGGCTTGCCGGACGTCGTCGCGCACGGCATGCTCTCCATGGGCATCGGTGCCGGCTACGTCACCGAATGGCTGGGGGATCCGGGCGCAGTGACCGAGTACAACGTACGGTTCACGAGCCCGGTGATCGTGGCAGCCGACAAGGCTGCCGAGATCGAGTTCACCGCCAAGGTGAAGTCGATCGACGAAGAAAGCAAGACCGCAGTACTGGCAATCGTGGCCAAGTCCGAAGGTAAGAAGATCTTCGGTCGTGCCACCGCCACGGTCCGTCTAGCCTGATCGCAGGGCGGATTGTGTTTGTTCCGGGGCTTTGAAGTACACTGAGATTTCTGGGATTCCTCAGCGCTGCGCGCTGCCCTGAATGTTGCAAGACATTCACCTCGGGTAGCGCGTATGTTGTGTGATCGCAGAACGGTTGATTCAGGCAGGGTCCACCTGTCGATGTCAACCAAAGGGGCGTAGCTCAACTGGCAGAGCAGCGGTCTCCAAAACCGCAGGTTGCAGGTTCAAGTCCTGTCGCCCCTGCCCCCGGATGCCAGCGACTGAGAGGAACGACGTGAGCGAGGAGCGCGCCAAGCGCGACGCCGACACTTCGGATGCGGAGACTTCAACGTCTGCCGATTCGACCGGTGTCGACGACACTGCAGCTGACGCGACTACGCGTTCCGATCTGTCGTTGGACAAGGATGGTGCCGAGAAGGCTCCCTCCGCATCCAGTGGGGTTTCCAACAAGCCGACCGGCAAGCGCGCTGCACGCGGCGCCTCGGTCAGCGCGTCCACCGTGAAGACTCCGGCCCGGACGGCATCCCGGACATCTTCGGCCAAGCCGACTGCAACGAACCCCGGCAAGAAGCCCAAGGCGAAGAAGGACAACATCTTCAAGCGCCTGCGCAAATTCTTCCGCGAGGTCATCGCAGAACTCCGTAAGGTCATCTGGCCGAACCGCAAGCAGATGATCACCTACACCAGCGTCGTGCTGACGTTCGTGGTCTTCATGGTCGCTTTCATCAGCGGCGTCGATATCGCTGTGATCAAGGGTGTCACCTGGCTGTTCGGCTGATCGCCGTAGCAGTCGGGCGTCTTTGCCTGCGAGCGCGACAAGACCCGACCCGGGTCCGAGTAACGAGAGGAAGCGAGTGCCCCAGTGAGCACCCCCGAGAACGACACGAATGAGGCTTTGGCCGAAGAGCGTGTTTCTGCCGAGGCGGCAGCCGAAGTAGACGTCGTGGTTGCCGAAGGCACCGATGCAGACGTTGCCGAAGGCACTGATGCAGACGCTGCAGCGACCGAGGACGTCATCTCCGACGATGCCCAGAACTCCGACGAGGCCGCTCCCGCCGCCGAGCTCGAGGTCGAGGATCCCGTTGCCGAACTCAAGGCTGCGCTGCGTCGCGCCCCGGGTGACTGGTACGTCATCCACTCGTACGCCGGTTACGAGAACAAGGTCAAGACCAACCTCGAGACTCGCGTTCAGAACCTCGACGTCGGTGACTACATCTTCCAGGTGGAAGTTCCCACCGAAGAGGTCACCGAGATCAAGAACGGCCAGCGCAAGCAGGTCAATCGCAAGGTTCTGCCCGGATACATCCTCGTTCGCATGGAGCTCAACGACGAGTCGTGGGGCGCAGTGCGCAACACGCCTGGCGTCACCGGTTTTGTCGGTGCCACGTCGCGTCCCTCGCCGCTGACCCTCAACGAGGTCGTCAAGTTCCTGCTCCCGCAGCAGGAGCAGAAGAAGCAGCAGGCTGCAGCGGCCGCCGTCGCAGCAGGCGAGGCACCGTCCGAGTCCTTCGGCAAGCCCCTCATCGAGGTCGACTTCGAGGTCGGCGAGTCGGTCACCGTCATGGACGGCCCGTTCGCAACCCTTCCGGCCAGCATCAGCGAGGTCAACGGCGAGCAGCAGAAGCTCAAGGTTCTCGTGTCGATCTTCGGTCGTGAAACCCCGGTTGAGCTCAACTTCAACCAGGTCGCGAAGATCTGACCACCCCAAAACTTGCAATTTGTTCGACGCAAGACACACACCCAAGCTAGAAACTAGGAACTAGAGATGCCCCCAAAGAAGAAGAAGCTCGCCGGGCTCATCAAGCTGCAGATCCAGGCAGGTCAGGCTAACCCTGCACCTCCCGTGGGTCCCGCGCTCGGTCAGCACGGCGTGAACATCATGGAGTTCTGCAAGGCCTACAACGCGGCGACTGAGTCCCAGCGCGGCAACGTTGTGCCGGTCGAGATCTCGGTCTACGAAGACCGGACCTTCGATTTCAAGCTGAAGACCCCTCCCGCCGCCAAGCTGCTCCTCAAGGCAGCCGGCGTCGCCAAGGGCTCCGGCGAACCGCACAAGACCAAGGTTGCCTCGGTGACCATGGATCAGGTGCGCGAAATCGCGAAGACCAAGGCTGAAGACCTCAATGCCAATGACATCGAGCAGGCCGCGAAGATCATCGCCGGCACCGCTCGTTCCATGGGCATCACGGTCCAGGGCTAATAGTCCGCTCCACAGCACTACGTGGGAGGGCCGGCCAGGCCCCGACCACAACTGAACCATTCACCACTGCACAGGTAATTCGCTGCAGTGATAAGTAAGGACAGAACAAATGGCAAAGCGCAGCAAGGCGTACCTCGCCGCCGCTGAGAAGATCGACGCAGACAAGCTCTACAGCCCGCTTCAGGCTGCAAAGCTCGCCAAGGAGACGTCGTCCACCAAGATGGATGCAACCGTTGAGGTTGCAGTTCGTCTGGGCGTCGACCCCCGTAAGGCTGACCAGATGGTCCGCGGAACGGTCAACCTGCCCCACGGCACCGGTAAGACCGCTCGCGTCATCGTGTTCGCTGTTGGCGAGAAGGCAGCAGAAGCCGAGGCTGCAGGCGCTGACGTAGTCGGTGCAGAAGACCTGATCGAGCGCATCCAGGGTGGATGGGTCGATTTCGACGCCGCAATCGCGACTCCTGATCAGATGGCCAAGGTCGGCCGCATCGCCCGTGTCCTCGGACCGCGTGGCCTGATGCCGAACCCGAAGACGGGCACCGTCACGGCGGATGTCACCAAGGCTGTCAACGACATCAAGGGCGGAAAGATCAACTTCCGCGTCGACAAGCAGGCCAACCTGCACTTCGTCATCGGCAAGGCATCGTTCGACGATGAGAAGCTGGTGGAGAACTACGGCGCAGCCCTGGACGAGATCCTGCGTGCGAAGCCCTCGTCGGCCAAGGGTCGCTACGTGAAGAAGATCACGGTCTCGACCACCACCGGTCCGGGCATCCCGGTGGATCCGAACCGTACTCGCAACCTCCTCGAGGATGCTGCAGACGCGTAAGCAGTCCGCATACGAACAAGAAGGCCGGCAGGGATCACTCCCTGCCGGCCTTCTTGTCTGTTTCGGGAGAGGGTGATCCCTGCCGGTGGTACCGGTCCAACGGTGGTTATCGATCTAACGGTGGCATCATCGGGGTATGCACGAAGCGTTCCAGTTCCTCGGAAACTTTTGGTGGCTGCTCTTCGTTTTCGGCGGCACCATCGGTGGGGCGCTGAAAGGTGTCGCGGTTGCCAACGAAAGGCGGATCGAGCGCCGGCAAGAGCGCTTCCGGCTCAAGCAGGAGACCAAGGTCGCCATCGCGCAGGCCAACGCACAACATCACGCCGACGAAGAAACGCAGCGCCGAGAGCTGGGCAAGGCCATCGAGCAGCACGATGCGGTCGACGCCCGATGGTTCTCGTACGAGCTCGATCCGGTCACACTGCTCGACACTCCGATGATGACGGACATGCGTGAGCCTTTGACGGCCGATTTTCATCGAGCCAAATATCGTGCCGATCTGCTCCGTCCGGGCAATCCGGAGACGATGATCGGCAACCAGCAGGCACAAACCGAGTACCGCGAGGCGGTGCACGCTTACTCGATCGCCTTCGAGATCGCGGAAGCGGAGGCGAAGCGTCGCCGACGGAGCGGATTCACCCTCGATGAACAAGAGCGCCTGGTACGGGCGCAACGTCTGCTGCGCCTGGCCATGGACGAGGGCGCGACGCCGCAGGAACGTCAGAGTGCGTATCGGAAGGCTCACAAAGAACTCGACGGGCTGCTGGTGCTGCCGGACCGAGCTCGGGCAGAGATCGAACACAAGATCGCCAGGGCCATCGGTGCTTGAAGAAACCGGGTGCTTGAAGAAACCGGGTGCTTGAAGAAACCAGCTGCGTGACGAGGCCGATTTGGTTATGCAGCGAGTAGTCAGGTAGTCTTCGACGCGGAGTTCAGTGCTGGATATGAACTTCACCCCAAAATCATGTTCTACCCAAGACCGTTGGTGATTGCACTCAGTAATGAGTGTGGTTGAAAGTCCGGGAGTGCCCGGCGGCCCACGTAGGTGAACGAGGTAGGGGGATAGCTTGATGTAGTGGTTCTACAGTTTGCCTGGTTATGCACTGCTTTGCGTTGCATCGTTACGCTGATTCGTAAGCCTCTTCTTCATGTTTCCTCTGTACGCCCCGTGCGCTTGCGCCGGGGCGTTTTGCCTGTCGCGGACTGTGTCTTCTCGGGTTCACCCCGATGAGGTGCAGCGGTTCCTGAGTGGGACAACGACTGTCACGAGAGGAGGCGAAGTATGGCAAAGCCTGAGAAGGTTTCCGCAGTTGCGGAAATCACCGAGCAGTTCAAGGGTTCGACCGCCGCTGTGGTCACGGAATACCGTGGCCTTTCGGTTGGCAACATCACGACACTGCGACGCGCTCTCGGAGAAGGTGCCACCTACTCCGTCGCCAAGAACACCCTGGTCAAGCGTGCCGCCGCAGAGGCTGGCATCGAGGGCCTTGATGACCTGTTCGTTGGTCCGACCGCCATTGCATTCATCAAGGGCGAACCGGTCGACGCTGCGAAGGCTCTGAAGAACTTCGCTAAGGACAACAAGGCGCTCATCATCAAGGGCGGCTACATGGACGGCGCTGCGCTGTCCGTGGAAGAGGTCAACAAGATCGCGGATCTCGAATCCCGCGAAATCCTGTTGGCAAAGCTTGCCGGCGCGATGAAGGGCAACTTGGCAAAGGCCGCAGGCCTGTTCAATGCTCCCGCTTCGCAGATGGCCCGTTTGGCCGCTGCCCTGCAGGAGAAGAAGGCCGCAGAAGGCGGAGCCGCAGAGGCCCCCGCAGAGGCTGCCACCGAGGCTCCGGCCGAGGCCGAAGCCGAAAGCTGATCCGCACCCGCGCATCACTGCTATAACCCCGCCCGGTCGCGGATCAGCGACATGGGACTTACAGGAAGGACCGCCACAATGGCGAAGCTCAGCACCGAAGAGTTGTTGGACCAGTTCAAGGAGCTCACCCTCCTCGAGCTCTCGGAGTTCGTTAAGGCATTCGAGGAGACCTTCGAGGTCACCGCTGCTGCTCCCGTCGCCGTCGCGGCTGCAGGCGCACCGGCTGCCGGCGCAGAAGCTGCTGAAGAGCAGGACGAGTTCGACGTCGTCCTCGAGTCGGCTGGCGACAAGAAGATCCAGGTCATCAAGGTCGTCCGTGAGGTCGTTTCCGGCCTCGGCCTGAAGGAAGCCAAGGACCTCGTCGAGAGCGCTCCGAAGGCCATCCTCGAGAAGGTTGCCAAGGACGCCGCAGAGGCTGCCAAGGAAAAGCTCGAAGCTGCCGGCGCAAAGATCGTCATCAAGTAAGACGGTTTTCCCGCTGCTCTTCGCGAGTAGTAACGAAGAGGGCCACTCCCCACGGGGAGTGGCCCTCTTTTTTTGAACTTTTTTCGCGGGTGATATGTCGGAATCCATGCAGGTGGGAGGGGTGCCCGAACTAGGCTGTGACCTGAATTATGCTTCTTCCCTACTCGTTAGTAGTATTCGCAGTCACGGGTACCACTCCCATGCGATAGAGTGACCCAACCCACACGGGTGCATGCATGCAACGGACGTCGCGGAGGTAATGGTGGGAGTCGAGGTAGCGGTACAAGGACTGACAAAGTCTTTCGGGTCGCAGAGGATTTGGCAGGACGTGTCGTTGACACTTCCCGCGGGTGAGGTCAGCGCACTGCTCGGGCCTTCGGGTACCGGTAAGTCGGTGTTCCTGAAGTCCCTGATCGGACTGCTCCGCCCTGAACAAGGCTCCATTGTCATCGACGGCACGGACATCCTGCAGTGCTCCTCCAAGGAGCTCTACGAGATCCGCAAGCTGTTCGGCGTTCTGTTCCAGGACGGCGCACTGTTCGGCTCGATGAACTTGTACGACAACATCGCATTCCCGCTTCGTGAGCACACCAAGAAGTCGGAATCCGATATCCGCAAGATCGTGATGGAGAAGCTCGATCTCACGGGTCTGGTCGGCGCCGAGGACAAGCTTCCCGGTGAGATCTCCGGCGGTATGCGCAAGCGTGCCGGACTTGCGCGTGCACTCGTTCTCGATCCCGAGATCATCCTCGTCGACGAGCCTGACTCCGGTCTGGATCCGGTGCGTACGACGTACATCAGCCAGACGCTGATCGACATCAACGCCCAGTCGGACGCGACGATTCTGATCGTCTCGCACAACATCAACCTCGCACGCACGGTGCCGGACAACATCGGCATGCTCTTCCGTCGTCAGTTGGTGATGTTCGGTCCTCGTGAGGTGCTGCTCACCTCTGACGAGCCCGTCGTCAAGCAGTTCCTCAACGGAACGATGATCGGTCCGATCGGTATGTCGGAGGAAAAGGACGAGGCTCAGATGGCGCACGAGCAGGCGCTCGTCGACGCCGGTCACCACGCCGGTGGTGTCGACGACGTCGAGGGCATCGTGCCGCAGATGAAGGCCACCCCCGGAAACCCGGAGCGTCAGGCTGTTCGTCGTCGCCAGGAGCGCGTCCGCCAGATCATGCACACCCTCCCAGCTAACGCTCAGGCGGCAATTCAGGACAGCCTCGACGAGGTTGACGGAACTGGGCAGTACGCTCCCCAGTACGCCGACGCGAGCGGCTATCAGGGGGAGTGGAACGACAACTCGCAAGACACGCAGGTCATTCCTGCATACGAGGGCGATCCCTACGGAAACACGACACACGGGCAAGGGTAGGCATATCGGATGGGGGTTACCCGCAACTCGGTTCTGAGTCCGGTCAACGGAGCATTAACTCAGGCCGGAAACATCGTCGAACTGTTTGTCGACGTCGTCAGGAATACGTTCCGGCGTCCATTTCAGTTCCGTGAGTTCATCGAGCAGGCCTGGTTCATCGCCAGCGTGACAATTTTGCCGACGGCATTGGTAGCCATCCCTTTCGGCGCCGTCGTCTCACTGCAGACCGGTTCGCTGATCAAGCAGTTGGGTGCAGAATCGTTCACCGGCGCTGCCAGCGTCCTGGCGGTGATCCAGCAGGGTAGCCCTCTGGTGACAGCATTGTTGGTCGCCGGTGCGGCCGGATCGGCCGTGACGGCCGACCTCGGTTCACGAACCATTCGCGAAGAGATCGACGCGATGGAAGTCCTCGGAATCAATCCGATTCAGCGCCTGGTGGTTCCGCGTGTACTCGCGATGGTGCTGATCGCTGTGCTGCTCAACGGACTGGTGTCCGTCGTCGGTATCGCGGGTGGTTACTTCTTCAACGTGATCCTGCAGGGCGGTAACCCCGGTGCCTACATCTCGTCGTTCTCAGCTTTTGCGCAGCTACCGGACATTTGGAGCGGTGAGATCAAAGCCGCGGTGTTCGGTGTCATCGCCGGTGTGATCTCCGCGTACAAGGGACTCCACCCATCCGGTGGCCCGAAGGGCGTCGGTGAGGCGGTGAACCAGGCCGTCGTCATCACGTTCCTGCTGTTGTTCTTCGCCAATCTGATTCTGACGATGGTGTACCTCCAGATCGTGCCGGCGAAGGGATCTTGACCTAAATGACCATCGCACGAGGCCGCGGCGATCAGTTCCTGCTGAAGAGCCGCAAAGTTGCCAGAATTCCAGTGAACGCGTTGGACCGCGCGGGCGAGCAGATGTCGTTCTACGCGCGCGCAATCGCATGGACCCCGCGCACCCTGCATCGGTACCGGAAGGAGACGCTTCGGCTGCTCGCCGAAGTGACCTTCGGTAGCGGTGCGCTCGCAGTCATCGGCGGAACGATCGGTGTCATCGCGATGATGTCGGGATTCACCGGTGTCGTCGTCGGTCTGCAGGGCTTCGCCGCTCTGGAGCAGTTGGGTAGCTCGGTCCTGACCGGCTTCCTGTCCGCATACGTCAACACCCGTGAGATCGCTCCGATCGTTGCGGCTCTTGCGCTCTCGGCCACGGTGGGTTGTGGTTTCACCGCTCAACTCGGCGCTATGCGAATCTCCGAAGAGATCGATGCACTGGAGGTCATGGCAGTTCCGTCAGTGCCGTTCCTGGTCACGACCCGCATGATCGCCGGCTTCGTCGCCGTCATCCCGCTGTACATCGTGGGTCTGCTTGCGGCGTACCTCGCGTCGCGAGTGATCAGTACCGTGTTCAACGGGCAGTCGACGGGCTCGTACGACCACTACTTCAATCTGTTCCTGCCACCGCAGGACGTGCTGTATTCGTTTGCGAAAGTCCTGGTCTTCGCCTTCGTGCTGATTCTGATCCACTGCTACTACGGGTTCCATGCCTCGGGTGGTCCCGCAGGCGTCGGCGTGGCCGTCGGCCGTGCTGTTCGCGCCGCAATCGTCACGATCGCCGTTCTCGATTTCTTCCTCAGCCTCGCAATCTGGGGCACCACGACGACAGTGAGGGTGGCCGGATGATCGAGGCTCCGTCAGTCCTGCGCCGCCGTGTGCTCGGACTCGTGTTCTTCGTGGTGTTGGCACTGTTCCTGGCCTTCACCATCGGAACCTTCAACAAGACGTTCAAGGACGTCGTGAAGATCGACCTCGTCACCGACACCGTCGGAAATGCATTGCCACCCAACGCGGACGTCAAGGTTCGTGGTCTGCTGGTCGGCGAGGTGCGATCCGCGTCGACAAAAGACGGTCAGGTCACCTCGGTCCTCGCGATCGAACCGGACAAGGCTGATCTGATTCCGTCGAACGTGACGGCACGTCTGCTCCCGAAGACGCTTTTCGGTGAGCGATACGTCTCCCTGATCATTCCGGAGGGAACCACCGCTGCTCCGATTTCCGCGGGAACGGTGATCCAGCAGGACAAGAGCGGAAACGCTGTCGAGGTCGGCGACGTTCTGGACGGACTGCTCCCACTTCTGCAGGCGATTCCGCCGCAGGATCTGGCGAACACTCTCGGTTCTCTCGCGCAGGGTCTGACGGGACGCGGCGCTGAGCTCGGTCTGACGGTCGATCGTCTCGAGGAGATCTTCCGCGGCGTCAACACCGAGCTGCCCGCGGTGCAAGAGGATCTGCGCAAGTTCGCGGACTTCTCCCAGACGTACTCGGACGCTGCGCCCGATCTGATCAACGCTCTTGACAATCTGCGGACCACGGGTAACACGGTGGTTCAGAAGCAGGAACAGTTGCGGACTCTGCTGGCGTCGCTCACCGTGACATCGTCGGACACCGCAGCCTTCCTCGAAGCGAACTCGTCCTCGATCATCACGCTCGCTGCGGATTCGAAGGAAGCTCTCCAGCTTCTGGCTCAGTACTCACCGACGTTCGGGTGCACGTTCAAGGGCTTCTCGGACACCGCCCCGGAAGCTGCCAAGATCCTGTCCACCGACGCGCCCAATCCTGGTGTGCGTGCGAGTATTCAGATCGTGAACCCCAAGGGTCGCTACCTGCCCAACCAGGACGAGCCACGGCTCGTCGACAACCGCGGCCCGGTTTGCTACGACAACGTCACCGAGCCAGGTCGTCCGTTCCCGCAGTACCCCGGTGGTTCGTACGGTGACGGTTCCTACCAGGTTCCTTCCCGCAATCCCGGTCCCGCCACCATGGAATTCCTGCCTGCACCCGAGGGCTCCGGACCTCAGTTGTTCTCGACCAACAACAGCGGTCCTGCTCAGCAGGCCGGCTACGCGGGCTCGAAACTCGAAGAGGATACGTTGAAGGTGATCTACGGACAGGCCAACGGTGTTGCGCCGGACGATGTTCCGGCGTGGACCACGATGGTCAGTGCTCCGGCATTTTCCGGTGCGGAGGTGAGCGTCCAATGAGAGGACTCGCAGCTCCACTGACAAAGCTCATCATCTTCGTGGTGGTCACCGTCCTGGCGACAGGATTGCTGGCCGCCAGCATCGCCAACCTCGGCGGCGGCGGAGGCACCAAGTTCAACGCCGTCTTCTCCGACGTCACCTCGTTGAACGAGGGCGACGAGGTGCGCATCGCCGGTGTTCGTGTCGGACAGGTCGAGAAGATCGCGATCGTCAACGACAACCAGGCCGAGGTGCAGTTCTCGGTGTCCGACCGTGATTGGTTGCCTGCCAGTTCCATCGCCACGATCCGGTTCCGCAACCTGGTCGGGCAGCGATACATTTCGCTCTCGCAAGGTGAAGGCAGCCAGGGGCAGAAGATCACCGGCGGCGATACCCTGCCGTTGGCGCAGACACGCCCGGCAGTAAATCTCACGACGCTGTTCAACGGCTTCAAGCCGCTGTTCACCACCCTGAGCGCTGACGACGTCAACAAGCTGTCCTACCAGATCATCCAGGTCTTCCAGGGGGAGTCCGGCACCATCAGCGAACTCGTCCGCAACACAGCGAGTTTGACCAACACCGTCGCGGACAAGGACGCCGTCATCGGGGCGGTGATCAAGAACCTCAACGACGTTCTCGACACCGTCAACGCGAACGACAAGAACCTCGATTCGCTGATCGTCAACACCCAGCAACTCGTCACCGGGTTGGCCAACGAGCGCGGTGTCGTCGGTTCGGCCGTCACCTCACTCGCCGGGTTGACCGATGCCACGGCAGATCTGCTCGAGCCGACGCGGCCGTCGATTCAGGGCTCGATCACGGCGCTCAACACGCTGGCGACCACGCTCAACCGTCGTAGTGACGACGTGAACGCGGTGCTCGAGACCTTGCCGGTCAAGCTCGACAAGCTCGCTCGCGTAGCGAGTTACGGTTCCTGGTTCCAGTTCTACCTGTGCGGAATCGACATCGTTGCCGGTCCAGGACAGTCTGCCTCGCTGAATCTGCCCACCGGCCTGCCGACGGTCAATCAGCCGATTTACACCAACGCGGCCACGCGATGCACTCAAGACGGTATGAGGGAGTTGCAAGGTCGATGAGTAAACGTCGCAGTCCGGCAATGGCCGGAGCCATCGGTATCTTCGTGGTGCTGTTGGCCACTTTGTCCGCGTTCTTCCTCGATTCGCTTCCGTTCGTGGGAGCAGGCTCGTCCTACTCCGCCGAGTTCTCCGAAGCTGCGGGTCTCAAGCCTGGTAACGAGGTTCGTATCGCCGGCGTGAAGGTCGGCAAGGTCACTTCCGTCGATCTCGACGGTGACCGTGTTCTCGTCGACTTCAAGGTCAGTGACGCGTGGGTGGGAGATCAAACCTCTGCGTCCATTCAGATCAAGACGATTCTGGGACAGAAGTACCTCGCACTCGATCCGCGCGGAACCGACAACCTCGATCCCAAGGACCGGATTCCGCTCGAGCGCACCACCTCTCCGTACGACGTCGTTCAGGCCTTCTCGGCCGCGGCGGACACCGTCGGCGACATCGACACCGACCAGTTGGCGAAGAGCATGGAGACGTTGTCCCAGGCATTCTCCGAGACACCTGGCGATGTCCGCGCTTCGCTCGACGGTGTCAGTCGGCTGTCGCAGACGATCGCGAGCCGCGATCAGGACTTGCAGAAGCTCTTCGCCGCCACCGGGAAGACGTCGCAGATTCTTGCGGATCGCAACAAGGAGTTCACCCAGCTGATCCGTGACGGCGGACTTCTGGTGCAGGAGCTCAACAATCGCCAGCAAGCGATTTCGCAGCTGCTCACCGGAACTCAGCGCGTCTCTCAGCAGCTCACCGGTCTCGTTCGTGACAACGAGGCGGCAATCGGGCCGGCGCTGACGCAGCTCAACGGCGTCATCGACATCTTGAAGGCCAACAACGAGAACTTGGACAAGGCACTGAAGCTCTACGAACCCTTCATTCGCTTGTACGCCAACGTGGTCGGCAACGGCCGTTGGTTCGACCAGGTCGTCGTGAACCTCCTTCCGCCGGGTCTGCCGGATATTCCGGGCTACCGTGACCCCGTTCGTACGTTGGGAGGCAACTGATGGCTGATACTGCCGAAGCCGGAAGCGGCTCCAAGAAGCGCTCGGTCGCGATCATCGCCGCTGTTCTGATCGGGTTACTCGTACTCGGTGGCGCGCTGTGGTGGGTGTTCACTCGCGCCGGTACCACCAAGATCACCGCCTACTTCGACAAGTCGGTGGGTATCTACGACGGTTCCGACGTTCGTGTTCTCGGTGTCAAGGTCGGCACCGTCGAATCCGTCGAACCTCAGGGAGATCAGGTCAAGGTCGAGTTGCGCGTCGATCGTGGGATCGACATCCCCGCCGGCGCCAGCGCCGCTCAGATCACGCCTTCGGTGGTTGCCGACCGCTACATCCAGCTGACACCGGTCTTCACCGGCGGCGACAAGATGGCCAGCGGTGCAGTCATTCCGATCGAGAAGACTGCGACGCCCGTCGAGGTCGACCAGTTGTACTCCAGCATCGACGAACTCGCGTCGGCGCTCGGTCCCGAAGGTGCCAACAAGAACGGCGCGCTGTCCGATTTCGTCGAGACGGGTGCGGCCAACCTCGAGGGCAACGGTGAAGCGTTGGGAGACAGCATCACCAACCTCTCGGATGCCGCACGGACGCTGAATGATTCGCGTGACAACATCTCGCTCACCATCAAGAACCTGGATACTTTCGTGGGCGCTCTCGCGGCCAACGATCAGCAGGTGCGTCAGTTCAACACCCAGCTGTCGGACCTGACCGGATTCTTGGCAGGTGAGCGCGACGATCTCGGTGCCGCTCTGAACCAGCTCTCGATTGCTCTCGGCGACGTCGCGAAGTTCGTGGCCGACAACCGCGATCAGTTGGTCCAGACAACCGAGGGTCTCGTCGAACCGACACAGACATTGGCGAACAACAAGGAAGCACTGGCCAACACGCTCACCATGCTTCCGCTGGCGATCTCCAACTTGGTCAACTCGTACGACGCCGAATCAGGTGTGCTGGCTTCACGTCTGGCGTTCCCTGATCTGCAGAACCCGGCCGGCGTGCTCTGCAAGTTGATGGACCTCGGCAAGCTGTTGCCCGGTGATCCGCGGTTCGAGGCATTGGGAAGGCAGAT
Source organism: Rhodococcus sp. IEGM 1406 (assembly GCF_030056745.1). NCBI lineage: Bacteria > Bacillati > Actinomycetota > Actinomycetes > Mycobacteriales > Nocardiaceae > Rhodococcus > Rhodococcus sp. IEGM 1406. Next base: position 131,719 of record NZ_JASHKO010000005.1, on the reverse strand, counting down.
GCAACCGGCTATCGACCAGTGTGCAAACGTCGCTGCGATGACCGACGCAGCCAATCAGGCTGCAGGCCTGAACCTTCCCTTCGGCATCCTTGCCGGTTCCGAACGGCAGATGCAGGTAGTTCCGGGCACTGTGCCCGGCGTCGTGTCACCGCGACTGACCAGTGGAAACGGGGAGGGCGAGTGAAGCGTTCATTGATAGTCGGCGCCGGACTGTGCGCCGTCCTGATCTCGGCAACAGCCTGCTCGTCCGAGGGAATCTACGCGGTTCCGCTTCCCGGCGGTCCCGATGTGGGTTCCGATCCGATGCACTTGACCATTCAGTTCGACGATGTCTTGGACCTTGTTCCGCAGTCCGCTGTGAAGGTCGACGGTGTTCCGGTCGGTCGAGTCGACGACGTGTCGGTCGGACCGGACGGATGGACCGCGGACGTCGGAATCATCCTCGACTCGTCGGTTGATCTACCCGCCAACGCAATTGCCGCGGTCGAGCAGACCAACCTGCTCGGCGAGAAGTTCATCCAGTTGTCGGCCCCGCCGTCCGGACCGGACTCTGCGAAGCTGGCCGACGGAGACCTGATTCCGCTCGATCGCACTCGCCACGCCACGGAGATCGAGCAGGTTCTCGGCGCATTGTCGCTGCTGCTCAACGGCGGCGGTGTGGGCCAGTTGCAACCCATCGTCGAAGAACTCGGGGCCGCATTCGACGGTCGCGAGGGCAAGACGAGAAGTCTTCTGGAGCAGGCGAACACACTCATCGGTGGACTCAACGAACAGCGTGACGACATCACCCGCGCGCTCGACGGCCTGGATGTGCTCTCGACCCGCGTCAACGATCAGAACGAGAAGATCGGGAAGATTCTCGAGGAACTCCCCGTTGCGACACAGGTTCTCAACGAGCAGCGCCCGCAGCTGACGCAGATGCTTGCTCAGGTGGATCGACTCGGAACAGTGGGAACCGACGTCCTCACGCAGTCCAAGGACGATCTGATCGCTGATCTTCAGGCTCTGCGTCCAACGCTTCAGGCGCTTGCAGACTCCGGTGACGACTTCGTCGGGGCACTTCCTTTCCTTCCGACGTTCCCGTTCCCGGACGGTGTCGAGAAGATTGCGCAGGGTGGTTCCGTGAACCTCTTCCTGAGCGTCGACTTGCAGATCGGCAACACTCTCTCGGGTCTCGGTGTCGGACAGGGTGAACCGGAATACCGTCAGCCGAAGTTCGGCAATCCCAAGCCGGTAGTCGATCCGTCCAACCCGTACTACAACGGAAACGGACCGCGGCCGGGTTGGCCGACGGTGTCGCTGCTGCCGATCGCTCCGATCCTGCCGCAGATCCCCGTCGTCGCCGGTCTACCCGCCACCACGGCCGGTGACCCGGCAACACCGGCTCCGGCAGCGGACCCACTCAACCCCATCCAGGGAATGCTGGAACAGTTCGGAATCGGTGGTGATGGACAGTGAGATCAGCTCTGGTCAGATGGCAGCTCGTCGGCTTCGTGGTGGTCGCGCTTCTGGGTCTCATCTACGTCGGCGCCAAGTACGTGCGTCTGGACAACCTCATGGGGTTCGGTCAGTACACGGTCAAGACCGAATTGGCCACGTCCGGTGGAATTTTCACCAACGCCGAAGTGACGTATCGCGGTGTGCCGGTCGGTCGAGTGGGCGACATGTCGTTGACCGACGACGGAATTCAGGTCGACCTGAAGATCGACAACAGTGCTCCGGAGATTCCCGCGTCGGCCCGTGCAGTCGTGGCCAACCGCTCCGCCATCGGTGAGCAGTACGTCGACCTTCAGCCCGATACAGATCAGGGACCGTTCCTCGCGGACGGCTCGGTGATCGCGGTGGGGGACACCACAACTCCGATCCCGATCGAGGATGTGCTGACCAGTGCCAACGGCTTGGTCAAGTCCGTGCCGGTCGACGCGCTCCACACCGTCGCCGTCGAACTCGGTGCCGCATTCAACGGCAAGGGCGAGGACATTCAGGTCCTGGCCGATTCGCTGTCCGGTCTCTCGCAGTCCGGGCTCGACACTCTGCCTCAGACGCTCGCGCTGATTCGGAACAGTGAGACGGTACTGACGACGCAGTCGGATCAGTCCTCCGCGATCAAGCAGTTCAGTACCGATCTCGATGCTGTCACGGCGCAGTTGCGGACCAGCGATCCGGACATCCGTCGCTTGATCGACAACGGCATCCCGGCCAGCGATCAGATCGGTGCCCTCATCAACGAGGCGGGCCCGAGCCTGACGACTGACCTGACCAATCTTGCCGCGACCACCAAGACGCTTGCACCCCGAACGATCGCGCTGCAACCGTTCCTGATCTTCCTTCCCGGCCTGGCCGCTGCCGCACCGACGGTTGCTCCCGGCGACGGAACGGTCCATCAGGGCTTGGTGCTCGAGACCAACAATCCGCTCTCGTGCACGGTGGGTTACGAAGGCACCATGGCGATCCTGGACGAGATGAAGCGTCAGAATCCCAATTTCGACGACACCCAGCAGGATTTCCCGCTCAACACCGCGGCGTCGTGTGAGACGCCGCTGGGCAGCGAGACGGGCGTCCGCAGTGCCAACCGCGTGGTGTACGCCGATCCCGACACGATCCAGCCTTGGGACTTCAAGCCGAAGGTCGATCCGGACAAGTTGAACCTCAACCCGATCGCGACGCAGTTGGCACCGTTGCTCGGAGTGACACCGAAGTAGACCGATCCGAATGTGGTCGAGTTTGTGCAGTTCAGGCTACTGAGTTGTGGCAGTTGACGATTCGCGGCCAGAGGCTGGGCAAAACAGGTAAGTAGGGTAGTGAGTGTGATTCAGAGAAACAGTTCCCCGCAGTCCGGCGGGCCCGAGCAAGTCGAATCGGGAGCGCCGACAACCGGTAGACCGAAGGGGCTGACAGCGTCTCTGATTGCGGTCGGTGTCTTGCTTCTGGCGGCAGTGGTTGCGCTCGGTGTGTTCGGCGTCCCGTACGTTCGGGCGCTCACCACCGACCGCACCACAGCCGAGATGCGTGACGACGCGCTGATCGGTGCGCAGCAAGTCGCGATCAACCTCAACAACGCGGATTCGGCGAATCTCGACCAGTCGATCGAGAACATGCGTTCTTCGGTGACCGGTGACGAGATGACGACGTACCTGCAGACCGTTCAGGATTCCATCACCGACGAGTTGCGTAACTCGGGTTCGAAGGCTGACACCGAAGTTGTGCAGTCCGCGCTGACCGAGCTCAATACCGATGACCGGACCGCCACGGCACTGGTCGTCGTTCGAGTCACCACGACCCAGGGCAACCAGTTCGTCAAGAATCAGCTCGGCATGCGGCTGGGCATGGTCGAGGTCGACGGGGTCTGGAAGGCGCAGTCCGCTGATCCGATCGGATCGCGGCTCGATCTCGGCTCGGGCACTCTGCCGGCTGCCGACGGCTCCACGCCTGCTCCTGACGCAACGCCCGCACCCGGTTCGGGGACCGAAGCACCTGCATCCGGTGCTCCTGCACCGACAACCGAGGGTGGTGATTCCGGTGGCCAGTAGTTCGTCGAACCTGCACACCGACATCCCTCGAAGGAGAAGCGCGTAATGCCACCCAAACGTCGTACCGGCGGACCGTCCTCCCCTCAGAACCGTCGGCCGAAGATCGCTGGAAGCGCTCGTTCGCTCAACGTCCCCGCGGGGACGTCCGACTCGGACCCGGTCGAGCCCACGATCGAACAGCCGGAAGAAGAGACACAGGAGGTTGCGAAGCCGAAGGTTGCGGAGCCGACGCTCACGAAGGCCGAGTCCGGAGACATCGAGCCGCCGAAGACGGAAACCGACGCTCCGGAATCCACACCAGGCCCCGATCTGACCAAACCGGCGAAAACCGTCGCAGACGAGCCCAAGGCCCCTGCTACCCCGGAGACGGGCGCGGGGGAGTCGGCGACAACACCTACACAATCCAAGGCCGGTTGGCGCCTGGTCGCGATCCTGGGGGCCGCAGCGGTCATCGTCGCGATCCTCGCCGGCATCGCCTTCTTCAAAGTCGGCGCGAAGACGGACGACATCGCCTGGGTGGACGAAGGCGCCACGGCTGAGGTTCTTCGTGTGACGCCGTCGGCGTTGGCTGCAGTCTTCACGTTCTCTCCCGACACGTTCGACGCCGATTTCGACAAGGGTGTCCAGGGCCTGAACCAGTCGATGCGCGATCAGCTGACCCAGTACAAGGACACGCAGAAGGCCGGCGTCGAACAAACTCAGACGGCAACGACTGCTGATGTCCCGCTGATCGGGATCACACGACTCGAGAAGGACCGGGCGCAGTTGCTCGCCCAACTGAACGTCAGCTCGACGCAGAACGGCGTGGCGGCAGACTCTCGCTCCGGAATGGTCATCGTGAGCCTGGAGAAGCAGGACGGAAACTGGCTGATCTCGGAGATTCGCGACCAGTAGCTCGGAGATTCGCGACCAGTAGCACCTGCGTACCAGCGCGAAGATCTGGACCGACGCACGATGTCGGTCCAGATTTTTCGTATGTGACGTCGTTGCTGGCTACACTTCCGGTGGCAGTGTTCGAATGCGCGTCACGAATGTTCGAATGCTGCGACACGCGCTCTCGCCCTTGACGGAGCGGTCCGCAAGGTCCACTCTGATCGGTGAACACGCACGGACGAGTGATCGGCAGTCTCACGTCAGTATCTGAATTCGACCCTCAGTTACACCCGACTCGACATTTCCAGAGTAAGGGTGTACTTTTGGACGTTGCGCTGGCTGCCTCCTGTCCACCCCTCGTCTCAACCGCTGCGAAGTCAAGTACTTCTTGCTTTCTGCGACGGGTTTCGTTCGGGTTGTAACCAGCGAAATTCGAAGCAGATACAGCGGCGGTCGCAACAGCACGGAGCGGCCCGCGTGAGGTGCTGGAAGGACGCATCTTGGCAGTCTCTAGCCAGACCAAGGCAGTTTCCGGAATCCCCGGAGCCCCGAAGAGGGTTTCGTTCGCGAAAGTTCGCGAACCCCTCGAAGTTCCCGGGCTTCTTGACGTACAGACAGATTCGTTCGAGTGGCTGATCGGCGCGCAGAGTTGGCGTGAACGAGCAGCGGCACTCGGCGACAATGCAGTGTCCGGTGGTCTCGAGGACATCCTCGCGGAGCTTTCTCCGATCGAGGATTTCAACGGCACTATGTCGCTGTCCTTCTCCGACCCTCGATTCGACGAGGTCAAGGCCTCGACGGACGAGTGCAAAGACAAGGACATGACCTACGCGGCGCCGTTGTTCGTCACCGCGGAGTTCATCAACAACAACACTGGTGAGATCAAGAGCCAGACGGTCTTCATGGGAGATTTCCCGATGATGACCGACAAGGGCACCTTCATCATCAACGGCACCGAGCGTGTGGTCGTCTCGCAGCTCGTGCGTTCCCCCGGTGTGTACTTCGACATGAGCGTCGACAAGAGCACCGAGAAGGATCTGCACAGCGTCAAGGTGATCCCGGGTCGCGGCGCATGGCTCGAGTTCGACGTCGACAAGCGCGACACCGTTGGTGTCCGTATCGACCGCAAGCGTCGTCAGCCTGTCACCGTCCTGCTCAAGGCACTCGGCTGGACCACCGAGCAGATCACGGAGCGCTTCGGCTTCTCCGAGATCCTCATGGCCACGCTGGAGAAGGACAACACCGCCGGCACCGATGAGGCGTTGCTCGACATCTACCGCAAGCTGCGTCCGGGCGAGCCCCCCACCAAGGAGAGCGCGCAGACCCTGCTGGAGAACCTGTTCTTCAAGGACAAGCGCTACGACCTCGCTCGCGTGGGTCGTTACAAGATCAACAAGAAGCTCGGCCTGAACGCGGGTCAGCCGATCGTTGCATCCACGCTCACCGAAGAAGACATCGTCGCCACCGTCGAGTACCTCGTGCGTCTGCACGCAGGTGACACCTCGATGACGGCTCCGGGCGGCGTCGAGGTTCCCGTCGAGGTCGACGACATCGACCACTTCGGCAACCGTCGTCTGCGTACCGTCGGCGAGCTCATTCAGAACCAGATCCGCGTGGGCCTGTCCCGCATGGAGCGTGTGGTTCGTGAGCGCATGACCACGCAGGACGTCGAGGCAATCACGCCTCAGACGCTGATCAACATCCGTCCCGTCGTCGCTGCGATCAGGGAGTTCTTCGGAACCTCCCAGCTGTCGCAGTTCATGGACCAGAACAACCCGCTGTCGGGGCTGACGCACAAGCGTCGTCTGTCCGCCCTCGGCCCGGGTGGTCTGTCCCGTGAGCGCGCCGGCCTCGAGGTTCGCGACGTTCACCCGTCGCACTACGGCCGCATGTGCCCGATCGAGACCCCGGAAGGCCCGAACATCGGCCTGATCGGTTCGCTGTCGGTCTACGCCCGCGTCAACCCGTTCGGTTTCATCGAGACCCCGTACCGTCGCGTCGTCGACGGACAGGTGACCGACGAGGTCGACTACCTGACCGCTGACGAAGAAGACCGCCACGTAGTCGCGCAGGCCAACTCGGCCATCGACCGCGAGGGTCGCTTCACCGACTCGAAGATTCTCGTCCGCCGTAAGGGTGGCGAGGTCGAGTTCGTCGCGTCCTCCGACATCGACTACATGGACGTTTCGCCGCGTCAGATGGTGTCCGTCGCAACCGCGATGATTCCGTTCCTCGAGCACGACGATGCAAACCGTGCCCTGATGGGCGCGAACATGCAGCGTCAGGCTGTCCCGCTGGTTCGCAGCGAGGCACCTCTCGTCGGAACCGGCATGGAGCTGCGTGCAGCTGTGGATGCCGGCGACGTCATCATCACCGAGAAGACCGGTGTCGTGGAGGAGATCTCCGCGGACTACGTCACGGTGATGGCTGACGACGGAAGCCGCAAGACGTACCGGATGCGCAAGTTCGCGCGTTCCAACCAGGGCACGTGCGCCAACCAGCGTCCGATCGTGGACGAGGGACAGCGTGTCGAGGCCGGCCAGGTTCTGGCCGACGGCCCTTGCACCGAGAACGGTGAGATGGCGCTGGGCAAGAACTTGCTCGTCGCGATCATGCCGTGGGAAGGCCACAACTACGAGGACGCGATCATTCTGTCGCAGCGTCTCGTGGAAGAGGACGTCCTGACCTCGATTCACATCGAGGAGCACGAGATCGATGCCCGCGACACCAAGCTCGGTGCCGAGGAAATCACTCGCGACATCCCGAACGTCTCCGACGAGGTCCTTGCCGACCTCGACGAGCGCGGCATCATCCGTATCGGTGCCGAGGTTCGTGACGGCGACGTGCTGGTCGGAAAGGTCACGCCGAAGGGCGAGACCGAGCTGACCCCCGAAGAGCGCCTCCTTCGCGCCATCTTCGGTGAGAAGGCTCGCGAGGTTCGTGACACGTCCCTCAAGGTTCCTCACGGTGAGACCGGCAAGGTCATCGGAATCCGCGTGTTCTCACGTGACGAAGACGACGATCTGCCTCCCGGTGTCAACGAGTTGGTCCGCGTCTACGTGGCACAGAAGCGCAAGATCCAGGACGGCGACAAGCTCGCCGGCCGCCACGGTAACAAGGGCGTCATCGGCAAGATCCTGCCGCAGGAAGACATGCCGTTCCTCTCGGACGGCACGCCTGTCGACATCATCTTGAACACGCACGGTGTCCCGCGTCGTATGAACATCGGTCAGGTCTTGGAGACCCACCTCGGGTGGATCGGCAAGACCGGCTGGAACATTCAGATCGCGTCCGACGGCACTCGTCCCGACTGGGCTGCGACCCTGCCGGAAGAGATGCTGTCCGCTCCGGCCGACTCGAACATCGCCACCCCGGTGTTCGACGGTGCGAAGGAAGACGAGCTCACCGGTCTCCTCGGCGCGACGCTGCCGAACCGTGACGGCGAGCAGATGGTCGGACCCGACGGAAAGGCCACCTTGTTCGACGGCCGCTCCGGCGAGCCGTTCCCGTACCCGGTCTCGGTCGGTTACATGTACATCATCAAGCTGCACCACTTGGTCGACGACAAGATCCACGCTCGTTCGACCGGTCCGTACTCGATGATCACGCAGCAGCCTCTCGGTGGTAAGGCCCAGTTCGGTGGCCAGCGCTTCGGTGAGATGGAGTGCTGGGCGATGCAGGCCTACGGCGCGGCTTACACGCTGCAGGAACTGCTGACCATCAAGTCGGACGACGTGGTCGGTCGAGTCAAGGTGTACGAAGCCATCGTCAAGGGCGAGAACATCCCCGAACCCGGCATCCCCGAGTCGTTCAAGGTGCTCCTCAAGGAGCTCCAGTCGCTCTGCCTCAACGTGGAGGTGCTGTCCTCGGACGGCGCGGCCATCACGATGGCGGACGGCGACGACGAGGACTTGGAGCGGGCCGCAGCGAACCTGGGCATCAACCTGTCCAGGAACGAAGCTGCGACGGTCGACGACCTCGCGAACTAGGTTTCGGTCCCCGGGTTGCTCTTGAAAGAGCGGCCCGGGGGCGTAGTTCACATTTGAATTGGCAGTCAGGTTGCCGGGTGACCGGCAACCGTAACCCCAACGGGGAAAGGAAGTTACGTGCTCGACGTCAACTTCTTCGATGAACTCCGCATTGGCTTGGCCAGTGCAGAGGACATCCGCAATTGGTCCTACGGCGAGGTCAAGAAGCCGGAGACCATCAACTACCGCACGCTCAAGCCCGAGAAGGACGGCCTCTTCTGCGAGAAGATCTTCGGCCCCACCCGGGACTGGGAGTGCTACTGCGGTAAGTACAAGCGTGTCCGCTTCAAGGGCATCATCTGTGAGCGCTGTGGCGTCGAGGTCACTCGCGCCAAGGTTCGTCGTGAGCGTATGGGTCACATCGAACTGGCCGCACCGGTCACGCACATCTGGTACTTCAAGGGTGTTCCGAGCCGTCTCGGTTACCTGCTCGACCTGGCTCCGAAGGATCTCGAAAAGATCATCTACTTCGCTGCCTACGTCATCGTCGGCGTCGACGAGGAGCTCCGTCACAACGAGCTGTCCACCCTCGAAGCCGAGATGCAGGTCGAGAAGAAGACCGTCGCAGATCAGCGCGACGCCGATCTCGAGGCACGTGCGCAGAAGCTCGAAGCCGACATCGCCGAGCTCGAGGCAGAGGGCGCTAAGTCCGATGTCCGCCGCAAGGTCAAGGACGGCGGCGAGCGCGAAATGCGTCAGCTCCGTGACCGCGCGCAGCGTGAGCTGGATCGTCTCGACGAGATCTGGACCACCTTCACCAAGCTGAGCGTCAAGCAGCTCATCATCGACGAGCTCCTGTACCGCGAGCTGGTCGACCGTTACGGCGAGTACTTCACGGGTGCGATGGGCGCAGAGTCCATCCAGATCTTGATGCAGAACTTCGACCTCGACGCCGAGGCAGAGTCTCTCCGTGAGACCATCCGCAGCGGCAAGGGCCAGAAGAAGCTGCGTGCACTCAAGCGCCTCAAGGTGGTTGCGGCATTCCAGACCAACGGCAACTCGCCGATGGGCATGGTCCTCAACGCTGTTCCGGTGATCCCGCCGGAGCTTCGCCCGATGGTTCAGCTCGACGGTGGACGTTTCGCGACGTCCGACCTCAACGACCTGTACCGCCGCGTCATCAACCGCAACAACCGCCTCAAGCGACTGATCGACCTCGGTGCTCCCGAGATCATCGTCAACAACGAGAAGCGGATGCTGCAGGAGTCGGTCGACGCCCTGTTCGACAACGGTCGTCGTGGACGTCCGGTCACCGGACCGGGTAACCGCCCGCTGAAGTCCCTGAGCGATCTGCTCAAGGGCAAGCAGGGTCGCTTCCGTCAGAACCTGCTCGGTAAGCGCGTCGACTACTCGGGTCGTTCCGTCATCGTCGTCGGTCCTCAGCTCAAGCTGCACCAGTGTGGTCTGCCCAAGCTGATGGCTCTCGAGCTGTTCAAGCCGTTCGTGATGAAGCGTCTGGTCGATCTGAACCACGCGCAGAACATCAAGTCGGCAAAGCGCATGGTCGAGCGCAAGCGCGTCCAGGTGTGGGACGTCCTCGAAGAGGTCATCGCCGAGCACCCCGTGCTGCTCAACCGTGCACCTACGCTGCACCGTCTGGGTATCCAGGCATTCGAGCCGCAGCTCGTCGAGGGCAAGGCCATTCAGCTCCACCCGCTGGTGTGTGAGGCCTTCAACGCCGACTTCGACGGTGACCAGATGGCTGTTCACCTCCCGCTGTCGGCAGAGGCACAGGCCGAGGCACGCATCCTGATGCTGTCCTCGAACAACATCCTCTCGCCTGCTTCGGGTCGCCCGCTCGCCATGCCGCGTCTGGACATGGTCACGGGTCTGTTCCACCTGACCCGTCTCGACGAGGGTGTCACCGGTGAGCTCGTTGCTCCGACCAACGACGAGGCAGAGCAGGGCGTGTACTCCTCGCCCGCCGAGGCTCAGATGGCAGTCGACCGCGGCGCGCTCTCGGTTCAGGCTCAGATCAAGGTGCGTCTGACGCAGCAGCGTCCGCCGCGCGACCTCGAGAACGAACTGTTCCCCGAGGGCTGGAACTACGGTGACGGCTGGACCGCCACCACGACACTCGGCCGTGTGCTCTTCAACGAGCTGCTTCCGGCGGACTACCCGTTCGTCAACGAGCAGATGCCGAAGAAGCGCCAGGCGACGATCATCAACGATCTCGCCGAGCGGTACCCGATGATCGTGGTTGCTCAGACCGTCGACAAGCTCAAGGACGTCGGGTTCTACTGGGCCACCCGTTCGGGTGTCACGGTCTCGATCTCCGACGTGCTCGTGCCGCCGGAGAAGCCTGCCATCATCGAGGACTTCGAGGCTCAGGCCGACAAGATCGAGAAGCAGTACCAGCGTGGTGCTCTGGACAAGAAGGAGCGCAACAGCGCTCTGGTCACCATTTGGCAGGAAGCGACCGACAAGGTCGGCAAGGCCATGGAGGCTCACTTCCCCGACAGCAACCCGATCCCGATGATCGTGAAGTCCGGCGCAGCCGGCAACATGACTCAGGTTCGCTCGCTCGCCGGTATGAAGGGCCTGGTGACAAACCCGAAGGGTGAGTTCATCCCGCGTCCGATCAAGTCTTCCTTCAAGGAAGGCCTGACGGTTCTCGAGTACTTCATCAACACGCACGGTGCTCGTAAGGGTCTGGCCGATACCGCACTCCGCACCGCCGACTCGGGTTACCTGACCCGTCGTCTGGTGGACGTTTCGCAGGACGTCATCGTCCGCGAGGTCGACTGTGGAACAGAGCGCGGCATCGTCACCACGATCGCCGAGAAGCAGGCCGACGGCACGATGATCCGCGATGCTCACGTGGAGACCAGCACGTACGCCCGTACCTTGGCGGCCGATGCAGTCGACGCGAACGGCACCGTCATCGTCGAGCGTGGCCACGATCTCGGTGACCCCGCGATCGATGCTCTGCTCGAAGCCGGCATCACGACGGTCAAGGTCCGCTCGGTCCTGACCTGCACCACCGGCACCGGCGTTTGCGCCACTTGCTACGGCCGCTCGATGGCCACCGGCAAGCTGGTCGACATCGGTGAGGCTGTCGGTATCGTCGCCGCACAGTCGATCGGTGAGCCCGGTACCCAGCTGACCATGCGTACCTTCCACCAGGGTGGTGTCGCAGGAGATGACATCACCGGCGGTCTGCCGCGTGTCCAGGAGCTGTTCGAGGCACGTGTGCCCAAGGGCAAGGCTCCTATCGCGGACGTCACCGGTCGGGTACAGCTCGAAGACGGCGATCGTTTCTACAAGATCACCATCGTTCCGGACGACGGCGGCGAAGAGGTTGTCTACGACAAGCTCAGCAAGCGTCAGCGTCTGCGTGTCTTCAAGCACGCCGACGGTCGCGAAAGCCTCTTGGCTGACGGTGACCACGTCGAGGTCGGACAGCAGCTCATGGAAGGTGCTGCCGATCCCCACGAGGTCCTGCGAGTCATGGGTCCGCGTCAGGTTCAGATCCACTTGGTCAACGAGGTCCAGGAGGTGTACCGGAGCCAGGGTGTGTCGATCCACGACAAGCACATCGAGGTCATCGTGCGCCAGATGCTTCGTCGCGTGACGATCATCGATTCCGGTGCCACCGAGTTCCTGCCCGGTTCGCTCACCGAGCGCGCCGAGTTCGAGTCGGCAAACCGCCGCGTTGTCGCCGAGGGTGGCGAGCCCGCAGCCGGCCGTCCGGTGCTCATGGGTATCACGAAGGCGTCGCTCGCGACGGATTCGTGGCTGTCCGCGGCATCGTTCCAGGAGACCACTCGTGTCTTGACCGACGCGGCTATCAACTGCCGCTCGGACAAGCTGATCGGTCTGAAGGAAAATGTCATCATCGGCAAGCTGATCCCTGCCGGTACCGGTATCAACCGTTACCGCAACATCCAGGTTCAGCCCACCGAAGAGGCACGCGCCGCTGCTTACGCAGTGCCGTCGTACGACGACCAGTACTACAGCCCGGACGGCTTCGGCCAGAACACCGGTGCTGCAGTTCCGCTGGACGACTACGGCTTCAGCAACGACTACCGCTAAGCGTTAGTTCGTAGAAAATCCCCCCACTTCGAAAGAGGTGGGGGGATTTTTCATGTCAGGAGTGGGACGTTTTCAGGAGTTGCTGCCGCTGAGGTCCGGGATGACGATCTCCTGGACGGCCCACTTGTTCCCGTCGGGGTCGGCGAAGTAGATGAACCGCCCCCAGGCCTGGTCGTCGATCGGGCTGATGTCGATGCCGCGGCTCTTGAACTCGCGCTCAGCCTCTTCGATGTCCTTGACCACTACCTGCATGCCGACGACCGAGCCGGGCTCGGCGTCGGTGATTCCCTTGCCGATGCAGATCGAGCAGGCCGAACCGGGAGGGGTCAGCTGGACGAATCGCAGGTCTTCGCTGACCGTGTGATCGTGGTCGGCATTGAATCCGAGGCGGACGTAGAAGTCCTTGGCGCGGTCGATGTCGGTGACGGGAATGGCGACCAGTTCGAGCTTGATGTCCATGACGTGCCCTTCATGTGATGGTGAATTCCGGCGACAGGTCCAGTGTTGCGGGTATTGCGGTCAGAAACGGTCCTCATTAGGCGTCCGGATGAAACTTTCCGAATTCCTTGTTGCTCCGAGGGTGCTTCTCTCACTGCTCGACCGATCCCGAACCCGGAGCGGATACCCCGACTCCGCAGCTCTGACGCATTCCGTCGAACGTGCCGCGCACGCCGACGCTCTCGGCTACCACCGGTTCTGGGTCGCCGAGCATCACGCGGTGCCCGGGATCGGGAGCGGGTCGCCGGCAGTACTGCTTGCCGCGATCGGCGCGCATACGCGCGATATCAGACTCGGCAGCGGTGGGGTCATGCTGCCGAATCACCAACCGCTGATCGTCGCCGAGCAGTTCCTGATGCTGGAGGCTCTCTACCCGGGGCGAATCGATCTCGGCCTCGGCCGATCGCTGGGATTCACGGAGCCCGTACGTCAGGCACTACGACGCAGCAAGGACGCTCCGGACACGTTTGTGTCGGACCTGGACGAGGTGAGGCGTTATCTGGACGGATCCGCGGCAGTGACGGCACGGCCGGCGTCGCAGACCGGGGTGCCGATCTTCGTACTCGCGACGCGTACAGGTTTGAAAGTGGCAGCGCAACTGGGGATTCCGGTGGTCGTGGGTGGGCCGATACTCGGAATCGGGAGCACCGACCGGGTGGATGCATTGGACGAGTACCGCCGAGCTTTCCGGGCCACCGACGCTCATCCCGAACCCTATGTGGTGGTTTCTCTCGAAGTGGCGGTTGCCGATACCACCGACGCGGCGCGTGAGTTGCTGATCCCGGAGGCATACGCGCTCGCAGAATCGTCACGGACGGGGGAGTTTCCGCCGCTCGCGTCGCCGGACGGGATCAGGCGCGCCCCGCGCAGTGATCGAAATGCCAGGCGTATCGAGTCGTTCATGGCGTCGGCGCTGCACGGCACACCTGTCGAGGTGAAACAACAGCTTCACGATCTCGCCGAGCGGACCGGTGCCGACGAAGTGCTGGCGTCGACGTCGACGTACGACCGTGACGCGCTTGCACTTTCGGACCGACTGCTACGTGAGGTGCTTTAGCGGTGTGGTCGATCTAACGAGGCACGTGAAACTCGAGCAGAGTGGCGACGGAGTCGTCGAGTTCGGTCCACGGCACCGGTACGGAGAGGACGGCGATCGCCGAAGTCGGGAACTTGTCGCGGATACGTTGGGCTGCTTCGGAGTTTTCGTTCGATGCGAGATCGAGTGCAGTCCAGGGAATTCCGGGTTCGTGTCCGACGATCAGGAGCGTCTTGACGTGGTCGGACGTGGTTCGCGCAGCTGCAATGACGTCTGCGGGTGAGCCGCCGTAGATGGACTTCTCGAATCCGGCGGGAGCTTCGATTCCCGTCGAGGCAAGGGTTTCGACGGTCCGCCGGGAGGTGGAGCACAGAACGGCGTCTACGGGCGGGACGTTTTCGCGGATCCATTCGCCGCCGATGCGGGCCTCGCGCAGGCCCCGTTCGGCGAGCGGACGCTCGTGATCACGGATGCCCTCGGGGTAGCTGGACTTGCCGTGTCGCATGAGGACGAGGGTGCGGTGGTCGGCCATGCGTTCACGGTATCCGCTTTGTGCCCGTCAGTCCGGTTACTCTGGATGGTCAGGACCTTGAAGGAGGTTTCGATGGCCGGTAAGAAGCTCGATCGAACTAATGCCCGAACTGCACTCGAGGTGGTACGCGAAAGCCCCACCATCGCTTTCATCACCGTTGCCCCGGCAGTGGTCGTGTTCGGCGTGGTGTGGTGGCTCTTCGGTTTCTGGGCCGCGATTCTTCTTGCGCTGGTGTTCGGTGTCGCGGCTGTCGCGACCCAGAAACTGCGTTAGAGGGCGCTCACCTGCGCAACTGCGCGGAGCGCTTCGCCGACCAGGAACCAGACCGTGACGGTCTTGTCGTCGACGCGGCTGCGCAGGACGACGTCGTCGCTGGAGACGATGGGGGAGAGGTACTCGATCAGTGCTCGATGCGGAACTGTACGCAGTTCGGTGCGAGCGCTGAGGACCTCTTCGACTGCCTGCCAGTAGACGGCGTTGTTCACGTGGTCGAACGGGTCGATATCCGTGGCGCGCAGAGAGAACTGCGTGTCCAGAACACCCGCGTCGTCCGCCTCCGGTGCGTTCTCGGCGAGGACACGCTTCCACTTCAGGCGATGCTCGTCGGTGGATTCTTCCAACGGCCGCATGAAGTCGTCGCTCATCCTGGTGGGCATGCCTGACTCGGCGCTGATGTTGATCCAGAAGCCTTCGGTTTCCATCAGCGCGCCGTTGCTGCCGTCGAAGCGCACGCGCATGTTCGCCCATCTCGTGGAGAAGCCGGAGCACCAGCGAGTCATCGTCAACTCTTCCGGCCAGATCGCCGGGCGTACGACAACGACGACCGTACGACGCACTATCCAGAGCGGATGAGTGTCGATGGCGCCGGCGGCTTCGATGTTGTCGTTGCCGATGTCCTGCAGATAACGGGCGACGGCGTCGAGCCTGACCTGCTTGGCGACGTCGATGTCGCCGGTACGGACCGGGCGGGACTTGACGAAGATCGGTCCTCTGTCTGGCTGCGGCGCGAGCGTGAGATCTGGGTTCACGTGAGATTCCTGTTCGCTGGAGTGAGCCGATTCTGTCAGGCTTTTCAGCGAGTGGCGATTATCTGCTTTCCGCAGCCGGAACCGTCGACCATTCGTGCCACGGCGACGGCGGTGTCGGCAAGGGGATGAACGGAGTCGATCACCGGGGTGATGACACCTGCGTCGATCATTGCCGTCAGCACCTCCAGATCCTCGGCGTTCTCCGAAGCCATCAAAGACCCGAGCTTCTGAGATACGAACGGAGACAAGCACAGTGCGCGGATTTGGCGATCGATTCCGCCGAGCCACCGTCCACCGTTCTCGCCGCCCACGATCACAAGCCTCCCGGTGCGTGTGAGCGCCCGTCGAAGATCTCGCAGTCGGCGGTTGCCGCCGGTGTCGATGATGACGTCGTACCGATGCGATCCGTCGGTGGCGTCGTCGAAGCGGTAGTCGAGAACCTCGTCGGCACCGAGGGAGCGGACGGTATCGGCTTTCGAGGTGCTGCATACGCCGGTGACGAGCGCGCCCATGGCTTTTGCCACCTGCACCGCGTAGATCCCGACGCCACCGGACGCACCGAGAACGAGGACGGATTGCCCGGCCTGCACGCGGCCGTGGTCGCGCACGGCTTGCAGCGCTGTGAGGCCGGAGACCGGCACCGCTGCTGCTTGTGCGAACGACAACCGGGCAGGTTTTGCAGCAATCTTCGTCTCGAGTGCGCACGCGTACTCCGCGAACGAACCGACCGCGATCCCGTATACCTCCTGGCCGACTGCCACGCGGGTCACCGAACTGCCGACGGCCTCCACTCGGCCGGAAACGTCCAGTCCGCGGACCCGGTTCTCAGGTCTGCGCAGTCCAAATCCCGCGAGGCGCAACGGATATGGCAGTCCGGCCATGAGATGCCATGCCCCGCGGTCGACGGACGCGGCCTCGACGCGAATCAGCACTTCGTTGTCGGCGACAGTGGGGCGCGGAATGTGGTCGAGGTAGAGAACGTCGGCTTCGCCGTAGCGATCCTGTACGACGGCGGTCATCAGTTCCTGCGGCATGCGAGTCTCCGTTCGTCGAATGCTTACGCCGTAAGTATTGCACTTACGGTGTAAGTTCTGTCAATGTGGAGAAGCGCACAAGATTGACCCGAGATGACGTTGTACGCGCTGCCGTGGCGCTTGCAGATTCCGTCGGAATCGATTCGATGACCATGCGGAAGCTGGGGACCGAACTGGGCGTCGAGGCGATGTCTCTGTACAACCATGTTTCGGACAAGGGGGATCTGCTCGACGGAATGGTCGACGCGGTCTTTGCGGAGATCGATCTTCCGACGCCGGGACTGCCGTGGCGAACGGAAGTTCACGCGCGAGCGGTATCGACTCGGGAGGTGCTGGGGAGGCACCCGTGGGCAACTCCGTTGATGGAGTCCCGAACGACGCCTGGTCCCGCGACCCTGCGCCACCACGACGCCGTCATCGGAACACTACGCGCTGCCGACTTTCCGGTCGCCCTTGCTGCGCATGCCTTTTCGATCATGGATGCGTACATCTACGGCTTCGTGCTGCAAGAGGTGAGCTTGCCGTTCGAAACAGCGCAGGAAACGACGGAACTGGCGAAGGCGATCATGGGCTCGTTCGAGAGCGGTCAGTATCCGCACCTGGCCGAGCTGACCACCGAGCACGTCCTAGCTCCGGGATACAGCTACGCCGCCGAATTCGCTTTCGGTCTTGATCTGATTCTCGACGGACTCGAACGTCTGCACATCGGGAGCGAACGATGATCTGACGTGAGTACCGGGTTAAAGTCGAGAAAACCGGGTTACCGGTCCAGACTTCAGATGTCCCGAAGAGGAGCTTTCTGTGCGCGCCATGGTGGTTACGGAACTGTCCGGTCCCGAAGGAATTGTCGCGCAGGAGGTTCCCGAGCCCGCAGCCGAAGGTCTTGTTCTCATCGATGTGAAGGCCAGTGGCGTCTGCTTTCCGGACCTACTCATCACCTACGGCAAGTATCAGATCCGCCCGGAACCGCCGTTCATTCCCGGCGCGGAGATCTCGGGCGTCGTGGTCTCCGCGCCGGAAGGGTCGGGTTTCGCTCCGGGCGATCGTGTTCTCGGGGCCGCGTATCTGGGTGGGTATGCAGAGCGGATTGCCGTCAACCCGGCGCAGGTACTCCGAATTCCGGACGGACTCGCCTTCGACGAGGCGGCCTCGCTGATCATCAACTATCAGACGATGGAGTTCGCGCTCGCTCGTCGCGCGAAGATCGTCGCGGGGGAGACAGTCGTCGTGCTGGGCGCTGCAGGCGGAGTCGGAACGGCAACCATCCAGCTGGCCAAGGCGCACGGTGCCCGGGTGATCGCCGTGGTACGACGCGAGGGCGTCGATGACTTCTTGCGTGAGCTCGGTGCCGACGAGGTGGTCGCGCTGGCTCCGGGATGGGGAGAGCGGATTCGGGAACTGACCGACGGCGTCGGCGCTCAGATCGTGGTGGATCCGGTGGGCGGCGATGCGTTCGACGACGCGGTCCGGGTTCTGGCACCAGAAGGACGACTCGTGGTGATCGGATTCGCCGGCGGCGGTATTCCCGAGGTAAAGGTGAACCGGGTGCTGTTTCGCAATATCAGCATTGTCGGCGCGGCATGGGGTGAGTTCACGCGTACCAATCCCGAGGCGGTAGCCGAGGTACACGCATCGCTGGTAGAACACGTCCGAAACGGCTTGCGTCCGCTGGTCAAGGCACGGTATCCGCTTGCCGACGCAGCAGTTGCCCTGGCTGATCTCGAAAGCGGCAGAGTTCTCGGAAAGGCCATCTTGCTGCAGGAATGATTCTTCGCAACGTGATGGTGGTCACCAAATAATAAGTTGCAACATGTTTTCATTTGGGCAATAGTTGCAACCGCACTACCATTTGCCAGGTGATCGCTTCCGATTCTGATGACCTGTATGGAGCACTCGACGAGTTGTTCACTCGCCTGATGAGCGCCGGTGATTCGGAGTCGATCGATGCGTTGATCGAACTGGATCTCTCGTTCTCTCAGGTGCGTGTGCTGTTCGTACTTGCACAACGTGATGCGGCGATCCCGATCAACGAGGTTGCCGACGAGCTTCGGCTCTCGGTGGCAGCTACGGGGCGGAACATCGATCAGCTCGTGAATATGGGTCTGGTCGATCGCCGTGAAGACGAGCGGGACCGACGCGTCAAGCGGGTTTCCTTGTCGGAGGCCGGTCGTAAGGTGACGACCAACCACATCGAGTGCAAGCGCGGCCAGCTTCGCGAATTCGCGTCGCGTGTTCCTGAGCCAGAGCGGATTCGTTTGTTCGAGGCTCTCAAGCCCATTCTCGCGGGTGACTATCTGCGAGCACTTAACCAGGAGACTTCGCGATGACATCGCCGAACGCGCCGGCACCGGCGTCCGACAAACTTGACGGGGCGGTCCTCAAGATCGCTTCCGTGGTGGTGCTCGGCGCCATCATGTCGATTCTCGACGTAACCGTGGTGAGCGTCGCGCTCACCACCTTTGCCGAGGACTTCGAAACTTCGTACGCCACCGTCGCGTGGACGATGACGGCCTACACCCTCGCTTTGGCGACGGTCATTCCGGTTACCGGTTGGGCTGCCGACCGTTTCGGCACCAAGCGCCTGTACATGACGGCCCTGGTGCTGTTCGTGCTCGGTTCGGTCGCTTGTGCGATGGCGTGGGACATCACCTCGCTCATCGGCTTCCGCGTGCTCCAGGGTCTCGGCGGCGGCATGTTGATGCCGCTCGGTATGACGATCATGACCCGGGCCGCCGGTCCGGACCGTGTCGGTCGTGTCATGGCAGTTCTCGGTATCCCGATGCTGCTCGGTCCTATCGGCGGCCCGATTCTCGGTGGTTGGCTGATCGAGGCCGCGAGCTGGCACTGGATCTTCCTGATCAACTTGCCGATCGGCATCATCGCTCTGGCTGCTGCGTTCATCATTCTGCCGTCCGACAAGGCGAAGCCTTCGGAGTCCTTCGACTTCCTCGGCATGATCCTGCTGTCGCCCGGCCTGGCGCTGTTCCTGTTCGGTGTGTCGTCCATCCCTGAGGTGGGAACCGTCGCGTCCGCTCGGGTTCTGGTGTCGGCCGGTATCGGTCTGGCACTGATCATCGCCTTCGTGTTCCACGCGCTCAACAAGGATCACCCGCTGATCGACCTGCACCTGTTCAAGAACCGTCAGTTGACCACCGCCGTCATCACGACGTCGCTGTTCATCGTCGCGTTCATGGGCGCCGGGTTGCTGTTCCCGAGCTACTTCATCCAGGTCGGCGGTCACACCACGCTCGCTGCCGGATTGTTGATGGCTCCGCAGGGTCTCGGCGCTATGGTCACCATGCCCATCGCTGGTCGACTGGTCGACAAGATCGGCCCGGGCAAGATCGTCCTGACCGGTTTGCCGTTGATTCTGATCGGCTTGGGTGTGTTCACACAGGTTGCCTCGGATTCCCCGACGTGGCTGCTGATGGGTGCCTTGTTCGTCATGGGCCTCGGTATGGGTTGCACCATGATGCCGCTGATGACCGCAGCTATCGTGACGCTCTCCAACGAGCAGATTGCTCGCGGCTCCACCCTGATGAACATCGTTCAGCAGACCGCAGGTTCGATCGGTACCGCCGTGATGTCGGTGGTCTTGACCAACCAGCTTCTCGATCGTGGCCTCGACACGACGATGGTCGGTGCGGCCTCGCACATTCCGACCGAACCGGGAAGTCCGCAGGAGTCTGCTGCGAATTCGATTCTCAGTGCGGCGTCGGATGCCTTCGGTAACACCTTCCTCGTTGCCACTGTGCTGATCGTCCTGACCCTCATCCCGGCGTTCTTCCTGCCGCGGAGCAAGACCACCAGGCCGGTGGCCGAGGGCGAGACGGCAACGCCGATCGTTATGCACTGACCGCTTTTCGGTAGATCGTTCGTCCAGGTGAGGGCGGCACACATCTTGTGTGCCGCCCTCACCCTTTTGCCGTGGAATACAGCTGGATGGTTGAATGTTTGATCAGTTACATGCAAACGCATGGATCTAGTTCGCGGAGGAGCAACCATGCAGTTCGGAATCTTCACGGTCGGTGACGTGACCACTGATCCCACGACGGGTAAGACCCCGACAGAGCACGAGCGCATCAAGGCCATGACGACCATCGCCAAGCACGCCGAGGAAGTCGGTCTCGACGTCTTCGCGACCGGCGAGCATCACAACAAGCCGTTCGTGCCGTCATCTCCGACCACGATGCTCGGATACATCGCGGCCCAGACCGAGAAGATCACGCTCTCCACGTCCACGACGCTGATCACCACCAACGACCCGGTGAAGATCGCCGAGGATTACGCGATGCTTCAACACCTCGCCGAGGGGCGCGTCGATCTGATGATGGGTCGCGGAAACACCGCGCCTGTGTACCCGTGGTTCGGCAAGGACATTCGCGCCGGTATCCCGTTGGCGCTCGAGAACTATCAACTTCTTCGCCGGCTCTGGGACGAGGAGGTCGTGAACTGGCAAGGGGAGTACCGCACTCCACTCCAGGGATTCACGTCCACACCTCGCCCGCTGGACGGCGTCGCGCCGTTCGTGTGGCACGGCTCGATCCGCAGCCCCGAGATCGCGGAGATCGCGGCGTATCACGGCGACGGATTCTTCGCGAACAACATCTTCTGGCCGAAAGAGCACTACATCGAGCTGATCAATCTCTACCGCCGGCGTTACGAGCACTACGGCCACGGGTCCGCGGATCAGGCGATCGTCGGCCTCGGCGGTCAGGTCTTCATGCGCAAGAACAGTCAGGACGCGGTCAAGGAGTTCCGTCCGTATTTCGACAATGCCCCGGTGTACGGCCACGGGCCCTCACTCGAAGAGTTCACCGAGCAGACGCCGCTGACCGTCGGTTCCCCTGAACAGGTCATCGAGAAGACGTTGGCGTTTGCCGATTTCTTCGGTGACTACCAGCGCCAGCTGTTCCTGATGGATCACGCCGGACTGCCGCTGAAGACGGTGCTCGAGCAGCTCGATCTGCTCGGTGAGGAAGTTGTTCCGGTTCTGCGCCGTGAGTTCGCGGCCAGACGGCCCGCACACGTGCCGGACAACCCTCCCACTCACGCGTCGATGAAGGCGGCTCGTGAGGCAAGCAGTGTCACTGCCTGACGAGCAACTGCCTGAGGTTCCGGTCAGCACCACCGAACTCGCCACCGACGCCTGGGAAGCCTTGTTTCGCGCACAGGTGTCGGTGCTGCGGCGGCTCTCTGCCGACGACGTCTGGGATCAGGTGTCGATGCGCGAGTACGACGTGCTGTTCACGCTGAGTCTTGCGCCGAGTAGTTCCCTTCGCCTGCGTGACCTGAATCGGGAGATATTGCTGAGCCAGCCTTCGCTCAGTCGCCTGGTGGAACGGTTGGAGGGCGAAGGTCTGGTAACGAGAAGTGTTGATCCACAGGATCGCCGCGGGACGATCGTGCAACTCACCGAAACGGGTGCAGCGCTGCAGAAATCAGTGGGTCGCCGTCATGCCGCGAGCATCCGCCGCCACGTCGGACCGGCCCTGGACGCGGATGAACTTCGACTGTTGGCCGAATTGTGCACGCGTCTGCGTCTCGCGCAGTCATGACTGGAGGCAGGATGGACGATATGAGCAACCTCGAAGCGCAGCCCGTCGAGCAGGAATGCGAAGGCCATCCGGCGGAGAGCGAGATTCAGATCCTCACCCCGCGCGACGTACCGCTCGGTGGCCCGCGGGCCATGCGAGTGCGACGCACCCTCCCGCAACGCGAGCGTTCGCTGATCGGGGGATGGTGTTTTGCAGATCATTACGGTCCGGATGACGTCGGCTCAGGACCGGGCATGCATGTGCCGCCGCATCCGCATACCGGTTTGCAGACGGTGAGTTGGCTTTTCACCGGAGAGATCGAGCACCGTGACAGCATCGGTTCCCATGCGATGGTGCGGCCGGGTGAACTGAATCTGATGACGGCCGGGAGTGGGATCGCGCACTCCGAGGTGTCGACGCCGAATACGAAGGTTCTGCACGGGATGCAGTTGTGGGTGGCGCTGCCGGATGCGGCGCGCGATACCGCACCCGCGTTCGTTCACTATCGACCGGAGCCGGTGACCACCGATGGTGTCACGCTCAGTGTGTTCCTCGGTTCGCTCGCCGGTGAAACGTCTCCGGTGTCTACCTTCACCGAATTACTCGGTGCCGAGGTGATTCTCGATCCTGGGGCCGAGATCGCCCTCGATGTCGATCGTTCACATGAGCACGGCGTGATCGTCGATCAAGGATCGGTGGTTCTGCGTGGTACCACTGTCGGCTGGGCCGAGTTGGGTTATCAAGCACCGGGTTTCGGAAAACTGACTTTGCGCAATCCGGGATCCGAACCGGCTCGACTGCTACTTCTCGGCGGGAAACCGTTGGGCGAGCAGGTCATCATGTGGTGGAACTTCATGGGCCGTACACACGAAGAGATCGTCGAGTATCGACGCAAGTGGCAGGCCGAGCTTGCCTCCGGATTCGACGGCAGCGTCCCGGACCGGCGTTTCGGCGTCGTGCCGGGATACGACGGTCCGGCGCTCCCGGCACCCGAGTTGCCGAACAGTACGTTGCGGCCCCGAGGCTAGTCGTTGCTCTTGCTGCTACCGGCCGCGAGCGTCGTTTCGATCAGGCTTGTTCGATGTCCTGGTGAGCCTTCGCGAGCATGATGTAGCCGGCGCCGTTGGCGGTGATACCGGCCTTTTCGCCTTCGGAGAGTTCACGTTTGACCTTGGCGGGCACGCCGGCGACCAGTGATCCAGGCGGGATTTGCATCCCCTGAGACACGACGGCGCCGGCTGCAATCAGTGACCCCGAGCCGATGTGTGCGCCGTTGAGCACCACGGCACCCATGCCGACGAGAACGTCGTCTTCGACGGTGCACCCGTGCAGCACTGCGTTGTGGCCGACCGAGATTCGTTCGCCCAGCACTGCGGGGAACGTCGGGTCGGCGTGCACGGTGCAGTTGTCCTGAATGTTCGTGTCAGCGCCGATGGAGATCGATTCTGCGTCGCCGCGGATAACCGCGCCGTACCAGATGCTGGCTCCCGCAGCGATGGTCACCGCGCCGACAACGGTGGCGTTGGGTGCGATGAACGCACTTTCGTCGATCTGCGGGGTGTTACCGAGAACGGTGGCGATGATCGGGTTGGTCATGGTTCTCCTGTGCGTTGGAATGACGTGCTCTGACGGTACCTGGACTACTTCGCTGTGGGTTTTCGATTCATGACGACAGTGCCGACGCCCGCGGTCACCACCAGTGCGATGGCCACGAGTGTGAACGCGTCGAGCGTTTGCCCGATCACGAGGACTCCGGCCAGTGCGGCCGCTGCGGGTTCGAGGGCGATGAGGACGGCAAAGACTTTCTTGGCTAGAGAGCGCAGCGCCCACATTTCCAAGCTGTACGGGATGACGGACGAGAGGACGGCGACGGCTGCGCCTGCGGCGAGCATCGTCGGATCCAGCAGTTCACTTCCGCCCGAGACGACGCCGAAGGGCAGCGTCAATACGGCCGCGACGATGCTTGCGCCTGCCAACCCGTCGGCGCTCGGGAGCGTCGCGGCCAGGTGGGAACCGGCCACGATGTATCCGGCCCACGCAGTAGCGGCGATCAACGCGAACATCACCCCGATCGGGTCCAAACCGGATTCGCCGTGATCGCCCAACCCGAGCAGCAACACTCCGCCGAAGGCGAGCAGCACCCATGCTCCGTCGGCCCACCGACGAGACAGAACTGCGGCCAGGGTGAGCGGTCCGAGGAACTCGATGGTGACGGCCGTTCCGATGGGCACCGTGTCGAGGGCGAGGTAGAAGGCGCCGTTCATCACGGCGAGGGCGATGCCCAGCGCGAAGATGCCTTTGCGCTGCCGGTTCGACCATCTGCTCCATCGCGGGCGGACGATGACGCCGAGGATGATCGCGGCGATCGTCAGCCGCAGCGTCGTGGCTCCGGCCGGCCCGATCTGCGAGAACAGTGTCGTCGCGAATGCCGCTCCGAACTGGAGCGACAGTATCGACGTGAGGACTGCTCCGACCGGCAGTAGCTGACTGCCGGCCTTCATTCTCCGGTGAACTCGGGACTTCGACGCTCGAGCATCGCGGCGACGGCTTCGTGGTGATCTCGGGTGTGGTGGGCGATCGACTGCATGGCGGCGGAGAGTTCGAGCAAGCTCTCGAGGCTCTGGTGCTGGCCCTCGCGGAGGAGCTTTTTGGTCATGCGGAGTACCTGCGGGGGATTGGCGGCTACTCGAGCTGCCAAAGCGTGCGCTGCGGAAAGCAATTCCTCGGGTTCGGTCACCTGCGAGACCAGACCCCAGTCGAGTGCTCTCGCAGCATCGATCGGTTCACCGGTGAACGCCATCTCGGCCGCGCGGGCGTTACCGATCGCGCGGGGGAGCAGCCACGCTCCGCCGTCGCCGGGAATGAGTCCTACCTTGACGAAACTCTCGGCGAAGACTGCGGCGGTCGAGGCGATGCGGAGGTCGCACATGAGTGAGAGGTCGCAGCCCGCTCCGATGGCCGGGCCGTTGACCGCCGCGATGGTCGGCACCTCACACGTGTACAGCGCGAGCGGGATGCGTTGGATGCCGTGCCGGTAGCCCTGGCGGATCTCGCCGGGTGCGCCACCGAACATGCCCTCCTTGTCTCGCATGTGCTTGACGTTGCCGCCGGAGGAGAAGGCCGATCCGGCCCCCGTCAGAATGACCGTGCGCACACTCTGATCTCGGTTGACCGCGGTGACTGCGTCTTCGAGGGCCTCGATCATGTCGATCTCGGAGATCGCATTGCGGGTGTCCGGGCGATTGAGGGTCCACGTGACCACATCGCCGGTTCGCGAGATCAGTACGGCGTCGCTCATGGGTGCTCCTGGTTGTCGATGGCAGTTGAACTCAGTCTCTCACCACAGGATTTCGCAATAACAATCATTCGTGCTTGATTTTTATGGATGTGGGTGTGATGCTGGTCGCATGGCCGAACTTCAGACGTTCATCGATGACTTGCGGGCCGAAGGCGAGAGCCTCGACGCCCTGGTTGCGGATCTGCCCGAGGAGAAGTGGGCGACAATGACGCCTGCGGAAGGGTGGACCATCGCACATCAGATCGGGCACCTGCACTGGACGGACAGTGCAGCGATCCTGGCGATCACCGACCCGGACGGGTTCGCGGAGCAGTTGAAGGCGGCGTTCGTGAACCCGGCAGGGTTTGTCGACGACGGTGCTGCCGAACAGGCGGCCCGCCAGCCGGCGGAGTTGCTCGCCGATTGGCGAGCGGGGCGCACCGCACTCGTCGAGGCGCTCACCGCCGCCCCGGCCGGAACCAAGTTCCCTTGGTACGGCCCGCCCATGGGCGGTGTCTCCATGGCTACCGCGCGACTGATGGAGACGTGGGCGCACGGGCAGGACGTTGCCGACGCACTCGGCGTCGAACGCGCTCCGACGGCGCGCATCAAGAACATCGCTCACCTGGGTGTGCGGACGCGAAACTTCGCGTACTCGGTCAACGAGAAGACGCCGCCCGCCGACGATTTCCGGGTTGAGTTGACCGCGCCGGACGGGTCGCTCTGGACCTGGGGGCCGGAAGATGCGCCGCAGAAGGTTACCGGGCCGGCGTTGGACTTCTGCTTGCTGGTCACCCAGCGCGCCAATCGCGCCGATCTCGATCTGGTCGCCGTGGGTGCCGACGCGGACGAGTGGCTCGGGTTCGCGCAGGCCTTTGCCGGACCCAGCGGTGAGGGACGAGCCGCCGTCGGATCCAGCGATGAGGGACGAGCATCGAAGGTGGGCAAATGAGTTCGGTACGGATCGGTAACTGCTCCGGGTTCTACGGCGACCGCGTCTCGGCGATGCGCGAGATGCTCGAGGGCGGCGAACTCGACTACCTGACCGGCGACTACCTGGCCGAACTGACGATGTTGATCCTCGGGCGGGATCGGATGAAGGACCCGTCGCTCGGCTACGCGAAGACGTTCCTGCGGCAGGTGGAGGACACGCTCGGCCTTGCGCTCGACAAGGGGGTGAAGATCGTCGCGAATGCAGGCGGTCTCAATCCCGCCGGACTGGCCGACGCGTTGCGCGAGGTCAACACCAGGCTGGGGTTGAACGCGAAGATCGCCCACGTGGAGGGCGACGATCTGGTCTCTCGGGCAGACGAACTCGGACTCGGCTCCCCGCTGACGGCCAACGCGTACCTCGGCGCCTGGGGCATCGTCGAAGCATTGTCGGCCGACGCCGATGTCGTGGTCACCGGACGTGTCACCGACGCTTCGGTGATCGTCGGTCCCGCCGCTCACCATTTCGGTTGGAAGCGAGATGATTTCGATCAGCTGGCCGGTGCTGTCGCGGCGGGCCACGTCATCGAGTGTGGAACCCAGGCCACCGGCGGCAACTACGCGTTCTTCACCGAGATTCCGAATCTGGGCCGTCCTGGATTCCCGATCGCCGAGATCAACGCGGACGGATCTTCGGTCATCACCAAGCATGCCGGTACGGATGGCGAGGTGAGCGTCGGCACCGTGACGGCGCAGCTGCTGTACGAGATCACGGGTGGACGCTACGCAGGCCCGGACGTGACCACCCGCATCGACAACGCGGTGCTCACCCAGGAAGGCCCGGATCGGGTGCTGATCAGCGGAGTCACGGGCGAGGCTCCGCCGCCGCAGTACAAGGTCTCACTCAACACGCTGGCCGGGTTCCGCAACGAGGCCACGTTCATCCTCACGGGTCTCGACATCGAGGCCAAGGCCGATCTGGCGAAGACTCAACTCGAATCCTGGCTGACGAAGAAGCCCGCCGAACTGGCCTGGACTCTCGCTCGCACGGATCACCCGGATTCCGACACCGAGGAAACCGCGAGTGCGTTGCTGCGCTGCGTGGTTCGCGATTCCGATCCCAAGGTGATCGGTCGTCCCTTCTCTGCGGTTGCGGTGGAAATGGCACTCGCCAGTTACCCAGGCTTCTCGCTGACCGCTCCGCCGAGCAACGGACAACCGTACGGAGTGTTCACCCCCGGCTACGTCGACGCGGGATCGGTGCCTCACGTGGCCGTACTGCCCGACGGCACTCGCGTGGACATCGCTCCGTCGACGCTGACGCAGGACCTCGAAGCCGTCGACGAACCTGAGCGTCCGGAGCCGTTGCCGCCACAGTCTTCGCTTTCGGTGCCACTCGGCACGATCGCCGGTGCCCGTAGTGGCGACAAGGGTGGAAATGCCAACGTCGGCGTCTGGGTTCGCACGGACGATCAGTGGAAGTGGTTGGCGCACAATCTGACCGTCGAAATGCTCAAGGAACTGCTACCGGAAGCAGCAGACCTGAACGTCACTCGCTACCAGCTTCCGCACCTTCGTGCCGTCAACTTCGTGATCGAGGGAATTCTCGGCCAGGGTGTTGCCTCGCAGGCGCGGTTCGATCCGCAGGCCAAGGGAATTGGTGAATGGCTGCGTTCGCGCCACATCGACATCCCGATTTCGCTACTCCCCACAACTGACGAGAAAGAGGATTCACGGTGACCGTGTGGACCACACCGGAAAGGCTTGCGCTTCGCGAGACCGTACGCGGATTCGTGAACCAGGAGATTTTGCCGCACCTGACGCAGTGGGAGCGCGACGGCGAGATTCCGCGCGAATTGCACCGCAAGGCAGGCGCTCTCGGGCTCCTCGGGGCCAGTGCACCCGAATCGGCCGGCGGTGAGGGCGGCGACGCCGTCGACTCCATCGTGATCTGTGAGGAGATGCATCAGGCAGGTGCGTCGGGCGGGCTGTTCGCTTCGCTCTTCACCTGCGGCATCGCGGTGCCGCACCTGATTGCAGCGGGCGACGAGGCGCAGATCGAGAAGTGGGTCAAGCCGACCCTGCGCGGCGACAAGATCGGCTCGCTCGCCATCACCGAGCCTGGCGGAGGCAGCGACGTCGGGCATCTGACAACTACAGCCAAGCGCGACGGCGATCATTACGTCGTGAACGGCGCCAAGACGTTCATCACCTCCGGCGTTCGAGCCGACTTCGTCGTTACCGCAGTGCGCACCGGTGGCCCCGGCGCGGGTGGTGTCTCACTGCTCGTGATCGAGAAGGGCACACCGGGATTCACCGTCTCACGCAAACTCGAGAAGATGGGCTGGCGTGCATCCGATACCGCGGAACTGTCCTTTGTCGATGCCCGGGTTCCGGTGGAGAATCTGGTCGGCGCAGAGAACAGCGGCTTCGCGCAGATCGCCCAGGCATTTGTTTCCGAACGTGTCGCGCTCGCCGCGCAGGCGTATGCCAGTGCAGAACGTTGCCTGGAGCTGACCCTCGAATGGTGCCGCGCCCGCGAAACTTTCGGTCGGCCCCTCATCAGTCGGCAGGCCGTGCAGAACACCGTCACCGAGATGGCCCGCAAGATCGACGTCGCCAAGGTGTACACCCACTCGGTGATCGAGCGGTACATGGCCGGTGACGGCGACCTGATCGCCGAGGTGTGCTTCGCGAAGAACACGGCAGTCGAGACGGGCGAATGGGTTGCGAACCAAGCCGTTCAGCTGTTCGGCGGCCTCGGATACATGCAGGAAAGTGAAGTGGAGAGGCAGTACCGGGACATGCGAATTCTGGGAATCGGTGGCGGAACCACCGAAATCCTCACCGGCCTCGCGGCCAAGCGATTGGGGTATCAGTCATGAGTGTCATCCGGTCAACGCTGGACACCAATTCCGAGGTGTATCAGACCGCAACATCGACCATGAACACCAAGCTCGCCGAGATCGAGGTCGAGCACGCCAAGGCGCTTGCCGGTGGCGGCGAGAAGTACACCGAGCGGCACCACAAGCGGGGAAAGCTTCTGGCGCGCGAGCGGATCGAACTCCTGCTCGATCAGGATTCGCCGTTCCTCGAGCTGTGTCCCCTCGCTGCGTGGGGGAGTGACTTCCCGGTCGGCGCCAGCACCGTGGTCGGTATCGGTGTGGTCGAAGGTGTCGAATGCCTGATCGTCGCCAACGATCCCACCGTGCGCGGCGGCACCAGCAATCCTTGGACGCTGCGTAAGGGATTCCGCGCCAACGACATCGCCATGCAAAATCGCCTCCCGGTGATCTCGCTGGTCGAGTCCGGCGGTGCAGACCTGCCGACGCAGAAGGAGGTGTTCATCCCGGGCGGGCGTATGTTCCGTGACCTCACACAGCTTTCCGCAGCCGGTATCCCCACCATTGCACTGGTCTTCGGTAACTCGACTGCCGGCGGCGCGTACATCCCGGGCATGTCCGACCACGTCGTGATGATCAAGGAACGCTCCAAGGTGTTCCTCGCAGGCCCGCCGCTGGTCAAGATGGCCACCGGTGAGGAATCAGATGACGAGGCACTCGGCGGCGCCGAAATGCACGCTCGCAAGTCCGGGTTGGCTGACTACTTCGCAGCCGACGAGCAGGACGCGATCCGCATCGGTCGCTCGATCGTCAAGCGACTCAACTGGACCAAGAAGGGGCCGGCGCCTCGCGCGGAGATCATCGAACCGCTCGAGGATCCGGAAGAGTTGCTCGGCATCGTTCCGGCCGACCTGAAGATTCCGTTCGATCCGCGTGAGGTCATTGCCCGTATCGTCGACGGTTCCGACTTCGACGAGTTCAAGCCGCTCTACGGTTCCTCCCTCGTGACCGGCTGGGCCGAACTCAACGGTTACCCGATCGGCATCCTGGCCAACGCACGTGGAGTTCTCTTCAGCGAAGAGTCCCAGAAGGCAACGCAGTTCATCCAGCTCGCCAACCGCTCCAACACGCCGTTGCTGTTCCTGCACAACACCACCGGCTACATGGTGGGTAAGGAATACGAGGAGGGCGGCATGATCAAGCACGGATCGATGATGATCAATGCGGTAGCCAACTCCAAGGTTCCGCACATCTCGATCTTGCTCGGAGCGTCGTACGGCGCCGGTCACTACGGCATGTGCGGACGGGCGTTCGATCCGCGATTCCTCTTTGCCTGGCCCAGTTCCAAGTCCGCCGTCATGGGCGGTGCGCAGCTTGCCGGCGTCATCTCCATCGTGGGACGCGCTGCTGCCGAGGCCCGCGGCCAGGTTTTCGACGAGCAGGCTGATGCCGGCATGCGCGCGATGATCGAGAACCAGATCGAGGCCGAGTCACTTCCGATGTTCCTGTCCGGGCGTCTGTACGACGACGGCGTCATCGATCCCCGAGACACCCGCACCGTGGTGGGAATGTGCCTGTCGGCCATTGCCACCGCCCCGATCGAAGGCACCGAGAACTTCGGCGTCTTCCGTATGTGAGGCACGCCGTGACAATCACTTCAGTACTGGTCGCCAATCGTGGCGAAATCGCCCGCCGTGTCTTTGCAACCTGCCGCAAGAACGGAAT
Source organism: Rhodococcus sp. IEGM 1406 (assembly GCF_030056745.1). Lineage (NCBI taxonomy): Bacteria > Bacillati > Actinomycetota > Actinomycetes > Mycobacteriales > Nocardiaceae > Rhodococcus > Rhodococcus sp. IEGM 1406. The sequence continues at coordinate 100,813 of NZ_JASHKO010000005.1, read as the reverse complement.
CGGCACGGTTGCGGTTTTTTCCGACGCGGATGCCGACAGCCCTCACGTCGCCGAAGCCGATGCTTCGGTTCGCCTGCCGGGTAACACGCCTGCCGAGACATACCTGCGGGGTGAGCTCATCATCGCCGCCGCCAAGGCTTCGGGCGCCGACGCGATTCACCCCGGCTACGGATTCCTCTCCGAGAACGCGGAGTTCGCGCGCAGCGTCATCGACGCGGGGCTGACGTGGATCGGTCCGCCCGTCGAATCCATCGAGCTCATGGGGTCGAAAGTCGAGTCCAAGAAGATCATGGACGCGGCCGGAGTTCCGGTGCTGTCCGAACTCGATCCCGCTGCGGTGACCGAAGCTCATCTGCCGGTGCTGATCAAGGCGTCGGCGGGCGGCGGCGGACGCGGAATGCGTGTCGTTCGTGAATTGTCGGCGCTGGACGGCGAACTGGAAGCGGCGCGGCGTGAGGCGCAGTCCGCCTTCGGCGACCCGACTGTCTTCTGCGAGCGCTACCTCGAGACCGGTCGGCACATCGAGGTTCAGGTCATGGCCGACCGCCACGGTGGGGTGTGGGCGGTGGGGGAGCGCGAGTGCTCGATCCAGCGTCGGCATCAGAAGGTGGTCGAAGAGGCACCGTCGCCGCTCGTGCAGCGCATCCCCGCCATGCGCGAGAAGCTGTTCGACGCCTCGCGGCTCGCAGCCAACGCCATCGGTTACGAAGGCGCAGGAACCGTTGAATTCCTGGCTGACGAAAAAGGCGACTTCTTCTTCCTGGAAATGAACACCCGTTTGCAGGTAGAGCATCCGGTCACGGAGTGCACCACTGGACTCGATCTGGTGGAACTGCAATTGCAGGTCGCTTCAGGTGAAGCACTTCCGGACGAACAGCCGGAGATCCGGGGGCATTCGATCGAGGTGCGCCTGTACGCCGAGGACCCCGCCAAGAACTGGCAGCCGCAGAGTGGAACCGTTCACCACATCGAGTTGCCCGGTGACCCGCAAGAATTCAGTGTTCTGCGTGAGCAGGGCGTTCGCCGCGACTCCGGCGTCGTCGACGGCAGTGTTGTCGGCGTCCACTACGACCCGATGTTGGCCAAGATCATCTCGTACGCGCCGACGCGGACCGCAGCTGCCCGGCTGCTCGCGTCGACGCTGGCGCGCACCAGGATTCACGGCCTGCGCACCAACCGCGATCTGCTCGTCAATGTCCTGGCTCACCCCGCCTTCATTGCCGGGGACACCGATACGGCGTTCTTCGAGACCCATGACCTCGAGAAGTTGTCAACGCCTCTGGCCGACACCGACGCCGAAAGGCTTTCGGCGCTGGCGGCGGCACTTGCCGATGCCGCGCACAACCGGGCGTCGGCGCGCGTCATCGGCCGCCTGCCCAGCGGGTGGCGCAACCTGCCGTCGCAGCCGCAGAGCAAGAGCTACTCCACTGCGTCGGGCGACTACGACGTCCGCTACTCCCTGAGCCGAAGCGGCGTGTTGAACGCAGAAGGCTTCGACGACGTGAGCCTGGTATCGGCAACTGCTGCACGGGTAGTGCTCGAGCAGAGCGGAGTACGGCGTTCGTTCGACGTGGCGGCATACGGGAGTGAGATTTTTGTCGACTCCTCGCTGGGGCCCGTCGCGTTGACGGCAGCACCGCGCTTCGTGGATCCGTCGGCGGAAGTCGCCGCCGGTTCGTTGCTCGCTCCGATGCCGGGATCGGTTATCCGCCTCGGCGCCGCACTCGGTGACGCCGTCACTGCCGGCCAGCCGATTCTGTGGCTAGAGGCCATGAAGATGGAACACACCGTCACCGCGCCGACTGCCGGTGTCCTGGTAGAACTTCCGGTCGCCGTCGGCCAGCAGGTCGAGGTCGGATCGGTACTCGCACGTGTGGAAGAACCCGCTACAGAAGAGGAAGCATGATGAGTTTCATCGAAACCGAAGAGCAGAAGGAACTGCGGGCATCCGTTTCCAAACTGGGTGAGCGCTTCAACTACGTCGACTACGTGCTGCCCAAGGCGCGCAAGGGTGAGCCGCTCACCGAATTGTGGAACGAGGCGGGCAAACTCGGATTCCTGGGCGTCAACCTGCCGGAGGAATACGGCGGCGGCGGTGCCGGTATCTACGAACTCGCGCTGGTGCAGGAGGAATTGGCGGCGCAGGGCGCCGGTCTGCTCCTGGTTGTCGTATCCCCGGCCATCTGCGGCACCATCATCGGCAAGTACGGCACGGCGGAGCAGAAGCAGCAGTGGCTACCCAGCCTCGTCGACGGCTCCAAGATCATGGCGTTCGGAATCACCGAGGCCGACGCCGGTTCCAACTCTCATCAGATCACCACGACGGCACGCAGGGATGGCGACGACTGGATCCTGAGCGGCAACAAGATCTACATCTCGGGTGTCGATCAGGCTGACGCGGTCCTCATCGTCGCGCGCACCGAGGACTCCAAGACCGGCAAGCTCAAGCCCGCTCTGTTCATCGTCCCCACGGATTCTCCCGGATTCGTGAAGACGCAGATGGAGATGGACATCATCGAGCCGGACCACCAGTTCATCTTGTTCCTCGACGACGTCCGTTTGCCGGCCGACGCTCTGGTCGGTGAAGCCGATGCCGCCCTGATGCAGTTGTTCGCCGGCCTCAACCCCGAGCGCATCCTGGGTGCGTCGATGGCCATCGGCATGGGCCGTTACGCCCTGAACGCTGCGGTGAAGTTCGCCAACGAGCGCACGGTGTGGAAGACGCCGATCGGTGCGCACCAAGGTATTTCGCATCCACTCGCGCAGGTGAAGATCGAACTCGAGCTCGCCAAGCTGATGATGCAGAAGGCCGCAGTGCTCTACGACAGCGGTGACGATTTCGGTGCTGCCGAAGCCGCGAACATGGCAAAGTACGCCGCCGCCGAAGCCAGCATCAAGGCGCTCGATCAGGCGATCCAGACGCACGGCGGCGCAGGCCTGACGAAGGAATACGGGTTGGCCGCCATGCTCGGCGCGGCCCGTATCGCCCGCGTCGCGCCGGTGAGCCGCGAGATGATCCTCAACTTCGTCTCGCAGCACTCTCTCGGTCTGCCGCGGTCGTACTAAACGGTCCTACTGAAGAGGAGACTCATGACGGATCAGGACAAGCCATACGTACGGTACGAAGTATCGGGCGGTGCTGCCACGATCACTCTCGACTCACCCCACAACCGCAACGCGATTTCGACGCGGTTGGTCACGGAGTTACAAGCGGGGTTGACGTCAGCGGCCGCCGATCCGGCAGTTCGAGCGGTGGTGCTCACCCACACCGGTGGAACATTCTGTGCGGGAGCCGATCTCAGCGAGGCTTCCGGATCGTCCTTATCTCCGGAAGAGGCCGTCAAAGAACGAGGGCGGGGAATGCTGACGCTCTTGCGCAGCATTCTCGAGCTTCCCAAGCCGGTGATCGGGCGCATCGACGGTCACGTCCGAGCCGGGGGTATGGGTCTTGTCGGGGCGTGCGACATCGTCGTCGCCGGACCGGCGAGCACCTTCGCGGTGACGGAATCACGGTTGGGTTTGGCAGCGTCCATCATTTCGCTCACGGTCCTACCGAGGCTCGACCAGCGATCTGCGAGCCGATACCTGCTCACCGGAGAGAAGTTCGGCCAGCACGAGGCCGAATCCATCGGACTCGTCACCGCCGCGTCGCAGGACACGGGGGAGTCGATCACCGAACTGCTCGGCACCTTGCGCCAATGTTCACCGCAGGGACTTGCCGAATCGAAGTGGATCACGACGCGTTCGGTCCTGGCCGGATTCGACCGTGACGGCGAGGAGATGATCGCGCAGTCGGCCCGGCTGTTTTCCTCTGACGAGGCTCGTGAGGGCATGATGTCTTTCTTGCAGAAGCGTCCAGCAGCCTGGGCGCAGTAGAACTGCGCACTGGAACACAGCGGTAGAAAGGATGGCGGCGCGATGACTCGAGAACCCAAGCAGGACCGAAGTCGAGTCACGCGCTCCCACCTGCTCGAAGTGACTGTGGAGTGTCTCGCCGAACTCGGATGGAGCGCAACGACGATGAGCGTCGTCGCCCAGCGTGCCGGGGTGTCCCGCGGTGCGATGCAGCATCACTTTCCGACCCGCGAGGACCTCATCACCGCGGCGCTCGAGGTGATGTTCGACGCCAGGATGGATCAGGCACGAAAGGAATCGACCGACCTTCCGGTGGGTGCCGGACGAACCGAGGCGGTCATTTCGCGGTTGGTCGAGTACTACACCGGGACTCTGTTCAAAGCAGCACTGCAGGTGTGGACGGCCGCTGCCTCCGACCCCGACCTGCGGGCCCGCGTGTTGCCCCTCGAGGAACGGTTCGGGCGCATCGCGCACCGCATGGCCGTCGAGAGTCTGGGCGTCGACGACTCCGATCCGGTGACGCACCGTTTGGTACAGGCGACCCTGGACCTGGCCCGCGGGCTGGGGCTGGCAGACGTCTTGACCGACGACTCGCGTCGACGCACCGAGGTGGTCAAACAATGGGCGGCGCAATTGGATTCCACGCTGGTTCGGGTACCGGTCCCGACTCCCTGAATCGGTAGCGGCGTGGCGGCGACCGATGAGCGAGGTGCGCACGTGGCGTGTGTCGGGGGCCACCGAGAAGTACAGTCGGCTCCATGGCCGCACGCACCCTCACTTCGATCGGGACTTCGGTATTGGTCTCGGCTGCCGTGCTTTCGGCGGTGGTCGGCTGCAGCTCCGACGACGGGTCCGCCGATCGGCCGGGGGACGACGCCAGTTCGCCGGCGCTCGCACCCACCGATCCCGGTCCGATGTTCGCCGAATGCGGCTCGGTGACCGACGAAGAAGTTGTCAACGCCTTCAATCTCGGCACTTTTGCGACGACGACGCGCAACGGTGTCGGTTGCCAGTGGGAGGTGGCTGGTTCGAGCGGTCCGAGCGTCAGTTTCTCCTGGTACCGCGGTAGCCCGATCGGCCGCGAACGGGCAGGGTCCGACCTGCTCGGACGTCCTGCCGACGACATCACGATCGGCGGTCATCAAGGCTTCATCGCGTCCACGGCAGGTTCGTTGTGCGAGTTGGGTATCGCGTTCGGCGGAGACTTCGTGCACTGGTCGATCACCTACGGCTTGCTGCCGCCGACCGCGGATCCATGCACGGTGGCGCGGGATCTGATGGAAAAAACAGTTTCGAGGGCACAGTGAAGTTCGAGGGCGCCGTGAAGCGCGTACGGATCGGGCTCGCCCTGGCTGGATCGCTGGTTCTGCTGACAGGCTGCGGCTCGGTGGTCATCGGGACTCCCCGTGCGGAGGGCAGCTACGGCGGTAGCGACAGCCAGGAATTCGCCAACGTCCTCCAAGAATGCGAGGCCGTCACCGACGAGCAGATCGCCGGTGCCGTGGGTGCCGACGCCGTCGGGCGTGGGTTCTTCGGCGCTATCTGCCGTTGGGACGGCATCGGGGCCGCGGGTCCGATCAAGATCACCTTCAACTGGTTCGAGACGGGCACCCTCGATCACGAGCGCGCTGCTTTCGAACATCTGGGATACGTGGTGGCGAAAATCGACATCAACGGCAGTGGCGGTTACGAGGTTCGCCAGCCGGCCGATCCGCAGAGTTGCGGCGTGAGCGCGAGCGCACCGGCCGGGGGAGTGTTCGGGTGGTGGGTCACCGAGCCGCAGGGCGGCGCGGATCCGTGCGAGGCTGCGGCAAAGCTCGGCGCGTTGACGTTGAACCGCAGCATCTGATCGTGACCGGTCCGGCTGCGTGGTCTGAGTTTGCAGCCAGAGTGTCTGGTCAGAGCGTGAGGTCACTATCACCGTGGCCTCGCTTTGACCTCGTGGCGCGCCGACAGGTATCGTTATGGGTCGTGTCCGGCATGCCCGGGCCGATCTGTGTGCCTAGCTAGGTATTGCCGTGCGCGCGTTCGAGCAGAAACTGCTGATGAACGAGCATCCGGCTGCCTGTGTGGGGGTATGCGACACGCCCGACCTCGGGGGCAGTGCGCGGCATGAAAGTGCTGAGTACAGACTCTGAGGTGGGTGAGGAGCAGCAGCTCTCTTGCTCCAACTGCTAGATCCCTAATTTCAGAACAGCCACGTTTTCGAACGGCCCGAGTTCGCTCGAGCAGTCTGTTCGTCACAAGAAAGCCGGTAAATGCCAACCATCAACCAGCTGGTCCGCAAGGGTCGCCGCGACAAGACCGCCAAGGTCAAGACGGCAGCCCTCAAGGGCAGCCCGCAGCGTCGTGGCGTGTGCACTCGCGTGTACACCACCACCCCCAAGAAGCCGAACTCCGCGCTCCGTAAGGTCGCACGTGTTCGCCTCACGACTTCGGTCGAGGTCACCGCGTACATCCCCGGTGAAGGTCACAACCTTCAGGAGCACTCCATGGTGCTCGTCCGTGGCGGTCGTGTGAAGGACCTCCCGGGTGTCCGTTACAAGATCATCCGCGGCTCCCTGGACACCCAGGGTGTCAAGGGTCGCAAGCAGGCACGCAGCCGCTACGGCGCCAAGAAGGAGAAGAGCTAATGCCACGTAAGGGCCCCGCTCCGAAGCGCCCGCTCATCAACGACCCGGTTTACGGTTCCCCGTTGGTGACGCAGCTCGTCAACAAGATCCTGCTGGACGGCAAGAAGTCCACCGCAGAGCGAATCGTGTACCAGGCTCTCGAGCAGGCACGCGAGAAGACCGGCACCGATCCGGTCGTCACTCTCAAGCGCGCCCTGGACAACGTCAAGCCTGCACTCGAGGTTCGTAGCCGCCGCGTCGGTGGCGCTACCTACCAGGTGCCGGTCGAGGTTCGTCCCGGTCGTTCCACCACGCTGGCACTGCGCTGGCTGGTCACCTTCTCGCGTGCACGTCGTGAGAAGACCATGGTCGAGCGTCTCGCCAACGAGCTCCTCGATGCCAGCAATGGCCTCGGTGCAGCTGTGAAGCGTCGCGAAGACACTCACAAGATGGCCGAAGCCAACAAGGCATTCGCCCACTACCGCTGGTGATGTAAAGCGTCGGAGCAACTGCCATCGGGTGGGGCTCCGACGCTTGTCGCCGTTGGCGACCTGATCATCTCGCCGGTTTCCGGACGCAGGTGGCCAGGTTCGCCTCGGCAGAGACATAATTGAAAGACCATGGCCTTGACGGTGGAACACACCGGATACGGCCGACACCCGAAAACCAAGCAACGAGCGGGGAAGAAACCTGTGGCACAGGAAGTGCTGACTGACCTGAACAAGGTCCGCAACATCGGCATCATGGCGCACATCGATGCCGGCAAGACCACCACCACCGAGCGCATCCTGTTCTACACCGGTGTCAATTACAAGATCGGTGAGACGCACGACGGTGCGTCGACGACGGACTGGATGGAGCAGGAGAAGGAACGCGGCATCACGATCACGTCTGCCGCCGTGACTTGCTTCTGGAACAACAACCAGATCAACATCATCGACACCCCCGGCCACGTCGACTTCACGGTCGAGGTGGAGCGGTCGCTGCGCGTGCTCGACGGCGCAGTTGCTGTCTTCGACGGTAAGGAAGGTGTCGAGCCGCAGTCCGAGCAGGTTTGGCGTCAGGCTGCCAAGTACGACGTTCCGCGCATCTGCTTCGTCAACAAGATGGACAAGATGGGCGCGGACTTCTACTTCACAGTCCAGACCATCATCGACCGTCTCGGCGCGAAGCCGCTCGTTCTCCAGCTGCCCATCGGCGCTGAGGACGACTTCGACGGCGTCGTCGACCTGGTCGAGATGCGTGCCATCACCTGGCGCGGCGTAGTTCCGACCGGTGCACTGCCGACCATCGAAGAGATCCCCGCGGACCTCGTCGAGAAGGCTGCAGAGTACCGCGAGAAGCTGCTCGAAACCGTTGCCGAGTCCGACGAAGCTCTCATGGAGAAGTACTTCGGCGGCGAAGAGCTCACGGTCGAGGAAATCAAGGGCGCCATCCGCAAGATGACGGTCGCTTCCGAGCTGTACCCGGTCATCTGTGGCTCCGCGTTCAAGAACAAGGGCGTTCAGCCCATGCTCGACGCAGTCATCGATTACCTGCCGAACCCGCTGGACATCGGCGAGGTCGTCGGCCACAAGCTCGGTGACGAAGAAGTAGAGATCACTCGCAAGCCGAGCAAGGAAGAGCCGTTCTCGGCTCTCGCCTTCAAGATCGCTGCTCACCCGTTCTTCGGCAAGCTGACCTTCGTCCGCGTGTACTCGGGTCGTATCGATCCGGGCGCTCAGGTGCTCAACGCAACCAAGGGCAAGAAGGAGCGCATCGGAAAGCTCTTCCAGATGCACGCCAACAAGGAGAACCCGGTAGACGAGGCCGTAGCCGGCCACATCTACGCAATGATCGGCCTCAAGGACACCACCACCGGTGACACCTTGTGCGATCAGGCGAGCCCCATCGTCCTCGAGTCGATGTCGTTCCCCGCGCCGGTCATCCAGGTCTCCATCGAGCCCAAGACCAAGTCCGACCAGGAAAAGCTGGGCGTCGCGATCCAGAAGCTCGCCGAAGAGGATCCGACCTTCTCGGTCGAACTCGACGAAGAGACCGGTCAGACCGTCATCGGCGGTATGGGCGAGCTCCACCTCGACATCCTCGTCGACCGCATGCGTCGCGAGTTCAAGGTCGAGGCGAACGTCGGTAAGCCGCAGGTTGCGTACCGCGAGACCATCACCAAGAAGGTCGAGAAGCACGACTACACCCACAAGAAGCAGACGGGTGGCTCGGGCCAGTTCGCAAAGGTCATCATCGCTCTGGAGCCTTTCGTGGGCGAAGACGGTGCTACCTACGAGTTCGAGAACAAGGTCTCCGGCGGACGTATCCCGCGCGAGTACATCCCCTCCGTGGATGCTGGTGCGCAGGACGCGATGCAGTACGGTGTTCTCGCCGGCTACCCGCTCGTGAACCTGAAGCTGTCGCTGCTCGATGGTGCTTACCACGACGTCGACTCCTCGGAAATGGCGTTCAAGGTTGCCGGTTCGCAGGCACTGAAGGAAGCCGCCCGCAAGGCCGGCCCCGTCATTCTCGAGCCGCTCATGGCTGTCGAGGTCACAACGCCCGAGGAGTACATGGGCGACGTGATCGGCGACCTCAACTCCCGCCGTGGCCAGATCCAGGCCATGGAGGAACGCAGTGGTGCCCGTGTCGTGAAGGCGCTGGTTCCGCTCTCGGAGATGTTCGGTTACATCGGTGACCTGCGGTCGAAGACCCAGGGCCGTGCGAACTTCTCCATGGTGTTCGATTCCTACGCAGAGGTTCCCGCGAACGTCTCGAAGGAAATCATCGCCAAGGCGACGGGCGAGTAAGCACAGCGAGCTCCCCAGCCCGCGCCGGCAAGTGACCTCGGTTGCTTCCGGCACGAAGCACGACCAAGTAACAACCAACCGCACTGCTGCATACGGCAAGCAACAACAGTCCAGGAGGACACAAAGTGGCGAAGGCGAAGTTCGAGCGGACGAAGCCGCACGTGAACATCGGCACCATTGGTCACGTCGACCACGGCAAGACCACGACGACGGCGGCCATCACCAAGGTTCTCGCGGATGCATTCCCCGACCTGAACGAGGCTTCGGCCTTCGATCAGATCGACAAGGCTCCCGAGGAAAAGGCTCGTGGCATCACGATCAACATCTCGCATGTTGAGTACCAGACGGAAAAGCGCCACTACGCGCACGTCGATGCACCGGGTCACGCCGACTACATCAAGAACATGATCACCGGCGCAGCTCAGATGGACGGCGCTATCCTCGTCGTCGCAGCTACCGACGGCCCGATGCCCCAGACGCGCGAGCATGTCCTGCTCGCTCGCCAGGTTGGCGTTCCTTACATCCTCGTCGCCCTGAACAAGGCCGACATGGTTGACGATGACGAGATCCTCGAGCTCGTCGAGATGGAGGTCCGCGAACTGCTGGCCGCTCAGGAATTCGACGAGGAAGCCCCCGTCATTCCGATCTCGGCACTCAAGGCACTCGAGGGTGACCCGAAGTGGACGCAGTCCATCCTCGACCTGATGGCTGCAGTCGACGAGTCCATCCCGGACCCGGTCCGCGAGACGGACAAGCCCTTCCTCATGCCCGTCGAGGATGTCTTCACGATCACCGGCCGTGGCACGGTTGTCACCGGTCGTATCGAGCGTGGCTCGGTCAACGTGAACGAGGAGGTGGAGATCGTCGGCATCAAGGAGACCTCCACCAAGACCACCGTCACGGGTATCGAGATGTTCCGCAAGCTGCTCGACTCGGGCCAGGCCGGCGACAACGTCGGACTGCTCGTTCGTGGCATCAAGCGCGAAGATGTCGAGCGTGGACAGGTTGTCGTCAAGCCGGGCACCACGACTCCCCACACGGAGTTCGAGGGCCAGGCATACATCCTGTCGAAGGACGAGGGCGGCCGCCACACCCCGTTCTTCAACAACTACCGCCCGCAGTTCTACTTCCGTACCACGGACGTTACGGGCGTCGTGACGCTGCCTGAGGGCACCGAGATGGTCATGCCCGGTGACAACACCGAGATGTCCGTCAAGCTCATCCAGCCTGTCGCCATGGACGAGGGCCTGCGCTTCGCAATTCGCGAAGGCGGCCGTACGGTCGGCGCCGGCAAGGTTGCCAAGATCATCAAGTGAGACTCTTGTCTCGCTAGCTGATTCACAGCACTAGGAAAGGCGCTCATTCCCTTCGGGGAGTGAGCGCCTTTTCTGTGTCTGTGGTCAGGTGGTCTGCGATCGGTTGTTCGGGGTGCTTCTACTTCGAGGCTTCTACCCGGTCGAGATGCAACAGAACCTGTACCGCGACAGGTGAGCCGTCGAGGCTTCGCCTGGTTGCACGGGCGATGTGTTCGGCCGAAGTGGTGAAGCCGACGACATCGATCGCCGGGTCTGCGGTGACGACAATCGACAGCGTTGGCAGTCCGCGATCGATCGTCGCTTTGCTTCTGGTGCTGCGCACGCCGCTCAGCTGGGCGAGTTCTGCCGCTACGCCGTCGGCGACCGGTCCCAGATCCACACTGACGTCGGTACCGGACTCGTTGTGCCGCAATGTGACTGCGCTCGTTCGGCGTCGACGAAGGTTCAGGTACAACAGCCCGAAACCGGCGAAGACGCAGAGGATGAAGGTGCCCGACAGCACCCAGTGCCACCAAGGCTCCTCCGGAAGACCGAAGAGGACCTCACGATCGAGTCGTGACACCCAGGTCCTGATCAGTGAGGCACCCGCGTCCCACGCGATGGCGTATGCGCCCGCCGCGAGGAGTGCGATTCCGACGATGAGGACGATGGTCCGATCGACCGCGGAGATCCAGCGGTTCACGAGGCGTCCTTTCGTCGTACTGGCGTTTCTCTCACGACTACCGAAAGCTGCAGTGGCTGCTGGAGTATCGCGAGATGAGGCCGAACTGCCGCGTCGACGGCCGCGGCAAGTTCGGTTCGATCGCCGCCGGTGGATTCGATGTGGACCTTGATGTGTTTGCGGTCGACGCTGGTGTGGGCCGAGTCGACGCCGGGAACGACCGCTGCGTGGCTACTGCACAGACGTGCAATGTCCGTCGGCCGCATCCATACCGTCGATGCGCTCGGGTTACCCAACGGCACATGGGTTTTCGCCCGGCGTTTGAGGGCGGACATGATCAGGACAACGCCCGCGACGACGGCAGCGATGGCCACCGGAAGCAGCCACGGTTGCCAGTGCAGACGCGACGTCCACTCCACGGAGTTTCGGATCCAGGGCGCCGAATCGAAGGTTCCGCGGTTGATGAACCATTCGCGCGAGACCACGAAAGCGAGTGCGAGTAGACCGCACGCGATGACGACGGCTGACACCGCGGCGGCGGGGTTCGCGGAGGGAACTCGGGGTGGAATCGGATCCGAGAGTGCCTCCTGTGCGGGGCCTTCCGCGATTTCGACGCCGGAAACACAGGATTCGTCAGAACCCTCGGTTGCCGCGATCATGACGTTCATGTCGTGGAGGGGCAGGCCGGTCAGCGACTCGACGCTGCGTCCGACTTCTGCCCGCACGCGACCGGTCAGTTCGGTGACCGAACATGGCCAGGACACAGCGAGGAACAGATTGATGGCCACGGCGTCGCTGCCCATCGAGATGTCGGCTCGCGGAAGGTCGCGCCCGGTCAGGCGGGTCAAGCCACCGGACTGGCGGACCACCCCCGGGACGTTCACCGCTGCGGCAGTGGCTATCTTGGCCATCGCCCGGTCCTTGATGACCAGTGAACCTCGTAGGCCGGGATCGTCTGCCGCGTTCGGAGTGGTCGGCTCAGCCACGGCCACGGCTTCGGAGGATCGCGCCGAGATCGAGATGTCCGTCGCGGTGTGCTCCGATCGCCATACCGGCGGCGCCGAGCAGGACGGCGAAGACGAATCCGCTGAATCCGCCCATGATTCCGGCGAGCGCGAGGAGCAGACCGACCAGCAGTCCGACGGTAGTGCTGTTCATGTCAGTTCCCTTCTCGAATGTTCGGTGCGATCTCGGTGACGGTGGAAAGCTCGGTGACTGCATCTTCGGAATTTTCGGGTGGATATCCCGCTGTCGACAAGTCTCCGACGGTCACGTTCACCGGTACGTCGACCAACCGTGCCACCACCGCTCGGACGCGTTCGGCGACGCCGCGAACGTCGGCCGGATAGTGAACGGAAATGTGTACCGCACAAGAGTTTTCGTCGACGACGACGCCGGTGACTCGACGTCCGGGGAGGTAGGTCCCCACCTCACCGAATTGCCCGCCGTGCAGATCTGCCACTTCCGGGATCGCAAGAACTGCGTCGGCGACGATCTCGGCCGCGTCGATCTCGCGGCCGGCGTCGGCGGTACTCACTGAACCCTCGGCTTGGCTTCCGGATCGGTACTGCCGCCACTCTCTGCATCCTCGAAGAGCATGACGTCGAAGACGGTGATGTTGACCTCGGTGACCTCGAGACCCGTCATGCTTTCGACTGCGGCAATGACGTTTCGGCGGATACCTACCGCCAATTCGTGGAGTGCGACGCCGTATTCGGCGACAATGCCGATGTCGATGGCGGCTTGTTTCTCGCCCACTTCCACCGCGACGCCCTGGGCATGGTTGACGCGGGCGCCCGGAATACGGTCGCGAAGTGCCCCCACCGCGCGCGCGGTGCCCCCACCGACGTCGTACACGCCGTTGATCTCGCGGGTCGCGATACCGGCGATCTTGGCGACCACGGCGTCGGCGATGATCGTCTTGCCCTGGGTGCTGACTAGTTCCGCGCCACCGTCGGCGCCGAATCGGACGCTGTTCTTTTCACTGGAATCGCTGGTCATGGGGGCTCCCTGCTCATGTGTCAGTGCGTGCGTCTGAAGTACCTCCAACTGTAGTGACTGGTAGGTGGCCATGCGGGATGCACCACACCTACTCCGGCATTTGGTATGGCAGAGTCGGGGTCAAATAGTGACGGCGTTCATAGTGAGCGCTGCTAGTGACGTGGGTCGGACAGGGTGGTACGTGGTGGCACGGATAGTGATCGTGGGTGCGGGGTTGTCGGGGCTGCGGACCGTGGAGGAACTGCGACGAGCAGGCTTCGGGGGTGAGTTGACGCTCGCCGGTGGGGAAACACATCTGCCATACGACCGGCCGCCGCTGTCGAAGGAAGTGATCCGCGGCGACAAGGACGAGACGACGCTGCGTCCGGCAGAGTTCTACGTCGAGAACAAGGTCGATCTCAAGCTCGGTTCGCCCGCGACCTCGGTGGACACTGCCGCAAAGTCGGTGGCGTTCGCGGACGGATCCACCCTCGACTACGACGAGTTGGTCATCGCGACCGGACTGACTCCGCGTCGCATTGCCGGCCTTCCGGAGCTGTCCGGAGTGCACGTTCTGCGCTCCATCGAGGAGGCGCTGGCCCTTCGCGCCGAGCTGGCTCCCGGCAAGCGTGCGCTGATCGTCGGGGCCGGCTTCATCGGCTGCGAACTGGCCGCCAGCATGAAGTCTCACGGCGTCGACGTCGTGTTGCTCGAGCCTCAGCCGACACCGCTGGCGTCGGTGCTCGGCCCCACCGTTGGCGCCCTCGTCGAACGTCTGCATCGGAACGAGGGCGTCGATGTCCGCGTCGGCACCGGCTTGACCTCGTTGTCCGGCGACGGAGCGGTTGCCACTGCGACCTTGAGCGACGGTTCGGAGATCCCGGTCGACGTGGTGGCGATCGGAGTCGGTTCGGTGCCGGTCACGGGATGGCTCGATGGTTCGGGAATCGAACTCGACAACGGAGTGCTCTGCGACGGCGTCGGCCGCACCAGTACCGAACACGTCTGGGCCGTCGGCGACGTCGCGTCCTGGCAGATCGGTGATCGACGCAAGCGCGTCGAGCACTGGACCAATGCGGGCGACCAGGCCAAGATCCTGGCGGGAGCGCTCACCGGAACGGGTGATCCCGATGCTCCGGCGCAGGTTCCCTACTTCTGGAGCGATCAGTACGACGTCAAGATCCAGGCGTTGGGGACCGTCGCACCCACGGACACCGTTCACATCGTCAAGGACGACGGCCGAAAGTTCGTCGCCTACTACGAGCGCGACGGTGTGCTGGCAGCTGTCGTCGGCGGAGGTAGCGCGGGAGCGGTGATGAAGATGCGCGCCAAGATCGCGGCCGGCACGCCCATCTCTGACGTGTTGGAGTCCACACCGGCCTGAACGGATGAGGCAGGACCGGTTCCGAGGCGATAGATTTGTGCGGTGATCGTTGCACTCATCGACTCGGGACTGGGCCTGCTCCCTACCTCTGCGTGGCTCAGACGCCTGCGCCCGGATCTCGATCTGGTGCTCTCCCTGGATCCGGACGGCGCCCCCTGGGGCCCCAAGCCTGAGCCGTGGGTCGTCGACCGGGTACTCGGTGCGGTGCGGCGGAGCCTCGATTGTGGGGCTCAGGTCATCGTTCTTCCATGCAATACTGCCAGCGTCACCGCGCTGCCACACGTGCGAGAACTGGTCGGGCCGGAAGTGCCGGTCATCGGAACGGTGCCCGCGATCAAACCCGCCGCTGCCGCGTGCGATTCAGTGGCGATCTGGGCTACAGCCGCGACGACGGCCAGCCGGTACCAAGCCGATCTGATCGAGCAGTTCGGCAACGGCGCCAAGGTCGTCGGAGTGCCGTGCCACGGCCTGGCCGATTCGATAGATCTCGGTGATCGCGCAGCCGCACTTGCTGCCATCGATTCCGCGGTTGCCCGGACGCCGGACGACGTCAGCGGCGTTGTCCTCGGGTGCACCCACTACCCACTGCTCGCCGACGAGATCGCAGCACGGCTACCCGCCGGCGTCACACTCTTCGACAGCGCCGAAGCCGTTGCACGACAGACTCTGCGGCGGATCGACGGGCTCGGTGCCGCGGGCGAAGGATCGGGAACCGTCGAGGTGTTCGTGAGCGGTCGTCCGGGCGCACTACCGCCCAGCGCCGAAGCCTTCGACGCCGGGCGGTTGTTGGGCGCGATCAAAGCCTGATCCAGCCGCTCTGTCAATGGGCGGCTACGCCGCTCCGTCAATGGGCGGCTACGCCGCCGTGACCCCCGTGATGCATCCGCGCACTCATCACCGGCATCGCACTCACCGCGACCACAACGGTCAGAACCCCGACCACCCAGGCCGTCCACGACGCACCGCGCAGAACGTCGAAGTTCATCACCCAGGGTGAAATGAACATCAAGACGCCGAAAACACCCATCGCGTAATCCGCCATGGCCATGTCCGGACGTGCCATGTGCGCCAGACCCGACAGTGCAACCAGGACACCCAGGACGACGAGTGACCACATTGCCCGATCGGTGGTGTCGAGCCACATCGGCGAGAGAGCCGCAAAGACGCCGAGAACCACCGCGACGGCATCTTGCATTCGATTCCACGACTTCATGACGAGACCTCCAAAGACGAGAGTGTGTCCACCTGTAGTACACGCCCGCGGAAGATCGAGATCAACTCTCCGCCAATTGCATTCGCGTTGCAGTTAGAGGCGATGTGGAGGCTCGAATATCAAGATTTGTGACCATTCGTCCGGATGGCCACGAGCCCGCGCGGCGCGCTTGCCGCGATATGTCCCGAGAGTGCCATGAGGGTGAGAGTGGTGAATGCGATAGCGGCGGTGATCATGGGTGGTCCTTTCACTGACTGTCCTCGAGTGTCGTCTGCCGACCTGTGGCCGAGCAGGGCACACGGTGTGAGGACGCTGAGAGAATCGAAGAGTCCGCACAGACGACCCGTGAGAAGGTTCTGGGGTGACGCAATCGAGTGCCCCGAACGTGATCGAGCAGTTGGCCGACCTCGCGGATCCCGCGGATGCCGTCCACTTGCAGCGGTTCTTCAAGACAGCGCCGGGGGAGTACGGCGAGGGCGACGTATTCATCGGCGTGCGAGTACCGAAGACGCGATCGGTGGTGAAGAAGCACGTCGGACTCGCGTTGCCTCAGATACGTCTCCTTCTCGACAGTGACGTTCACGAGCACCGATTGGCCGGGCTGCTGATCCTGGTCGCTCAATTCGAAAAAGTCAGTCGCCCAAAATTTTTCGACGACGAGGGCCGCGCTCGCATCGCAGGCTTCTATCTGACCGCTGTCGAGGACGGGCGGGTCAACAATTGGGATCTGGTGGATTCGTCCGCCGGACAGATCCTCGGCGGCTGGCTGTACGACCGAGATCGCCGGCTGATCTTCGAGCTTTCCGATTCGGGTGACCTGTGGCGACGACGGGTGGCGCTGCTGACGACGTACGGATTCATCACTCGCGGCGACGCGTCGACCACGCTCGAGCTTGCCGCTCAGGTGCTGGGTGATCGACGAGACCTGACCCAGAAAGCGATGGGCTGGATGCTCCGCGAGGTGGGCAAGCGGGTGGATCGGGATTTGTTGACCGGCTTCCTTACTGAGAATGCAGCAGACATGGGACGCACGGCGCTGAGCTACGCGTGCGAACACCTGACCGCAGACGAGCGAGCGCACTTCCGGGCGGCCCGCTAGCGAAGTACCGCTCGGTAGGTTGTGGGACGATTCTCGGTATGCCCGCCACCCGTGTCGAGGCGTCTCGAATTGTGACGATCGGTTCACTGATCGCTGCCGGCGTCGCAGCTCTGTGTTATCTCGTGTACTCCGTTCGGGCCGTCGAACCCGTTGATTTTCTCGTCTACCGCTACGCTGCCCAGGCATTTGCCGCAGGCTCGAACATCTACGAGAGCAACCTTGTCGGCCCGTTGATCGTCGACGAGGGCATGCCGTTCACCTACACCCCGTTCGCGGTGATCTTCCTCTGGCCGACTGTTCTCTTCGACTGGTGGACGGCCTATCTGCTGTGGTCGGCGTTGTGCATCGCGGCGGTGGTGTGGACAGTCGCCAAGTTCACTCCCGCTCGCGTCCCCAAGCGGCCGCTCGTCATGGCGGCATTGGTCCTGGCCGTGTCGGTGACACCCATCGTCAGCGCGCACATCTCCTTCGGCCAGGTGAACCTGGTGCTGATGGTGCTCGTACTGCTCGACGTGACCCGCAGAGGCGATTCGAGATTCGGCCGGTGGTTTCCACGAGGACTTTTGATCGGCGTCGCAGCCGCGATCAAGCTGACGCCGGCGCTGTTCATCGTCTACTTCGTCGTCACGAAGCAGTGGCGACTCGCGATCTGGAGTTCGATCGGATTTGCCGCGGCGACCGCCGTCGCAGCAATGGTGGACCCGGCCGTCAGCTGGACCTTCTGGTCGGACGTCGTCTGGAACCTCAGTGACCGGGTGGACTTGAGCGGGCAGGCGATCGCGAGTGCCGGTAACAGTTCACTGCAGGGCGGACTTGCGGCACTGGGCACATGGACGGCGTCTCTGGCGATGCCGTTGACCGTGCTGTGCGCGGCGGTAGCGCTCTGGGTCGCCCGAGATGTATATCGCGTCGGTCGTGGGGTCGATGCGGCGTTGGTGATCGGTTTGAGTGCGCCGATTCTTTCGCCGATCAGCTGGATTCATCACTGGGTGTATCTCGTGCCTGCTGCCGTCACGGTTCTCTTTCGGCTTCGATCGCCGCTGCAGTTCGGTGCGGCCGCTGTGGGGTTGGCCGTCGTCTATTGCGGGCCGAGCATGGGGCAGCAGTTCATCGAGACGTCGCCGCTCCTGCTGCCGCTGGGGTTGGTCCTTCGTGAGGGCTTCCTGATCGTGACCCTGGTGCTGATTCTTGCGTTGTGGCGGTTGCCCACAACGGCGCCGGAGTGGGTTACGGGGCGGGACTCGGAAGATAGCGCGGATGATGCCTCGGAAGATGACAAAGCCCCCGATTCCGCAGGGAATCAGGGGCCGTCATGCATCGAAGCAGGGTTCAGAACTCGATCTTCAGGCGATCGGTGATCGGCTTCGCCTGGCAACCGAGGATGTAGCCGTTCGCCACGTCCTCGGCGTCGAGGATCTCGGAGTTGTCCATCTGGACTTCGCCTTCGGTGACGGTGCAGGCACACGACCCGCACTCACCTTCCTGGCAGGAGTACGGAACGTCGAGACCCTTGGCGAGCATGATGTCGACGAGCGTCTGCTTGCGCGGCCAGACGAGGGTGTGGGTTTCACCGTCCAGTTCGACCTCGACGGTTGCGGCGTCGGCAGCTTCCTCGTCGGAGACCTCGGCTACCTCGACGTCACGGAACGGGTCGCCGGCGAGTGAATTGAAGACCTCGGCGTGAACCTGCGTGCGGGGCATGCCCGCTTCTGCCAGTGCCTTGTGGACGGCGTCCATGAAGGGGCCTGGACCGCACATGAAGGCCTCGTACGCGACAAATGGCTTGGCGAGCGTCGCCAGTTGCGAGACAGCGGGGAGTCCCTGCACGGTTTCGATCCAGTGGACCACGGTGAGGCGGCCGGGGTGTTGCGCTGCCAGCTCGCGCAGTTCGGCGCCGAAGATGACGGACTTCTCGTCGCGATTCGCGTAGATCAGCACGACGTTGCCGCTGCCCTGCGTGAGGGCGGACTTGAGAATCGAGATCACCGGAGTGATTCCGCTGCCTGCACCGAAGAGCAGGAAGTCGTGATCGAGCGACTTGGGCGTGAAGACACCTGACGGCGGCAGCACTTCGATGGTGTCGCCGACCTGGAGCTTGTCGCACAGCCAGTTGGAGCCGTAGCCGTCGACAGTTCGCTTGACGGTCACCTTGGGGGCGTCGTCGGTGAAGGGTGAACTGGCCAGGGAGTAGCAGCGTGCGACCGAGCCGGTCTGATCACTCGGGATGCGCAGGGTCAGGAATTGACCTGGCTTGTAGTCGAACTTGTCCTTCAGTTCTGCGGGAATTTCGAACACCAGCGACCGGGCGTCGGAAGTCTCTTCGATGACTCCGGACACGGTGAGTACCGCCGATCGCGAGCTGTGCGGTACCTCGACTGTCGTCATCGCGAAGCTAGTCCTCTCGTGAAGCTGGGTAAAGCGCAGGTCAGTGAAGTGCAACATATAGAACGTGTTCTAGTTCAATGTTAGCAGTGATGAAAAGCTACTGGGGATCGTAGTCGCCGAGCAACACGTTCCCGATCAGCGGGAACCACGGCAGTCTGATCCGGCCTTCCTGGCGGTCCGGGGTGGCGACGACCTGCCCGAACGGGCGGTTCGCGGGCGGCGTCCGGGCGGTTGAGCTGCCGAAGTCTGTGCACGGGGTGTTTGTCGGTACACAGTGGGAACCAGGTGAGACGCCGGTCACAAAGAATCGGCTCGAATCCCTCCCGCAGTCACATTCGTGCACATCCATGAGGAGATACCGATGGCTATCGAGCTCAACCAGATCTGGGACTTTCCGATCAAGGAGTTCCACCCCTTCCCGCGCGCCCTGATGGGTGTGGGCGCTCACGACATCATCGGTGTGGAGGCCAAGAATCTCGGCTTCAAGCGCACCCTTCTGATGACGACCGGTCTGCGCGGTTCGGGCATCATCGAGGAACTCGTCGGCAAGATCGAGTACCAGGGTGTCGAGGTCGTGCTCTACGACAAGGTCGAGTCGAATCCCAAGGACTACAACGTCATGGAGGCCGCGGCTCTCTATCAGAAGGAGAAGTGCGACTCGATCATCTCGATCGGCGGTGGTTCGAGCCACGACGCCGCCAAGGGTGCTCGCGTCGTGATCGCACACGACGGTCGCAACATCAACGAGTTCGAGGGCTTCGCCAAGTCCACCAACAAGGAGAACCCGCCGCACATCGCCGTATCCACCACGGCTGGAACGGGATCCGAGACGTCGTGGGCATACGTCATCACTGACACCTCGGACATGAACAACCCGCACAAGTGGGTGGGCTTCGACGAGGCGACCATCGTCACGTTGGCGATCGACGATCCGCTGCTCTACTACACCTGCCCTCAGCATTTCACCGCGTATTGCGGCTTCGACGTACTCGCGCACGGCAGTGAGCCTTTCGTGTCTCGTCTCGATTTCGCGCCTTCGCTCGGTAACGCGATCTACTCGGTCGAGTTGGTCGCGAAGAACCTGCGCGAGGCCGTCTTCGAGCCGCGTAACCTCAAGGCGCGCGAGGGAATGATGAACGCGCAGTACATTGCCGGACAGGCCTTCAACTCCGGTGGCCTCGGCATCGTTCACTCGATCTCGCACGCGGTCAGTGCATTCTTCGACAGCCACCACGGTTTGAACAACGCCATCGCGTTGCCGCGTGTGTGGGAGTACAACCTGCCTTCGCGCTACGAGCGCTACGCCCAGTTGGCCGGCGCACTCGGTGTCGACACTCGCAACCTCACCACGGTTCAGGCCGCGGATGCTGCCGTCGAGGCTGCCATCCGTCTGGCCAAGGACGTCGGTATCCCCGACAACTTCGGGCAGGTTCGCACAGACTCGTACGCGAAGAACCAGATGAACACCAAGAAGTACGAGGGTCGTGGTGATGTCATCAAGGGTGACGAGAAGACTGTGCGCGCCATCTCCGAGCACATTCAGGACGACTGGTGCACCCCGGGTAACCCTCGTGAGGTCACTGTGGAGTCGATGATCCCGGTTGTCGATCACGCGATCAACAAGTCGTACTTCTAGCAGGGCCTTCGGCCCCGTGCGCGCTTAAGGAGTCCAGAGACTCCTCGAGCGCGCACAGGGGCTGTGCCCCTATCGAAAGGTATTCCATGTCCGGTCGCAGTTTCTCCAGCGGAATCGAAGTGAAAGATGCTCTGCGAGAGCAGGACTACATTGCCGATGACGAGTTCGCGGTAGTCGTTCATCTGGCGACGGCGCTGGGGCGTCCGCTCCTGCTCGAAGGGCCGGCCGGTGTCGGCAAGACGGAACTGGCGAAGTCTCTGGCTGCGATCGGGGGCCGCAAACTGGTGCGATTGCAGTGCTACGAAGGGCTGGACGACAATCGGGCCCTGTACGAATGGGACTACGCGAAGCAACTCCTGCACGTGCAGATGCTTCGTGACCGGATCAGTGATCAGGTTTCCGAATTCGACAGCGTCGCCGAAGCATCCAAGTTTCTGGCCGATCAGGATTTCGGGTTGTACTCCGAGAACTTCCTGTCCGTCCGTCCGCTGCTCGAAGCGATCCTCTCACCCGATCCGGTAGTGCTTCTGGTCGACGAGGTGGACCGCACCGAGGAATCGATGGAAGCACTGCTCCTGGAGATTCTCGCCGAACAGCAGATCACCATTCCCGAGGTCGGTACGTTCGTTGCCCGCTCGCAGCCCTGGGTCATCCTGACGTCCAACGACACCCGCGAGCTCTCACCCGCGCTCAAGCGTCGTTGTCTGCATTACCATCTCGGCTATCCGACGTCGGAGCGTGAACGCGAGATCGTCACGGCCCGAGCGCCGGAGGTGGATGCGGCTACGGCCACCGAGGTTGTCGAATTGGCTCGCATCTTGCGTGATCTCCCGCTGCGCAAGAGCCCGTCCATCTCGGAGGTCATCGACGCGGCCAGAGCGGCAACAGTGCTCGCCGCCAGCGGATTCGACACCGCTTCCGACGCCAAGGTGCGCGACATCCTGCTCACGGCGTTGCTCAAGTACTCGTCAGATGTGACGCTGGCCAAAGAACGATTCGACGGAAAGCGTCTCGAATCACCGTCGCGTGACGGTGGCGAGCCGATCGAGCGATCCACGGTGGCAAGCAAACCCGCCAACACGACGACGGCCGTGTTCCGGGGCACGGGTGGACGTGACCCTCATCAACAGGGAATCCGCGGCAGCAGCGGAATCCGTTCGACGCGATGACGACGCTCGGTGGCCTCGCCGTGTGGCAACCGTCGTTTGTTCTCGACGTGGTGTCCGCGAGTTTCGGCCGATTGCTGAGGGCAGCCGGAGTTTCCGCGTCACCGGCCGAGGTCATCGAGGTTCGGCGTGTACTCGCGATGGTCGGAGCTTCGGATCGTGAGACGTTGCGCGCATGTCTTCGGGCATTGTGCGCCAAGTATTCTCACGAACAGGCCGGTTTCGATCGGGCGTTCGACGCGCTGTTCCGGCCTGCCGCAGGCAAAGCGCACGCCGAGCGGATGGCTTCGCGCGCCGAGGTGGCGGACGGTCTGCCCACCGCGCTGGGGATCGACGAGGATCAAGAAGTAGGCCGGTATGCCGAGTACAACGAGCGTGCAGCCGAGGTTGGCGACTACTTCGACACTCCGGAAGCGGAGAAGGGGTTCAACCCGCACAAGGACGACGACGATGTGTCGATGACGTCCAGCGATGCGGAACTGTCGGTGGATACCGGTTCGGAGACCGGTCGACGGGGAGTCAGCTACACGGTCGACGTGGACCGTGCCGCGTCGGCAGTGGTCGGCGACCTGAGCACCAGTGTTGCTGCAGCAGTGACCGGTTCGTTGTCCTGGGACGATCCGACGTCGATCCTCGCCTGGCTGGATGCATACGACCCGAGCAAAGCGTATGCGGACGTCTCCGACGACGGGCCGCTGACGCAGGCGCAACTGAACCGGCTCGTCGAGGCGGTCGAAGCGTTCGTGCAAGCACTCTCGGCCGCTGCACTCGCCGAAAGCGCTCCCGATGCGCCCGACAGCGAATCTGCTGCGGGCGCAACGCACAACGACATCGAACTCGCGTGCCACGAGGTGCTTCGGCGGATGAGAGGACCGTCCAGACCGCGGCCCCGTGAGCGCTCTCGTGGGCATCTCGACATGCGACGCACGGTGCGTTCGAGTCTGCGCACCGACGGAATTCCCTTCCATCTGGTCGTGAAAGCTCCTCGCCCCGATCGTGTTCGACTACTTCTCATCGCAGACGTGTCGCTGTCCGTGCGCCCGATCACCGCGTTCACTCTGCGGTTGGCTCAGGCAATGCATCGCCGGGCAGATCGTTGTGAAGTCCTCGCATTCGTCAATCGTCCGGTCGACGTGACCGACACCCTTCTCACCAGTAGCGGTGACGGCGCACTGGCTGCGGTACTTGCGCACCCGGGTCTGGATCTGGAAGCCAGCAGCGATTACGGTCGAGTGCTCACAGAATTGTTGGACGAGCACGGAAACAGCTTGAACTCATGGACGTCCATCATCATCGTGGGCGACGGTCGGTGCAACGGGTTGCCCCCACAGGTGGACAAGCTCGAGGAACTCCGCCGAAAGGTTCATCGTCTGGCCTGGATCACGCCTGAACCTCAGCGTTACTGGAACCAGGCATCGTGCGCGATGCCGGAGTATTCGGAGATCTGCGACGAGGTTGTTGTTGCCCGAGATGCCGCGCAACTGATGGCAAAGGCCGCTGAACTGGGGCACGCACTTCGCTGATGTCACTGCACTTCACCGATGTCACTGCGCGATCCGTCGTGAACTAGTTTGATCTCATGTCCGAAATCAGGGGATCGATCTGGCGGCCGATCGCGGCGCTGACAGTGCTCGGCGCCGTGTGTGGGCTGGTGGCGCTCGGCGTGTTTCAGTGGTGGTGGAACTCGTTGGCATCACCTCACATTCTCACCGGCGGGTCCTATCGGGAGCCGTTTGCCGAGCCGACATACACCGGACCCATATTCATGGACCTCTTTCCGGCAGAACCTGCTCCGTGGCTGTATTCGGGACTGGTCCTCGGACCGACGGCGGTCGGCTTGCTTGCCGGGATCGTGTTCGTGGTGTTCGTCCGGCGTAATCGCGCGCAGGACCGCGCGATTACGCCGGACGATCGATCAGAGCGCTAGCAACGCGCGCGAGCCCAGTCGAGGATCCGCCAACGGGCGTAGCGCCAACCGCAGCAAGACCAAGGCGTTGTCGTCGCCGGCGATCCTGTTGACTTTCAACGTATTGCACTCGACGCACTGGTGAACGAGCATCCACTCACCGTCTTGCCGGACCGACAGGCACAGCGCCGCCATGGCACCTCTGCACTGTTGTGCCCGGTCACCCGGAACACGACCATCCACGTGGCGGCTGGCCAGACAGTTCGGGCAATGGTTCCGATGTGCGGTACCCGGGGCCGCAGTGGAAATGTCCAAACGGCATGTGAGACAACGGAAGCTCGATCCTTGTTCGCCGCCGATTCCGTGCAATACGTGCTTGGTCCGTTGCGGTGCCCGCCGCGCGCGGGTGCTGGGATTCCTACGTGGCATCTGCTTTCTCACCCCTCACAAGTCGCCGAAGGCTTCGAGCGGGAAGGGTGGTTGTGCGAGCGGCCGCACCGCCATCCTCATCAACAACAACTGGTTGTCGTCACGGCTGACGGGGTTGGAGGTGAGTTCGAGGCACTGTGCGCAGCGGTGGATGATCATCCAATCGCCGCTTCGCAGCACCGCGATCGAAATGGGGGCCATCCGCATTCCGCAGTCCGACGGTCCACCTTCCACCTGGTCGAACAGGTGTCGGGAATGCAGGCAACTGGGGCAGTGGTTTCGGCGATCACCATCGGGGTCGTACGTCATGACGGTGAGTCCGCACTGAATGCACGAGAAGGTGTCGGTTTTCGAGATGGAATTGTGTGATTGAGGCACTGGAGAACTCCTAGCTGAGTGAACAAAGCAGGTAGGAGCAGGCCGAGTGGCCTCGCGGCTGTCAGTCCGTCGTTTCGGGGATCAGCAAGTGACTCTCGAGGTTGCCGGCAGTGCAGGGGCGAGAGGCGCGCTCGGCGCGGGCTGGGTCATAAACACCTTCTGGATCGGTACTGCGGGCCGCTCTGGCCAGAACCGAAAGTACAACGGGACCTGATTGCCGCGCCATCTATTTTCCGGCGACGACTACCTGCCCGAACGGGTAGGTAAGCGCCTCTCCTTCGGTGGGTGTGCCCCGACTGCTGTCCGCGTAGGCTCGGGGCCAGCACTTGTAAGGTGGATCACACCAGTTGGTGCTCGGGCGAGCGAGCTGGGAATTCGCGAAGCGGTGATCTCGGTGCCGCGCGAGAGGAGAGTGGGGTCGTGTCCGTGGCATATCCGGATGCTGTGAACCACGGTGTTCATCGCCGCGGCACTGCTGCTCGACTGGTCAAATTTCACGCCCCCGAGATCGTCTTCGGTATCGGTTCCCTGGTCGAGGCAGCACACGCGACTCTGCGGTTCGGCGGGTTCCGCCCGTTTCTGGTCACCGATCCCGGCTTGATCGACGCGGGGTGGGTCAGCGAACTCGAGGACCATCTCACGGAGCAGGGCTTGACCGCGACAGTGTGGTCAGGGCTGACGCCCAACCCCAAGGACTTCGAGATCGCGGCCGGTTTCGAGGTGTACCAGGAAGGCGAGTGCGACGTCATCATCGCGCTCGGTGGCGGTTCCGTCATCGACGCGGCTAAAGGTGTAGCCGTCCTCGCTGCCAACGGCGGCAACATACTCGACTACGAGGGTGTCGATCAGGCGACAAAACCGATCCCGCCGTTGGTGATGGTTCCCACCACGTCCGGAACGGGCGCTGACGTGTCGCAGTTCTGCATCGTCACGGACACGACCCGCGGCACCAAGATCACCATCATCGGCCGTGCCCTGGTGCCAGATGTGACGGTCATCGATCCGCGGTTGCTCACGACGATGCCCGAGTGGCTCAATGCAGCAACGGGATTGGATGCACTGACGCACGGAATCGAAGCCTTCGTCTCACTGGCGCACAATCCGTTGACCGATCATCACGCGCTCCGCGCGGTCGGCCTCGTGACGGAGAATCTGGTGAACACGATCCAGGACCCGATGGAGATGGAAGCTCGATCGGTGATGGCGCAGGCGAGTCTCGAGGCCGGGTTGGCGTTCACCAACGCGATACTCGGAGCCGCGCACGCCATGAGCCATCAGGTGGGCGGCATGCTTGATCTGCCACATGGCGTCATCAACGGAATTCTGTTGCCCCACGTCATCCGATTCAATTCCACGACGGACGCTGCCCCCTTTGTCGCCATCGCTGCGGCACTGAGCCTTCCTGAACAGCACGGCACCCCGGAGGAAGCAGCGCTGGCGGTGGCCGACCGGGTCGAACGTCTCGCCCGGGAGGTTGGGGTCCCGAAGGGGCTGGGGGAGTTGGGTGTTCGCGAGGAAGACCTCAGTCGACTTGCCAGCTTCGCGTTGCTCGACGCCTGCATGTCCACCAATCCCAGGGAAGCGACGCAGGAGCAGATGGTGGCGTTGTTCCGAGGTGCGTTGTGAAGAGGGACAGTGTGATGGGGTGCAGTGTGATGCGGTGCAGGGTGAAGCGGTGCAGACGATGACCGCGGACCTGTCGCGGCTCACCGGATTACGTTCGGGTAAGAGTTCGTTTTATCCGCAGTACCGCGGTGCGGCCGAGCGTCTCGAACGCGTCGTGCATGCGTTGGAATTGATCTCGCGGGCTTTGGTGCGAACCGTCGAGGGGCCGGAAACCCTCGTCTGTGCGGTGGCGGAAGCTGCCCGTGCTCATCTGAGTGCGAACTGGATAGTCTTCGCCTTGGCCGACGGAACATTGCCCGACGCCGGACCACGGCGATTGGTTCTCGGCCCGGACGCCACCCCTTTTCTGGTCGACAACGTCGAGGGGCCACCACTTCCGGAGGACGTCGTCGAATGTCTCGACGATATCCGGTGCGGAAGAATCGAATCCAACTCGGTGATCGAAGCCCACTACGCGTTTGTGCCGATCGTGCTCGGCGGCGGTGTGGTCGGCGCCTTTGCTGCCTGGACGCCGGCCAACCGGACACTCGATACGACGGACGGAGCCGTGCTCAGCATTCTGGCCAGCCAGACTGCTGTGGCCCTGCAGAACTCGGCGCTCTACCAGCGCGGACAACTACTGCTCGAACGAGCCGAAGACGCATATGCGGAGGCCAATCGCACTGCAGCCGACCTCGCGGTGCGCAACAGCGAATTGGAGTCCACGCAGCGCCAACTCGGAGTGGCTCACCGGCACCAGGTGGTCGACGACGAACGGCACCGGATCGCCCGCGAACTTCACGACAGCGTGACACAGGCTGTGTTGTCGGCCGGCATGCAGATCGAGGTCTGCCGGAGCGACATCCCGGAGGCGGAACGCAGTGAAAGACTGGACTTGGCCAAGGATTTGACCAGGCGGGCGGTCGAGCAGCTTCGCTCGGCGATCTACGCGCTCAATCATTCCTCGGACGCGGACCGGACGTCACTGCCCGAGATGCTCGAGCAGCTCGGCGTGGTTCACATGCCGGACGAGTTGGCGGTCAGCGTTCGCGTCGGCGGCACCCCGACCGAGCTTCCAGGCGATGCCGAACACGCTCTTCTGCGGATCGCGGGGGAGGCACTGTTCAATGTTGCGGTGCATGCCCATGCGAGTCGAGCGGTCCTGCGGTTGACCTATCGAGCGGATACGGTGCTGCTGTCGGTTTCCGACGACGGTGACGGCGACCCTGCGCGGATGCGTCTGATCCTCAAACTCGCAGCCACCAACGACGTCGACGGCCGTCATCGCGGACTGGCGAACATGCAGACACGAACTCTCGAGTTGGGTGGTGCGCTCGAAGTACGGCGCGCGCGGATCGGTGGAATTCAGATTCTCGTGCGACTGCCACTACCACTGCCACAGGCACTTCCGCTCCAGGCGGATGTCGACAATCTTTGCTCCACCACTGAAATCGAGAGCGAGGAATCATGACCACTGCGCGTCCCGTCATCACCCGCGGAGCATCGCCGGTTCAGGGATTGGTTCGAATCGTCCTGGTCGACGACCATGCAATTTTGCGGCAAGGGCTCCGCTCGGTTCTCGAGCGCGAAAGCGACCTCGAGATCGTGGGGGAGGCTTCGTCTCTCGCCGAGGCGCTTGCCGTGGTCGACAAGGTGGGCCCGGACATCGTCTTGATGGATCTGAAACTCTCCGCCAGTTCCGACTACGAGGGACTGACCCTCTGTGGCCAGTTGTCTACGGCGCATCCCGGGCTCGGACTGTTGGTTCTCACCACCTTTCTCGACGATCAACTGGTGGTGCGAGCGGTACACGCGGGCGCTCGCGGCTATGTCGTCAAAGACGTCGACACCACCGAATTGGTGCGTGCGATCAGGGCGGTCTCGCGGGGTGAGAGTGCGTTCGATTCTCGCAGCGCATCGGCTGTCGTCCGATCGCTCAACGGGCAGTCGTCATCCAAAGAACGACTGACCGATCGTGAACTCGAAGTACTGAGACTGCTCGCAAACGGCTTGTCCAACATCAAGATCGGTGAGCGACTGTTCATCTCGCCGACCACGGTCAAGTTCCACGTCAGCAACATCATGCGCAAACTCGAGGTGAGTCGGCGAGCAGAGGCCGTCTACGCCGCGAGTAAGCAAGGTCTGATCTAGCTCCGCTCGGAGACCGCCCAGGCGCGCAGCGCCTGATGCTGTACGAGGAGCACGCTCGATCGAGTTGTGCGCAGAGTCGACGCGGTCATCTCGGCAGTCAGACCCACTGCGATTCGCAATACCAGGACCTCACGTTGGTCGTCGGTGAGGCGACGTGGGCGTTTGAATTGTCCGTCGATGTTGCGTGACTGGGGAATTGACGCAATCCGTTGCGAGGCCAACTCGTAGGCGAAGTTCTCGATGCGTGTGTCGGCCGAGATCGTTTCGGACATTCGTGTGACGACGTCCAGGGTGCATTGATGGGCGAGATCGTCGGCGAATGTTGCGACAGGCGTCCCGAGAAGCCTGGCGCGATAGTAGAGAACGACGCGAGGGTGCAATCGGGCCAGGAGTTTCGACAGTGCGTGATGATCGCCGGCGAATGCCCCGGCGGCATTGCGGTTCAAGGAAATCGATTGTTCACAGGTTTCGGGTGAAGCGGTTCGTGCGGAGGGTGGCGTCGGTGAAGTCTTCGCGCCCCTGATCGACAGCTTCATCAACAACTCCTCGGGTACAGCGCACCTCATCATGCTGGAACGAGAATTGAGGTACCCCACCGAAAATGCGGGTAAACCTGAAGTTACCTTCCAGGTGTCCGGTCTTTTCGCTGGGAGCGCCAGTCCGCGAGCATGCGCGGCATTTCCGCGGCCATGAAGTCGAAGAAGTCGCGCAGATCTTCCATACGATCGCCGGCCGTAGTGCCTTCACCGAGGACCCGAATGCCCTCGTCCGCAACTGCCGAGACCTGGTAGAGGGACGATTGTTTCGTGACAACCGCGTCGGCCCACATGTCGACGCTGACGCAGTAGTGCTGACGCCTCGATCCGGGGACGGCCACTCGCTCGATCAATCCGACTTGCTGGAGGTATCTGACTGCTCCGGAAATGGCGGCGGGGCTCACTCCCAATCGGGATCCGAGATCTCCTGGCGTGGACGAGGGTGTCTCGCTGGTCATCAACGCGGCCCACACGCGGGCAGGCATCGGCGGAAAACCCATGTCGCTCAGAACGAGTGAGAGTCGTTCGACAAAATGTCGGCTCTCGTCCGGTGCAACGGTGTGGCTGGTGTCGGTCATCGGAACCCTTCGATCTTTTCTTCTTTTCTATCTTCACACATTTGTGAAATCGGCGTACGGTCAAATTCATGGGTGCGGCAATTTCAGTGAAAAGCCTCGTCAAGACCTTCGGTACCACCCGCGCGCTGGACGGCCTCGACCTCGAAGTCTCAGCAGGTGAAGTGCACGGATTCCTGGGACCGAACGGCTCTGGAAAGTCGACCACTATTCGGGTGCTCCTCGGCCTGCTCCGCTCGGACTCCGGAGACGCAACTGTTCTCGGCGGCGATCCGTGGCGAGACGCTGTTACCTTGCATCGACGTCTCGCTTACGTGCCTGGCGACGTGAATCTGTGGCCCAACCTCACCGGCGGGGAGGCTATCGATCTGTTGGCGGGTCTGCGCGGTGGCTTGGACCGAAAACGCCGCAGCGAGTTGCTCGATCGCTTCGAACTTGACCCGACCAAGAAGGCGCGGACGTACTCGAAAGGTAATCGGCAGAAGGTTGCACTCGTGGCGGCGTTTTCGTCCGACGTCGACCTTTACGTACTCGACGAACCGACATCGGGGCTCGACCCGTTGATGGAAGCGGTGTTTCAGGACTGCGTCGAGGAGGTGGCTCACGCCGGAAAGACGGTCCTGCTGTCGAGCCATATCCTCGCCGAGGTCGAAGCGCTGTGCGATCGCGTGAGCATCATCCGCGACGGGCGGACGGTGGAAGAGGGAACGCTGTCCGAACTCAGGCATCTCACGCGCACGTCCATCTCGGCGGAGACACAGCGCCAGATCGGCGAACTCGACGGGCTCGGCGGTGTCCACGACGCGGTGATCGACGGTAACCACGTCACCTGCGAAGTTGACAGCGCGCAACTCGGACCACTCATGACGTACTTGGTCGGATTCGGAATCGTGGCGCTCACTTCCACTCCGCCGACACTCGAAGAACTCTTCTTGCGTCATTACGGTGACGAGCGCGCCAGGGAGACTTCGGTCCACCTGCGAGCCGAGACCGGTGTACGGCCATGACCGTTGTTGTCGAGGCCGCTCCACCGGTACCTGCCTCGGCAAGTCAATTCACCGGCACACGCCGACTGGTCCGGCTGGCTTTGCGACGGGACCGAATTCAGCTTTCCGTGTGGGTCATCTCGATCGTCCTGTTCATGCTGCTCGTCGTCGCCAGTGTGACCGGGCTGTACTCGACCCCCGAGGAATTGCGAAACATCGCAGTCAGTTCCGCGGTATCGCCGGTGGCGCTGGCGACCAACGGAATCGTGTCCGGCGATTCGCAGGGCGCGATAGTCGCCAGTCAGTCGGTGCTCGTGTTCGCGTTGGTGGCGGCATTGATGAGCACCCTTGCGGTGGTTCGGCATACACGACAGAACGAGGAGACCGGCCGTGCCGAGATGATCGGTGCTGCGGTGGTGGGTCGGCGAGCGCTTCTGACCTCCGCACTGATTGTCACGGTCGGTGCGAACGTGGTTCTGACACTGGGAATTGCCCTGGGATCGATCGCCGTCGGTTTGCCTGTCGTTGGTTCGCTCGCGTTGGGTGCTTCGATAGGTGGGACCGGAATCGCGTTTGCCGGTGTGGCGGCGGTGACTGCGCAGATCACCGACGGTGCTCGTACGGCCAACGGTCTGGCGGGTGCCGCGATCGGTGTTGCCTTCATGCTGCGCGCGATCGGCGACGTGAACAGTACGGTCGTCGACGACGGAACTCGCGTGGTGAGCGGTTGGTTGTCGTGGCTTTCGCCGATCGGATGGGCGCAACAGATCAGACCTTTCGACGACGATGCCTGGTGGATCCTGTTGTTGCTGATCGGATTTGCGGTTGTGCACGTGATGGTGGCGTTTGTTCTCATCAGCCATCGTGATCAGGGAGCGGGGCTCGTGCAGCCCCGGCCCGGCCCACCGACCGCAGCATCGTGGTTGCCGTCGGCTTGGGGCCTGGCGTGGCGCATGCAGCGAATGACGATGTTCTGGTGGATCTTTGCCGTTGTCATTCTCGGGTTCGCCTACGGCGCTGTGGGCAACGAGATCGACGCGATGGTGGGATCGTCGCAGCAGACCGCGGAGATGTTCGAGAAACTTGGTGGCGGCGGTACGGATCTGGTGGATTCGTACTTGGCCACTGCGCTCGGTCTCACCTCGATTGTCATCGCGGCATATTCGGTCCAGAGTCTTCTCCGGATGCGGGGTGAGGAAACATCGGGACGGCTCGAACCGTTGCTGGCAACCTCTTTGTCGCGGTGGAGGTGGATGCTTTCCCACCTGGGTGTGGTTGTGGGTGGGGTGATCCTCGCGCACGTCTTGATGGGTGCCTTCACCGGATTTGCCTTCGGGCTCGTCACGGATGACGTCGGCGGCAACACACTCCGGATGACTGGCGCCGCCTTGGCCTATCTACCCGCGGTGCTTGTAGTCGTGGGGTTGGTGTCGTTGGCTTTCGGACTGTTTCCGACCTACGCGTCGGCGCTCTCCTGGGGAATCTTGGCGGCATGCATCGTGCTCGGGCAACTCGGAACGTTGCTGAAGCTTCCACAGTTAGTGCTGGATCTGTCACCCTTCACCCACGTGCCGGGTGCCCCCGCCGAGCCAGTGACAGTTCTACCGCTGCTGGCAATGATCGTTGTGGCAGTAGTGCTTTCGACAGCATCGCTTGTTGCGTTCCGTCGTCGCGACCTCCAGGGGTAGTAGGACTGAACTCAATTGGGAGTTCAACCCAGAATTCGACGAAGCTGGCGAGCCCGAGCGGCGAGCCGTCCGGTCGAGTCGAATAGTTCGGATTCGTCAACACAGAGAGTGTCTGTCGCCCAGGCGGTCCCGTGGCGTAGGCGATACCACGGTGACAGTGTTCGGGGATCTGCCGTGAGGTGCTCCGGTGTGAAATGCGCGGTGAACTCGATAGTGGGTATAGCCACGGGCATCGTCAGTGTTGCGAACAATCCGGGCGGAAGCGCGTCGAGAAGGACCGCGGCGCGCTCTTGGGCCGTGAAATCGAGGTCTGTGAGCAATCGGATCCAGACGTCGAATTCCGGGGCGTCGCCACCGGCGAACGGCCTCGCGGAATTGATCGGCCGGATGTCGAGGTGCTGGGAGAACGGCACAAAATCCACCGGGATCTCCAGCGGCGGCAGGGTTGACGGGTCGGCCGGAGTCGGTTCGGCGACAGGGGCGGACATCGTTGTGCCTCCTGTGTCGCGGGCTAGCCGAACGAGAGCGGATCCCGAACCGGTCAGCGTGACGTGGCAACTGACGGTCCGCCCGCCCCGCATATCGTCGACAGTCAGCTCGGCCGGCCCCGGAGGGACGGGGCGGTCCAGGTGCGCCGTGACTGCCAGAGGTTCGGCTCCGGACGCGTCGGCAGCCACTCGCAGCATCCGTGCAACTGCGAGTCCGCCCTGAATGCCGTCGAAACTCCGCCAGCTGGAGTCGAATTCGGTGTGATGACACGCTGCGTCGGTCGACGGCGCTACCGTCGCGGACGCCTGACTATTAATTGCCATAGTCAGCACCCTAGATGCTGACTATGGCTATGGCAAGCTAGGGTCTACTCGGGAGTGTTGGACGACCCACCGAAGAGCATGTAGATGAGGATCTGAAGAATGCCGAGAGGATTGATCTCGCCGAGGCTGCTCATGTGTGAGGAACTCCTGTTTGCGGGGATGGGTACTGTTGCGTCGCAACGTCACTGAAAGTACGGCAATTCAGACAATGCGGTGCGGAATTTACCGATAATTCACTGTCCGCGAGTCGGGCGACAGTGCAGGTAGGCGTCAGTGACTACGTCGAGAACGCGATTGCCGTCTGCATCGACCAATTTCGCTGTGATGGTGACCAATCCCCGCGCGCGATTGTCGAACACGACGTTGTCGACGGTGACCTTTCCGCTCAGGGTGTCACCGGGGCGAAGTGGACGTAGGAAGCTCACGTCGCGCATGGACTTTCCGGCGATCACGTTCCACTGGTCGTAGAGACTGGCGACCACCAACTTCTGGCAGATCGACAGGGTGTGCAGCCCGCTGGCGATCAACCCGCCGAAGACCCCGGACCCGGCGGCTTCCTTGTCGATGTGAAACCACTGGGGATCCCACTGGGTTGCGAACTCGACGATCTCCTCTTCGGTCACCGAATACGAGCCCAATGGGATCACTTGGCCGATCTCGAGATCTTCTGCGAACACTGTGCGTTGGTGAAGGGCGGCCGAATCGTTCATGTCTGTGTGAATCTCCTGCGTGTTCCGGATGTACTCGGAACATACTCCCCGCAGTGCGTTCGGCCCCTTCGCAAGTCCTTGTCCAGGGTCACTAGAATCGTCACATGGTTGACGACGCGAAGATCGAGCCGAGGGCGCTGGCAGGAACGTGGCACTTCGAGCGCGACATAGTCGACCGCCTTTCCGGTTCCACCAAGCATGTCTTCGGCGAGACCACTATCTCCGACGCCGGTGACGGTCGGATGCGCTGGTACGAGAGTGGCACTCTGCGTGACGGCGATCTGGAATTGCCAGTGTTCCGCACTCTGTTCATTGCAAAGCGCGGCCTCGAATGGGCCGTGACATTCGAAGACGGCAGAGAGTTCCACGACTGGGCACCGGGGGAGGAAGTCGAGCACCTGTGCGGTGCGGACACCTACCGCGGGCGAATCGACGTCACTGCAGTAGATGGATCGGCTTGGGCGGTCGTCTGGACCGTGACGGGGCCGAGCAAGAACTACACGATGACCACGCATCTCACCCGGCCCTGATCGCAGCGATCACCAGTTATTCGACGCCGATCGTCACCTCGGTGGACTTCACGAATACCGTTGCAGCTTGGCCTGGTTCGAGGTCGAGATCCAGTGCGGCATCGCGGGTGATCGACGAAGTCACGATCTGGTTGCCGCCGTCCAACTTCACCTTGACCGTTGCCATGACGGTGCCGAGGTTGACCTCGGTGATGGTGCCGGTGAGTTGATTTCGTGTGGACAGTCGCATCTCTGAAACTCCTGTGCTCTGGGGTGGGTGTACTTCGACCATAATCCGATGGTCGCGTATCTACCCAGCGATTCCGCAGGTGCGGACATGCGGGCACCGCAGGTGCGCGAATATTGTCGGGCGGTGGAGGTAGATTCCGGTCATGACTGAACCCGTGAAAGGCCCGGCGTCGTATTTTCCGTCGATCGAGAAGAAATACGGTCGGCCGATCGGTGAGTGGCAAGAGCTGATCAGAAGCTCAGACCTCACCAAGCACATGGAATTGGTGAATTGGTTGAAGTCGGAGCACGGGATGGGGCATGGACACGCGAATGCACTTGTCGCCCATACGCTGAAAGAAGGTTAGTTCTTTTCAGGCGGCCGATGCGTCCAGCACCAACCAGCCGCCGTGATGCTCGAATACCTCGAACGGCACACCGGTCTGCCGGCCGACCGCACGCAGTGACTCGAGATCGAACGTACGGATGTGGCCGTGGCACGCGGTGGCTTCGTCTTCGAAGGGGACGGCTATGACGACCCGTTGACGTGCGATTCGGAGTGCCTGCGCGATCACGGCTTCGCCGACCGAGTCGTCGACGTGCTCGAGGAGATGAATTGCGGTGACGGTGTCGGCGCTGTTGTCCGGTGCCGGTACTTCACCCGCGTCGCAGATCACCGTGTCGATCGTGATGCCGAGTTCGGGGGCTACCGCGTCGAGCAGGATCATCGTTCCGGGCAGGATGTCCGTGGCGGTCACGTCCATTCCGGCGCGCGCGAGCCGCAGGGGCAGGAAACCGAAGCAGGAACCCAGATCGAGTACGGAACCGCGAACCAGTTCTTCGGCTTTGTCGTGAATCGGCGCGAAATCTGCAGTGCCGTCCAGTAGTTCGGCAAGGGAGTTCCGGTAGTAGGTGGTCCAGGATTCGAGAGCGCCGTCCACGGTGGACCGAACCAGTCCGACCATCGTCAACTCGAATTCGTTCTGACCGAACTCCGCGTCCTGGATCGACGAGGTGACTCCGGCTACGAGTCGCTCGCTCAGATCGGCGGGAGTGAGGGAGTGCCTGACGTGGAGTCGGCCGCCTCGACGATCGAGCGAGATCGGACCGGAATCGACACGTTCGACGGTGACATGCCCGAACGACCACAAGCCCGGCGTCGACGGTGCCAGTGAATCCAGGACCGGTTCGTTCGCGATGGTGGACATGATCGCCTTTCTCAGGTGGTGATGCTTCTCAGGTGGTGATGCCGGTCCGCAAGGACTGCGTACCTGTTTTCAAGAGTTCCGGTAGCTCGAGTGAATCGTCGGTGAGCCACTGTTCGTACGCCGACATGGCGACCCCGAGCAGAAGATAGCCGACCGTGCGTGGGCCGTGATCGGTCGGCTCGAGATTCATTCGGCGTGCGACGTAGTCGGCGACCACCTGCCGCCAACCTTCGTACATCACCACAGAGTATGCCTGAAGCGTCGGAACTTTGAGGATCAATTCCATCCGTTTGCGATGTACCGCAGTCTCTTCCGGCGGGAAGGTGTTGAACGTCAACAATGCGGATTCGAGTGCGTCGACCAACGGTATGTCAGCGGGCAGTGAATCCAGGTGCTCGCGCATCTCGTCGAGATGTCCGTCGAAGTCGCCCCAGGGGACGGCGTTCTTGGACGGAAAGTAGCGAAAGAAAGTCCGACGCGCGATGCCGGCGGCGTCGGCTATCTGGTCGACGCTCACCTCGTTGAAGCCGACGGTGGAGAACAGTTCGATGCCGATCGTGCTGATTCCCTCCCTCGTTGTGGAGGGGCGACGACCTATCCGAGCGGACGGTTTCTTGCGGCTACGCATACTTTTTTCGCTCCATGTGTGTCATTCTGCACTCGATGCCATTACAGTGGTGAACCGAGTCACAGTGAAGTCCCACTAGTGACCACCAACTCCCAGGTTGGAAGTCTGATCTACAGACTTCCAGACGGAGTGCGACCGCAGGAGGAATCCATGTCAGATCGTGACAACAAGGCGCTCGAGAACGACCTCGTCGAGGAGTCCCTCGTTGAGGAAGTTTCCATCGACGGCATGTGCGGCGTGTACTGACCGTGTCTGCTTTGGATCTCGATGCGGGGTGGAAACTCCACCCGCAGGTAGCGCTTCGCCCCGAACCTTTCGGGGCGTTGCTCTACCACTTCGGAACGCGCAAGCTGTCGTTCCTGAAGAACACGACCATCGTTGCGGTGGTCAAGGCGTTGCCAGACCATCCTGATGTCAGGTCCGCACTACGTGCGCAAGGCATCGAAGATGACGCTGCTCCCCAATATGCCCGCGCGCTGAGCACTCTCGCCGATTCGCACATGATCGTGCCTGTCTGAGCCAGACGCTCGCCCCCACGTGCGGAACAGCCCTTCTGCACGTTCGCCCGCTTCATTTCTTCGCGAGGACACAGCCATGACCTCAGTTCTTGAACAGCCCTCTCCGCCCGCCAAGGTGGGTCGCCTCGTCGATCAGTTCGAACTCGGACTCGACGCCCCCATCTGCCTGACGTGGGAACTCACCTACGCCTGCAACCTGTCCTGCGTGCACTGCCTTTCGTCGTCGGGTCGCCGTGACCCCAACGAGCTGAGCACCGAACAGTGCAAGTCCATCATCGACGAGCTGCAACGTATGCAGGTCTTCTACGTCAACATCGGTGGCGGCGAGCCGACGGTACGCTCCGACTTCTGGGAGCTCGTCGATTACGCAACGGACCACCAGGTTGGCGTGAAGTTCTCCACCAACGGCGTGAAGATCGACAAGAAGGTCGCGGCACGCCTTGCGGCCAGTGACTACGTCGACGTGCAGATTTCCATCGACGGTGCCACCGCTGAAGTCAATGACGCTGTGCGCGGGCCTGGTTCGTTCGCAATGGCCGAGCGTGCTCTCGCGAACCTGAAGGAAGCCGGCTTCAAGGACGCCAAGATTTCGGTGGTCGTCACGCGGCACAACGTCAGTCAGCTCGACGAGTTCAAGGCTCTCGCGGACAAGTACGACGCGACCCTGCGCATCACTCGACTGCGCCCTTCGGGCCGCGGCGCCGACGTGTGGGACGATCTGCACCCACGCCCCGAACAGCAGCGTGAGCTCTACAACTGGTTGGTGGCCAACGGTGAAGGCGTCCTGACGGGCGACTCGTTCTTCCACCTCTCCGCGTTCGGCGATGCACTGCCCGGTCTCAATCTCTGTGGCGCGGGCCGCGTCGTGTGTCTGATCGACCCGGTCGGTGACGTGTACGCGTGCCCGTTCGCGATTCACGAGCAGTTCCTCGCCGGAAACATCGTGAAAGACGGTGGATTCCAGGAAGTCTGGCAGCACTCGGACCTGTTCGAGGAGCTGCGCTCGCCGCAGACCGGTGGCGCCTGCAGCAAGTGCAATCACTACGACTCCTGCCGGGGTGGCTGCATGGCAGCCAAGTTCTTCACCGGACTGCCGATGGACGGACCTGACCCCGAGTGCGTCATCGGTAACGGTGAAATGGCATTGGCGTCGGCGGGAGAGGTCCCGAAGTCCAGCGTCGATCACTCCCGTTCCGGTCAACGTAAGACCCCACGTGCATCGGTGCCACTGACACTGATGATGCGTCCGCCCGCCAAGATTTGTGACGAAAACCCGCTTGCGGGAATGCAGTAACTACTGCGCGATACCGACAGTGCGGCGAAAGCTGCACCCCAGAGAGGTCAGTTCAATGGCTAAGAATGCTTTCTTCGAGACGGTGGCAGAAGCACAGCGCCGTGCGAAGAAGAGGTTGCCCAAGTCCGTGTACGCGGCGTTGGTGGCGGGATCCGAGAAAGGGCTGACGGTCGACGACAACGTCGCGGCATTCAGCGAACTGGGTTTCGCTCCTCACGCTGCGGGACTGTCGGACAAGCGCGAGATGTCCACCACCATTATGGGCCAGGACATTTCGTTGCCCGTCATGATTTCACCGACCGGTGTGCAGGCAGTGCACCCCGACGGTGAGGTAGCGGTAGCTCGTGCGGCTGCAGCACGGGGAACAGCCATCGGACTGAGTTCTTTCGCCAGCAAGTCCATCGAAGAAGTTGCCGCGGCCAACCCGCAGGTCTTCTTCCAGATGTATTGGGTCGGCAGCCGCGACGTGCTCCTGCAGCGTATGGAGCGCGCTCGCGCTGCCGGTGCCAAGGGCCTGATCATCACCACCGACTGGTCCTTCTCGTACGGTCGCGACTGGGGCAGCCCGTCCATCCCCGAAAAGATGGACCTCAAGGCGATGTTCCAGTTCGCTCCCGAGGGCATCATGCGCCCGAAGTGGTTGCTGGAGTTCGCCAAGACCGGCAAGATCCCCGACCTGACAACACCCAACCTCGCGGCTCCCGGCCAGCCGGCACCGACGTTCTTCGGCGCGTACGGCGAGTGGATGCAGACCCCGCTTCCGACTTGGGAAGACATCGCCTGGCTTCGTGAGCAGTGGGGTGGACCGTTCATGCTCAAGGGCATCATGCGCATCGACGACGCCAAGCGAGCTGTCGACGCCGGTGTCTCCGCTATCTCGGTCTCCAACCACGGTGGTAACAACCTCGACGGCACCCCGGCGCCGATCCGCGTGCTCCCGGGCATTGCCGAGGCCGTGGGCGATCAGGTGGAAGTTGTTCTCGACGGCGGCATTCGACGCGGCGGCGACGTCGTCAAGGCGCTAGCACTCGGAGCCAAGGCCGTCATGCTCGGGCGCGCCTACCTGTGGGGTCTCTCGGCAAACGGCCAGGCCGGTGTCGAGAACGTGCTCGACCTGATGCGGATGGGCATCGACTCGGGGCTGATGGGCCTTGGCCACTCGTCCATCACCGAACTGAGCCCGGCAGACCTGGTGATCCCGGATGGCTTCACACGCTCACTGGGCGCCAGCTGAGATTGCGGTTCCGATAGAGCTGTGAGTTGACACTCGACGAACACACAACCCTGGCCGGACGCTTCGTCCGGTCCAGGGTTGTCTTCGGTCCGCATGAGACCAATCTTGCTGTGGGAAGATCACTTTCCGATCGGCACCGTGCGTACTACCAGCGCCGCGCCGAGGGCGGAGTCGGAATCGTCGTCACCGAAGTCGCCTCGGTATTGGAGAACGACTGGCCGTACGAGCGGGCACCGCTGGCGTCGGAGTGCGGCCCGGGGTGGCAGTCGATCGCGGCCGCATGTGCTCCGTACGGGACGCTGGTTCTTGCCGGGCTCGGTCATACCGGCATGCAGGGATCGAGCGCATACTCCCAATCGGTGCTGTGGGGACCGTCAAGAGTGGCCGACCCGGTGACGCGTGAGTTGCCGATGGCAATGGGGCAGCCGGAAATCGACCAGTTGATGGCCGGCTTTCGTGAAGCGTCGGCAATGGCCATCGCTTCGGGAATGGACGGAGTGGAACTCGATGCCGGTCCTCGAAGCATTCTGCGACAGTTCCTTTCGGGTCTGACCAACACTCGGCAAGACCGATACGGCACTGATCGCGTTGCCCTTGTTCGCGAGATCATCTCGGCAGTGCGCGAGGAAGTCGGGTCGGACCACGTTGTCTCCCTGCGGTTGTCCTGCGACGAGGAAGCACCATGGGCGGGACTGACACCCGATCTC
Source organism: Rhodococcus sp. IEGM 1406 (assembly GCF_030056745.1). Lineage (NCBI taxonomy): Bacteria > Bacillati > Actinomycetota > Actinomycetes > Mycobacteriales > Nocardiaceae > Rhodococcus > Rhodococcus sp. IEGM 1406. The sequence goes on along the minus strand of NZ_JASHKO010000005.1, from coordinate 60,609 downwards.
GCCGCCGGTTTTGCACGCGATCTGTCGCCACTACTCGATCTCCTTGTCGTCGTTCGTGGCGGACTCTATTCGTCAGAGGGGTACCGACCCGACTTTCACTGCCCGCCGAACTTCAACCTCGATCTGTGCCGTGAGATCAAGGCCGCGGTGTCGATTCCTGTTGTCGTGCAGGGGAGCGTCGTGGACATCACCGACGCTCGTGCAGCGCTGGAGGTAGCCGAGTTCGTCGAGATGACGAGGGCCCAGATCGCAGACCCGGACGTGGTCGTGAAAGCCGCGCGCGGTGATCGTCCACGCCCGTGTGTGCTCTGCAATCAGACGTGCCTCGTGCGTGATCCTCGCAACCCGGTCGTGACGTGCGTGGGGAATCCGAGCGCGGGTTTCGAGACGGTGGACCCCGATGAGCGAGAGCAGATTTCGACACCGGGAGCCGTGCTGGTCGTGGGAGGTGGCCCCGCCGGGATGGAGGCCGCGCGGATCTCGGCGGTGGCGGGGCACTCGGTCACCCTCGTCGAGAGTTCATCGAAGTTCGGCGGCATGATCCGAACTTTTGCGCGAGGTGACGGCCGCAGCCGGTTCGCACTCCTCGCGCAGTGGCTCGAGGACGAATGCCGTCGTAGCGGCGTGACGATGCGGACCGGGGCGGCGGTCGACGCGCAGGACCTGAGTGATGCACGTAGTCGGGGCGAGCTGGTTGTGGTTGCCACCGGTAGTGCTGCGCGGCCGCCGACGTATCCGGTCGACGACTCGGTTCGGTGGTTGGATGCGTCGGAAGCCTTCGGGAAGTTGACCACCGTGGGGCCGGGTCCGGTCGCGCTGATCGATCCGCTCGGTGGACCGATCGCGGTGGCGCTCGCAGAAGCACTCGCGGTCCAGGGCGTCTCCGTCTCGATTGTGACCCCGGACAGCATCGTCGGTTCGAGGCTCGGTGCGAGTGGGGATCTGGTCGGCGCCAACACGCGCATCCAGCAGGCCGGGGTCACCAGGGTGCTCGCGTCCCGTGTCATCGAAATCGCCTCAGGGGCCGTCTGCGTCGAGCACGTTCATACCGGCGAGCGGTCACAGCTCGAGTGTGAAGTGGTGATCGACTGCTCGCCCCGTCTGCCGAACGAAACGCTGAAGGAAGCGGCCGACATCCAGGTGGGTGACTCGGTTGCCCCGAGAACTGTTCTCGAATCCATCCGCGAAGGGCGCTTTGCAGGGTTTACTACTAGAACGAGTTTCAATTCTGCAGAGAGGGCTATCTCATGACACAGGGTTCAGTTCGTTCGCTCGAAGGTCGCGTTGCTTTCATCACCGGCGCAGCGCGCGGTCAAGGACGTGCGCACGCGGTCAAGATGGCGCGCGAGGGAGCAGCGATCATCGCAGTCGACGTGTGCGCGTCGGTGGCGTCGGACAATTCTTACGACGCAGCAACTTCCGAGGACTTTGCCGAGACGATACGTCTGGTCGAAGCGGAGGGTGGGAAGATCCTCGCCCGCGAGGTAGATGTCCGTGACGGCGCAGCGCTCACCGCGGTGGTCAAGGACGGTGTCGAGCAGTTCGGACGCCTTGACATCGTGGTCGCCAATGCCGGGGTCTGTAACTGGAATCGATTCTGGGAAATGTCGGACGAGCAGTGGGAAACCCTGATCGACATCAACCTGACCGGAGTCTGGAAAACCCTCAAGGCATCGGTGCCGGCGATCATCGAAGGTGGGCGCGGTGGATCGATCATCGTGGTCAGTTCGGTGGCCGGACTCAAGGCGCTGCCCGGACAGGCGCACTACGCGAGCGCCAAGTTCGGTCTCGTCGGTCTGACGCAGGCCGCGGCAAAGGAACTGGGGGAGTACAAGATCAGGGTCAACTCGATCCACCCTTACGGAGTAAATACGCCGATGGGGGTCGACCAGGGCGCGCTCGAGGTATTTGCAAAGTTTCCGCAGTACCTTCCCAACTTCACTCCGATCCTCTCGGACATCGCGTTCGCCGAACCCGACGAGATCGCCGATACCGTTCTGTGGCTCGCGGGTGACGGTTCACGCACCGTCACGGCAAGTCATATCGCTCTCGATCAAGGAAACTCCAAGGTCTGATGACGCCGTACCCGCGCCTCTTCGCGCCACTGCGCCTGGGCAACCTGACACTCCGCAATCGGGTCGTGTTCTCCGCACACCTGACCAATTACGCGGAGAACGGGTTGCCGACGGAGCAGCACGCGAGCTACTACGAGGCGCGGGCACGCGGCGGTGCGGGTCTGATCATCACCGAGGAGCACTCGACGCATCCTTCGGATCGACCGTACGAGAAGATGATTGCGGGCTATCGGCCGGAAGCGATCGAGGGATACCGGCGGATCACCGACGCCGTTCATGCGCATGGTTCGTCGATTCTCGCGCAGATCAACCACAATGGGGGTCAGGGCGCTGGAACCTATTCGCGATCGCCGCTGTTGGCGCCGAGCGCCGTTGCGGATCCGTTGTTCCGCGAGGTGCCCAAAGCTGTCGACGACGCGGACATTGCCGAGATTCTCGCAGGGTTCGCCCTTGTTGCGCGCAACTGCGTTGCCGGTGGCTTCGACGGGGTGGAATTGCAGGCGTCGCAGTCGTCCATCGTGCGCGCGTTTCTGGCACCCTCGACCAACCTGCGCACCGATCGCTACGGCGGGGGCGTGGCGAATCGTGCTCGTTTCCTTCTCGAAGTGCTCGGGGTCCTGCGTAAGGCCATCGGCCCGGATCGTGTGCTCGGTGTGCGCCTGAGTGGATACGAAGGAACGCGGGGTGGCATCGAACTGTCCGACGCGGTAACCACCGCCCAACTGATCGACGCTGACGGTCACGTCGACTACATCAACACCACCGTCGGAATGGCCACGGAAACACTGCATCTGGTCGAAGCATCGATGGCTGTACCCACGGGCTACGCCAACTTCGTCCCGTCTGCGATCAGGGAGGTCGTCGATCTTCCAGTCGTCGGAGTCGGCCGTTTCAAGACGCCGGAGCAAGCCGAAGCTGCACTCGAGGACGGTGTATGCGATCTGGTGGGCGTAGTTCGCGGGCAGATCGCCGATCCGGATTTTGTGAACAAGGCGCGTGCTGGTCAATCGTCACAGGTGCGAACCTGCCTGTCCTGCAACCAGGAATGCGTCGGGCGGATGGGTCTGGGGCGTTGGTTGGGGTGCACCGAAAATCCGCGCGCCGGTCGGGAATCGGTCCCGCTGCCGATGCCGCGGCGACGGGGCCGCACGGTGGTGGTAGTTGGCGGCGGCCCGGCCGGCCTGCAAGCTGCGGCCACCGCGGCCCAGCGAGGTCATGCGGTGACGCTGTTCGAGCGTGAACGAAGACTTGGCGGACAGATTCTTACCGCCTCGGTGGTATCGGTTCGCCGTGAGCTCGCCGACCTCGTGCGAAATCTCGAATCGGAGTGTCGCCGAAGCGGTGTGACGATCGAGCTGGGTGTTGGAGCTGACCTTGCGATTGTGGAGGAACGGGCGCCCGACGTGGTCGTGATCGCAACCGGCGCGCGGCCCGTGCGCCCAACGTGGGCGGGTGGATCAGAGCGTGTCGTAAGTGTTCGAGACGTTCTCGACGGCAGGGTTCTGCCGAGCGGAACGGTGCTCGTATACGACGAGTTGGGATTCCATCAAGGTACGTCGGTGGCTGAATTCCTGGCTGATCGAGGTTGCGCTGTCACGATCGCGACCAACGGCATGGTGGTTGCCCAAGATCTGAGCGTCACCCTGGATTTCGAGGGGTGGAACCGCCGGGCGTTCGAGAAGTCGATCGTGCAACGGACGGATCTGATGGTGACTTCGGTGAGCACTGGAGCCTCGCCGCTCGTGAGCTTGGTTCACCTTCCGACGGGTGTGGTCGAGGAAGTTGCGGTCGACTGGGTAGTCTTCGCGACACCGCAGGAACCTGTCGACGAGTTGTGGAACTCCTTGCAGGGAAGTTCTTTCGAGATATTTCGCATCGGTGACGCCTTGTCTCCGAGACGTTCGCACGCAGCGGTTATCGAGGGGCATCGGGCTGCGTTGGCGATATAAGTCGTCCGTTTTGTCTATGGTTCTCGAAAGTATGTTCGATTAAACTTTCGGTATGAACAGTCGGGAAGCGTGGCAGCTGGATGGTGAGGACCTCAAGTGTGAGGTTCTGGATCTGGTGCGCGCCCGGCACGAGTTGCAGTCGCGGATGGTGTTGCTGATCGTGGAGATGTTTTCCCGTGAGGTTCTCGGTGGGAAGGGTTTCCGGGCGATCGCACAGTGGTTGCATGGTTCGACGAATCTGGAGATCGGTGAGTGCAGTCTGCTGGTCGGGTTGGCGCGGTTGTTGATGCTCGAACCTGTGGTGGCGGATGCGTTTCATCGTGGTGACGTGGATGCGTTGAAGGCGCGGCAGGTGGCGTCGTTTTGTCAGCATCCTCCGAAGAACATGACCCTGGCGGATGTGGACAAGGCCCGTGGGATTTTGTTGTCGTTGGCGTCGAAGAATATTGCGGATTGTGATGCGGTGCGGGCGGCGATCCGCCGAATCGAGAAGCAGTACGGCAAGCGTGAGGACGGTGTTCCGGTCGGGGAAGACTCTGAGCGGAATGAGTTCTACGCTTCGAAAGGCTTGTACGGGCGTGTGTCTGTGAAGGGTGATCTGGATGCTGTGAACGGGGCGCGTCTGATCACGTTGCTGTCGAGCCTGTCCGCTCCGACACCGGAGAAGGACGGCGTGAAGGACACGCGTACTCCGGCATTACGGCGTGCGGACGGGTTTTGCGAGTTGTTGCGCCGGTACGAGCGAGCGGGGTTGGGTCCGATCGAAGGCGGAGTGAAACCGCACATCACGGTCACCGCCAGCGCGAAAGACATGACGGACCTTAAAGTTCTGAAAGACCTCCTGCCGTCCACCGAGGAACTCGGATTCGCGTGGACCGATTGGGTAGGCCCCATCAGTATCGACACCGCCCGGATGCTCGCCTGCGACTGCACCGTCACCCGAATCTTGTTGGATGAGAACGGTGTTCCGCTCGACTGCGGTAAGGAAGCGAGAACGGCGACGGTGCCGCAGCGGCGTGCTCTTGCGGTTCGGGATGGTGGGTGTGCGTTTCCGGGGTGTGGGACGCCGTCGGGGTGGTGCGATGCTCATCATATTGTTCACTGGAATGATGGCGGCCCAACAGATCTCGACAATCTGATCTTGTTGTGCGGTCATCACCATCGGACGATGCACCATACGGAGTGGCGGGTGGAGATCGGTCCGGATCGGAAGTCGGTGTTCTACCCGCCGATATCGATCGATCCGTATCAGCAGCCGATCGGCGGGAACAGCCCACCAACAGCGGCGTGAACCGCGACCACTGAAAACTCATACACCGGGGCGCAGCCATGCCCCGGTGTATCCGCATGCTGTGTTGCGGTGGGAGGGGCCGGCACCAATACGATCGGGGGATGAGTTCTCCGCGTGACCTTGCTGCCATCCCGAGTCCGGCGCTCGAGGGCACTGCGCTCACCGTCGTGGTCCCGGTCGGTTCTTTCGAACAACACGGACCGCACCTGCCTCTCGATACCGACACGCGGATCGCGAGAGCAGTCGCACAGGCTCTCCCCGACGTTGTCGTGGCCCCGGCCTTCGAATACGGGGCGAGCGGCGAACACGAAGGGTTTGCCGGCACGATTTCGATCGGTGCCGAGGCTATGGAAACCCTCGTGGTCGAATACGGAAGGTCGGCGTTCAGGTGGACGAAGCGGGTGCTGTTCGTCAACGGCCACGGCGGAAACGGTCCCGCGCTGGCCAAAGCTGTGGCACTTCTTCGATACGAGGGACGTGACGCCGCTTGGGTGCCGTGCGCTGTTCCGGGTGCCGACGCCCATGCCGGACACACTGAAACGAGCCTATTGCTGCACCTTTCGCCCGATTTGGTGCGCATGAGCCTTGCTGAGACAGGAAATTTGTCTCCTATCGCGGACCTGATGCCAGGAATGCGTTCGGGCGGTATGGTCGCTGTGTCGCAAAACGGCGTTCTCGGCAATCCAGTCGGGGCTACCGCCGAAGACGGCGCATACATCTTCGGTGAGTTGGTAGGACGCGTGACGGATGGACTGGCCCGGTGGGAGCCTGGTCCAGATGGGAGGCTTCGGTGACGACCACGACCGAGTGGGGGCGGACGGTCCACCTGCGACGGCTTTCGAGGCTGCGACGAGTTGCAGCACGACGGGCTACGTCCCTTACGATCATCTGATGCGACCAGCAAGACTCCCCGACGGCTTCGGCATTCGGTTGGACCCCAAGGTGCGCACGTACTCGGGCGGCCGGGTGCTCATCGGCGGCTCTCCGACACGGATGCTCAAGCTGGCTCCGACGGCTGCGGCGATGATCGGTGACGGCTTCCTCGAGGTGGTCGACCAGCAGAGCGCTGCGGTTGCTCGTCACCTTCTCGATTCAGGCGTCGCGAATCCTCGTCCGATGTCGACACCGTCTGCGGCAGATGTCACCGTCGTGATTCCGGTCAAGGACAACCAGGCCGGCGTCGAACGCCTACTGCCCGTCCTCAAGGATCTGACCGTCATCGTTGTCGACGACGGTTCGGAAGTGCCGGTGGAGCCCCGTCGCGCCTGCCCGGGCACCGGAACCATCACAGTGGTGCGGCACGAGAGCGCCCGAGGACCCTCGGCAGCGAGGAACTCGGGATTGCGTTCGGCCCAAACACGTTTCGTAGCTTTCCTCGACTCCGACGTCATACCGCGTGCCGGTTGGCTCGAGTTGATGTTGGGCCACTTCAGCGATCCAGGGGTTGCCCTTGTTGCGCCCCGCATCGTCGCCCTCGATCCGTACGGGACGGCGCTGGCGCGGTACGAGAACATGCGATCGTCTCTCGACCTCGGACGTAAAGAAGCTGCGGTGAAGTCGGGAAGTCCGGTCGCCTATGTTCCCAGCGCGGCCGTGATCGTCCGGCGCGACGTGGCACTCGAATGCAACGGTTTCGACGAGAGTCTCGAAGTGGCCGAGGACGTCGATTTCTGCTGGCGACTGCAGGCTGCGGGTTGGCGACTGAGGTACGAACCGGTTGCGCATGTCGCCCACGATCATCGAGTTCAGTTCGACAAGTGGTTCGCCAGGAGAGCGTTCTACGGCACGGGCGCGGCGCCGTTGGCTGCAAGACACGAGGGTTCGGTTCCGCCGATGGCGATGTCGTTCTCGACGCTCTTCGCGTGCATCGCCGCCGCAACACTGACCCGTTCCGGTCTTGCGAGTGCGCTGGGCGCTCTGCTCTTCACGGTGTATCGCCTGCGAAAGATGTTCAACGGGCTGAGTCAGCCCACCCGGATCGCAGCGATCCTCACTGCGCAGGGGTTTGTCGGAGGATTCTGGCAACTCGCCTCGGCGATGTGTCGTCACTACTGGCCGGTGACTCTTCTGGCGGTGATCGCTTCCCGTCGAATTCGGCGACTGGCCGTCGCTGCGGCAGTCACCGAAGGTTTGGTGGACTGGTATCGCCACCGTGAGCCAGGCGGGCTGGGTCCGGTTCGGTACGTCTTCTTCAAACGTGCAGATGACATCGCGTATGGAGCCGGACTCTGGCGGGGCGCGTTCGACGCCCGTGACTGGGCGGCGCTGAAACCTCGAATCACCAAGTGACAGAAGCCGACTACGCAGATTTCCTGGTTGTCGGTGGTGGCACGTGTGGCTGCGTCGTCGCAGCCAGGCTCAGTGAAGATCCATCCGCCACGGTGATGCTCCTCGAATCGGGAAGCGGATATCGTTCGGCGCTCGAACTTCCGGACGTCCTGGGTGATCCGTACCGACTGCCGGTCGGACCTGCGAGCGAATACACGTGGACGTATCCGGTCGAACTGACACCGCGTCGGGCGTCCACGATTGCGCGCGGGCGGACACTCGGTGGGTCCGGGGCCGTCAACGGTGCGTACTTCACTCGCGCGACCCGCGCAGATTTCGAGAACTGGCCGAGTGCTTGGCGATACGACGACGTCTTGCCGTACTTCAAGAAGACTGAGACGGATCGTGATTTCGAGGGCGAGTTCCATGGGACCGCCGGTCCGATCCCGGTCGAGCGTCGAGCGTGGGACCAACTGCATCCACTGAGCGGTGAGTTTCATGCGGCAGCGCTCGGAGCGGGCTTTCCCGACGACGTCGACAAGAATGCGCCGGACTCGTTCGGCGTCGGCCGAGTGCCACTGAACGTGGCGGATCATCGTCGGATCAGTACTGCGATCGGGTATCTGATGCCGGCGTTGCACCGCCCGAATTTGCGGGTGGAATCCGGAGTGAACGTCATTCGCATCGTATTCTCGGGAACCCGTGCGATCGGCGTCGACGTTCTCGACGACGGCAACGTCCGACGCATTCGTGCCGACCAAGTGATCGTGTGTTCGGGTGCGGTGGCGACGCCGCACATTCTCTTGAATTCCGGTGTTGGTCCGGCGGAACAACTTGCAGAGCAAGGAGTTTCCGTCATTCTCGATCGACCTGGCGTCGGCCAGAACTTCGTCGACCATCCGGAAGTGCTGCTGCCGTACCATTTTTCGACGCCTCGTACGATTCGCTCGCAGACACCGGTGCTGGAGACTGCGCTCAATCTCGCCGAGCTTGAAATCCGTCCGTACACCGCATCTTTCACAGACTTGGTTCCCGGTGTGCCTCGCATGGATCACGGCGTCGGGGTGGTCCTCATGGCGCCGCGCAGTCGTGGGAGCATCGAACTGGCATCGGGGGATCCCGCTGGGGCACCGCGTATTCGATACAACTACGTCGCGTCGACGCACGATCGAGCAGCCATTCGGGAAGGAATGCAGATCGCCGAGAACCTTCTCGAGTCGATCGCCGAGACCGGGTTGATCGATCGCCCCGTCGTGGAGTACACCGACGAGTGGATCGAATCTCGTCTCGGTACGTCCTTGCACATGTCCGGTAGCTGCGTGATGGGTGCTGAATCGGACCCGTTCGCAGTCGTCGATGATCGGTGCCGTGTGATCGGCGCGGCAGGACTCAGTATTGTTGACACGTCAATCCTGCCGACGATCCCGACCCGCGGGCCACACGCGACCGCGGTGATGGTCGCGGAACGAGCAAGCGCCATCCTGCTCGGTGACGAGTGACCGCGAGGGGCAGCAGGCTAGGTCGACAGTCATACCGAATGGTCGTTCTCGCCTATGGGCTGTGATCGGCGTTACAGTGGTCCACGGAGCGGAGGAACGCAAAATATGGCACGTGAACAGGCTGTGTCCGGCAACCCGTGGGTGGCGGTCAGGCCAGGCGATGACGTCGCGTTACTCGCGCGGCGACTTTCGTCTGCCCATCAGTCGTTCATCGATGCCCGCGGCGTGCCCGGCCAAGGGCTCACCGACGACTCCCATGTCCGTTCGGTCGTGCTCGAGTCCTGGATGCGGAGCCGCAACAAGGGAGTAAATCCCGATGTGGTCGGCAACCCTGAGATGCTCGAAGGGTTGGAGCTCGAAAAATATCGGTCCGCGCATCCCATGTCACTGATCCGTCCGGTGATTCGGAAACTCCTGGTGGAAGATGCTGCCGAGACCGGACTACTGATCGCGATCAGCGACGCACACGGTCGACTGCTCTGGGTCGAGGGTGACCACTCGGCCAAGGACAAAGCGTTGTCCATGAACTTCGTCGAAGGCGCCGACTGGAGCGAAGATCGTGTCGGCACCAATGCGCCGGGAACGGCGCTTGCTCTCGATCACTCCGTACAGATTTTCGGATCCGAGCATTTCAACCGAACCGTGCACGACTGGAGTTGTTCGGCCGCACCCGTCCACGATCCCACCACTGGGCAAATCCTTGGTGCCATCGACATCACCGGTGGTCCCAGGGTCGCGGTTCCCGAAGTGCTGTCGCTGATCCGTGCAACTGTTGCGGCCGCCGAATCGGAATTGCGATTCCACCTCTTGAACTCGCCTATCCCGCTCAGCGCCACGGCTCCGCGCCTCGAAACATTCGGTGCCGGCCGGCCGACGCTGGTTCGCGGCGGTGACCGCATCCCGATTTCGCAGCGTCACGCCGAGATTCTCCTTCTGCTCTCCGAACATCCGGAGGGTCTGAGCTCCGACCACCTTGCGGTCCTGCTCGACGAGGGGGAGCTCGACGCAGTGACCATTCGCGCGGAAATGTCGCGGCTTCGTAAGGTTTTCGGCGCCGACCGGCTGGCTTCGCGTCCTTATCGGATCATCACGGAGTTCACGACAGACGTCGGCGACGTGCGGGCAGCGTTGGATCGCGGAGACGCGGCGACGGCGATGAAACTGTATTCGGGCCCGGTACTGGCAGGCTCGGCCTCCCCGGGAATCGAAGAGGTGCGGGAAGAACTACGCACCAGGGTTCAGGCGGCTCTGCTGCGTGGAGGTGACGCCAACCTTCTGGCCCGGTGGACCACGTCCGTACATGGGCGCGAAGACTCCGTCGTGTGGGAGGCCTACCTGTCCACGTTGGATCCTCAATCTCCGCTGTATTCGCAGGTCCAGGCAAGAATTGATCTCCTCGACCGCCAATTGGGCATCTGAGAATCATCTGCGTTTCTCGCACGCAACGTACTTGCAACGTTGCAACTCCTAGTGTTGTGAATCACACCCCACCGGGGGTGGGATTGCAGTCACCGATTTGGTGGGTGCGCCCAGGAAGATCACGTTTACATAGGAGCTTGCAATGACCGTGTACGCCCGTCCAGGTACCGCCGACGCGATCATGTCCTTCCAGTCTCGATACGACAACTGGATCGGCAACGAATGGGTTGCTCCGGTCAAGGGTCAGTACTTCGAGAACCCGACACCGGTGACCGGACAGAATTTCTGTGATGTGGCTCGTTCCACCGCAGAAGACATCGAGCTCGCTCTCGACGCAGCGCACGCAGCAGCTCCGGCCTGGGGCAAGACCTCGGTCGCCGAGCGCGCGATCATCTTGAACAAGATCGCTGATCGTATGGAGGAGAACCTCGAATCCATCGCACTCGCCGAGTCGTGGGACAACGGCAAGCCGATCCGCGAGACCCTCAACGCCGACATTCCGCTCGCCATCGATCACTTCCGCTACTTCGCGGGAGCTATTCGCGCACAGGAAGGTTCGCTTTCGGAGATCAACTCCGACACCGTGGCGTACCACTTCCACGAGCCGCTCGGCGTAGTCGGCCAGATCATTCCGTGGAACTTCCCGATCCTCATGGCCGTGTGGAAGCTCGCACCCGCCCTTGCTGCCGGCAATGCCATCGTGCTCAAGCCTGCCGAGCAGACACCCGTCTCGATCCTGCACCTCATCGGCATCATCGGTGACCTGCTGCCTGCCGGTGTGCTCAACATCGTCAACGGCTTCGGCGTCGAGGCCGGAAAGCCGCTCGCGTCGAGCCCGCGTATCAAGAAGATCGCGTTCACCGGTGAAACCACCACAGGTCGCCTGATCATGCAGTACGCGTCGCAGAACCTCATCCCCGTGACCCTCGAACTCGGTGGCAAGAGCCCCAACATCTTCTTCTCCGACGTCCTCGCCTCCAACGACGACTACCAGGACAAGGCACTCGAGGGCTTCACGATGTTCGCCCTCAACCAGGGCGAGGTCTGCACCTGCCCGTCACGTTCGCTGATCCAGGAAGACATCTTCGACGAGTTCCTCGCGATGGCCGCCATTCGCACCAAGGCTGTGCGCCAAGGGGATCCGCTCGACACCGACACCATGATCGGTGCCCAGGCCAGCAACGATCAGCTCGAGAAGATCCTCTCGTACATCGAGATCGGCAAGGCGGAAGGCGCCAAGGTCATCACCGGTGGTGAGCGGGCCGAACTCGGCGGAGACCTGTCCGGCGGCTACTACGTCCAGCCGACGGTGTTCACCGGCAACAACAAGATGCGCATCTTCCAGGAAGAGATCTTCGGACCCGTCGTCTCGGTCACCTCGTTCAAGGACTACGACGAGGCCATCGAAATCGCCAACGACACGCTCTACGGTTTGGGCGCCGGTGTCTGGTCCCGCGACGGCGGAGTCGCGTACCGCGCAGGCCGCGACATCCAGGCCGGTCGCGTCTGGACCAACACGTACCACCAGTACCCGGCACACGCCGCTTTCGGTGGATACAAGCAGTCCGGCATCGGCCGCGAGAACCACCTGATGATGCTCTCGCACTACCAGCAGACCAAGAACCTCCTGGTCAGCTACGCCCAGAAGGCTCAGGGCTTCTTCTGATCGACCCACCGGCACCCGTGAGCCCCTCGCTGCGGGTGCCGGTGCGCAAGACTGCAACACGCGAAACCTGCACAAACACACGGAGGTTGGAATGAGCGCCACGGACACACCCGATACCGGCGCCGTTCCACCCCGGTTGGTGACCACCGCTGGGGCGGCTGACCTGCTACGCCGCCTCAGCGGGACTCACGGCGAACTGATGATGCATCAATCCGGCGGATGCTGCGACGGCTCGGCCCCGATGTGTTATCCCTCAGGCGAATTCATCGTCGGGGACCGTGACGTACTACTCGGAATCGTCGATCTCCGACTTGCGGTCGGAGAGATTCCCGAAGACCTTCCCGCCGGAACCGACGCTGTACAGGTCTGGATTTCCGGATCACAGTTCGAAGCCTGGAAGCACACCCAGTTGGTGCTGGACGTCGTGCCCGGCCGCGGCAGTGGATTCAGCCTGGAGTCTCCTGAAGGATTCAGATTCCTCAGTCGAGCAAGGGCATTCACACCGGACGAAAACGAAGCACTCGGCGCGTCGAGCATTCTCGTAGGCACTGATTGGGAAGCGGGCGTGCGTCCTTCGCCCCCGACGGTTCCCCAGGTGGTCGCCGAGGCCGTCGATGCCTGCCCGGTGCCGGGCGCGGCCGCCCGATCGTGAGAACGGCCGCCTGAAGAAGATCTGAACAGACTCGGGGCCGCTCACATGACAGCCAGTTAACAGCACGGTCATCTCCAGGCGACCTTCTCCGTACATCGCCCACATACCGTTCATTTCACGCGACGCATCCACCGTGCGTCGTCTCATTCTTGACCGATTCAGAGGATGGACATGTCTCTTTCCGACCACGCAACCGGCAAAAACGCCGGTGCCGCGGGTGCACACCACGACGGCGCAGACTTCCATGCGGAAGACAATTCGTATCTGGAGAAACGAACACTCCGAAAGGGAACAGCAGGGTGGGTGCTGCTCGCGGGGTTGGGTGTCAGCTATGTGATTTCCGGTGACTACGCCGGCTGGAACAACGGTCTGGCCGAAGGTGGTTTCGGTGGCCTTCTCATCGCGGCCGTCGTCATCGCGGGTATGTACCTGGCGATGGTGCTCGGTATGGCCGAGATGTCGTCGGCACTTCCTGCCGCTGGTGGTGGATACACGTTTGCCAGACGTGCCATGGGGCCCTGGGGCGGATTTGCCACCGGCACAGCAATTCTCATCGAGTACTCGATAGCACCCGCAGCGATCGCGACCTTCATCGGTGCGTACGTCGAGTCCCTGAACCTGTTCGGGATCACCGACGGGTGGTGGGTGTACCTCGCGGTGTACGCGATCTTCATCGGCATTCACCTCACCGGCGCCGGTGAGGCACTCAAGGCGATGTTCATCATCACCGCCATTGCACTCGTCGGCCTGGTCGTGTTCGCGGTTTCGGCTGTCGGCCTTTTCGATTCGTCCAACCTCACCGATATCGCCGTCGACACCAGCGCAGTCGGATCGTCGTCGTTCCTGCCATTCGGTCTGCTCGGAATCTGGGCCGCCGTGCCCTTCGCGATCTGGTTCTTCCTTGCCGTCGAAGGTGTGCCGCTGGCCGCCGAGGAAGCACGTGAGCCGGAGAAGAACGTCCCCCGCGGCATCATCATCAGCATGTTGATCCTGATCGTCACAGGCGCAACGGTTCTCTTCCTCGCCACCGGTGCGCTCGGCGCCGACGCCCTGTCCACCTCCGGAAATCCGCTCGTCGAGGCGCTGGGGGACAGCGGAGCGGCAAAGGCCGTCAACTACATCGGACTTGCCGGTCTGGTCGCGAGCTTCTTCTCGATCATGTACGCCTACTCACGTCAGACGTTTGCGCTCTCCCGCGCCGGCTACCTGCCGAAGAACCTGTCGGTGACCAACAAGCGCAAGGCCCCCACTCTCGCGCTCGTCGTTCCCGGAATCATCGGCTTCGCGCTCTCACTCACCGGTGAAGGTGCCATGTTGCTCAACATGGCGGTGTTCGGCGCGGCAGTCAGCTATGTCCTGATGATGGTGAGTCACATCGTTCTTCGTAAGCGTGAGCCGAACATGCCGCGCCCGTACCGCACGCCCGGCGGTATCGCCACTACCTCGTTTGCGCTCGTGATCGCGGCAGTGTCGGTGGTGGCCACCTTCCTGGTCGATCCCGTTGCGGCATTGCTGACGTTGGTTGCCTTCGGAGTTCTGATGGCGTACTTCGGTCTCTACAGTCGTCACCACCTTGTTGCCAACTCGCCGGACGAGGAGTTTGCTGTACTTGCACAGGCGGAAGAAGAATTGGGATGAGTCGCGGGATGGCCAAGTATCACCAGCAGGTATCCGGAACCAACTACTCGTTCGACGGTCTCGTCGATCTGATGGCAAAAGCGACACCACTGCGGTCGGGTGACGAACTCGCCGGTTGCGCGGCAAGCTCCGACGCCGAACGTGCTGCTGCCCAATGGGTTCTGGCTGATCTTCCGTTGACTGTGTTCCTCGAAGATCTGTTGGTTCCGTACGAGGACGACGAGGTGACCCGGCTCATCATCGACAGCCACGATCGCCTCGCATTTGCGCCAGTGGCCCACCTGACTGTTGGCGGATTACGGGACTGGCTGCTCGAGACTGCGTCGGCGCCGGAAGCTTCAGCACGCTTGTCTGCCGTGAGTCCCGGTCTGACCCCCGAGATGGTGGCCGCGGTCAGCAAGATCATGCGCAATCAGGACCTGATCGCCGTCGCCAAGGCCATCACGGTCACCGCGGGGTTCCGCACCACCATCGGACTGCCTGGACGGCTGAGCACCCGACTCCAGCCAAACCATCCGACGGACGATCCACGCGGCATTGCGGCGGCCACATTGGACGGTCTCCTGATGGGATGTGGCGACGCCGTCATCGGCATCAACCCCGCGACGGATTCACCCCAGGCCACCTCGGATCTGCTCCACCTGCTCGACGACATCCGTCAGCGATTCGAGATCCCGACTCAGTCGTGCGTGCTCTCTCACGTGACCACCACGATCGGACTGATCGAATCGGGGGTGCCGGTCGATCTTGTGTTCCAATCGATTGCCGGTACCGAAGGCGCCAATTCCGGTTTCGGAGTGAACATTCCGCTACTGCGCGAGGGTAACGAGGCCGGACGCTCCTTGAACCGCGGAACGGTCGGCAACAACGTCATGTACCTCGAGACAGGGCAGGGGTCCGCCCTCAGTTCAGGTGCCCACTACGGCACCGGCGGAGCCCCGGTCGATCAGCAGACACTCGAGACCAGGGCATACGCCGTGGCCCGAGATCTCGAGCCGCTGCTGGTCAACACGGTGGTCGGTTTCATCGGTCCCGAGTACCTCTACGACGGCAAGCAGATCATTCGCGCGGGCTTGGAGGATCACTTCTGCGGAAAACTCCTCGGGCTGCCGATGGGAGTGGACGTCTGCTACACCAACCACGCCGAAGCCGATCAAGACGACATGGACAACCTCCTCACCTTGCTGGGCGTCGCCGGCGCGGCGTTCGTGATCGCGGTGCCCGGCGCCGACGACGTGATGCTCGGCTATCAAAGTCTGGCGTTCCACGACGCGTTGTACGTGCGTAAGGTCCTCGGTTTGCAGCCCGCCCCGGAGTTCGAGACCTGGCTCCACAACTTGGGGATGACCGACGCAAACGGTCGGGTTCTTCCGATCGACGCCGAAATGTCGCCGCTGCGGGCTTTGACGGTGAACTCATGACCGAAGATCAGGCACCGATCCTCGATTTCTGGGGTCCACTGCGCAAGACCACACAATCGCGTATCGGGTTGGGGCGTGCCGGAGATTCGTTGCCCACCAAGCGGGTTCTCGAATTCAAGGCAGCACACGCCGCAGCCCGCGACGCAGTGCACGAGCCACTCGATTCCGAGACTCTCGCCAGTCGGGTCGACGGGGTGGGTATCGGGGCACCGGTGGTGGTCGCGAGCAGCGTCTCCACTCGCAGCGAGTATCTCCGGAGACCCGACCTGGGTCGCCAGCCTGCCGATCTGAGCGCGATCAAGAGCTCCGACAAGGAAATCGGGTTCATCCTCGCCGACGGACTCTCCCCGCGAGCACTGATGGACCACGGCGAGCAACTACTGTCCGCGTTGGTCACGGTGTTGGGGGAGCGGTACTCGATTGCTCCGCCGGTGATCGCCACGAATGCCCGTGTGGCACTGGGTGATCACATCGCCGCCGCGATGGGAGTGCAGACGGCGATCGTCCTGATCGGCGAACGTCCAGGGCTCTCCGTTGCGGACAGCGTCGGGATCTATCTGACTCATCTTCCGCGCGTCGGTCGTACCGACGCGGATCGAAACTGCATTTCCAATGTCCACCCACCCGAGGGCCTCGGATACGAGCAGGCTGCTCGTGTCGTCCTGGGGTTGGTGACGGGAGCGCGCCAATTGGGCCGCTCCGGCGTCGACCTCAAGGACACCTCTCGCGCCGACGCCGTTGCGTCGGGAGAAGTGCTGACGCTCGATTAGTTGACACCTGCACGGCATACCCGGGTCGATCGACACTCGGGTATGCCGTCGTACCCGAATCACGACGAAAATGAGGGAATCGATGTTCCGTTCGCTGCATGCCCGCGCCCTGTGTGCGTTGGCCGTAGGTAGTGTCCTGTTGAGTGCAACTGCATGTAGTTCGGCCGAGAGTGCCACGAAAGAGGATGCGGCGCAGAGTGGTTCATCCTGCACGGTGTTGGATCCCAGTCTGGCGTGGTACGGCGACAACCGTGTGAGGTTGGATGCCATGATGACGGAGTTCGGAACGTGTGGAGCTGCAGGTGATGTCGATGACGGCGCTCCGTTGGCGCTCTTCGACTGGGACAACACAGTTGTCAAGAACGACATCGGAAGCGCCACTGCATTCTGGATGATCAAGAACAACAAGGTGTTACAGCCCGCCGGAGCGGACTGGGCGACCACGAGTCGCTTCATGACTCCAGCCGGCGGTGCCGCACTTTCCGCCGCGTGTGGCTCGGAGACCGCCCCGGGTCAACCCTTGGTAACCAGTACCGACTTGGACTGCGCTGACGAGATCGTTGCGGTACTCGAGGAGAAGACTCGCGACGGACAGGTTGCATTCGACGGCTACGATCACCGCCGGACCAAGGCTGCATACGCGTGGGCGGTGCAGTTGATGGCAGGGCACACCGAGGACGAGATCACCGAGTACGCCCGCGCAGCGCGTGCTGAGAATCTCGCTGCTGCAGAAGGATCCGATCAGACCGTCGGGACCACGGAAGTCGACGGCTCGGTGCGTTACTACGCGCAAATCGAAGATTTGGTGAAATCCCTCGGCGCTCATGGATTCGACGTGCGGATCATCTCCGCGTCGGCCGAACCGGTCGTTCGAGTCTGGTCGGAGCAGCTGGGATTGGATGCCGATCACGTGATGGGAGTTCGGCCGATCGTCGAGGGCGGCGTTCTGACGGGGCGCCTGCGGGGATGTGGTGGGGTTGCGGACGGTGACGACTCGGTCATTCCGTACATCGATGGGAAGCGGTGTCAGGTCAACGAGGTTGTCTACGGGGTCCAAGGGCCTACGGCGTTCGAGCAGTTGCCTGCCGATCGGCGTCAGGTGTTTGCTGCCGGTGATTCTGTCACCGACGTGACGTTCCTCGGAGATGCGACCGGTGCGCGCCTGGTGATCAACCGCAACAATCCCGAACTGATGTGCAATGCCTACGACAACAGTGACGGAAAATGGCTGGTCAACCCCATGTTCATCGAACCGAAAGCACAGGCGGATGCTCCCTATCACTGCTCGACCGATGCCTACACCGACGCGGCCGGGGCCAAAGGCGCCGTAACTCGTGCGGACGGCAGCGTGATCCCCGATCAGGTCGATTCCGTCGCCTGAAACGATATCGGGCGCTCAGAAGTAGAAGGTGCGATTCCTGGCGGCGCATTTGAGTTTGCCCACCTGTAGACCGGCAAAGGCGATCCATCGACCCCGCGGCATTCCGCTGAGCCTTTGTGGAATCAACGGATTCAGCAAGATTAGGCCGGCAAGCGTGGTGAGCGAAGATTTAATCGTCGGTCGTCGGACCCCGTAGTCACGAAATGCAAGAAATAGCTCGACTTCAGCCATACCGTACGACACGGTCTGGTGCCATGTTCCGCTAAGGGTCGATCGAAGCCGGTAGGCGACGGTTGCCTTAGGCGCGTGGGCGAAGGATAGGCCTGAGATCTGGGCTCGCCACGAAAACTCGACATCCTCGCCCGCTGTCATCGATTCGTCAAAGCCGCCGATCGAATCGAAGGCGCGCTTCCAGATTCCAATGTTGCAACCCATCGCAGAAGGAAGAAAGCGGCCGAGAACCAGCCCGTCCGTCGAGGAAAACGGTCGCCACGAATGCACTTCCGACGAATTGATCGATTCAGATTCCACGCCGCCGGCAATCAGATCTGCGAATTCGGCCGAAAGAAGCAGCTGGGTCAGCCAGGAGCTGTGGACGCGGTCGTCACCGTCGCAAAATGCAAGAAATTGCCCACGCGCATTTGCCGACCCATTGTTCCGGGCAAAGCTGATTCCAGCTCTCTGCGAAGAATCTATATATCGAAGGTCGAGCTCAGCCGTGAGCGGGTGATTTGCAATGTGCTGTTCGAGACCGTCTGTCGATCCATTGTCACTCACGATGACCTCGAAAACTCCGCCGAAGTTCTGCTCGCTCAACGCAGTCAGCTGGACGTCGATGTATTTCATGACGTTTAGGCAGGGGATTATCACAGACACCATCGGAGCTATCACGCTGCAAACATACCGGATCGTCCGAATTGTCAGTCGGGGAGCCCCTCGTCAGCTACTCGACACATGGCAAAGTGTGTGTGATCTGATTCTTTCGAGCCCTTCACTGGGCTTCGGAGACCCAGGGGTGTCCGCTGACATGCTGGAGCCGCAGAGGCGGCACGTGAGTAGGAGAAATTGATGGCCTTCGCTGGCAATGTGGACGAACTGGCACTGCTCCAAGCAGTACGTCTCAAGGAGCGGGTCGGAGCGGTTGTACTGGCCGAGCACTTGGGCGTCAGCGCAGCGTCCGGTCAAGCTGCGTACGACGCACTTGTCGCGCAGGGTAAAGCGGCCGAAGCAGAAGGTGCCATCAGCCTGACCGAGAAAGGCCTCGCGGAACTCGAAGATCAGTTGGACGCTGAGCGGGTCTCGATCGACGAGGACTCCATCGGCGAGGTGTACGAGGCTTTCGTTCCGCTGGACGAGGAGTTCGTTGCACTTATCGACGACGCAGACGCGAATTCCCTTGCCGAGCTGGACCGCCGGGCTGCAAACCTGTTCGACGATTTGTCGGCATTCGTTCCGCGGTTGTCCCGCTACCAGGATCTCTTCTCGGATGCTCTCGCGAAAGTTCAAGCGGGGGAGTCCAAGTGGATTTCAGAACCGATCATCGACTCCTATGCCACGGTGTGGGGAGAGATCCGTCAGGAGCTTTTCGGGGCTGCCGGAAAGGCTTGATTCGTAGCGCTGGACCTGACGCAGTTCAGCGTGGGCCGTCCGATTCGTGTGAACGAATCGGACGGCCCACGGCATGTGAAGGGCCGTGAAACTCGTTACCATTGCATACAAGTCGTGACCGAGATCACTCCTACCCCCTTTCGGGGGTAGTGCGGGGGTGAGCCACATCACTACCTTTCCTCCTATCGACGGTGATGCCCACAGGGCGACACCACGGGACCACGGAGGAATCGAGTGACCACAGTCTCTCCCACAGGCGGCAACAGCGCCGCCGGCGCCGGGGGTGCGAGTGCCGCAGGCGCGACACAACCCCCGCAGACCACCAGTGTGCGGCGCGTCGCGATCGCGAGCTGCATCGGCACGACCATCGAGTTCTACGACTTCTTCATCTACGGAACTGCTGCGGCACTTGTCTTTCCGACGGTATTCTTCCCCGCGCTCGGTGCCACCGCGGGAACCGTCGCATCGTTTGCGACCTTCGCAGTCGCATTCATCGCCCGGCCCGTCGGCGCAATGCTGTTCGGACACTTCGGTGATCGCATCGGTCGCAAGAAGACTCTGATCTCGACGCTCCTGCTCATGGGTATCTCGACGCTCCTGATCGGCTTGCTGCCCGGTGCGGCAACCATCGGTGTTGCGGCTCCGATCATCCTGGTGCTCTTGCGATTCGGCCAAGGCTTCGCGGTCGGTGGTGAATGGGCCGGCGCAACTCTGCTCACCGCGGAATACGCCCCACCGGGCAAACGTGGTCTGTATGCGATGTTCCCGCAGCTCGGCCCCGCAATCGCCTTCGTGCTCTCGAGCAGTACATTCCTCATCACCGGCGCTGTTCTCGGCGACACCAATCAGGCCTTCCTCGACTACGGCTGGCGTATCCCGTTCTTGTTCTCCATCGTGTTGGTCGGCATCGGCCTCTACATGCGACTCGCTATCGAGGAGACCCCGGTCTTCAAGGCGGAGCAGGCAGAGCGCGTTGCAGAGCAGAAGAACGAAGCACCTCGCACCCTCCCGTTCCTGGATGCCTGGCGGTTCCAGACCAAGGAAATCCTGCTCTCGGCCGGCGCCCTCGCTTGCCTGTTCGCGTTCTTCTACATGGGCACGGCGTTCCTCACGAGCTACGGAACCAAGACCCTCGGCTTCTCCCGCCCGTTCGTCCTGTCGGTCGGTATCGCGTCCGCCTTCGTCTTCGGTGCGGCGATCATCGTCTCCGCCTTGTACTCGGACCGCATCGGGCGTCGCAAGGTCATCATGATCTCTTGTGGTCTGGCTGTGGTGTGGGCGCTCATTCTGTTCCCGCTCCTGGACACCGGAACACCGATCGCGTTCATCCTCGGAATGTTCGGCACGCTGATGATCTTCGGAATCGCGTACGGCCCCTGTGGTGCGCTGCTTCCGGAAATGTTCCAGACCCGCTACCGCTACACCGGTGCCGGCCTCGGCTACAACCTCGCCGGAGTGCTCGGTGGCGCAGTGCCGCCGCTGATCGCCGCACCGCTGGCCTCGGCCTACGGGAGTATGGCCATCGGAATCATGTTGGCAATCCTCGGCGTGGTGAGTCTGGTCTGCACCTGGGCGCTCGTCGAGACCAAGGACCACGCCCTGTAAACACTGTGCGCCTTTATTAACCGCCGGCGGTTAATAAAGGCGCACAGCAGGCGGGTGGGGTGTCCGGACTCTGAACAGTTACGGACACCCCGCACCGGGAAGTATGTCGTGCATCACACCGAATCGAGTAAATTCGTAGATGAGAGGGTCCGCTGCGGCGGCCCCTCTCATAGGTGCCTGAACAGGTAACCGGAGAGGACAGAACACATGAGTACGCCGCTGCCCAGCTATACGTCCGGAGTATGGGACGGTCCGATGCTGGGCGACACCATCGGAGACAACCTCGATCGCACGGTTGCCGCACACGGTGACCGCGATGCGTTGATCGACCACGCCAGCGGTCGACGATGGACGTACCGGGAGTTCGCCGAGCAGGTGAACGGGCTCGCTGCCGGACTACTTTCCCGTGGTGTGGGGAAGGGCGACCGAGTGGGAATCTGGGCTCCCAACTGTCCGGAATGGACGTTCACGCAATACGCGACGGCAAAGATCGGCGCGATCCTGGTCAACATCAATCCGGCGTACCGCTCGCACGAGTTGCAGTACGTGCTCGAGCAGGCCGGAATCTCGACGCTGGTGTCTGCGGCCAGCTTCAAGACCTCGGACTACGCGTCGATGATCGAGACGGTGCGGCCGCAGTGCCCGGATCTGACGTCGGTGCTCCTGCTCGGTTCACCCGAGTGGGACGCGGTGCTTGCCGACGGGTTGGCGGCCCAGGCCAGCGATCCGGCTCCGCTCGCAGCTGCCCAAGCCGCGCTGTCGGCCGACGACGCGATCAACATCCAATACACCTCGGGCACTACCGGTTTCCCGAAGGGCGCGACGCTCAGCCACCACAACATCCTCAACAACGGCTACTTCGTCGGCGAGTTGTGCCACTACAGCGAGGTCGATCGGGTGTGCATCCCGGTGCCGTTCTATCACTGCTTCGGCATGGTGATGGGCAACCTTGCGTGCACCAGTCATGGTGCTGCCATGGTCATTCCGGGCCCCGCCTTCGATCCGCGCGCTTCGCTCGAGGCCGTCCAGGCCGAAAAGTGCACGTCCCTCTACGGCGTTCCGACGATGTTCATTGCCGAGTTGGCGCTGCCGGACTTCGACAGCTTCGATCTGTCGTCCCTTCGCACCGGCATCATGGCGGGTTCGCCCTGCCCGGTCGAAGTGATGAAGCAGGTCATCGATCGCATGGGCATGGCAGAGGTGTCCATCTGCTATGGCATGACCGAGACGTCACCGGTGTCGCTGCAGACCCGCTCTGACGATTCGATCGAGCAGCGCACCGAAACCGTCGGTCGGGTGGGGCCGCACCTCGAGATCAAGATCGTAGATCCGGCAACCGGACTGACGGTGCCGCGCGGCGAGCCGGGCGAACTGTGCACGCGTGGTTACTCGGTCATGCTCGGCTACTGGGAGAACCCGGAGAAGACCGCCGAGGCGATCGACGCTGCCCGGTGGATGCACACCGGAGACATCGGAGTCATGGACGAGGCCGGATACGTCGCTATCACGGGACGCATCAAGGACATGGTCATCCGCGGTGGTGAGAACGTATATCCGCGTGAGATCGAGGAGTTCCTTTACACCCATCCCGACATTCTCGACGCGCAGGTCATCGGTGTACCGGACGCCAAGTACGGCGAGGAATTGATGGTGTGGGTCCAGATGCGCGAAGGTGCAGACGATCTGGACGCCGATTCGGTCCGTGCCTTCTGCACCGGCAAGCTCGCGCACTACAAGATTCCGCGGTACGTCCATGTCGTGGACGAGTTCCCGATGACAGTCACGGGCAAGGTCCGCAAGATCGCGATGCGAGAACAGGCGATCGAATTGATCGGTCAGGCCTGAGCATATGTCCGCGAACCCAGGGGAGCGTGAGCCGGTACGCCCCGAGATCGCGCTCTCCTGGAAGCGTTCTCGACTGAGTGGCCTCGATCCGTCGTCGGCAATCGCCGTGGACACCGAGGAGCAGGACGGCGAATCTCGTCTGCTCCGGGCGGCCGCGCCCGTGCTCGACGAGGTGTCGCAACAGATCGCGGGCACCGGTTTCTGTGTGCTGCTTGCTGATCGAGAATGCCGCGTGGTCGCTTCGGTGTACTCCGACAGCCGCGTCGAGCGGACGATCGAGCGGTTGGGCGTCGTCAACGGTTCACGCTTCGGTGAAGAGCACGCCGGTACCAATGCACTCGGTACTCCGCTCGAGGTAGGTCGAAGCGTGGTGATCCACGGGGACGAGCATTTCCTCGACAGCCTCAAGGGATTGAGCTGCTACGGCCAGCCGATCTTGCATCCCGTCACACGTCGCGTCGAGGGTATTCTCGACATGACCGGCGTTGTCTCGCAGGCCAACCCGCTGTTCGCGCCATTCCTTGCGCGTGCTGCAGCGGATATCGAGAAACGACTGCTCGAAGGCTCCAAGGCGTCGGAGCAGCGGCTGGTCGACGCATTCCAGCGAGTGTCACATCAGCGCCACATTGCCGTCGCGGCCATCGGCGACGACATCCTGCTGAGCAACCGAACGGCCTTGGATCTGCTCGACACCGCCGACCACGTATCACTCCGGTCCTTGATCGCCGATCTCAATCCTGATCAATCGAGGCTTGTGACAGTCGAATTGGCGTCCGGTGCGCTGGCGCGAGTTCAAGCCGACCGGATTTCCGGGGCCGACGGCGGTGCACTCTTCCTGGTCGAACCACTCCAACGGGAACGGGCGCCCATCCGCAGAACCCACGAGCGGGCACCATCTCCGGGGGAACGACTGCGCCGAGACCTCATGCGAGCGCGGGCCTCGTCGTCCGCAGTTGCCATCTCTGGTGAAGCGGGTTCCGGTCGAACTTCGGCAGCATCGGACGTGGTCGGGAGCGTCGACGCCAGTTGGCACGATGCCACGCGGATCGCGTTCGACGGCCGTGAGCAGTGGATCACCGATCTGGTGCGAGCAGCCCGTAAGCGTTCGGGCGTGGTCGTGATCGAACAGGTGCAGCTCCTTCCCGATTCGGTGTTGCCGCTGGTCGCAGACCTGATCGATGCCAGCGCCGAGGGGCCGAAGATCGTACTGACCAGCGGGGCGGCAGTTGATCTTCCGCCGACCATCGCGGCGCTGCTTTCACGATGCGCCTCCAGGGTTGTCATCACCCCTCTGCGCGAGCGACAGGCTGAGATCGCCGAGTTGGCTCAGGTGATGTTGGAGGGGATCTCGCCCGAGTTGAGGTTGACCGCCAGCGCTGCCGAAGCGCTCGCTGCGGCCAGTTGGCCGGGCAACCTGGCCGAATTGCGCGTCGTGTTGAATCGGGCCTCAGGTGAACGCTCGAGTAATCGCATCGACGTCGTCGATCTGCCCGAGGACTATCGCACCACGGCCAAGGTGTCGCGGTTGGCAGGGCGGGAGAAGGCCGAGCGCCAGGCGATCATCGGAGCGTTGAAAGACTGCGGCGGCAACAAGGTTCACGCGTCGGCGCAACTCGGAATCAGCCGAAGCACTCTCTACACACGGATGCGGGCGCTCGACATCACTGTGTAGTTGACTGTCCGAATTGAGTTGTACAAAGTTCGGACAGTTAGCACCCCCGGAAGCGCGGAAGTATGGCGTGCATCACATTCGCACCTCACTACTTCAGGGGAGTTTCCGATGACGGCAGTAGCCGAACACACCATCAGTTCCGCGGTACAGGGTTTCCTGAACGGACCGAAGAAGCTCTACATCGGCGGCGAATTCGTCGACGCCGCTTCGGGTCAGACCTTCGCGACGTACAACCCGGCTGACGGACAGAAGCTCGCAGACGTGGCACACGGCCAGGCCGAAGACATCGACCGCGCGGTACGCGCCGCCCGAACGGCTTTCGAGGACGGCCCCTGGTCTCGGATGAAGGCAAACGAGCGCGAGCGGATGATCTGGCGCGTCGGCGACATTCTCAGTGCTCGTGCCGAGGAATTCGGTCAGCTCGAAGCTCTCGACAACGGCAAGTCCGTTGCCATCGCCACCGCCGTCGACGTGGCTTGGGCCGCAGACGTTTTCCGCTACTACGCGGGTTGGGCCACCAAGATCGAAGGCAGCACCGTCAACGTGTCGATGCCCTTCTCTCCGGGCGGCGAGTTCCACGCCTACACCCTGCGTGAGGCAATCGGCGTCTGTGGACTGATCGTGCCGTGGAACTTCCCGCTGCTGATGTCGTCGTGGAAGCTCGCCCCCGCGCTCGCTGCCGGCAACACGGTGATCCTCAAGCCCGCTGAGCAGACCCCGCTCACCGCACTGCTTCTCGCGGAGGTCTTCGAAGAAGCAGGCTTCCCGCCCGGCGTCGTCAACATCGTTCCCGGCTTCGGCGATGCAGGTGCTGCACTGTCCGGCCACGACGACGTGGACAAGGTCGCGTTCACCGGTTCCACCGAGGTGGGTAAGAAGATCGTCGACGCCGCCAAAGGCAACCTGAAGAAGGTTACGCTCGAGCTCGGTGGCAAGAGCCCCAACATCGTATTCGCCGACGCGGATTTCGATTCCGCGGTGGAGGGTTCACTCAACGCCTGGCTGTTCAACCACGGTCAGTGCTGCGTTGCGGGTACCCGTCTGTACGTCGAGGACACCATCTTCGAGAAGTTCACCGAGGCCGTCGCGCACGCAGCGAGCCAGGTCAAGATCGGACCCGGCCTCGATCCCACCACCCAGCTCGGACCGCTGGTCTCGCAGGAGCAGTTCGACAAGGTCACCGGTTACCTCCGTGAGGGAATCGCCGACGGCGCACGTGCACTCACCGGCGGTAACCGCTGGGGCGATCAGGGCTACTTCGTCGAGCCGACTGTCTTCGTCGACGTCAAGCCCGAATTCTCCATCGTTCAGGAGGAGATCTTCGGACCCGTCGTGGCAGCGCTGCCGTTCAACGCGGACGACGGACCCATCACTGCCGCAAACGATTCCATCTACGGACTTGCCGCCGGCATCTGGACCCGTGACATTTCCAAGGCCCACCGCACGGCCAAGCGTCTCAAGGCTGGCTCGGTGTGGATCAACCAGTACAACGGCTTCGACACCGCAATGCCTTTCGGCGGATACAAGCAGTCCGGTTGGGGCCGCGAGCTCGGCGCTTCGGCTATCGATCTCTACACCCAGACCAAGGCCGTCAACATCGCCCTCTGACCGACCCCCATCGCTCATTCTCTCGTCCGACAATCAAGGAGATCACCAGTGAAGACCAAAGCTGCTGTACTGCTCGAGCCCGGAAAGCCTTTCGAGATCATGGAACTCGACCTCGACGGCCCAGGGGTGGGTGAGGTACTGATCAAGTACACCGCTGCCGGACTGTGCCATTCGGATCTGCATCTGACCGACGGTGATCTCCCGCCGCGTTACCCGATTGTCGGCGGACACGAAGGCTCGGGCATCATCGAAGAGGTCGGACCCGGCGTCACGAAGGTCAAGCCGGGCGACCACGTCGTGTGTAGCTTCATCCCCAACTGCGGCACCTGTCGCTACTGCTCGACCGGTCGCCAGAACCTTTGTGACATGGGTGCCACCATCCTCGAAGGTTCGATGACGGACGGTTCCTTCCGTTTCCACGGCAACGGAATGGATTTCGGCGGAATGTGCATGCTCGGAACATTCTCCGAGCGCGCCACCATTTCTCAGCACTCGGTGGTCAAGATCGACGATTGGCTTCCCTTGGAGACAGCGGTGGTCGTCGGCTGCGGCGTGCCTTCGGGTTGGGGAACGGCAGTAAATGCCGGTAACCTTCGCGCCGGTGACACCGCTGTGATCTACGGCATCGGTGGTCTCGGCATCAACGCCGTCCAGGGCGCCGTTTCGGCCGGCTGCAAGTATGTCGTGGTGGTCGACCCGGTTGCTCTCAAGCGTGAGACCGCACTGAAGTTCGGTGCAACCCATGCCTTTGCAGACGCCGAGAGCGCTGCTGCCAAGGTCAACGAGCTGACGTGGGGACAGGGCGCCGACGCGGCGCTCATCCTTGTCGGCACCGTCGACGAGGACGTGGTCAGTGCAGCGACAGCAGTGATCGGCAAGGGCGGCACCGTGGTGATCACGGGTCTCGCCGATCCGGCCAAGCTGACCGTGCACGTGTCGGGAACCGATCTGACGCTGAACCAGAAGACGATCAAGGGCACATTGTTCGGATCAATGAACCCGCAGTACGACATCGTGCGTTTGCTTCGTCTCTACGATGCGGGTCAGCTCAAGCTCGACGAACTGATCACCAACACCTACAGCCTCGAAGACGTCAACCAGGGCTACCAGGATCTGCGTGATGGCAAGAACATCCGTGGCGTGATCATTCACGACAAGTAACCCCAAGTGCTGTGCGCCGTTATTAAACCCCCCCGGGTAATAACAGCGC